>NZ_AOMO01000030.1 GCF_000338875.1 Vibrio mimicus CAIM 602 | reverse complement strand
ATAATGTACCGACTAACACGGTGGAAATCGCAACCCCGCCATGAATGCCACCAAACAGACGCCCCATTGATTCGAGTAACTGTTCCGCCAGCTTAGTTTTTTGCAGCACTAGCCCCATAAACACGAACAGCGGCACTGCCATCAATACCGTGTTTTCCATAATCGATTGAATGCGGTAAGGCATAAACGCAAACATCTCTATGCCTTCTGCCCAAACACCAAAAATTAGTGCAATACCGCCAAAGGTAAACGCCACAGGAAAACCGATTAAAAGCGCAAACAGGGCAACGAAAAACATCACAATACCAATCATACGTTTCCCTTACTTCGTTTGGTTGAGGTCTGCATGGATCAAACGGGGGTTAAACACTTTATTAAGCGAGTGGATAACAAGGCCAACACCACTCACCGCCATAAATGTAAAGGCGACGGGAATCATGGCTTTGATAATCCAGCGGTAAGGTAGGCCACCCGGATCACCGGAGGTTTCGCCAAGCTCATAGCTTTCCTTGGCAAAATCGATCCCGTAATAGACCACCAACAGACAAAATGGCAGGAGGAAAAACAGCGTGCCAAGCACATCAATGACGGCTTGCGCTTTCATGGATAAACGTTCATAGAACAAGTCGACTCGTACATGACCGCCCGCTTTAATCGCGTAAGGAATACCGAGCAAAAAAACGGTGGCAAACAGATGCCACTCTAATTCTTGAAATGCGATAGAAACATCATTGAAGGCGTAACGCATCACAACGTCATACACCACATTCGCCACCAACAAGATAAACAAAACGCTGGAGATCCACCCCAGCAGATCGCTGAGGCGGTTAAATATCCGCTCAACATAAATCAGACTTCTCATTCTCAACTCCCTGTCGAATCAAATTGCTCCGTGTCACCAATGTGCACGGAGCTTTATTGTTATGTACTTTTCTTGGGCTTCCTAGACGTAGTTCAACATATCATTGCGATTCACTGTTGAGATAAGCGCGTAATGAGATGTCTGTCCAACTGCGTGTTTGATTTAGATAATTGGCTTGCGATTCTTGGATTTCTTTAGCAAGAGGATCTTCCGCAGCATGTTTTGCTAACAGACGGTCATTCGCTTCACGCAACGCTTTGATAACAGGTGCTGGGAAAGTTTTGACTTTGACATCTGGATACTCTTGGGTGATAGAAGCCCAGTTTTTGCCACTTTCATGCACAGACTGTACATACATGTCATAAGCTGCGGTGCGCATTGCGACACGCAAGATTTCACGCAGATCTTCTGGCAATTTCTCCCATGTACGCTTGTTGACTAAGAATTGCAGCTCCGTTGCTGGCTCATGCCAACCTGTGTAGTAATAAGGGGCAATTTTGTGGAAACCCATACGTAAATCGAGCGATGGGCCTACCCATTCCAACGCATCAATCGTGCGGCGCTCTAATGAGGTATACAGCTCTCCCGGAGCAATATTGGTTGGCTTAGCACCAAGCTCTGCTAGCACTTCTCCCGCAAAACCAGGGATACGCATTTTCAGACCTTGAAGATCTTCAACAGTGTTGATCTCTTTTTGAAACCAGCCACCCATCTGCACATCGGTATTACCACCTGGGAAAGAAAGCATGTTGTGTGGCGAGTAAACTTTATCCATCAACTCCATACCACCACCGTGATAAAACCACGCGTATTGCTCCGCTGTAGTCATACCGAAGGGCATAGAAGTAAAGTACAGCGTGTTCGGCACTTTGCCTTTCCAATAATAGGAAGCTGAATGTCCCATATCGTATTGGCCTGATTTCACCATATCAAACACACCCAGCGGCGCTTTATGTTTGTTGGCAGAATCAATACGGATCTGCAAACGGCCATTGGACATTTTCTCTGCCATTGCCGCCATGTTCTTTGTGGTGTCACCAAAAATCGGGAAGTTCGGCCCCCAAGTTTCAGCCAGCGTTAAGCGATAAACTTTTTCTTCAGCAAACGCGGAAGTCGCCAGCAGCGAAACACCTGCTGCAATGACCAGCACGCTCCGTTTAATGACTCGTGATACAGATTGATGGATAAGACTCATTGTTTGACGTCCTTGGTTATCAATACCTGCGCACCCTGCGACAGGCTCGTCAACAATGTGGTTGATTTTCACTGCAGAAAAAATCGGCGAGACCACGCAGCCTAGTAACAACTGTCAATCGCTACTTAGCCATTCGTTGTAAGTAAAAATACGTAGAACAAAAACATATTATCAATAGAATCAGTAAGATAAACTATATTTTTAAATTAAATAGACTAATTAGTACGTAGTAATTTCTGCGGGATAGGATTTTAAAGAAAAGAGTAAAAACTGTGACAAAGGTATGGTCAAACAGCTTGAGGTTTGGATAAAAGGAAACAAAGCTCCTAGAGGCGGAGCTTTGTGGCTGGCTTACACCGCCAGAGTGTAAGTCACTTTATTACCGGCTTGGTTTTTCTCGACCAGCTTTTCATCAAGCAGCTTCTTCAGTGCGCCTGCGGCCCATGCTGAGGCTTTCGCTTCGTCTTGACCTGCGATCAAACCGATCGCTTTTGGGTTAATGCCTTCAACGGCATCACGCACGATTTCAAGAACTTGTTGTTGTTTCGGAGTCAGTTGGCAAATCACAGTGGGTGCTGCCGCTTGCTCTACTTTGTGTGCCGAAGGGGCCTTTGAGTGCACGGGTTGCGCTTTCTGTTGCACAGATGTGCTCGGTTTCACCGTCGCTTTTACCGTAGCAAGGTTTGCAACGATCGCTTTAATGCGCTTTTGCAGTTTAGCCTGCACTTTACGCTTATGAGCTAGTCTCATCGGGTCGGTCTCCATTTCATTGCCCTAAGGCAACCATAAAATTTTGAAGCGCGCTTTATAACAAATTACGCCCGCCGTTTGTAGGGATGAGGTCAAGTTCTCCGCGACAATTGATCTTCTAGCCGATCGCATGGTTATAATTTGTGCGGAGTGTTTCGAAAACGGGGAACGCATGACCACTTTGCAACTATACAATCATCAGTTCCATTTCACTCCGAGAATCATCAAGGGGTTAGTTTTACTCGCCACTGCACTCATCATTTTAGTGCTCTGGATTGCGCAATCTGCCATGCAAGCCTTAATTGGCATACTGGCGCTTTTCACATGGGGAGGGCTTGCCTATTGGTTGATTCTAAAAGGGCAAGTCGCTTACACGCTGACCGCAACCCATTTTCAGCAGCATTTTTATCAAGGTGGATGGGTTGTGAAATGGAATAACATCAGCCAAATCGGCGTATGCAGCTATGAGCGCGAAGGGTGGCATCAGCCATTGCCGTGGGTGGGGATTCGTCTGAAAGATTATTCGCCTTACCTTAGCAGCATTTGTCCTCGCCTCTCGACCCAAGTACTACTTAGCCAACGCGCCCTGCTCTACCTTGGTGCTCAGCAACTAGCCAAGCAGGATCAATTTGAAGATTTGGTTTTAGACTCAACCCCTTACATGGATGCAAAAGGCAACCAATACACCGGGTTACAAGCCATGCTTGCCAATCGAATGCAGTATCAACGGGAATTCTTTGGGTATGACGTGTTTATTGCAGAACAGGATTTAGATCGAAGCGCGGAAGAATTTGTCGGATTGGCTCGGCGCTATCTTGCCGCCGCCGAGCCAGAGCGTAATCCGTAGAAAGGGATTTAATAAAGAGGCATTTCGTCCGCTACGTACGGGTTATTGGCACGTTCACGGCCAAACGTCGATTTAGGCCCATGGCCGGGAATAAAAGTCACATCATTACCCAATGGCCACAGCTTATTCTTAATCGAAGCGATCAGAGTATTGAAATCACCTTGTGGGAAATCAGTACGGCCAATGCTGCCGTTGAATAGCACATCGCCCACAAACGCCAGTCGAGCTGAATCACTAAACAACACGACATGGCCAGGTGTATGACCCGGAGTGTGAAGAACTTGCAGGGTTTGCTTACCAAACGTGACCACGTCACCGTCATTCAGCCATTGATGCGGTTCAAATGCTTCAGTAAGAGGGAAACCAAACATTTTGCTTTGGCCTTCTAAGCCTTGCAGCCAGAAGTTATCTGCTTTATGTGGGCCAACAATGCGTGCACCACCTAAGGCTTCAGCCAGTGGCTCTGTGCCTCCAACATGATCAAGATGACCATGAGTTAGTACCAGTTGGGTGACTTTCACGCCGAGTTCGGCGATCAACATAGCCAGTTGTTTCACATCACCGCCCGGATCCACCACTACGCCTTCCATGGTTTCATCGCACCACACGATAGAACAGTTTTGAGAAAAAGCCGTAACCGGCACCACCTGATATTGTAAAGACATAAACCTATCCTGTCTGGTTCTTAACTGGCAGGCACTATGTCACTAACGCCTGCCTTTGACAAGTTAGGCACCAACCCATTGACGGACAGGCCCAGTATCGATGTGAATAAATCGGCTTTTCGGATAGTAACCAACACCACCCGCTTGCAAGCTGATTGCCGCTTCACGGATTTTCTTCAACGAAACACCATCTAAACGAAAATCGATGGCTTGGCCGGACATGTGGTAGCTTTTTTTCGCTACGCCTTTTGACTTACTGCGTAGCTGTTTGTTGGTCGCCGGAGAACGATAACCAGAGACAATATGCACTTCGGCTTGTGTCCCTAGCAATTGTTGAATCTGACACAGTTGATCAAACAGAACTCTGTCCATGGCATGAACTTCATCACGGCGAAAATCACGACACAAGTGATTCAGTCGCTTCAATTCGGAACGTACATAGTCTTTGCCATTGAAATAGCGCGTTTCAATACTCTCGCCTGTGTGCAAATTGCTTAATGCCAATTCTCTTGGCTTAGCGGCATAACTCGCGAACGCGATGCTTGGCGTACAGGCGGCTAAAATCAATCCACCCGCGGTCAGTTTTAAGAAATCTCGTCGTGTTGTCTGCACTTTTTACCTACTGAACTTGGCTCTCTGGGTACGGAAAGTACCGGACTCTGGGTTCGATATCAAATGCATAAAACGTGCTAGGTATCACTAATTCAAATGACTAATCCGCTTATTCATTGAGCAATAAAGGAAATTTTCCGCTGTCAAATTTTGGTCAAATTTGGATACGCATCACCATTGCTGATTGAGGAGGAATCATAACGATAAATATCATCTCGATACTGCAGCGCTCCGCCTTCATACCAAACGGTTTGGTAGATGATTTGTACTGGGATCCGTTTCTTAAGCGCAATCGCTTGAGTGTATGCAGGCAACTCGTTCAGCACTATACCTTGCTGCTCCAATAAGGTTTGCGCAAATTTTTGTGCATTTTCAACACGAATACAGCCAGAACTAAACGCGCGCGATACGTTGTTAAACAGATGCTTACTTGGAGTGTCATGCAGATAAATGGCGCGTGAATTCGGGGTATTGAATTTGTACATGCCGAGTGCATTTTGCACTCCAGCCTGCTGACGCATACGGTAAGGGAAAGTCTCTGGGTTGATGTTTGACCAATCAATGAGCTGTGGATCTAACACTTCGGGATCACTCCAGCTACGAATTATCTCTATCTGATGTCGGGCAAGGTATTCACTATCGCGTTTAACCATTGGCAGAATATCTTCCACCATGATTTTCCGAGGCACATTCCACATCGGGTTGATGATCAATGAGTCAAGTTTAGTGTTCATCACCGGTGTGGGGCGAGTTACCCGGCCAACCACCACTTTTGCTCCAAACACTTCCCGACCCGAGTCCCAATATTTCATTTCAAAACCGGGGACATTCACGACAATCACCGTACCTTGCTGCGTCGACCACAATCGAATACGTTCAGCGTTAAGCGCTAACAAAGCCAGCCTTTCAGTCACTGACTTATTCAGCCATTTCATGGTTTCTGGCCCTATCACACCATCAGGTTTTAACCCATGCATGTTCTGAAACTGCTTTATCGGTTTCACTAAGGTCTGATCGTAAAACGTAATATCGTCACGAACGTCAGTCACATCAAGATTGACCAGAGACAGGCGACGCAATAACGCATCACGATGCGTTAACGGATCACCGGGACGTTTTAACCCTGTCTGCTCATAGAGAGGGATATCATGAGATTCAGTCGCTAATAAGAATTGATAGGTGTTCAATAACTGCTGATAAGCAGGATCTCTCGGCGTATATTCATCAACCAACTGGTCGAGGGTTTTCGAGCCCACCGCCATATGTAAAGCAAGCAATCCTTCTTCACTGGGTGCCTCAAGCGGCTTTGCTAGCGCCGCTTCAAAAAACCACGGAATACCTACTTTCGGAGCCAGCTCTGCATAACTTAGATACTGCAATAAGGTATCGGTTGCTAAAAGATCATACTCATACCACTGATTTTGCTGGCGGTAGGTACGCATAAGTGACAATTGACGATTAAAAAACGGGCTAAAACCCGCACGATGAATCACTTCTAGCTGGGCTTCAAAATGGTTCGCTGTGGCTAAATCACTCCACAATAATTGGTCATTATTGTTTTGGTAGATCTGTTCTACCAGTTCGGAATTAGCCATTTGCTCATAGATGGAAGAAGCGGAATCAATCCAACCTAGCTCAACAAAGCGCTGAGCAGCAGAACACGGAATAACAAAGAATAATAACGCGATAGCAACGACAACTCTGCTTTTCATCAAAACGCCCTACTGGCCTACGATGATGTAAGTATGGCAAAGGAAAGCCGCTAATTTAAGCGATCTATCGATAATTTTTTAATGATGTCTCGATTTTATCGTCTACCGTTCAGCATGGAATGATTCAAAAATAGGACATCGTTCTTTTGGTTAGTTATCTCCCAAGATGAGACTCCATGCTTGGGAGAGTTGCAACCTGCAACGCAGGAAAGCAGAAAACTTGTCGTTTATCCAATCGCCGACCAATGGTTATCCCACATCACATTACTCATGTGAGTTTGAGCGTGCTCTGGTGCCGATTGCAAAATGATTTTCCCAGAACCCGAACTCACCTGAAATGCACCATGGCGAACCACGACGCCAGAAGCATCTGACAGAGCGGCAAGCTCCACCAGTTCGCCCGTGGCTTTAGACCAAATTCCATAGCAATTTCCCGGGGGTGAAGTCGCAAGAATCCACTCCTCCGTCGCAGCAATACTCGCAATGTAGTGATTGAAACGCGCCCACTGTTCGGGCTCTGCTTGCAATGGAATGAGTGGCCCTGAACCTTTGTGCATGGCGACCAACGACGGATAATCATCCGGCTGGCCGCGATACTGCTGACCACACAAGACGGTTTGCGCACCATCATGCGCCAGGTGACGAATGCTCAAATGACGATCGGCAAGCGTGATTTGCTCTAATACCTCACCTTGTGCAGAGAGGTAGGTCAAATTCGGCTGCATGGTGTCCAGATTCAGTGGCTCACGTCCAAAGGTATGCACACCACCAACCCCCACCACCAAGCGACCATCTGCCATCAAGATCACTTCGTGTGGGCCAACACCAAAGCCGCTGAATTCAGCGACTTTCTGATAGCGTTCAGCAACCTCATAAACGCCGATCACGCCACGGCTGTTTTTTTGCTCCCCCTCCGTGGCATACAAAAAGCGGCCATCTGCCGAAAACACACCATGCCCGTAGTAGTAACGCTGTGCATCGGCAGGACGCAGCACAATTTGCTGCGCCGTTTGGTAATCAAACACCGACATAAACTGTCCCGGTCGCCGTGCAAACGCAACGGCCTGTGGCAAATGAGGGTGAATGGCAATCCCATGCCCTCTGGCTGGCAGAGGCAATTGGCCAATTTTTTGTCCCGCGCTATCGGCCATTACCACACTGAAACGCTCTCGCCCCTCAATCGCGCAGCCAACTAAGGCACACGCGATGATGGTGTGGAGCTACAAGCATTGACCAACCAAGGTGTACAGCCACCAAACAGTGCCGCTTTCAGCAAATTGCGGCGAGTTGCATCAGTCACCATCGGTTGCATTAAACCCAATCACCACGCCAAGCCCTACCGCCACTTCATCGTGCAGCAAATAGTTCAGTTGTTCGAACTTATCACGCAGTACTAACACCTCTCGATACCCTGCTTTGGTTTGCAGCATGTCAAACAGGCTAGCTTGTTGCGGCCATGTTTCGATAATCCCCGCGAGCTGATCGGAGACGCGATCTGCCGTCGTTACCATACCTTGCTCGCGCAGCATGGCATCCAGCCCTTGTCCATCGGCATGATACAACGCCTGAATCGCTAGCAAGTTATAGCGCATATTACTGAGCGAGGTTTTAGAACGCCATGATTCGGAAAAATACGGCCGTGGCTGACCAATGTTCGCCAGTGGTCGATTAAGTTTAGAGAGAGCAAACTCAAGTTGATTAGAAAGCAGAGCGATGTACTCGGCTCGCCACGCTTGTTCATCCAGCGTTTGCCACGGGTTATCTTGCCAAGCCTGTGCAATATTTTGCGCATTACGCTGCACATGGTGGCTAATCGCCATCGCGGTAGGACATGCCTGTTGTGGCTCAGTCAATAGAACGGATTTGCTATCGAAGATCAGCCATTCCAATGCACCAAGACCTTGTACCGCGACACTCTGTTTCGCAATGTCATCCGCCGTCCATGCTTGAGGCTGAGCCAGTAACTGCTTCATCTTATGCCCAGTCGTGTCTTTTTTATCAGGCCAAAACTGCATATTCCAACTTAGATCCAGCGCCGCACTCGGGCCACGCTGCTGGCCTTGCAAACGCATCCACGCTTGCATACTGGCTTGCCACTGCTGTTTAAGTAATGTGGTGTCTCCATTCGGCGCTTGGCAATATTGAGTCACACTCTGCTGCAACTGTCCGGTCTGCTCAGCGAGAGTTTCTGCATATTCACGTTCTAACTCGAACACCGCTTGGCTGGAATGGTCAGGATTTGAGGCACTCTGACATGCGGTCAGTAACGACAGAACCAAAAGAGTCAGCGTTTTTTTCATCCTCATCTCCTACAGCGAATTCAAAAAGGCAATCAGCGCTTCACGCTGTGCTTTGTCAAATTGCAGTACCTTGTCGCGGCTCGCTTGCGCTTCACCACCGTGCCACAGTACCGCTTCCATCACGTTGCGTGCTCGACCATCATGCAAGAAATAGGTGTGTCCATTCACCTCTTGGGTATAACCGATCCCCCACAAAGGTGCGGTACGCCACTCACGTGCGGATGCTAACGCTTCCGGGCGACCATCACTCAAGCCTTCGCCCATATCGTGCAACAGCAGATCCGTGTAAGGCTGGATACGCTGCTTTGAGAGGGCAGGACGATCGGCATTTTCCTGAGTTACGACTTCTGTTTTATGGCAAGACTGGCAGCCCGCTTGGGCAAACAGTTTTTCACCCAATTGCACCTGAGGATCTTGCACGTTGCGACGCACGGGAACCGCTAAGTGCTGAGCATAAAACTCCACGAAATCCAAAATGTTGTCGCTGACCTCTGGTGAACCACCACTCGGTAGCTCGCGGCATAGCGTCTGTTTTTCCGTGCAGTTTTCTTGTGGAAACAGGTGGCTGGTTAAACCCAAATCACCATTAAAGGCGGCCGCATTTTGCTGCATGATGTTGGGCTGCCCTGCTTTCCAACCAAAACGGCCAATCGCAGTTTCACCCGTTCGTACATCTCGGACTTGATTGACTCGTCCGGAAATGCCATCACCATCGCGATCTTCTGGATCTGCCCACTTCAGTAAGGTTTGGTCTGCAATCCCTTCCAAAAGCCCAAGTCCAATCATTGGCGGCGCTACCCGCGCCGACATTTGCACATCCGGATGCATTTCGCCATAAGCGAGATCCAAGATTTTCAAATTCGGTTTACGCAAAGCAACAGGAGTACCATCCGCAAAAGTGACCACCACTTCATCATAAGTGATATGAATACGCCCTTCGGGCTTTTGATCTGGCAGCGCAAAATCTTGTAGCTGACCACCATAAGTGGGTTCAGGCACAACGCCATTGAGGGCATAAGTCGCTTTCTGTTGCTCAGTCACGGCCGGAATACTCAAACGCACTAGCATGGAAACCGCGTGTGTATCATTAGGTTCCGGCGGATGACCGCGCCCATCTTTGATGTGGCAGTTTTGACAGCCATTGGTGTTAAACAAAGGCCCTAAACCATCACGAGCATCCGTTGAAGCGGGTGCAGGTACCCAAGGGTTACGGAAAAAACTGTTCCCCACACTAAAATCAAGGCGCTTGGTAATCGGTAAATTGGTCGCTGGCATAGAAAAGGCGTTCACCCCTTCCTTGGTGGTACTGGTATCACCACCCGATTTAATCTCCGCAGCCAAGGCAGAACTGCTCAATACGGCACCCAACAGCAGCAGAGATAAAGAGGACTTCATGACATTGTTCCTGTAAAAACAACCCAATCCCTTTTTATCCCCTTCCTACTTGAAGCTGCAGCGGTATTGGTTACCTGCAACTCCAAGTCGTTTGGGTATATTAATTCGCGCAAAGCGGGATTGGGTTTTATTGCAAAATCGATCAACCCCTTTCCTACTCTGTGTTACAGAGGGAAAGGATAACTAGAGTGACAGATTAAAACTCGTGATCCGCCGTATCTGGGTTTAGGTTATCAATGCCAATAATGCCTGCAGCACGCTCAATAGAGCCTGTTTGAACCACAAGTGCCATGATGGCTTGATTGATGATGGCGTGACCTGCAGTGTTATCGGCTGCGATGAGCTGATCGAAATGTTGATTATTCTTCTCTGCTGATGTGACTAACTCACCGACTTGGGTTCTGGCAGTTTCAAACTGTTGCAGGATCTCTTTTGCCGCACTGGCATCTTTTTCTGCGACTAACTCATACAGACTTGGGCCTTTCAGCTCAGAACCATCCGCACGAGTGTAGGTGCCAGTGAAGATATTGTAGATGCCCTGCTCGTTGTAGTAGT
Organism: Vibrio mimicus CAIM 602; assembly: GCF_000338875.1. Lineage (GTDB taxonomy): Bacteria > Pseudomonadota > Gammaproteobacteria > Enterobacterales > Vibrionaceae > Vibrio > Vibrio mimicus. The sequence goes on along the minus strand of NZ_AOMO01000030.1, from coordinate 150,955 downwards.
GCGAGTTATGCGTGTTGTCCGAAAAACAGTCGTGCTCATCTTCGGTTGAATTCGCTTCCAGCGCGACTTTCATGCGCTCACCCGCTAGCTCACCCAGAGAAAGAGAACCCATACCAAACAGCATCTTACGCAAGCCATTCTCTGTGGATTCGTTCAACAGTTGCTGACGGTAGTTACCTTTCTCCCCGTTTGCCCACTGTTTTTCCATCCATTCAAGGTCAGTCACCAATAGTTGAGCGGCCGCTTTGAGGTATTGCGCTCGGCGATCACAATTGCCGTTGGTACACTCTTTACCTTGCAGATAGTCGGTATAAGAACGCGCACCCGCTCCCGCCTTAGTGCCATTCAAATCTTGCCCCCACAGCAAGAATTCAATCGCATGATAGCCTGACGCCACATTCGCCTCAGAACCACCGATTTCATTCAGGCTCGCCAGAAGTTCAGGGGTAATTTCTTTTACATCGAGTTTGTTAGCGCCAATCGTCAGTGAAGTATTGGCAACAATGTTGGCATTCGCGCCTTCATTGCCCAGCTCATGCTGATAACTACCTGATACATAATCAATCAAACCTTCATCCAATGGCCAAGCATTCAATTGACCTTCCCAGTCATCGACGATCGTGTTACCAAAACGGAAAACTTCAGATTGTTGATAAGGAACACGAGCAGCCAACCACGCTTGTTTTACCTCGTCTAGGCCTTTCGCTGTTGGCGTTTGCAAGAAACGATCAATCGATTTTTGCAGCTGCTGAGCGGTAAGACGAGAATCCGCATAAACGGCATGTGCAATGTTGGCGTAATGTTCAACCACTTGAGCTTGAGTTGGTGCTGCTGCAAAGCTGGCTGAAGCACTCAACGTCAGCGAAGCTAAGATGGCAGAAGTGAGAATAGACTTAACTTTCATGTGTCATCCTTGTATGGCTTAATATGTATTGCAAATTATTATCATTTGTTATTTCGTTGCAGATAATACAAATTTACAATTTTTTTTCAAGCACACATACAAAAAACCCCACAAGCGTGGGGTTTAATAACATTCTGAATTTTTCACCAGATGGCTCAAAGTCTATATAAAACAGAAATTTACAGCTTTAATTGATGTTTGCCGTGGGAAACTTTGGCTTTCAAGTAACTTTCATTACCAGCTTTGATGTGAGCTGAGGTATGCACAACCTCAACAATTTCAATACCGTGTTCTTTCAACTCACGGATTTTTTTAGGGTTGTTGGTCACAAGGCGGATCTTATGCACTCCCAATGCCTTCAACATCTGTGCTGCTTCGGTAAAATCACGCAAATCATCACCAAAACCAAGATGATTATTGGCTTCATAGGTGTTCATACCCTGACTTTGTAGACGATAAGCATCAATCTTGTTGTATAAACCAATGCCACGCCCTTCTTGACGCAGATACAGGATGATGCCGCCTGACTCACCCATTCTGGTAATGGTTTCTTCCAGCTGTTCACCACAATCACAACGAGAAGAATGGAAAACATCGCCCGTTAAACACTCAGAGTGCATACGCACTAAAGGGGCTTCTTGGGCGGTATCGGCTGATTTGAAAATGACCGCAACATGCTCTTTATCAGATTGCAGTCCATGAAATGACAGGATTTCTGCGTCAATATTGCTTTTGGCTCCGACTTTGAAATCGACTCTGGCTCTTACTTCCGCCATATTTGCACTCACTTGAATCTTTGTAACGGGATGCACGTTTCTCAACATTTGCATAACTTGTCTCTACTAGTGACCTAACTATGAGGCTGATACCCCATTTTTCAAAGAAAAGATCACTCGGACGCTTAAATTGTTATGTTATAACAAATGTCTTTTTGAGCAACAAAAAACCCAACCATTGCGGGTTGGGTTCATTCAGTCATCAAAATGAGGAGAGAAAAATCAGTTTTGCGACTTCTTCCAGACGCACAGCTCAATCCACATTTGTTCTAATTGGCGCAACTCTTCATCGGTTAACACCGATAATGTCGGTTTTGATTGTGGGGCAGAATGAGCTTGCAACGCGCTCAATTGCGCGTGGAACTCTTTCTTCAACTGGGTAACAACCGAATTGTCCACCGACCCTCTCCACAATCACATTCATTTCTTAAAAATAATACCTTCTTTCATAATTATTTCTTATCACGCAATAAGATATGGAAGTATTGTCACATAATTTTTACGCATTCCAGAATAATTACGCACTAGGCACCTTGAATAAGTAATGACCGCTTTCAGTTCCACTCCGTCATAACCAGCCTTTAACCGACTGAAACCTCACTTTGAGAAGATTCCACCTGCACCGTTTTGCGCTGCAATTGACTAAACAGCGTTAATAAAATCAGTGCACTGAAGGCCCCCGTCAAAGAAACATATAAGGTACTGAAATAGTTATAAAACTCGCCCACCACACCCACCGACAAGCTCGCCACCAACGTGCTGATGCTGAGCATGCTCGAAAACAGGGTTGATGCGGTGCCCAATCGGTCTTGCATCATGTCTTGTAGAACGACCATACCTAACGTTGCACACACACCAATAAAGAAACCATTGAGAACTTGTGCTGCTATCATGGCGATAAACCCGGTGTGGGTGAGCATGACACCGTAAAACAGCATGCCACTGGCGATCCCAAGCATGAGTAATTTGTTCGTTCCCCAGCGCTGTGCCAGTTTTCCTGCCATTAACATTACGGGAATCTCACACAGTGCCGCTGTACCAAACAGTAAGCCTAACCAGTGCTCAGGCACCATCAATTCACGAGACAAATAGAGCGGCATACTGGTTATGTAGAGGTTATTCGCACCAAACGTACATACCAAGGTAACGCAATACAGCACAATCAGCGCACGCTTACGCGTCGAGTATTTTCTTAAATCGACTTGTGTACCATCAGGTTGAACCGCTGCTGTTTTTTCCCCTGCAGGCAAATAGCGGGCAATCAACACAATGGCTAAAGAAACAATCGCCGTAGAAACCGCAAAGGCAGCACTAAAGCCAAAACTGGCTTTGAGCATAAACGCCGCCGGTGGGCCAAATACCCAAGCAATCGCAATTCCGGCACGCATGGTGGAGAGAAACGTGGTTTTGTCGGTTAAATGCCGATCGGCGTATTCGCGGCCAAGCGCAAAAAGCTGACCAAATGATGCCCCACTTATACTGGCAAACAGCACCACCACCATGATCGCCAAGGGATAACTGCGGATGAAGATAAAACTCACCACAGTAATGAAATAGCAGCTTAATGAGACTAATAAAATGGTTTTGCGCTGCCAGTGGCGATCAGATTGACGCGCCAACCACTGCGATACGATGACCGAACTGACCACCGCCATCACCATATATAAGCTCAACTGCATCGGTGAGGCATCGAGCGCCTCAACAATAAACAAGCTAGAGAGTGGATAGAAAAAAGCCCCGCACAGACCTGTTACCAGTGTCGACATAATAAACAGTAAGGCGGTTTTGTCTCGATACATGCAGTAACTCCGTAGCAAAACTGAAGATGAAATTTCATGGGATAGATAAGGCGGCTAGTGTACTGAATCTACATATTCGTTATTGATGTTATTCGAGCCAGTTCTAATACTATTCCGGCAAAACACTCCAACCATTTGACAGAAATTGAGCCACTCCCCTAGTTTAGGCCCATCAAACTGACAGGTAAAAATTAGCTTAGGTATTTATGCGGCCTTTAATTGAAAATGTGATGAATGGCATCAGTCAGGATTGGGTACTGCGTGAGTTCCACAGTAACACTCATAAAGAAGAGTTTTCCTGTCCTTGGCACTATCACACTGAGTATGAACTGGTGCTCTACCAGAACCCCGATCACCGTTTTGTCGGTAACTATTTTGCTGGTGATGCAATTGGTGGGGTTGAGCACAATACACTCTTGCTCTACGGCCCCGGTTTGCCGCATATGATTGCAGGCCGACAGCACTTGAATCAATCCAAAACCCTGCACTCTACGATTATCTGGTTTAAGCAAGAGTGGCTGGATAAACTACAAAGCGTGTTACCGCAGGCTCAAGCCTTAAAACGCTTACAGAAAAATGCCGCTTATGGCTTACACCTGAGCGAGCAGACCGCAATTCAAGTCGCCCATTTACTGGAAAATCTTGAGCAGCAAGCTCACAGTTACCAGAGCTTGCGCGTGATTGAATCTCTGCTGTTGATGGCGGACGATCCGCAAGCACAGCGCCTATCCGTTGCGCCGTATTTGATGACACCACTCGCCAGTAACAGCGACATTCACAAGAAAATTCAGCTGGCGAAACAGTATGTGGAGCAGCACTACGCACAAGCGATCAAAATCACCGACTTATGTCATCACTTACATTTGAGTGAAAGCTCGGCGTATCGCTTATTTGAAAAGCATTATGGGATGAGTTTTTCGGAGCATTTGAAGCAGTTTCGGATCGGTAAAGCGTGTGAGCTTTTAGCCAGTTCTGCGCTGCCGATTGCGTTAATTGCCGAGCGAACTGGGTTTGGAAATTTGTCGAACTTCAACCGCCAATTTAAAACCCTCAAAGCCATGACTCCGAGGGAATTTCGTCAGCGATTTCAAGCAGTGAGTGGGTAGAGAAATGCCCCCCACTCACGACTCGCTAACCTTTCTGGCCACGCTGCGCGGCTTTACGTGCCAATTTTTCAGCGCGGCGAGCTTCAATTACGTGTGCACTCTCTTCGCCGATATGTCTTTCACCGCGCAATTTCGCCAATTGAACTTGCTTCTCACGTTCACGGAAACGCTCTAGCTGCTCTTCCGTGTGTGACCCAAAGCAACGCGGACAGCTGACGCCTTGTTCGTATTGCTCGCTCTGTTTGTCTTCCTCCGTAATAGGTAGGCGACAAGCATTACAAATTTGATAGTCACTTTCCTCAAGGCCATGCCCTACCGCAACGCGTCCGTCGAACACATAACAATCCCCTTCCCACAAGCTTTTCTCTTGAGGCACTTCTTCAAGGTATTTCAAAATACCACCTTCAAGGTGATACACCTCATCAAAGCCTTGCTCTTTCAAATACGCGGTGGATTTTTCACAGCGAATCCCGCCAGTACAGAACATGGCGACTTTTTTGTGTTTTTGCGGATCAAGGTTTTCCTGCACATAGTGCGGAAACTCGCGGAACGTCTCAGTTTTTGGGTTGAGTGCGTTTTTAAAGGTACCGAGCTGCACTTCATAGTCGTTACGCGTATCCACCACCAACACTTCGGGATCAGAGATCAGCTCGTTCCAATCTTGCGGTTTCACATAAGTACCCACCACATGACGCGGATCGATGCCCTCTACACCCATAGTCACAATCTCTTTCTTGAGTTTGACCTTAGTGCGGTTAAACGGCGGCTCACTCGCCAAAGACTCTTTATACACAGTGCCTTTTAAACTGGGCTCATTGTCTAGCCACGCCAGCAGCGCATCAATTCCTTGGCGAGAAGAAGCGACGGTGCCATTAATGCCTTCTTGCGCCAACAACAATGTGCCGCGAATGTGGTTCTCTTCCATCAGTGCCAGTAGTGGCGCTCTCAGCTCTTGGTAATGATTGAGCTCAACAAACTTGTAGAGCGCACAGACAACATATTGACTCATGGTATGACCTTTTAAATACGACACTTGGAAATTGGGCGGGCATTATACCCAAGCAAACCGATGACAAATACGGAGTGTTTTTGGGGGTATAGCTTAGCTCCAACCTTAGCACCCTCAAAAACTAAACTCTAACACACTGATTTAAATGGATAAAAATTTAAAACAAAGAAATGCGTATCTATTGTGTGTACATCGTGTATAGTAGCGCCAGTTCTAACAGTGAGCTATTGATATAAAATTTAGTTTAAGATCTTCTCAGTTTTTTGATTCAGTTTGTCATATATATCCTGCGATAACTTTTTCTTCATTCCATATTTAGTAGTTTCTCTTTCAATGTAATTAATCTATCGAGATATATATGTCTAATAAAACAACTGGTCTAGTAAAATGGTTTAACGAAACTAAAGGTTTTGGATTTATCACTCCTGACAACGGCGGTGCTGATCTATTCGTTCATTTCAAATCAATTGTTAGCGACGGTTTTAAAACATTAGCTGAAGGCCAAAAAGTTGCTTTCAACGTAGAGCAAGGTAATAAAGGCCCACAAGCTGCTAACGTTACTGTGCTATAAATATTTATGACTAGATCTTGTTTAGATGATGAGATCTAGTCATTCAAAATTCATCAAATAAAGAAAACATCGTTCTTTGTTCATCAATCTTACAGTAACAATGTTAGAGTTTGTCTTCCTACTGTAAATCAGACAAGTCGTTTTTTAATCTTATCCACTTTCATTTCATATCACCTAATGATCATTTTAATTTTCTAGGGTGAAATTTCTTTCGAAATTAAACATTCGCAAGATGTGATGTTCGATGGTCTATTTATTTCTATGTTATAGAAGGAGATCGAAATTTGAAAAAGCCACTAACAGGTTCTAAATCCAAAATTTCCAAAGTAAAAGCTCTTAATGCAGATGAAAGTCCAGATAACATTCACAAGATAAGAAAAAAATTGAAGACATTTTATTAGAACGAGAACAAAAGAAACTTTGGGATCTGTAAGGTACAAAAAACATGCGAAAACCAGTAAGAAAATCAAATAAAAAAACACAAAGAAACAACTTTGAAGAGCAATTCTCTGTTATGGTCACAGAATATCAAGCAGCGAAAGAAGTTCTAGACTCTATGGAACAAGGCACACCAGAGTATATGAACCAGAAAAAAATATGTGAAAAACTATTTTCCAATGCCGAACGGTATATCAATAGAAATTAACAGTCTGCGGTCAACCACTTCTGTTTCATATCAATTCAAGCTCAAATATCACTAATACTTGGCACACTGCCACCTAATTATTCGTATTTTTAATAAATTTGATATAAACCACCCCTGCAAGTAGATCAATATGAAAAACATCCGTGCAATTTTTATTTTAGCCTCTGATTTGATCCATATTTATCTATTTAAAAATACGGCCAGAAATACGTCTTATATCCAGACTGTGCCGTGTTTTGTCTGACTGGTAGCTATTTACGCCGTACCGACCGGGCGGCGTAGATCAAAAATAGGCCCAGAATTATTACAGGAGTCAACCATAGCAGCCAGGTTTGAGCTTTAAATGGCGGTTGGTACAACACAAAATCACCGAAGCGTTCAACCATGTAATCGACAATCTCTTGCTCGTTTTTCCCCTCTTTCACCATCACAAACACTTTAAAGCGCAAGTCTTTGGCGATCGGTGAATTTGATTCAATCAAATTCTGGTTTTGGCATTGTGGGCAACGTAATGATTTCGCCAACTCAGTTGCCATGCGCTGCTGCTCAGTAGAATCAAACTCAAAAAATTCGACGGCGTTGACACCTTCTGTGCTTGAAAGCGGATCACTCGCCCAACTTTGCAGTGGCGATACGATGAAAAATAGAAAGAAAGCCAGCCGGAGTAACAATTAACCCTCCTGTTTAAAGTATGCCTGAAAATAGCGTTGCCATTTTTCTTGGGTCAATTGCCCTGAATATTTGAAAACAATCTCCCCTGCCGAGTTAATCAAATACGTCTCCGGTGTGCCTATCACGCCAAGATCTAGCGCCACTGAACCTTGTGGATCTTGAGCCACTTTGACAAACGGGTTGCCGTGCTGCTGCAAATAACGTGTCGCCGCACGGGGTTCATCCCGATAATTTAAGCCGTAAATGGGGACGCCTTGCTGAGCTAAGGTGTTTAAAAATTCATGCTCACTTAAACAAATACCACACCATGAAGCCCACACATTGAGAAGTTTGTAATCCGAAATGAGAAAATCTTGCTGTGTTACGCGTAAGTTTGCATTAAGTAAATCTGGGGCATCAAACGCCGGTAACTGTTTGACCGCACTCGCTTCTGCCTTGTTGGTATTTTTATTTTCCAAACCCAAGCCAATTGCGGCGAGCACACCACCAATCACTAAGACCACACTAAGCAAGCGTATAACGTTGGCTTTCAACACTCTGCACTATCCTCTCTTTCCAGCGACTCACTAATGCCAGCACGCTGCCCATTACAAACATCAGTGCCGCTAACCATATCCAGCCTATATAAGCTTTGAATTGTAACTTCACAGCGTAACTCTTTACGGCATAGCTTTTTGCGGAATGACTCTGCTCGCTAAACTTGCTACCAAGCGTAACGTACAAATCCCCATTCCACAGTCCATGCAAAGCAGGTTCGCTCATGTTCATTACCCGTACCGGATAATGGCGGCGTTCAGGTTCCATGATAAAAGAACTCGCGCCCTCTTTTTGCCATGTAAATCGCGCTTTCTCTAGCGTGTAATTCGGCCCTATCGCCCAGTTCATTTCCTGATAAGTCACCTGCCACTGCATAAATGTCAGTGTGTCTCCCGGTGCCATTTTTTTCGCAATTTCCTGAGAGTGTTCAGCATTCATCGCCGCGCCCACAGCCAAAAATGCCAACCCCAAATGCGCCATCAGCATAGGGATCGCTCGCGTTTTTTTCTCCAATAAACAGAGCAAGTGTGTGCTGGCAACCCAGCATCCCAAAATCCAGAATAGTTGAACCCACAACACAGGGTTATCGACTTGCAGGCGATACAGCGTGGTTCCCAGCAGTGTTGAAAGAAGCACTAGCCCTAACGCGATTGGTCGTCGGTTTTTGTGTTTGACTAGCGGAACTGCACCTAGTGCCAGCATGCCCAAGAGGACAAAAGGCAAAATCATGGCATTGAAATACGGCGCACCCACTGAAATGCTGCCAAACCCGAACAAGGTGTACAGCATGGGGTAAAAGGTACCCATGCCCACGGTAAATGCGGCGATGGCCAATAACCCTGTCGCGATCAACATTAAAAATGGCGCACTCCACCAGTGAGTAAGAGGTGCTGAGCGAATCTCGTCTAAACGCAGGACAAAACTACCCAAGCCCACAAGCAGCACCAAAGCAAGAATGCCGAGTAAGGCGATGCCTTTGTCGGGATCAACCGCAAACGCATGTACGGAAGTCAGTACACCAGAGCGCACAATAAACGTGCCTATGATGCTTAAACTGAACGTCATCAGCGCCAACACATAACACCAACGCTGCAATACACCGTGGTATCGGTTAGCCAATAAGGTGTGACACAGCGCCGTTCCGCTCAGCCAAGGCAGTAAAGAGGCGTTTTCAACCGGATCCCAGAACCACCAACCGCCCCAGCCCAGTTCGTAATACGCCCACCATGAACCTAGCCCTATGCCTAAGGTTAAAAACAGCCACGCACCCATCGCCCACGGCTGACACCATTCCACCCACTGACTTGGGATATCTTTTTCCAATAACGCGGCCAGAGCAAACGCCAACACTGTGGAGTAACCCACATAGCCGAGATACAGCAAAGGAGGATGAAAAATCAGCGCGACATCTTGCAGCATCGGGTTTAAATCTCTCCCCTCGCTGGGACAAAACCGCATTCAACTCAAAGGGGTTGGAGGTGAACAAGGTAAACCACGCGAACATGGCAACCAGCGCATTCATCAAGGTCAGTACTTTAAATTGATACGATTGCGGGTAACAACGCTGATAGGAGATCACTGCAGACCATCCTGCTAGCGTCATCACCCAAAACAGCATCGATCCTTCATGCCCTCCCCATACGGCTGCCACTTTGTAAAACACGGGCAGAGCAGAATTGGAGTGGGATGAAACATAATGCAGCGCAAAATTGTCACTGATGAACGCATACGCTAACAGCACCAAGGCCGAGAAAACGCAAAGGAACACCAGTCGGCAGGTTTTGGCGAGTAGTATTTGTTGTGGCTCAGAACTAGATTGAAATGAGGAAAAATTGCGAAAGCGACTTAGCCCCCAAAGGCTCATCGCCGTGCTTAACACGGCGACCAGAATGAGTAAAAACAGCCCTAAGTCACTCATTAGCTTTTCCTATCACGCTTAAATGACGGTCATCTGTCCGGCGTACAACACAAAGGTACGCAACATTAATACCCCAAGTAAACTAAGCGAGGTGACAAACAGTACAAAGCCGAGCGAATGTTTGATGGATTTGGGAGATAGCGCATTCAGCACCAAAGGCAACACCATGCCAAGTGCGATCACACCATACCAAAACCAATTAGCCCAAAAGCCGCCTGAAATGGCATTCCACGCGGAAGCCTGTGCTTGACCACCACTGAAAATCAGCCCAGTAAAGAAAGTCACTAACACAAACAACTCAAACAGTACCGTCGGGCGCTCAAATCTGTGCAGCCATGCAACGCTTGGGCTGTTCATCGGCTCTTTAAAGATCCACACCCCAACCATCAAACAGGCCGCGAAACCAGATGAAAGACTGGAGAATAAGAACAGAATTGGCAACACAGGATTATTCAGCATCGGATAAGTTTTTAATGCTGAAAGCAGGAAGCCCGTATAAGCCGCAAGAGTAATGGCTAAAATGGCGAGGAAAATTTCAATCCCATTTTCAAATTGCTTGGCTTTCAACAGCAAACCATCCACAAAGGTGAATTTGCCCTTCAAGAGTCGCATGATCACAGGTCTGAAAATAATTCCGATCCAAACGAACAGCACCGCCATATACACTTGAAACAAAATCACCCCCATCGACATCACTGAGGTGGGGTTGTAATAAATCATGATCTTCCAAAACTCGAGTGGCTTAGTGAGGTGGAAAATCAAAATCGTCAGGCCCGCAATAATTCCGAACGGTGCCAGCCAAGCGGTCGCTTTAATAATCCCATTTTCTGCCGCATCGCCTTGTATTACGTTGCGTTTCAAATAGAGCGAAATCATGACGGCACCGGCGGACATCCCTGCCAAAAATAAATAGATGGCAATAATCCAATCCCACACTAAAGAATCAAAATGAAAAGCGGTTTGTAAAGTGTTCATATTACACCTCCCCTTTCTGATGCGGGATCTTATACAGTTTAGGGCTGGTACCTAGCTGCACTTTATCTCGGTACACCGTGCGGGTCGCCAGCAGTTGATTGACTGCACTGGTCGGATCGTTTAAATCGCCAAATGTCAGCGCCTTAGTGGGGCAAGATTCCACACACGCAGGCAGTTTGCCCTGTGCCAGATTGGTATCACGGCAGAAGTTACACTTTAATCCGCCGAATGAGTGACCGGATGGAAAAAACGCACTTGATAAGGGCAAGCAGCAATACAGTAACCGCAACCCACACAGCGCTCCTTATATACATCAACAATGCCTGTCGCTTCATCTTTGTAAGCAGCACCCGTTGGGCAAACATACACGCAAGGCGGATTCTCACAATGTTGGCAAGATTTGCGAGTAAAACGGTAATCCACATTCGGAAACTCACCTTGCGGAGCACTGCGAATAATCTCCAAACGGGAGACTCCCTCAGGCACTTTGTTCACTTCACGACACGCTTCGGTACACGCGGTACAGCCAATACAAGCGGTTTCATCATGCACCATGGCGTAACGTTTATTGTCCTCTTCCTGCACGGCTGCAAGCACATAGCGACTATTGATCACTGCCGTACCCGCAATGCCCGTGGTCATGATTAAAGCTCCGGAACCCGCGAGAAAATGACGTCTTGAACAGCTCATGTTATTTCTCCTCTTCCTTCACTTTGAAATCGGAATGGCAATCGACACATAGCTTTATCTTCTGCTTGTGATCAAAGCTCAGCACTTTGGCATCCATGGCATGAACCGTGTGGCAGTTAGAACAGGTGAGGTTTTTCGCGTGTACATCGTGCGTCCAACTTTTCTCACGGAGTTTTTCCGGTTGATGGCAGTCCATACAAACGCTGTTGGCTTGCAAGATCTGCTCTGGATCCAGATAAACCTTTTCTGTGCCTGGTTGCGATTGTGCACTGAAATACTTGGTCACGTCCTCAGCACCATTACGGTGTTCAGGGCCAATATTGCTGTGGCAATTGGTACAGTTCAGCTCACGCCCTTCTTGTTGCAGCGCTTGCTCACTGTGTGATTCAAGCAGTGTATTTTTGGCATCCTTATGGCACTGAACACATTTGTAATCAGCATCACGGATGAAAGTGACTTCATGGCGTTGTGGAGATGCCTCCGATTTTTTATCAGAAGATTCCGCAACGGCATAAATAGAATATCCATAGAGACAAAATGCAAAAAGGGACTTCAGCATTATGGCTATGGCAAATTGAACTTTGCCCATATTATCCTGTCCTTATTTCTGATAAGGATTGTTATCAAAATCAGAAAAATAATTACTCTTGGTTTCGATTATTCACCAAATGCAATCAATTCTTATTTTGGATAAGCCACAACGCTATATAAATAGAATATCCCCCCTTCTCCTTTATGGGTATTTCACAAGCAAGAATTAGTGAGATACATCACCTAAATCATTGGAAATTATTTAATTTCAAGCATTAGCCTTTTCTCTATTTATTTAGAGATTTCATACCACTTTAGGGGTATGTGGATTTTTTTTGAAGCTTGGTCACAGTGGTAAATTGATCCAAAACAATGATTATTAATATGCCTAATTTTGTTTTTAAAAATATAAACGATAATAGTTTGTGCATTCTCCTTTCTTAATTTGGATATTCAGCCCCACAACGCAGAAACCAACACGGAATATGGAGAAGCCATTGTGAAAAAGCACTGGATAAAACAATCAGCAGCATTGTTACTCATGAGCGCAACTTCCTTGGGAGTAGCGAGTTTTGGCGTGTCTGCAGAAACAGAAAACAAACTTGCAGACCCGCGTAACGAGACTTATCAGGCACAACACCCTGATCAATACAAAACATGGAAAGAGACGTCAGAGAGTAAACCTATCGAAGATGCTTTGGCCGAAGATCCCAACATGGTTGTGTTATGGGCAGGCTACGGCTTTGCCAAAGACTACAACAAGGCTCGTGGGCACTTTTACGCATTAGATGATGTTCGCCAAACCTTGCGTACTGGCGGCCCAACCGATGCTAATTCAGGCCCAATGCCAATGGCCTGTTGGAGCTGTAAATCACCGGATGTGGCAAGAGTGATCGAAGAACGCGGTGAGGACGGCTATTTCGAAGGCAAATGGGCGCGTTTGGGTGAAGAAATTTCTAACCCGATTGGTTGTGCTGACTGCCATGACACGCGCAGTGAAGCGTTCAAAAATGGTGAACCGGCACTGAAAATCACCCGTCCTTATGTCGAGCGTGCATATCAGGCGATTGGCAAGCCCTTTGATCAAATGTCACGCCTCGATCAACAAGCGGGTGTGTGTGGTCAGTGCCACGTGGAATACTATTTCGCAGGCCCCACCAAGGCCGTGAAATTCCCTTGGGATATGGGTACTGATGTGGATTCTATGGAACGTTATTACGATGCACTGAATTTCAGTGACTGGACACACCAACTCTCCAAGGCTCCTATGATTAAAGCGCAGCACCCTGAGTATGAAACGTGGCGTGCTGGTATCCATGGCAAAAATAATGTGGTGTGTGCGGATTGCCACATGCCTAAGGTGAAAAACGAAGATGGAACGGTGTATACCGACCATAAAATCGGTAACCCATTTGATCGCTTTGAAAATACCTGTGCCAATTGCCATACCCAAAGCAAAGATGAGTTGAAAAACATTGTCGCAACTCGTAAAGCGCAAGTGCTGAAAATGAAGCTGACGGCTGAAAAACAGATCGTTGCAGCACACTTTGAAGCAGCAGCTGCGTGGAAAGCCGGTGCAACGGAACAAGAAATGCAATCGATCTTGCAAGATATCCGTCATGCGCAATGGCGTTGGGACTACTCCATCGCTTCACATGGCGTGCACATGCATGCGCCTGAAGTCGCTTTGGAAGTGTTGGGAACTGCGGTGGATCGCGCGGCGGATGCGCGTACTAAACTGGCTCGTCTATTAGCCACTAAAGGCATTACTGACCCAATTAAGCAGCCTGATATTTCAAGCAAAGAGAAAGCCCAAGCTGCCTTAGGCATGGATATGGAGAAGATGAAAGCAGAGAAACAGCACTTCCTCGATACTGTTGTTCCTGAATGGGATAAGAAAGCAGAGCAACGCGAAGCGAACTATTAGACGAAAAGTCAGTAGACGCTAGAAGTCAGCGTTTAAACCTCGATTCTGCACTCTCGTGACATGGAGTGCCTTCAACGAAAAGCCAACAGTGCGTTGGCTTTTCTTCTATTTAAACAAGATAAGTTCAAACAAAATAACGGCTTCGAGTCGAAGGTAGTTAGTGCTTGGTGACGATTTAGCTGGCTTTAACCACTCGTGATTTTGCCAGCTCCAATTGTTGAATGATTTTGGCTCTATCGAGAGCAAGATCAGGTGAGTCCAATAAATGCAGCCAAGTTTCCACTGCCTGCTGATAACGAAAGCTGATCATGTGGTCTTGAGCAATCAATGTCAGTGCCGTTTCATTAAATGGTTCAATTTCTAAAGCCGTATTCAAAAGCTGAGTCACTTCATCATTCATGTTTTGCTTATGTTGATAGTAAATCGCTGTCGCTTTCGCGGCATATTGGTTGGCGGTCGGAAACTCAGTCAATCGAATCGCGTAATCAAAGCATTGTGTGGCAGCAAGAAAATCACTCTCCAATAAGTACCCCTGCCCTAAAGAGAACCATAAATCGGCTTGATTGGGATCTTTACGTAACGCTTCCTGTAAATCACTCATTGTCTGAGTCAGTGATTTTGTTTCGGCCTTAACTTGGGCTTTAGGCTCTGGCTGCTGCATCCATAAAAAAAGACCCACGCTCACCATAGTCACAATTCCAACAAACCCAACTGCGACTCGGCGCGGGGTTCGAATCAATAGATAAATCGCCATTGCCACTACCACAACGACACCCAGTATCAGCGTCATCCCATCCATATTGACTCCTTAACCATTTGCCCAGCCAGTATAACTAAGTGTTTGTGAGAAAACTGAGTGGGGCTTATAGGCTGTAGGCGGGATCAAAAAAGCCGGACGATTGTCCGGCTTTGATTAGGCACTTTATGAATTTCCCTAACTAATTGTGATTAGGCAGGGATATGACAGAGCAGATTACTCTTGTTCACCATCATCATCTTGTGCAACAGGTGCATCGTTCTCAACAAGTGCTTCCTCGCCTTCTGGCAATTCCGACTCTTCGATTTCATCGATACGCTGCAGACCCACCACACTTTCACCTTCCGAAGTACGGATCAGGGTAACGCCTTGAGTATTACGGCCCACTTGGCTTACTTCCGCCACGCGAGTACGTACCAGTGTGCCGGCATTGGTGATCATCATGAACTCATCACCCTCGGCCACTTGTACTGCACCCACTACGCTGCCGTTACGCTCAGAGACTTTGATCGAAACCACACCCTGAGTACCACGACCTTTGGTTGGGTATTCAGACAGGCTGGTACGCTTACCGTAACCATTTTCGGTTACGGTGAGCACGTCACCTTCGGCCTTCGGTACGATAAGCGATACTACTTGGTCACCGTCAGCCAGTTTCATGCCGCGAACACCCGCAGCGGTACGACCCATTGGTCTTACGCCTTTGAACTTGATCTCTGGCTGGCCATTTTCATCCAGAACAGGTTGACCATTTTCATCCACAACAGCGGTTTCTTCAGACTCTTTAAAACGAACAACTTTACCGAATTTAGAGAACAGCATAATTTCGCTTTCGCCATCGGTGATATCAACACCAATCAGCGAGTCTTCGTCACGCAGGTTCAACGCAATCAGACCGTTAGAACGTACGTTAGCAAATTGATCCAGCGATGTTTTCTTCACAGTACCGTCACCGGTTGCCATGAAGATGAATTTATCTTCGCTAAACTCAGTCACTGGCAGAATCGCTGTGATGCGTTCATTTTCTTCCAAAGGAAGCAGGTTCACGATTGGCTTACCACGTGCAGTACGGCTTGCCAACGGCAGTTGGTAAACCTTCATACGGTAAGTTTTGCCGCGAGTTGAGAACAGCAGAATGTTATCGTGAGTATTGGCAACCAGAAGACGTTCAATGTAGTCCTCTTCTTTCATTTTGGTTGCGCTCTTACCTTTACCACCACGACGCTGTGCTTCGTAGTCGCTCAGTAATTGATACTTCACATAACCTTCGTGTGACAGAGTCACAACCACATCTTCACGGGCGATCAGCTCTTCCATGTCGATGTCGTGAGTTGCTGCAGTAATTTCAGTGCGACGCGCATCGCTAAAGCCTGCGCGAATCGCTTCGAGTTCTTCACGGATTACTTCCATCAAGCGCTCTGTGCTCGCCAGAATGTGCATCAACGCAGCAATTTCTTCGAGAAGCTGCTTGTACTCATCGAGGATCTTCTCGTGCTCTAGACCAGTCAGCTTGTGCAGACGCAGATCCAGAATCGCTTGCGCTTGTTGCTCAGTCAGGAAATACTTGCCATCGCGGATGCCGTATTGTGGCTCAAGCCACTCAGGACGCGCAACATCAGTACCTGCACGCTCAAGCATCGCAGCAACGTTGCCAAGATCCCAACCTCGGGCAATTAAGCCTTCTTTTGCTTCTGCAGGCGTTGCGGCATGACGGATCAATTCGATGATCTCATCAATGTTCGCCAGAGCCAGTGCCAAACCTTCAAGGATATGGGCACGCTCGCGCGCTTTGCGCAGTTCAAAAATAGTACGACGAGTCACCACTTCACGGCGGTGGTCGACGAAACACTTCAGCATCTCTTTCAGGTTAAACAGCTTAGGCTGACCGTTATCGAGTGCCACCATGTTGATACCGAAAGTGGTTTGCAGCTGAGTGTTGGCATACAGGTTGTTCAGAACCACTTCGCCAACCGCATCACGCTTACACTCAATCACGATGCGCATACCGTCTTTATCAGACTCGTCACGCAGTGCGCTGATACCTTCGACTTTTTTCTCTTTCACCAACTCAGCGATTTTTTCGATCAAGCGAGCTTTGTTCACTTGATAAGGGATTTCGCTGACGATGATGGTTTCTTTGCCGTTCTTATCGGTTTCGATTTCCGCTTTCGAGCGCATGTAAACCTTGCCACGGCCGGTTTTGTACGCGTCAATGATGCCTTTACGGCCACTGATCAGCGCTGCGGTTGGGAAATCTGGACCAGGAATGTAGTCCATCAACTCATCAATGGTGATAGCTTCATTATCGATGTAGGCTAAACAGCCATCGATCACTTCACCTAAGTTGTGCGGAGGAATGTTGGTTGCCATACCCACCGCAATACCGGATGCACCGTTGATCAGCAGGTTCGGAATCTTCGTCGGCAATACCGCAGGGATCTGCTCGGTGCCGTCATAGTTCGGAACGTAGTCAACGGTTTCTTTGTCTAGGTCTGCCAAGAGTTCGTGCGCGATTTTCGACATACGAACTTCGGTATAACGCATTGCCGCCGCGGAGTCGCCGTCGATCGAGCCAAAGTTACCTTGGCCATCGACCAACATGTAACGTAATGAGAAAGGCTGCGCCATACGCACGATGGTGTCGTAAACCGCACTATCACCATGAGGGTGATATTTACCAATTACGTCACCTACCACACGGGCAGATTTTTTATAGGCTTTGTTCCAGTCGTTGCCCAGCACATTCATCGCGAACAGTACGCGTCGGTGTACTGGTTTAAGGCCATCACGCACATCAGGAAGAGCACGACCCACGATAACCGACATCGCGTAGTCCAAATACGAGTTGCGTAGCTCGTCTTCGATGTTTACGGGCGTGATCTCTTTAGCTAGATCGCTCATAGAGCCATTATCCCTCTATAGTTTGATCGGTATACCCAAATTCTTACTGAAACGGGGCTCACTACAAGATTGAGCGCCAAGTCAGTCGAGAACTGGATATTCTTGATACTTATAAGGTGAAAAAATATAACACATGTTTCTACGCTTCGGCATTACTTTCCCTGACCTTTTATCAGGTTGTGACCTTGGTTGCGTCTTAAATGCCGAGAATTTACACATTCCTTGCAGTTGGCAAAGTTAGATGGTTGTTTTTTAAACGCTCATCGCCAAATCTGGCATCTCAACTGGTGCGATTTACTCAGCGCGCTATAATGCCCATTCTTCACGGATGCGTAATACAGGCGATACAAGATGGCTTCAACACACTTGGCTTCTACTCAGCAGGCTTCAGCACAAAACGTCGATCCCAACGAAATCAAAAAATTCGAGGATATGGCTTCTCGTTGGTGGGATCTTGAAGGCGAATTTAAACCCCTACACCAGATCAATCCTCTCCGTCTCAACTATGTGCTAGAGAAAGCCAACGGTCTATTTGGCAAAAAAGTGTTGGATGTAGGCTGTGGTGGCGGCATTTTAGCGGAAAGCATGGCGCGTGAAGGCGCACAAGTGACTGGCCTTGATATGGGTAAAGAACCGTTAGAAGTGGCACGTTTGCATGCTCTCGAAACTGGCACGAAACTGACCTACATCCAAAGCACAGTTGAAGATCATGCGGCTGCCAACCCGCAAACGTATGATGTGGTGACTTGCATGGAAATGCTGGAGCACGTTCCAGACCCACTTTCAGTGATTAAGTCTTGCGCCAAACTGGTTAAGCCCGGCGGCCATGTGTTCTTCTCTACGCTTAACCGCAACTTTAAGTCCTACCTGTTTGCGATTGTAGGTGCAGAAAAGCTACTGAAAATCGTTCCGGAAGGCACTCATGACCACAATAAATTCATTCGTCCATCCGAATTATTGAAGATGATTGACCAAACAGCGTTGCAAGAACAAGGCATCACAGGTCTACATTACAACCCACTTACCGATACCTACCGTTTAGGTTCAAATGTCGATGTGAATTACATCGTTCATACCCGCCTTTTTTAACGCATAGACAACGCTAAAAAATCGCTGCGGTAGCACAGGTTACCGCACTTTTTTAGTCTATTTTTCGTGCGTTTGATTCCATTTTGAACGATCAGTTTTCAACGTGAATTTTTCCTTAAAGATCAAGAAAATTTTTTTTCGTTTGTGGTTACTAATAAAGCGATGTGGAAAAGGCGATTTTTTACAATCAACTCTGCCCTTTGATCATCAGTAAGTGGGTACTAACTGATTTTTTTAATTTTGCTAGTTATCCACAAACTGTCCCAAAGCTGTAACTTGCAATAGTGGCTCTATAGCACTATCTTGTAACCCGACCACTTAAGCACCCCTACATATAGTGTTTGTGACACTATATGTAGGGCGAACTTGATCACAAAGCCGCGATTCATTTTACAAGAATTAGACAAAAATACGGCTTTAATCAGTTTTGTTAGGGAAAAGAAGCAGAATGAACCAACAACTTACTGTCACTAAGCGTGATGGCCGCAAAGAAAACATTGATCTGGATAAGATCCACCGAGTGATCACTTGGGCCGCTGAAGGTTTACAAAATGTCTCTGTATCACAGGTAGAACTGCGCGCTCACATTCAGTTCTATGATGGCATTACAACCTCGGATATCCATGAGACCATCATCAAGTCAGCCGCGGATCTGATTTCTGAAGAGACTCCCGACTACCAATACCTTGCTGCGCGTCTTGCGGTTTTCCACCTGCGCAAAAAGGCTTACGGTCAGTATGAGCCACCAACACTGTTCAACCACGTGAGCAAAATGGTCGAGAAAGGCAAATACGATAAGCATTTGCTGGAAGACTATACCCGTGAAGAACTGGAGCTGATGGATCAATTCATTGACCACCGTCGTGATCTGGATTTCTCTTACGCCGCAGTTAAACAGCTTGAAGGCAAATACTTCGTACAGAACCGTGTGACGGGTCAAATCTACGAAAGTGCTCAGTTCCTGTACATTTTGGTAGCTGCTTGCCTATTTGCTAAGTATCCAAAAGAGACACGCCTTGATTACGTCAAGCGTTTCTATGATGCGACTTCTACTTTTAAGATCTCGCTGCCAACACCGATCATGTCCGGTGTGCGTACTCCAACCCGTCAGTTTAGCTCTTGCGTACTGATTGAATGTGGTGACAGTCTAGATTCTATCAATGCGACTGCGAGCTCCATTGTTCGCTATGTTTCTCAACGTGCAGGTATTGGTATCAACGCGGGTCGCATTCGTGCGCTGGGTTCTGAAATCCGTGGCGGCGAAGCATTCCACACCGGCTGTATCCCATTTTATAAGTACTTCCAAACTGCAGTGAAATGCTGCTCTCAAGGCGGTGTTCGTGGTGGTGCAGCAACTGTTTTCTACCCTCTATGGCACGGTGAAGCAGAATCTCTGCTGGTTCTGAAAAACAACCGTGGTGTTGAAGAGAACCGTGTTCGTCATATGGATTACGGTGTTCAGCTTAACAAACTGATGTACAAGCGTCTGGTTGAAGGTGGCAACATTACCCTGTTCTCTCCTTCTGATGTTCCGGGATTGTACGACGCTTTCTTCCAAGACCAAGATGAGTTCGAACGTCTGTATGTGAAGTACGAAAACGATCCTTCAATTAAGAAGAAAACCGTTAAAGCGTTAGAAATCTTCACTCTGCTGATGCAAGAACGTGCTTCAACTGGCCGTATCTACATCCAGAACGTTGACCACTGTAACACGCACAGCCCATTTGATGCGGCTGTTGCGCCTGTGCGTCAATCTAACCTGTGTCTGGAAATCGCTCTGCCGACTTCTCCACTGGAAAACGTGGAAGATGAAAGCGGCGAAATTGCACTGTGTACACTTTCTGCATTTAACTTAGGTGCAATTCAGTCACTGGATGATTTTGAAGAGCTGTCTGACCTTGTAGTTCGTGCTCTGGATGCACTGTTGGATTACCAAGACTACCCACTGCCAGCGGCTCGTCGTTCTTCAATGAACCGCCGTACCTTGGGTGTGGGTGTGATTAACTACGCTTACTACCTAGCGAAAAATGGCGTGAAATATTCTGACGGCAGCGCAAATGGTCTGACTCATCGCACGTTTGAAGCAATGCAGTATCACCTGCTACGTGCTTCAATGAAGCTGGCGAAAGAACAAGGCCGTTGCCCACTGTTCCATGAGACTAACTACGCTAAAGGCTTGATGCCTATCGATACTTACAAGAAAGATATCGATCTCGTATGTGCAGAACCTCTGCATTATGACTGGGACAAGCTACGCCATGAGATCATGGAACACGGTCTGCGTAACTCTACCCTGACTGCATTGATGCCATCAGAGACTTCATCGCAAATCTCTAACGCAACCAACGGCATTGAGCCACCACGTGGTTATGTCTCGGTCAAAGCGTCAAAAGACGGCATCTTGAAGCAAGTGGTTCCTGAATTCACTCGCTTTAAAGAGAACTATGAACTGCTGTGGAACATCGGTTCGAACGATGGCTATCTGCACTTAGTGGGTATCATGCAAAAGTTCGTTGACCAAGCGATCTCTGCCAATACTAACTACGATCCAAGTAATTTCGACTCAGGCAAAGTGCCGATGAAGAAGCTACTGCAAGATCTGCTAACAGCGTACAAGTTTGGTGTAAAAACGCTGTATTACCATAACACTCGTGATGGCGCGAAAGACGAGCAGACTGATGCTGTCAAAGTGCAAGAAGACGATTGTGCAAGCGGTGCTTGTAAGATCTAAGCTTATTCAAGCTAAACCACGAGATAATAGTTTAACTCTTTGATTTGCATGCCTCTTGCTCCGGCAAGAGGCCAAACGGATGAAGGCAACAATGGCTTACAGTACTTTTACCCAAAAAAAGAATGACCAACTAAAAGAACCTATGTTTCTTGGTCAGCCTGTCAACGTCGCACGTTACGACCAACAAAAATATGAAATCTTCGAGAAGCTGATTGAAAAGCAACTCTCCTTCTTCTGGCGTCCGGAAGAAGTGGATGTCTCGAGCGACCGTATTGATTACGGCAAACTGCCTGATCATGAGAAGCACATTTTCATTTCCAACCTGAAATACCAAACTCTGCTCGATTCAATCCAAGGCCGTAGCCCGAACGTAGCACTGCTACCGCTGGTTTCACTGCCTGAACTGGAAACTTGGATTGAGACTTGGTCTTTCTCTGAAACGATTCACTCACGTTCATACACGCACATCATCCGTAACATCGTGAATGATCCTGCGGTCGTGTTTGACGATATCGTTGAAAATGAACACATCATCAAGCGAGCGAAAGACATCGCCCACTACTACGATGATTTAATTCAACTGACCAATGACTATCACCGTTTTGGTGAAGGCCAACATCAGATCAACGGCGAAACCGTCAACGTATCAATGAGAGATCTGAAGAAGAAACTTTACCTGTGCTTGATGTCAGTGAATGCGCTGGAAGCGATCCGCTTCTACGTGAGCTTTGCTTGTTCATTTGCCTTTGCTGAGCGTGAACTGATGGAAGGCAATGCGAAAATCATCAAATTGATTGCTCGTGACGAAGCACTTCACTTAACTGGCACTCAGCACATGATCAACATACTGCGCAACGGTATGGATGATTTCACCTTCCTGCAAGTTGCAGAAGAGTGTAAGCAAGAGAGCTTTGACCTGTTTAAACAAGCCGCTGAGCAAGAAAAAGAGTGGGCTTCCTACTTGTTCAAAGACGGTTCTATGATCGGTCTGAACAAAGACATTCTGTGCCAGTATGTGGAATACATTACAAATATCCGCATGCAAGCTGTAGGTCTTGAGCCTGCTTACCCAGCGGCCGTGAACAACCCGATTCCATGGATCAATGCATGGCTTTCTTCGGATAACGTGCAAGTCGCACCTCAAGAAGCGGAAATCAGCTCTTACTTGGTTGGTCAAATCGACAACGAAGTGAGTGCAGATGACTTCGAGGGCTTTGAACTGTAATGGCTGCTATCAAGATCAACAAACTGCTGACCATTGAATCTAACCCTAGCCATACTCTGCTTGAGAGCATGGAACAAGCTGGGTTAGAGCCGGAATACAACTGTCGCGATGGGCACTGTGGTGCCTGTCGTTGCCAGTTAGTCTCTGGTGAGGTCGAATATGTTGGTTTTGCGATGGCTTACACTCAAGGTAACGAGATTTTACCGTGCATTTGCCGTGCAAAAACGGCACTTGAAATCGAACAAGTCACTTATCAGCTTAAAGCCAAACGCGCTTAGTTGATGTTGAGCCCCATCTAATTGAAGTAGTAGTCATCACGGCTACCACTTCACATGGGGAAAAGATGTAGCCAGAGCTTAAGCTCTGGCTCTATTCATACCACACAAAATCGCATCAGCGGTTCTCATCGATACCCACTTATTGCCAATTTCGCGTCCGCCATCATCAAACAGAGATAACCAATAACCTTGGTTACTGGCATGATCGAATTGAGTTGGAGCATGTAACCACAGCGAAACCATATCCTCAGTTCCGTTACTATGTGCTTCTCCTAAAACCACTTTTTGACTGGCGATTTTATACCAAACCAAGATTTTCGAATGATGAAACATGTCAGCCTCCTGCCGCCACTTTCGGGGGAGATGACAGTGTACTGATCCAATACTGGGTTTAAAGCCTCACTTTTGAGACAAAAGAAGCTCTTTAAATAAATCATCTGCTTAATCATTAGACAAAATACGCATAACGAAAACCAAACACTAAAGAAGCAGAATAAGCAGCAGATTCATTCAGTTAACACCGAATGAAAGACGATAAAAAAATGTCTTTCTATTCAGTGTATTAAAGTAAGGTTCTGATTTTAATTGAGTGCACTCTTTGGCAAATGCATCTCTTTAACTCGCTCAACAACATTGTAACCGACAAACATTGGGCGACCCGTGAGGTAACGAAGCAACATGTCAGCCGCAAGCGTCGAGATCCATTCTTTCTGCTCTTGAGCCGTAAAACGACGTACAAACTTCACCGTTTGTCCCCACTCTCCGTTCGGTGTTGAAAGGGCTACCGAAACTTGCTCGTCTTTCAGCGCTCCCGTCACCAAAGCCATTTGAGTACCACACTTATCTTTGGTTGCACCTGCCAATGCAAATGCCGCCGCTAAGGGGTCTTGATGAGCTAATTCTGACGACACTCTGTGGCTCAAAATCCATGAATGCCCAGCCAACGCTTCAATTTGTGGATCACTCAGCAGCCAGCTCGAGAGCCAACCGTGGGTAGATTGCTCGGCAAACGACAGTGACAATCCTTTCTCCGTCATCGTATGTCCCAAATACGCCAACATGGGTTCATCTATACTGACTACGTATTGCTCCAGATGCGCATGAATGATTTTGAGTAAACTCAAACGACGCTCTTGATCTTGGTCTGGGCCAAATAGCTTAACTTCAATAAAAGGCAGATAAGATCGGTAGCCCAAGGTGTAACCTTCTGGCAGATGCATTTTATCCAACTTATCGGAAATTGAAGATTCGGAAGTACCAAAGGTATAAAGGCGGCTACATTGATGCCCTAATACGGAAGGAAATTGCCGCTGCAAATCCGGCAAGATTTGCTCGCTGACCATTTTATAAAATTCTTTGGGAACGCCCGGAGTGAAATAAAACCAGCAATCGTTGATCTGCATTTTAAAACCACAAGCGGTACCAATCGGGTTATCAATAAACTCTGCATTAGCAGGCAACATCGCTTGTTTGCGGTTACTTTCAGGCATAACACGGCCGCGTCCAGCAAAGAAGGCTTCCAATTGGCTTAGCCATTGCGCATTCAGTACCAGAGGTTGTTCAGCAGCTTGAGCAGCGGCTTCGGCAGTCATATCGTCACTGGTTGGCCCTAATCCACCATTAACAATCACCACATCTGAGTTAAAACTCAGCATCATCAATTCTTCAACCAGTGCGGGTTGGCTGTCTCCGACCGTGGAACGTTTGGAAAGTGAAAAGCCATGCTGATAAAACTCCCGCGCTAACCAAGCTGCGTTAGAGTCCACAATATCACCGTGCAAAACTTCTTCGCCGGTACTAAGCATTGCTATTTTCAACATATTTGCCATCCTGATGTTAATGCTGTTGCCATATTGACCTACAATAGGCGATTAGAAAAGAACGTTTTATCCATTAAGCAATTTCAAACAACCTTGAATTAGCAGTTTTCTTGTTGATGGGTTTTATGGATAATTGTGAACCTGATCGACATATTACCTTTAACTGGAGACATCTGTGCTCAAGAAAAACATCACCTCCATGATGTTGTTGACATTTTCTGCCTGCGTAAACGCACAACAAGATGTGAACTTCCAATCTGATTTTGCCTACCAATTAGGCTGTGAGCAGACCGGCTGCTATTCAAGCAATTATTATACCGACTCTCTCGGTGATCCTTTTTCTATGAGCCTGAACGATGCTCCGACACTCGAAGTCGATGAGCCACTTCCCAAATATTTAATGGTGCAAGACACCCGCGATTGGGATTACCTAAAAGGCCAAACTTATACCATCCTCGGTTTGAGTGTTATGACTGCTGGATTGATGACTTTGCTCCCTGAATCCATCACTAAATGGGATGCAGAAGATCGCAAACTCAGTGGTCTTGGCAAAAAGTGGAAAGATAATGTCAGTTCAGGCCCAACTTGGGATCGCGACGAACACTTCCTCAACTACATCATGCATCCGTACTTCGGTGGTGTTTATTACACTGCGGCACGTCATGCTGGATTTAATGAATTTGAGTCTTTCCTTTACTCTGCCACCATGTCGACTTTCTTCTGGGAATATGGAGTCGAAGCTTTCGCTGAAGTTCCTTCATGGCAAGATATCTTCATCACGCCATTCTTCGGAGCCGTTGTCGGTGAGCTGATGTTTGAAGCGGAACAAAACATTGTAGCCAACGGTGGTGAAGTGATGGGTTCAGATACCGTCGGTGGTGTAACTTTATTCTTCCTCAATCCGATTGGTCATATTCATGGTTGGGTTAGCAATGCGTGGGGAGGCTCTGCTGATGTCTCTTTCCAAAGCAGTACTTGGGCTAATAACCCTGATGCGGCAAGATTCGCCTTGGATGCTGGCGCGCCATACGATTCTCAATACTATGGAATGAATCTTAAGATCACGTTCTAATTTTTTAAGCAGGCTACACAAAGGTGTAGCCTGTTTTGTTTTCACATTTATCAGCCGCCATCTCTCTAAGATTCTGCTTCATCAACAAATCTGTGGTGCAAGTAGAATTATTGTCTCTCTGTTGACACTGCCTGCTTGAAAATTGACCTTGGTCAATTCTTAACTGAGTTAAGCTCCTACACTCAAAGAGCGAGCAACGTGAATTCCTTGTCAGGAGGCCAACATGAACAGCACATTCATTGTTAACTTTGTCGGAAAAGCGACACCAGCCACAATAAAACAACTGGCTGCCGTTACTCACGAAAATGGTGGAAAATGGCTCATCAGTAAGGTGAATTTCATCGAAGACAGCGTTGCTGCTGTAATCAAGATAGAGTTACCTAAGGGAAACGCAGGCACCGTTAAAGAAGCTTTCCAATCATTCCCTGGACTGTTAGTTGAAATTACCGATTCAGATCCGCACGTTCACAAGAGTGATACGGTTTACCAAATACGGCTTGATGCCAATGACCGTGCGGGTATTGTCAACGAAATTACTCATCTATTAGATGGTCAAGGGATCAGCATTCTTGATATGGATTGCCAACGCGTATTTATTGCTGGCGGCGGAGGCATCAGTTCAAGCCTGTTTACTGCCAATGTCGCGATGCGTTTACCTGTTAATACTGAAATCGATGATGTAGTTAAAGAGCTCGAAGCATTGAGTGAAGATACTCGCGTCACACTCGAAGCTTAAATCACTCCCACCCAAAGAGGGAGGTACGCCTCCCTTCTCAAACTTAAGCAATTACACTCATTCTCACCAGATAGTTGAGCCAGTTAACAAATCACACCCTACAACTGGCAAATCACACGTTGTCATCCATTCTTTTATTAGATCTTATCGGCCATCCCATACAAACAATAACGCAGCCAAATAAGACACCCGATCATTACAATGCTCAGTCAGGTGGTAACGTCATGTTGAAGCTAGAGAATATCAAGGTCAGTTATAAACTGGCCGCAATTGTTATCGTCGGTATTGTCGGATTTTTGAGCTTACTACTCATTTCCGCGAATGCCTTACAAGAAAATCTCGTTGCTGAACGGGAAGCTCGTTTGAAAGCCGTCATCGAAAGTACGCTTTCTCAAATTGCTTACCTCAATCAAACCTTGCCTAAAGAGCAAGCTCAAGAGCAATCCAGAGCCCTAATCAATGCACTGCGATTTGATGGCAACAACTACATGTTCGTGATCGATGAATCTCGTTTTACGGTTGTACATCCGATTCGACAGGATTTAGTTGGCAAGCAGATGGGCACTGCGGGTGCAGACACAGAAGGGCAATTCTGGTTCACCATGGTTGAGCTTGCTCGTAATGGTCAGCAAGGTTCACTCATCTACCCTTGGAAAAATCAGCAAGGCAAGCCTGCCGATAAGCTTTCTTACGTTAGTGGATTTGCACCTTGGGGGTGGATTTTAGGTTCAGGTATGCTGCTGGATGATATTGAACACGCAGTCTACCAACAGTTCCTTAATATGGGGTTAGCCACTTTGGTGGTCACTCTCATCATGGTCGGCCTTGGAGTGGTCATCAGTCGAGCTATTATTCAACCACTCGACACCATCAAAGATGCCATGAAGAAAGTCGCACAAGGCGATCTTACAGCCCAAATCCCTGTTACGGGAACCGATGAACTTGGTATCGTTGCTCGACGTATTAACGACAGTATCTCATCCGTGCGTGTTGCTTTAGTCGAGTCGGTGCAATCGGCCTCCTCCGTCGCAGAGGCCGCCATTCGCATTGCTTCCTCCGCAGAAGAAACAAGCCAAGCCGTCGTGTCTCAGCGTGATCAATTAAGCCAGCTCGCCACAGCAATGAACCAAATGACGGCCACCGTAGCCGATGTGGCTGGGCATGCAGAAGATACCGCCCGCGATACGCTTGATGCCAGTAAAGAAGCGAATTTGGGCGATAAAGACGTCCATTCCAGTGTTGATAGCATTCGTGCCTTGTCTGTTGAGCTTGGAATCGCCACAGACCAAGTCAACAAACTCAAAGAAGGCGTAATGCAGATTAGTGAAGTCACCTCGGTGATTAGCGGGATTTCAGAGCAAACCAACCTACTCGCCTTGAATGCAGCGATAGAAGCGGCGCGAGCGGGCGATCAAGGCCGCGGCTTTGCGGTGGTTGCGGACGAAGTGCGTAATTTGGCCAGCCGGACTCACCACTCCACTGACGAAATCCAAACTATGATTAACCGTTTACAGCAACTCGCGGTGAGCACCGCAAGTGCCATGCAGAAAAGTCAGGATTTGGCGGCAAACAGTGTTTCAACCGCTGAAAATGCGGGCAGTGACTTATCACTCATCGTTAACCATATTCAGCATGTCAGTGACAAAGCCACACAAATTGCCACAGCTGCTGAAGAACAAAGCGCGGTGGCTGAAGAGATGAACCGCAATGTGAGTGGCATTAATGATGCGGCGCTTGAAATGTCGCAAGCAGCCACTTATCTGGCCGAAGAGAGTGAGAAGCTCGCTGATTTATCTCGCCAGCTCGACCAGAAATTGACGACGTTTAAATTGTGAAAATGGCCTAAACGACTGGAGTTACAGCTGGGCGGTGAATCTCATCAGCATAGAAACTCTGTGATTGATGTGAGAACTTCGCTAATCACGCTGTAACTTCAAGTAGGAAGGGATTACTCTTTTCATCGGCAGGCAGAGATCGTCGTGGGCATTCTTCGATGAAAGTGCTACCCTTACGGCATTATCTACTGCGAGAGAACAAAATGAGCAAATTAACGGCAGATATCGACGCGAATCTAGCGCTGTTTATTCAAGAAACCCAAGAAAACCAACTTGTTTGGGGTTTACGTAACGAAGAAGGTTGGCTCTCTTGTGAATCGACTGAATTTGAAGAAAGTGAAGTGATGCCTTTCTGGTCATCTAAAGAAGATGCGCAAATTCATAATGTTGAAGAGTGGGCTGACTTTGAAGTCGTTGAAATCCCGCTTGATGTGTTTGTAGAAGATTGGTTAATCACGCTCGATGAAGATGGTGTTTTAGTTGGACCAAACTGGAACGCGAGTCTTGAAGGTAAAGAATTAGAGCCATCACAACTGGCCAAACTCTACCTATAACCTATTCCCTATGTAGGTTAATTGGTATTTCGGTTCTCCCTACCGATAAGGCGCGTTTTCGCGCCTTTTGTTTTTCCACATGAATTTTATCTCCCCAATCTATTCTCGGCAATAGCCCCACTTAGCAAGCTTTGTTACACTTGCCCTCCTGTTAAACACCATCCGGAACACAAGCATGCAATTAACTAAGCTGACGCAAGAGATCTTCGACCACTTATATCGTGATATCAGTGAATTTCGTCAAACCTTTGATCTGCCCGTCGCCGCACCACAAACCTTAAACGAGCAGGCAGACACCTTACACACCTCTTTGGCGATCGAAGAACTGACGGAACTTGCACAAGCCGATAATAAAACCGAACAAGCGGATGCAATTGTGGATACCGTATACGTCCTTATGGGACGACTGGTGCATTTGGGGCAATCTAAAATAGAAGACAATCTCGCCATCAGCTATCTAATTGATCTTCTTCTGCATGTCGCCAATAACTTAAACATCGAATTCCTACCTTGCTGGGATGAAGTGCATAGCTCCAACATGAGCAAAGTGTGCCGTAACGAGCAAGAGTATTTAGATACTGAGAAGTTCTATGCAGAACAAGGCATCAAACTGATGGCGGTTCACCAAGGTCAGTACATCATTGCAAAATGTGCCGAAGATTTTATCTCTGAGTCAAAAACCATTCGTCAGGGTAAAGTGCTCAAATCCGTTTACTATCGTCCAGCTAACTTGGCAGCACTGACTCAATAAGCGGATCTCGCAATAACTTGGCGTTTTCGTTTTTAAGCCCAAGCTAGGAAAAGTAACAAGCCACCTTAATCCTAAGGTGGCTTGTTATATCTGATTGAGGGTCTAACCGTATACGAGAAGCTCAGTCGAACAAGAGATGATAATGGCCTTCAAGCTCCACTCTGCGAATGGAAGTGCCGAATACATCTTGTAATGCCTCTTGAGTAAGCACCTCTTCAGCACAGCCTGCGTGATACAACACCCCATTTTTGAGCATCAGAACCTTATCTGCATGTCGCAAAGTCCGATTGAGGTCATGGTTAGCCATAATGATGGTCAGTCCTTGTCCGGCCATGCGCTCAATCAGGCGGTACAGCAAACTTTCTTGAGCAATGTCGAGCGGTGCGGCGGGTTCATCCCAAATCAGCAAACGGGCAGATGGATTTAACGCCGGAGAAACTTGCAAGCAACTGCCAGCCAAGCGTACGCGTTGCCATTCGCCACCAGAAAGCTGATGGATCGAACGATGCAGCTTGTCATCAATATTCAGCAGACGGCTGATCTCATCAATTTCACTGGCAACTTCTGGGCTATCAATAGCAATACCGGCAGGGATGGAGAGCGCTAAGTATTGGAAAACCTGCAATTGAAAACTGGGTTTATCATTTTGGGCAAGATAGGCACGATGCAGGGCTAACTCAGAAAGACTCGCCTCCCCCACTTCCAACTCATCAATCTGGATAGAGCCTGAAAATGACGTCAACCCCGCCAATGCCGCCAGAAAGGTACTCTTACCACTGCCATTGGGACCAATCACATGCCAAACTTCGCCAACGTTGGCACTGAGTGAGAGAGGTAGCAGACGCGAATCCACCTGTAAGCTATTAACACGAATCATGGTTTCTCACCAACATCCAGATAAAGATTGGCGCGCCCAAAGTGGTTGTCACTACACCAAGCGGTAGCTCGCCACTGCCTAGTGCCATACGCGCAATCAGATCAGCACTTACCAGCAACAAAGATCCACAAAGTGCCGACATAGGCAACAGCAATCGATTTTCAGAACCTAGGATTAAACGCAGTAAATGAGGAACGACCAAACCAACGAAACCAATCACGCCCCCCAATGCCACAGAGGAACCAACCAATAACGCAATAGCCAGGATCAAACGCCAGCGGACACGATGAATATCGACACCCAATTGTTTTGCGTGACCTTCTCCGAGCATGAGCTTATCCAACACTCCGCCTTGTAACGCAAGCCAAAACACCACCGGAATCGCGACCAAAGAGAGTGTGTGCTGATACCAGCTGACTCCTGCAACACTGCCCATCAGCCAGTACATCAATTGACGTAAGCCTAAATCATCACTGAAATAGAAAGCCCAAGTGACCACTGCGCCTGACAAGATACCTAACGCAACACCGACCAACAGCAACCTAGCCGTGGTTAAGCGTAATTTGCGCGCCATCATCACCAAGAGCAGAGTGAACAGCAAAGCGCCCAGTACAGCAGCAACCATAAAAGCAACGGGCGAATTTAAGCTTGGGAAAAACAACAGCAAGATGACCATGGCGACACTCGCCCCACCGGATACCCCAACCACACCGGGTTCAGCGAGCACGTTACCGAGCAGAACTTGTAAAGTTGCGCCTGCAATCGCCAAGGAAGCACCAATCACCGCAGCGGCAAGAAGTCGAGGTAAACGCAAGTCCCAAACCAATTGCTGTTCAAGCGAAGACCATGTGGAAAAAGGTGATAGCCACACTTCCCCCACCAACAAATAAACGCAGCTTAGGATCAGAAATAGCCCGCACAGCAGGTAACTACTGTGGCGCCAGCGTCTTTGCTTGTGTTGAAGCAGTCGATGAAAATCCATCTTGTCATTCATAGAAAAAAGAATGGCCTAACCTTACCGTTAAGCCATTCAAATAGAAAGCGGTTCATGCGAATGCACAATCAGTCGTACACCAATTGGTCATCTTCATAACGAGTATTGACTTTACACACCATCAAGGCAGCCCGCTGCCCTATTGCGACGTTTCGATTCGGGAACACAATGGCTTCACCTTCATTCTTTGCCATCAAAGGTTTATCACCATCGTGGCCAAAGACTTCGCCATGCATAAACGCGGTGAAGTTTTCCACATCATCACTGAAGCGAAAATCAAAGTCATCGTGTAGGCGCACTATGGTACGGCTCACTCGGTACATCACCGTTTTTCTTGGTAAATGTTCCGGTTTATGACGTGAAATGAGATCGCGCATTGCCAAATCGAAGGCAACCAAGCGATCCAATTGGTTTTCTCCTAAACGGGCAACTTGACCAAGTTCTAAGGTTAGAGCTTGGGCGGCGAAATGCTCTGCCGAGTACCAACTGAAAGTACTGGAAGGAGCATTAGAAAGCATTACAGCTTCAATATGCGCTTGTTCGACAAACTGCATCAGGCTTCGGCTACGCACAAGATGACGAGATTTAGGGCTCACAGCAAACGAATAATGCTTCGAGGCACGGATTGCGCAGTGCAAATCCAGATGCCAACGTGAGTTTTCTTCGGTATTGGCGAAAAACTGATCGAGCAGCAACTTCAAATTATCAGCGATGGCTAACTCAGCGCTCGGCGCGTGCGGTTTGTCATCAAACAAACGATTGAGATTCTGTTCAATAAAACGGGAATGACGTTGAGTCGCCTCAGGATGAGCAAGAATAAACAAACAGCGCTCAGCAACAGGTTGAAATCCGCTGACAATATCTTCAACCCACTTATCCATTAGCTCCATTGGCGCAGTTTCATCGCCGTGGATACCACAAGAAATCACCACATTTTTACTTGTTGCATCATACTGCGCTGGGATGACTTCCAGCACACCACGTTGATGCAGCTTTAAAGTCACACCCTGTACTGTACGTAGGGATTGAGTGACCATTGAGTGGTCGAGGTCTAAGCTGTCGAAAAGAAAAGATTGGCGGAAGAGAGACTTCGTCATGCGCTACTCCTTTATTGCACAGCGGTATGTTAAGAAATTGTACGAACAATTTATGCCAAGAAGATCGCACTTATGACGACCCATACGATCTCTGTGGCAGAGGAAAATGACACTTTCTTTCCATACCCAGCCAGATGGCGACGATATAGCCGCGGATTCTATCATTAATTCAATAAGATGCTCTATATCGAAATCGCTTTATGGATAATCTCCAAGCGCATTTCCGATGCTGCTCACGCTCACAAAAGGTGGCTCACCGGGATAGAGGTTGAGTTGGGTCAGTGATTGATAAGGAATATTTAAGCGGCTATACCAATTAGGATTACGCCAATCCACACCCAACACTTCCGCCAGAATCAGGCGAATTGTTCCAGCATGGCAGATGATAAGCGTATTACTCTCTAACCTAGGCAACCATTGCTGCCATGCTTGACTAACTCTTTGATAAGCATCAGCTAACGGTTCTGCTTGCGGCAAGGTATGTTTAGCGGGATCTTGCCAAAAGGCCTCCAATAATGGCCACTCACTTTCTAGCTCAGAAAAACTTTGCCCATCAAACTGACCAAAGTTCAGTTCTTGAAAATTGGTATCGTAATCAAGCGTTATCTCTGGACGTACCGTTCGAATTTGCTGCGCCAGATCGGCACAGCGACGCAAAGGCGAGCTAATCACACGCGAGAACGGCAAGCCAACCAATTGACTTGTTATCGCTTGCTGGATGTCAGCATCAACCGCAACATCCGTAATGCCATTTAGTGCTGCTGGGCCTTGCGTTTTACCGTGACGCAGTAACCAAATCGTGATCATAGCGTGTTGACTCACTCACCTTTTAAGCGCTGTGGCAGCCCAGCTACTACTAGGGTAACGGAATCGGCTAAAGCAGCGATTTTCTGGTTCATCCAACCCGCATGGTCAACAAAGAAGCGAGTCAGTTCACCCATAGGAACTACTCCCATCCCAACTTCATTACTCACTAAAATTACTGTGGCTTGGGTCTGTGCTAATGCAGTCAGCAATTGCTCTACATACTCATCAATCAACGAGGAAGAAAACGATTGTTCATGTTCAAAAAGCAGGTTGTTCAACCACAAGGTCAGGCAATCCACCAACACCACATCGTTTTTTTGAAAGCGAGCTAAATAGTCCGCCAGCGCGAGAGGGACTTCATGCTCAATCCACTCGGCAGTGCGTCTTGCTTGATGATGTGCAATTCGTGCCCGCATCTCATCATCCAAAGCAGCGGCTGTCGCAACATAATGTAGAGAAGCAGAATGTTCTTGCGCGGCCTGCTTCGCAAAAGATTCGGCGTGGCTGGATTTACCGCTGCGTGCACCACCTAAAATTAAATGTACGCTCACTTTGCCTCCTAAATCATCAGCTCATGCTGTAAAAACGCCAGCAAGATCAGATAGATCAGCAGTTCCATTAGTTGTTGAGCAGCCCCCAAGCAATCCCCGTAAATCCCCCAAACGTTTGATTAGCCATCGACGGAAGGTTTGTCTAAAAATCAGGCTGGCTACAATCATCACTGCCATTAGCTGCCATGAAAAGCAAAGTAATGTCATCAACGCCGTGAGCGCTAAAATCGCCAAATCGCTGCTCGACTGCTGTTGAGCAAGAGGTTTGCTTTTGCTGCTATCGGCATCTGAAACATATGGGGTGTTATGAATTAGTGAAGCAGCAACTGCGCGGCTCAGCGTATAAGCCATCAACCAAATTGGCACCAATGATGTGAGATCAGCCAGCTCAGTCAAAAGTAAGTATTTACCAAACAGTGCCATTAACAGAGCACTGGCACCATACGTTCCAATACGGCTGTCTTTCATAATGGCTAAACGGCGCTCCGCGGTCATACCTCCACCGACGCCATCGGCCATATCAGCTAACCCATCCTCGTGGAATGCTCCCGTCAGTAACAGGCTAAGTACCATGGTCAGAAAAACGCTGATATTGGTTGAAAAGAGTTGAGTCGCCAATGAATAAACCAGCGCGCAAATCCCACCTAATAGCAAACCGACTAACGCGAAATAGCGCCCCGCCTGATTCATCCGCTCACTGCTATAAGGCAGGTTAACGGGAACAGGGAGACGTGAGAAGAAACTGACGGCAAGCAGAAAAAGTTCTAATTGATAACGCAAAATTGCCGCCATTACACGGTCACCCCTGCATCGGCAAAACTGGCCATGTTGTTGTAGAACTCGACTGCCGCACGCACGATACCTAGTGCCAATACCGCCCCGGTTCCTTCACCTAAACGAAGCCCTAAATCGAGGAGAGGATCTGCGGCAAGCAGACCTAATACGGCGCGATGCCCAGTTTCTTGTGAGCGGTGAGCAAACAGCAAATAGTCACGTACATCTGGTTCGATTAAAGTTGCGATGTAAGCGGCAACCGTAACAATAAAACCATCCACCAGTACTGGCGTTTGTTTTTCGTATGCGCCAAGGAAAGCTCCGACCATCTGAACAATTTCAAAGCCGCCAACCTGCATCAATACTTCTTGTGGTGCAGCACCTAAGCAACGCTCTACACCTTGTGTCACTAACTCAATTTTCCGCTGGTACTGTTCATCGCTGATGCCAGTTCCACGCCCTACGCATACTTCAATCGGAAGACCTGAAAGTGCTGCCAATAGCGCTGCGGCGCTGCTGGTATTGCCGATGCCCATTTCACCAAACATCATTAGGTTGCATCCCGCATCAACTTCACGATGAATCAGTGCTTTGCCCAACTCAATACCTGTTTGTACTTGTTCTTGGGTCATGGCGGCTTGCTGTGCAAAGTTTTGTGTTCCCGCACCGAGTCGCTGCTCAATCAAATCACTATGCGCGGGTTGTGCGCGAAGGATGCCACAATCGATCACTCGCATCGCTGCTTGCTCACTGCGGCAAAAACAGTTAATGGCCGCCCCACCAGCTAGAAAATTTCTCACCATTTGCTCGGTTACGGCACTTGGAGCAATGCTAACGCCTTGTGCGGCAATGCCATGATCGGCAGCAAACACCAATACTGTTGGCTGATGAATTTCAAGTTGAGTCATCGCACTTTGCTTGGATTGACTTTGGATCAGCGCTAAATGGTGCGCAACGCGCTCAAGCTGACCAAGCGCCCCTAGTGGCTTAGTTTTTTGGTCAATTCGTTGTTGGATTTCGGCGCTGAACGAGCGATCTAACATGCAGGCATCCTTACTTCTTTTTTTGGGCTTGGAAATGAGTCGGCACAGTCTACTCGCTCTGGGCAACAAAGCAAAAACCTTCACGCATTTTGCTTAGCCTGCCGCAAAGCAAACTTACTGACATTTTCCTTCGTATAAGCAGTTGAAATTAGATGTTCTATACTCTTGGTATGAATAGTGCTTCTATCTTTGACGCTTCAGTTTGGCTTCCCTTTCCCGTAGTTGTCTCTAAATGGAGACACAACAAGGAGTTGTACCATGATTGCCAACCAAAGATCACCCAAACAGAAACCCAACAAACCCGCGGGTAAAAAAGGCAAACGCATCCCACTCGCGCTGACCTAATGCTATACGCTTCGGTTACGTTGTCTAAGAAAGATCGAATGAAGAAATTGTGTGTGATAAGCATCAGGTCTGGGCATAACCAGACCTGATGAATGTGGCTTAATGTGAGTTGAGCTTGTCGACAGCGACTGAATTGATGCAGTAACGCAAACCACTGGGTGGTGGGCCATCTGGAAACACATGCCCTAAATGCGATGCACAAGTGTTGCAACGCACTTCCACTCGGGCACGCGCTAAGCTGTGATCCATATGGTACGAGATTGCATTAGATTTCACAGGCTGTGAAAACGAAGGCCACCCAGTGCCAGAGTCAAACTTCGTTGCTGAATCAAACAGCAGAGTTTGGCATCCAGCGCATTGGTATAAGCCGGGTTCAAACAACTCACACATCGCATTAGAAAATGCTCTTTCCGTTCCATGTTGGCGCATCACGTAATACTGCTGTTCATTGAGTATTTCACGCCACTCAGCATCGCTGCGGATCACCTCACGATCCGGTGCCGGATTACCTTGATTTGCAAAGTCCAACACTTGTTGCCAATTCAACATAATTATCTCCTCTTGCTTTACCAAACAGCAGACCGTGGATTTACCCTTCTTATTTCATTTCTTTGATTAGAGGTTAATGCCATAAAAAAGACTTTCTTTGCTTAAAGTTTCCACAAACTGATTTTAGATTAACCAACTTCCTGTTTTTGATAACTATTAGTTATAAAACATGTATTTTTCTGAGTTTATTTTCGTGATAGCGATCGCTATATTCCCAGAAAATCATTCTCATTTGATGTTCTAACACGTTACCTCTGCCACTTTAAAAGTGCCGTCACGGTTAGATTTCAAACCCCTTTTAAGGATTTCATTATGTCAGTGGTTACCATCGCAGCACTTGTGATTTTCGCGGGCTTATTGTTGTATCTCTTCGGACTACAGAAAAAAGCATCCACCCTTTCTCGTCAGGTTTTGTTTGGTTTAGTTCTTGGTAGTGCATTTGGTTTAGCGCTGCAAGTCGTTCTGGGCGAAGGCCACCCAGCAATTAAAGAAACTCTTTCTTGGATTGGCATTGTCGGTAACGGCTATGTTGGTTTACTAAAAATGGTGATCATGCCACTGGTACTGGTTTCCATGATTTCAGCGGTTGTACGACTGGATAAAAACGGCTCACTGGGCAAAATCTCTGGCCTGACCATAGGTATTTTGCTGGTAACAACCGCGATTTCAGCGCTGATCGGTATCCTGATCACTCAAGCGTTTGGTTTGACGGCGGAAGGTTTAGTAGAAGGCGCACGTGAAACCGCACGCATCGCAGTGCTGGAAAGCAGAGCTTCAAGCGTCGCTGATCTAACCATCCCACAGCTTTTAGTAAGCTTTATTCCAACTAACCCATTTGCTGATTTAACGGGCGCACGTTCGACTTCAATCATCGCGGTAGTAATTTTCGGTGTGCTTACTGGTATTGCCGCACGCAAAGTGATGGCTGATAAGCAAGAATTAGAAACGCCAATCCGTACTTTTGTTGAAGCCGCACAAGCGATTGTGATGCGACTTGTCAAAATGATCATGGCGCTGACGCCTTACGGCATTGCAGCCTAATGGCTAAAGTGGTCGCGACTTCAAGCGCTTCCGACATTCTGAGCTTACTGGGTTTCATTGTTGCGTCCTATGTTGCGATTGCACTGATGTTTGTGGTTCATGGTCTGCTCGTGGCTATGGTGGGTGTGAACCCAACCACCTACTTTAAAAACATCTGGCCGGTACTGACCTTTGCCTTTACTTCGCGCAGTTCAGCCGCAACGATTCCGCTGAATGTAGAAGCGCAAATCACCAAACTGAATGTGCCACCTGCGATTGCTAACCTATCTGCGTCATTCGGTGCAACGATTGGTCAAAACGGCTGTGCGGGTATTTACCCTGCGATGTTGGCAGTGATGGTTGCACCAACAGTGGGTATTAGTCCCCTGGATATCCACTTTATTGTGTCCTTGATTGCCATGATCACCATCAGCTCATTTGGTATCGCAGGTGTTGGCGGTGGCGCGACCTTCGCAGCTCTGATTGTTCTGCCTGCTATGGGCTTACCAGTGACGATTGCGGCACTGCTGATTTCTATCGAGCCACTGATTGATATGGCGCGTACTGCACTCAACGTATCCGGTTCAATGACTGCCGGAACTATGACCAGCCGCTTACTCAAACAAACAAGTGAAGAGGTTGAGCATAAAACTCAGCAAGCTTAATCTTCCTTTCTTTTCAAAGCCGATGCCACGCATCGGCTTTTTTGTTGAAAGGCTGAACAAATAACGGATTACCGAAAGAGCAGCAATTGCTATGTCAGGGGCAGGATGGTCTAATAACGGCAACTTTCAGCGATTTGGTAAGGCCACATGCAGCAAGAACACCAGCCAACATTTTTCTTCTTTGACTACGAGACTTGGGGAGTGAATCCCGCCAAGGATCGTCCTAGTCAATTTGCGGGTGTTCGTACCGATATGGATTTCAACATCATTGGTGAACCACTGGTGATTTACTGCCAATTACCAAATGATTACTTACCCGCTCCTGAAGCCGCGCTGATCACCGGAATTACTCCACAGAAAGCGAATAGTTTAGGCTTACCAGAGCCAGAATTTATCGCCCGTATTCACGCTGAACTCTCCACGCCAAACACCACCAGCTTAGGCTACAACAGCATTCGTTTTGATGATGAAGTGACACGCTACACCTGCTATCGAAACTTTATCGATCCGTATGCATGGAGCTGGCAACACGGCAATTCTCGATGGGATCTGCTGGATGTGATTCGTGCTTGCCATGCTCTGCGCCCTGAAGGCATCGAATGGCCAGAGAATGATGAAGGCTTTACTAGCTTTAAGTTAGAACACCTTTCTGTCGCCAACGGCATTGAACACAGTAACGCACACGATGCGATGGCTGACGTGATTGCTACCATTGAATTGGCGAAAAAGATCAAAGCCGCGCAGCCTAAGTTGTTCGACTATTTCTTCAACATGCGCCACAAACGCAAGCTGACTGAGCTGATTGATATCGTTAACCAAACCCCGCTGATGCATGTTTCTGGTATGCTTGGCCGCGAACGTCAGTACACCAGTTGGATTGTGCCGATTGCTTGGCATCCTACCAACCAAAATGCGGTCATTGTGGTGGATTTGGGTAAAGACCCTCAGCCTCTGTTTGATCTTGATGCAGAAGCGTTGCAAGCGCGTCTCTATACTCGTTATGAAGATTTAGCCCCCGATGAACTACCGGTTCCGGTGAAGTTAGTGCATCTCAACAAATGCCCTATTCTTGCTCCCGCCAAGACCCTGACCGCAGAGAATGCTGAAAAGATTGGTATTGATCGCGAGCAGTGTCTTGCTCACTTAAATGTGATTCGTCAGCATCCAGAAATTCGTGAAAAGCTGGTGACGGTATTCAGTCAAGAGCGCGAGTTTGCCAAAGAAAACAATGTGGATAGCCAATTGTATGAAGGGTTCTTTTCGCCTGCCGATCGTGCGGCGATGGAGATCATTCGCACCACGTCACCGGATAATCTTGGCAGCCTAGAGATTAAAGTGGCGGATAAACGTATCGAACCTCTGTTGTTCCGTTACCGTGCTCGCCATTACCCACATACCTTAACCGATGCCGAGCAGCGCCGCTGGGCAGCGCATTGTCGTGACTATTTTGAACGTAACCTTGAAAGCTATATGCTGAATTTGGAAAACTTAGTTCATGAACATCAGACTGACGAAAAGAAAATGGCGATTTTAAAATCCGTTTACCATTACGTTGAAAAGCTCACTCACTAACGTTTATTTTTTACTTGCTGACTTCATTAATGATCAAAAAAATAGCTCAATACTGCGTCTCCATGGGACTGATTTTTCTCTGTCTTTTGGCTGGCATCAATTTACAAACTTGGCTAGGCATTGCCATTCCCGGCAGCATCATAGGGTTACTGATCTTGTTTGGTCTGATGGCCAGTGGTTTGGTTCCTGTGGAATGGGTTAAGCCCAGCGCCACCCTCTTTATCCGCTACATGATTTTACTGTTCGTTCCCATCAGTGTGGGCTTGATGGTGCACTTCGATACTCTACTGGCTAACCTCGCACCGATTTTAGCCAGTGCTATCGGTGGCACCTTGATTGTCATGATCACACTTGGTCTGATACTGGATCGCATGCTGAAGAAGGGGAAAAATCATGTGGCTGATCATTACTCTTCTGGTGTTTTTCATGGCGCGTTGGGTTGCTCAAAAATGCAATACGCCTTTAGCCAACCCATTGTTAATCAGCATTGGCATCTTGATTCCTTTGCTGACCTACCTGAAAGTGCCTTTTGAAACCTACTACGCCGATAATGAATGGCTGAGTTATTTGCTGCAACCTGCGGTGGTCGCTCTTGCTTATCCTCTTTATGAGCAACTTCCACAAATTCGCGCTAACTGGCGCATTATCGCCTTAGCTTGTGGCGTTGGTAGCGTAATGTCGATGATCACCGCGAGTCTAATTGCGGTAGGGATGGGCGCAGATATTCCATTGGTCGCGGCATTAATGGGAAAATCGGTGACGACACCTATCGCGATGGAAGTGGCGCGTCAACTGGGTGGAGAACCCGCCATTGCTGCCATTTTAGTTCTATTGGTGGGGCTCTTCGGTGCAATACTCGCTTACCCCATCTACAAACTACTCAACATTACCCACCCGATTGCTCGTGGCTTGACGATGGGAACTGTCTCTCACGCTCTTGGCACTGCAACTTGCGCTGAGAAAGATCCGCGTGATGCGGCCTTTAGCTCACTTGCACTGGTCGTGTGCGGGGTTATTACTTCTGTTTTAGCACCGAGTTTGTTCGCGCTCGCTCTTTGGCTGCATTAATCCACTTCGAGTGATGTCACATCTCACTGGCTTGCAATCGATATCATGTGT
Organism: Vibrio mimicus CAIM 602; assembly: GCF_000338875.1. GTDB lineage: Bacteria > Pseudomonadota > Gammaproteobacteria > Enterobacterales > Vibrionaceae > Vibrio > Vibrio mimicus. The sequence goes on along the minus strand of NZ_AOMO01000030.1, from coordinate 109,732 downwards.
GACGTCACTCTAATAATGAAACACAAAAATAAATTGCACCATTTAACGTGATGTTGATCACCCTATAAAATCTCGCATTACCTAAAATAGGATTCCATGCCACGAAAAGGAATCACTATGAGAAACCGTGTTGAGCAAGCATTACAACAAATGCCCGCCTCTTTTGCCCCTTACTTACGCGAATTGGTGTTGGCCAAGAATTTCGATGCTACTTTCTCTGCCGAGCAGTACCAGCAATTATTGACCCTTTCCGGACTTGAAGATGCAGACCTGCGCGTTGCGCTTTTACCGATTGCCGCCGCTTACTCTTTTGCGCCTATTTCCGAATTTTATGTAGGCGCCATTGTACGTGGTGTATCTGGCCGCCTCTATCTGGGCGCGAATATGGAATTCACTGGTGCACAGTTAGGTCAAACCGTTCATGCAGAACAGTGCGCCATTAGCCACGCTTGGATGAAAGGTGAGAAAGGCGTTGCAGACATTACCATCAACTTCAGCCCTTGCGGGCACTGCCGCCAGTTTATGAATGAACTGACTACTGCCTCTTCGCTAAAAATCCAGCTTCCAAAACGTGCAGCAAAAAGCTTGCAAGAGTATTTACCAGAATCATTTGGACCTGCCGATCTTGGTATTGATTCGGGCCTAATGAGCCCAATGGATCATGGCAAAACCAGTAGCGATGACGAAGAGTTGATTCAACAAGCACTGCGAGCCATGAACATCAGCTACTCCCCTTACACTCAAAACTTCAGTGGTGTAGCACTGAAAATGCACAGTGGCGCAGTCTACCTTGGGGCGTATGCAGAAAATGCTGCGTTTAACCCAAGCTTGCCACCGCTACAAGTTGCCCTTGCACAAGCCATGATGATGAGTGAATCGTTTGAGGAAATTGAAGCTGCCGCGCTAGTAGAAACATCTACAGGCAAAATCAGCCATCTCGCCGATACACAAGCGACACTGGAAGTGATTAACCCAGATATCCCGCTCTCCTATCTATCACTGTAAATCGAATTAAGAGGCCATCGGCCTCTTAATTTTTTGTATAGCCACTATCTTGCTAAAGATGTCGCGCGCACACTTTTCCATTGCCTGCCATGACGCGCTAAACAAAGCCTGATAATTTGATGGTTTTACACACATCTCTATCGGGCTATGTTCGAACAAATTATCGCGATTCTTTTTCCTGTCATCAGCTTGGTGCTGATTGGCTACCTGATTGGTCTCTGGCTAAAGCCCGATTTTCGCCCGATCAATCGCATCAATATGGATGCTTTCGTTCCCGCGTTGGTGTTTTCCTCACTAGTCAACATGCCGCTGGATACACAGCAGACACCCCTGCTAATCTCAGCTCTCGTTGCCGTATTGTTGCCTGGCGTATTGATGCTAGGAGTGTGTCGTTTCGGCGGATGGTCATTTAAAACATGGGCTCCGCTACACATGTTTCGCAACAGTGGCAATTTAGCGATTCCCCTTTTTACCTATGCTTTTGGCGAAAGCGCACTCCCCTCAGCCGTCTTGCTGTTTGTGGTCTCAATGTGTCTGCACATTAGCTTAGGCGTCGCCATGCTGAGCAAAGGTAACGTGTTAAAAACCGTGCTGAGTGCACCTGTTTTTCTGGCGTCGTTACTTGCCATGATTCTTAATCTCAGCGGTATATCCGTCTGGTCACCACTGTATAACGCCACCTCTTTACTCGGACAAGCCGCCGTCCCTGTAATGTTGCTTTCACTCGGCTCGCAGATGATTAATCTGCGCTTAGATGGCCTGAAAGTGGGCATCATTTCTACTGTGCAATCTTTGCTTACTGGCGCTTGTGCATTTGCAGTGATTTACTTTTTCATTCCACTGCCACCTCTACAACTGCAAATGATGGTGCTGTTTACCATGCTGCCACCTGCGGTGATGAACTACCTCTTTGCCGAACGCTACCACATAGAACCGGCTCAGGTTGCCGCTATGGTGCTATTTGGGAATTTCTTCAGCTTATTGAGCCTACCCATTTTGCTCTTTATCGCCCTCTCTCTGTGATGGACATTCTCCACAAAACTGTCATCAACTTGACCCAAACATGAGCTAATCTGACTGGTTACAGCGGGAAGCAAACGTTTTCTTTTCTGCTTTGTTCCAGTATCATGGCCGCTGTTTTTTGCTAATGTTGACTGATTTACTATAAGGATTGTCTATGTTTGGGACAGCAACTCGGGATAACGCAACACGAGTACTTTTGCTTGGCTCTGGTGAACTCGGTAAAGAAGTGGCGATTGAATGCCAACGCCTTGGCCTTGAAGTGATCGCCTGTGATCGTTACGCCGATGCACCTGCCATGCAGGTCGCCCATCGCAGCCATGTATTTGATATGCTTGATGCCGATGCATTACAACAAGTCATTGATTTAGAAAAACCTCATTTTGTCGTACCCGAAATTGAAGCGATTGCCACGAGCAAATTGGTCGAGTTAGAAGCACAAGGCTTAAATGTCGTTCCTACCGCGAATGCCACTCGCCTGACTATGAACCGTGAAGGCATTCGTCGACTCGCGGCGGAAGAGTTGGGTCTGCCGACTTCCCATTATCAATTCGCGGATAGCTACGAAAGCTTTGCCGCAGCAGTAGAAACCATTGGTCTACCTTGTGTTTGTAAGCCAGTCATGAGCTCATCAGGCAAAGGACAAAGTGTTATTCGCACCCCAGAACAAATTGAAGCAGCGTGGCAGTACGCTCAGCAAGGCGGGCGCAGTGGCGCAGGCCGTGTGATTGTTGAAGGCTTTGTCGACTTTGATTACGAGATCACGCTGCTGACAGTGCGTGCCGTAGATGGTGTTCATTTCTGTGCACCTATCGGTCATCGTCAAGAAGATGGAGACTACCGTGAGTCATGGCAACCACAAGTGATGTCGGAAAATGCCATCAAAGCCGCTGAATACGTAGCAGAACAAGTCGTCAATGCTCTCGGTGGTTATGGCTTGTTTGGCGTTGAACTGTTTGTGAAAGGCGATAAAGTCATCTTCAACGAAGTCTCTCCTCGCCCACACGATACCGGAATGGTCACGCTGATTTCCCAAGAACTGTCTGAGTTCGCCCTGCATGTGCGCGCGTTTACTGGTCTGCCTATTGGCCAAATTGTGCAATATGGACCATCAGCCTCAGCCGCGATTCTTGGCCAAGGCCAGTCTCAAAACATTCAATTTAGTGGGTTGGACGACGCATTAAGCATTCCTCACACGCAAGTGCGTTTGTTTGGAAAACCGGACATCGCTGGTCGTCGCCGTTTGGGTGTTGCGCTAAGCCGTGGCAAAACCACACAGGAAGCCACTGATCGTGCGATTGAATGTGCGAAAGCAGTGAAGATCCATTACTAATTCAGCCCCCTATCGTTATCAGCACCATCAAAAAGCGCGCTATTTCAGCGCGCTTTTTTCATTTCTACTTAGTGACGGTCATGGAGTAAAAGTCACTCGCCTTTCTCAATCACCCAAACCTCTTCCGCAAACGACTCAAACCCGCTGTAGTTCGCTTATTCAGATGTGGATCGATAGTCGTATCTTGATAAACCCGTCGTACCTCGCAATGAGCAAACAACATACGAATTTCCGATTCAGGAACCGAGAATGGTGGCCCCGGCAGCTCAGTTTGCACGTAGTCCATACTGACCAGTAGAACCCGTCCACCCGGTTTAAGCAGTTGCAGTAAACGCTGCGCGTAGTCTGAACGCATTTCTTTGGGTAATGCCACTAGCGCTGCGCGATCATAAATCAAATCTACAGATTCAACGGGAGCCGTGAAAAAATCGCCGGTAAAAATCGCCAGCTCATCAAACTGATACAACTCATGTTGCGCGTTGAGTCGGGTCACCGTCGGGGTATAAAAATGCTCGGCAAAGAAAGAACGTACCGCAATTTGGCTCAGCTCAACCCCTTGAACACTGTCATGCTGATTAGCAAGCCATACTAGATCTTCACTCTTACCACACAAAGGCACTAGCACTTTATCATCACGTTTAGGTGCTGTTTCAGACCAAAAACGAATCAGTAACGGATTCACATCTTCCAGATGAAAACCAATCTGGTTAGCCGCCCATTTGTTATGCCAGAACTCAGGATCTCGCATCTCTTACTCCTCTCTTTTTGTTATCGCCAAGAGTAACGGATCTGCCTGAGTTGCGGTAGCACGAATTTAGCCCCATCGTTCTAGTCAACGTTGTTACATTTGTTTACTCCTAGTGATGGAACTCTGCCTAAAAGGGACAGTCTGAATCTATGCCTATGTTATGTGATGGATAACAAATTCTTACAAATGGAAGTGGGAATTCGATTGGAAACGGTACTCATCGACCCAATTGATCATAGTGAGCGGAAATTGAACACATTGAACAAACTTTAATTGCACTGTCAGGAAACGCCTTCTAGGTCCACTTTTTGACCCAACAGCGCAAGCTAAGGAGAGTGAATGAGTCTATTGCTACGTACAACGGCACTAATGCTATTGCTGTTGAGCCGTGCTCCCGTTTTGGCGGCTATACCATTAACCTCAAACTCAACTGAAGATAACCGCGAAGAGTCCCAACAAAATGAAGTCAGCTCTAAGCTATTTCGCCATAGCTTAAGTGGTTTGTACGGCATCTCTAGCCAGAATTATCCCGTCACCCAGCCTTACCAAGATTTTGATGTGCTGTACAGCAAAGCGCATCAAGCTCAGATCGAATTAGAGACTTTGTGTAAGAGCACTGCCCTACTTACAGATACTCAAGCTTATTTCGCTGGAGCCAAATCACACCAACGTGCATTAGAAAAAGTGGCTTTGGAATTAGATGGGCAAGCAGAACGCATTACGGATTTAGCGCGAGCGACTATCGTAGCGAATGATGTAGCAAGCCTTGTGACCGCCTACGAGACGCTGAACCGAGAAGCGACGATTGTTAAAGTCAAAAATCGCTTTAAGAATCCGGCTGAATCGGGTTATCGCGATCTCAACGTTTTGGTTCAACTCCCTAAAACGAAAATCATCGCCGAAGTTCAGTTTCATTTAGCGGCTATTGCAGAAGTAAAAAGTGGCGCAGAGCATGAGCTATACGAACAGATTCAAAACATTGAGCGCACCGCTCACCAAGAGCAGCGTGATTTAACAGAATGGGAACATGCCCAGATTGCAAAGATGCGCTCAACCTCACGTGATCTCTACCAGCAGGCTTGGCAGCCATACATCACCACGCATATTCAAGCGGCATAAAAGATATAGGCGCAGCCTCTCGAAGTTTCAGGTTGCGCTTCCTCATTAAAATGAAGAGACAAAAGCAAAAAGACCACGCTTTCGGGCGTGGTCTATTGCTCGGTCTTATTTTTCGACTTTGATGTTCTCGACACGGGCTTTCAATTTTTGCCCTGGGCGGAACGTTACGACACGTCGAGCGGTAATAGGAATATCCTCACCAGTTTTTGGGTTTCGACCCGGACGTTCATTTTTATCTCGTAGGTCAAAGTTACCAAAACCGGAGAGTTTTACCTGTTCGCCACTTTCCAGTGCTTTACGAATTTCTTCAAAAAACACTTCAACCGTATCCTTGGCATCCCGCTTGCTCATGCCGAGCCTTTCGAACAGGGCTTCAGCCAATTCGGCCTTTGTGAGCGCCATAAAACTTCCCTCAAAGCTAAGTTAAACCTTGCTGCTGGTTGGCAGCGCCAAAGCAATTTTTGTTCGACCAATCAATAACCTAACCGCCGAACAGTGAAAGTGTATGCCAACCTTCTGATTTTCGCCAACTTTTTTATTACTCACTAAGCGATTCAAAACGTTACGATTTACATCTCTTTCAAAAAATCACTTGCTCTCTCTTGAATCACAAGAGGAAAAAAATCTGAAATTTTAGTTATTTACATCATTGTCACTAAAATGAATTTCAGACCCTCATCACTATTTAGCGTAGATAATTTTTTTCGATACGCCAAAAATTTTTTTCTTAGTTTCATCTAAAAATCAGAGAGTTGTTGGCCTAGTTCCACATTGTAGCGATAAAAGAACAGGCTCCAAGGAGCCTGTTATCATCTTGCTTGAAGCGAACTTGCCTCAGGCTTAGTCGCGCAGAGCCGCACCATACTGGGCAGACACAGCTTGAACAATCGCCTCTACCGCAGCAGCGATATCAGCTTCTTCAAGAGTGCGTTCAACCGATTGAAGAGTCAGCGCAATAGCTAGGCTCTTCTTACCTTCTTCAACGCCTTTACCCACGTAAACGTCGAACAGTTTCGCGTCTTTCAACAACTCACCGCCCGCAACACGGCATGCCTCAACGATTTCGCCAGAAGCGATGTTGCCATCAACCACTAACGCGATATCACGACGGTTTGCTGGGAACTTAGAAATCGCTGCTGCTTCAGGGATCACACGAGTATTGATCGCATTCCACTCGATCTCGAACACGATAGTGCGGCCATTGAGGCCAAACTTACGCTCGAGTTCAGGGTGAACAGTACCGATCACACCAATCTCTTTGCCATCAACAATAATCGCTGCGGCTTGACCTGGATGCAGTGCTGGATGCTTAGTTGCTGCGAAGCTATAGGCTTTGCCTTTTGCTGTCAGTTCAAGAACCGCTTCCAGATCGCCCTTCATATCGAAGAAATCAACCGTCGCGGTTTCCATGTTCCAGTGCTCTTCACCACGAGCGCCAGAAATCACACCCGCCAACATTGGCTCTTGGCGCATACCGTTTTCTGCTGCTGCATCAGGGATGAAGCGCAGACCGTATTCAAACAAACGAACACGAGGTTGCTGACGCTTTTGGTTGTGAACTACAGTGTTCAGCAGACCTTGGATCAAGCTCAAACGCATCGCCGACATTTCAGCTGAAATTGGGTTTGGCAGGATTAGCGCATCAACGCCCGGTACAACCAGTTTTTGCTGCTCAGGCTCAACGAAGCTGTAAGTAATCGCTTCATGGTAACCACGGTCAACCAGCAGATCGCGAACACGCTTCAGTGGTAGTTTCGCTTCGTTATGCAGATTCATGTTCAACGCTGCCACTGGCGCTTGGTTAGGAATGTTGTTGTAACCGTAGATGCGGCCTACTTCTTCCACCAAATCTTGCTCGATAGCAATATCAAAACGCCATGTTGGCGCAGTCGCTTGCCAGCCTTCTGCGGTAGTCGCCACTTGCATGCCCAGACGCTCAAGAATTTCTACCACATCCGCATCAGGAATCGCATGACCCAGCAACTTGTCGAGTTTGCTACGACGCAGCACCACTTGGTTTGGTTTTGGTAAATCGGCGGCTGATTCTGCTGCTACCACTGGTGCAACTTCACCACCACAGATCTCAACCAGTAGCTGTGTCGCGCGCTCCATAGCTGCGTGTTGCAGAGCATAGTCCACACCACGCTCAAAACGCATTGAAGAATCCGTATGCAGGCCGTAGCTACGTGCACGACCACGAATGTGGTCTGGCGCGAAGAAAGCACACTCTAGCAATACATCTTTAGTGTCAGTGCTTACACCAGAATGTTCACCACCAAACACACCGGCAATCGCCAGCGCTTTTTGTTGATCCGCAATCACTAGCGTATCTGCGTTCAGTTTTGCTTCTGAACCATCAAGTAGAGTCAGTTTTTCATCTTGCTCAGCCAGACGAACGACGATTCCGCCTTCAATCTTCGCCAGATCAAACGCGTGCATCGGCTGACCTTGTTCCAGCATCACGAAGTTAGTGATATCAACCACCGGATCGATAGAGCGGATACCACAACGACGCAGTTTTTCTTGCATCCACAATGGAGTTTGCGCTTGAACGTTCACGTTCTTCACGATACGACCAAGGTAACGTGGACACGCCGCTGGCGCTTTCACGTCAATTGAAATCGTATCATTGATGGTTGCTGCAATCGCATTCACCGCAGGCGCTGTCACGTCCGCACGGTTCAGTACGCCCACTTCACGAGCCAGACCACGGATGCTGAAACAGTCCGCGCGGTTAGACGTCAAATCCACATCGATAGTCACATCGTTCAGTGACAGAAAATCGCGGAAATCCATACCAATCGGTGCGTTTTCAGCCAGTTCCATAATGCCGTTCGATTCAACATCGATACCCAGCTCAGAGAACGAACAAAGCATGCCGTGTGAAGGCTGGCCACGCAGTTTGGCTTTCTTAATTTTGAAATCGCCTGGCAGCGTCGCGCCTACGGTTGCAACCGCAACTTTCAGACCTTGACGACAGTTGGCTGCACCACACACGATGTCCAGAAGCTCTTCTTCGCCCACATCGACTTTGGTAACGCGCAGTTTGTCGGCATCAGGGTGTTGAGCACACTCAACCACGTGACCCACTTTTACGCCGTCGAACACACCAGCTACTGCCAGTACGTCATCCACTTCCAGACCCGCCATTGTAATTTGGTGAGTTAATTCGTCAGTGGTAATTGCCGGGTTAACCCACTCACGAAGCCATGATTCGCTGAATTTCATTGTATATACCTCTTTGGGACCCTGAATTACTTGAACTGTTTTAGGAAACGCAGATCGTTTTCGAAGAATGCACGCAGGTCATTCACGCCGTAGCGGAGCATGGTTAAACGCTCAACGCCCATACCAAACGCGAAGCCTGAGTATTTCTCAGGGTCAATACCTACGCTGCGCAGAACATTTGGGTGCACCATACCGCAGCCTAGCACTTCTAGCCATTTGCCGTTTTTGCCTTTTACATCCACTTCTGCTGAAGGCTCAGTGAACGGGAAGTAAGAAGGACGGAAACGCACTTCAAGATCTTCTTCGAAGAAGTTACACAGGAAGTCATGCAGAATGCCTTTCAGCTGTGCGAAGTTAACGTTTTCATCAACCAGCATACCTTCCACTTGGTGGAACATTGGAGTATGCGTTTGGTCGTAGTCGTTACGGTAAACACGGCCCGGCGCGATGAAACGCAGTGGCGGCTGACGCTCTTCCATAGTACGGATTTGCACGCCAGAGGTGTGAGTACGCAACATCAGCTTCGGATTGAAGAAGAAAGTATCGTGATCAGTACGCGCAGGGTGATCCGCTGCAATGTTCAGAGCATCGAAGTTATGGAAATCATCTTCGATTTCAGGGCCAGACTCTACAGTAAAGCCAAGCTCACCAAAGAAGCTTTCAATACGTTCGATAGTACGGGTCACTGGGTGCAAGCCACCATTTTCGATGCGACGACCAGGTAGAGTCACGTCGATAGTTTCTGCAGCCAACTTGGCTTCCAGCTCAGCGCTTTGCAGCGCATCTTTGCGCTCAGCCAGCGCTTTTTGCACCGCTTCTTTCGCAACGTTAATTTCTTGGCCAGCAGCACGGCGCTCTTCCGGCGGTAGCTTACCTAAGCTTTGCAGTTGAACCGTCAGTTCACCTTTTTTGCCCAGATACTGAACACGCACTTCATCCAGTGCGACCAGCGACTCTGCAGCGTTAATCGCCGCGGTCGCATTAGCAATAATCTCTTGTAGATGTTGCATCGTTTCCTCGTCTGCCAATCAGCAGTTTCCTTTAGGAGCCCGAGTAGGTTTCTTTGGGAGTCGCAAGACCGCCAATAGTGTCACCGTAAGGGATTCTTGGGGTTTTCAAATAGCTGTACATAGTACCGAAAGCCAGGATTAAAGCCAAATTGAAATCCACCGTGTATGCATTATTGGTGCATTATTCATGCACTTGAAAAGCACTTAGCCAAGGCGCATTGATTGACAACTCATTTGGGCGTGTTAAAAAACAGCCATCGTCGTCATAAAACCAATCACAAGGAATCTCAATGACACTGGAAATTGTCCCCATTCAACCTGAATTTGATGCTGCTATTTGCCAGATTATCCAAACCGTTGGCGCTGAGTTTGGTGCCATTGGTGAAGGTTTTGGCCCTTCGGATGCCGAAGTGCTTGCCATGAGTCAGCATTATCGAGAACAAGATCGCAGCGCGTATTTTGTTGCAATTTTGGACGGCGAAGTGGTTGGCGGTGGCGGTATTGCACCTTTTGCTCACCATGCGGATTTGTGTGAACTGAAAAAACTATTTCTACTCCCTACAAGCCGTGGGCATGGTGTGGGCAAAGCCCTCAGTGAACGTTGTTTAACTTTTGCAAAGCAGCAAGGCTATTCAGGATGTTATTTGGATACACTCACTAACATGACTCAAGCCATTAAACTCTATCAGCAGCTTGGTTTTGAGCACCTACCTCACCCCATGCCCGGAACTGAACATAACGGTTGTGATGTGTGGATGCTCAAATCGCTTGTCTAGGCTGGAGGATTAAAAGCACAGACACGATTTTTCCCATTATTTTTGGCAAGGTAAACTGCCTGATCGGCCGCTCGCAATAATTCATGGTGATCCTTCATGTTCGGGTCGAATTCTGCGACCCCCATACTGACGCTGCCTTGCCAATGGATCCCTTCGACTGGTATCTCCAATAATTCAACTTCATCGCAAACATGTTCAGCAATATGTACCCCGCTAACAGCATCCGTATTAGGGCAAATGGCTAGAAACTCATCCCCCCCTAATCGGCATACAAGATCATCATTGCGAAAATGATCTTTCAACGCATGAGCAATGATAGTGAGTACCTTATCGCCGATGTCATGCCCATAGCTATCGTTCACTTCTTTGAAACCATCCACATCGATCATGACACAAACAAAAGGTTTTTTTTGTTCTCTGGCAAGGTTCCAATGTAGTGCTAATTGATGCATCGCTTTGCGGCGATTTGGCAACCCAGTCAGGCTATCCGTTAGCGAAAGCGCTTCCAGCTGTCGGTTGGCTTGATAGAGCTGTTTTGTACGCTCAATCACCTTTTCCTCAAGCGATTGGTTCAACTTCACCAACTCACGGTTTCGCTCAGAAACTTGATCAAAAAGCGCATTCAAAGCGTTCAGTAACGGCTCTGTCGCGGCATTTTTTTCACGTTCTTCTTTCGCATAGGCTTCTTTCGCGCTCATCCCCGAACGAATAGCCATCACCTGCCGCGCCATATTCTGATCCATGCCAAGAATGTGGTAAGCCAACCAGTGAGTAAGAAACTCCAGTAATTGGACAGCGGATCGGTCATCAACATCATGAATGAAGGCTTGCATGCTAAAAACTTCTGACATAAAGGAACGATGTACTTGGATATGTTGTTCTAGATGCAGCGGCGAAATACCGACTTCGCGCATCAGTTTTTCTTCTTCTTTAAAATGGTATTCAGAATAACGAGATAACTCGAACAGTGCTAAACGTATCTCATCCAGCGACACATGGTTCTCAGCCAATAAAGAGCTATAGCGGTTGACGATATTCACTAGATACTGATGCTGCTCATCAACCTCATCAATCCCTGTTTCAAAAAATTTGTCCCATTGAAAAGATTCCATTATCTCGACCATACCCTTAATGGATGATTTCAAATCAACCATTTTCCATATTAATACTGTGGAAATTGTACATGCAAAGAGAGGAATTCGCGTGACGTGTAGCACAAAAATCAGGATCATTGAGCAGATGCTAATGCAAATACGTGCATTAGAACTCAGATTAAGAATGATAAAACTATTGTAGATAGATAAAGAAAAACCCTGCTCAATGAGCAGGGTTTCTTATTTGGAGCGACACACGAGGTTCGAACTCGTGACCTCAACCTTGGCAAGGTTGCGCTCTACCAACTGAGCTAGTGTCGCGAAATGGAGATGGTGCCCCGGGCCGGACTTGAACCGGCACGACTCGAAAGTCGAGGGATTTTAAATCCCTTGTGTCTACCGATTTCACCACCAGGGCACGCAAAATCTTTGCGATGGAAGACACCATCTTTTGATACCGCTTAACGCCATATCATTAAATTTGGAGCGACACACGAGGTTCGAACTCGTGACCTCAACCTTGGCAAGGTTGCGCTCTACCAACTGAGCTAGTGTCGCAATGGAGGCGCGTCCCGGAGTCGAACCGAGGTCCACGGATTTGCAATCCGCTGCATGGCCACTCTGCCAACGCGCCTCTGTAACTTCAGACCCTCACTTGTTTCGATGACTGCCTGACTACGGGAATGCATTCTACGCATTCGAGTTATTGAGTCAACACAATTTTTTTGCATTTCTAATCGTTTGACTATTTAACGTGCAAAAACGCGGTATTTGCTCACTTTAGTGGCAAAAAAAGTCGGATTTTTATAGAGATAAATGGATCGTAAGCTCAATCTCGAAGACTACTCATCCATATTGCGGAGACAAAAAAAACGGGCTTTCGCCCGTTTTCTAGTGGTGTTCTTCGTTAAGTAAATCGTCTTTGGCGGCAGCCAAATACTGCACCATAGACCAATAAGTCAGTACAGTCGCCACATAGATAGAAATGTAGCCAAGCCAAATCATCCAGTCGTCATAACGCCAGATCAGTACCCACAGTGCAAACATTTGAGTCAGTGTCTTGACTTTTCCCACCCAAGATACCGCCACACTTGCACGTTTACCGATTTCTGCCATCCATTCACGCAGTGCAGAAATAATAATTTCACGAGCAATCATGGTCACCGCAGGAATGGTTATCCAGATACTGTGGTAATGCTCAGTGATCAAGATCAGCGCCGTGGCAACCAGCACTTTATCGGCCACTGGGTCAATAAATGCACCAAAGCGCGATGTTTGACCTAATTTACGCGCCAACATTCCATCTAACCAATCGGTGAATCCAGCCACCCAAAACACCATAGCGGCAACAAAGGGAGCCCATTCAAAAGGGAGATAAAAGGTCACCACAAAAACAGGGATCAGAAATAATCTGAGCAAGGAGAGAATGTTGGGAATGTTGAAACGCATAATTTATAGGCTCTTTTCGATGGCGCGTTAATGTTGCTGTATTTTTCTTATTGTTTCAATGCTTGATAAATGTTTTCTGCCAATGCGTGGCTTATGCCCGGCACTTTGGCGATTTCTTCAACAGAAGCACGTTTAAGCTCTTGCATGCCACCCAAATATTTGAGTAGCGCTTGACGGCGTTTTGGCCCCACGCCTTCAATTCCTTCAAGGGTACTCGTGCGGCGTGTTTTCCCGCGCTGAGCACGATGCCCGGCAATCGCGTGGTTATGGCTTTCATCACGGATGTGTTGAATCAAATGTAACGCGGGAGCATCACTGGGCAAATGGAATTCATCGCCATCAATAGTGATCAGCGTTTCTAAACCGGGTTTACGTGTCACCCCTTTGGCGATACCGATGATCTTCGGGTACTTCGGCCAATCCTGCCAACATGAGGAGATAATTTCGTACGCACGATTAAGCTGCCCTTTCCCACCATCAATAAAAATAATGTCGGGAATTTTGCTGCTATCGAGCTGCTTGCTGTAACGGCGCTCCAATACCTGTGCCATCGCCGCATAATCATCTCCGCCAGTAATGTCAGTGATGTTGTAACGACGATACTCTTGCTTCACTGGCCCTTCTTGGTTGAAGACCACGCAAGAAGCGATAGTACTCTCGCCCATGGTATGTGAAATATCAAAACACTCCATGCGCGTAATCGCATCCATCCCCAGCTCTTCTTGCAGGGCTTTAAAACGTTGACCAATCGTCATCTTATGATTGATCTTGGTCGTAATCGCAGTTAGCGCGTTGGTATTGGCGAGTCTCAAATAACGTCCACGCGTCCCGGTCGGATTGACATGAAAAGTCACTTTATGGCCCGCTAGCTCACTGATCGCCATTTGTAATGCTTCCGTTTCTTCCGTGAGACCTTGATTAAGAATGATCCGGGTCGGAATACTGCGCGCCTCACTGTGGCTTAAGTAATACTGGCTCAGGAAGCTCTCAAACACTTCGATTTGTGATGTTTCAGCGGGAATTTTCGGGAAATGGCTACGACTTCCCAGCACTTTCCCTTGGCGAATCATCAAAATATGAATGCAGGCTATGCCATTCTCTTGTGCAAAACCAAGCACATCTTGATCTTCCAAACTATCGTCAGAAACAAACTGCTGCTCTTGCACACGGCGAATGGCTTGAATTTGGTCACGCGCTTTTGCGGCGTCTTCAAAGCGTAATTCTCGACTTGCCAGTTCCATTTTCTCGACAAGAATGGACAAGACTTGATTGTCTTTGCCTTGCAAAAAAAGGCGCAAATAATTGACGATTTCTTGGTAGCCATCATCAGAAATCAAACCTTTTACACAAGGCCCTGCACAACGCCCAATCTGATACATCAAACAAGGTCTGGTACGGTTGCTGTATACCGTATCTTCGCACTGGCGAACCGGGAATATCTTCTGGATTAGATGTAATGTTTCACGCACTGCTCCCGAATCAGGATAAGGCCCGAAATATTCACCACGGCGTTTCTTGGCACCACGATGCGATGAAAGTCGCGGGTGTTTGTGCGCACTTAAGAAGATGTAGGGATAAGACTTATCATCACGCAGCAAAACGTTGTATTTGGGTAAATACTGCTTGATGTAGTTGTGTTCAAGGATCAGCGCTTCCGTTTCGGTGTGGGTCACCGTCACGTCAATCTTAGCGATATTGCTCACCAATGCTTTGGTCTTTTCGCTGTCCAAGTTCTTGCGAAAATAACTGGTAAGACGCTTTTTGAGATCTTTGGCTTTACCGACATAAATCACTTCAGCCTCAGCGTTGTACATGCGGTACACGCCGGGCTGGTTGGTGACTGTCTTTAGAAAAGGGGCAGAATCAAACTGTGCAGACACTATAACTTCTCAGTATCTAAGATCCCGTGTCGGATAGCTAAGTGGGTCAATTCCACATCACCGTTAATGTTCAGCTTAGCAAACAGACGATAGCGATAACTGTTGACTGTCTTTGGACTCAAACTGAGCTGCTCAGAAATTTCTGTAACTTTCTGACCTTTAGTGATCATTAACATGATCTGCAATTCGCGCTCAGAGAGATCGGCAAAAGGGTTTTCAGAAGCTGGCGAAAATTGGCTTAATGCCATTTGCTGCGCAATTTCTGGCGAAATATAACGCTGACCACTGTGGACGATACGAATCGCATTGACCATTTCATCCGGAGCCGCACCTTTAGTGAGATAACCCGCGGCACCCGCTTGCATCACCTTAGTTGGGAACGGATTTTCGGTATGCACCGTCAATACAATAATTTTTATATCTGGATTCACACGCAACAGTTTTTTGGTTGCTTCCAAGCCACCAATACCCGGCATGTTCATATCCATTAAAACGACATCCGCATGGTTGGTGCGGCACCATTTTACTGCTTCTTCACCGCTGTCAGCTTCCCCTGCTACTTTCATTCCACGGACGTCTTCAATAATACGTCGTATCCCTGTGCGAACCAGCTCGTGATCATCTACAAGGAAAACACTAATCAAACTTGTATCTCCACACTTATCTATTGGCTCTGCACCCACCGAGACAGTGGATTACAGCGAAGTTACCCTCTACCAATATGGGCAACTTTTCTCACGTGAATATGATCTGAAACCTACACTTTAGCAAGCACTTATTTTCCAAAGTGTCGAATCGCACATGTGGCACATAAAAATCAATAAGTTAATGAAAATCATACTCGACCAATTGAAAGGTTTGGTGAATATAACCCGTTGTTTTCTACCGTTTAACTCGATTAGCTTTGGACGATTTTCGCTCGAGTAATCAAGGATGACACACTATGCCGTGTAATGGATTCTACTATCAGTATAATGTGCCAGCACAGAATAGGATGAATGAGATGAAAGGTGGGCAACATTGAAGATTGAGCAAGGGTTTGTATTAACTCGCCACGCCCGTGATGTGGCAGGACAAACCCAAATTGAGCTATGGCTCGCGACTCCTTCAGGCCCAACTCAACTGATCATTCGCGGTGAGCGCCCAGTGTTTTTTGTTGAACAGTCGGCTTGCTCAGATATCGAACTTATTGCGGCTCAGCTTTCACTGAAGCCATCTCTATCACCTCTTCCCCTGAGGGGTTTTAACGGCCAAGCTCTTGCGGCTTGCTACACCAACACCATTCGTGACTGCCAAGCTTTAGCCGAAAAACTCTCCCAAGCGGGCATACTGACATTAGAAGCGGATATTCGACTGGCTGACCGCTACCTAATGGAGCGCTTTATCCAAGGCAGCATCGAATTTACAGGCTCGATCAACGATTTAGGAACTCACCGCCAAGTTCAGCAAGCCAAATGCCGGCAAGGTGATTACTTACCTCATCTGAGCATGGTGTCACTGGATATTGAATGCTCAGAAAAAGGGCTGCTTTATTCGATTGGTTTGGATAGCCCGATGGACAGTCGGGTGATCATGATAGGTCAGCCAGAACCTGCTGAAACCGCGATTGAATGGGTGGAAGACGAATATCAATTGCTCAAGGCACTGATGGCTTGGTTCGAGCAATTTGACCCTGATGTCATCATTGGCTGGAGTGTGGTCGATTTCGATTTCCGGCTGCTGCATAAGCGCGCGGAATACCACAAACTCAAGCTCACTATCGGTCGTGGCCAACAAGCGAGTTTCTTTCGCTCTGCCAATCAAACCCAACAAGGTTTTATCAGCATCCCCGGCCGTGTAGTGCTTGATGGTATTGATACCTTAAAAACCGCGACTTACCATTTCCGTTCATGGTCATTGGAGTCGGTATCGCAGGAGTTGCTTGGTGAAGGCAAGGCCATTCATAACGTGCATGATCGTATGGACGAAATTAACCAGATGTTTCGTCACGATAAGCCCTCTTTAGCGCGTTACAACTTGCAAGATTGCGTTCTTGTGAACAAGATTTTTGCTGCTACGCATTTACTCGATTTTGCCATCCAGCGCTCACGTTTGACGGGTGTTGAGTTGGATCGCATTGGCGGCTCGGTCGCAGCATTCACCAATCTGTATCTCCCCCAATTGCATCGCGCGGGTTATGTTGCCCCGAACTTACATCCAGAAAATTGGGTAGCCAGTCCCGGTGGTTATGTCATGGATTCAATCCCGGGGCTCTATGACTCAGTACTCGTACTGGATTTTAAAAGCCTTTACCCCTCGATTATTCGCTCATTTTTGATTGACCCGCTTGGCCTTGTCGAAGGTTTAAAACTCCCGATTGGGAAAGAAGTCGATCAAGCCGTCCCCGGTTTTCGCGGAGGTCAATTCCATCGCAGCCGGCATTTTCTGCCCGATATGATTGAAAAGCTATGGGCGGCGCGGGATGAAGCGAAACGCAATCAGGAAAAGGCGTTTTCACAAGCGATTAAAATCATCATGAACTCGTTTTATGGTGTGCTGGGTTCTTCTGGTTGTCGCTTCTTTGATACTCGACTGGCCTCAAGCATCACTATGCGCGGCCATGAGATCATGATCCAAACCAAACAGTTGATTGAAGCACGCGGCTATCAGGTGATTTATGGCGACACTGACTCGACCTTCGTTGCGCTGGGTGGTCAGTACACTCAACCGGAAGCTGATGCAATTGGTAATGCTCTGGTGAGTGAAATCAACCAATGGTGGACGGAGCATTTAAAGCAAGAATATGCCCTTACTTCGATTCTTGAACTCGAATACGAAACGCACTATCGCCGCTTCCTTATGCCCACCATTCGCGGTGCGGAAACTGGTTCGAAAAAACGTTATGCGGGTTTAAAAGGCGATGGCGATAAAGAGCAGATCATTTTTAAAGGCTTGGAAAGTGCACGCACTGACTGGACACCGCTTGCCCAACGTTTTCAGAATCAGCTTTATCAACTGATTTTCCACGGGCAGGATCCGGATGCCTATATTCGAACGACGGTTGAGCAAACCCTCGCAGGCCAGCTTGATGAACAATTGGTGTATCAAAAACGCCTGCGTCGCCGCTTACACGAGTATCAAAAGAATGTACCGCCACAAGTTCGCGCGGCCAGAATGGCCGACGAGATCAACGCAAAACTAGGGCGACCTTTGCAATATCAATATCGCGGCAGTATAGAATATTTGATCACAGTGAATGGCCCAGAACCTAAAGAGTATTCAAAAAGCGCCATTGATTATCAGCACTACATTGATAAGCAACTCAAACCCGTGGCGGACGCCATTTTGCCTTTTATTGGCAAACAGTTTGATGAACTTATTGCTCCACAACTTGGACTGTTTTGAGATCGTTCCTGCCCTGCACAAACTCGACTAACTTCTGGCGAGTGAGCGATTTACTGTAAAACCAACCTTGTACTGCAAAAGGATAGTTATCCCCCATCGCATCAAGTTGTGCTTGGGTTTCAACCCCTTCGACTATGGTTTCTAAATCTAAGGACTGCGCTACCGTCTGCAAATTCACAAACACTTTGCGCCCTTTCTCATTCGCTAATGCCAAAACAAAAGAGCGATCAATCTTGATCCCATCTACATCGAAGCGGTGCAAATAGCTGAGCGAAGAATACCCAGTGCCAAAATCATCAATATAAATTTTCACACCGAGCTGATGCAGTTGATTGAACACAAAAGTCAGTCGCTGCTCGTCCGCTAACAAACTCTCTTCGGTCAATTCAACATGAATGAGCCCCGCTACAGGACGGATAATTTCATCAATCTGGGACATCATATGTTCATCCATTAACGTATCAGCCGTGAGATTGATGCTCACCGGAATTCGAAACCCTTGGTCATGCAATTTGAGCAAGTCATACACCACTCGCTTTACAACCCATAAATCCAGTTCTTTCATCAATCCAGCTTTCGCCAACGAGGGTAAAAAGGAACCCGGATATAGGGTGTTGCCTTGCAAATCCTTAGCCCGAATCAAAGCTTCACACCCGATAACACGTCCTGAACGGTGACAAACTTGGGGTTGATATTCTAGACAGAACTCCTTACTGCTCATCATTTGCAGTTGTTGTTCAACCTTGAGTTGTTCACGCTCTCGTTTGTGTGCCAATGCAATCGGATCATCTTGAAGATGAATAGCTTCTTCTTCACGGCGGGTATACATGGTGTCCAACGAAGGAATGCGTATGGTCTGGTGGCCATATTGTTCATTCATCCTCAATACGGATGGTAAATATAAGATACAACCTAAGCAGATGTTCAGCAGTTGTAGCCATAAAGCATGCCAGTCACCATTGGTTGCTATCCAAGCATTCAGAAAAATGGGGCTATTAAACGGCACAGAAACCATGGGATAAGCGACCCAACCTGAATTCACTGCCCAAAGTGACACCACGACATTCACCATAGGGGTAAGTAAGAAAGGCAAAAACAATCTGGGGTTTAGAATCAGCGGTAAGCCGAATAGAAAAATCTCATTAACGTTGATGATGCCGATAGGAATACTGGCGATAGCCAGTAATCGAATCGTTTTCTGCTTACCAAACAAGAGAATCGCCACCGCTAAAGAGAACGTCGCCCCACTACCACCAATAAACACAAACGTCCCCATAAAGGATAAATTCATCGGGTACGGAGCGCTTTCTCCTATCAATAGATAAGCTTCTGATAACCGACTGGCTTCCTGCAGTAACTCCACCAACGGCAATAAAGCGTAATAACCGTGAATACCAAAAAACCAGAGCAGCGAGTTAAGGCTGGCGAAAGTTAAGCCGAATGCATAAGGGTCATTGGCGTAATCAAAGTGGATGAGGCTGCTAAAAATTTGCCGCGTAACGGGGCCAAACAGAGTTAAGTTCACACACACCACAACAATTGCAGTCAACGCTGCTGGCATAACGAGATTGAGTGATTCACGCACAATCGTTCCCGCACTGTTGGACTGTGTCAGATGCAATACGGGGTAACGCGTCAGCCAAGCGATAAGAGGAATCGCATAAATTGGGGTCACCAGTGCCGTAACAATCTGAAAGGTAGGCAAATTATGATCCGCACTCACGGCTGCGGAGGAGACAACCAAAAACACAATGCTGAGCAACGCAATAGGTGGGCGTGGTAAATGCCAATGCATCGCTAACAGATAGGAAATGGTGGCCGTCATCAAGTAAGGGAAGGTTTCGGCAATCAGTTGGTTTGCGCGATAGAGCATGACTACCCATTCAGGTCGCCATCCGCTGAATAACTCTCCCATACTGGCAATAAATAGAATGAATGAAGAGATCATCAGACAAGGGATCAACCACACCATCCCCTCTCGAATCGAATGCATTGCCGAAACAAGGTATTGAGAAACCTTGGTTAACTCGACCTTTTTTATCGCTCGTAAACGTTTATCAAAACTCAGCATGCTCACCGGCCTCTCGTCAGGCTCATATCTAAAAAGTTAGCACACTAATTTCTTTGTTATTAAATATCTGGGGGAGTGAAACGGAGATTTATTGATAGCACTGAAGAGACTACCCGATACGAAACTCGGTTTTCTTATATTGCGCCACTAACCATGGGCCAAAGCTATCCAGTAGTCCAATTACGGAACGTTTGGGAATCGCACGCTGTTTTAGCAACAAGCCAAGGCGTTCAATTTCAAGTTGCTTTTCCGGGTGGTAACGCAAGAAGCGGGTTCCACACTCAATCGGATCATCAAACCACTGTTTATCTCGGTACATAATGAGTGAGTAGCTGGCGCGCAGCAGTTTTTTTGCCACCATCTGCTGAGCCGAAATCTGCTCTTGCTCACTAGAGGCTTTGGCAATTTTATCTCGGTAGTAAGTTAACCAATCACCCACATCCATATTCCAATGTTTGGCGATTTCCCAACTCGGTTCGTAATGACCAAAACACTCAGCCAAATTGTCACCATACACACAAACACAGCAGTGACGCAGCATAAAGCCCCAAGAGAAAATCGCCTCTAAGGTCGCGATCTCTTCAACAGTCGCCATTTTGATCGATACATCGGTGATCCACGGATAGCTTTTCTGAAAACGCCAGCGAATCGTATTGATTAATGTGGCACGGTTTTCTTCAAAAGCCCCATGAGTTACGACCACAACATCCAAATTAGAACGATTGGGCTGCGCCGTTTTACGCGCCACGCTGCCGTAAAGATAAATACTGTGCAGTGCCTGCCCAGCCCCTGCACGCCAAAAGCGTACCAAATCGGCAATCGCGCTTTGATATTCAGGTTGAAAAGGCTGTTTAGGATCAATCACCGGCAGAGTCATACCGTTCACGTACTCACTTGATTTGCAGAGGCCTTATGTTCCACGATGCGCGCCAATCAATCAATAGTTCACTGTTTCATTGCTTAGCAAAGCATCACTTGCTGAACCTTTGATCGGTCAACACATCTTCAACTTCAAGTCGCAAGGGAGAGATATTCCTTTTCCCCCCTTCCTTTAGTTATAATGCTGCCACTTTTTACACGAAGGATATATTTCATGCCAAAGGCAAGTGAACTGAAAAAAGGTTTTGCCATCGTTTCTAACGGTAAAACTCTGCTGATCAAAGACATCGAAGTGACCACTCCTGGTGGCCGCGGCGGTTCAAAAATCTACAAACTGCGTTGTACTGACCTCAATACTGGCGCACGCGTAGATGAGCGTTACAAGTCTGATGACGTTCTCGATACAGTAGAAATGAACAAACGCCCGATCTCTTTCTCTTACATTGATGGCGATGAGTATGTCTTCATGAACAATGACGACTACACCCCATACAACTTCAAGAAAGATGAAATTGAAGACGAACTGCTGTTCATCACTGAAGAAATTCAAGGCATGAGCGTAGTATTGGTTGACGGTGAAGCAGTTGCCATTGAACTGCCATCTTCAGTTGAAATGGTGATTGAAGAAACTGACCCATCAATCAAAGGTGCTTCAGCGTCTTCTCGTACGAAACCAGCGCGTATGCCAACTGGATTAGTGGTTCAAGTTCCAGAGTACATTGCAACGGGCGATCGTATCGTTATCAATACTGCTGAACGCAAATTCATGAACCGAGCGTAATCCTATGGCTGAGTTAATTTCTATCGACGACACTATTGATACCGCATACGACATTTTCTTGGAAATGGCGCCGGATAACCTCGAACCTGTGGATGTGATTCTGTTCACTGCACAGTTTGATGATCGTGGCGCTGCTGAACTGGTTGATGTCGGCGATGACTGGGATGATCAGGTGGGCTTTGAAGTCGATAAGGAAATCTACGCCGAGGTTCGTATTGGTCTGGTTAACGAAGAGAACGATGTGCTGGACGATGTATTCGCCCGCATGTTGATCAGCCGTGACCCGGATCAGAAGTTTTGTCATATGCTGTGGAAGCGTGACTAAACTTAGCAACGCCAGCCTTCGAGCTGGCGTTACTCTTTTTGCTACTTTCCAAGATCTTAGATTGAGCTAAAAGCCCAATTCCCGTCACAAAAAAATCCGCTAAACTTAACTCAAGTGCAATCAAACTGTGAGTTAGACAATGCGATTTCTCCCACTGCTTACACTTATTTGTGCTCTATTTTCAATTCCCAGTATGGCCAATGAATACCGTTACGGGCCGTTACTCAACTATGCTCAGGCACCACTTGCCAGTCACTCGCTCACTCCGCAGCTTCGCGATGGCTTTTCACTCCCCATGGATAGTCAAGAGCTGTTCGGTGGATTTTCAGCCGCCAGCGTCTGGAGTGACAGTCCTGGCTATGAAGGGGACTTCTACCAAAACCAGTTAAGTCTTGGTTTAAAGTGGCAGATCACTGAACAGTGGCAAACCGAACTGAGTTATCGGCATAGTCAAGCTTGGGATAACCAACTCGACTCACTCACTATGGGCTTTCACAATTTGTTCGGCTTAGATCAAAACGGACGTGATAAAGTGGATAAGCACCGTTTTCACATTGCTATTCCACAATATGGTATTGCGTGGGATGACTTTTCGGGCTCGACCTTAAGCAGCGCATTCTCTGTTTACACCCAGTATCAATTGATCGCCTCAGAACATCATGGCTTCTCGATTGGCGGCAGTTTGTACTACAACCAGCATGGGCTGCTGCGTTTAAGCCGTTTTGAACAGGCACTGCAACTAAACTACACCTACCAACAGGATTCACATCGAATTTATGGCATGGTCGGGGTCACTCATCATGACAAGGGCACTGGAACCTTGCCCATGAAAAATACCTCCCTCACCACTGCGGTAGGTTATGAATATCAAATTAACACCAAGCACCATTTGTTTAGCTCTTTTCATGTCTATCAAGGCACCGTTGAAAGTCCCAAGGAGCTCGAAAAACTCGCAACCGAATATCTGCTGGGCTATCGCTATGTTATGCCATCCAGCGCTTTAGAGATTGCGATGACTGAAAATGTGTTTAGCACAGATAACAGCACTGATATTGCGCTGCACATAAGCTATCGCTACCGCTTGTGAGCATCTCTTTCTCTAAAAAATCTGCGCAATGTGGCAACTTAAACACAAAAAGTTGCAAAACACCGATTTCAAAGAAATGATTTGTCTATGCAAATGATTTTTTGAAAGAGTTGAAACTTGTCACCACGCTATCTGCAAATCAAACAATTTATGCTCGATAACATCGAGTCGGGTCGTTGGCCTGTCGGCTATCGTACCCCAACCGAATTAGAGTTAACGGAGCAATTCGGTGTCAGCCGTATGACAGTCAACAAAGCGCTGCGCGATCTGGTCAGTGAAGGCAGATTACAGCGCCGTCCACGCTTGGGCACCTTTGTTTGCGCTGCAGAAGAGAAAGCCGAATCGCCTTTGCTGGATATTCGCAACATCGCTGATGAAATCCTCAGTCGCGGTAAGCAGTATCACAACAAAGTGGTTGAACAGCGTGCGCTGAATGCGGATGAAGCTGTTGCTATCAAGCTCGGTGTGATGGTGGGTAGCCCAGTGTTTTACAGTGAAATCATTCACTACGCTAACGACATCCCAATGCAACTGGAAGTGCGTTGGGTGAATAGCCGTTCTGCACCACACTATTTAGATCAAGACTTTACGCAAATTACGCCTAATCAATATTTGTCGCAAAACTGTCCACTGAGCGCGATTGAGCATACCGTAGAAGCCATCGTTGCAGATGCGCATGTCAAACAAGCCCTTGCGCTTGCTGCAAATGAACCTTGTTTGCTACTCAATCGCCGTACTTGGAGTGGTGACAAACTGGTTAGCTCAGCCCTGCTCTATCATCCGGGTTCGCGTTATAAACTCAGCTCGAAAGTCCTCTTTAACCAATAATCCCACATGATCACATTTTCGCAACATTCAAGTTGCGAACTTTCACGCTTTCCACTATTTATTTGTATATACATTTGACATGTCGATATCTGGATGGAAAGCGATGAATTGTGTGTTAACCGAAGCGCGTTTAGTAACCATGCAACCGGGGTCGCTAGGTTATCAAGTTACTGAACCACAAACCGTGGTGATTAATCAGGGTAGGATTCAACACATAGGGCAAGATATTGACCTACCCAGCGATGCACTTCCTCTCTCGTGTGCAGGTAAATTAGTCACACCGGGATTAATTGATTGCCACACCCACTTGGTTTATGCAGGCAGTCGTGCCCATGAATTTGAACTGCGTTTACAAGGCGTGCCCTACCAAGCCATCGCCGCTCAAGGCGGAGGCATTCTTTCTACCGTTAACGCGACCCGTCAAGCCAGTGAAGAAGAGTTGATCGAACTGGCGCTACCGCGTTTGGATGGCCTACTGCGTAGCGGTGTGACATCCGTTGAAGTGAAATCCGGCTACGGTCTAACACTCAAGGATGAACTTAAAATGCTGCGCGCCGCCAAAGCGCTGGAGCAGCATCGCCGCGTAAAAATCACCACCACATTACTCGCGGCACACGCACTGCCTCCTGAATTTCAAGGTCATAGTGATGACTATATTGAGCATATTTGCCAAGAGATCATTCCTCTTGTCGCACAGGAACAACTGGCGACCAGCGTGGATGTGTTTTGTGAATCAATTGGCTTTAACGTGGCGCAAACTGAACGCGTGTTCCATGCCGCACAAGAGCATGGTTTGCAAATCAAAGGTCATACCGAGCAACTTTCTAACTTAGGCGGCAGCGCACTCACCGCTCGCATGGGGGGACTCTCGGTTGACCATATCGAATATCTTGATGAAGCGGGCGTGAAAGCATTGGCGCAATCGAGCACGGTTGCGACCTTACTTCCCGGCGCATTCTACTTTTTGCGCGAAACCCAAAAGCCGCCAATTGAATGGCTACGCCAACACCGCGTACCTATGGCAATATCCACCGATTTGAACCCCGGTACGTCACCGTTTGCCGATCTGTTATTAATGATGAATATGGGCTGTACCCTGTTTGGCCTAACACCGGAAGAGACGCTACGCGGTGTTACTTGCCATGCAGCGCAAGCCTTGGGTTACGTCACAAGCCGCGGACAAATCGCTGAAGGTTACGATGCCGATTTAGCGATTTGGAATATCGAGCACCCTGCCGAGCTGAGCTATCAAGTCGGTATTTCTCGCCTGCATGCACGCATGGTTAATGGAGAGCTGAGCTATGAATCCTAACCTCACCACAGAGTACACTTACCAATGGCAAGGCCGCCATGATGCCGAAGACGGTCAAGCTGGGCGTCGTGTGCACCATATCGCTTCTCCAATTCAAGTGGACGAGCTAGCCAATCAGCCTCAAGGGGTAGCGCTGATCGGTTTTGAGTGTGATGCGGGCGTGGAACGCAACAAAGGCCGCACAGGAGCCAAACACGCGCCCAACCTGATCAAGCAAGCGCTGGCTAATCTCGCGTGGCACCATCCAACCTCCATTTACGATTTGGGCAACATTCGCTGTGAAGGTGATGGATTAGAGCAAGCTCAACAAAATTGCGCGCAAGTGATTCAACAGGCTTTGCCTCACGCGCGAGCCATCGTGCTCGGTGGCGGACACGAGATTGCTTGGGCAACCTTTCAGGGTTTAGCACAACATTTCTTGGCAACAGGCGTAAAGCAACCTCGGATCGGCATCATCAATTTTGATGCGCATTTTGACTTACGTGCGTTTGAATCAGAGTTAGTTCCGGTGCGCCCAAGCTCAGGCACGCCGTTTAATCAAATTCACCATTTTTGCCAGCAGCAAGGTTGGGATTTTCATTACGCTTGCCTAGGAGTGAGCCGCGCCAGCAACACGCCCGCGCTGTTTGAACGCGCAGATAAGCTAGGGGTTTGGTATGTTGAAGATAAAGCCTTTTCGCCTTTATCACTCAACTATCACCTTACTCAATTACAACACTTTATTGATGATTGTGATTACCTCTATCTCACCATTGATCTGGACGTGTTTCCGGCAGCCAGTGCGCCCGGTGTGAGTGCGCCTGCCGCGCGTGGTGTGAGCATAGAAGCGCTTGCCCCCTATTTCGACCGAATTCTTCATTACAAAAACAAACTGATGATTGCCGATATCGCCGAGTACAACCCGAGTTTCGATATCGATCAACATACGGCGCGCTTAGCCGCTCGTTTGTGTTGGGACATTGCTAACGCGATGGCCGAACAAGTGCAATCCATCAGTCACTCGTGAATCAAAAGGAGTCTCAACATGACACAGTCATCTGCACAAGGAAAAAGACTGGACACTCAGCGCACCATTCGCGCCCCTCGTGGCACGCAGTTGCGCGCAAAATCTTGGCTCACTGAAGCCCCACTTCGCATGCTGATGAATAACCTCGACCCCGATGTGGCTGAACATCCTCATGCACTGGTGGTGTATGGTGGTATTGGCCGCGCGGCCCGTAACTGGGAGTGCTTTGATAAAATCGTCGAAGTGCTGGAGCGCCTCGAAGATGACCAGACTTTACTGGTGCAATCGGGCAAACCGGTTGGGGTTTTCCCAACCCACAAAAATGCTCCACGTGTGTTGATTGCCAACTCCAACTTAGTACCTCACTGGGCAAACTGGGAACATTTCAACGAGCTCGATAAACAAGGCTTGATGATGTACGGCCAGATGACTGCAGGATCTTGGATTTACATTGGCTCGCAAGGCATAGTGCAAGGCACTTACGAAACGTTTGTCGCGGTTGCGAAAAAACATTTCAATGGCGATGCCAAAGGCCGTTTGGGTTTTGACTGGTGGATTGGGCGGCATGGGTGGTGCGCAACCTCTGGCGGCGACTATGGCAGGATTCTCGATGATTGCGGTGGAATGTGATGAATCGCGCATCGACTATCGTCTGCGCACGGGTTATGTCGACAAAAAAGCAAACACGCTTGATGAAGCGCTAGCAATGATCGCCGATACCGATCGCCCAATTTCTGTAGGCTTACTGGGTAATGCCGCCGACGTCTTCCCCGAATTAGTCAAACGCAACATCACTCCCGATGTAGTGACTGACCAAACCTCGGCACACGATCCACTCAATGGCTATTTGCCACTGAGTTGGAGCATGGAAAAAGCCGCGCAAATGCGTCAGCAAAATGAAGCTGAAGTCGTCAAAGCCGCCAAAGCCTCGATGGCGATCCAAGTCCGCGCCATGCTTGATTTGCAAGCTCGCGGCGCTGCTACGCTAGACTATGGCAATAACATTCGCCAAATGGCGCTGGAAGAAGGTGTCGCCAATGCGTTCGATTTCCCCGGTTTTGTGCCTGCGTATATTCGCCCCCTGTTCTGTGAAGGGATTGGCCCCTTCCGCTGGGCGGCACTCTCTGGCGATCCGGAAGACATTTACAAAACTGATCAAAAAGTCAAAGAGCTGATCCCTGACAACCCACATCTGCACAACTGGCTAGATATGGCTCGTGAGCGAATCCACTTCCAAGGTTTACCTGCTCGTATTTGCTGGGTGGGTTTAAAAGATCGCGCTCGCTTAGGCTTGGCATTTAATGAAATGGTGAAAAATGGCGAACTTAAAGCACCGATCGTGATTGGTCGTGATCACTTGGATTCAGGCTCAGTCGCTAGCCCGAACCGCGAAACTGAAGGCATGCTCGATGGTTCAGATGCCGTCTCTGATTGGCCACTGCTCAATGCCCTACTCAACACCGCAGGCGGAGCAACTTGGGTTTCTCTGCACCACGGTGGTGGCGTAGGTATGGGGTTCTCACAGCATTCCGGTATGGTGATTTGCTGTGATGGCAGTGATGATGCCGCCGAACGTATCGCTCGTGTACTGCACAATGACCCAGCCACAGGCGTAATGCGCCATGCTGATGCAGGCTATGACATCGCCAAACGCTGTGCAGAACAACAAAAACTCGACTTACCTATGCTCAACGCCGAGCTGGCCAAACTCAAGTGAGGAAAGAAACCATGTTGCACCTGATGATTAAACCCGGCCAACTCAGCTTAAAACAGTTGCGTCAAGTGAGCCGCTCACCCGTGGTGTTATCCCTCGATCCGGAAGCGATTCCTGCGATTGCCGAAAGCGCCCAAGTGGTGGAACAAGTGATCAGCGAAGGACGTACCGTTTACGGTATCAATACCGGATTTGGCTTGCTCGCCAACACCAAAATTGCCCCGCAAGATTTGGAAACGCTGCAAAAGAGCATCGTGCTTTCTCATGCAGCGGGCATCGGCGAGCTGATGTCGGATGAAACGGTTCGTCTGATGATGTTACTCAAAATCAACAGCTTGGCGCGTGGCTATTCCGGTATCCGCCTTGAAGTCATCCAAGCTTTGATCGAGCTAGTGAATAACCAGATTTATCCTTGCGTACCGAAAAAAGGCTCGGTCGGTGCATCGGGCGATCTCGCGCCACTCGCCCACATGAGCACTGTGTTGCTCGGCGAAGGCCAAGCACGTTACAACGGCAAGATCATCTCCGGTCTGGAAGCGATGAAAATTGCAGGGCTAGAGCCAATCACCCTCGCGCCAAAAGAAGGGCTAGCGCTACTCAATGGCACTCAAGCCTCAACGGCTTTTGCTTTGGAAGGACTGTTTGTCGCGGAAGATCTGTTTGCCTCAGCCACCGTTTGCGGTGCTATGTCGGTCGAAGCCGCGCTTGGCAGCCGTCGCCCATTTGATCCGCGTATCCACCGCGTTCGTGGGCATCGCACCCAAATGGATGCGGCGAATGCGTATCGTCATCTGCTGGATATCAACAGTGAAATCGGCCAATCACACAGCAATTGTGAAAAGGTACAAGACCCATACTCTCTGCGCTGCCAACCGCAAGTGATGGGCGCTTGCTTGCAGCAAATTCGAAATGCAGCTGAGGTGTTGGAAGTGGAAGCCAACTCGGTTTCTGATAACCCTCTCGTGTTTGCCGATGATGGCGATATCATCTCTGGTGGCAATTTCCATGCTGAACCTGTCGCCATGGCAGCGGATAACTTGGCACTGGCAATTGCTGAAATCGGCAGCCTCTCCGAGCGGCGTATGGCACTACTGATTGACAGCGCACTGAGTAAATTACCGCCCTTTTTGGTCGACAATGGTGGGGTCAACTCTGGCTTTATGATTGCGCAAGTGACTTCTGCCGCTTTGGCCAGTGAGAACAAAACTCTGGCACACCCTGCTTCGGTGGACAGTTTACCGACTTCAGCCAACCAAGAAGATCACGTTTCGATGGCGACTTTTGCAGCGCGTAGACTGCGTGACATGGGTGAAAATACTCGTGGCATCTTGGCAGTGGAATACCTCGCTGCGGCACAAGGGCTGGATTTTCGTGCACCACTGAAATCCTCACCACGCATTGAGGAAGCAAGGCAAATACTGCGTGAAAAAGTGCCGTTTTACGATAAAGACCGCTATTTTGCGCCTGATATCGAAAAAGCCAATGCCCTACTACTACTCGCAGTACACAACCGTTTGATGCCAGAACAGCTACTGCCAAGTCAGCATTAAGTGTCAGGCTAATCACCATTTAAAGAGCCCTTCGGGGCTCTTATGACTAAAACGACTTGAAGTGGCAACTTCAAATATCCACTGGATAGACCAATGATTGCGAGATTCTGTCCTATAATGCCCGCAGTTTAGTTTAGATAGCGATAACCATGTTTCTGACGGCATACCATTCAACCCAACAACACCAATTTCAATTTACTCGCCAACAGGCTAGCCACTTTGCCAAACTGGTGGCAGGCGATTTCAACCCAATCCATGACGAAGACAGCAAGCGTTTCTGCGTACCAGGCGATTTGCTTTTTGCCGTACTGCTGCAAAAAGAAGGCATTAGCCAGAAGATGCGTTTTGACTTCTCAGGTATGGTGAGCGATGGCGTTGCTTTGCATATTGAAAACAAGTGTGAACTTGAAAGTGCGGTAGTGGATGCGAATGGCAAAGAATACCTACATATGTCGCATGAAGGCCAAGTTAACCGTAACCCTGCCTTTATTGAGCACGTGGTCACTAGCTATGTGCAGTTTTCTGGAATGAACTTCCCGCACATCATGGTGCCATTGATGGAAGAACAGCAGATGATGATCAACTGTCAGCGCCCATTAGTGATTTATGAGTCAATGGAAGTGGAATTTACCCGCCTTGATCTCACTCATCCGGAAGTAGAATTTACCGGTGCGACCTTTGATGTCGATGGTAAACGTGGCCTAGTAACACTCAACTTCGCTTTCAAAGAAGAAGGGCAAGTGGTTGGAAAAGGGCTTAAGCGCATGGTTGCCAGTGGTTTAAAACCATACGATCAAGCGGAAATTGATGATCTCGTAAATCGTTTCAATGAGCGCAAAGAGGCTTTTCTCAGCCAAATTGAGCAAGCGGCATAGTTCGTTAAACACCTGATCCAACGCCCAAAAAATAACCCGCACACAGCGGGTTATCTTTATATTCGCAATTAATAATCAAGAAGCTTTTCTTCTCATCCACAACGGGGCGAATAGCAACAAACCAAACCAGCCAATGGAGCCACCGCCAGAAGAGCTAGTTGTTGTTGATGTGCTCTCCGCCAATATGCTAGAAGAATAACGAAGATTAGAGATAAACGCCGCATCTTCACCTGATGAAACACTGCCATTCTTCACATAACGGAATTCAACAATATTATCCGTATTTAATAATGATAGTCGCACCGTACTAGCTGAGTAACCAGAAGCTCGGCCTCTGAATTCTCCATTCAGATAAACTTCTAACATGTCGGTACTTTCCGATGACATTCGATAGTTGAAGGAAATTATCCCGCGAGGAATACCTTTAATCACCAGTTCAGATCGATGTGAGTCGCCGATAACACCAGAACGAAGCTCATTTCCAACCACACTCCAACCTTGCTCACTGCTTAAAACATCAGTTTTAGGCAATGTAGAAAGTGCATTAATCACCTCCGAACTTGCACTTCTCATCGTTTTAAACTTAACCGTCGTATCGGCAGTTCTGCTCACACCATTTTCCGAAAAATCAACATCAATTTCGTATTGATACGTTTGGTAGGCTTGTGGAGAGAATTGGAAAGTAATCTCACAACTTTCATTAGGATTGAGCGTTTGACTTTCACAGCTATTCGCTACCACTGACACAAGATGACTTGGGTCGTACGGATTATTGATAATCCTAACTCCTGAATACGTCATCTGATTGTTGCCAAAGTTATTGTAGGTGAAGGTGCGCGTAAATGGCGCTAAGGGTATCTGTTTTTCATCAACGTATTGCTCATAGCTAAAACCATTGGTTTTTTGAGTAATCCAGTTAGTGAAGTGACTGATATTGGTATAAACACCATAAGTACCACTCGTTGCGCATACCGCTGAACCCCAACTGACAATACCTAATTGCACTCCAGTATCCGCAACAATAATTGGGCCACCAGAATCACCACGACAGGAATCTTCATTATTTGCTGTTCCTGCACAGAAATTAGTTGAATTGGGATTGAAAGAGATACCAGAGGGATTTAAACCGCTCATTGCCATGTAACAAGTGCTTTGGTCTTGTAAATTAACATCCACTTTCTGCAATACTGAGGGATACACTGAGCTACCAGATGGCGTAGTTGTTCCCCAGCCTGCAACGCTCATACGAGAACCCGCAGCAGTAGAAGTTCGAGTTGTCGCATCAGCTATGGTTATAGCAGGAGAAGAGACTTCACGATCCAGTTCCAGAATCGCAATATCATTTACCAAATTGCTATTGAAGTAGTCTTCATGAACATAAATACGACGAACTGGGACACGGATCCCTTCGCTACCTTCATTGTTCAAATTATTGATTCCAATGACCGCATCCAACTTGGCCGGATCCATAAATTCAACACAGTGAGCAGCAGTCAACACATAACGACCGCCTAAGAAACTGCCACCACAAAACTGACCATCAAATGCATTTTGGCCACTTTTAACTAAAGCCACAATCGAGGGCCACTCACCTAAAGTTGCATCGGAACCATTAATAATGCGTGGTGAAATGTTTGCTGTAGATTCAGCAAAGAGCATTGTAGGGAAAAATACTGACGCGACAGAACACGCCAACAAGGTATAAGCCTTTTTCACAACTGAGTCCTTCCAATCATCTAATAATATAGCTTGCTCAAGATATATTATTTCAACGAATTGAAAGCGTTATTTATCATCAGTTTGTGAGCAGCACCTTAAGTTATCGTTTAAAACCAACGTCTAACACACTGTTTATACTGCAAATAGACCTCACCAAACTTAGCTTCTAAAATGCGTTCCTCGGGCTCGATTTGGTATTGATTCATATAAATCATAAAACCACCCACCATAACCAAACTCAATGCATTTTCCTGCCAATAAGCTAAGCCAAATAACAACAGTAACAGTGCAAGGTACATTGGATTGCGGCTCAAAGCGAAAACGCCACTGTCCACCACTGTCACCGCCAAATCAGGCGCTAACGGATTTACCGTGGTTTTATGACGACGAAATTCCATAACGCCAGCCAGTCCAAAGAAACCTGAACTACAAAAACACAATACCATCATTAAACTCGGGAAAGGCAGTGAAAGAGAAAGTGTGCTAAACCAACGTGCAGCGAGATGAACAAGGGTTAATGCAACCAAAAACACAGCCACTGGCGGCACTTTCAATTCAAGATTTCTCATATTGATTACTCGATAGATTATGAAACAAGCCCAGATAAACTGGGCTTGTTAATTAAAGCAACTGTAGCAAAGCTTGCAGCGGATGCTTAGGCTTAAGGCTCTCAAATCGCTTTACTTGGCTGCGACATGAATACCCCGTCACCAAACAGCGCTCTTTCGGTAGCGACGCTAATGCGGGTTGCCAACTCAAATCGTAAATATCGCGAGACATGGTTAATTTATCCACCTCATGACCAAAGGTACCCGCCATACCACAGCACCCTACCGCCACCGCATTCAGCTGCGTACCAAAGTGGCGGAAGATTTCCACCCACTCTTTCTCCGCATTTGGTAGCTTAGTTTTCTCAGTACAGTGCGCTAATAAGTACCACGGTTGCCCATCCGAAGTCTGGCTCGAAAACTGCGTCAAACGCGGCTTTAGCCATTCATGTACAGTCAACACAGAAAACTCACCTCGCTCTTGCCCTAGGATTTCGACATATTCATCGCGATAACAGAGCACCAACGCTGGGTCAACGCCCACTAGAGGAATCTTAAGATCCGCTACTTGAGTGAGAAATGCGGCAGTGCTGGCTGCTGTAGAACGAAACTGGCGCAAAAATCCTTTAATGTGCTGAGCTTTGCCATTGGGCTTAAACGGTAACAATACCGGCTTTTTACCCAACTTAAGCAGCAGCGCAACGAAATCTTCCACCACATCCGCATCGTAGTAACTGGTAAATGGGTCTTGTACTATCAACACATGTTGGTCACGTTCTTCTTGAGACAACGAAGCTAAACGCTGCATATCAAACAACACAACAGGGTGACGGCGCAAACGCTGCGCCAGTGTCGGCACTGACAGGAGCGGTGCATCCACATAACCCACGGTTTTTGCCGTTAACTTTTGCACAGTAGATTGCGCTAAAACGCTATTAACCAGTTGCGGCGCTTTCGCCATCACAGGTAATAAAGATTCGATGTTCGCCACTAAATAATCTTTCACCGGACGCGGGTAGCGACTGTGATAAATATTCAAAAAGCGCGAACGGAAACTCGGTACATCGACTTTGATTGGGCACTGGCTTGCACACGCTTTACAGGCCAAACAACCATTCATCGCCTCATAAACTTCATGAGAAAAATCATACTGTTTATCTTTGGTAAAAGCGTGACGAACACGGTCAAGCATCGACTTAATCGTTGGCGAGGATTCTAGAGTGGCTTTCTCAAGATCGAGGATATCAATACCCTGCTCGGTCAGTTGGCGTAACCATTCACGCACCAACCCAGCACGCCCTTTTGGTGAGTGTCGACGATCTGCCGTCACCTTCATTGATGGACACATGGGAGAACTGGTTTCGTAGTTAAAACACAAACCGTTACCGTTACATTCCATTGCTTGCTTAAAGCTGTCGCGTACTTTGACATCGATTTGGCGATCGTAAAAACCGCGTTTGGTGTCGGAGACTTTCACCAGCTCAAATGGCGTATCCAGCGGAGTACAAATTTTACCCGGATTCATTTTGTTGTGCGGGTCAAACGCCGCTTTCACACGACGCAGTTCGGTGAACAGCTCCTCACCAAAAAATTCTGGGCCGTATTCCGAACGATAGCCTTTGCCGTGCTCACCCCACATCAATCCGCCATATTTAGCCACCAGCTTGACCACTTGATCGGAAATTTCACGCATCAACAGTTCTTGTTTTGGGTCACACAGGTCAAGCGCTGGGCGAACATGCAATACACCCGCATCCACATGCCCAAACATGCCGTAAGCCAGATTTTTTGAATCGAGTAGCGCGCGAAATTCGACAATAAAATCAGCCAAGTTTTCCGGTGGGACACAAGTATCTTCGGTAAAAGCAACCGGTTTAGCACGGCCTTTCGCCGCACCGAGCAAGCCCACCGCTTTTTTACGCATGTTGTAAATACGGTTGATGCTCGCCAAGTCACTGCACACTTGGTAGCCGATAATCCCCGCTTGCTGGTTGGCAATCATCTCATCAAGACGAGCCGTCAATTGAGTGACTTGCTCATTAATCTGCTCGATATCTTGGCCTGCGTATTCGACCATATTGATGCCTTGCATCTCTTTGCCCGGCACATCCGTCAATAAATCCTTCACGCTGTGCCAAATAATATCTTCTTTGGCTAAATTGAGGACTTTAGAATCGACGGTTTCGACCGACAATGCTTTCGCTTCCACCATCAAAGGCGCATTGCGCAGTGCGGAATCAAAACTGTCGTATTTAACGTTAACCAAGGTTCGCGCTTTGGGGATTGGTGTTAAATTGAGTTTGGCCTCAGTAATGAAAGCCAGAGAGCCTTCTGCACCACACAATACACGAGTGATATCGAAGCGATCTTCAACTTCATTCAACGCATTTTTTAAATCGTATCCCGTCAAAAAACGGTTTAACGGCGGGAATTTAGCCACAATTTGCGCACGTTTGGTTCGGCAAACCTGTTCGGTGACTTGCATGGCTTGCGCCGCGAAACTGTGTTCTTCAGGCAATCCTTGTGAGAGATCGGATTCAAGCAATGAACCATCAGCTAATACTGCTTGTAGAGAAAGCACGTGATCAGAGGTTTTGCCATATTGCAGAGAACCTTGCCCTGAGGCATCGGTATTGATCATCCCGCCCAAGGTTGCACGATTACTGGTCGAGAGATCCGGAGAAAAGAAAAAACCATCCGGACGAACGGCATCATTGAGTTGATCTTTGATCACCCCAGCTTGAACACGCACCCAACCTTCTTGTGGATTAATTTCTAAGATGCGGTTCATATGTCGAGAGAGATCAACCACTACCCCTTTGGTGAGCGATTGACCATTTGTGCCAGTACCGCCGCCACGAGGTGAAAAAGTCACTCTCTCAAATTCAGGTTTTGAACTAATCTTTCCTATAAGAACACATCCGCTGTGGATTTAGGATGCACAACGGCTTGGGGCAATTGTTGATAAACGCTGTTGTCGGTTGCCACAGCAAGACGGCTGGAATATTGAGTTTCAATATCGCCAATAAACCCTGCGGTTTTTAACTCGTGTAAAAAAGTTAAAACCACCGGATCAACGTCGGATTGGTGATGAAGTCTTGGTAACATTTGCTTCCTGCCCCTACTACGCTGATCCAATCAGCTTTGGGTTATTGTTGGATTTTAAAGAGTAATCTTTGAATTCGGTCACTTTACAACATTTAAAATGGTGATCAAATCAGAATCTGAGTGCCAGAATGCGGTGAAACAGAATTTTTTAACTTTGTGTATTGCTGACCCATTCTGTTATTTCATTTATTTAGAACTGTATGGAAAAAACGATGAAAAAAAATCAAATAGTAACAACTGAAGATATTCTACTCATGCTGTGCCAATCGGTTTCTACGGTTCTCACTTCCGCCACTAACTCGCCAATCAACTATTCCGCGATGGTGCAGAAAATCAATAAAACATCATTAAAACCAGATTTCGGCTGTTTTGTGTTGTTCGATGGCGGATTTACTGGCTTGGTGGTGATCAATTTTACCGCAAAAGCAGCGCTTGAAGTTTACACCAACTACATGCGCAATATGGGTATGCCTGAAGATGAGCTGGCTGTACTGCATACTTCTGATGAAGTTGGCGACGTTTTAGGTGAATTGATGAACCAGCTAGTCGGCGATTTCACTAACAAAGTACGCAAAGAGCTGCAAACCAACATCACCCAGAACCAACCAAAAATGTTGTCGCTAAATAAACAGGTAATCTTATCTGTAGATACGAACCTGGATCGCCCACAGGCGCGCCGTGTCACCTTCTCTACCGCCAATAACAACATTTTTTATCTTGAATTAGCGATGGACAAAACCGAGTTTATTCAACTTGAAGAGTTTGATGTTCGCGAAGATGAAAGCCCGGATGACATTTTAGAAGCGACTCAACAACAGCAGAAAAAAGCTCATACTCCTGCTACTTCCGCACCCACTAATGAAGCAGCTGATTTACTTGACCAACTGGGCATCTAATCTCCTAGCCTAGAGAATTCGAGGCGATAACCCATGTCACGGTGGCCTCTAGTAAAACGTCATAGCGGTCATCTCTCAAGAGATGGCCGCTTCCCTTTTCCTTCGCAGGTAAAAACGATAGAATGTCGGACTTTCATTAAGTCGTACCAAATCTGCTTTGCTTGCCAATGGATAAACAAAAAGCCCTAAAAAAAATCGCTAAATGCCTTGAGTTAGGTAATTCTGCTAACGTCAATGAAGCCGCAAATGCGATAAAAATGGCGCACAACCTGATGTTGAAATATGGCCTCGATAAAGACGATATCGAGTTCATCAAGATGGGGAAAACCCAATCCTCCCATTTGCTCCCTGCTGCAATTTCCTCTGGCATCTTGCGGGTGATTCGTGGCATCAACACCCGATTTGGGGTTGAAGCCGTGCTCATCAATCACAAAGGTTTAAAACGCGTTGAGTTTATCGGTGAGGCCGATCGCGCCATCTTCGCCGCGTTTGCTTTTGACATCATCTATCGTGAGATGAACGAGCAAACAGGGCAGTTTCGCAATAGCTTTGCAGGCACTGGCACGTCTTCCTTGGAAGTCACCCGCCGTGTGAACTCTTTTCTCTCTGGTTGGATTGAAGGCGCATTAGAAAAGCTTCCGATCATCACGCCAGACGAAGACTCGATGAACAAAATCAATAACTATATTGATAAAGAATTCGAAAATATCGACCGCGAAACCTTCAAGCAGCAGCTTAGAGAAGCGATGAAAAACCTGACAGAAGACTACGAGACTGGCCTTAAAAAAGGTCGTCGTGTATCGGTCAATCGCCCTATTCATGGTGCACAGGCACCTAAGTTACTCAAATAGCGATTTGTAAGAGATTGGTCAAAAGCGCAATCCACAGATTGACGTTGAACGCGATTTCTCGTTTATTGCGCGACATATCATTCAATAAACGGAGAGAATGTGTTGAATAAAGCAACTTTGTTGTTAGCCGCCGTGGTGGCTTTGTCAGGCTGTCAAGCTACTCAGCGCCAAAATGCAACCACCGGAGAGATGGAAACTAACTCAACTACCAAAGGTGCCTTACTTGGCGCGTTGGCAGGTGCGGCAGTTGGCCTTGCTACGGGTGATGATGCCAAAGAGCGTCGCAAACACGCTTTAATTGGTGCTGCGGGTGGTGCTGCCGTTGGCGGCGGTATTGGTTATTACTTTGATCAGCAAGAAGCCGAATTACGTAAAGCACTACTCGATTCAGGTGTACAAGTCGTGCGAGTGGGTGAGAACCAACTCATGTTACGTATGGAAAACGGTATTGGTTTTACCAGCAGCTCCTATCAACTCGATTCTTATATCCACAAAACTTTACGTGGTGTTGCTCGTATTCTGGTGGCGTACCCTGACACTAGCCTAGTGATTGAAGGCCATACCGACAGCACAGGCAGTGATACAACAAACCAAGTGCTCTCTGAGAAACGTGCTGAATCTGTACGTGCTTTCCTTCTTTCGCAAGGAGTTGCAGCAGGTCGTGCAATTGCTCGTGGTAATGGTGAACGTTTCCCTCTATGCTCAAATAGCACCGCAGAAGGACGCGCTTGTAACCGCCGCGTTGAAATTCAAATTCTGCCACTCAAATAGAGTGTGATATAACGAAACTATTAGATGAGGCAGTTATCATCCTGCAACATCCAGTAGCAAAACGATAGCCCGGTGTGAACTGGGCTTTTTATCTTTTTCAGGGAAAGAAATACCATGCGTTTGCGGAGTCTATGGCTATTTTTGCTGTTTTCATTTCCACTTGCAGCAGCCGATGATATGGCAGAGCTTATCAAACTCGCCAAAGAACAAAACCCACAGGCTCAATACCAACTCGCCCTCGCCTATCAGGCTGCTACTTCAACTCCACAAAACCTTAACGAAGCTTTTTATTGGTTCTTGCAAGCGGCAGAACAAGATTATCCAGCCGCGATGGCACAAGTCGCGAGTGCTTTCATGACAGGCCAAGGAATTGAAAAAGATCCGTTGCAAACCCAATACTGGCTAACCAAGCTGGCTCTTACTGGTAATACTCAAGCCAGCACAACTTTAGCCAAATGGTATGAGCAGCATCCAACGCCAATTGCTTCGCTGGATTTGGCAGAGCTTTGGTACCGAGTCAATGCCAATCATGACAGCGAATCGGAGCAAGGTTACGTTCGCTTGTTGGAACAAAAATTTAATCAGCTACGTGAGAAACAACTGAACAGCATTGATCAGTTAGATAAGGTGATAGACCAAGATCTCAGCGTTCCTTCGACTCTTCCAATATCAAATGAAAATCAAGCCATTAGCACCGATTGGCTACTTCCGAGCTTAGCCGCTCTTTTGCTATTGCTGACGATGATCATGGTACGAATACTATGGCGTAAATACCGTCATGCGGCAGTCCCTTCGGCAAATGTTGATCATGAGGGCAAAATCAAAGAGCAGCAGTTCATCATCAAAAGACAGAAGCAACAACTTGATCATCTATTTCAAGAGTGCAAACGCCTACAGCAAAACCAAACCAACGATCTCAGTGGGCATAAAATTGCGATGGCATTTGCCATGATGGGTTTTCATCAAAATCAACAACCTGATGTGAAAACCATTAAGCTGCGCTATAAGCAATTATCCAAAATATACCATCCTGATATGCATGGCAGCGATGAAGAAATGAAGCGACTCAATTCAGCGGTAAAAATCGTGATTGAGTCTGTTAACAAGTCGTTACAAAAACAAGCATAACTCTTAAAAACCACTCCCTAACACTTGGAGAATAAGAGTTTGCGCAATCGATATCCTTCTCAACCACAATGACAGAGAGTTAACTTTTCTTATGAACCCATGCAATAATCCGCGCGAAATTTGCGCCTGATTTAGGTGGGAGAGAAGACAATGTTTAGCGTAGAAGGCATTTGTGATTGGTGTAAACAACCAAAACTACTGACAAGACATGAATATGTGGATGGCAAAGCCCATCATTCATGTGAGACCTGTAATGAATTTGCTCGTATGGATGTACGACAATTTAATTTAGCTGAGATGGCATTCCGAGAAAAACAACAAACCGCTCAATAAGCCACATTCCCTTACTATTTGAAAAAGCGCTTTATGGCGCTTTTTCTGTTTCCAAGAACTCCACTTCCCTGTACACCCCTATGTAAGCGTTCCATCACTTACGTGTCATTGCTCACAAAAGAGGCAAACTCTCATTTATTTACCCAATCATCCACAACATGAAATAAGCCTATAAAATCAAAACATTAATAAAAACAAGAGCAAAAAAATCAGAAATTCTGTACTTTTTTTATTCAAAAAAAAGTTGCAAACTCAGCCAACCAATAATACTGTATTTACATACAGCATGTATGGAGAGACAGTATTATGTTACGCACTGAATTCAAACATTTCGGACTACAACCATCACGTACACTGAATACTCTACGTTCAAAGAATGGCTTAGGTAGTGATGCCAACTTAATGCAGCGACTCGCTCATTTATCTCAGCGCCCGCAATGGATTCTCTATACAGCACAATGCCCAAGACCAAACGGAACTCAGCTGACTGCATATCAAATCGATTGTGGCAAAGTGGTACACCTCAAGGCATCAAAGGCTCATTCAGAAGCAGAGATTGTAGCAAAAGCCATTGCTTGCCATACGGCGAGTGCCATCGTGGCCTCCAGTGAAATAGATCTGGTCACTCAGAAGCAACTGGCTCTCTTTGCTCAACAACACTGTTGTGAAGTATTTTTCATTAAGCAGCCGGCTTATTCACTTCATTGAGCGCTATTTAAAATCTGGAAAATAAATTTAGGCAAACGTTTGCTTTTTGTCTGGCAGCAGAAAATAGTTCTGGTATCATGCGCTCAGAACGCGATTTTCTCCCGAAGAAAATCGCAATATGATGTTTGAATTCAGATAGGAATGTCTCAATGAGCCTTGCAGATCAAGTCCTTGCCGTCAATGACGACCTCCCCATTCGCACTCACCAACCAGTTCATAGCGGAAAAGTTCGCTCAGTTTATTGGTTAACCGAACAAGACAGCCGACGCCTGATTAAAGAAAAAGGTTACTCGGTTGCTGAAGATGCGCCACTCGCCATCATGGTCATCAGTGACCGTATTTCCGCATTTGATTGCATTTGGCATGCTGAAGGTGGAGTACATGGCGTGCCGGGAAAAGGGGCGGCACTCAATGCCATTTCTAATCACTGGTTCAAACTCTTCCAACAACATGGTTTGGCGGATAGTCATATTTTGGATATTCCCCATCCTTTCGTGTGGATTGTTCAAAAAGCTCGTCCAATTAAAATTGAAGCAATCTGCCGACAATACATTACTGGTTCTATGTGGCGTGCCTATTCCAAAGGTGAGCGTGAGTTTTGTGGCATCACCCTACCGGAAGGCTTAGAGAAAGACAGCCAACTGCCTGAATTACTGATGACACCTTCTACCAAAGGAATTCTGCGTGGTATTCCCGGAGTACCGGAAGCTGATGACGTTAATATCTCTCGCCAAGATATCGAAGCTAACTACGCTGCATTTAACTTCAATCAACCGCAAGATATTGACCACTACGAAACTTTGCTTAAACAAGGTTTTGCCGTGATCAGTGAGGCTTTAAAAGGTGTGGGGCAAATTTTTGTCGATACCAAGTTTGAGTTTGGTTACGTAAACGACAACCAAGGGCAACAAAAGTTGATCTACATGGACGAAGTAGGTACACCTGACTCATCTCGTATTTGGGATGCGGAACAGTACCAGCAAGGTAAAATTGTTGAAAACTCGAAAGAAGCTTCCGCCAGTTTTTGCTGAACTACTTCCCAGACCCTGACATTCTACTTAACAAAGATCGTATGCCAGAACGTGAAGCATTAGCGCGCGATAATGCTTTGCCATTAGAAGCTTTACTCGATATCTCTCGTACCTACCTAGGTATTGCGGAGAAAATTACTGGTCAGCCTATCCATCTTAGCAACCAGCCAAAGCAAAAAATTATCGATATTCTGGATAAAGAATACGGACTGATTGATCAATAAACTGACTGTAGCAAGTTTCGCTACAAGTAGGAAATTGACTGATAAGAATTAAGGGGCCAAAGCCCCTTAATTTTATTAATGTTGTTCTATTTTCCACCCACTGCACTAGATTCATTTCATCAAAGCCTGATCAAAAATTCCTCTTGATTGGTTGACTCAATTTGTGCAGCGCTCTTTACTTGGATCGCTGTTAACTGCTGCTCGTCCAGTGCGTAAGGCATCACCAGCGTCAACTCATCAATCCCTTCCTGCTTAGCGAGTTTGACTAAGGTGATCAAGTTTGATTCATCGCTACGTCGAGTTGAAAGCTTTTTTAGCGCGACATCCCATAGTCGTTCTTGTGGGCTTTGCTGCTCTTTGATTGCATCTAACCACGCAATCCCAAAAACAGGTGCAAAGGAGCTTATTGCTTCAGCGAAGGTCCATTTTTTCGTACACGACGCACCAAGAAAAGTCGTGTAATCAAATACTGCGCTAATCCTTGTTTTTTCCATTCTGTCCCCCGACACGATTGGTAACACAGTGAAGCAACTATTGACTAACCTTGGGTATATAGCAATACGATATAAAAAAATAGTCTGTTATGTCTCGCAATCGGTTTCATTGGCTATATAAAAACCAAACTGATAACACTGCACCTACATTTTTAAAATGATATGTGTGTTGTTGATTAATATTTTCTTATTC
Source organism: Vibrio mimicus CAIM 602 (assembly GCF_000338875.1). Lineage (GTDB taxonomy): Bacteria > Pseudomonadota > Gammaproteobacteria > Enterobacterales > Vibrionaceae > Vibrio > Vibrio mimicus. The sequence goes on along the minus strand of NZ_AOMO01000030.1, from coordinate 67,254 downwards.
AAACAAAATGGCCTGCGTAAATGTTCAAGCTTGACGTTTTACTTTAAGTAAATACCTCCTCAGCGAGCCTCCATTCCAGAAATCCGGTGAAGGCAAAACAGACAAGTTGCATATAAATCACCCAAGCTAAATTCCCTTTAATGTTTTAAACACTGGGCTTGCGCACAGAAGCAGGATAATCAACGTATGGAATCCGTTTGTCTATTTACAATCCAGCCAGCAAATCGGTATCATTTTCGCGTTTCACTTCTACCCTACCAATCAATAGGCCGAACATGAATAACGATAAACGTCCGCTGTATATCTCCTACGCAGGCCCTGCTCTTCTTAGTACACCTCTGCTTAACAAAGGCAGCGCCTTCAGTGCAGAAGAGCGTGCTTCTTTTAACCTTGAGGGTTTACTGCCCGAAGCAACTGAAACGATTCAGGAACAAGTTGTGCGCGCTTACCAACAGTATCGTGGCTTTGAAAGCGATATGGACAAGCACATTTATCTGCGCAACATTCAAGACACTAACGAAACCCTATTTTATCGTTTGGTGCAAAACCATATTTCCGAGATGATGCCGATCATCTATACCCCAACCGTTGGCGCGGCTTGTGAGAACTTCTCTAACATCTATCGCCGAGGTCGTGGTTTGTTTATTTCTTATGCCAATCGAGATCGCATTGATGACCTGCTCAACAATGCTGCAAACCACAACGTCAAAGTGATTGTTGTGACAGATGGTGAGCGTATTCTGGGACTTGGTGACCAAGGCATCGGTGGTATGGGCATTCCAATTGGTAAGCTCTCGCTCTACACCGCCTGTGGCGGCATTAGCCCAGCGTATACTCTGCCTGTTGTGTTGGATGTGGGTACCAACAACCCACAACGTCTTGCTGATCCTATGTACATGGGCTGGCGTCATCCTCGTATCACTGGGCCTGATTACGACAACTTTGTTGAAGAGTTTATGCAAGCGGTTCAACGCCGTTGGCCAGACGCGTTGATCCAGTTTGAAGACTTTGCACAAAAGAACGCGATGCCGCTGCTTGAGCGCTATAAAAACCGCGTGTGCTGTTTTAATGATGATATTCAAGGCACAGCAGCAGTGACTGTGGGTTCACTGCTTGCTGCATGTAAAGCGGCAGGTAGCCAGCTCTCTGAGCAACGTATCACTTTCTTGGGCGCAGGATCTGCCGGCTGTGGTATTGCAGAGGCGATCATCGCGCAAATGGTGTCTGAAGGCATCAGCGATGAACAAGCTCGTTCACAAGTTTACATGGTTGACCGCTGGGGTCTGCTGGAAGAAGGCATGCCAAACTTGCTTGATTTCCAACAGCGTTTGGTTCAGAAAAAGGTCAACACACAGGATTGGACAACCGAGAACAACGGTTACTCACTACATGATGTGATTCGCAATGCGAAACCAACAGTGCTGGTCGGTGTTTCAGGTGCACCAGGGCTATTTAGTGAAGAGATCATCAAAGAGATGCATCAGCACTGCCCTCGACCAATCGTGTTCCCGCTTTCGAACCCAACAAGCCGTGTAGAAGCACTGCCTAGTGATATCATTCGTTGGACTAATGGTGAAGCCTTAGTTGCAACAGGCAGCCCATTTGATCCTGTACTGCACGATGGCAAAACTTACCCGATTGTACAATGTAACAACAGCTACATTTTCCCGGGGATTGGCTTAGGTGTTTTAGCAGCTAATGCGCGCCGTGTTACCGATGAAATGTTGATGGAATCTAGCCGTGCTCTGGCAAGTTGCTCGCCGTTGGCCATCAATGGTCATGGTCCGTTGCTACCACCATTGGAATCAATTCATTCAGTATCGAAGAAGATTGCCTTTGCTGTTGCGAAAAAAGCGATTGAACAAGGTGTAGCTCCGGAGATCACCGACGAAGCACTTGAAGCGTCGATTGAACAACACTTCTGGCAACCTGTTTACCGTCGTTACAAACGCACTGCGTTTTAATTTTGCGGAGAAGCCCCTGCTATCAGGGGCTTTTTGATGACATGCAGATATTTACTTTTCTTGCTCCTGCCGGGCAAGCGCTATTACCCTACCTCAGCGAAATTTCAATCGCGTTGATTGCTTGTGCTTTGGTCATGCTCGGTGGTGAAATCAACGCCTTTTTGCGTAGAGCATTACGGAATCAACATTTTCTGGTTCGGACTCTCGCGTTTATCTTTATTAACGCGTTTGGATACGGTTTAATCATCATCAAAGCTAGCCCTTACCTTGCTCGGACACTCGCGCAACTGGATTCCGGCATGATGCTGACCGTTATCGTAAGCTGTTTTGTTGTGATAGGCCTATGGGCACAAAGAAACCATCAAATTTAATTCTACGCTCAGTCGCCTTTGTGGCAGCTCGATTGAGTTGTTTTCCTTGGCGCAAACTTGGCCAAATCTTACTCTTAACCGTGATTGCTGTAGTTTCCAGTCTGCTGGCGATTGATCGCTGGGTGACTTGGCAAACGCAAAACAACATTATCAGCGACACTCAAAACACACCGCCATTCCAAGTCGCCGTTGTTCTTGGTACCAGTAAGTACATAGGCAAGACCCTAAACGAGTACTATACCAACCGGATTGATGCGGCAATTGTGTTGTACCAGCAAGGAAAAGTGCGCAATTTTCTGCTCAGTGGGGACAATGCCCACCGTTCGTACAATGAGCCGTGGACGATGAAACGCGATTTACTGCGCGCGGGTATTCCAGCTGAGAATATTTCTCTCGATTATGCTGGATTTCGTACTTTAGATTCGATTGTACGAGCCAAGCAGATTTTTGATACGGATAACTTCTTGATCATTACTCAGCGTTTTCATTGTGAGCGCGCCCTGTTTATCGCGCACTATCAGGATATTCAGGCTTCTTGTTTGGCAGTGCCAGGACCAAGCAGTCATTCGGGTTTTAAGGTGCGTTTACGTGAAGTCTTTGCCCGTGCCTATGCGGTTTTTGATCTGTTTGTGTTCGACACTCAGCCTAAATTTCTCGGCCCCAAAGAGCCGATAATTGTAGAGAGCACTGAAGAAGTAGAACCGAGCGACAGTGAGACTCCTGCTCAGTATTAACTCGTTGTTTTACTGAGTTTTTGCTTGCGTTTTCAGCCCATAATGAACTTCGATACGGTTTCGCCCAAGTCGTTTGGCTCGGTATAACGCTTCATCAGCACGTGAAACCGTTTCCGTGACTCTTTCATTTTCCATTTGTGCAATGCCAATGCTGCATGTGAGCTCACCACCATGTAGCCAGCTATGGTTTTCCACACGTGTGCGTAGGCGATCAGCCAGGTCAACCGCTTGATCAATACCCGTCTGCGCACAAAATACGACGAATTCTTCGCCTCCCCAGCGGACCAATCTGTCACCCTCACGGATTTCACGGCTGATCACTAGTACAAACTCACGCAATAGATCATCACCAATACCGTGCCCATAAACATCATTGACCTGCTTGAAGTAATCAATATCGATAAACAGCACACTGAACTGATTGAGTTGCCAACGGACTAAACGCGCTTGTTCCTGCAACCAATCTCGGATGCCATGACGGTTAATTGCCCCTGTCAAAGCATCACGGTGTGCCATCTCAACATATTTCATATTCTGCTCATGCAATGAGTGGTTCAAACGCTGCAAATGTGCCTGACGCATACGTGCCCGTATGACTTCACGACGATTACGGCGAATTTCCAATGCAGACAACCAAGCCCCAGCGGCCGCCCACATGATCAACATGGCAAGAAAGAGTTTCTCTCCCGAAACATAATCACCAATCAACTCTACTTGACGTATGGTCAACTGATATTCTCCCAGTTGACTGCCTGAGCCTGTGGCGAATTCAATTTTATTGATATTGGTAAACTCAGGTGCAGAGTTGCCGATGGAGATTTTGTTATCCACCAGCCACCACGTCATTACCTGCAAGCTACGAATTGGAATATCAATGCTGCCCTTACCCACTCCTGGTACGAATTCCAGCCCATTGTATTTATGAGTGTATTCATCATCTATTTTGGAATAGATCGGATTGAAATTGCGTAAATAGAAACGCATGGCTGCAGGTTTATCGGTTGGGCCTTGCAAATCGACATTCAGCCGTATGGTGTGAATATCACTCAGATCTAATCCAAGTGTCGGGTCTGGATTGATGTGTACAGAGATGCCGCAATACGGCCATGGATAATTACTCGCGAGCAATTCACAACGAACTTGGGCTTCGCCACCTTCAATCAGTAGTGCGCTGGTTGATGCCCCACCGGAGATCTGATCATTAGTGGCAAAATACGTAAATCGTTGTGGTGAAACTAGCACACGTTTAGCTGAGCCAAACTGCCAGTAAAGCAATATGGTGACAATTGTAATCAACACTAAACCTAACAGTACTCTTGGCACCACTTTCACAGCTTACTCCAGCGTCAAACTCATTCACTAAAACGCGCTCTCTTAATTATATTAGGTCAATAAAGAGAGGTTGCTTCCAAAAATAATCGCCGTACGCTGTTTTGTCACCGACTAATGATCTTCAAGCCTCTATTTTCAGAGGCATTTCACCTTTTGCTAAAACAGGAATATGCACCACTAAAGTAGTATATGCAATTCGAGTGTGATGCGAGGTTGTAAGAATAGTTTAATCGCGAATAAATCCCGCATCACACTCAACCGAATCAACAAGTTCACTTGTCTAGCAAGGCTGGTAAATGATCACTCAGTACATCAAATAACCGATCAATTTCCGCCGTTGTATTGTAATGCATCAAACCGATACGTAGCACACCTCCACTTTCTTCAAGTCCCAGTTGACGCACCAAACCAAGCGCATAGAAATGACCATTCCAAACACAGAGGTTTAGCTCACCAAGCATTTGTGCGATTCGCTGTGGAGTGCAATCTTTAATCGTCAGAGCAAACGTCGGTGTACGCAGCTCTGCGGAAGCATGGTGGAAACCATGCAATTGAATATCAGGTAATTTTGCCAATTTTTGTAAGAAATACTCACTGAGCTGCTGCTCGTGCTGTTGGTATTGCTGGTAACTTGCGACTAAGCGCTCTCGCAAGGTTTCCTTCGGATCACCCCACTGCGCTAAATATTGCACGGCGGCAATGACGCCAGCGAGCCCTTCAAAATTCAGTGTTCCCGTTTCAAATCGTCCTGGGCCTTGGTTGGTAGCGGGTTCAACCTTGTACGGCATAATCACGTTTTGCCAGCGTGGTGCGACATACACTATGCCTACATGTGGCCCAAAAAACTTATAAGCGGAACAAGCGAGAAAATCGCAGCCTAGCGCCTGAACATCCGGCAGATGGTGTGGCAGATAGTGCACGGCATCCACATACACCATAGCGCCAACCTGATGCGCGGCTTCCACAATAGCTGACAAATCAACCAATGAACCCGTTGTGTTAGAGGCGTAAGTCACTGCTACTAAACGGGTGCGTGAATTAATAAGCGAAAGCAGATGCGCTTGATCTAATGTGCAATCTGCCGTATTCACTCGTGCTTGGTGAACAGTAGCCCCTTTGTCATGAGCTGCTTGCTGCCAACTGGACACGTTAGAGTAGTGATCCAAAGCTGTGACAATCACTTCATCGCCGGGTTGCCAGTCGCGGCTGATCGCTCGGCTAAACTGAAAAGTCAGCGAAGTCATGTTCGGCCCAAAAACAATCGACTCGGGAGATGGGGCATTCAGTAACGCCTGCACATGTTCACGCGCGCTTTGTACCAATTCGACCGTTTTGTGGCTTGAAAAGTAATGTCCACCCAAGTTGGCATTGTAACGCCCAAGATAAGCCACCATAGCATCCAGCACCGATTGCGGCACTTGCGAGCCACCCGGCCCATCAAAAAACACCACTGGCTTATCATTCACTTTTTGGCTTAACGCAGGAAACTGTTCACGAACCAACTCAGGAGTGAAGCGCATGGCGACCATCCTTAGCCGTCAGTACAAACACATCCATATGCCCTTCTTGATCATGATTCACCACACGAATTGGACACGCGTTGTGCCATAACTGACCATCCGCCAGCATAGCAACTTCACCATTTTCTAACACTTTGCGGAAAAACGGCGCTTCGTGGCTGCTTAAATAGAGCATGATTTCGCCACCCACTATGTTGTGGCGGTCAATCCCGACAATCGCAATATGGTCAAAACCATCTTGATGTACCCCTTCTGGAGCAACCAAGGTTTCATCAAACACTGCGGCGATCCGCATTTGGTGAATTTCTATCTCTTGCCCGTTCGGTAACATGTTGGCTTCAATAAACAGGGAGCACAACTCACGCAGGCCTTCACTTTTTAATGTACTCGGTTGAAGTGCCTCAAAGCGACGCACGACATTGCCTTGGAAGTGATTAATCTGATCCGTTTGCATGAAATCATGTTTATCGACTTCCACTACTTGTCCATCAATAAAACGGATTACTGAGTATCGACGTAAACGATACTGCCCATCCGCATGATTTGTGTGTGGTAACTCAGCAAAGGAAGGGGCAAGTTGGTGGGTTGCCGAATGGCTCAGCTGAGTGATATGTAGGGTATTGGGATGAGAACGTAACATTATCGACTCCTTAATGGGTTAGTCATACCACAATAATTTTCACATTTTATTTACATTTAAGGTTAATCGATTATTTGGCAAAAACAACAATTCTCAACTCAATAAACTGATTATGTGAATATTTAAAAATAACAATCTAATTAATGGTCGGGTGATGGTTTATTACACCAATGGCGATAGTCGTAAAATTAGAAAATCAGAAGCTTTCACTGTCACACTTAAAAATAAGGAATATGACCAATCAGTTAGCATAAAATCTTTATCTCATGATGAAGCTTCCCAATAGCGCGCATCATTGCAGGCTGAGTAGGAAGGGAATAAACAATTACGATTTATGCTCAGAGAACCACTTTTATTCACCTCTTATATTCCCTACAATCGAAGCTAATTCTTCTCATTCGCTTGCGTCTTACACCTAGGTCAAGCAATGAGCAAACTCCCTTTCTTCCTTATCGGAGTACTTCATGAGTAACGTGAAACACAGCAAACTTCTGATCCTTGGCTCTGGCCCTGCAGGTTACACAGCCGCAGTTTACGCAGCGCGCGCTAACCTAAAACCTGTGCTCGTCACAGGCATGCAGCAAGGCGGCCAGCTCACCACCACCACGGAAGTGGAAAACTGGCCAGGTGATGCGGAAGGCTTAACCGGTCCTGGGCTTATGGATCGCATGAAAGAACACGCTGAACGTTTCGATACTGAAATCGTCTTTGACCATATCAACGCGGTTGATCTCTCTTCTCGCCCATTCCGTCTGACAGGTGATAGCCAAGAGTACACTTGTGATGCGTTGATCATCTCAACAGGCGCATCAGCCAAGTATCTCGGCTTAGAATCAGAAGAAGCGTTTAAAGGACGCGGTGTTTCTGCTTGTGCAACCTGTGATGGTTTCTTCTATCGCAACCAGAAAGTCGCCGTTGTTGGTGGTGGTAATACTGCGGTTGAAGAGGCACTTTACCTATCTAATATCGCGGCAGAAGTGCACCTGATTCACCGTCGTGACAGCTTCCGTAGTGAAAAAATTCTGATCGATCGTCTGATGGATAAAGTAGCGAATGGTAACATCGTTCTGCACACTCATCGTACTTTGGATGAAGTGCTGGGAGATGAAATGGGTGTTACAGGCGTTCGCTTGAAAGATACCCAATCAGACCAGACTGAAAACTTGAATGTAATGGGTGTATTCATTGCAATCGGCCACCAGCCTAACTCGCAAATCTTCGAAGGACAGCTTGAAATGAAAAACGGCTACATTGTCGTAAAATCTGGCCTTGAAGGTAATGCAACACAAACCAGCATTGAAGGTGTGTTTGCCGCGGGTGACGTGATGGATCACAACTATCGCCAAGCCATTACTTCAGCCGGAACAGGCTGTATGGCAGCATTGGATGCTGAGCGTTATCTGGATAGCCAGGGTAAATAACCGACTCTACACGTAACACCAGTTTTTATTTTTGCAAAGCCCGACGGGTATAACCGTCGGGCTTTTCTTTGTATACTGGCGGCCTATTACAATTATTATTCTCATTAAGCCTTTTCAAATGGACAAGAAAAAACAGCGTAGCTTGAATCTCTGGCTCAAGCAGCAAAGCAAACTGGCTAAGCGCTGGCTTGCAATAGCTGTTGGGTTAGGTGTTTTATCAAGCCTATTTCTGGTGGCGCAAGCCGCACTCCTCGCATCGATTCTCCATCAACTGATTATTGAACAAGTGGATAAACACCTGCTCATCCCACAATTTATCGGTTTAGTCGTACTCATTACGCTGCGCGCCCTTTGCTCTTGGGGACGCGAAATGGCGGGATACCGCAGTGGGGAGGAGATCCGTCGCTATATTCGTGAACTCATTCTCAATAAACTTCGCGATTTAGGGCCAGCGTACATCAAAGGTAAACCTGCCGGCTCATGGGCAACCTTGATGCTTGAGCAAGTCGAAAACATGCACGACTTCTTTGCTCGCTACCTACCGCAGATGTCTCTATCCGTGATGGTGCCTTTTGTGGTTCTCGCCGTGGTCTTTCCTGTGAACTGGGCTGCCGGGCTGATTTTTCTTATCACAGCACCACTGGTACCACTGTTTATGGCACTAGTCGGTATTAAAGCTGCCGATGCCAGCCGGAAAAACTTTAAAGCACTACAGCGCTTGTCCGGTCATTTTTATGATCGCTTACAAGCGCTGACGACCATTCGCCTTTTCGATCGCGCAGCAGCGGAAACCGATCAAATGCGCGGCGCTTCTGAAGTATTCCGTCATCGTACTATGGATGTATTGCGTATTGCGTTTCTCTCTTCCGCGGTATTAGAGTTTTTCACCTCGATCTCCATTGCGCTAACCGCGGTTTATTTTGGCTTTAGTTACATTGGTGAACTCAACTTCGGCTACTACGGTGCTGGTGTCACACTGTTTGCTGGGCTGTTTATTTTGATCCTCGCCCCCGAGTTTTACCAACCACTGCGTGACCTTGGCACTTACTACCACGCCAAACAGTTAGCGGTGGGTGCGGCGGAATCAATCGTCGACTTTCTACAAACCGAAGCGGATACATTGCACAGCGGCGAACAAACACTGGCCGATGACCAACCAATTGAAATCATCGCGAATGATCTTGTCGTCCTCAGCCCACAAGGCCAACGCCTAGCAGGTCCACTGTCATTCACTTTGCACAGTGGTAAAATCACCGCGCTCGTTGGACCAAGTGGCGCAGGCAAAACCAGCTTAATCAATACCATTTTGGGCTTTATGCCCTATCAAGGCAGCTTAACCATTAACGGCATTGAGCTGCGCGAACTGGATCATGCGCAGTGGCGACAAACCATCAGTTGGGTAGGTCAAAATCCACTGCTGCTGCACGGCACAATTCGAGATAACGTGACGCTCGGTAAACAAAATATTGCCGATCAACAAGTCATTCAGGCACTACAAGCCGCTTATGCACAAGAGTTTGTTGAGCAGCATGGTTTGGATTACCAGATCAATGATCGCTCTGCGGGGCTTTCTGTTGGTCAAGCTCAGCGTATTGCTCTGGCTCGGGCTATTTTGCAAAACGGCCGCTTCTGGTTACTCGATGAACCCACCGCAAGTTTAGATGCACGCAGCGAGCAATATGTGATGCGGGGTCTGAATGAAAGCATTCAGCAACGCACCGCCTTGCTGGTCACTCACCAGTTACAGCCGCTGCAATCTGTTGAGCAGATCTTAGTGATGGAAAACGGTGCCTTAGTCCAAGCCGGTCATTTCGAAGAGTTGAGCCAGCAACCGGGTTTATTTGCCACTATGTTAGCCGCTAACCAAGCATTACAAGCTGCGAATCAGGGGAATCTCGATGCGTGAACTGCTACCTTATCTCAAGCTTTATAAAAAACACTGGTTCGGTCTGACACTAGGCATGCTTTTGGCATTGCTGACAGTGCTCGCCTCAATTGGTTTGCTCACTTTGTCTGGCTGGTTCTTGTCTGCCGCTGCGGTAGCTGGGCTGACCATCGCCAGAGAGACATTCAACTACATGCTACCCGGCGCTTTTGTACGTGGTTTTGCCATGGGACGAACTGCAGGACGTTGGGGTGAGCGTGTTGTCACACACAACGCGACCTTTAAGTTGCTCACCGATTTGCGTGTGTTCTTCTTTGAAAAACTGACTCCGCTGATTCCGGGACGCTTGAGCGCCGTACGCGATGCCGACATGCTCAACCGAATCGTGGCCGATGTGGATGCCATGGATCACGTCTATCTGCGCCTGATTAACCCAGTGACCGTTGGTGTGTTGGGCATCGCTGCGCTCACAGCACTGGTGGCTTGGTTTGATACCACTCTTGGTCTTACCCTTGGTGGCGTTTTACTGTTAGTGCTGTTGGTTTGGCCAATCTTGTTCTATCGACTTGGTAAGCACAACGGGCAACAACTTACACAGCATAAAGCAGAGCTAAGAATTCGCACTTTGGATTGGTTGCAAGGCTATAGCGAGCTAACCATTTTCGGCGCGGAACAAACCTATCGCCAGGCGATCTTCACGGCACAAGAAAAGCTGCTACGTAACCAATACGCCAACGCGCATGTCTCTGGTTTAGCGCAATCCTTACTCCTGCTCGCCAATGGTTGGATACTGGTGCTGATGCTCTGGTTGGCTGCCGATGGTGTCGGTGGTCAAACCCCAGATCCTATGATTGCCCTCATCGCTTTCGCCACAATGGCGAGTGTAGAGTTGCTGATGCCGATTGCTGGTGCATTCCAGCATTTGGGGCAAACACTCACTTCAGCACGCCGCCTAAATGAGATAATTCTAGCCAAACCGGAGGTCGAGTTTACTGATCAACCCACCCCACATAATGGCCAATACGGCATTGAGTTCAATGGGGTTAACTTTGCTTACCAAGCCAATAAACCGAACACCATTGATGAATTCACTTTATCGCTGCCTCAAGGTCATAAAGTCGCGATTGTGGGTCAAACTGGTTCTGGAAAATCAACTCTAATTCAGTTGCTGTGCCGTTATTGGGATGTGCAATCGGGACAAATTACGATTGGCGGAATCGATATTCGAAAATGGCGAGAAAGCGATCTTCGTGCAGCGATCAGTGTGGTCAGTCAACGGGTCGATATTCTCAATGGCACTCTGCGCGACAACCTAAAACTGGCGAAACCAGACGCAACCGATGAACAATTAAGTGAAATTTTGCGCCAAGTGGGTTTAGAAAAACTGTTGCAAGATTCCGCGCTTAACGCATGGTTGGGTGATGGTGGTCGTCAGTTATCAGGTGGCGAGAAGCGCCGTATCGGTATCGCACGAGCACTACTGCATGATGCCCCTATCCTATTGTTAGATGAACCGACTGAAGGTTTGGACAAGCAGACTGAACAGCAAATCATGCAACTACTGCACAGCCACTTTGCAAATAAAACTGTGCTGTTCATTACGCACCGTTTAATCAATCTTGAACAGATGGATGCAATCGCACTGATTGAACATGGCAAGCTGGTCGAATTCGGCCATCACCATACCCTACTCGCTCAGCAAGGTCGTTATCATCAATTAACCCAAACGCTGTAACCTGCTGACCCCATTGCTCACGAGCAGTGGGGTTTTTATCACTCCCCTCATAATCGGGTGATAAAAAATAGGTAAGAAAAAAGCCAGTCGATATGACTGGCTTTTTAATCATTGAAAAGCAGAACTGCGCAAGCAATTAGCCACGAGGCTTACGCGCACTTTGCTGCTTATTCGCTACTTTATTACGAGTACTTGACTCGCCACCCGGCTTACGACGAGCTGAGCCACTACGGCCAGGTGCTGTCGATACACGTTCTTCATGGCGACGAACCGCACGACGAATTTTCTGGCTACGGGTACGTTCACGCTTACGAGTTGCCGCATCAGGGGCAGTGTTCAATACCGTTTCTTTCTCTGGACGCAGCTCTACCAATTCACGCAAGTAGTTCACTTGCTTCAGATCGAGTTCCATCCAACCGCCGCGAGGCAGTTTCTTATCAAGGAAGATATCACCGTAACGAACACGTTTCAGACGGCTAACCGTTGTACCTTGTGATTCCCACAAACGACGAACTTCACGGTTACGGCCTTCGTTGATCACAACGTAGAAAGTATGGTTGATGCCTTCGCCACCGGCGTACATCACATCTTCAAAACGCGCCATACCATCTTCTAGCTGCACACCACGAACGAGGTTGCGAACTTTTTCTTCATTGACGTCACCAAATACGCGAACTAAATACTCACGTTCAACCTGACGGCTTGGGTGCATCAAACGGTTTGCCAATTCACCATCAGTGGTAAATAGCAGCAAACCTGAGGTGTTGGCGTCCAAACGACCAACGGAAATCCAGCGCGAACCACGAATTTTCGGCAGACGGTCAAACACCGTTCGACGACCTTCTGGATCATGACGGGTACACAACTCGCCTTCTGGTTTGTAGTAAGCCAGAACTCGACAGATGACCTCTTCTTGCGCTTTTACAGACACAACGTGTCCGTCAACACGCACTAAAGCGTTATCATCTTCTAGGCGTTCACCCAATACAGCTACCTTGCCATTAACACTTACACGCCCAGCTCGGATCAGAGCTTCAAGCTCACGACGAGAACCATGACCAGCACGTGCTAAAACTTTTTGTAACTTTTCGCTCATTTATCTACCTATGTGTCGTCTTCTCAGACGTCGAATGACAGTTTGCGATCTCAAAATCGCGGCCGCGTAGTATCGCAAATTTTGTGGATAAAAGCATCCGTTTTGTCAGGTATTCACGGCCACGTCATTCAACTACTGAAAGGGGGTTGGATCACCAGCTCCGACACGAGCCACAACAATCTCATCATCACTGAAATCAATCACTGTGGTCGGCTGCTGACCTAAATAGCCACCATTGAGGATCACATCCACTGCGTGCTCTAAACTATCGCGGATGGCTTCAGGATCAGACTCTGTAAAATCGTTGCCCGGCAGAATCAGCGACGTCGACATCAGTGGTTCACCCAAAGCCTCTAGAAGATCCAACGCAATTTTGTTGTCTGGCACACGGATCCCGATGGTTTTACGCTTTTCATTCATCAGACGACGTGGAACCTCTTTGGTTCCTTTAAAGATAAAAGTGTAAGGTCCCGGTGTGTTGTTTTTCAGTAAGCGAAACGCGGTGTTATCCACTCGGGCATACAGAGATAACTCAGACAAATCACGACATAACAGAGTGAAGTTGTGTTTATCGTCCAGACGACGAATCTGACAAATACGCTCCATCCCGTGTTTATTTTCTAGCTGACAACCGACTGCGTAACCAGAATCGGTTGGGTAAACCACTACCCCACCGTTGCGAATAATCGCGACAGCTTGATTGATCAGGCGAGTTTGAGGGTTTTCAGGATGGACATAAAAAAAACTGGCTCATGGTTATTCCTCTTCATCGAGTCTCTCGACTCTATTGCTTGGGGATAAGCCCCAATCTTTCCATACAGGTTCTACTCCGGCAGGTAACCAAAGATTTCGTCCCAACTCCATCCAAGGAGAAGGATAGTGAAAGTCACTGCCTTGAGAGGCGAGTAGTTGGTATTCCATAGCGTAATCACCCAAGGTACGTTTTTCCTGTGGTGATTGCTGCGGCTGGGCGACTTCCATTGCATCCCCACCCGCTTCAACAAACGCGGTCATTAAGCGCTTAAGCCATTTGGCCGTCAAGTCATATCGTCCGGGATGCGCTAATACGGCTTGCCCACCCGCGGCGTGAATCGCGGTCACTGCATCGCTCATTGAACACCAGTTAGGCGGTACATAACCCGGATTATCTCGGGTTAGGTATTTCTTAAATACTTGCTGCATATTCGCCGCATAACCATTATCCACCAACCATTTGGCGAAATGAGCGCGCGTAATCGGTGCACCATCAGCAATTTGCTGAACCTCTTGCAACACGCCCTCACGCGTGGCCTTTTGTAAACGATGTGCCATTAACTCGGCACGTTCCACCCGGCGGCGCTGCTGCTGCGCAATGAGCTGCCCTAAAACCTCGCTGTCTGGATCAATGTTTAAACCGACAATGTGAATGTCTTTATTTTGCCAAACAGTTGAAATCTCAATGCCGTTCACTAATTGTAGCGGATATTGCTGCTCTGTAATGTAAGCGCGAGCATCACTCAAAGCTGCCACTGTATCGTGGTCAGTGATCGCCAAAACATCAATATTGAAACTGACGGCTCGTTCAATCAATTGCTGATACGTAAACCGCCCATCAGAAGCGGTCGTATGACTATGCAGGTCAATTCTCATATTTTTTATTTGCTTGATTTTTAGGCTTGACTTTTTATCACCGCACTAGTTAACTAGTACGAAAATGCAAGGCTCTTTACTAAGGCTCACTATGTTACAAGAATTTAACCCAAATCATAAACCCAATTTCAGTCCAGCGAATGCTGAGCTGACTTGGTGGCGCACTTGGACAAGTTCTTGGTGGGCTCACGTGTATTTCTAAGTTTAGATACTCACACACCTAGCCCGCCAATTTGAGCGGGCTTTTTATTCGTCTTTTTCCACAATATCACTGCTGTTTATTTACTTTCTCATCGCGGTGATGAGTGCTCAATCGAATCATGGTTAAGGAGGTCTTATGAATAAGGCCATCAACATAAAGAAAACCGCGCCGCTTGAGGTGCTACACAGTGAATTGCCTTATACGCAAGATCCTACGGCTTTATTTCATGCTCTTTGCGCTGGGCGCAGCGACTGTCTACTGCTGGAATCCGCAGAAATCGACTCCAAGCAAAATCTGAAAAGCCTTTTATTGGTGGATGCGGCAGTGCGCATTGTGTGTGAAGGCCATCAGGTGACTTATCATGCGCTCAGTGCAAACGGCCAAGCGCTGCTCAACATCATTCATGGCAACATCACAGATCTGATTCCTTGCAAAGTAGAGAAAGCGAAACTTACCCTCACCTTCTCTACCCCCTGTGATACTTTGGATGAAGACTCACGCTTGCGCGAAGCCTCCTCTTTCGATGCGCTACGTTTAGTGCAGCACAGTTTTGATCTCACTGACCACGGTAAATTCGCGCTGTTTTTAGGTGGCTTGTTTGCCTACGATTTAGTGGCTAACTTTGAACCGTTAGGTGAAGCACCTGCAGACAATCAATGCCCTGATTACGTGTTTTATGTAGCAGAAACCCTGATGGTGATTGATCATCAGCGTGAAACTTGCCAACTGCAGGCTACCCAATTCCAACCGGGCGATGCGCTACACAGCCAACTCAAAAGCCGAATGCGTGAAATCCGCTCTCAGGTCAACCAAAAACTGCCTTTACCAAGTGCGCAATCTTTAGCTGAAGTGGAAGTGACCACCAATATTAGCGATGCAGCGTTTTGCGACATCGTACGTGACCTCAAACAGTACGTGGTCAAGGGCGATGTGTTCCAAGTTGTGCCATCACGCCGTTTCCGCTTACCTTGCCCCTCACCGCTCGCAGCTTATCAACGCCTAAAACAGAGTAACCCAAGCCCTTACATGTTCTACATGCAAGATGAGCGCTTTACCCTGTTTGGTGCATCCCCAGAAAGCGCCCTCAAGTACGAAATGCACACCAACCAAGTAGAAATCTATCCGATTGCTGGCACTCGCCGCCGCGGTAAGCGCGCAGATGGCAGCATTGATTTTGATCTCGATAGCCGCATTGAGCTTGAACTGCGCACGGATAAAAAAGAAAACGCCGAGCACATGATGCTGGTTGACTTAGCACGCAACGATGTCGCGCGCATTAGCCAAGCAGGCACTCGCCATGTCGCTGACTTGCTGCAAGTAGATCGCTACAGCCATGTGATGCATCTGGTGTCACGCGTGGTTGGTCAGTTACGTGAAGATTTGGATGCTCTGCACGCATATCAAGCTTGCATGAATATGGGCACGCTGACTGGCGCACCGAAAATTCGCGCGATGCAGTTAATCCGCGATGTTGAACAAGCGCGGCGCGGCAGCTACGGCGGTGCTGTGGGTTATCTCACTGGTGAAGGCGACTTAGATACCTGTATCGTGATCCGTTCCGCTTATGTGGAAAACGGCATCGCCCAAGTTCAAGCCGGCGCGGGTGTCGTTTACGACTCCGACCCACAAGCCGAAGCCGATGAAACGCGCGGCAAGGCGCAAGCGGTAATTTCCGCCATTTTATATGCTCATCAAGGGAAGGAATGATCATGGCCAATATTCTGTTTATCGATAACTTTGACTCCTTCACTTATAACTTGGTGGATCAGTTTCGCTCACTCGGTCATGCCGTAACGATTTACCGCAATAACATTTCTGCGGATGTGATCGAACAAGCACTGCAACAACTGGACAATCCTGTGGTTGTGTTATCCCCAGGGCCAGGTGCGCCGTCTGAAGCGGGCTGCATGCCAGAGCTACTGCAACGCCTGAAAGGCAAGGTGCCTATGATTGGTATCTGCTTAGGGCATCAAGCGATTGTTGAGGCTTATGGTGGCGTGGTCGCAGGCGCGGGTGAAATCATCCACGGTAAAGTGTCGATGATGGAGCACCAAAACCACGCCATTTATCGCGGGCTACCCTCACCGTTGGCGATTGCGCGTTACCATTCGCTGGTCGCAACGCAAGTACCGGCAACACTGACCGTGACGGCAGAAGTGAATGGCTTGGTGATGTCGGTCATTAATGAAGCTGACAAGGTGTGCGGCTTTCAATTTCACCCAGAATCGATCATGACCACCCACGGCGCTACCTTGCTGGCTAATGCTATTGATTGGGCATTGTCTGCAACACCAGCACAGACTCAATTCGCGTAACCGCACAGGGAGAGAATGTTATGCAAACCATTATTAATAAACTCTATGAACAGCAAGGGCTAACGCAAGCCGAGAGCCAACAGCTTTTCGACCAAATTATTCGCGGTGAAATGGATCCTATATTGATGGCTGCGGTACTGACTGCGCTGAAAATCAAAGGCGAAACGCCAGATGAAATTGCTGGTGCGGCTAAAGCCCTGCTTGCCAACGCGAATCCGTTTCCGCGTCCTGATTACGACTTTGCCGATATCGTAGGCACCGGTGGCGATGGCTCAAACACCATCAACATCTCCACTACAGCGGCATTTGTCGCTGCAGCTTGTGGCGTGAAAGTCGCCAAACACGGCAACCGTGGGGTGTCGAGCAAATCAGGCTCTTCCGATCTACTCAGCTCATTTGGAATCAACCTTGCCATGAGCGCGCAAGATTCGCGTCAAGCCTTAGATGATCTCGGCGTGGCTTTCTTGTTTGCCCCTCAATACCACAGCGGTGTACGCCATGCGATGCCAGTCCGCCAGACTATGAAAACTCGCACGATTTTCAATATCTTAGGCCCACTGATTAACCCTGCCCGTCCCAATATTGAATTGATGGGGGTTTACAGCAAGGATTTGGTTCGTCCTATTGCGCAAACCATGTTACAAATGGGTCTGAAACGCGCGGCGGTGGTGCATGGTTCAGGTCTGGATGAAGTCGCCATTCATGGCGAAACGCAAGTAGCAGAAATTCGCCAAGGCGAATTGATTGAGTACACACTCACCCCGGAAGATTTTGGTGTTAACCGTTACCCACTGGATGCGATCCGTGGCGGAGAGCCGGAAGAGAATCGCGCCATCATCACCCAGATCCTGACGGGCAATGGCACAGAAGCACAAATGGCGGCAGTAGCAGTCAATGTCGCACTTCTGCTGCGTTTATTTGGTCAAGAAGATCTGAAAGCCAACACCCAACAAGCGATCGCCGTGATGAAATCGGGCCAAGCCTATGGATTGGTTCAGCAGTTAGCACAACGAGGTTAAGTAGAATGTCCGAGCAGTTGTCTGAGCATATTTCCGTACAAACCGCGCAAATGGCGCAAGTGCTGGTCAAAATCGTCAACGATAAATACCAATGGATTGAGGAGCGCAAAGCCAAGCAACCTCTTGCTAGCTTTCATCCATTACTGACTCGCTCAGAGCGCGATTTCTATCAAGCCTTGAGCGGCGATAACACCGTATTCATTCTCGAATGCAAAAAAGCCTCACCTTCAAAAGGATTGATCCGCGAAGAGTTTGATCTCGATTACATCGCCTCTGTGTATGGCGAGTACGCCAGTGCCATTTCGGTGCTGACTGACGAGAAATATTTCCAAGGTCGTTTTGAGTTTTTGCCGCAAGTGCGCGCTCAAGTGGCTCAGCCTGTGTTGTGCAAAGATTTTATGGTCGACCCGTATCAGGTTTATCTGGCGCGCCATTATCAAGCGGATGCGATTTTGCTGATGCTGTCTGTGCTCAACGATGATCAATATCGTGAACTGGCCGCTGTGGCACACGATCTTGGTATGGGCGTACTCACCGAAGTCAGTAACGAGCAAGAGCTAGAGCGCGCGATTGCTCTGCAAGCAAAAGTAGTGGGCATTAATAACCGCAATCTGCGTGATTTGACCACCGATCTTAATCGCACCAAGCAGTTGGCTCCGCTGATCCCACAAGGCACCATCATTATTTCCGAATCAGGCATTTACACCCACCAGCAGGTGCGTGATTTAGCTCAGTTTGCCAATGGTTTTTTGATTGGTAGCTCGCTGATGGCGCAACCTAATCTTGAGCTTGCGGTGCGTAAAATTGTGCTGGGTGAACATAAGGTGTGCGGTTTGACTCATCCTGATGATGCAGTTAAAGCCTACCAAGCAGGTTCAGTTTTTGGTGGATTGATTTTTGTTGAGAAGTCCAAACGCTTTGTGGATGTAGAACAAGCTCGCCTGACGATGAGCGGCGCACCGCTACAGTATGTCGGCGTGTTTCAAAATCACCCAGCAGCGCAAGTCGCCGATATTGCGACCAAACTTGGCTTATTTGCGGTGCAGCTTCACGGTGAGGAAGAAGCTGAGTATGTAAGCGAACTACGTGCTGCCCTGCCCGCCTCGATTGAAATTTGGAAAGCCTATGGCGTGAGTGATGCCTTACCTGAGCTACTGCCAGAGCACATCGACCGACATCTGCTCGATGCCAAAATCGGCGAACAAAGTGGCGGCACAGGACACAGTTTTGATTGGCGCTTGCTGCCAAAACATAGCGACCTGATGCTCGCTGGTGGATTGAGCGCTGAGAATGTAGCCCAAGCGGCACAACTTGGCTGCCGCGGACTCGATTTCAACTCTGGCGTGGAAAGCGCTCCGGGTAAAAAAGACGCCAACAAGTTACAACACGTTTTCCAACAGTTACGGAATTATTAGATTATCAGCATGGCAACATGCATAGAAAAGGAATGTAAGCATGGCTAAATTAAACGCCTATTTTGGCGAATTCGGTGGGCAGTTTGTGCCACAAATTTTGGTTCCAGCGCTCGATCAACTGGAACAAGCCTTCATTGATGCCCAGCAAGATGATGCCTTCCGCGCTGAGTTTATGACTCTGCTTCAGGAGTACGCGGGCCGCCCAACGGCGCTGACGCTGACTCGCAACATCACCAAAGGCACCAAAACCAAGCTCTATTTGAAGCGTGAAGATCTGCTGCACGGCGGCGCGCACAAAACCAACCAAGTTTTGGGTCAAGCCCTGCTAGCAAAACGCATGGGCAAGCATGAAATCATCGCCGAAACTGGTGCGGGCCAACACGGTGTGGCGACTGCATTAGCCTGTGCGCTGCTTGGCCTAAAGTGCCGCGTTTACATGGGGGCGAAAGACGTTGAGCGCCAAAGCCCGAACGTGTTCCGTATGCGCTTGATGGGCGCAACCGTGATTCCTGTTCATTCGGGGTCAGCAACTCTAAAAGATGCGTGTAACGAAGCACTGCGCGACTGGTCAGCCAGCTACGAAACTGCGCATTATCTGCTCGGCACTGCGGCAGGTCCTCACCCATTCCCAACCATTGTGCGTGAATTCCAACGCATTATTGGCGAAGAAACCAAAAACCAAATCCTTGCTCGTGAAGGTCGTTTGCCCGATGCGGTGATCGCTTGTGTTGGCGGTGGCTCAAACGCTATTGGTATGTTTGCCGATTTCATCGAAGAAGAATCGGTACGTTTGATCGGTATTGAGCCAGCTGGTAAAGGCATTCATACCCATCAACATGGTGCGCCACTTAAGCACGGTAAAACCGGCATTTTCTTCGGCATGAAAGCACCCTTGATGCAAGATGAACATGGCCAAGTGGAAGAATCTTACTCTGTCTCTGCGGGACTGGATTTCCCATCGGTGGGGCCACAGCATGCTTACCTGAATGCAATTGGCCGCGCTGAATATGAAAGCATCACCGATGATGAAGCACTCGATGCCTTCCAAGCGTTAGCACGAAACGAAGGCATCATCCCAGCGCTGGAGTCTTCACACGCTCTCGCGCATGCGATCAAGATGGCGTATGCCGAGCCAGACAAAGAGCAGCTGTTAGTGGTTAACCTTTCGGGTCGTGGTGATAAGGATATCTTCACCGTACACAAATTACTTGAAGACAAAGGAGCGTTGTAATGAACCGTTATCAAGCCCTATTTCAACGCCTGAGCGCCGCGCAACAAGGTGCTTTCGTTCCTTTCGTGACCATTGGTGACCCAAACCCCGAGCAGTCACTCGCCATCATGCAAACCCTGATTGATGCAGGAGCGGATGCGCTTGAGCTTGGCATGCCGTTTTCAGATCCTCTGGCCGATGGCCCGACGATTCAAGGGGCGAACTTGCGTGCATTAGCGGCGAAAACCACGCCAGATATCTGTTTTGAGCTGATCGCACAGATTCGTGAACGTAACCCTGAGACTCCGATTGGTTTACTGATGTATGCCAACTTGGTTTACGCACGCGGCATCGACGATTTTTATCAACGCTGCCAAAGAGCTGGCGTGGATTCGGTACTGATTGCCGATGTACCCACCAACGAAAGCCAGCCTTTTGTGGCGGCCGCAGAGAAATTTGGCATTCAACCAATCTTTATTGCGCCACCAACGGCCAGTGATGAAACCTTACGAGCAGTTGCTCAACTCGGTAAAGGCTACACTTATTTGCTGTCACGCGCGGGGGTAACTGGGGCAGAAACTAAAGCCAATATGCCAGTACATGCTTTACTTGAACGTCTGCAACAATTCGATGCGCCACCTGCGTTACTGGGTTTCGGCATTTCAGAACCCGCTCAGGTCAAACAAGCGATTGAAGCTGGGGCAGCCGGTGCAATTTCAGGTTCTGCAGTAGTGAAAATCATTGAAACTCATCTGGATAGCCCAGTTAAACAGTTGGCTGAGTTAGCAAACTTCACTCAAGCCATGAAACAAGCAACACAAATTTAACCCAAATTAGGGTTAACATGCGGCGTATCAGCCCGATGCGCCGCATCATTTTATTAACAATTCCACTTCCACACCAACACATCTCCAATTTTGATTTGAATCGCAAAAATCATTGCGCCCACCTATAGCAAACGTTTTCTTTGCACAAAAATCAACCGCCTGTCGCTATTTTTATTCTGCTATTGAGAAAACGCTCGATGTGCTTATTGCTAAATGTAAATATTCCGTGTAAAAAGCAGGAGCAAAATTTTTGCCCATATAGTGATATGACACTAGTGGCTAACACTAGGAATTTACAATTTATTAGCACAGAGGTTATGGAAGTGTTAAAGACGAAGGGTTTACTAAACAACATTGGCGTGCAAGTTGTGATCGCCATGCTCGCGGGTACTGCCGTGGGTGCCGCGATGGGTCACGATGCAACGCTGTTTGCTCCATTGGGTGCAATCTTTATTAATCTGATCAAAATGCTGGTGATCCCTTTGGTTGCAGTAGCACTGATTTCAGGTGCAGCAGGTCTGGGCGACAGTCATTCAGCGGGTAAAGTAGGCGCAGTAACTCTGAGCTACTTTGCACTCACTTCAGCCGCGGCAGTTGCTCTGGCATTGGTTATGGGTGAACTGTTCCAACCGGGTGTCGGTGTCGATGTTTCCGGTGTTGAGAGCATGTTCTCGGCAGAATACGCATCAAAAGGTGAACTTCCAACTTTCTGGGCAACCATTATTGGTATGATCCCAACCAACGTTTTCCAGTCACTGAACGAAGCGAACATCCTGCAGATCTTGGTTTTCTGTTTGTTTTTAGGCATTGCAATTTCTAAGCAAGCCAAAGAAAAACGTGACCCTGTGATCAACGCAGTGAACACGATTGTTGATGCCATGGTATGGATGATCAACAAAGTGATGCTGATTGCCCCTATCGGTGTATTTGGTCTGATGGCTGATGCTGTAGGTACTTTCGGTTTCAGCGCACTGATGGTGGTGTTTAAGCTGTTTGTGGTTTACGTTGCAGCGATTGCGATTTTCGGCTTTGTTGCTTACCCACTGATGATCCAACTGTTCAGCAAAATGTCGGCGAAAAAGTTCATTCAAGCAATGAAAAAGCCACAAGCGGTTGCACTGTCTACCGCCTCTTCGATGGCGACACTGCCTGTCACTATGGATACGGTGAAAAACGATCTAGGTGTACGCAACTCGACGGCTTCTTTCGTACTACCGCTAGGTGCGACCATCAACATGTCAGGTAACGCGATCTACTACGGTCTGGTCGCGATCTTCTTTGCTCAATTGTTCAATATTGACCTGAGCATGGGTGCTTACATTGCGATCATCGTGACTGCTACTCTGGGTGCTGTTGGCCAGGCGGGCGTGCCGGGTCCTTCTTTCCTCGTTGTTGCTGTACTGCTTGCCGCTGGTATTCCAATTGAAGGTCTACCACTGCTGTTTGCTCTGGATCGTATCTTCGACATGATTCGTACTGCTCTGAACATTACCGGTGATGCTGCCTGTGCCGTGATCGTGGATTCGATGATCACTGAAGAAGCTGCCGCTGAATTGGAAAAAAGCAAAGCGTAATCACGCTTCTCAATAGCGGATAAGCAATAACTCATAAGCAAAAGCCAGACATTATGTTGTCTGGCTTTTTTCTTTACCAAGTCTCTGACTATTTCAGTCAGTGGGAAGGAGGCTAATCAACTTAGCGACCCAGAGCCTCTTTGTAGTGCTGGCGGCAGACTGAAACATACTTATCGTTACCACCAATCGCCACCTGATCTCCTTCGCAAATCGCTTTGCCATGTTCATCAGTACGAATCACCATATTGGCTTTGCGCCCACAGTGGCAAATGGTTTTCAGCTCAATCAGTTTATCTGCCCATGACAGCAGATATTTACTGCCTTCAAACAACTCACCGAGGAAATCGGTACGCAAACCATAACACAGCACGGGAATATCCAGCTTATCCACCACTTCGGTCAGTTGGTAAACTTGCTCTTTAGAAAGAAACTGGCACTCATCCATTAAAATACAGTGACGAGATTCAGCGCCGTGCAATTCTGCGATCACTTGAAACAGGTTGGTATCTGCATGGAAAAGGTGTGCTTCGGCCTCAAGCCCAATCCGAGAACTCACTTTACCCACACCGAAACGATCATCGATCGCCGCAGTAAAAATCAGTGGGTTCATGCCGCGCTCTTGGTAGTTAAATGCAGATTGCAATAAGGTGGTCGATTTACCCGCATTCATTGCCGAGTAATAAAAGTACATCTGAGCCAAAGGAGAAATCCTGTCTGTATCATCTTACTGTCTGCGCTCTCGTACAGCGCAGGTGAATCGGTCACTGACTTCCATAAATTTAAATCAGTGACAACTACTCAAACGACTTGGTGTTGCAGGTAGGCGGCCAGTAATCGAGTCCCGATGAGCATAGATAAACTATGCGATTGGGGTGAGCGAACGTAGCCAACACCGCTGCAACTTCAAGTAGGAAGAGTATAAAAAAGGGTGGCTAATGCCACCCTTTGCAAGGCGTTGATTACGCTTTATCTTTCGCAAGCTTCACCGCAATCGCTAACTCTTCCAGCGCTGCTGGGTTAGCCAAACTTGGCGCATCGGTCATTAAACACGCGGCTGCAGTGGTTTTCGGGAACGCGATAACATCACGGATGTTTTCAGTGCCGCACAGTAGCATCACCAGACGATCCAGACCAAATGCCAGACCTGCGTGTGGTGGCGTACCAAACTTCAGCGCATCCAGCAGGAAGCCGAACTTGATACGCTGCTCTTCTGGCGTGATGCCCAGAATGTCGAATACAGCAGATTGCATTTCTGCGTTGTGGATACGTACTGAACCACCACCCACTTCGTAGCCGTTCAACACCATATCGTAAGCGTTTGACAACGCTTCTTCTGGATTCGCTTTCAACTGCTCAGGAGTCAGGTTTAGTGGTGAAGTGAATGGGTGGTGCATTGCCGCCACGTTACCTTCGTCATCACCTTCGAACATAGGGAAATCAACAACCCACAGTGGAGCCCACGCAGATTCATTAGTAATACCCAACTCTTTACCCGCTTTCAGACGCAGTGCACCTAGGGCTTCAGCCACCACTTTTGCAGAATCTGCACCGAACAGAATGATATCGCCCGTTTGCGCTTGAGTACGCTCGATGATGGCTTGGACGATCTCTTCAGTCAGGAATTTCGCTACTGGCGATTGGATGCCTTCCATGCCCGCAGCCAAATCATTCACTTTCAGCCA
This sequence comes from Vibrio mimicus CAIM 602, assembly GCF_000338875.1. GTDB lineage: Bacteria > Pseudomonadota > Gammaproteobacteria > Enterobacterales > Vibrionaceae > Vibrio > Vibrio mimicus. Next base: position 42,683 of record NZ_AOMO01000030.1, on the reverse strand, counting down.
TGCCAAGCCTTTCGCACCGTAAATAGCAACAAATGCAGTGTACTCATCAATTTGTTTACGCGTCAGCGCTGCGCCACTAGGGATGCGCAGTGCGGCAACACGGCCTTTTGGATCATTCGCAGGACCAGAGAAGACTTTAAAATCCACGTCTTTCAGCAGATCAGCAACGTCCACCAGCTCCATTGGGTTGCGTAGGTCAGGTTTGTCTGAACCGAAACGACGCATTGCTTCGCTGTATGGCATGATTGGGAAATCGCCCAGATCCACATTCAGCAATTCAAGCCACATTTCACGAATCATCTTCTCAGTCACAGCACGCACTTGTTCTGCGGTCATGAAAGACGTTTCGATATCGATCTGGGTGAATTCTGGTTGGCGGTCAGCACGCAAATCTTCGTCACGGAAACATTTTACGATTTGGTAGTAACGATCAAAGCCTGACATCATCAGCAACTGTTTAAACAGCTGTGGTGATTGTGGCAGAGCGTAGAAGCTGCCTTTGTGTACACGGCTTGGTACTAAGTAGTCACGTGCACCTTCTGGTGTTGCTTTGGTCAGCACCGGGGTTTCGATATCAAGGAAACCGTGTGTATCAAGGAAACGGCGCACAAAGCTTGATGCTTTCGCACGCAGTTTAATGCGGTCACTCATCTCTGGGCGACGCAGATCTAAGTAACGGTACTTAAGGCGTTGCTCTTCAGAGTTCTTTTGGTTGAAGTCGAGAGGCAGAACGTCTGAACGGTTAATGATCTCAAGACCACGCGCCAACAGTTCAACTTCACCCGTCGCCATGTCTTTATTCACTTGGCTTTCTGGACGCGCACGCACTTCACCGGTCAGTTTGATACAGAATTCGCTACGCAGTTGGTTAGCCACAGCGAACACATCCGCCATATCGGGATCCACTACTACCTGAACAATACCTTCACGATCTCGCATATCAATGAAGATTAGACCGCCTAAATCACGACGGCGATTAACCCAGCCGCACAGCTCTACAGTTTGTCCTACCAAGGACTTGTTCAGGTGACCACAATAATGGCTACGCATAGTGAATTTCCCAATCTCAATTAGTCATCAAATTTAACGCTGAAAGGTCGTGGTGTGCTTAGCAGACTGCCATTTCAGCAAAGTTCCATTTATACGCCGAAAGGGATTTAAGATCGACCTTCCCACGTACAATTTGTTGTCTTTTCTTACCCCTTGCTGCTTTTTAACGCAATAATCCTTCTAAGTAGAGATTAAAGGCTAACCAGCAAGGAAAAATAGGCGCTGATTATAGCGCTAAAATCCCGTATTCTTCAAAACTCTCGTGATGATGATTTAAGGAGCCCGGCCAGAGTGATGCCTTCTCTTCCCTTGCGACTCGGTTTAACGCTGTGGTCTCATCCTGCGTGGCAGAGTGAATTTTATGGTAGCGGCACGCAAGCAGCCGATCGGCTTGCCAAATACGCCAGCGTTTTTCACACTGTGGAAGGCAATACTACTTTTTATGCATCACCTTCGCCCAGTACCGTACTCAACTGGCGCGCCGCGACTCACGATGACTTTCGCTTTACCTTTAAGCTGCCCAAAAGCATCACTCATCAACATCTGCTGCGTGATTGTAAAGAAGAGCTGCTGAGCTTTTTACGTTTAATGGAACCATTACACTCTCGAATTGGGATGTGGACTATCCAACTGCCTGCGGCTTTTGGTCCTGAGCATCTGGCTCAATTGAAAAATTTTCGCCAATGGTTTCCGGCGGATTTTCCACTGGGCGTGGAAGTGCGTCATTTGGCCTTTTTTGGCAAAGGCGAAGCGGAAAAAGCGCTCAACCAATGGCTCGTTGAACAGAACATTGATCGCATCATTATGGACAGTCGTCCCGTTTTTGCGGCGCTACCGAACACAGAAGCGGTAATTGATGCGCAGCAGAAAAAACCGAAAGTTCCCGTACATGCGATTGCCACCGCCGAGCATCCAATGATCCGTTTTATCGGCCATCCTGAATTGGAGGCTAACCTACCCTTTTTCAGTGCGTGGCAAAACAAACTGCCAGAGTGGATTGCTCAGGGCAAACAGCCTTATTTGATGATTCATACGCCAGATAATGATTTGGCACCTCAGCTCGCACTGCTGCTTTATCAACAATTACAACAAGCTATCGCTTTACCTGATCTAGCGCCGTTTCCCGCAACGCCTGAGCAGCCGCAACTGAGTATGTTCTGAATGAAATAGTCCATTTCACTCGATTTACCTTAAAGACAACGTGTGTAATGACAGACGCCACGATTTTTCATAAAATACGCGCCCTTTGTCGAACCTGCTCAAGTTGATCAGATACAAAACGCTGCCATGAGGTCTGCTATGAACCCAAAAGATACTCTCTTTTCCGCACCCATCGATAAAATCGGTGATTTCACATTTGACGAGCGCGTTGCTGAAGTCTTTCCAGACATGATCCAACGTTCGGTGCCGGGTTACAGCAATATCATCTCCGCAATTGGCATGCTGGCAGAACGCTTTGTTAAGCCACATTCACAAATTTACGATTTAGGTTGCTCACTGGGTGCGGCTACCCTTTCTATGCGCCGCCATATCAAACAAGAAGGCTGCCAAATCATTGCGGTCGATAATTCTGCGGCCATGGTTGAGCGCTGCAAGCTACACATCAACGCTTATCGCTCAGATACGCCAGTACAGGTGGTAGAAGCCGATATTCGTGATATCGCGATTGAAAATGCATCTGTTGTGGTACTCAACTTCACATTGCAGTTTCTCGCGCCGGATGATCGTTACGCATTACTAGAGAGAATCTACAACGGACTGCGTCCAGGTGGCATTTTGATCTTGTCGGAAAAATTTGTGTTTTCTGATCAAGAAGCTCACGAACTCTTGATTGATTTGCACCACGATTTCAAACGTGCCAACGGTTACAGCGAATTGGAAATCAGCCAAAAACGCAGTGCCATCGAGAATGTGATGCGCCCTGATTCAATCCAAGATCATAAAGAACGCTTTGCTAAGCTGGGATTCTCTAGCTTTGAAGTCTGGTTCCAGTGCTTCAACTTCGGCTCAATGTTCGCAATTAAATAACTTGTTCGCCGTTAAGTAAGCCCATTTTTTCCGTAGCTCGTCTGCGTAACTTGTTTTCATGCTTGGTGATTCTCTGCGCCAAGCATGAACCATAGAAAACTTGCAGAGAGCATAGTTTAGGTATTAAGCCCCATGTTCAACTTCGCCAATGTTTACCAACAGATCGCCCAACATCCTCAACTACAGCTGTGGCTTAATACCCTGCCGCAACAACTGACGGATTGGCAAGCTAAGCAGCACGGTGATCTGGATCGCTGGATGCGCAATCTAAAGAAAATTCCGGTCGGCCAGCCGGATGTGATTGATCTGAAAAACGCGGTAGCGGCACACAATCATGAGCCACTCGCACAAGGTGAACAGAAGAAGCTGGAAGCGGTGCTCAAAACCTTCCATCCTTGGCGTAAAGGTCCTTACCATCTGCACGGTATTCATATTGATACAGAGTGGCGCTCAGACTGGAAATGGGATCGCTTACTCCCACACATCTCTCCGCTGAAAAACCGACTGGTGCTGGATGTCGGCTGCGGTAACGGCTATCACATGTGGCGTATGCTGGGTGAAGGTGCTCAGCAAGTCTTCGGTATTGACCCTTCAGAGCTGTTCCTGATCCAGTTTGAAGCGGTGCGTAAACTGCTGGGTGATGACCAACGCATCCACTTGCTACCGCTCGGCATTGAACAGATGCCGGAACTGAACGCGTTTGATACCGTATTCAGCATGGGTGTGCTGTATCACCGCCGTTCGCCGCTAGATCACCTGCTGCAACTGAAAAACCAGTTAGCTTCAGGCGGTGAGTTGATCCTCGAAACTTTGGTAGTAGAAGGTGATGAACATACCGTATTGGTCCCGTTTGATCGCTACGCTCAGATGCGCAATGTCTACTTCTTCCCTTCTGCATTGGCTCTCAAAGTGTGGCTAGAGAAAACGGGCTTTGTCGATGTACGTATTGTTGATGAAAACATCACCTCTTTAGGTGAGCAACGTACCACCGAGTGGATGACGCACAATTCATTGCCAGATTACGTCGATCCACAAGATCCAAGCAAAACCATCGAAGGCTATCCGGCACCACGCCGCGCCATTCTGATTGCCAAAAAGCCATAATTGACACAGTTTTAACTCGCTCATTCGGGTATAACGTTACCCTTGGCAAAGGATGTTTAACGCATCCTTTGCTATAACTTCTTCTATACACTTACTGATAAAAAATAATAAGGTCGCGAATGTTTAAGCGAATTGCCCCCTTTGCCGCATTGAGTTTGCTTTCTGGCTGTACACTCACCAATGGCGATGAATACCACCAAGCGACTCTCGCCGCGATTCAAAGTACCGAAACTAACATGACCCAACAAATGACCAATTTAGAATCTCAATTGGGTCTACAAAATGATTATATTGAAAGCCTTGAGCAGCAGATTGTTGAACTCAAGACCCAAGTCAGCCAAATCAAACTGCCACCTCCTCCCGTTCAAAAACGTGCGCAATCAACAAAACCTTCTAATGATCAAAGTGCGAACGTAACTAAGCCTCGCCATGACGTGGTACTTGGTGAAATTGAAAGTGTCACCATTGATGCCATCAAACAAGCATTTGACGCCCGTATCGATACCGGTGCTGCGACATCATCACTCAACGCGGTTGATATTGAAGAGTTTGAGCGTAATGGCAAAAACTGGGTGCGTTTCCACTTGGCTGATGATAAGAGCGCTAACACCGATAGCAACTGGATTGAAGCTCCAGTGTTACGTTATGTACGCATTCGTCAATCCACCAATGAAAGCACTGAGCGCCGGGCCGTGGTTGAACTTTGGGTAAAACTCGGCTCTATCCATGAAAAAGCACAATTTACCCTCGCTGACCGTTCGCAGATGAGCCACCCAGTTCTGCTTGGCCGAGAGTTTATTCGTGATATCGCTCTGGTTGATGTCAGCCGAAAATACATTCAGACCGAACAAAAATAGGCGAGATGATGACTTCTAAAATCCCTTTTTATATTTCAGTCTTCCTGCTGTTTGCCACTGGCATTACGCTCAGTGTTCTACGCCATCAAGACTATGGTGTGCCTTGGACACCCGGTGAAGCCCGCCAAGTGTGGGATGTTGAAGCAAGAATTGAATTTGCCGCGCAAGGTAAAGAGGCCAAAGTCTCCCTTGCCGCACCGTTGACTCAGGAAGGTTATACCCTGATTAACGAAACCGCTTCATCGCCAGGTTACGGCATCTCCTACCTCAACACCGATTCTGGCCGCCGTATTGAGTGGTCAATTCGTCAAGCAAGCGGCCCACAAACTATCTACTACAAAGCGCAGTTTCTGGTCGACCCGCAAGCAAAAGCTGTACAGATCCCACCTAATCAAGAGATCGTGAAACCCACTTTTGAAGGCCCAGAAGAATCGGCCGCTATTGCTTTGATTGATCGCGCCGCACAGCGCTCTGCCGATCACATCACGTTTACCCGTGAGCTGATCAAAACGCTGAACGATTCAGAAAGCCAAAATGCTTCCTTGTTACTCAACAAAATGAGCAAAGTGGAAGCCACCCAAAAGCTGCTCTCTTACGCTCAAGTACCGAATAAGGTGGTTGGCGTCATTCAACTTGAAGATGGTCGTCGTCGTCAGTCGATCCAACACATGAATGAAGTGTGGAATGGCAAGGCGTGGATTTTGTTTAACCCTGAAACAGGTACTCAGCCCACTCATCCGAATTTGTTAGTGTGGGACGAATCGAACATCTCTTTGCTTGATGTGATTGGTGGACAAAACAGCCAAGTCATGTTCAGTATGATTTCGCAAAAAGTCACACCACAACAAGCCACTGATAGCAAAGTCGAGGCCGATGGTTTACTGAACTTATCGATCCACAGCTTACCGCTCGAAGAGCAAGCGATGTTTAAGACCATCATGCTGATCCCAATTGGGGCGCTGATCGTCGTATTTTTGCGCGTGATTGTCGGCTTGAAGACGTCTGGCACCTTCATGCCAGTGCTCATTGCGGTGGCTTTTGTACAAACACAATTGACCACGGGCATCATAGGTTTTCTGCTGATTGTGGGTACGGGCCTTGTGATCCGCAGCTATTTATCAAAGCTCAACTTGTTGCTGGTCGCGCGGATCTCCGCAGTGATCATCACGGTAATTTTGATTATCTCAGTCTTTACCGTTGTGGCTTTCAAAGTCGGTTTGACTGAAGGCTTAACCATCACCTTCTTCCCAATGATCATCCTTTCTTGGACCATTGAGCGAATGTCTATTCTGTGGGAAGAGGAAGGCGCCAAAGAAGTCCTACTGCAAGGTGGCGGTTCTCTATCGACAGCCATCCTGATCTACTTGGCAATGACCAACTCCTATGTACAGCACTTAACCTTTAATTTCATCGGGTTACAACTTGTTGTGCTTGCGGCAATTTTGCTGTTGGGGACTTACACCGGGTATCGAATTTCTGAACTACGTCGCTTCAAGCCATTGGTGGAGGAGAAGTAATGTGGTTTTCATTTTCGCTCTCTGATTACACATCCCCATTTAAGCTGCGTCGTAAGGGCATTATGGGGATGAATAAGCGTAATCACGCTTATATCGGGCGTTATAACGATCGCTCCAAGTACCCTTTGGTGGACGATAAGCTCAAAACCAAGCTCATCGCACAGCGGGCTGGATGTACGGTTCCGAAACTCATTGGTGTGATCAGCAATCAAGCTGAAGTGAAAAACATCCACGAGATGGTCAAAAGCTGGCCGGGGTTTGTAATTAAACCTGCGCGTGGTAGTGGCGGTAAAGGCATCTTGGTGGTTACTGCGCACCAAGATTGCGTCTACACCAAACCTTCAGGTTCTACCATGAACAAAGAGGATGTAGAGCGCCACATCAGTAACGCGCTGGCTGGACTCTTCTCTCTTGGCGGGAAAAATGACGTTGCGGTAGTAGAAAACCTCATTCAGTTTGATGACTGTTTCGATGGCTTCAGCTACGAAGGTGTGCCCGATGTGCGCATTATCGTGTTTAAAGGCTACCCTGTGATGGCGATGATGCGTCTATCCACTTCCGCCTCCGATGGTAAAGCCAACTTGCACCAAGGCGCAGTTGGTGTGGGTATTGATATTGCCACGGGCAAAGCGGTACGTGCAGTGCAATTTAATAAGCCCGTAACGCATCACCCCGATACTGGAAAAGAGCTTTCAACATTAGTCGTTCCACACTGGGAGAGGCTGCTGACATTAGCGGCAAGCGCATGGGAAATGACCGGATTGGGTTATCTTGGTACCGATATGGTATTGGACAAAGAGGAAGGCCCAATGGTGTTAGAACTCAATGCTCGGCCTGGTCTTGCGATTCAAATCGCCAACGGAGCAGGACTATTACCTCGTTTGCAGCATATCGAAAGCCTAGGCTCGTCACTGATTTACCCAACACCAGCAGAACGAGTAGCCTATTCCGTTCGTAAGTTTGGAGTTCACACAACAAAGGCTTAAAAGAATTTTCTAAGCACTTTGCTTTGTTACTGAAAGACAAAAGGCTTCCTTCGGGAAGCCTTTTTCGTTAGCCATGAAAGCATTGAATTACGCGTATTGCGCTTCAAATTCCTTCATAAAATCCACTAGAGCTTGTACGCCTTCTAAAGGCATCGCGTTATAGATGGAAGCACGCATGCCGCCGACTACACGATGGCCTTTCAATGAAACTAAGCCACGCGCTTCTGCCAGTTCCAAGAAAGTGTTGTCCAACTCTGGTTTAGCAAGTTGGAATGGCACATTCATCAATGAACGGTTAGCTGGGTGAATGTCGTTACGATAGAAATCAGAGGAGTCAATGTAGTCATAAAGCAGTGCCGCTTTAGCACGGTTTACAACTTCGATCGCTTTCACACCGCCTTGTTCTTTCAACCACTTGAATACAAGACCTGAGAGATACCAAGCAAAAGTTGGCGGTGTGTTAAACATGGAGTCTTGCTCAGCAAGAATTTTGTAGTTCAGTACACCAGGTAGCAAATCACTCGCTAAATCGAGTAAATCATCACGTACGATAGCAATACAGATCCCTGCTGGGCCAATGTTCTTCTGTGCGCCTGCGTAAATCACACCGTATTTCGACACATCGATTTCACGTGACAAAATGGTTGATGACATGTCAGCGACGATCGGCTTATCAGTCACCGGCAGATCATTAATCTCAATACCATCAATCGTTTCGTTAGGGCAGAAATGCACATAAGCAGCATTATCTGCGATACGCCAGTCACTAGCCGGCAATACGGCAGTTTTGCCTTCTTTTTCGATTTTGGCGTCGAAAACATCCACTGTGCAGTATTTTTTCGCTTCTTTCACCGCACTTGCAGCCCAATAACCCGCGTCGATATAAGTCGCCGTTTCTGCATCACCAAGCAAGTTAAGCGGCACCGCAGCAAATTGCGCTCGTGCTCCACCTTGGCAGAACAGGACTTTGTAATTATCAGGGATATTAAGTAGATCGCGCAGATCGCGCTCTGCCTCATCGGCAACTTGAATAAACGGCTTACTACGGTGGCTAATTTCCATTACCGAAGTGCCCAGGTGATTCCAGTTTATAAATTCGGCTTGTGCCTGTAGCATCACTGCCTTAGGCAACGCTGCTGGACCTGCACTAAAGTTATAAACCGTATCGGTGTTGTGCTCCATGTGTTATTTGCTCCTGCTAACGAAATGTTCTGTGATTAATACCACTTTTTCAGTCAGATAAAAAGCGAGAAAAGAGGCCTTACGGCCTCTTTTCCTGAGCAAATAACAACAAAACGTATTTTTAGCCTTGCGACATCATCAACGGCATTAGCAACATCACTAATGGCATGGTTTTTCCGCTTGGGAAAACGGCATTACCCTCTTTGATTTCAGCTTCTAAGGTGTAGCCTTTGTCATCCTGAGTCATCATTTCCATCATCATCAACTGATCAATACCCTGCTCAATAAATGGGAAGCTGGTAACCAATTGATTGGAGATAAAGGTTTTCGTCTGCCCTGTCAGTGCTGGGATAACCGCCATCGGATCTTGCAGCAGATTTTCAGTGCCTTCTGGAACGTTGAAACGCCAGTTAGACGCAAAATCACCACCTGCAATATTGGCTGAGAAATTATCAATTGAGATAAAGAAACCCTTGCTGAACAGTGCTTCTACTTGTGGCAAAATCTGCTCAACTTCTTGCTCTGTCATTTCTGGTGAGCCTTGATAAAGCTTAGAAAGCGCTTTTGTCGCAGCAGCATCTAAATCACCTAAGGTGAAATCTAGCGCGAAATCTTTAAACTCACCTTCACTGTATTTCGCGTTGGCAATCTTCATTTGGTGAGCAGTCGTAAAGCGTGTCTGAGTAGCATCTAGCGCAGAAGTAAAGTGATAAGTCACACCATCTACATCAAACTCAGCTTGACCTGCTTGGTTGATAGTGAGTTTATCTAGCTTAAAGTTCTGAGCACCTAGCCACAAACCATCGCTTTCTTTACCTTGGCCATCACCGCTGATTTGGCTAAGCACCATTTGCGCTTGGTTTTCAAAATCTAACACCATTTTTGGCATGCTGAGCTGATAAGTCATCTCACCAAGAGTAGTAATTGAGCCGGTCATCTGTGCTGGTTCAATGGTTAAAGCCACAGGCTCTTCACCTTGGAATACATAATTCCACTGTTCCAACTTCACTGTGTAATCGGTATTGCCGTTCAAATGAGTGTTCGAGAGAATTTGCAGTGGAAACTCTGGGAATTGAGGTAGCGTAGAAACTGCTGAAACGCCCATCAGACCATGCGTCAATTTACTGTCGACTACAATTTCGGTTGGGATCCCTTCAGCTTCTAATTGCGCCACAATGGCAGGATCAGTGATGCGGTAACGAGTCTGCATTTGTGATGATAGATAGCCGCGTTGATAGTTCACCAACTCAGCAGCGGTTGACGAACTGTCAAAGTTAGCCAGCCCATCTTTAATCGCAGACTCACCAATTTGCCCGACCGCGAGCGGCCAGCATAAACCTAGCGCAACGGCCCCACCCACTGCACCGATAATTTTTATTGATTTCATAGTCGAAGTTTTCCTTGGGATTGAGTTTGCTTAGTTTAGGTGACGAAAGTCGTACAAGATACAAATAATTGTCAACATTTATGCAAACAACGGGAAAAGTATGAATTAAATCAGAGTATTGAACTGCAACGCTGTCGATTAGAAATTCTCTAACCCCGCTCCCACTTCCCTACTCCCATCCCTGCTACAGTAAGCACGTCAAAAGTTGTCAGAGAAAAGGTTGTGAATCGGTACGCGCTGCTCATTTTAGACAATAATCCAGCCAGCATTGAACATTGGCGACAAGAGCTGATTGGCCTCACCGGTAAATTCGATATCTGCAGCGCAGAGTCCGTCGAAGAAGCTCAACAACGCCTTGAATCGCTTGAACAACAAGAGCAGATCGTAGCGTTAGTGATGGCCAGTCATCATGAAACGCTCAACGGTGCGGATTTTTTGATTCGGTTGGACAAGATTGCCCACACTAAACACGCGCGTAAAGTTCTCGTCAGTTGTGGACAGGATATTCAAGCGATACTCAATGCCGTCAATGAAGGACGTTTGGACTACTGCTTAACCAAGCCGTTGCAAGATCATGTATTACGCAAAACTGCAGTTCAGGAATTGACTTCTTTTGTGCTCGAGCACGACAAAGATAACATTCTCAGTTTTAGCACTGTACTCGATCAGCAGCGCTTATTGCGTGCGCACATCGATAACAAAATGCGCAGCTACCGCGAAGGTTTCATTACCGATTATCACCGTTTATCAGATAGTGAACTGGCTGAAAAAGTGATTGGTGCACTGTACCAATTCTTCGATGAGAAAGACGAAACACAGGCGTGCAGAACTTATTCTGAACAGCATTTACTCACTCAAGAGGGTGAACCAAACCGCTTTTTATGGTTTATCACCGAAGGTGAAGTCGCCCTGTATAAAAAAGATGAGCTCGGCCAGCAACGTGAAGTGGTACGCCATAAAAAAGGCAATATTGTCGGAGGCATGTCGTTTGTAACAGGAGAACCCTCCTTCTCCACTGCGATCACCGTAACCAAGACTGAGGTGATTAAACTGGATCGCGATGTGTTTGCCAAAGTTATGCATAACGACACAAGCTTGCTGCCACTGTTTACTAACCTCCTTCTGCGCCACTTTAATCGCCGTTTACAACGCAGCATTACGACCAAACTTGAGCTACAGAAAACGCTCGAATCGCTTGAGTCCGCACATCAGCAGCTCATGGAACGAGAAAAGATGGCCATGCTCGGACAACTTGTGGCTGGGGTTGCCCACGAACTAAATAATCCTGTAGCCGCTATTTTGAGAGGAACTGAAACCTTATCCAGCCATATCGGGCATCTGATTGAAGGTGGTGAACGTGCACAAACAGAACAGTTAGGCGCACAATTGTTGCACAAAGCAATGCAGGCCAAGCCCGTTTCAACCTCTGAAGAACGCAGCAAAGCAAAACAATTAGAAGAGATTATTCACCATCGTTTAATCGCGAAAAAAATGGTCAAACTAGGGCTGGATGAAGATGAGCTAATGATTCAACTCGCTAAGAGTCGCCCAGAAACAGCGCAAAAGCAGCTCGAACAATTGGAAAGCTATCACCTCACTGGCAGTACACTGCGCTCTATTCAAGTCTGCGCCCAACGCATTGCCGATATGGTGAAAAGCCTCAAAGGCTACGCCAGACCGGATGATGAAACCTATCGACAAGTCGATATTCATGAGGGAATTGAAGATACGCTGGTGATTTTTGAAAATCGACTGAAAAGGCACAGCGTTGAAAAAGAGTATGCGCCATTGCCTTTGATCTACTGTTTGCCTATCGCGTTACAACAAGTGTGGACTAACCTCATATCCAATGCGATTGATGCCTTTCCTGAACACGGCGTATTACGCATTGAAACTCAGCAACAGCGCCATCAGGACACAGAATATGCGGTGATCCGTTTCACCGATAACGGGTGCGGTATTCCCGAAGAGCTCAAAGAACAAATTTTTGCCCTCAACTACACCACCAAACGGGAAGGCAACTTTGGGCTTGGGATTGGTCTGTCGGTATGCCAACAGATTATCCTGCAACATCAGGGTTGGATTGAAGTGGACTCCCAACCGAACCATTACACCACCATGACGGTGTGGCTACCGTTAGTCGCGCCCACAGTGGCAAGGAGCAAGCCATGAACAAATTTTTGATTTTATGCGTGGATGATGAACGCGAAGTGCTCGACAGTGTGGTGCAAGATCTCGACTGTTTCGAAGAACACTTCATTATCGAGGCCGCCGAATCGGTTGCAGAAGCAAAATCAGTGATTGATGACTACCGACAAGAAGATGTGCCTCTTGCCCTCATTTTGTGTGACCACATAATGCCTGAACAAACGGGAATCCAGTTCTTGATTGAGCTCAATCAAGAAACCGACACCGCTAAAACACGCAAAATGTTACTCACTGGCCAAGCGGGGCTTGAAGACACAGTTCAAGCAGTCAACCATGCCAGTTTGCACTTTTATATTGCCAAACCTTGGCACGGTGAGCAGTTACGCCAAGCAGTGAAAGAACAGCTGACTCAATATGTGATTGAACAGGAAAATGATTTAATGCCTTGGATTCAAGTTTTGGATGCGGAAAAAATCCTGAATGCGATCTCGGCCAAAAGAATGAGCTTCGGTGAGTAGCAATTTGGCATTCAACTTGCTTAAATTTCATCTGAACGACGAAACTCTGACATTTTTTGATAGTAGCTTGATACATCAATGCCTTATGATGTCAAACCATGAATCCGGAGTCGATTTTATGGCTTCAGTCGCTGCAAATATGCGGGCAGTGGCCTTGGAATTAATCAGAAGATATAGGTTTATCTAAATTATGCGTAAAACAATCATTGCAACTGCACTACTTCTTACCGCTGGTTCAGCATTCGCTGTTGATGGTAATAATAATGATAGCCGTACCGTAATGAGCAACTTTAGCTATGACTACGTAGAAGCGCGCATCGGCGCTAGCCCGGTTACTTTTGGTGCTGCGATGAGCCGTTCTGTGCATCCTAATGCTCATGCTATTGCTCGTATCGATTCAGAATTTGAGAGCGATTACGACCTTGCTGCTGGATTTGGTTTCCATGCTCCAATCAACAACTGGGCTGACCTGACAGGTGAAATGCTATTCCGCTTAGTCGATGACCGTAGCCGTTCAAGTGCCGATACCGGTATGGAACTCAATGTCGGTATCCGTCAATGGTTAGGCCCTCAACTAGAAGTGGGTGGTAAAGCGGGTTACGTTTCCATCGACAACAATGACGATTGGTTAGGCTCCGTTTATGCGCGTTTTCATTCTACCGAACTCTTTTCTCTCGGCGCAGAAGCACGCTTTAACGATTTTTATAACGACCAGCTGATGTTTACTGCTCGCTTTAATTTCTAAGCGATCGACATAATTAAGCCGGGAAACCCCGGCTTAATTATTTATTAGCTTCTTGAATAACAGTGACAATTACTGACGTTGCTGACAGCTTTCAAGCAATTGGCGTTTACGCGGCTCTTGCAGAAGCTTCCAATGAATGCCCTCAATCGCTCCTGCAAATTTCCATAGCAATTTCACATCGACATCACTGCCATACGCTTCACGCACTTTATTAAATACTTCTGGTGCGCCCAAGCTCATAAACGTTTCGACATCATCAATACCCGCTTTTTTCACCATACGTTCAAGAGTGAGCTGCATGTTTGGCAAGTCACGTAAACGACGACTTGCGGCTGAGCGCTGAAATTCGCGCTGATTTACCGAAAATTGAATAGAACGTTCGATGATAGAGTCTAGCTCTGGATGATTTTGTTCATAGAGATCAGTGACATCGTAATAATTTACTGTTGCCGTGGTCTGTTTTTTTACATGGCGATATTTTTCACAGCCTAAAGCCACCAGCTCCGGATCGAGTTCTTCACCACCGCGAACAAAAATACGATCATCACTGACCAACACATACATAGCGTCGTGTTGAAATAGTCCAATTCCGCCAAACATAGAGCGTTTTTGGTATGCGCCAAACTTAATTACGTAGTCGAAAAACTGTTGCTCATTCATATCCATTGATCCTTTAATCATTATTCCCCGATTAAGGAAGATCACCAGATAGCAGCAATAAAGCGAAAAAAAATGAAACGGTTAGCAAGTCTATTCGATCTTTAGTATGAGCTTGCTTATTTTGTGAAGCTAATGATAGTTAACAGAGAAAAATAAGTCCGGACTTATCTCACACGAGTACGATTCTTTTGCGCCACATTATGAGATCAGTATCACATCGTCAATTTTTTGTTGCTCTACGACGCTTAAATTACATTTATCGAATTGCTCAATAGTTCAACGAAAAACCCAACCTACTGCGTAAAATATGGGGAACCGTTTGCTTATTTAGTTTAGCGATAGTTAAAATGCTCACAACTTTGCTTGATCGTGTATTTTATGAGTCATCTATCTTTTTACTGGCTACCAGAAACCAAACATAAACTCATCCAAGGATTGGAAAGTGAATTTGCGCAATTGGTCGAGCTTTCTATCAGTACTGGCAAAATATCTCTTCCGCCGATTTCGGATGTCGTTTTAAAAATTCAGCGTCTTTGCTTGGTTGAATCAACATCAATTACTGACGTTGCCGACTGTTTAATTGAGGATCCCGGTCTCTCTGCCACCGTCATTCGTGTGGCGAATTCTGTTGTGTTTAACCGACGCAATATCACCTGTACCGATATTGTCACCGCTGTTTCTAGGCTGGGTATTTTGCGAGTTCGCGATATTGTGACAGCCCAAGCGATTGAACAATTGAAGTATTCTGTTAATCTCAGCAAAGACTGCAACCGAATACTGGTTAAAAGTGCCACCATTTCACGGGAACTGGGCGCCACCATGTTGTTGGTGACTCAAACCTTCAAATGTATTGATCCTAAAAAGTACCAATACCTTGAACTAGAAAAAGCTCTGTTAGTCGGTCTTTTAGCGGATATCGGTTTATTCTGCCTAGTCAATGAATACCATTTATACCTACAAAACGGTAATTATCTGGATCCAAACATTGCATTGAAAATTTTCCAGTCTCAATGTTCTCCGATCAGCCAGTTAGTACTGCGTCACTGGGGATTCGATACCGACTTCTTAGAAGTATCCTGCAATTGCGAGCTTGCTGCACAGCGTTCAGAAGTCAGTTATTTAGATATTGCACGTATTGCCCATCATCTTTTGATGTTCAGAAAACAAGATGATGCGCTTGACGAGCACGATGTCGAGATTAACTCCGAAGGCGCTGAAGTGCTGTATAAGCTCAGCAACTTAAGTGAAATGGAATTTAAAAATAAGTTGAGCGATGTCATCAGTGCCAGTGGCATCTGAAAGACCGCTACGAGGATGTTATGCTGTCAGGGATGATCTTTATATTTGCACCACTTGTGGTGGGTTACCTTTTTACGGTTCGTAACCCATCTCGCCTTCATTTATTAAGCAGTGCTACTTCTCACCTAGTGTATGTGATTCTGTTTTTAATGGGGTTAAGTTTAGCTGGGCTGGATAATCTACAAAGTAATTTACAAACTATCGTCAAATATACGGCGGTTTTTTTCGTAGTTTTAGGTGCTTGCAATCTACTTGCTCTACCTCTAGTAGATCGCTACCTGCCACTCACTACCGATACCACCCATAAGAAAGTTCCTCTTTCAAGCATGATGCTGGAATCAGCTAAATTAATCTTAGTCGTAGGTGCGGGACTCATCGTTGGTGTACTGCTTAATCAAGATTTAAGTTGGGTGGAATCCGCTAGCGGCTGGATTTTATTTATCCTGCTGTTTTTTATTGGTATTCAGCTACGTAATAGTGGTTTGACACTGAAACAAATCTTGCTCAACAAACATGGTATGGTGATCGCTGCCGTTATCATCCTTACTAGCTGGTTAGGTGGCATAATTGCCGCTTGGATCTTAGATATGCCCCTTTACCAAGCACTTGCTATGGCGTCTGGTTTTGGATGGTACTCATTAGCAGGAATTTTGGTTGGCGAAGCTTTTGGCCCTGTACTCGGGGGAGCATCATTTATGATTGAGCTGCTACGCGAATTGGTCGCTTTAGTGCTAATCCCTATGCTTATCCGACGTAAACCGTGCACAGCTATTGGTTATGCAGGCGCGACTGCTATGGATTTTACATTGCCCGTCATTCAAACCACAGGCGGAGTAAAATGCGTTCCCGTGGCCATTGTCAGTGGTTTTATTCTCAGCTTGTTAGTGCCTGTATTAATCCTGTTCTTTGTGTCACTTGCAAGCTAGATCGCAGGATTTCACCCTCGGCTCATTTACAATGTTTCGCCTTGAGTTTTACAATTTAGCAAACAATATTTTAAACAAATATCCTCAAACTGCTTGAAGTTGCAGGTAAGTCAACGCAGTCAACAATGCGGCAGCTTCAAGTAGAAAGGGAATAATGCTTTATCTCAGTGAAGTCCCATCGGAAAACAACCAAATATAAAAATTCAAAAGGAAAGATTATGAAACGCTTGAGCACTGCTTTACTGATGTCGGTCATCTCCGCGTCTGCCTACGCCGATAACACTTGCCTAAGTCAAAAATACGATGCTTATATCGATGCTTCCCTTAATTGGTATGCCGACCTAACAAAGCTAACCAGCGAGCAATACCCGGACTTAGCGGAAGTGGGTCAATGGTTTTTAACTGGCAGACAGCATCACTTTGAATTGAATCGTGCCGCGGTACACTATTACCTACAACATGACCCTTCAAAAGTGGCTACTGCTCAACACGTTGAATCTTGGTTAAAACTGGAGCAACCAGAAATCAAACAACTGGCCACCCGTGACGATGAATTAGGTAAGTTAGCCAGTGTGACTTTTGCTGACCGACAAGCCGTTCCCCACCCGAAAAACTACGAGTTACGTTCTGCATTAGCCGATCTCCTCAGTCACCCTAAAAAAATCGAGTCTGCGCTGAATCGCTACAACCAAGCGATTGAAAAAGTCGAAACGATTGAGTGCCCATAATCTCTCGCTAATGCAATCAAGGCTTTCCGAATTAAGACGGGACATTGCTCCCGTTTTGAATTAGATTGTCCCGCTTGAAACCCATCAATCAGAATAACAACGACACTGTATGGTATCAGAACACAAATCTGCGCAAGTTAACTTCGAATCCCTGCTCAAGATCTTCACTGTCCCTGAAGGTCCTGATTCGACATTAACGAAAATCGACGAGGAACTCTCTCGCAACTTAAATCAGTTCTTGCGTAAACACATCGTAGCCGAGGAAAAACCACTCAAAGAGATTGAGAAAGATTTTTCCAACGCTCATATTCCTGAACAACCTCAATTTGTTTCCGATCATACCCAACACCTACTCGATACCTTGGTTTCGCATTCGGTACACACCGCATCACCAAGCTTTATCGGCCATATGACTTCAGCACTGCCCTATTTCTTGATGCCGTTGTCAAAAATCATGATCGCCCTGAACCAGAATCTGGTCAAAATTGAAACTTCTAAAGCTTTCACACCTTTAGAACGCCAAGTATTGGGCATGATCCATCGTTTGATATACGGTCAAACTGACCATTTTTATCAGCAATGGATGCATAGTGCTGAGCATTCTTTGGGGGCATTCTGCTCTGGAGGCACAATTGCCAATATCACCGCCCTATGGGTGGCTCGTAATAATGCCCTAAAAGCAGAAGGTGATTTCCCCGGCGTAGAAAAAGCAGGTTTATTCAAAGCCATGTGTCACTACGGGCATGAAGGCTTGGCGATCTTAGTTTCTGAACGTGGTCACTACTCTTTGAAAAAAGCCGCCGATGTATTAGGCATTGGTCAAGAAGGGTTGATTGCAGTTAAAACCGATGCCAACAACCGTATCTGCCCACAAGATCTTGAACAAAAACTCGCTGAACTTAAGGCGCGCAATATCAAGGTATTTGCCGTTGTTGGAGTTGCGGGTACAACAGAAACGGGCAATATCGACCCACTGCGTACCGTGGCTCAGATTTGTCAGCGTGAACAGATCCATTTCCACATTGATGCCGCTTGGGGTGGTGCGACGCTTATGTCAAACCGCTATCGCGGGCTTCTCGATGGGGTTGAACTTGCTGATTCCGTCACAATAGATGCGCATAAGCAACTCTACATCCCTATGGGTGCAGGAATGGTGCTGTTTAAAGATCCGAATGCGATGCGTTCAATTGAACATCATGCCCAATACATCCTGCGCCAAGGTTCTAAAGACTTGGGTAGCCATACTTTGGAAGGCTCACGTTCAGGCATGGCAATGTTGGTTTACGCCAGCATGCATATTATTAGCCGCCCAGGCTATCAACTCCTGATTGACCAAAGTATCGAGAAAGCGCGTTATTTCGCTGATTTGATTGAGGCGCAAACGGATTTTGAACTGGTTTCTCAACCTGAACTTTGCTTGTTAACTTACCGCTATCTGCCAGCTCATGTCCGCGTGGCGTTAGAACAATCGCAAGGTGCGCAGCGAGCACAACTCAACGAACTGCTCAATGAAATGACGAAGTTCATTCAGAAAAAACAACGAGAAACAGGCAAATCTTTTGTCTCGCGGACTCAACTTCATCCGCATCAATGGGATAAGCTTGCAACCATTGTCTTCCGAGTCGTGTTAGCCAACCCACTTACAACCAAGGATATCTTGCGTAATGTGTTGGATGAACAACGTGAAATCGCTAAGCAAGCGCCAAGACTGATGCAACAAATCGAGCATTTAGCTCAAAGCATCCTCAAGCAATAAACCCTAGCCAAGAGTTACAGCAAACCGAAATAAAATTTCAGATTGTTGTAACTCTTGCGTCAATCATGGGCTAGAAGCACCACATATGGACATAGCCGGGCCTCAAAAGTGTAGTTTTTATAAAATTTAGTTGAGGCTTGTCATATTCTCACGGTCTTAATGAGAGTTTCGTTTCTGAATTCATCACGCTTAGGTTTATACTCCGTTTATTGGCGTTGGTGGGTTTATCATTCAGAAACCATTGTTTTTTCCCCTGTTGTTTCTGAATCCCAAACCAACGAGTTGTTCTCTAGCCTGCGTGAACACTATGAATACATTAGAAAAAATTCAAAAAAACCTGGAAAATTTCAGCAAGTCTGAGCGTAAGGTTGCCGAAGTAATTATGGCATCACCACAAACTGCCATTCATTCCAGCATTGCTACGCTGGCGAAAATGGCTGACGTGAGTGAACCAACGGTGAACCGTTTCTGTCGCCGCCTTGATACTAAAGGTTTTCCAGACTTTAAATTACATTTAGCTCAAAGTCTTGCTAACGGTACTCCTTACGTTAACCGTAACGTAGAAGAGGATGATGGCCCAGACGCATACACCCACAAGATTTTTGAATCGACCATGGCGTGTTTGGATGTTGCCAAAAACAGTCTAGACCCAGTACAAATTAACCGTGCAGTTGATCTTTTAACTCAAGCCAAGCGTATCTCCTTCTTTGGCTTGGGGGCGTCGTCTGCTGTCGCACGCGATGCACAAAACAAATTTATCCGCTTTAACATTCCGATCAGCTGTTTTGAAGATATTGTGATGCAGCGCATGAGCTGCATTAACTGTACGGATAATGATGTGATTGTGCTGATTTCGCACACTGGTCGCACTAAAAGCCAAGTTGAAATCGCTAATCTAGCGCGCGAGAATGGCGCCACTGTGATTGCGATTACCGCCAAGGATTCACCGCTCGACAAAGCTAGCTCTCTATCCATCTGTCTTGATGTGCCTGAGGACACCGATGTGTACATGCCTATGGCGAGCCGAGTGGTACAAATGACGGTGATTGATGTGTTGGCTACGGGTTTCACTCTGCGCCGCGGTTCTGGCTTTAGAGAGAACCTCAAGCGCGTTAAAGAGGTTTTGAAAGACTCTCGCTACGACAAATTACCGCCTTACTAATTATCGGTAGAAAGTTAAATCAACGGAGCCAAAAGGCTCCGTTGTCATACCTGAAATATTATTGAGCTTATCTCTAATGCTGTCCGCTTAACCAACTACTCTGTTCCTGCAGCAAATGAAGAATTTCAACTTCTCCTTGCGAGGTTTTTGGCTCAATAGAATCCGTTTGTTGGCAGGAGCAAACTTGGTGAAGAATATGGGTCAAACGCTCCATAGTGAGAGGAATAGGGTTACCTTTAATAGATGTGGATTTGAGCGCGTCAGTAGCAACCCGTTCGAATGAAGTCGCACAAACACCAAAATCTGTTAGATTCGGGATGGCTAATCTTTCCAACATCATATTGGCCCATAGTATTCCATCTTCCACACACGCGTTTTTGCGCCCAGTTAGAATCTGAGAAATGGTCTTGTAACGCTGTAAAATATCGCTGCGCCCCGCATCCCTAGCCACTTCTATATTCTCACGCATCACATGAGGGGCTAGCCGCGCGGTAATCACGCTGTGTGGTGCATCCAATTTACCACCAAGAGCAGAAGCAAGCCCATGAGCAGCACCCAGTTTGGCATTCGTTGCCGCCATGCCTCCCAGCATGGCAGCAAACGATAAATCGCTACGCGCTTTTTTATCATCTCGCAGACAGCCAGGCACCATGGCTCTAGTTAAGCGACGTAGACCTTCCTCGCAAATGGTGTCGGTTAAAGGGTTGGGATCCCCACACACATAGGCTTCCATAAGATGGGTAAAAGCATCCATCGCTCCTCGACCTGAAGTCAAAGGATCGGTGCCATAGGTCAACGTAGGATCAACAATAGCGACATCGGCTAACATATCAGGACTGCGCAGACTGACTTTGACTCTATCTTGCGCCGATTTCAGCACAGCATTACGCGTTACTTCAGAACCAGAACTTGCAGTTGTCGGAATCGCAATAAAAGGGAGTGGTTTGGTTTTCAGCGGAACACTACGCCCCACGACTTCAACATAGTCATACACGTTGCCTTGGTTGGGAATAATCGCCGCGACAGCCTTCCCCATGTCCAGCACACTGCCACCACCAATCGCAATCACCATATCAGGTTTAAATCGGCGTCCCAGCATGGCGGTTTCTTCCACCATTGTAATGTTGGGTTCCCCTGACACTGCGACATGCTGATAACGCATATTTTGCTGGTGCAGATAGTTGATAAGTGATGCATAGCGTTCAGGATTTTTCCCTGAAACCAGCAACACGCTATATCCATATTGACTGATTACCGAAAGAGAGCTTTCTAACGACCCTTCACCAAAGATGATCCGTGTCGCTGTCATAAACTGAAACATGCTCCCTCCAATGTTCTCATACGCCATACAGAGTCTAGCTTGCGCTCAAAGTGAGGAAATTTATTTGACCAAGTGCAACTTGCCGAAATTAACCACAAATAAACTGCAAGTTCTTGCACAAACTCACACCTAAGTTGAACAGTTTCAATCTCTTCCATCACAACTGCGATCGAAAAGCGCTTGTAAAAACTCAGCGACTCTTCGAATAAATCATCGGTTTTACCTATTGAATCAAACGGAAAAAACACGCTTTATTTCCCCACTTGAATCGGGCATAGTACGCGCAAACAAAATGAAGGAGAAAGTTATGTTTGTGGTAATTTTTGGTCGTCCTGGCTGTCCTTACTGTGTTCGTGCGAAAGAGCATGCTGAAACATTAAAAGCAAAACGCGATGATTTTAACTACCGTTATGTGGATATCCACGCAGAAGGCATCACGAAAGCAGATCTGGAAAAAACCATCGGCAAGCCAGTCGAAACCGTTCCACAGATCTTCATCGATGAACAACACATCGGTGGCTGTACAGATTTCGAAGCATACGCAAAAGAAAACTTGGGTCTGTTTGATTAATTAAAAATTAATCCTTAATTAGCCTGCGAATATCGCAGGCTTTTTGTTTAATGCTATCTATCCTCGTTAACTGAAATTTTTTAGCTATTTCGCTCCAAAGAATGCGCATTCGCGCAAAAATTCACTTATCTTTTTGCAATATTCAGATACAATTCCCAAAATTTTATTATTTCCCCTCTTGTCACGCGTGAATTGAGTTAAATCGTGAACATCGACGTCGTTTTGTTGTTAGAGCAAAATCCAATTTTGCTGATTTTTGTAGTACTCGCTATTGGCCTTTCTTTCGGGAAAATACGCTTTGGTAGCTTCCAGTTAGGTAACTCAATCGGTGTGCTGATCACGTCTCTGATTATGGGACACCTTGGCTTCTCTTTTACTCCTGAAGCGCTGACTATCGGCTTTATGCTGTTTATTTACTGCGTCGGTATTGAGGCTGGCCCGAACTTCTTTGGCATCTTCTTCCGTGATGGTAAGCATTACTTGATTCTAAGTTTGGTGGTTCTGATCACTGCCACTTGGATTGCTTACTTTGGTGGTTATTACCTCGATTTAGATTACGGCTTATCCGCTGGCATGATGGCGGGGGCACTAACATCAACACCAGTGTTGGTAGGTGCACAAGATGCTCTCAACTCAGGTTTGGCCTCTGTTCCAAGACATATGGATCTATCACTGGTTTTAGATAATGTCTCGGTAGGCTATGCAATGGCTTACCTAATCGGCCTTATCAGTATGATCATGTTCGCGAAGCTGCTACCCAAGTTGCAAAAGCAAAACTTGTCTGACTCAGCGCAGCAAATCGCTCAAGAACGCGGCCTCGGCAGCCAACGTAAAGTGTATCTTCCTATTATTCGAGCTTACCGCGTTGGGCCTGAGCTGATTAACTGGATCGATGGACGTAACCTACGTGAACTCGGCATCTATCGTCAGACGGGTTGCTATATTGAGCGTATCCGTCGTCATGGCATTCTGGCACACCCTGATGGGGATGCGATTTTGCAAGAAGGCGACGAAATTGCGCTAGTAGGTTTCCCGGATAGCCATGCACGCCTTGACCCAAGTTTCCGTAACGGTAAAGAGGTGTTTGACCGCAACTTACTTGACCTACGTATTTCTGAAGAAGAAATCGTCGTAAAAAGTGACAGTATCGCGGGTAAACGACTCTCCGACCTTAATCTTTCTGAATACGGCTGTTTCCTAAACCGCGTTGTGCGTGCGCAGATTGAGATGCCGATGGATCTGGATATCGTCCTTGCCAAAGGAGATGTACTTCAGGTCAGCGGTGAAAAGAGCAAGGTGAAAGGGTTAGCAGATAAAATCGGTTTTATCTCAGTACACAGTCAGATGGCTGATTTACTCGCTTTCTGTAGCTTCTTTATTCTTGGCATTTTGTTTGGGCTGGTCACCATGACTTTTGGCCAGGTCTCTTTCAGCCTTGGTAATGCTGTAGGACTACTGCTTTCAGGTATCACCTTGGGCTTTCTGCGTGCCAACCACCCGACTTTTGGCTATGTACCGCAAGGGGCACTGAATATGGTCAAAGATCTGGGGCTGGCGATTTTTATGGTCGGTATCGGGCTTAATGCGGGTAGTAAAATGTTCCAGCACCTCTCTGAAGTAGGTGTACAGGTTTTGGGGCTCGCCTTCTTAGTCAGCGTAGTACCTGTCGTGTTAGCTTATCTGGTGGGTGCTTACATACTGAAAATGAACCGTGCCCTTCTGTTTGGGGCAATCATCGGTGCACGAACTTGTGCTCCCGCGATGGATATTGTGAATGAGTACGCCAAATCAACTATTCCGGCACTCGGCTATGCTGGCACCTATGCGATTGCCAATATTCTGATGACGTTAACGGGTACCATTTTTATCTTGCTGAGTTAACTGATTGATTTAACCGAAGCAAGATAAACGCAATACACACAGCGCATTAAAAAGGCACCTTACGGTGCCTTTTGTATTTTTCACGAAACACTTATATGTGTTAGTGAACAACCTCTTCACGAGTCGCGAAATACTCGAAAGCGAGTCTGTCATCACTCAATGAAACTTTTACCGTTCCGCCATTCACTAGTGAACCAAACAGCAGCTCATTAGCCAGAGGTTTCTTCAATTGCTCTTGGATTACACGTCCCATCGGACGAGCACCCATTTCTCTATCGTAGCCTTTCACCGCTAACCAGTGACGAGCATCTTCTGAAACTTCCAGAGAAACGCCGCGGGCATCCAATTGGGCTTGCAGCTCCACAATGAACTTATCAACTACTTGATGAATCACACGCTCATCCAAGCTGTTGAACCAAATAATATGGTCAAGACGGTTGCGGAACTCAGGCGTAAATACCTTTTTGATCTCCGACATTGCATCATGGCTATTATCTTGTTGGATCAAACCAATCGACTTTTTCACTGTTTCCGCAACACCCGCGTTGGTCGTCATCACTAAGATAACGTTGCGGAAATCGGCTTTACGGCCGTTGTTATCCGTCAGCGTACCGTTATCCATCACTTGCAGTAGCAAGTTAAAGATATCGGGGTGGGCTTTTTCGATCTCATCCAGTAAAACCACTGAGTGAGGATGCTTGATAACGGCATCAGTCAGCAAACCACCTTGGTCATAACCAACATAACCCGGAGGTGCACCAATCAAACGGCTTACAGAGTGGCGTTCACCATACTCAGACATATCAAAACGCAGTAGCTCTATGCCTAGCAGTTTTGAAAGCTGCAGTGTCACTTCTGTTTTCCCAACCCCTGTCGGGCCAGCAAACAGGAATGAACCCACTGGTTTATGCTCCGCGCCCAATCCTGCACGAGTCAGTTTGATGGATTCGGTTAGCACATCGATCGCTGTATCTTGTCCGAATACCAACATCTTCATCTGCTTATCCAGATTTTTCAGGATGTCTTTATCGGACGAAGAAACCGATTTTTCAGGAATACGCGCCATTTTCGCTACCATGGATTCAATTTCAGCCACGCCGACGGTTTTCTTACGACGGCTCGCTGGCATCAAACGAGCACGTGCGCCTGCTTCGTCAATCACGTCAATTGCTTTATCTGGCAGATGACGCTCATTGATGTATTTCGCTGAAAGCTCAACCGCAGCACGCAGCGCTTTATTGGTGTATCGCACATCGTGGTGAGCTTCGTACTTAGTTTTTAAGCCCATCAAAATTTTGGTGGTGTCATCAAGCGAAGGCTCAACAATATCAATCTTTTGGAAACGTCGAGAGAGTGCTCGCTCTTTCTCAAAGATGTTGCTGTATTCTTGATACGTGGTGGAACCAATACAACGCAGTTTACCGCTACTGAGCAGAGGCTTAATCAGATTCGCCGCATCAACTTGACCACCGGATGCAGCACCTGCACCGATGATGGTATGAATTTCATCGATAAACAGAATCGCATCTTTTTCTTTTTCGAGTTGTTTGAGAATCGATTTAAAACGTTTCTCAAAGTCACCGCGATATTTTGTACCCGCTAACAACGAGCCAATATCGAGAGAATAAATCACACTGCGTTGAATCACTTCAGGCACGTTGCCTTCCACAATTCTCCAAGCCAGCCCTTCAGCAATCGCAGTTTTACCCACGCCAGCTTCACCCACCAACAGTGGGTTATTTTTACGGCGGCGACAAAGTACTTGAATAGTGCGTTCCAACTCTTTATCACGGCCAATAAGAGGGTCAATCTGACCTTGTTTGGCAAGTTGGTTCAAGTTAGTTGCAAAGCTCTCTAAGCGTTCATCTGCACTCACTTCTTCAGAACTATCGTTACCAAACGAGTCTGAGGAAGAATCTTCGTTTTGATTAGAGGCTTTGGTGATGCCGTGGGAAATAAAGTTAACAATATCCAAGCGGCTAATGTCGTTTTTCTTGAGCAGATAAGCCGCATGCGACTCTTGCTCACTGAAAATCGCGACAAGCACGTTAGCCCCTGTGACTTCACTACGGCCAGAAGATTGCACATGAAATACTGCACGTTGTAACACGCGTTGGAAGCTCAGCGTTGGTTGAGTCTCACGGGTTTCATCGTTTTTGGGGATGAGTGGCGTTGTCTGGTCAATGAAGGTGTCCAGTTCACGACGCAATACATCGATATCGGCTTGACAGGCTAACAGGGCTTCCCGCGCTGCATCGTTTTCCAACAATGCAAGTAGGAGGTGCTCGACGGTCATAAATTCATGTCTTTTGTCTCGCGCCCGAGCGAACGCGCCGTTTAGACTCGACTCTAATTCTTTGTTAAGCATAAGGCCTCCTTAAGGAACAACCACGTTGTTTGGCAGACGTTATGCCTGCTCCATCGTGCACAAGAGTGGATGCTCATTTTCCCTTGAGTACATCGTAACTTGAGCGACTTTCGTCTCTGCAACTTCTGCAGTAAACGTGCCACATATTGCTTTTCCTTCGTAATGCACTTTGAGCATCACTTGTGTCGCCCTCTCAATATCCATAGAGAAAAAGCGCTCAAGAATCTCAATTACAAAGTCCATCGGCGTGTAATCATCATTGTTTAATACAACGTGGTACATGGATGGTGGCTTAACTGCCGTTTTTTCTTTCTCCAGCAAATCAAGGTCTGGAGAGATCCATTCAAAATTTTTACTCATGACACTTCAGTATTTGAGGACTTCTTACAGAGAATTCAACTATAAAGTGCTGTAAAACTAGCCATTTGGACTCGCTTATTAAATTCGCACTTCAACGAATTTCGCCCCTTACTTAGAGACTAATGCAGCAATTGTAACGCTGCAAATAAAACATTGCGAATGACGATCACGAATGACGCGATTGCTTAATTTAACAGCACCAATATGCAATCTTACTTATAATTTGCTTCGCGATTTGCAAATGACAAATTCATATAATTGCAATTGCAAAATTGAGTTTTCATATAAAACTGTGTGCTTTTATACGTTAGTCCTATTGACTGCGTTCAATCATCGTCTAAATTGGTCAATTAGTGACTAACGTTAAGCATAGGCTGAATCGCTATTCACTTTTGAGAACTCATCAACGTCATTTAACACAATGAAGTTTCTCTTAAAACATCAGTTATAAAATGCATGAGGGATGTATAGCATGGCTACAGGTACAGTGAAATGGTTTAATAATGCCAAAGGCTTCGGTTTTATTTGCCCAGAAGGTGAAGACGGAGATATTTTCGCTCATTACTCAACCATTCAAATGGACGGATACCGTACACTCAAAGCCGGTCAACAGGTTTCTTATCAGGTGGAGCAAGGACCTAAGGGATACCATGCCAGCTGCGTTGTGCCGATCGAGGGACAACTAGCTAAATAATAGGTTAACTGCCACACCAATTGTGCTTCAATTTTGATCAGCACAAAAATAGAAACCCGCCAATTTTGGCGGGTTTTGTTTTAGGCTAGCGTATGTACAAATTAACGGTCAATCACAGCGTTAAATGTCGCGCTAGGACGCATTAGCTGAGATGCTTTAGCAAATTCAGGCGCATAATAACCACCTAAATCAGCAGGCTTACCTTGTGCACCATTAAGCTCAGCAACAATCTGTGCTTCTTTTTCTTCCAACTGTTTTGCAATTGGAGCAAATTCAGCCGCTAGATCAGCATCTGCCGTTTGTTCAGCCAGCGCTTGTGCCCAGTAAGTCGCAAGATAGAAATGGCTACCACGGTTGTCGATTTCACCCACACGACGTGAAGGCGATTTGTTCATATCGAGGAACTTACCAGTCGCTTTGTCTAGGGCATCTGCCAACACTTGCGCTTTGCGATTGCCAGTAACCACACTCAGATGTTCCAAAGAAGCGGCCAACGCCAAAAACTCACCCAGTGAATCCCAACGCAAGTGGTTCTCTTTTTGTACTTGCTGAACGTGTTTCGGTGCAGAACCGCCCGCGCCCGTTTCAAACAAGCCACCGCCATTCATCAGTGGAACGATGGAAAGCATTTTAGCTGAAGTACCCAACTCAAGGATTGGGAATAAGTCAGTCAAGTAATCACGCAGCACGTTGCCCGTTACGGAAATGGTATCTTGTCCTGCCTTCATACGCACAAGTGAGTATTGTGTTGCTTCAACTGGTGACAGAATCTTGATTTCCAAGCCTGATGTATCGTGATTTGGTAGATACTGATTCACTTTCTTGATCAGTTCCGCATCATGTGCACGCTCTGGATCAAGCCAGAATACTGCTGGTGTGCCTGAAGCACGAGCACGAGTCACTGCCAGTTTTACCCAATCTTGGATAGGGGCATCTTTTACCTGACACATACGGAAGATATCGCCAGCTTCGACAGTTTGCTCCAGCAGCACTTTACCCGCTTCATCAATCACACGCACGACACCTTCAGCATCAAGAATAAAGGTCTTATCGTGTGAGCCGTATTCTTCTGCTTTTTGCGCCATCAAGCCAACGTTTGGCACACTGCCCATTGTGGTTGGATCAAATGCGCCGTTCTGTTTACAGAAATCGATAACAGTTTGATAAACACCCGCGTAGCAGCGATCTGGAATCGTCGCTTTGGTATCTTTCTGCTTACCATCTGGGCCCCACATTTGGCCAGAAGTGCGGATCATCGCTGGCATTGACGCATCGACAATCACATCGCTTGGTACATGCAGGTTGGTAATGCCGCGATCAGAGTCCACCATAGCTAGAGGAGGTTGAGTGGCATACACTGCTTGAATCGCCGCCTCAATCTCTGCGCGTTGCGCTTCTGGTAGCGATTGAATTTTCGCGTAAACATCACCTAAGCCGTTATTGACGTCCACACCCAGTTGATCGAACAGTTGGCCATACTTATCAAAAACCGCTTTGTAGTACACCTTCACCGCATGACCGAAGATCACGGATCCGAGACTTTCATCATGGTCGCTTTCATGTGCAGTGAGAACAGCACGTCTTGTGCTTTCGCATCCGCGATTTCTTTTTCAAAGAAAGCAATCAGCGCTTTTTTGCTCATCACGCTGGTATCGATGATTTCTTTATCTTGCAGCGCAAATGGCTTTTTCAGCACTTTCACCGCACCATCTTTACCCACAAACTCAATCGCAACTTTAGTTGCACCACTGACCGTGACTGACTTTTCACTACCAAAGAAATCTTTATCATTCATGCTCGCAACATGAGATTTAGAATCCTTACTCCAAGCGCCCATTGAGTGCGGGTTTTTCTTGGCGTAGTTTTTCACCGATGCGGGTGCACGACGATCTGAGTTACCTTCACGTAAAACTGGGTTTACCGCACTGCCCTTGATCTTGTCATAAGTCGCTTTGATCGCTTCTTCTTCGTAGCTGCTTGGTTCTTCTGGGTAATTTGGCAGTGCGTAGCCTTTGTCTTGCAGTTCTTTAATTGCCGCTTTGAGCTGTGGAATAGAAGCTGAAATATTGGGCAGTTTGATGATGTTGGCTTCTGGCGTTTGCGCCAGTTCACCCAGTTCGGTTAACGCATCACCGATACGTTGTTCTTCGGTCAAATGCTCAGGGAAATTAGCCAGAATACGACCAGCTAATGAAATATCGCGTGTTTCTACGTCAATGCCTGAAGAAGCAGTAAATGATTGAATAATTGGAAGTAATGAATACGTGGCTAATGCCGGGGCTTCGTCAGTGATGGTATAAATAATTGTAGGTTTATTTGTAGGCATGAACTTTCCCTATCTGTTCTAACAGCACCATCGGATGCAATGACACTGTGTGACTGTCCGTTCTCAAGTCGGCGACATCCCCTCAACCTGAGTACGATCTTCTCACTCTTGCAAATCCTGTGTTCGAATGACGTTGAGCCGCCTTCGAGCTCGTCCTGAGTGAAGGTATTTATAATTAAACAAATTGAAGACAATAGTCTATTATCTTGTTCGCTAAACCTTTTCCAGGGCGCGCAAATGATAGCCGATATCGCCCCTGCGGAAAACTTTCAAACACAGTTTATTTACATTTTTGCAAGGTGCTTAACATGTCATCTCGCTCACCCAGCGACACCGCCTCTTCTTCCCCTGCTCAACGAAAGTCGCATTTTAAACAGAGGACGACAAAAAACACCGCTCGCCCTCATACCACATCGGGCAAGAAAAGCTTCTCAGCCAAGAAAAGAGCTACGTCTAACGACATCACCTCACCCAAACGCGCGATTTCACCCAGTGAGCGTAAAGTGGTCCTGTTTAATAAACCTTATGACACTTTAAGCCAATTTACCGATGGGGACGGAAGAAAAACCTTGGCCGACTACATCCCAATTAAGGATGTCTACGCAGCAGGCCGTTTGGATCGTGATAGTGAAGGACTACTCATTTTAACCAATGATGGGATTTTGCAGGCCAGACTGACTCAGCCTCAATCCAAAGCGCCAAAAACCTACTGGGTGCAAGTTGAAGGAGTACCACAAGAGAGCGACCTTGAGGCATTGCGCCACGGAGTGACCTTAAAAGATGGCCCGACTTTACCGGCGAAAGTAGACATCATGTCCGAGCCAGAGCTATGGCCACGCAATCCCCCGGTGCGTTTTCGCGCTGCGATTCCTACCACATGGTTAGCCATTACCTTGATGGAAGGGCGTAATCGCCAAGTGCGACGCATGACTGCGCACATCGGTTTCCCGACTCTACGTTTAATTCGTTACTCCATGGGCGATTGGAACTTGGGTGATTTGCAGCCCGGCGAGTGGCGTGAAGTGACTCTTTAACACTCTGATTAATAACCGATATATACAGCCAAACCACTTGGAGTTGCAGGTAGGCGGGAAATGAGTGAATCCCCATGAGCATAGATACACTATGTGATTGGGGTGAATGAATGCAGCCAACACCGCTGCAGCTTTAAGTAGGAAGGCTATAACGCCCCAATAATGGGGCGTTATTGTTGGATTGGATAAACTCTTCTACCAATTACTTATGGCGTTCTTTAAGCTTATTGATCACATCATTCATGGCTAAGCCTTGCTCTTGCAGCAACACTAGCAAGTGGTACATCAAGTCGGCGGATTCGCAAATCAGCTCCTCCTTATCCCCTGCCGTCGCCGCCAACGCGACTTCAACCCCTTCTTCACCCACTTTCTGCGCAATGCGTTTGGTGCCACGCGCATACAAAGAGGCCGTGTAAGAAGAACTGGGATCAGCATTTTTGCGCGCTGCCAACAGCTGTTCCAACTGATGAAGCCAAACCATTTGTGACTCTTCTTGTGCATCACCATCCCAACAAGTCACGGTGCCAGTGTGGCAGGTTGGGCCAATCGGGTTCACTTTCACCAGTAGTGTATCTTGGTCACAATCCAGCGCGATGTTTTTCAGTTGCAACACATGACCTGAGGTTTCCCCCTTAGTCCACAAACGCTGTTTGCTGCGCGAGAAAAAGGTCACTTGTTGAGTATCGAGGGTTTTTTGTAACGCCTCAGGGTTCATATACCCCATCATTAAGACTTGGCTGGACTGAAAATCCTGCACAATGGCTGGCACGAGTCCATCGACTTTCTGCCAATCAATACGATCGGTTAGCGTGGCAAATGAGCTTGCTGGATTCATCGTCTCACCTCAATTCCTTGTTGTTTTAGATACTGCTTGAGTTCACCGATATTGATGATCTGTTTGTGAAAAACCGAAGCGGCTAAGGCACCATCGACGTTCGCTTGAGTAAAGGCTTGCGCGAAATGTTCCATCGCGCCTGCACCACCGGAGGCGATCAGCGGAACTCGGCACACCGAGCGCACTAAATTGAGCTGCTCAAGATCATAACCATTGCGCACACCATCTTGGTTCATCATGTTCAGTACAATTTCCCCAGCGCCGCGCTTTTGCACCTCTTGCACCCAATCGCAAGTCTGCCACTGCGTGGCACGGGTGCGGCTTTCATCACCGGTAAACTGATAAACCTGATATTGACCAGTCTCTTTATCGAAATAAGAGTCGATGCCAACTACTATGCATTGCACGCCAAAGCGATCCGCAAGATCGGTGATCAGTTGTGGATTCGCCAGTGCAGGCGAGTTAATCGAGACTTTATCTGCACCAAATTCCAAGATTTTCGCCGCATCTTGCGCCGATTTGATCCCACCCGCGACACAGAAAGGAATGTCGATCACTTCCGCTACTCTCGCGACCCAGCTTTTATCGACCACGCGGCCATCACTAGAAGCGGTAATATCGTAAAACACCAGTTCATCCGCGCCTTCTTCGGCGTAACGTTTGGCCAGTGGCACAATGTCACCAATGATTTCGTGGTTACGAAACTGAACACCTTTCACTACCTGTCCATCACGTACATCCAGACAAGGAATTATCCGTTTTGCCAACATGCGAATGCCTCCTGCGCAGTAAATTTTCCATCTAATAGAGCGCGCCCGACAATCACACCCGCAACGCCTGTGCCTTTCAGTGCCTCGATATCGGCGAGTGAACCAATGCCACCGGACGATTGAAACTGCACTTGCGGATATTGACGACAGAGATCGCGATACAGCTCAACATTCGAGCCAGCTAGCGTGCCATCTCGGGAAATATCGGTACACAGTACGTGCTTTAAGCCAACCGTTAAGTAGTCATCAATCAAAGCTTCGATCGTCACACCGGAATCTTCCTGCCAGCCGGAAATCGCCACTTTGCGCGTACCCTGCTCATCAATGTTGATGTCCAACGCCAAAACAATTTTCTCAGCACCGTATTTTTCCATCCAGCTTTTTACCAGTTGCGACTGTTTAACCGCCGTAGAGCCAACCACCACGCGCTGTGCGCCAGCTTCAAGCAGATCCACCACGTCTTGTTCACTGCGTACTCCACCACCAATTTGAATATTGGCGGGTGTGCTCGCGAGCAGGCGGGCAATCAAATCCAGTTGGCGTGCTGCGGTATTTTTCGCGCCAGTTAAATCCACTAAGTGCAACCAACCTGCCCCAGCTTGGTGGTACAAATTAAACTGCTCCGCTGGGTCTACTTTATATTCGGTCACTTGTCCGTAATCACCTTGATACAGACGCACAACCTGACCTTCAATCAAATCTAATGCGGGAATAATCATTGTTGTTCCTTGTATTGCGCCAGCCTTCACCAGCACTTGTCCCTAAAGCTCAAGAAAGTTTTGAATCAAGCGAGCGCCCGCTTTTGAAGAGCGCTCAGGGTGAAATTGCACCCCGTAATAGTTCCCCGCTTGAATCGCTGCGCTGAACGCCTGACCATACTCGCACTGGGCAATAGTGTAATCGCCAACAGGCATGGCAAAGCTGTGCACGAAGTAGAAGTACGCATCAGGTTCAATACCGTTAAACAGCGGATGCCCCTCTTTGACCTGTACCGTGTTCCAGCCCATGTGTGGCAACGGCAGATCGCCAGTTTGCATCAAACGGACTTCGCCATCGACTAACCCTAAGCACTGTACAATGTCATCGGCTTTCTGGCCTTTCTCTTCGGACAATTTGCCAAGCAGTTGCATGCCAAGACAGATCCCAAGCAATGGTTTTTCAACCCGTTTCACTAGCTCGATCAAATCGCGCTCGGTGAGGTTTTTCATCGCTTCGCTCGCGGTACCAACGCCGGGCAAAAACAGTTTGTCAGCTGCAAGCACCACTTGCGGATCGCGCGAAATCGTCACCGCATAGCCTAATCGCTCAATGGCGAATTTGACTGAGGAGATATTGGCGCAGCCGGTATCAATAATCACTACATTCTGAGTCATCAAAGTACCCCTTTACTGCTCGGCAAATCATTACCTTGCACCGTGATAGCTTGACGCAGCGTACGCCCAAACGCTTTAAACAGGCTCTCAATGATGTGGTGATCATTGTCGCCACTGGATGAGAGGTGCAGAGTGCACGCCAAGGTATCGGTCAATGAGCGGAAGAAGTGATACACCATCTCAGTCGACAGATCGCCCACTTGCGGGCGACTAAAGCTCGCATCAAATTTCAGATACGGACGGCCCGAGAGATCCAACGCGCACTGTGCCAAACACTCATCCATCGGCAATGTGAAACCAAAGCGTCCAATACCACGTTTGTCACCCAGTGCTTCACGCAGTGCTTGCCCTAGTGCCAATGCGGTATCTTCCACTGTGTGGTGATCATCAATGTGCAGATCGCCCACCACTTTCAGTTGCAGTTGGAAACCACCGTGGGTCGCGATTTGATCCAGCATGTGATCAAAAAAGCCCAAACCCGTTTCAATTTGGTTGCCGCCAGTTTGGTCAAGATTGACAAGAACCTGAATATCAGTCTCTTTGGTTTTACGCACCACTTGGGCAACACGTGGCTTGGTGGTGAGATCTTTAACGATATCCAGCCACCCCATGGTTTGTGGGTGGTATTGAATACCGCGAATCGCCATATTTTCCGCCAGTTGCAGATCGGTCATGCGATCGCCAATCACGGCTGACGATTTGAAATCGACTTTGCCACCTTGCAGATACTCTTTGACCAAGCCAAGTTTCGGTTTGCGGCACGAGCAGTTATCACGTTCAAAGTGCGGGCAAATCAGCACATCATCAAACTTAACGCCTTGCGATTCAAAAATGTCCATCATCATGTCATGTGGCGCATCGAAATCCGCTTGCGGGTAGCTTGAAGTACCTAAACCATCCTGATTGGTCACCATCACTAAGCGATAGCCCGCCTCTTGTAGCTTGAGCAGGCTTGGGATCACATAAGGCTCAAGTTTGAGTTTATCTAAACGGTCGACTTGGAAATCCACTGGCGGCTCAACAATTAAGGTGCCGTCGCGGTCGATAAAAAGAATTTTTTGTTGTTTGCTCACAAGAATGTCCTTTTCATCAGCAGCCCGCACTGCGAGCTGCTGTAAACAAAATTACTGGTAGTAGTTACGAATGAACGCGACGGTTTTTTCACACTCTTCGCGATTGCCAACACTAATGCGCACACAATTTTCAATCGGCGAATTACGCAAAATAATTCCGTGTTCCCACGCTGCTTTAAATAGCGCATTGCCATCAGGAAATTTCACCAACAGGTAGTTACCCCATCCTTCAAAGACCTGCACTCCCGGAACCATAGAAAGCCCCACTTGTAGGTAAGCTCGATTCGCGCCGAGATCCAGCACTTGGTATTTCGCGCGAGCTAGACCTGCTTCAGACAAGGCTTGCACCGCGATTTCAGCGACAGGAACCGGCACCGGATAGGGTGCAATTACTTTGAGCAGTACATTGATGAGTTCAGCATTGGCAAGCGTGAAGCCACAACGTAGCCCCGCCAAAGCAAAGGCTTTAGATAGCGTGCGTAGAATCGCCAAGTTCGGATATTGGGCGAGCAAATCAACCGTCGACGCTTCTGGGCAGAAATCGATGTAGGCTTCATCCATCACCACAATGGCGCGATCTTTGGTCATCTCAAGCAGTTTGATGATGTCGGCACGTTTCACCAAGTTCCCGGTCGGGTTATTGGGGCTACACACAAACACCAATTTGACGCGATCCAGATTGGCTTCGATGCTCGGTAAATCGAGTTGCCAATCGACCGTCAACGGCACTTTTTTGCGCTCAACACCAAAGGTTTCTGCACTGATCGCGTACATGCCATAGGTTGGAGGGCAAAACAGAATCGCGTCCTGATTGGGTTCGCAGAAAGCACGGATCAAAAGCTCAATCCCTTCATCCGCGCCGCGCGAAGTCAGCACTTGCTCCGGCTGTACTCCAGCGTAATTAGCGTAAGCTTGGATCATCGCCTTAGGTTGGCAATCACTGTAACGATTAAGGCGCGCAAAATCGGTTTTGTATTCGTTATTGAAAGGCGATTCGTTGGCATTGAGCCAAACATCACCACTACCACCAATACGACGCGCAGAAAGGTATGGGGTTAACGCCTGAATTTGTTGACGAGCCAGTTTTTCCATAATTTATTGAGCCTTCTGTAATTTTTCTACTCGAATCGTAACCGCACGTTTATGCGCGTCTAACCCTTCCGCTTCCGCCATCGTTACCACAGTTGGCGCGAGCAATTGCAAGCCATCGGCTGTCAGCTCTTGCACTGTCATGCGTTTGCTGAAATCAGCCAAACCTAAGCTGGAATAAGTGCGGGTGTAACCGTAAGTCGGCAACACATGGTTGGTACCAGAAGCGTAATCGCCTACCGATTCGGGTGACCAGTCGCCAAGGAAAATGGAGCCGGCGTTATCGAGCAGTGGAACCAACTCACGCGGGTTGCGCGTCTGCACAATCAAGTGCTCAGGGCCGTAGTAGTTAGAAATTGACACCGCTTGGGTGAGTGATTCAGCAATAATGATCAGACTGGAAGCCAAAGCTTTTTCAGCAATACTGGCGCGCGACAGCACTTTAAGCTGCTGTTGTACCGCGTCCGTCACTTGATCGGCTAACACAGGAGATGGCGTCACCAGCACCACCTGTGAATCTGGGCCGTGCTCCGCCTGACTGAGTAGATCGGCGGCAATAAAATCGGCATCCGCCGTCTCATCGGCAATCACCAATACTTCAGATGGGCCAGCTGGCATATCAATCGCTGCGCCGCGGAAATCGTTACTCACTTGGCGTTTTGCTTCCGTCACATAGGCGTTCCCGGGGCCAAAAATTTTGTCGACTTTAGTGACCGTTTCCGTGCCATAAGCCATAGCGGCGATCGCTTGACCGCCCCCTAAGTTGTACACCTCATCGATGTTACACAGTTTAGCGACGTAGAGAATTTCATCAGCAATCGGGGGCGGTGAGCAAAGCACCACTTTACGGCAGCCTGCAATTTGTGCAGGCACACCAAGCATTAGCACGGTTGATGGTAGCGGCGCGCTACCACCCGGAATATACAGACCCACTTTATTGATCGGGCGAGTCACTTGTTCACACACCACTCCGGGCATGGTTTCCACTTTGATTGGCTGCGCTTTTTGTGCCTTGTGGAATTTGCTGATGTTGTTGTAAGCCTGTTCAAGTGCCTGTTTCATCGTTTCCGACAAACGTGCGGCCGCGGCATCCATTTCTTCACGAGAAACACGCAGTGAAGCAGGTTTTACGCGATCAAATTTTTCAGTTAATTCAAACAGTGCTGCATCACCCTCACTGCGCACTTTCGCAATCACTTGTGCAACTGCGGCGGTGATGTTTGCCCCTTCAGTAATAGCAGGGCGTTCTAAAATCGATTCTTGCTGAGCTTCACTCAACGATTGCCAAACAACGGTTCTCATCGCCTTACTCCATCATTTTTTCAATCGGTAATACCAGAATTGAGCTAGCACCGAGGGCTTTCAGCTGTTCCATGGTTTCCCAAAACAGGTTTTCTGAACTCACCATGTGAACCGCCACTTTGGATTTGTCTGCTGACAAAGGCAACACAGTTGGGTCTTCCGCTCCGGGCAACAAGGTTTTGATTTGAGCCAATTTTTCTACCGGTGCGTGCAGCATGATGTATTTGGATTCTTTCGCTTGTTGCACACCGTGCATGCGAGTGAGGAGTTTATCGATCAGCGCGGCTTTATCGGCAGCAAAAGCCCCTGGGCGTTGAATAAGAGTCGCTTTGGATTCAAAAATCACTTCCACTTCTTTGAGACCGTTAGCTTCCAAGGTCGCGCCAGTGGAGACGAGATCCGCAATCGCATCTGCCAAACCTGCGCGCGGTGCAACTTCAACTGACCCCGTCAACATACAGGTACTGAAATCCACGCCCTGGCGATTCATATAGGCTTTAAGCAGTTGTGGATAGGTGGTGGCAATGCGCTTGCCATTCAAATCCTGAGGGCCGAGGTACTGTGCATCTTTTTCAATAGCAATCGACAAACGGCAACCACCAAAATCCATACGACGCAGTGTAGTGAATTCGTTGCGTTGATTGAGCGCTAGGCGATCTAAACGCGCTTCTTCAAGTACGTTTTCACCGACAAAACCTAAATCCACTACTCCATCCATGATCAGCCCAGGAATGTCATCATCACGAACCAACAACAGGTCGATTGGCATGTTGAGTGAATGAACCACTAAACGCTCCCCCATGATGTTGAATTTCACACCGCATTTTTTCAGCAGTTCCTGACACTCTTGGCTCAGGCGGCCTTTCTTCTGTACCGCGATTCTCAGTCGTTGTGTTTGCATGCCATTCTTCCTTTGCAATTTGTTGAATTTATTAATTTTTTCAAAGCCTAAAACGAAAAACCCTCGAGAGTTTGGTCTCCCGAGGGTTAGAATCTTTTTATGGCTCTGATTTCAACTCCGGGAGATTCCTGTCCCCCGGGTATGCGTACATCTCCCGAAAGACACCTTAGGATGATGATGGTGATGAATGTTCATTACGAAATTACGCATACTTAGTTACTTTCTATCTTTTTGAGAACTTCGTTCACACTAACCAAGCTGAGTTTTTTTTTTCAACCACAAATTGATACTTTTCTGGTTATTTTTTCATGACAACTTTTTTGAACACAAAAAAGGAGGTCCAAAGACCTCCATTCAATCAGTTAAGATGCTCTGTGTCACACAGACACTTGCTTCCCTACTTTAGCTTTGGATAGAGCTGCAAAAATTATGCACACCACCACGAAAGATACTGATGCTGCTGCCAACGCAAGCCACAAAGAAGCGAAAATACCCAACACTACATACCCAATGGCAGAAACGAATGCGACTGCTAATGCATACGGCAGCTGTGTTGCAACGTGGTCAATGTGGTGACAGCGCGCACCTGTCGATGACAGGATGGTGGTATCGGAAATCGGCGAGCAGTGGTCACCAAATACTGAACCAGCAAGCACTGCACCAAGCATTGGCAGCATGAGAGCAATATCGGTTGCTCCCGCCATGTCACCCGCAATCGGCAGCATAATGCCAAAAGTGCCCCATGAAGTACCTGTCGAGAATGCCATTGCACCTGACAGAACAAACAGAATCACAGGAAGCCAATGTGGATCAATATTGCCTTGTACCAGTGAAGAGAGATACGCACCGGTTTTCATGTCGCCAATTACAGAACCGATCGTCCACGCAAAAATCAGGATTAAAATCGCACCAAACATAGATTTCGCGCCAATCCACAGCGTGTTTGCAATCTCTGTTACCGCTAGCTTTTGGCGTAGCACGGTCACAAACGCCATGGCCAAACCGACTAAACCACCATAAACCAGTGAGTTACCGACATTGGTATTTTCAAAAGCACCGAGAATATTAAACGATTGGCCGCTTTCAGCTAACGCATTGGCACCAGTCCAAATCATGGCGCTAATTGTTGCGACAACAAGGAAAACAATAGGCAAAACCAAATCTAAAACGGTACCACGTTCACTTTCATGAATGTCGAGCTCTTCATTCAGTTCATGCGCTTCTTTGGTATCCGTGCTTGAATCTTCTTCAAAGCCTCGCCCTTGAGAAGCTGCAATCTCATGTTTGCGCATTTGGCCGATATCCATTTGGAACCACACCACAGCAAACACCATCAACAAAGCAAAAATCGCGTAGAAGTTCATCGGCACTAAACGTAGATAAGCGCCTAATGCTGAATACTCCTCAATGCCATGCGATACCAAAATCCCGCCGATGATGGTCATGATATAAGCGCCCCAGCTTGATGCTGGCATCACAACACACATTGGAGCGGCTGTTGAATCCAGAATGTAGGCCAGCTTAGCGCGAGAAACGTAAAAGCGATCAGTCACAGGACGGGCAATAGACCCTACGGCTAGGCTATTAAAATAGTCGTCAACAAAAATGAATACGCCTAAAAATGCCGCTAACAGTTTTGAGCCACGTTTGCTTTTCACCCGAATCTGGGCCCATTGAGCAAAAGCGCGAGTGCCGCCAGACAGAGTCAACAACGCTGTCATCATGCCAAGTAAAAGTAAGAAACCCACAATGCTCATATTCCAAGCATTAATGGCACCTTCTTTAACAAACACACTGCCAACTTGGGTTGCAATATATTGCACAGATTGACCGACAGAATAATCAGCCAACAGTAAAGCACCTAAGAAAATACCCACACCAAGAGAAAGTAATACACGGCGAGTAACGATAGCCAAGCTCAATGCCACTAACGGTGGTAAAACTGAGAGTGGCGAAGAAGCAAAATCGATTAAA
The DNA here is from genome assembly GCF_000338875.1 of Vibrio mimicus CAIM 602. Classification (GTDB taxonomy): domain Bacteria; phylum Pseudomonadota; class Gammaproteobacteria; order Enterobacterales; family Vibrionaceae; genus Vibrio; species Vibrio mimicus. The sequence continues at coordinate 2,758 of NZ_AOMO01000030.1, read as the reverse complement.
TTCATGATCTTCCTAAACCAGTAAAAAATGGTTAGAGATCTACTGCAGACAAACTAAGCGACTTCATGTCAACTTAATTTATGTTGAACTAAGCGAAAGGGAAGCGAACACTTCACCCAACCCTACAGTAGCGCTCCATAGTTTAACAACAATATAGACTATGGCAGTGTTACACCTGTTTGATGCAACCCCAGCCAACTGCTTTGATCGGCAAGTTGACTTCGGCGACAACGCCTTTCCCCACAACTCATTGGCATCACCCCAATTGTGGATACTCTTCGTAACCGCTCCTCTACGGCGAAAAAATTTACCCTAACCGACCAACTCATTTGGTTCAGTTTCGGACGTTTTTCGCATTAGGTGAGAGATATTCTACTTAACAAAATTATCAATGCAACTAGGCATAGATAGGAAAAACAAGTGGCACAGCTCACATAACAATCATTTGATAGAAACTTATTTCATAAAAACGCATCAACTCTTGATATATGCTTCTAATATTATTTGTCTGTGTGATAAGTTTCGTGCAGCTACTTTTATATGCTCAGATGTTTTTTCAAAAAACTAAGAAAAAAAGATCTAATTTATTTTTATATTTTTACTTTCTTACTATTTTGACTTAATATTTGCACCGGAAACTTGTCAGTATTATAAGCTAGGTTTATTATTAAATCGTTATCCAAATTGTGAACAGGAAATGGTAATGTCGGAAATCACTAAGACTTTATTAAATATTCGTAGCCTACGTGCTTATGCGCGTGAACTGACTATTGAGCAACTTGAAGAAGCTTTAGATAAATTAACTATCGTAGTTCAAGAGCGTAAAGAAGCAGAAGCTGAAGAAATTGCAGCTCGTGCAGAACAAGAAGCAAAATTGGCAGCGATTGCTGAACAAATTGCTAAAGATGGTATTGACCTAGAAGCGCTTATTTCTGCACTTTCAGGCGAAACTAAAACTAAAGCAAAAGGCAAACGTGCTCCTCGCCCTGCGAAATACAAGTACATCGACACCAACGGTGAAGAAAAGACTTGGACAGGCCAAGGCCGTACTCCTTCAGCGATCCAAAAAGCACTGGATGAAGGTAAGTCTCTGGAAGAATTTGCTCTGTAATTTAGATTGCAAATTACCTATACAAAAAAGGCTCCCGAAGGAGCCTTTTTATTATCTTTCCCAATACGCTTCTTCAAGACTATCTTCCCGTTCAGGAAGACCACGTGAAAGACGTGGAGAATGCTGAGCCAATACTTCGTAACTCGCACGATTAGAGTATTTGCAAACTTGAGAAAATGAGGAATAAGTTAAAAACTCATGTTGATGCTTACTTGAGTTAGGTACATTTTCTTTGTGGTATTTATTTGCCGCCATATCATGCAACAAGGCCGATAATGCTGCGTCACCTGCACCATTAGTATTTTTTATCTTCTCCGGGCCACCCATATATGGTGAAATATGTGAATAAACACGGATAGGATTTATACAACTCTCTTTACGTGCTGGTCGACTAAATTCATAACGGTTAAATTCCGCAACTGAACCTGGTAATAATGGTAATGAGGTTTCACGCTTCGCTGAATCTTCTGTATATCCAGCCATAAATAAACCAACAGGGCCAGCAGTACATAACACTAAATCTACCCAATCCAATGCTTTATCAGAGGCCGCTAGTGGATCGCTTTCTCCCGTTAATGCTAATGCTTCATCTTCATTCATCGCAACAACAGTGACATGATCACGTAAAAAGTCTTGCCAGAATTTAGGATCATCCTGAATAACAAATTTGGTACCTAGAGTTAATACCACTGGAACATCATATTTTTTTGCATATTCAATTGCACGCATCGTTGCTTCAGGCATAGGGTCGCCTTCTTTACAACGTACTAAATAAGCCGTAATAACTAATGCAGATGCACTGGTAAATATTTTTTCAGGAATACTTTCTGGACGTAATTGGTTCATCTGCCCTTCGCTGATCGCGAAAGTGCGTTCACCATCTTCGGTAATCAAAGCAAAACAGCGGCCAATTGCACCTTCTACACCTTGTAAATAATTGAGATCCATACGGCTAGAAGTGTTGCATAGGTAGCGATAGCCGTAGCTGCCAATCTTAATATCCTGGCTCATAACACCGAGCAGTGTTGAACGGTCATCAGCTAATACTGAATAATTGTGCAGCGTATTTCCTATGGTTCCACCTGCATATTCATTAGTAATTAAACGCTGATCTTTTAATTCGTTATATAAAGCTTCTGCAGCTTGATCATCGATCACTAATGAGTGTCCCTTACTCAGACCATAACGCTCGATCAAATCTGAATCCACCTTGGCCTCAATATCCACCAACGTTTGATCAATACCGATAATATGAGTGCGCGACATCTTCTTATTTTCTTGCGCTTGAATCACGAGAGGATCACGCGCGTGAACCGGAAAATAATGCTTAGATTTGCGTTGGCCAGGAAATTTCATAAGGGTTACTTGGGTTCTGGGATGAAAGGAGCGCCGATTCTACCGCGCACCTTTTAGTGCAGCAACAAAGGAAAAAATAGCAAACGTTTGCATTGCAATGATTTTATTTCACACCCTATCTTTAGCGCTTGGAGCACAAGTGATTCAATGATTTAGCAACATTTGGATAAGGCACAACGAAGTGTGATTACCGTCTCGGATCTGTCCTCTAAAAATTCTTTCTGTTAGAACTCCCCGTACYAAGTTCATCAAGTGGTAGATAAGTGATGTCTGTAGAGCACAGTGCAAACA
>NZ_AOMO01000029.1 GCF_000338875.1 Vibrio mimicus CAIM 602 | reverse complement strand
CCAGCAGTAAAGCAGCGATCCCGCCCATCATCCAGAGTGCACTCAGCCAATCACCACTGCTGTTACCCGCAAGAATCGGCAGCAGAGCCAACATGGGAATAACGGCAATATCTTGAAAAAGCAGTACAGCGAACCCTGAATGTCCAGCTTCGGTGTGGGTAAGCTCATGTTCTTCTATCACGCGTAGCGCAATCGCGGTTGAAGAGAGTGCCAGCCCCATACCAATCACTAAAGCACCTTGCCAACTCAGCCCAAGTAAATGAGCCACACTGGCGAGCACTGCGGTCGTCACCACAACCTGCGCACCGCCCAGACCTAAAATTGGCCCACGCAAATTCCACAGTTTTTTCGGGTTCAGTTCTAAACCAATCAGAAAAAGTAGGAGCACCACACCAAACTCGGCAAAGTGCATGATGGCTTCCACATCGCGGATTAAGCCCAATCCCCATGGACCAATCGCCACCCCCGCCAACAAATAGCCAAGCACGGAACCTAATCCAGCTCGTTGCGCTATGGGTACTGCAATCACTGCGGCGGCCAGAAACACCACGCTGCTACTGAGAAAATCACTGGTCAGTGGCGTCATAGGGCTCTCCTTGCCAGTGGGCGATCTCTTGTAACCATTGCCGATAGCGCCGCGCATGCTGCTCACGCTCTTCATCACTGATGTTGCGTGACCAGTAGAGCACCAAAGGCTCTACCCAATCCATCTGACACAAAGCGGCACTGAGTTCAAACGGCTGCAGGATTTCATTGAGCGGATAACGGTTATAACCGCGTTGATCATAAGCGGTATGGTTGCCACCAGTGGTGATCACGCTACGCCACAATTTACCTTTCAGCGCGCTATTTTTACCGAAAGCAAAGCCTTTACTCAGAACGCGATCGATCCACTCTTTCAAGAGCGCAGGGCAGGAATACATGTACAGTGGATGCTGCAATACCAGCACATCATGCTCACGCAGGCGTTGCTGTTCGACATGCACATCAATAAAGAAATTGGGGTAAGTGGCGTAGAGGTCGACAATCGATACATGCTCTAAATCCGCAATGTGTTCAATCATCACCTTATTGGCAACGGAGTTTTGTGGATCGGGGTGCGCATACACCACCAACACTTTGGCTTTCGTTTGCTCTCGGTTGACCAAGTTGCGCACTCCGCTTATTTGTTACTAATCCGTTACTAAGCATCATAACCCAATTTGTATAATGATCGACATTTATCCTTATTCCTCCTACTATTCCGGGCGAAAATTCAACGGGCGATAAAACGATTTTTATGATTACCTTCTCTGAGATTCAGCTACTGCGCGGCGGAAAACCGCTCCTTGAGCAAGCTTCGGCAACCATTCATCCCGGCGACAAAGTGGGTTTAGTGGGTAAAAACGGTTGTGGTAAATCCACCCTGTTTGCATTACTGAAAGATGAACTGACTATTGATGCAGGCTCCTTCAGCAAACCCGCCTACTGGGAACTTGCTTGGGTAGCGCAGGAAACCCCCGCTCTGGATCGCAGTGCGCTGGAATACGTGATCGATGGCGATCGCGAATATCGCGAACTAGAACGCCAATTGATAGAAGCCGAAGCGGCAGACAACGGCACCAAAGTGGCCGATCTGCATGGCAAAATCGAGATGGTAGGTGGTTATAGCATTCGCGCCCGAGCCTCTGAGTTACTTGACGGCTTAGGCTTTACACAAGAACAGATGAGCTGGAGTCTGACCCAATTTTCTGGTGGTTGGCGAATGCGTTTGAACTTGGCGCAAGCACTGATTTGTCGCTCTGACTTACTGCTGCTCGACGAACCGACCAACCACTTGGATTTGGATGCCGTCATGTGGCTGGAGCGTTGGCTGCAAAGCTACCCCGGAACGCTGATCCTGATTTCGCATGACCGCGATTTCCTCGACCCGATCGTCAATCGCATTGTGCATATTGAAAATCAGACGCTGAATGAATACACGGGGAACTACTCGTCGTTTGAAACTCAGCGCGCGCAAAAAATGCTTCAGCAACAAGCCATCTATCAAAAGCAACAAAAGCAGATGGCGCACATGCAAAGCTACATTGATCGCTTCCGCTATAAAGCTTCTAAAGCTCGCCAAGCACAAAGCCGGATCAAAGCGCTGGAACGGATGGAAAAAGTGCTGCCCGCCCAGTTTGATAACCCATTCAGTTTTGAATTTCGTGAACCCGCTGCACTACCTAACCCGATCCTGATGATGGATCAAGTCTCGGCTGGCTACGGCGATAACTTAATCCTTGAGAAAATCCGCCTCAACCTGGTGCCGGGCAGTCGTATCGGTTTGCTTGGTCGCAACGGTGCAGGTAAATCAACCTTGATTAAACTGCTCTCGGGTGAGCTCAAGCCTCAATCGGGTGACTGCACTTACTCGCAAGGGGTGAAAATTGGCTACTTTGCGCAGCATCAGTTGGAAACGCTGCATCCGGAAGAAACACCTCTACAACACATGATGCAAATCGCGCCAGACAAAAATGAGCTGGAACTGCGTAACTACTTAGGCAGCTTTGGTTTCCATGGCGATAAAGCGCTCGAAAAAGTCGCGCCCTTCTCTGGCGGTGAAAAAGCCCGTTTAGTGCTGGCGCTGATTGTGTGGCAAAAGCCCAACTTACTGCTGCTCGACGAACCCACCAACCATCTGGATTTGGATATGCGTCAAGCACTGACGCTTGCGCTGCAAAGCTATGAAGGCGCAATGGTGATCGTCAGCCATGATCGCTACTTGCTGCGTGCCACCACCGATGATCTCTATTTAGTACATGATCACCAAGTCGGCCCGTTTGATGGTGACTTGAATGACTACTACAAATGGCTAACCGATCAGCAAAAAGCAGAACGCAAAGAAGCCCAACCGACCAATACCGCGAATAGCGCTAACAGTGCTGCTGCGAAAAAAGAACAAAAGCGTCGTGAAGCAGATTTTCGCAAGCTCACTGCGCCAATTCGCAAAAAGCTGACACAGTTAGAAGAGAAACTCGATAAGTTGAACCACGTTGTCGGTGAGATGGAAGCACAATTGTCGGACACCTCACTGTACGAAGCACAGAATAAAGCGACACTGACTGAGGTGTTGGCTAAGCAAGCCGCCGCCAAATCCGAGCTAGAGCAAGTCGAGCTAGAATGGATGGCCGAGCAGGAAACCTTGGAAGAGATGGAACGGGAGTTCAACGGTTAAATGAATGATGAGCACGCCAAACCAAGATTAACACTGGAAAGACTCTGGCAATTCAGTTTGCAGTATTACAGTGTACGCGAGGTGAAAGAGGCGTGCTTACGATTGCAAAATAGCCATAACGGCAATGTCAATCTGCTGCTGTTGCTCAAATGGCTGGATGAACAGCAGCTTACATTAACCGAAGCCGACTGGCCGACCGTGCTCGAATGTCTCAATCATTCAGAAAATCTGTTGCACGGTTTTCGCGATTTGCGACGTCGGCTCAAAACCCATCTTCCGGACACCCTCTATCGCGAAGCGCTGCAGTTTGAACTACAACTGGAAAAGCAGCAGCAAGCAGATTTGGTAGAATGTCTCAATCGGTTAACACTCTATCCCACGCACGCTATACCGCTCACTCAGCAATACTGTAAAATGCTCGGCGCTGAATACTTAGCCGAGCAATTTTCTGCTCCGCACTGTGAACACAATAATTCAAAATCATGACTCATTTTATTGCTGCCAAGGGGCTTGCTAATCCCCATTTACAAACTCTGCTGCCACGCTTACTGCGTAAACAGCCGCTGTTTGCTGCCGAATGGCAAACCCTATTCACTCCAGATGGTGACTTCCTCGATTTAGCATGGAGTGAAGACTGGCGTACGCCAAACGCGCAGCACAAGCCACTGTTTGTTCTGTTTCACGGCTTAGAAGGCAGCTTTAATAGCCCCTATGCCAACGGATTGATGCACGCGTTTGCGAGGCAAGGCTGGCTCTCGGTCATGATGCATTTCCGCGGTTGCAGTGGTAAACCCAACCACTTAGCACGGGCTTACCATTCTGGTGAAACGGGTGATGCGCGTTTTGTGCTTGAGTACCTACGTAAACAATTACCGGGTCGCCCTATCGTTGCAGTCGGTGTTTCTCTCGGCGGCAACATGCTCGCGAACTATCTTGCGCAGTATCGTGATGATCCTATCGTCAGCGCCGCCACCTTGATTTCCGCTCCACTCGATTTAGCCGCCTGCTCACAACGTATCGAGCAAGGTTTCTCTAAAGTGTATCGCGCGTATCTGCTCTCTTCTTTGAAGAAAAATGCCATGGCTAAATACGCACTATTGGAAAATGCTTTGCCACTGAGCTCAGAGCGGATCAACGCCATCGCTAAACTCGCTGAGTTTGATGATGTGATCACCGCGCCACTACACGGCTTTAATGATGCGGCAGATTACTATCAGCAATGTTCGGGACTCAAGCAACTCACCCAGATCCGCGTCCCAACACAGATCATTCATGCCAAAGACGACCCATTTATGACCGAAGCCGTGATCCCAAATTTCCCACTGCCAGCGAACATCGATTACCGTTTGTTTGAGCATGGCGGCCATGTGGGTTTTCTGAGTGGATCATGGCTAAAGCCCCGCTTTTGGCTAGAGCAAACCCTGCCCGAGTATTATTCACATCTGCGTGATGACTTTCTGCATCAATCCTAACGCGCCCCTCCTCTTTTAATGCAGTATCATTGTAAGGGGAAAGACTCAAACGACTTGGAGTTAACGCTCCAAGTCGAGTTGGGAACCGTCATAAAATAAAGAGGTATTTATGATCATTCCATGGCAACAAATTGCGCCGGAAACACTCGACAATTTGATCCGTGAATTTGTGCTGCGTGAAGGCACAGATTATGGTGATGTAGAAGTGTCGCTGGAGGAAAAAATTGCTCAAGTACGCACGCAGTTACAATCAGGGCAAGCTGTGATCGTCTATTCAGAATTGCATGAAACCGTCGATATTAAATGCCATCCGTTTTAGCCAAGCAGTGACGGCTCCATTTTCCGTGCTATAGTGATTTTCCGGGTGGTGCCTGAGTTAGCACCAAAATCAAGGACTTAAGGACAAGGTTTGTCATGTCAGCCAAACATCCGATTATTGCGGTAACGGGGTCTTCCGGCGCCGGTACCACAACCACCTCTGAAGCCTTTCGCAAGATGTTCAATATGATGAGCATCAAGCCTGCTTGGGTTGAAGGGGACAGTTTTCATCGCTTCACCCGTCCAGAAATGGATGTGGAAATCCGCAAAGCGCGCGAGCAAGGTCGCCATATCAGTTACTTTGGTCCCCAAGCCAACGATTTCCCAACCCTTGAAGAATTCTTCCGCCAATACGGAAAAGTAGGCACCGGCCAAGTGCGCCGCTACTTGCACACCTTTGATGAAGCGGTGCCGTATAACCAGATGCCCGGCACGTTTACGCCTTGGCAATCACTGCCCGAAAACTCAGATGTGCTGTTTTATGAAGGCTTACACGGCGGTGTGGTCGATGGTGATGTCAATGTCGCACAACACGTCGACTTTTTGATTGGCATGGTGCCGATCGTTAACCTTGAGTGGATTCAGAAATACGTACGCGATACGCGCGATCGCGGCCATTCACGTGAAGCGGTGATGGATTCCATCGTACGTTCAATGGACGACTACCTCAAATTCATCACCCCGCAGTTTTCACGCACCCACATTAACTTTCAGCGCGTACCAACGGTCGATACCTCTAACCCGCTCAATGCCAAAGGCATTCCGACATTGGATGAAAGTTTTGTGGTCATTCGCTTTCGTGGGATCAAAAACGTCGATTTCCCGTACTTGCTTGCGATGATTGATGGTTCATTCATGTCGCGCCACAACACCATTGTGGTTCCGGGCGGCAAGATGAGTTTTGCAATGGATTTGATTGTGCGGCCGCTACTGCAACAACTGATCGAAACCGGAAAAATCGGCTAGATCCGACCAGTGATGGATGCTTACTTTTCATACCGTGATCATGTGCACAATTTTGCGTAGCAAATCGGACTAGTGACACGATTAAAATCAAGAAATCGATTTCGAAAAAGGATACTATTCTTAACCGAAACATAAGATAGCTTGCAGCCTTGGGTAACACCTCTTATTCTAGTAAGCCCAATTGAGGCTTCGCTAAAATATGGATAGCGGCAAGCGTACCCTGCAGAGGAAGTGAGATTATTATGGTTCTAGGTAAACCTCAAACCGATCCAACACTAGAGTGGTTTCTTTCACATTGTCACATTCATAAGTACCCATCAAAAAGCACGCTGATCCATGCGGGTGAGAAAGCGGAAACGCTGTACTACATCGTTAAAGGTTCAGTTGCGGTACTGATTAAAGATGAAGAAGGTAAAGAGATGATCCTCTCTTACCTGAACCAAGGTGACTTCATCGGTGAGCTTGGCTTGTTTGAAGAAGGCCAAGAGCGTACCGCTTGGGTTCGTGCTAAAACACCGTGTGAAGTGGCTGAGATCTCATTTAAGAAATTCCGTCAGTTGATCCAAGTAAACCCTGACATCTTGATGCGCCTTTCAGGTCAAATGGCTCGTCGTCTGCAAGTGACCAGCCAGAAAGTTGGCGACCTTGCGTTCCTAGACGTAACTGGCCGTATCGCTCAAACTCTGCTGAACCTTGCGCGTCAGCCAGACGCGATGACTCACCCAGATGGCATGCAAATCAAGATCACTCGTCAAGAGATCGGTCAAATCGTTGGCTGTTCTCGTGAAACCGTTGGCCGCATCCTGAAGATGCTGGAAGAGCAGAACCTGATCTCTGCCCACGGTAAAACCATCGTGGTTTACGGTACTCGCTAAGCATTCCGTTATAAAAAATAGCCACCCAGCGGTGGCTATTTTTTTGCTTGTATCACACGACAACCTTAGCGGTTCGTGCTTTCAAAAATCTTATCCGCCGATGCTTCGACAAATCCGGGGTAGAGCAACCCATTTGCCATTGGGTAGCGTTTGGCGAACTCATAAAAACCACCGGGGATCATCTCCGCGCCTTCGTTAAAACGCACTAAGACTTTATCCGCCATAGTTGAAGATTGCTCTAGCAGCACTTCCGGCGTGCCTTTCACTTCCCCACCCGATTCATTAATGCTAAATCCATGCTGACGCAGATGGTCATTGACCTGTTTGACTTCATGCAAAGCGTTGAGCTGATTGACACTCACCGTAAAGTGGTTTGCACCATAGCCGTGTGCGGCGAGCCAAGCCGCGTACTCACTCTCTTTAGCTAAGGTGAGATAATCGGCATGGCTTAAGCTCCATAAACGACCACCATACAGAAAGTCCTCTCCTGCTAACGCTTCGTCATCTACCTGAGCAACCAACTTCGTCACAATGGCTTGCAGCGCTGGTGAACACTCTTCGACTTTCAGTTCACTGATGAAGACTTTCGGTTGCAAAGGGTCCGGATGTTCAAAATGCTTGGCTGCCAGCTTTTTGCTTTTGAATTCATACTCACCACACGGCTGATAGCCGAGCGCTAAAAACGGCTTCGCCAAAGTTTCTAAACCCAGCGGTGCAACATTAAAAGTCCGCAGCGCGATGTGATCATTAATCAGTGGCTCATCTTCTTGTAGTAGTTGATGCACTTTCTCTGCCGACGGGCAAAGGCGCTCAATATAATCATTCCAGAGCGATTGAAATAAAGCTGTTGGCGTCATAACGCCTCCTTGTTAATCCAGTGGCAAGAGTAAAAAATATCAACCTGTGACGAAAAAAGTGCCCGCTTGGCTGCGCAGGCACAACGTAAATTATGCTTAGAGTTCGATTCCCGGGCTCAAAGTAGCAGGCAACTGAGTTGCATCACCTTCCATAGATGCCATCGGATAAGCGCAATAATCGGCGGCATAAAAAGCACTCGGGCGTAAATTGCCTGACGCGCCAGGGCCACCAAACGGTGCATCACCACTTGCTCCGGTGAGCTGGCGGTTACGATTGACTATGCCAGCGCGAATATGATCAACAAAGTACTCCCACTCTTCATCTTGTGTTGAGACAAGTCCGGCGGATAAGCCAAAGCGGGTATCATTGGCTAGTTCCACCGCTTGCACCAAGGTTTGATAACGCACCACTTGTAGCAAAGGCCCGAAATATTCATCATCCGGTAAAAACTCAATCGCTGTGACATCAATGATCGCAGGTGTGATAAACGCAGCATGCAAAGCGCGAGCTTCAAGCAGACTTTTACCGCCTAATGCTTGTAGATGGGATTGCGCATTGAGGATCGCTTGTGCCGCAGCTTCAGAAACTAACGGCCCCATAAACGGTGCGGGCTCAGCAAATGGCTGATCGATACGGAGCTTAGCAGTTACGGCAACCAGTTTCTCAAGCAGCGCATCCCCTTTCACCCCAAGTGGAACATACAAACGGCGCGCACAGGTACAGCGTTGACCACTGCTGATAAACGCGGATTGAATAATGGTGTAGACGGTCGCGTCCAAATCGCCATAGTGCTCCGAAATCACCATGGGGTTATTGCCGCCCATTTCCAGAGCCAGCATTTTGTCCGGCTGACCAGCAAATTGGCGGTGCAACAGATGCCCGGTATTGGCGCTGCCCGTAAACAATAAGCCATCAATGCCCCGCGATTGCGCCAGCGCGATCCCTGTCTCTTTCGAGCCTTGTACCAGATTGATCACACCAGCCGGAATGCCCGCTTCTTGCCACAGAGACATTAAGACTTCACCAGTCCACGGCGTTTGTTCGGAAGGTTTGAAAACCACGGTATTGCCCGCGAGCAGAGCTGGCACTATATGCCCATTGGGCAAGTGGCCGGGGAAGTTATAGGGTCCAAAAACCGCCATTACCCCTAAAGGGCGATGGCGCAATACCAACTGATTACCCGCCGCTTCACGCACGTTTTCTCCGGTACGCTCATGATAAGCACGAATCGAGATCGCGATTTTTCCGGCAATCGAAGTTGCCTCAGTGCGCGTTTCCCAAAGCGGTTTTCCCGTTTCTTGGGCAATCACTTTCGCAATACGCTCACTGTTGGCTTTTACTAACTCCGCAAACGCCAGCACGATCTGTTCACGCTCTGCAAACGAGCGTTTTTTCCAATCGAGAAAAGCCAAACGAGCCGCACTCACTGCCTCTTCTACCTGCTTATCACTGGCGCTGTAGCCTTGCCATAAAAGCTCATGGCTATAAGGCGTATGTGATTCCAGCTTGTCACCCGTTCCCGTAACCCATTCGCCTGCTATCCAATGTGTCATTGCTATCCCCTACTGCGCCAAAATCCGTAAATAATCCCCAGTGCTCACTTCTAATGCCGCGGCAACTTTGGGCGAAATGATCACCGCGTTATCTTCTTGGCTATAAGCCGCTTTGGCAGCCGTAGCGCGGAAGTTCTCAAACGAGGTATTACACATCAAAAAGTTCTGTGAGCTCGAGTGTTCCGCGACTTCTACCATCGCGCGCACTGAGTGGCGCACCGATTCGATATTGCTCAGCTCACACTCCACGGTTGGACCTGCATCAAAAATGTCGACGTAATTTCGGCAGGTAAAACCCTCTTTCTCAAGCAATACCAAGGCAGGTCGCGTGTTTTCATGCACTTGACCAATCACCGCTTGCGCTTCTTTACTCAACAAGTTGACGTAAATCGGTAATTTTGGCATTAAGTCTGCGATAAAGCCTTTCTTGCCAATGCCAGTGAGATAATCGGCCAAAGTGAAATCAATCGAGAAAAAGTGCTCTTGCAACCATTTCCAGAATGGCGAGTTACCTTCTTCATCTGATACGCCGCGCATCTCCGCAAAAATGGTTTTTGAAAAGCGGTGCGGATGTTCAGCCATCATCAGAAAACGGCACTTGGACATCAAACGTCCATTCAAGCCTTGGCGAAATTGCGGACGCAAAAACAGAGTGCAGATTTCGCTGCATCCAGTGTAGTTGTTACCGAAGGTCAGCAGCTTAACCACATTGTTGACACCCAGTTTGGGGGAAGAGTGCACTATGGTGCTGATGTGATAGGAATAAAAAGGGACATCCCAACCAATGGAGGCTTCAATGCCCGTGGTTCCGGCCACTTGCCCAGTTTCACTATCCACCCCCACCATCAAGTAGCCTTCATCCCCCGGCGTGGTTACGTTCGGTTTACTGAAGCTGTATTCTGAATGGGTAATGCGATTGGTCAACAGTTCTTGATCAACCGGTAATGAGGTGAAGCCATGTCCAGACTCGACGGCGCACGTATGCAGCGCCTCATAGTCCGCCATGCTAATAGGACGAACAACCAACATCTTTACTCCCTCCCGATGCGTATTCTCTGCATTTTCGAAAGAGGGCGAACGATTTTAGCTCTCCGTTCGCCCCAGATCCTTGATGCAGTGAGTGATAGCGCAAACCTCCGAGGTTCGCGGTCAGGGCTTGCAGTACAAGCCCATCGCTATCACACCAGTGTGGCGATCGCTTTGTCTAAGCGAGCCATACCTTCTTCTATTTCTTGTTGGCTGATGATTAGTGATGGCGTGAAACGAACGACGCTCGCCCCTGCCACCAACACCATCAAGCCTTGCTTGCCTGCGGCAACCAGAATGTCACGTGCACGGCCTTGCCACTCATCGTTCAGTGCTACACCGAGCAACAAACCTTTACCACGGATCTCTTTGAAAATATGGTATTTCTCATTGAGTTTGGTGAGTTCAGCGCGCATCCACTGCTCACGCTGCTTCACACCCGCTAGAATTTCAGGCTGGGCAACGAAATCCACCACAGCTTCTGCCACGGCACACGCCAACGGGTTACCACCGTATGTCGAACCGTGTACGCCAACTTTCATGTGTTCAGCAATTTTGGTTGTGGTTAGCATGGCACCAATCGGGAAGCCACCACCGAGTGATTTGGCGGTTGCCAGAATATCTGGCGTAACGCCAATGCCTTGATAAGCATAGAAATCACCGGTGCGGCCATTACCCGTCTGCACTTCATCGAACACCAGTAGCGCATTGTGTTTGTCACACAGCTCACGTACGGCTTGCACAAATTCAGCACTAGGCGAAATAATGCCACCTTCTCCTTGCAGTGGTTCCATCATTACCGCGCAGGTACGATCCGAAATCTGTGCTTGCAGCGCAGCAAGATCGTTATAAGGCAGGTGAACAATGTCGCCCGGTTTAGGACCAAAGCCATCCGAGTAAGTCGCTTGGCCACCAACAGAGACAGTAAAGAAAGTACGTCCGTGGAAACCTTGGTTAAAGGCAATAATTTCAGACTTCTCAGGGCCATACACATCGGCCGCATAGCGGCGTGCCAGTTTCAGCGCCGCTTCGTTTGCTTCGGCACCTGAGTTAGCAAAAAAGACTTTCTCAGCAAAGCTCACTTGGATGAGCTTTTTCGCCAGACGCAGCGCTGGCTCATTGGTCATTACGTTGCTTAAATGCCACAGCTTATTGGCTTGCGTGGTCAGAGCTTGCACCATCACTGGGTGACAATGTCCCAAACAACTCACCGCAATCCCGCCAGCGAAGTCAATGTACTCATGACCTTGCTGATCCCAAATCCGTGAACCAAAACCTTTTACCGGAATAAACTCCATCGGGTTGTAGCAAGGTACCATCACCTCATCAAACGAACTCCGATTCACACTCATTTCCACCGTCATTACCCATTCCTTCTTGATACCGCATGCCTAGAGATAAGCAAATCTTCCACAAAATGCCCCTGTGTTAGATTATGTATTTACTTAAAGCATTTGCAGCATTGTATTTACAATTATTTAACCATTTCAATGGTGAAATATCCTGTATCCGATACAAGACGCCATCAACAACACACCACGAATGACTATTTATGCAATAAAAAAGATTAATTATGAAGCTATTTTTATAAAAAGAAGGAAAATGAATAAGCGATGCAGGAAAATCAATCACTGGAAGAGATAGCAGAATCCACTATGAATAAGCACAAAAAGCCATCAAATCATTTTAAATGTTTGATAAAAAGCGAAAAAAGTGATCGGCGTCAGAGCTTATGCCCTACACATAAGCCTTCTAGATAGGCGAAAAAATCAAATCCAACACCCTGAACATCGTTAAAGTAAAATGCTGCGTATACATCTATCGATATTAAGGCAGAGAGTGTTAACGGCGTAAGAAATTGGCCAATAACTGATGCCCTTGCTCAGTTTTGATCGACTCAGGATGAAACTGCACTGCCTCAAGCGGTAAGGTTTTGTGTTGAAAGCCCATGATTTCGTCGATACTGCCATCACTGAGTTCTGTCCATGCAGTCAATTCAAAGCACTCTGGTAAAGTATCATTTTTTACGACCAGTGAATGGTAGCGAGTCACCGTGAGTGGATTGTTCAGCCCAGAGAATAGGCCTTGCCCAGTATGGCGAATAGGTGACGTTTTACCATGCATGACCTGACGAGCACGCACTACTTGCCCACCAAAAACTTGTGCGATCGCTTGATGCCCTAAGCAGACCCCTAAAATCGGTAGCTGCCCAGCAAACGCGTCAATCGCCGCGAGCGAGATCCCCGCTTCATTGGGAGTACATGGCCCAGGAGAAATCACCAAATGTGTCGGTGCTAGAGCGCGGATCCCATCAAGATCGATTTCATCATTGCGCACTACTTTCACCTGAGCCCCTAACTCACAAAAGTATTGGTACAGGTTGTAGGTGAATGAATCGTAGTTATCGATCATGAGTAGCATAAGCATCCTTCTTCGCGGCGGGAAATCAGTGGCATTCTACGAATCTCACCCACACTTTCAATGGAAACCTCTTCATGATGCCATAGCAGCTCACCCTGCCGATAACTAACCCTTTGCTAGCTCGTCCTCTTTGTCCACTTTTTGTTCATTTTTTCTGCTTCACCTCTATTCAATTTTTTCTTGTCAGTTATAATTCGCCGACTTTTTAGACCCCGCTCACGTTCTCTGTTGCCTGCGTTTGCAACATCGAATCAGCAGGCGAATAAACCATAATTAGGTAGCACACAGAGCAATGACAGTTCAGACTTTTACGCCAAATCAAACCACAACTCTAGAGACGGCGAAAAAAACCATCGCAGAGCAAAGCCAAAACAGCCAAACCACTGGCAACAAGATTGGTTTTGTTTCGTTAGGTTGCCCGAAAAACTTAGTGGATTCAGAACGCATTCTGACCCAACTGCGTACCGAAGGTTATGAGATCGTCAACAGCTACCACGATTCTGATGTGGTGATCGTCAACACCTGTGGTTTTATCGACAGTGCGGTACAAGAGTCTCTGGATACCATTGGCGAAGCGTTGAAAGAGAACGGCAAAGTGATTGTGACTGGCTGCCTAGGTGCACGCGAAGATGAAATTCGCCAAGTACACCCGAACGTACTCGGCATCACAGGCCCACACGCTTATCAAAACGTGTTGGAGCATGTACACCAATACGCGCCAAAACCAGTACATAACCCGTTTACCAGCCTAGTGCCGGATCACGGTGTAAAACTGACACCAAAGCATTACGCCTACCTGAAAATTTCTGAAGGCTGCAACCATCGTTGTACTTTCTGCATCATTCCATCGATGCGTGGTGACTTAGTCAGCCGCCCAGTGGGTGAAATTATTGGTGAAGCAGAACGCCTGAAAAACGCGGGTGTGAAAGAGCTGCTCGTGATCAGCCAAGACACCAGTGCTTACGGTGTGGATACCAAACACAGCTTAGGTTTCGCCAACGGTTCTCCTGTACGCCATAACATCAAGGCACTGAGCGAAGAACTGGGCAAAATGGGCATTTGGGTTCGTCTGCACTACGTTTACCCTTACCCACATGTGGATGAAATCATCCCATTGATGGCTGAAGGAAAAGTGTTGCCTTACTTGGATATTCCATTCCAACACGCCAGCCCACGTGTTCTGAAAATGATGAAGCGTCCGGGCCAAGCTGAGCGCACTTTAGAACGCATCAAAAAATGGCGTGAGATCTGCCCAGAGCTCGTGATCCGCTCAACCTTTATCGTGGGCTTCCCGGGCGAAACTGAAGAAGATTTCCAAATCCTGCTTGATTGGCTGAAAGAAGCACAACTCGATCGCGTTGGCTGCTTTAAGTATTCACCAGTTGAAGGCGCTATGGCGAATGAGATTGAAGACCAGATCCCAGAAGAAGTGAAACAAGATCGTTTCGAACGCTTTATGCTGGTGCAGCAAGAGATCAGTGCCGCCAAACTGCAAAAACGCATCGGCAGCACCATGCAAGTGCTGATTGATGAAGTCGATGAAGAAGGCGCGATCGGCCGTACTTATGCCGATGCACCGGAGATCGATGGTTTAGTTTACCTCAACAGTGAAACCAATCTGAAACCGGGTGAATTGGTCAACGTTGTGATTGAACACGCCGATGAATATGACCTGTGGGGCAGCGTACTGCACGAAGCGCAGTAAGTTGATGCCATAAACTCATAAAGCAAAAAGGCTAGCGCAAGCTAGCCTTTTGTTTATCAATAATATCGCTTTCTATTTCTAGCGACGGCGACGCCACATTCCAAGACCGAATAGGCCAAGCAATGCGCCTAAACCTAGTGAGCCACCGTAGATGTTAAGCTCCAGTACTGCTGGATCATGATCCGAGGCGCGGAACTGATCGCTGTATTTCGGCAAGTTGCCTTTGAACTCATTGTTGTAGTCAAACAGCGTCGATTCCGCACCATTGATGTGCCAATCGGTCGCATCCACCACATTGTTTTTGAGGCTTGGGCTGACCAACAGATGATCCAGCGCGCCGACTTCATCATTAAACGAGTAGCTCCAGCTGTCTGGGTGCTTCATCGCAACTGCGTTGAGATAGCCGTAACTGTGTTTGATCTCTGCGCCCGCATCACCAAACTGCTCAACACCCGCAATGTAAGTATTGCGTGCTGCGCGAATGGTTTTACCGTATTTTTCTGGCGTGTAGTCAGTCAATATCAGCATTGGATCTTCCATGCCGTATGAATTCATATCGCCTAGAATGACTTTGTGCCCATCAATTTTGCTGAGCGCATCACCCAACGCGACTGCCGCAGCCACACGGAAGTTCTCACAAGCGCCTTGGTAATCCAAATCTTGACCACCTTGTCCGCCTTGCTCAACTGGTGCGGCATCCTCCCAACAGGCTGAACCTTTAGATTTGAGGTGATTCACCGCTACTGTGATTTTCTCGTTGCCACCTTTCACTTTAAAAGTAGGAGCTAAGGTATCACGCTGGTAGTTCTTGCCATCTTCAATCACTTTACCGTTCGCATCCACCACTTCTGGTGCTTGCTGACTTGGCATTGGAATGACACGATTTTTCGCCAACTTCACCACTTTATCGCGGTAGATGACACCTGTTGTGATCACATCTGTGCCCAGTGAATCCGCTGCATCGGTTTTGCCATCGCCATTAGAATCAATCGCTACAAAGCGGTAATGTTTTTTCTTATCCGCTATTTGGCTGTTGAGCTGGTTAACCAACTGTGCAATTGCAGAACCTTCACCAAAGCCGTTATTTTCAATTTCCATTAAGCCGACGATATCGGCATCCAAACGGACAATCGCATTCACAATCTTAGCTTGCTGTACTTCAAACTCGGCAAGGTTGCTTGCACCACGGCTGCCACCATGCTGATTAGCATCACCACCAAATGGCGAGTTGAAGTAGTTAAGAACGTTGAAGGTTGCGATGCGCAGATCACCTTCATCCATATCTGGCTTTGCTTCACGTGGCGCGTTATGCACCAAATTTTCCTGAGTGATGGTGTTCGTCGCAATTAGGCGATATTCGTTATAGCTGTAGCTCAGTACCCCTTCGAGACCTGAAACCGTGTCATCAATACGCAGGTAATCTTCGGTTGAGCCATCTTGATCCACATCGGTGCGACCAAACGTTGGGTAATACGGAATTTGACCATCAGGTGCTTTGACATCCGATTCCACAAACAAGCGTCGCTGTGCGTTATCCTGCTTCTGCTGCTGAGCTTGCTCTGAACCCGCAGGATGTTGTTGGTTTGGCTGCATATTAATGCGACCTTGCGCCAACACCATATTGTTACGGCGAGCATCATAGTCATAACCAAAAGTACGAGTCACACGCATATCCAGCTCAGGCGTGGTTTTCACCAACATGCCTTCGTAGCGCTCTAACGTTTGCGCAAAATGCTCGTCCGATGAAAGGATGTCTATCGCTTGCGCTTCTGGTGCGGCTTGCTGGCCTTGCTTCACCCACTGATTGTTTTCCGCCTTCAGCTGAGTCAGGTTGTAATACTCTTGCACCTTGCCTTTTACGCACACCACATCGCCCGGCACGAGATCGGAACTACTTTGGTTAGTGAAGACAAACAGACCCTCAGATGTATTCGGGTTGTAATCATCTTCCAGAGCTTGAAGATAGAAGCCTTTGGTGAGACCTGTTGTTACTGCACTAACAACGCCTTTCACGAAGAACTCTTCATTGGTGATGTAAGGGTAACCTTGAATATACGGAGATGTGCTACCTTCACCTTGAATTTGCTGGATAGTTGTAAAGCTTGGTTCTGCACCATCAACCGTACAATTGAATGCGGTAGGTGGTGTGCTGGTATCAAGCGCGCCAAGGCCATCAATATTGTCTTTGCCTTGCGATGCCCAATCCCCAGCCTGGTAAGTGGCACTTGGTGTTAGCTTAGTTCTTGCTAACGTGTTGTCTTTAGCAAAATCTGTCCCGCCCATGTTGCCGACAACATCATGCACGCTGCCATCGCTATTGAGCAACGCAACCGGATCATTACCGTTGAAATTAACCACCGTATTATTGGTGATATCAGCGGTCGCAAGAATCGCACCGCTGGCACTGCCGTGTGCAATCACCAGAACATCGTGTGCTGCAATTACCTGTCCATCGAGCGGCAGGGTTTTATCCCAGTTACCACTGCCATTGGTTGACATTGCCAGTTGGTAGCCATTGAGGCTGACGACTTGATCGGAAGTATTAGCAATTTCAATCGCCTTATTGAAACTACTGCCTTCAACGTACTGGGAAATCAATACATCGGCATACGTTGGCGCAGCCAAGCCGAATGTGATGGCCAATGCCAATGTAGAACGCGTTAAATTAGGGGTTGATCTCATTTCCATGATGCACCTTTTTCTCCCTGTTCTTTACCAATCGTAAACAGGGTGTTTTTAGTCACTGTTTGGTTGAAGCAAAAACCACTTTGCGCGATGAGTGTTGCCATTTTTCATGCAACACGGAAACATTCATCATTAGTATTGAGATATCCATCTCATCACCTGAGCAAATACTTGAATCGGGAGCAAAGTTTCAACAAGCAAGGTAAGTGGGTTTTACAACCAGCAGATGTCAGTAGGATTAAGATTTGAATGCATCAAAAGAGCTGAAGAATGGGCACGTTTTCCTATAGCTCAAAGGGCTATTGAGGAGATTTCAAAACGAGGTAGCGATCAAACACCATTTGGGCATGACCTGTTTTTTGAGCTTCCAGAATGTATTGATTCAAGCCTTCAACAAGTAGTAACGCATTAGGCAAGCTGCGGCGAACCTGAATATGGTACTGTTTATATTGACCAAGAGATTGGTGAACAATAGAACGCTCTAATTCGTAGATTCCTAGCTGAATCCCACCGTAGATAGGCTCCACTTCACTCACAAACCAGTCACAACGCTCTTTTTGCAGCATGTTGAGTGCGTGTTGTACCGAATTTAAATAGAGCGATGGCTTTCGGGGTAACGTGAAGTTTTCATAGTTAAAACCATTCACTCCACACAATACCCCCTCTGTTGTAGAGGCGGAGAGTAAATCCTTCTTTTGATCTGCGAGAGTGAAATACCCTAATTGAATGGTGTAGAGCGGCACAGAGAAATAGCTGTACACTTCTCGTTCCATTTGGTGGCTGGCATCCCACGTCAGATCGCAACGGCCGCTATCATGAGCCAGTTCATGCTGAATCCGCGCCCAAGGCATAAACTTAAGCTGATAATCAATATGCTGAGCTTTTAACGCTTCAAACACCAATGTGGTTGCTGAACCTGTCAATGATGCCGTTTTCTCTTGCTCTGAGGTTCCCTGCCAATAGGTAAAAGGTGGCCAAACATTCACATCCCCCACACAAATACGCAGCGGATTAGCAAAAGCGCCATTTGCGATCAAAGCTAACCCCAGCAACAAAAGATGTCTCATATGCAAAACTCATCGTGGTGACTATGACTTAAAGTGTAGCCTTCTACCTATGAAAGGAATGCATAAGAGAAAACGCCTGCGACAGAAAAGAATAAAGCTAGATAACCTAGCTTTATTCTTGATCTTATTGTCACATTTGCCAATACAACTTATGGACGAGCAACAAAACCGACGGCTGCGTACACTTTTTTCAGAGTTTGCAGTGCTTTAGCAGAGGCTTTTTCTGCACCATCACGCATTACGCTGTTGAGGTATTCACGATCATTACGAATACGGTGGTATTCCGCCTGAACAGGCTCAAGCATAGCGACAATCGCCTCACCCACATCTTTCTTAAATGGGCCGTACATTTCTACGCCAGCATACTGAGCTTCAATCTCTGCGAAGGTTTTCCCTGTTGCAGCAGAATAGAGTCCCATCAAGTTCGCGATGCCCGCTTTGTTTTCGACATCGTAAGCGATGCGAGGTGGTGTTTCGGCATCAGTCTGCGCTTTATTGATCTTCTTGATGATCGATTTAGGGTCTTCCAGCAAGGTGATCACGTTCTTGCGGTTATCGTCTGATTTCGACATTTTCTTTGTCGCATCTTGCAGACTCATTACACGTGCATTCACTGTTGGAATATAAGGCTCAGGAATCGTAAAAATTGGCTGTTCTGGGCTGTAGATATTATTGAAACGGGTAGCAATATCACGCGCCAATTCAAGATGTTGTTTCTGGTCGCTGCCCACCGGTACTTGGTGTGCACCATACAACAGAATATCCGCCGCCATCAGCACTGGATAACCAAACAGACCCGCGTTGACATCGTTGGCGTAACGAGCGGATTTGTCTTTAAACTGAGTCATACGGCTGAGTTCACCCATCTGTGTATAACAGTTCAAAACCCAACCCAATTGAGCATGCTCAGGTACATGTGACTGAACAAATAGCGTGCTCTTTTTCGGATCAACACCAACAGCTAGACAGATAGCCAAAGCATCTAATGTCGCTTCATGCAGTGCTTTCGGATCTTGGCGAACCGTAATCGCATGCAAATCAACAACACAGTACTGGCAGTCATAGTCATCTTGCATCTGTTGCCATTGACGTAGAGCACCCAAGTAGTTACCGATACTTAGTTCACCTGACGGTTGAACACCACTCAATACAATGGGTTTGCTCATGGGTTTGATTTCCTTGTGACTGAAATTGAAATTACACAAAACAAAGTGAGAAAAACCGCGCACGGAGTCTGCGCGGTTCAAGCAGTGTACTCATTAACGAGTATTTTACTAGTGCGTACGGCAACTTTTACGCCGAAACGAGCACCACTTCAAGCAGTGCCGCGATGTCATCGGCCACAAAGTCTGGGCCCGCATCAGCAATAGGTTCACCATGGTTGTAACCGTAGGTCAAACCAAAAGAAGGGCAACCTGCATTTTTAGCTGCCAGAATGTCGTTTTTCGAATCACCAACCATCAACATTTGCTGTGCAGTGAGTTGATGCTTTTCGAGCAACCAGTTCAGTGCCATAGGATCCGGCTTCTTATTTGGGAAAGTATCGCCACCAATCACATCACTAAAAAAGTGGTCGATACCATGCTGCTCAAGCACTTCAGGAACGAACTTGGAAGGCTTATTGGTCACGAGTGCTAAAGTAAATCCCGCATTCTTCAGCTCAGTTAATGTTGACTTTACATTGGCATACAAGTGGCTCAACTTATGACCTGTTTGCGCGTAAAAACCATCAAATAGGTGGCGAGCTTGCTCACGCAGCTCTGTGCTGAGTTCTGGATTAATAGTGAGACTCTGGCTTAATGCGCGTGCAACTAACACATCAGCACCATTGCCCACATAATCACGCACTTGCGCTTCGCTTACCCCTGGGTAGCCAACAGCTTGTACGGCTTGATCTGCTGCAACCGCCAAATCTGGCACGCTATCGAGCAGCGTACCATCCAAATCAAAAGCAATTAATTTTATTGATTTCAAAACAACATCCTAGAAGAGATTAAATCTTGGCTTTCGCCAGTTCTGCGCGCATCTGCTCAATTACGGCGTGGTAATCTGGCTGACCAAAAATGGCGGAACCTGCAACAAACATATCCGCGCCCGCTTCTGCGATTTCACGGATATTATCCACTTTGACACCACCATCAATTTCCAAACGAATTTGGCGACCGCTTTGCTTAATACGCTCACGCACCGCACGCAGTTTATCTAAGGTGTGGGGAATGAAAGATTGACCACCAAAGCCAGGGTTCACCGACATCAGCAGAATCAAATCGACTTTATCCATGATGTAGTCGAGGTGATGCAAAGGCGTTGCTGGGTTGAGTACCACGCCGGCCTGACAACCACACTCTTTGATCAGTTGCAAAGTACGATCAACATGCTCTGATGCTTCCACGTGGAAAGTGATCATCGATGCGCCCGCTTTAGCAAAATCCGGAATAATGCGATCGACAGGTTTTACCATCAAATGCACATCAATCGGCGCAGTAATGCCGTAATCACGTAATGCTTTACAAATCGGCGCGCCAAAAGTCAGGTTCGGTACGTAGTGGTTGTCCATCACATCGAAATGCACCACATCCGCGCCTGCGGCGAGTACCTTTTCAACGTCTTCGCCTAAACGGGCAAAATCTGCGGAGAGAATGGATGGAGCAATTAGAAAATCTTTCATACCGACCTCATTAGGAATTGAATGCGAGCTGAACACAATGTGGCCGCCATTCTACCTAAGCTCGCTACGAGATCCTAGCGCACTGCTTGCAGCTAATCGGCGAAATCCGCCGCTTAGCCCACAAGATCACTGATTGTGTTGAAGGCCGGGAGTGAATAAAGCCAATAGCTCATCAACTTTATTGCGCCCAGCACCATTACGGCTGATGGTACGGTTCACTTTGACCACACTAAGCCGTGCATTTTGATAAATTTCTCGAGTCTGAGCCGTATCATGATTGGAAATCAGCACAGGAATTCTACGCTCTTTTGCCGTGTTATCGGCCATATCAGCCAAGGCTTTCTGATCAAGCATAGTGAAACCATTACCTGCATAAGAGGTAAAGTTGGCCGTATTCGATAACGGTGCGTAAGGGGGATCACAATAGATCACGCTATCGCTTTGCGCGCGGGCAAATGTCTCACCATAAGAGGCGCAGATAAACGTTGCACGCTGTGCTTTGTTGGCAAAAAACTCCAGCTCTTGCTCTGGAAAATAGGGCTTTTTGTAGGAACCAAACGGCACATTGAAGCCCCCTTTCTTGTTGTAACGGCACAGGCCGTTAAAACCAAATCGGTTCATGTACAGAAAGGCAAGCGAACGAAACATTACATCATCGCTTTGGTTAAACTGCTTGCGAATATCGAGATAGGCTTCTTTGCGGTTATTTTCCGGCACGAACCAACGCTTGGCTTCCGAAATGTAAGACTGCGGCTGCGTTTTCAGCAGGTTGTAGAAATTGATCAGATCAGGATTGATGTCCGCCAGCAGATAACGCTCGAAATCGGTGTTAAGAAAAACCGAACCAGCGCCAACAAAAGGCTCCACGAGCTCACGAGCCTCTGGTAGATGACGTTGAATGTCCTCTACTAGGCTATATTTACCCCCAGCCCATTTCAGAAAGGCGCGCTGCTTTTTCATCTACTGCTCTAATCTTTCGCCACAAAATAAGGCTGCGGAATGTAACATATTTTTCAGTGAAGCTCAGGTTTATTTCTTACGCTCAATTTCCCGCTGTACTTGGCTGAGCGATTTCGCCCAAGGGCCTAAAGCTTGTAGCGGAGCAGAGAGTTTTTCCGAAGCATCCCGCGCCATTTGAATGGTCGGATAATTCCCCATTGTGACGATAAACCACTCCACATCATTACGCAGTGTTGGATAGACGTAGGCTTTGTTTTCCAGCTTGTGCTCATCAATAAATGCCTGAACATCTGACATTGAATTCATGGCAGCGAGCTGGAGGGTGTAGCTGCGTGGCGACATGGCTTTCAGTTCATCACGCGCAAAAGAAAATCGAACGGATTTAGGCTGAGAGGTTTGAGCGGGCGTTTGCTCCAAGGTTTGAGTTTTCAGCTCTGTTGCCGCTTGGGTTGATTCAACCAGATTATTGATAGCCGAAGTATCGGCAGTTTCTGCTTTACCTTGCAGTAGTGCATCCACCACATCAGAGTTAATCACGACGCGCTTACCATCATCTTCGATGCCTACGCTCGCGGTAGTATCGACTACATCAGGCGGTAAAGCGGCAGAGTCATCCACTGCGCCAAAATCATCTCCATTATTTGAAGTCGATTCTGAGCCAGACGCAGCATCACCTTGGCCTGTATTCCCAGTCGTTGTGTTAAGTGTTGGAATGGCTGTTTGTTCGCTCCCTGTCGTTTCAGAGGCAAGCCCGTCTTCAGGTACAGGTTTAGAAAGTAGCCACCAATAGCCACCGCCGAGTAATAACAGCAGTAACAACACAACTAAAGCAATGTTAAACGGTGAACCGACAATCGAGCGGATCACGACTCGTTTTTCACTTTTGGTTTCCGCCAACGCCATAATTTCCCCCGGTAACGGATTCACTTTTTTATAAGCATTACGCACTTTACGCTCAAGTTGCGAATCAACATAGCGCATGACTCTATTTTCGAATAAGCGATCCGCTTCGTCTTCGGACAACATCTCAATTTCTAAATCGACGGGCTTATGCTCTTGGCCATAGCTAAGACGAGTGAGCAATGCATCAAGGCCATTATCTTGAGCAAATAAGACGACATTGACGTTCCAACGCGGATTACCTTGCGCTTCCAGCACCAGCATCCATAACTCGGAAACTAAAGATTCATTAAGGAGATGCGCATCATCAACCACGATCACTATATCGCAGCTAAGATCAGCAAACAGGCGAGTAAAACTCTCCACCAAAGAATCTTTCGGGTTATACAGCGGTTCGGAAACCAACTGTGACAGTACCGTTACTCGACGCTGTTCATCATTTTGATTTGGATGACACATCAGCAAAGACTGGTTTTTATCTTGTGCCCAACTCTCTAAAAAGCGTTGGGCAAGCCAAGATTTACCCGCCCCTTGACGACCACAAACATTCACCAAATTAGAACCAAAGCGAGTCAGCAGTTGCAACCGCTCCAATAGTTCAGTTTGAGATTCTAAATCCAGTTCATGTGCCAAACTCATTGGGCCATCCTAATGACAATTGTCTGATATCAAAATGTTTCGCAAATACCTAGTTATACGGTGCGGCAATATTCTATGGCTTGTTCAATCACCGCTTCAGGCACACCTTTAACCACTGCCGAAGTACCGATACTGGTCGGTAAAACTAAACGTAGCTCACCTGAGAGTACCTTTTTATCACGCATCATATGCTGCATAAAATCCGCAAAGGTCATGCTATCGGGTGTGCGAATAGGTAATTGTGCTTTTTTCAGTATAGCCACGATGCGCTCAAACTGGGTTTGATCGATAAGACCATGTAGCAACGCTGTTTTTGCGGCCATCACAGTGCCAGCCGCAACGGCTTCACCGTGGAGCCAGTTGCCGTAGCCCATGTGTGCTTCAATCGCATGGCCAAAGGTGTGACCAAGATTGAGTAAAGCTCGGATTCCCGACTCTTTTTCATCTTGCGCCACGACATCTGCTTTAATTTGGCAACAGCGAGCAATCGCATAGGTTAAGGCTTGTTCATCCAGAGCATACAAGGCATCCATTTGCTCTTCTAACCAGTAGAAAAACGCTTCATCGTAGATGATGCCGTACTTGATGACTTCGGCCATACCCGCCGCGAACTCACGCTTTGGCAGTGTGGCTAAACAATTAGTATCAATCACTACCGCTTTCGGTTGGTAAAAGGCACCAATCATGTTCTTACCGAGCGGGTGATTAACCGCCGTTTTCCCCCCAACCGAAGAATCAACTTGCGACAATAAGGTGGTGGGAATTTGAATGAAATCGACCCCTCGCTGATAACAAGCCGCAGCAAAACCGACTAAATCGCCAATCACACCACCACCAAGCGCAATGATCATCACATCGCGGCTGTAATTGTGCTCAAGCAAAAAACTCATCACTGTGTTGAAGGTTTCTAGGGTTTTATATTGCTCTCCATCAGGCAACTCAAGCAAAGCATGCTGACAGCCGATCTGTTCGAGCAGGGAGATAATGGAAGAAGCATACAGAGGGGCAACCGTTTGATTGGTGATAATCACCACCTTCTGTTTTGCCGAAAGAGAAAGAAGCGCCGGATTGGCAAACAATCCGGCACCGATTGAGATTGGGTAGCTACGTTCACCTAAGTTGACCGTAATCCGCTCCATGGTTTTGCACTCCAATTCGAAGAAACATTACATTATGTGTTCTTCTAGCATTTTTACGATCTGGTTGGCTACCACTTTTGCACTTTGATCGTCGGTACGTACAGTGATATCAGCGATCTCTTCGTACAGAGGATTACGATCTTCGGCCAATTGCTCTAACACATCTCGTGGGCAATCAGTCTGCAGTAGTGGACGCTTTTTATCGCGATTGGTACGTGCTAGTTGTTTTTCGATAGTGGTCTCAAGATATACCACGATGCCACGAGCAGACAGTCGGTTGCGGTTCTCTTTACTAATTACTGAGCCACCACCCGTCGCCAGTACGATACCCTGTTGCTCGGTTAGATCGTTAATGACGGCTTCTTCGCGTTTGCGGAAACCTTCTTCACCTTCAACATCAAAAACCCATGCGATATCCGCTCCGGTACGTTCTTCGATAACCGTATCAGAGTCGATAAACTCCATGTGCAGTTGTTGAGCTAGGTGTCTACCAATTGTGCTTTTGCCAGCGCCCATAGGGCCAACAAGGAAAATATTGCGTTTCTCAGCCATGTTCAGCAGTAATTTACAACGTTAATTCAATGACATCGCCACAAGAGTTGCTGGACATACGCCAACTATAGGAATGCTTGTGGCACCTATTCCTCACCGATATTTCGTGATAAGACCCGAAATTATCTAGATATGGTGCCACTATTGCAACTTTAATTTTTGTTCGCTTGTTACACACACGCTAAGTTATTGAATGACCACTTTCGGTGTGACGAAAATCAGCAGCTCACTTTTGCCCATTTGTTCGTAAGTTCGTCTAAACAACGCACCTAAAACAGGGAGATCACCTAGCAACGGCACCTTATCCACTGAATTATTGATGCTGTGTTGGAAAATGCCACCCAACACGACGGTTTCACCATTATTGACCAGAACTTGTGTACCAATACGCTGTGTATCGATCGATACCGCTTCACCTGTTCCTGTTTTCACCGTTTCGCCACGACGGTCCTGAGTCACACTCAAATCCAGTACTAAACGATTATCCGGCGTAATTTGTGGTGTCACTTTCAAGCTCAACACGGCTTTCTTGAACGATACGGTTGTTGCACCACTAGATGAAGATTCGAGATAAGGAATTTCAGTACCTTGTTCAATATACGCAGGCTGTTTATTGGTCGTAATCAAACGAGGGCTAGAAATGATTTCTGCCTTCGATTCATTTTGTAACGCAGATAGCTCTAAATCCAATAAGGTATCTGAGCCCAACTTAGCAACTTGGAAAGCGATAGAAGAGGCATTAGCGGACGTAGAAGCTAAGTTAACATTCAAAAATTCATCAACTGGAAACTCATCTTCCGCCAGCAGTCCTTGTTGCCATAAGTTACTTTCAATTGTTCCACCCACAGAGTGGCTGCCGTTGGTTGACATAACACCCCAACGCACACCAAGCTCATCCAAGTTACCTTCTTTTACGGTGACAATACGTGCTTCAATCTGGACTTGCTTGACCGGAATATCTAGCGATTCGATGATTTCACGGATCACCGCGATATTATCGGGCAATTCACGAATCAGCAGTGAGTTAGTACGCTCATCAATACTGATCGTGCCACGCTCAGACAGCATATTGACGTTACCTTCACCACCAATCATTGATGCGATATCAGATGCTTTGGCAAAATTAATTTTGATGATTTCAGATTTTAAATCACCTAACTCTTCTGCCATACGTGCTTTTTCTAACGCTTGTTTCTCACGCAAATCCAGCTCTTCTTTTGGCGCAATCAGGATTACATTGCCATCAACGCGTTTATCAAGCCCTTTAACCTGCAGGATAATATCCAGCACTTGCTGCCAAGGTACACCATCCAAACGCAAAGTCAGATTGCCCGAGACTGAGTCTGAAACAACGAGGTTGAAACCGTTATAATCAGCAATCAACTGCAGTACGTTACGCACTGGAATGTCTTGGAAGTTAATCGAGATCAGCTTGCCCTCTTTTTCCAAAATACTTTTAGGCTGAGGCTTCTCGTCTGCTTTGAGCTTGCTGATTACCACCTCAAGGTATTTCCCTTTTAAAGTGTAGTCATGCTTAAACTCACCTTCGATGGTTGCAATAAGCTGGGTACTGGGTTCTTTACGGAAGACTTCTACGCTTTGTACTGGTGTAGAGAAATCCTTCACATCCAATAAATAGAGTTTGTCATCTGCCACATCGGTTTTCAGGAGCTCAATACTCAGCCCTTCTTGGACTTTTTGTACATCCACCACCGCTGATGGCGAAGCCAATTCGACAATCAACACAGCCGCTTTGTCTTTATTGACCCGAAAATCAATGTTCTCTAGTTGATTGGCGGAAGCTGATTCAGCGCTAATCGCCAAGGAAGAAGCACAAAGTGCCAAGCCTGCCCATAAGGTCAGCCAAGTCTGTGCGACATAAGTTTTCAATCCATTTCTCATCATTATATCTCTATACTTCAACCAATTATTTTAAAGCCAGCTTGACGTTACGCTGATTCCAACACCCTAAGCCATCAGGCAAAGTTTCGTTAATTAATAAATAGTTATCATCCACTCGTGTAATTTTTCCGTTATTGTTACCCACGTACTGTCCTGCTTTAACTTTGACGACATTACCCGCGGGGGTTTGCACTAACGCCGAGATGGATCCGCCACTGCTCATTACCCCTTTCAGGCGCAATTGACTTAATGGATAACGCTCTAATGGGCCATTTTTAGCTCGTGGAGAAGGCTGCCAGCAGTCTGATTTCGCAACAGGTTGGTTTTGCACCAAAGCTTCTTTAGGTAACACAAATGGCTCACGTCCTGAGTGCTGTTGATAGGCCGTCACTTCAAATTCCAAAATCGGTTTGAGTTTAGTGACTTCCTTGCGTGCCTCACGTTCTACTTGTGCGACATAACCGGCCAGATCTTCTTGATTAGCCTTACACCCCACCAACAGAAACAAGGTGATGAGAGACAACCATGCAGGGTTATTTTTCATCTTCAACCTCCTGTTTAAACTGGTAGGTGTAAGCTTTTACCCGGAAGTGTAGAGTGCTACTTTCTTGGCTCACCCGCTGCCAATCCACGTCATCGAAATTGATGATGCGCGGTAGTTTGGCAATCGCCTCTGAAAAATCGCCGATATCGTGATAGTTACCCGTCAGTTCAATATTGAGCGGTAGACGGTAGAGGAATTCTTGTGTTTGGCGCTCACCCCAGTCGATACGCGTAAAGGTCAGCGAATTATCGAGACCAAGTTGGTTAACGGAGGCAAGCATGCTGGCCAGCTCTTTTTGAACTGGTAATTGTCGCAATAGAAAATCATAACGCTCTTTCAATTCATCTAACTGAGCTTGGATCTGCGGTAACGCTGCTACTTTATTGGCTTTGATCCTTAAGGTCGCTTTTACCGTTTCCTCTTCTTGTTTTAACGCCACAATTTCATCTTGCTTGG
Organism: Vibrio mimicus CAIM 602; assembly: GCF_000338875.1. Taxonomy (GTDB): domain Bacteria; phylum Pseudomonadota; class Gammaproteobacteria; order Enterobacterales; family Vibrionaceae; genus Vibrio; species Vibrio mimicus. The sequence goes on along the minus strand of NZ_AOMO01000029.1, from coordinate 131,152 downwards.
GCATAAGATAAAACCAGTAGCCAGCGCCTTGAATTAGCAACATCAACAACAAGATAACAAGCAGCTGAGGCAGCAATGGCCATTCTGCAATTTCATCCAATTCTAATTCTTGAAAACTAGCCATTATGCGTACCTCCATTTTTCAGGTCAGGGACTGGCGTCAGAATTTGAAATGAGACTTTGAATGTCTGGAATTGCTTACCAAAGCGTTTATTACCCGAAACAATCTCATGCATCTCCACCTCACCTAACTTGGCGGATTTTTCCAGGTTATCGAGCATGGTCGCTAAGCGCGCGGTGGAATCGCTGATCCCCGAAATCTCAATGTCATGACCATTCATTTTGATCTTGTCGACATAAACTCCCTCGGGAATAAGAGTCGGCATTTGGTTCATAAAGTCTGTAGTCTTATTGCGTTTTTGCTGCAACTGCTCAACAACAGTAAGACGAGTCAGCAGCGCTTTATGCTCTTCCTCGGCCATTTTGAGTTTAGCGATTTGCTGATCCAACGAGAAGATGTGTTGCTTCAAATAGCCAATTCGTTCCTGCTGCTTTGCAACTTGACTGCTTAAGTATTCTCCAGCCCCAAATTGCATGAGTACAGCCATCAAAACGCCAAGAACAACGAGCCCTAAAAAACGCCGTTTATGTGCTTCGCGACGCTCATCTCGCCACGGTAATAAGTTAATGTTATGCAGCATGTTCACTCTCCAACCATGCTAAACCACGCAATGCAAGGCCAGCGGCAGTGCTAAAGCGCTGCCCATCAGCCACTTGGCGCTTGCGTCTTGAGACATTCGTTTTGAATAGTGAGAATGGATTCAACACTTCACAGGGAAGTGATAAACGTTGGTGTAACGCTTCCTCAAGTCCAGCAATGGTTGCACCGCCGCCGGAAAGCCATAAACCGCCAAGACTTTGAGCTCCATGTACGGAGGTGAACAATTGAATTTGGCGCGCAACCTTATCCACGAATTCATTAACAAAACGTTGAGTGGGGTCCTGCATTAATGAATCGCCTAATACGGGAGTGCTGCTCGGCTCTGCGCCCAACACTCGCGTACCCAATGGAACATCTTTGTAAAAAGGCATTTTTTCTGCGAAATCAAGGCACAATGAACTCTGGGTATGGCCAATATCAATCAGCATCCAATCCGGTCGTCGATAGGCACGGCTAGCGAGCTGCCATAAATGGAGCAAGCTATGGACTTGCACATCCATCAAAATCGGCTCAAACCCTGCTTTCTTACTCGCTTGTAAGCGGCTTTCCACTACTTCTTTTTTCGTGGCATAGACTTGGAAGGTGCTTGTACTACTGCGCGCGATATTTTTTTCCGCCACTTTGACGAAATCGAGGCTAAGATCTTCAACGGGAAATGGAGACTGATGAGAGAAGGCTGATAGATGGCAAATTCCTGTTCTCGACGCTCAAGATCGCTATCTATTTGTAATACTTTGCTAATTACAGCGTTATCCGGAATTGCAATCGCGACTTTGTGACTAAATAAGGGCAACCCCTTTTTTAGTTCTTTGAGTTTCTTTACAATTTTCTGATAATCGAGCGTGTGATTATCGGTGAAAATATCAGCGGTAACGAGCAACTCCTCATACCCCATAAGCGCATAAGTGTCGCCCATAGGTTTGAGCACTACGGCTTTTATGCTGTGGTGGCCGATATCAATACCCGTAACTAATGTTTTACCCATGAGGCTGAGCTCCAGTAAATATGTTCAGCTCGATATGCCTATTTCTCAATAAATAGGCAGATGATATTTTGCGAGCTAAGGTTTTAGCCTAGAGTACAAGGGTTTGCATTAGTGCAGCCTCAACTAAACAGGGATTCTCCGGTGAAGTTCATAAAGCGTTTATTAGTATTTTCATTGATTTGCATTATTCTTGGAGTCACTACAATCTTTGGTTTCTATTTTTATGTGAAATCAGAATTGCCAGATGTCGCCACTCTGCGTGACGTCCAATTACAAACTCCGATGCAAGTCTTCAGTCAAGACGGCAAGTTGATCGCCCAATTCGGTGAAAAACGCCGTATTCCTCTCAAACTGGAAGAGATGCCCAAAGAGTTGATCGAAGCGGTGATTGCCACCGAAGATTCTCGTTACTACGAACATTACGGTTTCGACCCGATTGGTATTACTCGTGCAGCCTTTGCTGTGGTTGCATCCGGTAGTGCTTCTCAAGGTGCAAGTACCATTACTCAGCAGCTTGCGCGTAACTTCTTCCTCTCTAATGAGAAGAAAGTGATGCGTAAAATCAAAGAGATCTTCATTGCTATCCATATTGAGCAACTGCTAAGCAAACAAGAGATCTTAGAGCTTTACCTGAACAAGATTTATCTCGGTTACCGCTCTTATGGCGTGGGCGCTGCTGCTCAAGCTTATTTTGGTAAAGAAGTAAAAGATCTCACTTTAGGTGAAATTGCTCTGATTGCAGGTCTGCCGAAAGCCCCTTCAACCATGAACCCAATTTACTCGGTGGAACGTGCAACTAATCGCCGCAACGTAGTTTTGCTGCGTATGCTGGATGAAAAATACATCACTCAGGCTGAATATGATGCTGCGCGTGCCGAGCCAATTCAGTCAAAGTATCACGGTGCTGAGATTGAACTGAATGCTCCGTATGTAGCAGAAATCGCTCGCGCTTGGATGGTAGAACGCTACGGTGAAGAAGCGGCTTACACTTCAGGCATGAATGTCTACACCACGGTGGACTCCAAACTGCAAAAGGCCGCAAACCAAGCTGCAATCAATAACCTACTCGCTTACGATGAGCGTCACGGTTATCGCGGAGCAGAAAAAGAACTGTGGCAAGAAAAACAACCTGCATGGGACAGCACTCAGCTCACTGAATACCTGAGTAATGAACCCACTTATGGCGATATGTTCCCTGCTGTGGTTCTAAAGGTAGAAGATAAATCAGCCAAGTGTGGGTGAAAAGCTATGGCGAGCAAACTATCGCTTGGGAAGATATGAATTGGGCGCGCCGTTTCATTAACGATGATCGCCAAGGTCCACTCCCTCGCAGTGCTGCTGAATTTTTGGCAGTTGGACAGCAGATTTGGGTTCGTCCACGTACGAATGATGGAGAGATTGCCGCTTGGAAACTGACTCAGGTTCCGAATGCCAACACTGCGTTTGTGGCGATGAACCCAGACAATGGTGCGGTATTGGCGCTAGTCGGTGGTTTTAACTTTGTACACAACAAGTTTAACCGGGCGACACAGTCTGTTCGTCAGGTTGGCTCAAGTATCAAACCGTTTATCTATTCGGCCGCTCTCAATAAAGGGATGACTTTGGCATCCTTGATCAACGATGCCCCCATTAACCAATGGGATGAAAGTCAAGGTACTGCATGGCGTCCTAAAAACTCACCGCCAACGTATACCGGCCCTACTCGTTTAAGAATTGGTTTAGCGCAATCCAAAAACGTAATGGCAGTGCGTGTGCTGCGAGAAGTCGGATTGGATGAAACACGCGAATACCTGACTCGTTTTGGCTTTAATTTAGCTGAATTACCACGTTCAGAAACCATTGCACTCGGTGCAGGCAGCTTAACCCCTATCAAGGTTGCACAAGGTTTCTCTGTGTTCGTGAATAATGGTTATTATGTTGAGCCGTTCTACATCAGCCGTGTCGTAGACCCATTTGGTAAAGAAGAGTTTAACGCGGAGCCTAAAGTGGTCTGCCATAAGCAATGTTCTTCTGAGCTGGATGAGTTTGCAGAACAAGACTCCACTAGCCCTTATGCTCCAAAAGTGATTTCTGAGCAAAATGCCTTCTTAACTCGTGAAATGTTGTATAGCAATATTTGGGGTGGCGGCGAATGGGGCGCAGGTACAGGTTGGAATGGAACGGGTTGGCGTGCTCAAGCACTGAAACGACGTGACATCGGTGGTAAAACTGGTACCACGAACGATTCTAAAGATGCTTGGTACAACGGTTATGGTCCCGGCATCGTTGGGGTTGCTTGGGTTGGCTTTGATGATCATAGCCGTAACTTAGGTAAAACCGCACCAAACCCAAATATCGAAGATGATGTTTCTGGCGCAGAATCTGGCGGTAAAACAGCACTTCCTGCTTGGGTCGAGTTTATGTCTCTGGCTCTGGATGGCGTTCCAGTACAGGAGAAAGCAGTGCCTGACAACATCATCCGTGTGCGCATTGATCGTGATAGCGGGTTGCTCACGAACAAGCTCGATTCAAGCTCTATGTTTGAGTATTTCGAAGCGGGTACTGAACCAACAGAATACGTCAGTGAACATGTGAATGAATCGATTTACTCAACCGGTTTTGGCGAAGAGTTGTTCTGATTGAATTAAAAAACAAAGAGGCTGATTTTTCAGCCTCTTTTTATTTCGACAGAATTCAATCCGGCATTAATGATCTTGCTGTAAACGTTGCTTGATTACAGCAGCCAGCTGTTCAAAGCGCTGGCGAAGAGGTGAACCAGGACGATACGCCAGCACCAGACGGCGCGAAGGGATAGGGTTCACCGCACGCAAATAGCACACTCCATCTTTATTCTTATCTTCAGGAAGCGCTAATTCAGGAAGCAAGGTAATGCCTGCTCCCGCCGCAACCATATTGCGCAACGTTTCTAAACTGGTTGCTTTAAAGCGCTCATCATCTTTTGCACCTGCTGCAAAACAGAAACCTAAAGCCTGATCTCGCAAACAGTGGCCATCTCCCAGAGCCAACACCGTTTTTCCTTTGAGTTCGAGCATTTCGACTTCATCGCGATCTGCCCAAGCATGATCACAAGGCACTGCAATACTCATCACCTCATCATAAAGCTCAATCTCTTTAAAAGGTGCCGTTTCGTCAACGGATGCCAGCACTAAACAATCCAACTTACCCTCTTCGAGCTGGCGTACCAATTGATTCGTCTGTGCTTCGTGTAAATAAAGCTCTAGTTCAGGAAAACGATCTTTCAGAGTTGGGATGATCCGTGGCAACAGATAAGGCCCTAACGTCGGGATAAATCCGATGTGCAGCGGTCCAGTCATAGCTCCAGTTTGCTGGTTCGCCATATCCTTGAAAGTTTTCACTTCAGTGAGAATTTTCTTCGCTTGCTCAACCAACTGTAAACCAGCCTCAGTAAACAATACTCGGCGACTACTACGTTCAAGCAGTGTTGTACCAATTTCATCTTCAAGTTTGCGGATTTGGCCACTGAGTGTGGGTTGGCTGACAAAGCAGGCTTCTGCCGCTTTACGAAAATGCTTGTGGTCGGCCAAGGCCACCAAATATTCAAAATCACGAATGTTCATTGTTCACCCAGATAGAATGCATCTATCAAAACCATAGCATTAAACGATTAGAGCTATCAAAGCTTTTCTTTAACAATACCCATCAACAAGAAAACACATCTTATTGATTAAAAAAGAATTATTACAATTAAGGAACAAAATGTTTACATCTAAAGAAGGTCACACCATTCCACAAGTTACTTTCCCAACTCGCCAAGGTGACGCTTGGGTTAACGTAACTACCGATGAACTGTTCAAAGGCAAAACCGTTATCGTATTTAGCTTGCCGGGTGCATTTACCCCGACGTGCTCATCCAGCCACCTGCCTCGTTATAACGAGCTGTTCCCAGTATTCAAGGAACACGGTGTCGACAGTATTCTGTGTGTTTCTGTTAACGATACGTTTGTAATGAATGCTTGGAAAGATGACCAAAACGCTGAAAACATTACTTTCATTCCAGATGGCAACGGTGAGTTCACTGACGGCATGGGTATGTTAGTTGAGAAAAATGATCTCGGCTTTGGTAAGCGCTCATGGCGTTACAGCATGCTCGTCAAAGACGGTGTTGTAGAAAAAATGTTTATCGAACCCAATGAACCGGGTGACCCGTTCAAAGTCTCTGATGCGGACACCATGCTCAAACACATTGCACCTCAATACAAAGTGCAAGAATCAGTGACTATTTTTACTAAACCTGGCTGCCCTTATTGCACCAAGGCGAAACAAGCGCTGATTGATGCCGGTCTACAGTATGAAGAGCTGATTTTAGGTAAAGACGCAACCACAGTGAGCCTGCGTGCCGTCTCAGGCCGCACCACAGTTCCACAAGTGTTTATCGGTGGTAAACACATTGGTGGTAGCGACGATTTAGAAATCTACCTAAATCAATAAGCTCGGTGGGCTCCCGCTTGGGAGCCCCATTTCCATGCAGACGAATAAAAACCGATTGAGGATCCATAATGAAACAAATTCACGTTGATGTCGCCGTAATCGGCGGTGGTACTGCTGGCCTTGGCGCTTATCGTGCGGCGAAATCCTACACCCAAGATGTCGTAATCATTGAAGGCGGCCCATACGGCACCACTTGTGCTCGAGTTGGCTGTATGCCATCCAAATTGCTGATCGCCGCAGCAGAAAGCGTACACCAAATTGAAAAAGCTCCGGGCTTCGGTGTTTACCCACAAGGTGAAATTGTCATTAATGGTCGTGAAGTGATGGATCGCGTCAAACGCGAGCGTGATCGCTTTGTCGGTTTTGTACTGGAAGGGGTGGATTCAATTCCTGAACAAGACAAGATTGCTGGCTACGCTCAATTTATCGATAACCATACTCTGCAAGTTGATGATCACACACGCATTCATGCTAAACGTGTTGTTATTGCGACAGGATCACGCCCTGCGTACCCTGCCGTATGGAATGAACTAGGTGATCGCCTAGTCGTTAACGATGATGTGTTTGAGTGGGATGATCTCCCAGAAGCCGTCGCTGTGTTTGGTCCGGGTGTGATCGGTTTAGAGCTTGGCCAATCCCTACATCGTTTAGGGGTGAAAGTGAAAGTGTTTGGCTTAGGCGGTCAAGTGGGACCACTGACTGATCCAGAAGTCATGGCTTACGCTAATCGTGCTTTCCAACAAGAGTTTTATCTCGATGCAGACGTGAAAGTCGAAAGCATGAAACGTATTGATGGCGATAAAGTGGAAATCCAATTTATCAACCAGCAAGGTGAGCTAGAAAACTTCATCGTGGATTATGTGCTTGCAGCGACAGGTCGTCGTCCCAACGTTGATAAGCTAGCACTGGAAAATACCAACGTGGCACTGGATGAACGTGGCGTACCCAAAGCGGATCACTACACACTGCAAACCTCGGTACCTTCGATTTTTATCGCTGGTGATGCCAGCAACCAAATTCCGCTGCTGCATGAAGCCGCTGACCAAGGTCGTATTGCGGGTGATAACGCAGGTCGCTTCCCAGACATTCGCGCGGGTTTGCGCCGCTCTGCGATTTCTGCGGTGTTTTCTGACCCACAAATTGCCATGGTCGGAGAAACCTATAAGCAGCTGACCCAGCGTCTGGGTAACTGTGGCTGCTTTGCCGTGGGTGAAGTGTCGTTTGAAAATCAAGGCCGTTCACGAGTAATGCTACGCAATAAAGGTTTGCTGCATGTGTATGGCGAGCAAGGCACAGGTCGTTTCCTTGGTGCTGAAATGATGGGACCCAATGCCGAGCATTTAGCACACTTGCTGGCTTGGGCGCACCAAAACCAAATGACTATTTCGCAAATGCTCGATATGCCTTTCTACCATCCGGTGATTGAGGAAGGTGTGCGCACTGCTTTGCGTGATCTAAACGCGAAACTGCATCTTGGTCCAGAAATGATCAAACACTGTTTGGATTGTGGCCCCGGCTGTTAATTTGCCATAGTCCAAAGCCCTTCCCGTTTTAAGTTGCAGCTTTAAGTGGGATAGGCATAAGCGAATGTTCTTACCCTAGTGAACATAAAAGACCAAGCCTGACTTCAACGTCAGGCTTTTCTGTTGGGTTCAATCCACAGCGCTTACCACAAAACCCGTTGAGAGGAATGGATGCATCGTGCTTTTGGTGCGTTATACTCCCTATGCCCTAGCTTGGCATAGTCAATAAGCTAGGAATGAGCTCGGTTAACTTAAGGTGGCATCTATGGCTTGTCGGGATTGTAGCGAACATTGGTTTTGGCAAAAAATCGGCCGCTGCCAGCGCTGTATGGATCAACTCACGGTATTGTCAGTTGTCGTCTGGATCGTTTGGTTCTGGGGCTTTAAGGACGATCCTACCAGTATTGAATCGATCACCTTGATCATCGCAGGCTTTGCCTTTAACGGCCTATTATTTCTGCATTTATGGATGAAGTATGTGATCTTGCCTTGGCGAAAAAGACAAGGAAAAGAGGATTAAAAACAGTGCAAATGCTTCTGTACTGCCGGAAAGAAAAAAGCCCTAAACCTAGTACAGATTTAGGGCCTTCTTAGATTCTTCTAAGAAAAAGCAGTGGTATTGTAATAGACCGGACTTTCACCGAAAGGTTCACAAAAAAATGATCTTTTTTACGATCTTTTTTGTTTGAACGATTTTCCACTGATTAGTCAGTGAGTTAACCAACAACTTTCTCTCTATTCCCTTATGGTGAAGTAAATTATCGCGATTTAAGACTTCACCCGCGTTTGAGCTTGTTCCACCGCATAAGCCACTTGTTTTGGCGATACCCCACCGAGTGCGCAGCGTTTCTCTAAACAAGACTCAATGGTCAGGATCGGATACACATCTTGCTCGATCAACGATGAAAACTGTTGTAGTTCAGCCAGAGAAAGTTCTTCCAAAGCCACACCTTTACCGATTGCCGCGACAACAGCCACACCGACAATATGGTGCGCCTCGCGAAATGGAATCCCTTTCGCGACTAGATAATCCGCCAATTCAGTCGCGTTCGAGTAGCCTTGCTTGGCCGCTTCTAACGTACGCGCAGCATTCACTTTAATGCCATCAAAGCAGAGTCCCGCCATTTGCAAGCAATCAAACCAAGTGTCGAGCGCATCAAACAGCCCTTCTTTGTCTTCTTGCATGTCTTTGTTGTACGCGAGAGGCAGTGCTTTCACTGTCATCATCATCCCAGCCAATGCACCGTAGACGCGTCCCGTTTTACCGCGGATCAACTCCAGCGCATCGGGGTTTTTCTTTTGTGGCATCAGTGAAGAACCAGATGTCACCGTATCGGCTAATTCAATAAAGCCCGCTTCACCTGTGGTGTAGAAGATCATATCTTCCGCAAGACGCGACAAATGCAACATAGAGATCGATGCTACTGACATCAGCTCCATCACATGATCGCGATCGGAGACTGCATCCAGCGAGTTACGTGTCGCGCGAGTGAAACCAAGATCCGCGGCTAACACCTCACGATCAATCGCGTAAGCGGTTCCTGCTAATGCACCAGAACCAAGCGGCGACGTGTTTAAACGAGCTAGAGCATCAGTCAAACGGGATTCATCACGCTCAAACATTTCTAAATAAGCCAAACACCAATGGGCAAAAGTTACCGGTTGCGCACGTTGCAAATGAGTGTAGCCCGGCAAAACCGTCGCTTGGTGCTCAGCAGCCACCGCCACCAACTGTTGTTGCAGCGTTTTCAGAGCAAGGAGCAGATGAACGCCCTGATCACGACACCAAAGCTTAAGATCGGTCGCGACTTGATCGTTACGCGAACGCCCTGTGTGCAGTTTTTTACCAAGATCACCGACTTGCTCAATCAGCTTCTGTTCCACCCAAGAGTGAATATCTTCCGCATCAGACGCTAAGATTTGCTCCGGATCTTGCTGAACAGATTGCAATAGTTGATTTAACGCCTGCTCTAACTGTTGTTGCTCCTGCACGCTCAAGACATTGACGGAGACCAAGGCTTTTGACCAAGCGATTGATCCAACAATATCTTGCTCAGCCAATCGATAATCAAAACGTAAGGAATCGTTGAATGCTTTGAACCGACTGTCTGCCGCTTGGGTAAATCTTCCGCCCCATAATGCCATGCTAAATCTCCTGCTTTCCTTTGACTGCGACCACAGTCAGGATGTGATAACTGAAAAATAAGGATCGCAGTGCGATCCTTATGTTATAAACCGATGACAGTGCTGATTACTGCTTGTTTTGGCTCAGAGCGCGGATGCGGCTCGACAGCGAGTAAAGACGGATGAAGCCGCCTGCGTGGCTGTGGTCATACACTTCATCTGCGCCAAAGGTCGCGAAATCTTCTGAGTAGAGGCTGTTGGCTGAACGTTTTTGCGTTGCAACGGCTTGGCCTTTGTACAGTTTGATCACCACTTCACCGTTAACATCTTTCGCCAGCTCATCGGCTGCCGCAAATACTGCCTGACGTAGTGGAGTGAACCAACGACCATCATAAACAAGGTGTGACGCTTTAATACCCAGCTCTTCACGGAATTCGAATGAGGTTTTATCCAGCACCAGTTGTTCAACGGCACGCAGCGCTTCCATGATGATGGTGCCTCCCGGAGTTTCGTAACAGCCGCGAGATTTCATACCTACCAGACGGTTTTCCACGATGTCGATACGACCCACACCATGCTTCGCACCTTTTTGGTTGAGGTACAGCAAAGCGTTGTAAGGGGTCATGGCTTCACCATCAACGGCGACCACTTCGCCATGCGCAACTTGCAGCGTGACATATTCTGCTTCGTTAGGCGCTTGCTCAGGATCGACTGTCCACACCCAGCAATCTTCATTTGGCGCATTCCATGTACTTTCCAGTACACCGCCTTCGGTAGAAACGTGCCATGCGTTGGCATCACGCGAGTAGATCTTGGTCAATGACGCTGCACAAGGAATGTTGCGCTCGGCAAGGTAATCCAAACACGCTTCACGGCTACGCAGATCCCATTCACGCCAAGGCGCAATCACATGCAGATCTGGGGCAAGTGCCGCAAATGCACCTTCAAAACGCACTTGGTCGTTACCTTTACCGGTACAACCGTGTGCCAGTGCATCCGCCCCCACTTTACGAGCGATTTCGACTTGTGCCTTAGCAATCACCGGACGCGCCATTGAAGTACCGAGTAGGTATTTACCTTCATAGTAAGCGCCCGTTTTCAGCGTTGGGTAGATGTACTCTTTAACGAATTCTTCTTTCAGGTCAACGATGTAACATTCCGAGGCACCAGAAGAGAGCGCTTTCGCTTCTACGCCTTTCAGCTCTTCATCACCTTGACCAACGTCAGCCACAAACGCCACCACTTCACAGTCATAATTTTCTTTTAACCATGGAATGATCACCGACGTGTCCAGACCGCCAGAATATGCCACAACTACTTTTTTAACTTGTACTTTACTCATTGATGTATCTCCATATTCCTGGCTCTGCGCTTGGCGGTCAGTGCTCAGGTTTAATCAAATTAGTGACTTAAAATCTTAAGGTAGAAAACGGGTGCCGATGCTTTCGCCGCCAAATAACTTGGCGAGCTTCTCTGGGTAACGCCAGGTAGCCACTTCAATCGGGCGCCCTAAATCTTGCGCCGCTTCCAAAGCTGCTTTCACTTTGACAATCATGCCGTCGGTAATGACTTTGCCAGCAATCAGTGCATCCGCTTGTTTGGCATCTAAGGTGGCGATGAGGTGGCCTTTGCCATCCAGTACACCGCTGACATCAGAGAGCAGTACCAATTCCGCATCCAGAGCACCCGCTACAGCAACCGCCGCTTGGTCAGCGTTGACGTTCATCATCTGCCCTTCCGCAGTTAGGCCAATCGAGCTAATGATGGGCATCGCACCGGTAGCCAAAATCGCTTGCAGCAGAGTGGAATCGCCCGGCATGGCTTTGCCGACTGCGCCCAGTTCAGGATCTAATTCCTCGACGTGGCATAAACCGCCATCCGCCAGTGACAAACCTACGGCATTGATGCCATCTTTGATCGCTTGGCCTTGCAGTATCTTGTTCGCTGTACCTGCGAGAGCTCCGGCAATGATCGGAATTTGATCATACGGAGTGACGCGCAAACCATCTTTCTTGACCGATTTCAGTTGCAGCTTCGCCATTAACTCATCGATCAGATAACCACCGCCATGCACGATTACAATGCGTCGTTGGGCTTGGTTCTGATATTGGGCAATCGCACCAAACAGTTTGCTAAGTGTCTCTGCGCAATCGAGCGCCGCACCACCTAACTTAATCACTAAAGGACTGAGCTTGAGATCTGACATGTTGAACCCTTACACCAACGCGGTTAATTCATCGAAACCGTAGTGAATGTTTAAACACTGCATCGCTTGACTCGATGCGCCTTTCAATAAATTGTCGATAGCAGACACCACAATGATGTGACGTCCTTGTACCTTCCAGCCGAGGTCACAAAATGGTGTGAACTCGACATCTTGAATCCGTGGCAAACCATTCGGGAAACGTACGAGTGGCTTATCTTGATACGCCTTGCTAAAGGCTTCTACGACTTGCTGCTCCGTCACTCCATCCGCCAATTTCATGGTGATGGTGGCCAGAATGCCGCGCTTAAAGTTGCCAAGATGCGGAGTGAAGATCACTTCACAGCCTAGGTGAGTCGCAATTTCTGGTTGATGACGATGGTTAAACACACCGTAAGGCTGCAAGCTCACTTCGCAGAAGCTGTTGGTCATGGTGGCTTTACGCCCCGCACCAGAGACACCACTCACCGCGTTAATCACTGGCCATTGGGCAGTGTCGAGTAACCCTTCCACCAACAGAGGCTTAATCGCCAGTTGCGATGCAGTTGGGTAGCAACCCGCAACTGCAATCATTGGGCTGGCTTTGATCGCTTCCGCATTCCACTCAGCAAGGCCATACACCGCTTTTTCTAACCATTCAGAATGCTGATGAGCAAAGCCATAAAAGGTTGGATAAAACGCTTCACTTTGCACCCGAAATGCGCCAGACAGATCGAATACCTGACAACCTTGGGCTAAAAATTGTGGCGCCAGGTCATGACTCACTTCATGCGCCGTTGCCAAAAAAACCACATCACACTCGGCAGCAACAGCATCTACATCGGTCAAGGCTTGCACAGGCATATCAATCAGCCCAGCCACTCGACCATGCAACTGCGCCAGCGATTTCCCTGCATCCGCACTGTTGGCGGAAACGTATAAACCTGATAGCGTGAGTTGTGGGTGTTTGTGCACCATAAGAGCCAGTTCTGCTCCGGTGTAACCGCTTGCGCCGATGATGGTGGTTTTTAACATCAAAAACATCCGTATTAAGTTGTGAAAGAGAGCGGATAACGCTGACTATTCATCTTTCAAAATTGCGATTAATTGGTTTTTTATTCACTTAAAGTGATTTAATATGTGTTTTACATTTTCACCGACACTCTGTCAATAGCAGGAGCAAAGATAAAATGCCGTTACCCAGTTTCCTTGAGGTCTATGAAGGCCTGATTTCAACGTCCTCGATCAGTTCAACCGATGCGCGCTGGGATGAAGGCAATGAACAGGTGATCGCCAAATTAGCGGATTGGTTAAGCGCAATCGGCTTTGCCATTCAGATTGAGCAAGTAGCGCCCAACAAACAGAATTTGATTGCCAAATTAGGCAATGGTGAAGGTGGGCTGCTGTTGGCAGGACACAGTGATACCGTGCCTTTTGATGAGGGCCGCTGGAATTACAATCCGCATGCGCTCACACAAGCCAATAATCGCTTCTATGGATTAGGGACTGCGGATATGAAAGGTTTCTTCGCCTTTATTTATGAAGCGGTGAAAAAAGTCGATTGGAGCAAGCAAACCAAGCCGTTATATGTACTCGCAACGTGCGATGAAGAAACCACCATGCTTGGCGCGCGCCATTTTACAGAGAATGCCCCCTTTAAACCGGATCACTGCATCATCGGTGAACCGACCAGCTTAGTCCCGATTCGAGCGCATAAAGGCCATGTGGCGAATGCAATTCGTGTCACAGGAAAATCAGGCCATTCCTCTAACCCGGCTTTAGGGGTGAATGCGATTGAGATCATGCACGAAGTGCTGTTTGCCCTAATGCAGCTGCGCGATCGCTTAATTAAAGAATATCACCATCCGGGATTTGAAATTCCAACTCCGACCCTGAACCTTGGTCACATTCATGGTGGCGATAGCCCGAACCGAATTTGTGGTTGCTGCGAACTGCATTATGACGTTCGCCCGCTGCCCGGTATTAGTTTGGATGGTTTAGATAACCTGATGCGTGATGCTCTAAGTGAAGTACAGCAAAAGTGGCCGGGGCGTATTGAATTAATCCCACTGCATGACCCAATCCCAGGCTATGAGTGCGCGCATGATCATCCGTTTATTCACGGCATCAGTGAAATCTGTGAGCAAGAAGCGCAAACCGTGAATTACTGCACTGAAGCCCCTTTCTTGCAGCAAGTTTGCCCGACCTTAGTGCTTGGCCCTGGTTCGATCGATCAAGCCCACCAGCCGGATGAGTTTTTAGCCTTTGAATTCATTGATCCAACCGTGCGTGTGCTGTCACGCGCGATGCAGAAATATTGTTTCTAAATTGATCTCCCCAAGCTCAGCCTTGGGGCTTTTTGTAAGAAAATTTCAACAATTTCGCGTTTTTGGTTAAACAATGTATGCGTCAAACTGGCAAGACAATAAATGGAATCTTAGTCTGAACAACGAGCATACTGGACAAAGTGATCAAGATTGTGTAATTAACTGAACTAACACTGGATGTAATTTTTTTTCAAGGCAGGATGACAATGAACGAAAAATACGCTGCGCTCAAAAGTAACGTAAGCATGTTAGGACGACTACTCGGACAGACTATTCAAGCCGCCGATGGTGACGTTATTTTAGAGAAAGTGGAAACCATCCGAAAACTTTCGAAATCCGCCAGAACTGGCAACCAAGCAGACCGCGAGCTCCTCATCGAAGAGATAAAAAATCTTCCCAATCATCAGTTGACCCCAGTTGCTCGCGCATTTAACCAATTCCTTAATCTGACCAATATTGCCGAGCAGTATCACACCATCTCTCGCCACTGTGAGAGCCACGTGAATGAGCTTGATGCCATTGGCAGCTTGTTTGCCAAACTCGCGCAAAACTCGGTCAGTAAATTCGATACGGCACAGGCCATTCGTGATCTGAACATTGAGCTGGTATTGACCGCTCACCCGACTGAGATCACTCGTCGCACCATGATCAACAAACTGGTCAAAATTAACGAATGCTTGTCCAAACTCGAACTGAGCGATCTGTCTTCAAAAGAGCGCCATAAAACGGAGCGCCGTCTTGAGCAGCTAATCGCTCAAAGCTGGCATTCGGATGTGATCCGTCAGCAGCGCCCAACGCCATTGGATGAAGCCAAATGGGGCTTTGCTGTGGTGGAAAACTCACTATGGCATGCGGTACCGGAATTTTTACGCGAGCTGAATGAGCAGGTGAAATCTCACTTAGGTGAAGGTTTACCGATTGATGCACGCCCAGTGCACTTCTCGTCATGGATGGGGGGTGACCGCGATGGTAACCCATTTGTCACCCACACTATCACTCGCGAAGTGCTATTACTGTCACGCTGGAAAGCGGCAGATTTGTATCTTACCGACATCAATGAGCTGGTCAGCGAACTTTCCATGACCAAGTGTAATGAGGCAGTACGCGCTTTAGCGGGTGATGAACACGAACCTTATCGCGCTATCCTCAAGCAACTGCGCAGTTTGCTACAAGAGACGATTGATATTCTTGAAGCCAAACTGAACGGTCAAAAGCTGGCAGTGAAAGCCCCACTACAAAATGTCGATCAGCTGTGGGAACCGCTTTACGCTTGTTACCAATCACTGCATGAGTGTGGCATGGGTGTAATTGCTGATGGCTCACTGCTTGATACCCTACGCCGCATCAAAGCGTTTGGCGTGCATCTAGTTCGTCTCGATATTCGTCAGGAAAGCTCACGCCATGCGGAAGTGATCTCGGAACTGACCCGTTATCTGGGCATCGGTGATTACAATCAGTGGAGCGAACAAGACAAGATAGCGTTCCTGACGACAGAACTTAACTCCAAGCGTCCACTGCTGCCGCGCGACTGGCAACCCTCTGTACAAGTCAAAGAAGTGTTGGATACCTGTAAGATCATTGCTGCTCAATCCAGAGATGCGTTTGGCGCGTATGTGATCTCTATGGCTCGTACCGCATCGGATGTCCTCGCGGTTCACCTGCTACTGCAAGAAGCGGGATGTCCTTATCGTATGGATGTCTGCCCACTGTTTGAAACCTTAGATGACTTGAACAATGCAGAATCGGTGATCCGTCAGTTGATGAGTATCGATCTGTATCGCGGCTTTATTCAGAACCACCAAATGGTGATGATTGGTTACTCAGACTCAGCGAAAGATGCCGGCGTAATGGCGGCAGGTTGGGCGCAGTACCGAGCGATGGATGCCCTAGTCAAAGTCAGTGAAGAAGCGGGTATTGAGCTGACGTTGTTCCATGGTCGTGGCGGCACGATTGGCCGTGGCGGCGCTCCTGCCCATGCGGCACTGCTTTCTCAGCCACCGAAGAGCTTAAAGGGCGGCCTGCGCGTAACAGAACAAGGCGAGATGATCCGCTTTAAACTGGGTTTACCTGATGTTGCGGTGAACAGTTTCAATATGTACGCCAGTGCCATTTTGGAAGCCAACCTACTGCCACCACCAGAGCCAAAGCAAGAATGGCGCGATCTGATGGATGTACTGTCTGAAGTTTCTTGTGAAGCCTATCGCCATGTAGTGCGCGGTGAGCCAGACTTTGTTCCTTACTTCCGTCAAGCTACACCTGAATTGGAATTGGGTAAATTGCCGCTAGGTTCGCGCCCATCGAAACGCAATCCAAACGGTGGTGTTGAAAGCTTGCGAGCGATTCCATGGATTTTCTCCTGGAGCCAAAACCGCTTGGTATTGCCCGCTTGGCTGGGTGCGGGTGAAGCCATTCAATTCTCGATTGATAAAGGCCATCAAGCTCTACTCGAAGAGATGTGCCGCGAATGGCCATTCTTCTCGACCCGTCTTGGCATGTTGGAGATGGTGTACACCAAGTGCAGCGCTGAAATTGCGCGTTACTACGATGAGCGCCTAGTGGAACCAGCCCTTCGTCCATTGGGTGAAAAGCTGCGCGCACAACTTCAGAAAGACATCAAAACCGTACTCAATGTGGAAAACAATGAGAACTTGATGCAAAGCGACCCTTGGGGACAGGAATCGATTCGTCTGCGTAATATCTATGTTGAGCCACTCAACATGCTGCAAGCCGAGCTGCTGTATCGCACCCGTCAATCAGATCTCCCTTCTCCAGAGCTGGAAGAGGCGTTGATGGTGACCATAGCGGGAATTGCGGCGGGAATGCGCAATACTGGTTAACAAATCGCAAAATAGCAGTGTAAAACACCAAAAGGCTGAAACTTTTCAGCCTTTTGTTTTACATTTTTGCATTATTGAGAATAATGTCAGTTTTTTGTTTATCTAGAACATTTGTATTCCACTTTATGCTTATTATTTAGATATACTATTCCCCCTCTGTGATAAGTAATGTAAAGCAATCTCACAGTCAAAGTATGCAAAGACATACGCCAATCTAGGTGATAACCGGCTTTATAAGGTGACATAAGCAGCCAGATTATTGTGCTGCGGGTATTTAAACGAACTGATATTGAGTGCCATTAGAAGCACAACAGGCGTTTAGATAGAAGTTTATGTTGACTTAATTTTTGGATTGAAGACATGTCATTACCACACGTTATCCTTACTGTTCTTAGCACACGCGATGCAACCGGGTACGATATAACTAAAGAATTTTCTGCCAGCATTGGCTACTTCTGGAAAGCCAGCCACCAGCAGGTATATCGTGAACTCAATAAAATGGGGGAACAGGGTTTAGTTACTTGTGTTCTGGAACCACAGGAAGGCAAGCCAGATCGCAAGGTTTACTCTATTACCCAAGCTGGTCGCAGCGCTTTAGGTGAGTGGTTTGATCAACCGACTGCACACCCAACCGTGCGTGATGAGTTCAGCGCTAAATTGATGGCTTGTTCAGTACAATCGGCAGAGCCTTACCGCCTGCAACTGGCTGAGCTGGTTGAAGAATCGCGCAAACTGGTTGCTCACTATCAAGAAATCGAAGCCGCTTACTACGCTAACCCTGCGGTGTTAGACAAGCAGCAACGTTTAGAGCGTTTGACTCTACGTCGTAATTTACTGGTTCGCCAAGCATGGATTCAATGGGCGGACGAAGTGTTAGCTGAATTGAGCGCGATGGCATAACGCCAAGTCGCTTGCCGATGTAAAAAAGGATGATGTCCCCATCATCCTTTTTTATTTTCTGTCTTTTACTTCTCTTCCCTATAAGCAAGGCAAGAAAATCTGATTTAAATTCCGTCACCACCAATAAAGGTTTGAGATCTGCCGTTAAATTGCTGATCCATATCCAGTGACGGTTTATCAGACTGTGGACGACCAACAATCCGTGCTGGAACTCCAGCAACAGTGGTATGCGGTGGTACCGCTTGCAACACCACAGAGCCAGAGCCAATTTTTGCCCCTTCCCCAACTTCGATGTTGCCTAAAATCTTAGCACCAGCTCCAATCATTACCCCTTCACGAATTTTCGGGTGACGATCGCCGCACTCTTTACCCGTACCGCCGAGAGTAACGTCTTGTAAGATCGAAACATCATCTTCAACCACAGCCGTTTCACCAATCACAATGCCTGTCGCGTGATCGAGCATAATGCCACGACCAATTCGTGCCGCAGGGTGAATGTCGACCTGACAAGCCACAGAAATTTGATTCTGAAAATAGGTGGCGAGTGCCTTACGCCCTTGTCGCCATAACCAGTTGGCAACCCGATAACCTTGCAGAGCGTGATAACCTTTCAGGTACAACAGCGGCATGGAATACATAGAAACCGCCGGATCTCGGTTGACCGTAGCACAGATATCGCAAGCCGCAGCTTCAGTGATATTAGGGTCAGCTTCAAACGCCTCTTCTATCACTTCTCGGACGGCCATAGCGGGCATGGAAGCGGTATTCAAGCGATTGGCCAAAATATAACTTAGTGCCGAGCTTAAACTCTCATGCTTGATAATCGTGGCATGGTAAAAACTGGCGAGCATAGGTTCTTGTTCAGACTGCTCGCGAGCTTCGGCGACAATGGTTTGCCAAACCTTGGTGTGTGCGCACTGTTTCATTACTTACTCAGTCCCAATCAGGATAGGGTGACAAGCACCCTATCGATTCAATTCCATCTCTTGCGCGGCGTATTTAACGCTCCATCTTCTTATCTCGAGCCAGCAGATCCTGAGCAGCGAGTCGCGCATCTTTTCCTTGATACAATACTTGATAAATTTGTTCAACTATTGGCATCTCAACGCCCATGCGTTTAGCGAGCATCCACACCTCTTTGGTGTTGCGATAGCCTTCAACCACTTGGCCGATATCCACTTGTGCCGTATCGACATCTTTACCTTGGCCCAACGCCAAGCCAAAACGGCGGTTACGCGATTGGTTGTCGGTACACGTCAGTACCAGATCACCCAGTCCCGCCATACCCATAAAGGTTTCTGGTTGTGCACCTAATGCAGCACCTAAACGGCACATTTCAGCCAAGCCACGAGTGATAAGAGCCGTACGCGCATTCGCCCCAAAGCCAATACCATCTGACATCCCAGCACCAATCGCAATCACGTTTTTCACGGCACCGCCAAGCTGCATACCGATAAAATCACTGTTGGCGTACACGCGGAACGTTTTACTGCAGTGGATTTTTTCTTGCAGGTCACGCACAAACTGCGCATCAGGTGAGGCAACAGAAATCGCGGTTGGCATCCCCATAGCTAACTCTTTCGCAAACGTTGGCCCTGAAAGCACCGCAAGTGGATAGTTATCACCGAGCACATCATGCGCGACGTCTTGTAATAAACGCCCCGTTTCAGGTTCCAAACCTTTGGTTGCCCAGCAGATGCGGCTATCAGCACGCAAATGCGGTTGTAAGCTTTTCAGCACAATACCAAACACATGGCTAGGCACGACCACCAGCAGATCACGACACGCTTGTACCGCTTTTTGTAGATCGGTTTCGACAATCAAGGTTTCGGGAAAAGCAATCCCCGGTAGGAACTCATGGTTAGCACGATCCGCTTCAAGGCGAGCCATATGCTCAGCTTCGTGCCCCCACAGGACAATGTTAGCTCCGTTACGAGCTAGTGAGATAGCCAGTGAAGTGCCATAAGATCCCGCACCAATCACCGTCATTTCAACAGGTTTTCCGTAACCAGTATGGTTATGTGTATCGCTCATTGTTCCGCCTATCAATAACGAAGTTGTGCTCTATTCTATACCCAAAGCATAGGCAATGGCAGTTGGCTGCTCATTCGCCTTCACAAAGCTTCTTCGCAAAATACTGAGGGTGATAAACAAAAAATGCACATCGCGGTTGCGCTGTGCATTTTACTGTAGCTTGAAACTCAATCGCGCGAATTAAGCGTTCGCTGGAGTTGCTGCGCCTTCTTGAGCTTGCTGTTGCAGATAGTTCATGAACAGTGCGTCAAAGTTTACAGGAGCTAGGTTCAGTTGTGGGAAAGTACCTTTTACCACTAGGCTTGAAATAGTTTCACGTGCGTATGGGAACAGGATGTTCGGGCAGAAAGCACCCAAGCAATGTGCCAATTGGCCAGCTTCCATCTGCTCTGCACTGAAAATACCTGCTTGTTGTACTTCACACAGGAATGCGGTTTCTTCTGCGTTTTTCACAGTAACAGTAAGACGCAGAACCACTTCGTAAACACCTTCACCCAGTTCACGGCTTTGAGTATCAAGATCCAGTTTCACATCTGGATTCCACTCTTTTTGGAACATAACTGGTGAGCTTGGCGCTTCAAAAGAAACATCTTTCAGGTAGATACGTTGGATAGCAAACTGTTGTTGCGGGGCTTGTGCTGCTTCAGCCATGGTTTCATCCTTAATTCAGGTAATTCGGTTCAAAGGTCAATATGTCCTGAGACTAACTGAGAGTATGTGGAATCACTAGGTGGGCAAGCCATTACGTGGGTGACATCACAACTCTAACCGTCAAGCGCTGACATTTTCACCAGCGCCGACTGTGTACCCAAAGTGCTTAGCGTTTACCGCGTACTAAAGGCAGGTTAGCTTCATTCCAAGCAATCAAGCCATTTTTAAGAAGATTGACCTTCTCAAATCCAGCTTTGGTCAGTAGATCAGCACTTTCACGTGCGGTTTGACCTGTTTTGCATACCACAATAATGGGGCTCGATTTATGGCTTTCAAGCCCAGCCAAGTTTCCAGCCTTAATGTCTGACGGCAAAATGTGAATTGCGTCGGTAATGTGTCCCTGTTTGAACTCATCTTTGCTGCGGATATCCACTACGATTCCGTTTTCACGGTTAATCAGATGTGTCGCTTGGGTCGCGGTCACTTCTTGGTAAGTGGCGGTGGCAGATTTATAAATGCTGGCGATTAACGCCACCAAAATACCGATCCAAGCCAGTGAAAGGATCATATTTTGCTGGAAAAACTCAATGTACTCTTGCATATCCTGTGCTCTTGCAATGGGGATTCAAATCAGACAAGGAGTATAACGAGGTTGGCTGCATGACGCGAGCGCTTACCTCGTTAAAACTGGGTCTGAAAAGGGTGAATATGTTGCAAACTGAGAAACTGATCAGGCTCGTGGAAACGGAAATGCGGTGACCTTATCAATATGATCTTCGCCCAGTGCCAACATGATCAGACGATCGATTCCCAGTGCTACCCCTGCACACTCTGGCAAACCTGCTTCCAACGCTGCGATCAAATGATAATCGATCGGCTGTTCAGCTAGCCCCATTTCTAAACGTTTGGCGTTATCAGCTTTAAAACGAGCAAGCTGTTCTGCAGGGTTATCCAACTCATGGAAGCCGTTGGCCAGTTCTATCCCTTTGAAATAGACTTCAAAACGGTCGGCTACCCGTGGGTCTGCAGGATTAATTTTGGCCAATGCCGCTTGCGAAGCCGGAAAATCATAAACAAAAGCAGGCACGGATTGGCCAATTTTTGGCTCAATACCAATGCTAAACAGCAGTTGCAATAAAGTGTCACGATCCTCTTCAGGCTCTGCGATATCACTTAAACCTAGCGTCGCGGCAACTTGCTTTAACTCACTCATCTCACCTTTTAATGGACAAACACCGAGCACATTAAGGAAGGCTTCTTGGTAAGTCATTCGCTCTGCACTGCCACAGCGCAGTACCAGTTGTAGCAAAGCGTCCATCTCATCCATCAAAGCATGGTGATCAAAGCCAATGCGGTACCATTCCAACATGGTGAACTCAGGATTGTGGTAGCGACCATTTTCTTCGTTACGAAAGGCTTTACCAAGCTGATAAATACAACCACTGCCTGCCGCTAACAAACGCTTCATATGAAATTCAGGGCTAGTCATTAGGTGCAGTGAACTGCCCTTGGCATAACCCGGCCCAACGAATTCCGTTTTAAAGGTATGTAAGTGGATATCCGTCACCGTTGCGTGACTCATGGCTGGGGTTTCCACTTCCAGCACATCACGTTCGGCAAAGAATTCTCGGATCTGGCGCAGTAAGGTAGCGCGTTGTTTTAATTGGCTTATTGATGCGGTAGGCATCCAGTCGGAACTAGTCATGATGTCGCTCAACAATTAACAGAGATAACGAATTGTACTCGTTCAGAATAAAAATCCAAACCCAATTGTGACACCAGTCACATATAGGGCAAATAGTATGCTTAAGTTTGCAATACCGAAGCAAAAACCCAACAGAATCAATTTTTCCACTTCCAAGCTCTTCTACACTACCGCTACCACTTAATGGGTGGGTGGATGCAGAAGAAAACCATGATCCCATGCGTTTGAATCACATCTAACGATTCCAGGAACCGGGCTTAAACCCAGTCCACACATAAAAAAATAATCACACTGGAGGATAACTGTGCAAATTATCACCACAGATATCGCAGTCATCGGCGCTGGCGGCGCTGGTCTTCGTACTGCTATTGCAGCGGCAGAAGCAAACCCTCATTTAGAAGTTGCTCTGATTTCTAAAGTTTATCCAATGCGTTCTCATACCGTCGCAGCCGAGGGTGGCTCCGCAGCAGTTATCAAGGATGAAGATAGTCTAGATAACCACTTCAACGATACCGTTGGCGGTGGTGACTGGCTATGTGAACAGGATGTTGTTGAATACTTTGTTGCCAATGCAACCCGTGAAATGATCCAGATGGAACAATGGGGTTGTCCTTGGAGCCGTAAAGAGAATGGTGAAGTCAACGTACGTCGCTTCGGCGGTATGAAAGTTGAGCGCACATGGTTCGCAGCCGACAAAACTGGCTTCCACATGCTGCACACCCTGTTCCAGACTTCAATGAAGTACCCACAAATCAAGCGATTGGATGAGTACTTTGTGGTGGATTTGCTGGTTGATGAAGGTGAAATCCAAGGTTTGATCGCGATTCATATGTCGGAAGGCGAACTGGTCACAATCAAAGCCAAATCGGTTGTCCTAGCCACTGGCGGCGCAGGTCGCGTTTACCACTGCAACACCAACGGCGGTATTGTGACTGGTGATGGTATGGCGATGGCTTTCCGTCACGGCGTTCCTCTACGTGATATGGAATTCGTTCAGTACCACCCAACTGGTCTGCCTGGTACCGGCATTCTGATGACCGAAGGTTGTCGTGGTGAAGGCGGTATTATCGTCAACAAAAATGGCTACCGTTACCTGCAAGACTACGGCATGGGCCCTGAAACGCCAGTGGGCCAGCCGAAGAACAAATACATGGAACTGGGTCCACGTGACAAAGTTTCCCAAGCTTTCTGGCATGAGCAGCAAAAAGGCAACACCATCAAACACCCACTGGGCGATGTGGTGCACCTAGACCTACGTCATTTAGGTGAAGAATACCTGCAAGAGCGCCTGCCATTTATCTGTGAACTGGCGAAAGCGTACGTGAACGTTGACCCAGCGAAAGAGCCAATTCCAATTCGCCCAACCGTACACTACACCATGGGTGGTATCGAAACGAATGGCGAATGTGAAACGCGCATTAAAGGTCTGTTCGCCGTCGGTGAATGTGCGTCTGTCGGTCTGCATGGTGCGAACCGTTTAGGTTCTAACTCACTGGCTGAATTCGTGGTATTTGGCCGCGTAGCGGGTGAAAAAGCGGTTGAGCGCGCAGCACAGTTCAAAGGCTGGAACGAAACAGCAATCGCTGCACAAGTGAAAGCGGTTGAAGATCGTATCGCAGCACTGATGCAACAAGAAGGTGATGAAAACTGGGCAACCATCCGTACTGAAATGGGTCACACCATGGAAGCAGGTTGTGGTATCTACCGTCAGGAAGATCTGATGCAAGACACCATCAACAAACTGGCTGAGTTGAAAGAGCGTTACAAGCGCATCAGCATCAAAGACAAAGGCAAGGTGTTCAACACTGACCTGCTATACGCGATTGAAGTCGGTTACGGTCTGGATGTGGCAGAAGCCATGGTTCACTCCGCTATCCTGCGTAAAGAATCTCGTGGTGCGCATCAACGTCTTGATGACGGTTGCACAGAGCGTGATGACGTGGAATTCCTCAAGCACTCTCTGGCGTTCTTCCAAGAAGGTCAATCACCGAAGATCGATTACAGCCCAGTGAAAATCACTAAGTCGCAGCCAAAAGCGCGTCTATACGGTGAAGCAGCAGAAAAAGCTGCGGCAGCTGAAGCGGCCGGAAAAAGCGTAGAGGAGCAAAACTAATGTCAGCACAACGTATTCAAAAAGTGGACATTCTGCGCTACGACCCAGCCAAAGATGCAGAGCCACACATGCAACGCTTCGAAGTGCCGTTTGATGAAACCATGTCGGTACTGGATGCAATTGGCTATGTGAAAGATCACTTAGACAAAGATCTTTCTTACCGCTGGTCATGCCGTATGGCGATCTGTGGATCGTGCGGCATCATGGTCAATGGTGTGCCAAAACTGGCATGTAAGAGCTTCTTACGTGATTACCCAGAAGGCGTAAAAATCGAACCGCTGGCGAACTTCCCAATCGAAAAAGACTTGATCGTAGACATGACGCCATTCATTGAGCGTCTGGAAGCGATCAAGCCATACATCATCGGTAACGATCGTAAGCCAGAAGACGGTACTAACCTACAAACTCCAGAGCAAATGGCACGCTACAAGCAATTTGCTGGCTGTATCAACTGTGGTTTGTGTTATGCCGCGTGTCCGCAGTTCGGGCTAAACCCTGAGTTTATCGGCCCTGCTGCTTTGACTCTGGCGCATCGCTACAACCTCGACAGCCGTGACAACGGTAAAGCCGAGCGTATGAAACTGATCAACGGTGAAAACGGCGCTTGGGGCTGTACCTTCGTTGGTTACTGCTCTGAAGTGTGTCCAAAACACGTTGACCCAGCGGCAGCCGTGAACCAAGGCAAAGTGGAGTCATCATTAGACTTCGTGATCGCGATGTTGAACCCTGACGGTTCACCGAAGAAAGTGGAGGCCTAAGGATGAGTAACCGTAAACCTTATGTTCGTGAAATGAAACGTACTTGGTGGAAAGATCATCCTTTCTACCGTTTCTACATGGTGCGTGAAGCAACGGTTCTGCCATTGATCCTGTTTACCTTGTTCCTAACCGTTGGCTTAGGTTCTCTGGTGAAAGGCCCTGAAGCATGGCAAACCTGGTTGGATTTTATGGCAAACCCACTCGTCGTTGCGATCAACATCGTGGCACTGGCTGGTAGCTTGTTCCATGCACAAACCTTCTTCAGCATGATGCCGCAAGTAGTGCCAATTCGCTTGGGTGGCAAACCCGTTGATAAAAAGATCATCGTGCTAGCACAGTGGGCGGCCGTGGCCTTTATCTCACTGATTGTTCTTATTGTGGTGTAAGGAGCTTATTGTGATTAATACCAACCCAAAACGTTCAGACGAACCAGTATGGTGGAGCCTGTTTGGTGCTGGTGGCACTTGGTTTGCCATGATCACCCCAATTACCATTCTGGTACTGGGCATTCTTGCGCCACTCGGTGTGATTGATGCCGAAGCACTAAGCTATGAGCGTGTAGCCAGCTTTGCAACTAGCATCATTGGTGCATTGTTCATCATCGGCACTTTAGCCCTACCAATGTGGCATGCCATGCACCGTGTTCATCACGGTATGCATGACCTGAAATTCCACACGGGTGTGGCAGGAAAAATCGCTTGCTACGGCTTTGCGACTATCATCTCAGCACTGGCTATCGTGTTTATCTTCATGATCTAACATGAAGCATCAAAAAAGCTGGCTTACAGGCCAGCTTTTTTATTGGTGTGCTCAAGCAACAAGAGCAAAACACGCATAAAAAAACCAACCGCAAGGTTGGTTTTTTCTTGTCGCCGAAGTGATTACTTCACACGGCCAACGTATTCTGCTGAGCGAGTGTCCACTTTGATCACTTCGCCGATCTGTACAAATAGAGGTACGCGAACTACCGCACCAGTAGACAGAGTTGCTGGTTTACCGCCAGTACCTTGAGTGTCACCTTTAACGCCTGGATCAGTTTCAGTCACTTCTAGCTCAACGAAGTTTGGTGGAGTTACCGCGATTGGGTTACCATTCCACAGTGTCAGCATACAAGTGTTGTTTTCTACCAACCATTTCGCATTCTCACCGACCGCTTTTGCATCTGCAGCAAGCTGTTCGAATGTGCTGTTGTTCATGAAGTGGTAGAATTCGCCATCGTTGTACAGGTAATCCAGATCGATATCGATAACATCAGCAACTTCCGCTGTGTCACCCGATTTAAAAGTTTTTTCCAGAACTTTACCAGTAAGCAGCTTACGGATTCTCACGCGGTTGAATGCCTGACCTTTACCTGGTTTTACATACTCGTTTTCGAGAATGACACAAGGCTCGTTATCAAGCATAATTTTGAGACCGCCTTTAAATTCATTCGTGCTAACAGTAGCCATTTTGTCCTCTTACTATCTTCGAGTTAAAATCAATGCCGCACATCATAACCCGAAAAGTCGTTTCTGTTGAGCAAAACTGGCTGCAACAGCTGGCAAACGCGATCTCGGATCCTGCTCAATTATTACAGCAACTCGAGATCGATCCATCGCCATGGCAAGACGGATTTGAAGCGCGCAAACTGTTTGCGCAGCGGGTGCCGCAAAGTTTTGTCGATCGCATGCAAAAAGGCAATCCTTACGATCCACTTTTACGTCAAGTTTTGCCATTGGGCGCAGAATTTGAGGTACATCCCGGCTATTCCAATGATCCTCTGGATGAGCAAAACAACGCAATTCCAGGCTTGCTACACAAGTACCAAAATCGTTGCTTGCTGATCGTGAAAGGCGGCTGCGCAATCAACTGCCGCTACTGTTTCCGTCGTCATTTCCCTTATGAAGATAACAAAGGCAGTAAAGCAATTTGGCAGCAAAGTCTTGATTACATCGCGCAGAATCCGCAACTCAATGAAGTGATCTTCTCGGGCGGTGATCCTTTGATGGCGAAGGATCATGAACTCGCTTGGTTGATTGAACGCATCGCTACGATCCCGCACATCAAACGACTGCGTATTCACTCACGATTACCTGTCGTGATCCCTGCGCGTATCACGGATGAATTGGTTGAGCTATTCGCACAAACTCGCTTGCAAGTCTTGCTGGTTACGCACATCAATCACGCCAATGAAATCAATCTGGAGCTCAAACAGCAAATGGCACGCTTACGCGCAGTTAACGTGACTCTGCTTAACCAAGGTGTGCTGCTTAAAGGCGTAAATAACTCCGTTGAAGAACAAGTTGCACTCAGTGAAACTTTATTTGATGCGGGAATTTTACCTTATTACCTGCATGTGCTGGATAAGGTGCAGGGTGCGGCGCATTTTTACGTGAGTGATGCTGAAGCACGGCAGCTTATGGCAGGCTTAATTGAGCGGGTTTCCGGTTATCTGGTACCGAAATTGACTCGAGAAATCGGAGGTAAACCCAGCAAAACTCCGCTCGATTTACACCTTGAGTGAAAAAAAAAAGCGTTGCCTTGGCAACGCTTTTTTAAATCATTACTTAGCAAAGTTAATGATTGGGAAACACTTAAAGAAACCGTTGTCAGCACAGTTGATCAAACCAATCTGTACGCCTTCAATTTTTGCAGTTTTGTTGAACAGGCCAAACTGAACAGTAGAAGTGTTCGAGAAGTTAGCCGCACCTAGGTCAACCAAGGTGTTACCTTCTGAATAGTTCACAAAACTCAAGTTAGCGCCTTTAACGTCGTTAGTCAGGTTAACCAGACCTAAGTTTGCACCGTAAGTGCTACCTGTGTTCCAGTTCAGCAGACCCAATGATGCACCAGTCATCTCTTGGTTAACTTTGCTCGCACCGAAGAATAGACCAAAGTTCACACCTGTAGTTTTGTTGGTTTCAGATAAACCAAGAATCGAGAAATCGACCCCTTTCACTTCATCAACTTTACCGTGCAATGCAGACAAACGCAGACCCGCTACTTGGTTAGCATCTGGCGTGTTGAAATTGTCGATAGAAGAAAACATGACTGGTGTTGAAGCCAGTGCTGCTGGAGCAGCCATCGCTGCAGTTAGAGCCATCAAAGCAAACGGCTTTTTCATAAAAATAACCTCCAATCAGGATGGGTAAGGGGAAAAACTAAGCAACATTATCCATATCTCTCTCGAGAATTTGTGAATATTGTGTCAGTTTTCCGCTTGAATGAGTTACTTAGGCAAGATAGAAGATGATCTCAAGCCTTGCCAGATTAAACATAAAAAAACCGGAGACTTAGCTCCGGTTTTTCAACATTAGGGGATGATGTCGGGTAGCAGTGACGCATTACTGCGCCACCGCCCCCTAAGAACCGTACGTGCGAGTTTCCCCACATACGGCTCAAGCTTTTATAAGCTTAAACTGAGTTTAAGCCAGCAACATTATCCTGTGTAACCATTACGTCTTGCATTTTCCACACAATCAGCTTTGTTTACATAGCCCTGACTAGAGGCACCAACAATACGTCCATTTGATGCAGTTCGGCGCCAACGCCATTCGTTTGAATTGTCTTTATAGAATTCCCATTTATCCATTTCTGTTACCCTGAATAATTATTAAAACAAGTGGATAAAATAGTTTCATACCCACCAGTTTCTTATACGGAATTCATATGCAACATTCAACTTTGTGACCCGCAAAATCCACATGTTACGTATGTATTTTCCTATGACAGTTTATATGCAACATCATCAAGTTCGAGCTTATGTCCGTGCCGCCATCCACTCTTCTGACGATATGGTGAATATCCCATTCATCTTCTGAGTGAAACTGCTGATGACACACCGCACATTTGTAGTCTTGTCTCTCGACAATCTTCCATAGTTTCCAGTTACCCGACAAAGATTTCTTCAACCTTTGCATCTTCAGACGCTCAAAGTATTGTTCGTTCTCAGGTAGGTAACAGTTAGCTGTTGCCCGAATTTTCACATGTTTGTCGATTTTCACTCTCGCTGCACTCAGCAAGCGGTAGTGGCCATCTTCCCCTTTCGGTTTCGGTGCGCTGAATACCCAGTTTCTATCACCCACTGTTTTAAAGTATTTCTCTTTAATCCAGCGCTTACGGCGATTCAAATGGATTCGGCGGCACCACTGCCACAACATTTTCCAGATCCGGTAATCAATATACTTGAATGTCTCACTCGCACATACCCAGCGGTGGTAGTTACACCATCCTCTGATCATCGGATTCAACTTCGCTATCACCGCTGAAGCTGGCACCGTTTTATGGCTGTTGAGATAATCTCGTACACCGCGCAGAAAATTCTTCACGTTTTTCTTTGACGGCTTAATCAACATTTTGCCGTCGTATTTACGCAAATTTTGCCCGAGAAAATCGAACCAGTCGTCTATGTGCGTAATCAGCGTTTTTTCTGCTGACAATTGCAGTCCACGTTCTGCCATAAAGGCTTCAACGATCGGTAAAACCTCATATTCCAGTAACTCTTTCGAGATCCCAGTAATGATAAAGTCATCTGCATAACGTACATAATTGACCTTAGTTTTGTAACTGGCTTTCGTGTTTTTCATCCCGAAGCGAGATTCGAGCACCGTTTCCAGTCCATCTAAGGCCATATTGGCAAGTACGGGTTAGATAATCCCACCTTGTGGTGTACCCGCATCCGTCAAGTTGAACTTCCCAGATTCCATGAATCCGGCTTTCAGCCATTTCTTGAGTATCGCCTTATCCATGGGGATATTGCCGATAAGCCAGTCATGGCTGATAAAGTCAAAACACCCTTTGATATCGCCCTCCAGCACCCAACTCGCACTAGCCTTGCGGCTGAGATTCACGAAGCATTGTTCGATGGCATCAGCACAAGAGCGATTCGGGCGAAAGCCATAGCTGTTTCTATCCGCCGTGGTTTCCGATATGGGTTCAAGAGCTAACAGGTATAGTGCCTGCATTGCTCTATCACGCATGGTTGGTATTCCCAGCGGCCTACGCTTGCCATTAGCTTTAGGAATATAGACTCGCCTCAGCGGACTTGGCTTGTAGCCTTTACGCATCAGTTGGTTTATGGCTCCCCATTTCAAAGCAGGAGTGTTCCAGATTTCTCCATCAACACCCGGTGTGTTTTTCCCTCTGTTTTCAGTGACGCGCCGAATGGCTATCACCTTGGCAGCAAACGAACGAGTTAACATGCGTTGCAGTCTTTTGACCTGTCGCCAGTCAGACTTTTTCGTTGCCTTTGCGATCCGTACCTGTAGCCCTCTCACCGTGCGATACATTAGTGACCAGTCGATGCTGTGCCACTGCTGTGTCTGGTGGGAGGATGCAGATACGTCAATTTGCATTGAAGTATGCACCTTGCTTTCCTCCATTAACGATAAGTTAAACAAGCAACACAAGGCGCATCTGTGCCCCATAGGGCAGAGATTTACCCTATGAGGCTTGAACTTGTTGCTGACAGTACCCGAGATCCTCAAATAGGAAAGGTAACGCCCACAATTGGACTCTGACAGTTTCAACTACCGTAAAACTTGACGGCTTTACTGATTTTCACGCAATTAAAGACCAAGCAGACGTGGGCCCCGTTTCCGGTGAAAGCACGTTGGCTTTCTATCCAGCTCATTACAAGCTGGCTTTCGCTTTTTCTGCTCTCCTGTGCCCGCATCCTCAACAGCGCCTCTTACGAGTTGCCTGCCCTATTGGGGCAAAGATACGGGGTTTCCGAGTTCCGTTTTCATTACACGAGTTACTTAGGTTCTACCTATCCACCGATGGCGCATAAGTCAGCGTATCCCCAGATGTAAAAGAGATAACCGGCCATATACCTTTTGGTCAGAGCGTTAGTGATGACTAATCTTCCCAAGGGATAATTAGTCGTCACGACAATAGCGTTACGCTCGTCGCGGCTGACGGTGTTTATCAGTAGTTCACTTACGTTAACCATATAACCCAGCCTAGCCCCTAAACCGCCTGCTATTGGCGATTGTCTTAACCTTCACTTCGCAGCAAGGATTAACCACTTTCGTGGGGGTACATTATCAGGAAGCTCCGCACACCGCGTTACCGCAGATGCACTATCCCTAGGCTACTATTGGCTGAACAACAGGTCTTACTGTCCAATAACCTACCCGTCCGAGTAAGAAATTGGCTAAGACAATAATGAAAACAGCTTCGCACCGTGCTGGTGGCTCAAGCTTAAATAAGACACGAATATTCCCGTTACTTCACAGACACTGATAGCGCTGCTTCAACGTATATCATTCGCCTAAAGCGAGGGACACAAACTTTCGCCCATGCCTAAAATCGGACCTCTTACGAGGACCGATATTCGGGCTTGGGTTAAGCCCGAATATCGGGTTTTATTTATTTGCTATTTCGGCGGGTGGGATAGTAACCACAACATAAAGTTAGTGGTTACTATGGACGTAGCCCGCTCGGCTAGCTACCTACGCGACTCTCGTCGCACTACATCATGCCGCCCATGCCACCCATGCCCATGTCTGGCATTGCTGGTGCATCTTTCTTCGGCAGTTCAGTAATCATCGCTTCAGTCGTGATCATTAGACCAGCAACAGAAGCTGCGAATTGCAGAGCAGAACGGGTTACTTTGGTTGGATCCAGAATACCCATTTCGATCATGTCACCGTAAACGCCAGTTGCCGCGTTGTAACCGTAGTTACCTTCGCCTGCACGTACGTTGTTCGCAACCACTGACTCTTCGTCACCTGCGTTTTTCACAATTTGACGCAGTGGTGCTTCCATTGCACGTAGTGCAACACGGATACCTACATTTTGCTCTTCGTTGTCACCAACCAGAGAAGCCAGCTTAGACGCTGCACGGATTAGTGCAACACCACCACCCGCTACCACGCCTTCTTCTACCGCAGCGCGAGTCGCGTGCAGAGCATCTTCTACGCGGTCTTTCTTCTCTTTCATTTCAACTTCAGTTGCAGCGCCCACTTTGATTACAGCAACGCCACCGGCCAGTTTAGCCACACGCTCTTGCAGTTTCTCTTTATCGTAGTCAGACGTTGCTTCTTCGATTTGTTGACGGATCTGTGCAACACGACCTTGGATCGCAGCTTGATCGCCTGCACCATCAATGATGGTTGAGTTTTCTTTCGTGATAGAAACGCGCTTCGCTTGACCTAGGTCTTCCAGAGTCGCTTTTTCCAACTCCAGACCGATCTCTTCAGAGATCACTACGCCACCAGTCAGAATCGCGATATCTTGCAGCATCGCTTTACGACGATCACCAAAGCCAGGTGCTTTGACTGCCGCTACTTTCACGATACCACGCATGTTGTTCACAACCAGAGTTGCCAGCGCTTCGCCTTCCACATCTTCTGCAACGATCAGCAGTGGACGAGATGCTTTTGCAACGCCTTCCAGCACTGGCAGCAGTTCACGGATGTTAGAGATTTTCTTGTCAACCAGCAGAATGAATGGGTTGTCCAGTTCTACACTGCCTGATTCTTGGTTGTTGATGAAGTATGGTGACAGGTAACCACGGTCAAACTGCATACCTTCTACAACATCCAGCTCGTCTTGCAGCGCTTGGCCTTCTTCAACCGTGATAACGCCGTCGCGACCGACTTTTTCCATTGCTTCAGCAATGATGTTGCCCACGCTAGAGTCTGAGTTAGCAGATATAGTACCTACTTGAGCAATCGCTTTAGTATCCGCACAAATTACTGACAGCGCTTTCAGCTCTTCCACAGCAGCCACAACCGCTTTATCGATACCGCGCTTCAGATCCATTGGGTTCATGCCTGCAGCAACCGCTTTTAGGCCTTCGTTCACAATCGCTTGAGCCAGTACTGTTGCCGTTGTTGTGCCGTCACCCGCTGCATCGTTCGCTTGTGAAGCCACTTCTTTAACCATTTGTGCGCCCATGTTCTGGAATTTGTCTTCCAGTTCAATTTCACGCGCAACCGATACACCATCTTTAGTAATGGTTGGTGCACCGAAAGATTTATCTAGAACCACGTTACGGCCTTTAGGGCCTAAGGTTACTTTTACCGCATCCGCCAGAATGTTTACGCCTTCTAGCATTTTTACACGAGCGTCATTACCAAAACGTACGTCTTTAGCAGCCATTTTTCATTTCCTTTCTAAATTCAGTTATTGATTTCGTTGGGATTCAGAATCAATTATTCAACGATTGCCAAAATGTCATGTTCAGACAAGATCAACACTTCTTTGCCATCGATCTTTTCTGTTTTTGTGCCGTAGCTTTCTGCAAAAATCACGGTGTCGCCTACTTTCACGTCCAGAGGTTGAACTGAACCGTTCTCCAGAATGCGGCCTTTACCAACAGCCAACACTTTACCGCGAGTTGATTTTTCCGCCGCAGAACCAGTTAGAACAATTCCACCAGCAGATTTTGATTCAACTTCTTGGCGTTCAACGATCACTCGGTCATGTAATGGACGAATATTCATCGGTCGTCTCTCCTGATTTAATTTTCCGTATGGTTGATAAAACGCTGATCATCAGCATGTGTCACTTATGTGGGGTAAGTTGTGCCATATCCCAAGGGGGGAAGCGTAAAAAAACGTGATTAAATTAACATTTTCAAACACCAAATCCTTCTGTCCTTATCTGCAAGACTTTGAATGACTTGATCGATCTATCCCAACCAACTTGGCGTTGTTGGTAAGCGTGAGTGAATATTCATGAGCATGTATAAGCGCCATAGTGTGATACGTAACGCAGCCAAAACAATAACGGCTTCAAGTCTGTAGGGCATAGTAAATGGTTTGCTTTATTTAATTCACATTCCATAATAACGACAGAGCAAGGTACGCCGAAGCGG
Organism: Vibrio mimicus CAIM 602; assembly: GCF_000338875.1. Classification (GTDB taxonomy): domain Bacteria; phylum Pseudomonadota; class Gammaproteobacteria; order Enterobacterales; family Vibrionaceae; genus Vibrio; species Vibrio mimicus. The sequence continues at coordinate 97,037 of NZ_AOMO01000029.1, read as the reverse complement.
GATAGATAAAGGCGAAAACCAAGCACTTTTTAGGAACAAGGATAATGAGAGACGATGAAAACGGTTGACCGCATTCTTCACACCATTAAACGTGAAGGCACCGTAACCGCCAAACAGTTGGCTGAAGACCTAGGCATTACGACCATGGGCGCTCGTCAGCATTTGCAAAGTTTGGAGGATGATGGCGTACTCTCATTTCATGATGTGAAAGTGAAAGTCGGCCGCCCTACTCGTCACTGGTCTTTGACAGCTAAAGGGCACAATCAATTTGCAGATCGCCACGGTGAGCTAACCATTCAAGTCATCGATGCGGTTGAGCATCTTTTTGGTAAAGAAGGATTGGCCAAAGTTGCCGCTGAGCGAGAGGCACAAACTCTACGCAGTTACCAAGCCGCTTTAAAAAGTTGCCACTCACTTGAAGAAAAACTGCATAAATTGGTGCAGTTGCGTGAGCAAGAAGGCTACATGGCCGAACTTGAACAAACCGACGCAGGATTTATGTTGGTGGAAAATCACTGCCCAATTTGTAAGGCTGCTACTCGCTGCCCTAACTTGTGCCAATCAGAATTAACTATTTTCCAATCATTACTGGGAGATAGCTACCAAGTACAGCGTTTAGAGCACATTGTGACTGGTGAACGACGCTGCGCTTATCTCATCTCTGCTGCTTGAATGGCGTCTTATTTATAAGAAGGGCGACTTTCGTTCCGCACAACTCACTGATAATCGATTATGCTTGGATTGTTGATAAAGTAATCAATTTTAGCATCTGGCGAGGTGAGAGCGATGACCACTCCTCCAACTGACATTCCATATATTCAAGCACTTCCGCCTTTTGACGAATTGGTTGAGCTGGCAAAACATAACCCTGAAGCCTTCACTCAGTTCAAAAAAGAGATGTGTGAAGAGATGATCCTATCTGCCTCTGAATCGATGCAGCAAAGGTTGTGGGCACAACAGAGCCACATAGATCGAGTGGTGGGTCAGTGCAAAAACCCTGTGCATACCAATGTGATTCTCATGCGTGAACTCAGCCAACAGATGGTGCGATTTCGCAATGCATTGGATGGGGATCTCCAACAAGATTCCGTCGCTGAAGTTGTTCCGTTTCGACCAAGAGCGAATTCTAATGACGAGTGGCGATAATTGCTCGCACAGTAAAAACTGAAAGAGGAGGCGAATGCCTCCTCTTTTTAATCGGTTTAATGGTTTAGCCTTTCTTCATCGGCTTAGGCTGTGGCCCGAATCGGTTACTGCCCTCGCTGCCAGCAAGAAATCCACATTCCACTAAAATCCACGCTCCACAGAGCAAAGCAGCAAAAGAAATCAGAGTTTCCGCCATTCCTGGTTGGGTATTCACCGCCAGTTCACCCGCAGGAATGGTCATTCGACCAATCACCAAAGGGACATTGAGCAACAACCACCAACTCGATTTGTCTCGGTCATGCCAACGTTTGGCTGTGATAGCCAGATCCGGCACCAAAACAAGCAACAGAAAGATCGGTAAGATCAGGTGCGCAACGCTAGGAAATAGCTGATTAGAGCCAATCGCAAAGCCTGCAATCATGGCGTAATAGCAGATATTCCACAGCCAGAAGGTTTGACGCCCAATGCGCCCCTGAAAAGAAAACAACAGTGTTTTTAACGACATGATTTTTACCTAAACACGGTCATCCATTGATGACTTTTTGAAAGCAGTCGATATCCATATCTCGGATATTAATGGTCAAACTGCGCACATGGCTGGCTTTATCCACCAAAATCTCCATCAGCTTGCGCGATAAATCGCGCTTTTGTTCAGCGCTGCGTCCGGCTAATAGCTCAAAGCTGATGTGAATAAAATCTACGCTATCGCCTTCATTACCAATCAACCAATGATGGCAGCGCAGTGCACGGGATTTTACCGAACTTGCATCAAACAGTCCTGAATCAATCGCAGCTTGATGTAAATCTTCCAGTAATCCTTGCACATTAATACGCTCATCCACTGAATTTGAGTATTCCATGACTAAGTTTGGCATTGCTTTTTCCTTGCTTACGGTTGATAAAAATCGTTCTGTACTAGATAGATGGATAGTAATAACAAGTTAAACCTAAAAAACCGAGCCACTACCGAATAATCTGTCACTCAGATCACTGGATTACTGATTTGTCGCGCCTGTGAGATCCCATAAAGACATGATGCGAGTCATGATCTGACGAATTTATTCTGCTATAGTCCTGCGAGTTTATTTTTTACATTGATTAGATATGGAGATATTCCTATGCGTCGTCCTGTTGTGATGGGTAACTGGAAACTGAATGGCAGCAAAGCTATGGTCACTGACCTGCTAAACGGCTTGAATGCAGAACTTGAAGGTGTTGCGGGTGTTGATGTAGTAGTTGCGCCACCAGCGATGTATTTAGATCTGGCTGAGCGCCTGATCAAAGAAGGCGGCAACAAGCTGATCCTGGGTGCACAAAACACAGATACTCACAACAGCGGTGCTTACACTGGTGATATGTCTCCAGCAATGCTGAAAGATTTCGGTGCTTCTCACATCATCATCGGTCACTCTGAGCGTCGTGATTACCACAAAGAATCTGACGAGTTCGTAGCGAAGAAATTTGCTTTCCTGAAAGAAAATGGCCTAACTCCAGTTTTCTGTATCGGTGAAACTGAAGCACAAAACGAAGCAGGCGAAACTGAAGCAGTATGTGCTCGCCAAATCAACGCAGTTATCGACACTTACGGTGTTGAAGCACTGAACGGCGCAATCATCGCTTACGAACCAATCTGGGCAATCGGTACTGGTAAAGCAGCAACAGCGGATGATGCACAACGCATCCACGCTTCTATCCGCGCACTGATCGCAGCAAAAGATGCAGCAGTTGCAGAACAAGTGATCATCCAGTACGGCGGTTCTGTAAAACCTGAAAACGCAGCCGCTTATTTTGCACAACCAGACATCGACGGTGCGCTGGTTGGTGGTGCATCGCTGGATGCAAAAGGCTTTGCAGCCATCGCAAAAGCAGCAGCAGAAGCGAAAAAAGCATAATTTGCTACTCACGCATGATTCAAGGCCAGCATATTGCTGGCCTTATTCTTTTTTATCCCCAAACGATTTGGAGTTATAGGTAGACGGCAAGTGAGTAAATCCCCATGAGCATAGACAAATTCTATGATTGAGGTGAACGAACATAGCCAACACCGCAACTACTTCATGTAGGAAGGGGATAGCATTCGCTGAATGTGTTCCAGCCCATACATTCTTGCCCTTACCTAGTCCCTGTTTTTAAGTTCAGGTATGCTAGGCACCTTGTTCCTTCGCGCACTCCATCCTATGCAAGATAAACACGGCCTGCTTTCTGCACCTATTCCTACCGTTTTACGGCAAATGACAGTACCGATGATCTTCGGCTTGGTCGCGATTTTAATGTTCAACCTTGTTGATACTTTTTTTATCTCGTTGCTGGGAACACAGGCGCTGGCAGCCATCAGTTACACCTTTCCCGTTACCTTCGCGGTCAACTGTATCACCATGGGTATTGGAGTTGGACTTTCTACCTGCATAGGCCGTTTGCTTGGACAAGGCGATGGACGACAAGCAGCTCGCGTTTCTAGTCATGGGTTATTACTGGCGTTATTGCTGGTGGCCGCTGCTTCGACACTTGGTTTACTAACGATTGAACCGCTGTTTTTACTACTCGGCGCCAGTCATGACCTCATCCCACTCATCAAGCAATACATGGTAGTGTGGTATTTAACTATTCCGTTGCTGGTGCTACCTATGGCAGGTAACAGTGCGATTCGAGCCACAGGCGATACCAAAACACCAGCCAAAATTATGATGCTGGCAGGTTTTATCAATGGAGCGCTCGATCCACTGCTGATTTTTGGTTACGGCCCATTTCCTGAACTAGGCATTCAAGGGGCGGCGATTGCCAGTGCCTTCTCCTGGCTTGGAGCTTTGTTCGGATCGCTCTATGTATTGATCAAGCGAGAAAAGTTACTGGCGATGCCGTCTTTGCCGCATCTTCGCCATGACTGGCAACAGATTTTAAAAATCGGCACTCCCGCCGCGCTGTCTACCGCAATGAATCCTATCTCCGGCGCCTTACTGATGATGATGCTCTCCAGTCACGGGACTGCTGCGGTTGCTGCGTATGGCGCTGCACAGCGTATTGAATCGATTCTGATTTTGGTGCTGATGTCGCTGACCTCAGCACTTACCCCATTTATGGCACAAAATCTTGGTGCACAAAACCCAGCACGCAGTTTTGCAGGACTCTTTCTGAGCCTGCGCTTTTCACTGCTGTTTCAGTTAATGGTGTTTGTGATGATGGTGCCACTGAGTATTCCGCTGGCAGCGTTGTTTTCTCAAGAACAAGCGGTACGCGATCTGCTATGGCATTATTTGTTAGTGGTGCCAATCAGCTACGGCTTTCAAGGTGTGGTAATGATGCTGGTTTCCGCTCTCAACGCCTTACATCAGCCACTGAAGGCTTTTCAATGGAGCTTTATGCGCCTGTTTGTGTTCACCCTACCCGCCGCTTGGATTGGTGGCGCTGTGTACAGCATCGAAGGGCTATTTATCGGGATTGCTGTGGGTAACGTACTGGGCGGGCTATTGGGTTATCTGTATGCGCTGAGATTACGCCGTCAGCACTTAACGTCGGATTCTGTAACTAACGTTTGATTCAGAACACCAACACCTCTTCCAACTCACAGCTGTAACAGTGTTGGTTGCAACACTGTAGTTTAAGGAATCAATGGATACGTAAGATGACAAAAAGCTGATGTATTCGACATCGGCTTTTTTTATTCTTCGGGCAAATGAATCAGCTACAGCAGCTCATCTTCCTCTTCTACACCCAAGTCCGCGCTCAGCGGCTCTTGTGAGATGATGATGCCAGTATTATCGGCATACAGATAATCTTCAGGCAGGAAGGTGACGCCACCGAAGTTGACTGGAATGTCCACTTCACCGACACCTTGTGAAGTGGCACCCACTGGAATTGATGCAATGGCTTGAATGCCAATACTCATTTCTTCCAGTTCATCCACTTCACGGACACTGCCATACACCACAATGCCTTCCCACTCATTTTCTTCCGCTAGAGCTGCCAGTTCTGCATCAATCAATGCACGACGCAGTGAACCACCGCCGTCGATCAGCAAAATACGGCCTAAACCATCTTGCTCAAGCGTTTCACGGATCAAGCCATTATCTTCATAGCACTTGATTGTAGTGATCTGACCGGCAAAAGAAGCACAGCCACCAAAGTTGCTGAACATAGGCTCCACGACATCGACTTGGTCGAGATAGATATCACACAGCGCTGAAGTATTGTATTCCATAGCTTTGTTCTCTTAGCGAAAGTCTTCCAACGAGTATATAGAGTGATAGTGCCATTGCAATGACAGAGTGCAAATTAACTTGTCAGAGTTTGGGCAATGATCACTCCTACAAACAAAAGGTTGGTGATCACAGAAGTTTTTACAACAACCGGCATCATAGGTGCAATTTGCGCTGGTTGTTCTGTAAACCAAACCTCACGGCCATGGCGTGTCACTACGAATAAACAGAGCAAAAATGGCAAGCTAATCCACAGTGCTTTATCCTGCAACACCAAGTAAGCCGCGAAAGCCAACACTGCGCCAAATAAGAGAGCAAAATGATATTGCTTGGCACGTACCTGCCCTAAACGCACCGCAACGGTACGTTTACCGCAAATCGCATCATTTTCAATGTCACGCATGTTGTTTACATTGAGCACAGCTACTGCGAGTAAGCCGCAGCCCAAGGAAGGCAGAAGCAAACTCCACTCGATATAACCAGTATGTAGGAAAAAGCTCCCCGACACGCCAAGCAGACCAAAGAACAAAAATACCGACAGGTCACCAAGCCCTACATACCCATAAGGTTTATTGCCAACGGTATAAGCAATTGCCGCGAGAATCGCCAGCACACCCAGCGCAATAAACACCAAGATATTTTGCAAATTATCTAAGGCGTAAAACACTAAAATCAGCCCCATGATAATGGTCAGCAGCACATTGATTCCCATAGCCAGCCTCATATCTTTTAAGCTGACAGCACCGGATTGAATAGCGCGCATTGGCCCAAGTCGAGATTCGTTATCCGTCCCCTTCACCGCATCGCCATAATCGTTGGCTAAGTTGGATAATATTTGCAGTAAGGTCGCCGTTAGCAGCGCTAACACAGCCACCAACCAATGAAAATGTCCTGCTGAGAAAGCTAGTGCGCTCCCCGTTAAAATTGAGATCAGAGCCAGAGGCAAGGTTTTCGGACGCGCCGCATCCAACCAAATTTGCACAGAGTTATTCATGATAATGAGAGTATGATCAACATGGCGTCAGTATACGCGGAAATACCCCAGATAAAAAAGCCCACCAATTTGAGGTGGGCTTCTTGGCTTCTAAAAATAGAGCTTTCTAAAGAATGAAACGGCTGAGATCTTCGTCTTCTACCAGTTCACCCAAACGCGCTTTCACGTAGGCGGCATCAATCACAAACGCTTGCCCGGCTTTTTCAGTCGCATCAAAGGAAATTTCGTCCATCAGGCGCTCCAGCACGGTATGCAGGCGGCGCGCTCCGATGTTTTCAGTGGTTTCGTTAACTTGCCATGCCGCATCCGCAATTTGCTTGATGCCATCTTCGGTAAACTGCACATCTACTTGTTCAGTTTTCATCAAGGCGACATATTGCTCGGTGAGTGATGCTTTCGGCTCAGTCAGAATGCGTTTGAAATCGTTACTTGATAGCGCTTCCAGCTCAACGCGAATCGGTAAACGACCTTGCAGCTCAGGGATCAGATCCGATGGTTTTGCCACTTGAAATGCACCAGAAGCAATAAATAGGATGTGATCGGTACGCACCATACCATGCTTGGTGGATACCGTGCTGCCTTCAATCAAAGGTAAGAGATCGCGCTGTACCCCTTCACGAGAAACATCAGGACCCGATACCTCACCGCGTTTACAGATTTTATCGATTTCATCGATAAACACGATGCCGTTGTTTTCGACATTGTAAATCGCCTGTTCTTTCAGCTCTTCCTGATTCACCAGCTTAGCGGCCTCTTCTTCCACCAAAACTTTCAGCGCATCTTTGATCTTCATTTTGCGCTTTTTCTTGGTATCGCCGGCTAGATTTTGGAACAGCCCTTGCAGTTGATTGGTCATCTCTTCCATGCCCGGAGGAGCCATGATTTCCACACCCATTTGTGGTGCAGAGACATTGATTTCAATCTCTTTGTCGTTGAGCTGGCCTTCACGAAGTTTTTTACGGAAAACTTGGCGCGTACTCGAATTCTCTTCTTTCTGCTCGGCTTGTCCCCACGCATCGCGAGCAGGCGGTAGCAAAGCATCCAACACACGCTCTTCCGCAAGTTCTTCCGCGCGGAATTTCACTTTTTCCATCGCTTGTTGATGAGTCAGCTTAACCGCTACATCCGTCAGATCACGGATGATCGACTCCACTTCTTTACCCACATAACCCACTTCAGTGAATTTGGTGGCTTCAACTTTAATGAAAGGCGCATTCGCTAATTTAGCTAAACGGCGGGCAATTTCGGTTTTACCCACACCAGTTGGGCCAATCATCAGAATATTTTTTGGGGTCACTTCAACACGCAAGCTTTCTTCAAGCTGCATACGACGCCAGCGGTTACGCAGAGCAATTGCCACTGCACGTTTCGCTTTGTCTTGACCAATGATGTGGCGATTCAGCTCGCTCACTATTTCGCGGGGAGTCATTTCAGACATGATTTAAATCCTTCACTCAGCTTATCGGGCACTATCTTGTGATTATTGACCTTGCGGCAACATGGCCTGCGGAATTTCGAGTTCTTCGATAGTGTGATTATGATTAGTAAATACGCAAATATCGCCAGCAATGTTCAGTGCTTTCTCAGCAATGGTTCGTGCATCCAAATCCGTATTTTCAAGTAATGCAATCGCCGCCGCTTGCGCATAGTTGCCGCCAGAGCCAATCGCTATCAGATCATGTTCTGGCTGCAATACATCACCGTTACCTGTGATGATCAGTGATGCTGTTTCATCGGCGACCGCCAAAATGGCTTCCAAACGACGCAATGCGCGATCGCTACGCCAATCTTTGGCCAGCTCGACCGCCGCTTTCGTTAGATGCCCTTGATGCATCTGCAACTTACTTTCAAAGCGCTCAAATAAGGTAAACGCATCAGCGGTGCCACCAGCAAAACCTGCCAGCACTTTGTTGTTGTATAGGCGGCGCACTTTACGTGCATTACCTTTCATGACGGTATTACCTAGCGATACCTGCCCGTCACCAGCGATGACAACTTTATTATTACGACGCACTGATACGATAGTAGTCACAAGAGGCCTCTTTATTCTTTATAGGAGAGTTAACGCTTATATGTGGCTATCGAAGGAGAATTTCAAGCCAGACCGGAGAAGTTGACTTAATACCAACAAAAAAGCCTGATCGACATCAGGCTTTTTTGTTTTTAAGAGTAATTACTGCGTTTCTTTCCAAATCGCACAAGGCTCAATCTTCGCTCGTTGCAGCTTATGTTTATCACGCTCAGCATCGCGCTTAAATTTGTATGGCCCCAGAACGACGCGATACCAACTGCTGTCCGCTTTTTTGCGAATGTGGCTGCTGATACCTTGGAATGCGATATCCAGTTTACGAGCTTCGGCTTGCTCCGACGTTTTGTAGGCGCCACATTGCATCACGTAAGGAATGTCAGAGACTTCCTGCTCTTTCGCCACCACTTCAATCTCACGATTGGGCAATGAATCCACATAATCCCACTTCTCTGTCGGTGGGGGTGGCAACGTTTCTGTTGGTTTCGGTTTACTGGTTGATGTTGTTGGAGTCTTCGAGACTGGTGTGCTCGTCTTTGGCTCAGGGTCGTTATTGAGTAGATACAAGCCATAACCAAACACGGCCAGTAACACTATTGCTACTAAACCACTGCGCCAAGGTTTACGACGCGGAGCTGCTTTTTTTCGGGTCGGCTTCTTCGGACTACGACCGCCTCTTACATAATCTCTATTAGCCACGTTGTTGTTCGGAAATTAACAAAATTGTCCACATGTTAATGCAGATCGCGGCCAGATAACAGAGTTATACCCAAACAACTTGGCCTTGTGGCCGACATCGCTGCTGCTTTAAAAGGAGGGATTAACCGAGCCAAAATGGCAAGCCGGATGGCTCGGTTCACGTTGTGATTTATTTTTTGCTTGGCGGCGCAGCACTCTCACGTACCACGAGTTTGGTTTCAAGCAAACGTGACCCGGCACGTACATCATGTCCACGCAGTAGCTCTAACATCATCAGCATAGCTTGGCGACCAATTTCATAACGAGGTTGCGAGATAGTGGTCAGCGGTGGATCACAGTACTGAGCAAACTGAATATCATCAAAGCCGACGACGGAGAGATCTTGTGGTACTCGCAGACCCAGTCGTTTAGCTTCCTGAATCGCCCCAATCGCCATCGTATCATTGTGACAGAAAATGGCGGTTGGTTGCTCTGGCAACGCCAGTAACTGGCGCACCGCTTTTGCCCCGGCTTCAAAAGTGAAATCGCCAAAAGTGCAGTAAGTCGGGTTCATAGTGATGCCAGCACGACGCAACGCCTGTTGATAGCCTTGATGACGGAATTGGCACAATGCCGCATGTTGTGGACCAGAGATCTGTGCAATGCGCTTATGCCCAAGCTGAGTCAGATAGTTCACCGCTTCAAATGCAGAAGTCAGGTTATCGATATGCACCGTCGGTAATTCAAGCTCAGGAGCAAATTCACACGCCATCACCATAGGCGGCAGATTTTTTTGTTCAGGCTTACTCACATCAAACGGTAAATCTGTACCCAGCAGTAACATGCCATCGGCTTGTTTCGTAAACACAAGGTTTACAAAGGAATTCTCCCGACGCTTTTGTTGACCACTGTCACCCAACAACACCAAATAGCCGTGCTCCATCGCCGCATCTTCAATACCGCGGATGATCTCAGAAAAGTAGGGATCACAGATATCAGGAACAATAGCAACGATGGTTTTTGACTCATTGCGGCGCAAATTGCGCGCTAAAGAATTTGGTGAGTAACCCGCTTCCAGCACCGCCTCTTCCACTCGTTTACGAGTTGATGAGGAGACTTTTTCAGGGTTCATCAACGCACGAGACACGGTCGCGGTTGAGACTCCGGCAAGCTGGGCAACATCCTTCATTGTCGCCATTTCTTTCTACCCTCTTTTCTTTATTTGGTGATGATATGCATCACACCCTAATGATGACTGTTTTATTCAGTACTAACCCTGACCAGAAAACGTTTTCATTCTGCAGATCATGGCGAGAACCGTAACATTTTGCTTAGCGAAAACGATTCACTGAGCAGATTTTACCGATAGTCTAAGGGATTCAGAACAGAAAGTTACGGCGAGATTAACAAATCTTGCACAGTCACTGTGATTCTTATCACGATAATAAGCATTAATTTGCTGACAAAATTAACACACAGCCACTTTAGAAAATGAAATACGGATTAACTGAGATCTTGCGGATCAATATCGATCGACCAACGCACTTTGCTCGCCAGCGGAAGTTGTTGCAATGCAGGACGTGCGCTTTGCAATATTTTCTGCATTAAGCTGCGATTCGGCGTTTGCAGTAACAGTTGCCAACGGAATTTTCCGGCTCTTTTCGCAAGCGGGGCGGGTGTTGGGCCAAGCACCATGCATTCGCTGTCAAACCAAGGGTTACAGCGCAAAGTTTCTCGCACTTGGCGTAGAAAATCTTCAACTTGTGCTGTTTGATTGGCTTCGGCTCGAAATAAGCTAAGGAAAGAGTATGGCGGCAACTGAGCAAGCTTGCGCTCCTCCAACGCAGTGAGAGCGAACTGATGGTAGTCTTTATGCAGTAAGGCTTGTAGCAAACTGTGCTCAGGATGATGCGTTTGTAAAACCACTTCACCCGGTTTACTGGCTCGCCCTGCACGCCCTGCGACTTGGATGAATAACTGCGCCAAGCGTTCGGCGGCACGAAAGTCACTGCTATATAGTGAGCCATCCACATCCAACAAAGCCACTAACGTAACATCGGGGAAATGGTGCCCTTTCGCGAGCATTTGTGTACCAATTAAAATCTGATATTCGCCTTTGCGGATCGCGGTTAACGCGGATTCCAAACTGCCCTTGCGCCGAGTGCTATCACGATCAATCCGAACCGAACGATACTCAGGAAACAGTGTGTGTAATTGAGCTTCAAGCTGTTCCGTACCAACGCCGACAGTAACCAGTTGAGTCGAGCCACACCCTTTACATTGATGGATCACAGGACGCTGTGAACCACAATGATGGCAGCGGATTTCATTACTGTGTTGATGGTAGGTGTAATACGCATCGCAGCGCTGACATTCCGCGATCCAGCCACATTCGTGGCACATCAAAGCCGGAGAAAAACCGCGACGGTTTAAAAACAGCATCACCTGATTGCCAGCCGAAAGATGGCGGCGCATTTCCGCAATCAAAGGAGCTGAAAGGCCACTTTCCAGATACAACCCTTTCACATCCAACACATGATTACGCGTTGGCAACGCATTCCCTGCACGCTGCGTCAGTTGCAGATGGTGGTATTTACCACTTAGAGCATTATGTAGGGTTTCCAGTGCAGGAGTCGCCGAGCCGAGCACAATCGGGATATTTTCAAGATGGGCACGCATCACAGCAACATCACGGGCGTGATAACGCAGACTATCTTGCTGTTTATAAGAGCTATCATGCTCTTCATCAACGATGATAATGCCCAATTTGGCAAACGGTGTGAGCAGTGCCGAACGTGTACCAATCACAATACCCGCGACTTTATCGCGAGCTGCCAACCAAGCATTGAGGCGTTCTGTATCATTCAGCGCGGAATGCATCACTTCCACTGGCACACTAAAACGCTGACGAAAGCGATTGATCGTTTGTGGGGTCAAGCCAATTTCAGGCACCAACACCAAGGCTTGCTCGCCGCGTGCCAACACAGGCGTGATAAGGTTGAGATAGACTTCGGTTTTGCCCGACCCCGTTACTCCTTCCAGAAGAAAGCAGCCGAAACCTTGGTGGCTATTCACTGCGGCAATCGCAATCGCCTGTTCTTGATTGAGTTTAGGTTTATCCACTTTGGCTTCAAGCTCTTGCGGCCACGGCCGCACAACAGGCTTACGCTCTTCACACTCAATCCACCCTTTCTCAACCAAAGCTTTCAATGTGCTGCTACTTACCTCTTCATCAAGCAAGGCTTGGTGAGATAAGGCTCCGTGCTGCAACAAATGGAGAACTTGTGCTTGTTTTACCGCGCCACGCTTCACGCCAAGCATCAGTTGCTCTTGGCCTAAAGCCGTCAAACGCCACTCTTTATGGCTAGTCAGCTCTGCTGCTTTCCCTTTTCGCAAGGCGCCGGGCAAAGCATTAGCATAGGTTTCACCAAGTGGATAATGATAGAACTGGCTGCACCAATGCAGCAGTGACTGCAGTTTCTCTGGCCAGACTGGTGCTTCATCCAATACGGCTTGCAGTGATTTGAGCTGTTCGATAGGAAAATCAGATTGATGAGTGAGCGACTGGACGATACCCACTAAGGTTTGTCGCCCAAAAGGCACTTGTACGCGTCCACCCAGCACAGGAAATAGATGAGCCGGGATCAGATAGTCAAAGGACTTATCCAGAGGTACAGGTAGGCAAACTCGGGCAATGGTGGGGCGCATCAGGGTCCAAAACAGCGAAAAATCAAACGGATCACAGTCTACTGGAAGCGTAGCAGAAATTCGACCTGCGCTTTTGGTGAAATAATCAGCGAGATCGATTGATCCGAAACCCGAGATTCATTAATATATCGCGCCTTACGGCATCCTAGAGGGTTGACCCTCTGGATATGCAAACTCGTTATTTTTAACACTACGTGTGGTGTCCGACGACAATCGATTCGGATGGCGACACGGCCTAAATTGAGGTTATCCCATGAAAGCTGGTATCCACCCAGAATACAAAGCAGTAAACGCAACTTGTTCTTGCGGCAACTCTTTCGTTTTCAACTCTACTCTAGGTAAAGATTCAATGCACCTAGACGTATGTGACAAGTGCCACCCATTCTACTCTGGTAAGCAACGTATCGTTGACACCGGTGGTCGTGTTGAGCGCTTCAACAAGCGTTTCGGCGCACTGTCTGCGAAGAAGTAATTTCTGCTTTACGCAAGATTTTGAAAAAGGACGCTACGGCGTCCTTTTTTCATTCATGAGATTTTAAAGCTCCTCGACTTCTCCCTTTACAATTCAAGTACTGTTCTCCCACTCACTCATCTGCATATAAAACTCTATTCGGCGAAACGTTTTGGCTATTTATTCTCCACCATTCACATTTCTACTGGTCTTATCAGCAAGATCTCCGTTTTTTTTTGTACGCTTAGCTCAGTGTCTAACCTAGGCAGTTTGCAATAGTTACTTTAAAATTTGCGACCTTTCCCATAAATAACAATAAGAGAACAGCCCTATGTCCGATGACAATCGCCTCAACCCAACTCCTGAAGAACAATTTCGCCAACGAGCTTTGGATTACCATGCTTACCCAACTGCGGGCAAAATTGGTATTGCGCTGACTAAACCTGCTGATTCAGCAGCGGATCTTGCACTGGCCTATAGCCCTGGCGTAGCAGAGCCGGTACGCGAAATCGCGCAAAACGTAGACAACGTTTATAAGTACACTGCAAAAGGCAACACAGTTGCCGTGATCTCTAACGGTACTGCGATTTTAGGATTGGGTAACTTGGGCCCTATGGCCTCTAAGCCTGTCATGGAAGGCAAGGCGCTACTGTTTAAACGTTTTGCAGGACTTGATTCAATTGATATTGAAGTCAAACATCGCACCATCGATGAATTTGTTGATACTGTAGCCAACATTGCCGATACCTTCGGTGGCATCAACCTAGAAGACATCAAAGCACCAGACTGCTTTGAGATTGAACGCCGCCTGATTGAGCGTTGTGATGTACCAGTATTCCACGATGACCAACACGGCACAGCGATTGTTACTGCAGCGGGCATGCTGAACGCTCTGGAGCTGCAAGGTAAACAACTGAAAGACTGTATCATCGTCTGTCTTGGTGCTGGCGCAGCCGCTGTGGCTTGTATGGAACTGCTGATCAAGTGCGGTGCAATGCGTGAGAAGATCTACATGCTGGATCGCAAAGGCGTGATCCACACTCGCCGTGACGATCTCAACGAATACAAACAGCTGTTTGCGAACAATACAGATAAACGCACCTTGGAAGATGTTATTGCCGGTGCAGACCTATTCTTGGGCGTATCTGGCCCTAACCTGCTGCCAGCCGACGCGCTCAAACTGATGGCAGACAAACCAGTCGTGTTTGCTTGCTCAAACCCAGATCCAGAAATCAAACCTGAACTGGCACACCAAGTACGCAATGACATGATCATGGGTACAGGACGCAGCGACTATCCAAACCAAGTCAACAACGTTCTCTGCTTCCCATTTATTTTCCGTGGTGCGCTTGATGTTCGCGCAAGTGAAATCAACGACCAGATGAAGCTGGCTGCAGTAGAAGCCATTCGCCAACTGGCTAAAGAGCCAGTACCTGCGGAAGTATTGGCAGCCGCTGGCGTTGATAAGCTGAGTTTCGGTATTGATTACATCATTCCAAAACCAATGGACCCACGTCTATTGCCACGTGTAGCTCGTGCGGTAGCGGAAGCCGCGGTGGAATCGGGCGTTGCTCGTATCCCAATGCCAGAGAATTACATGCAGGCTTAATCCACTCGCATAGTGAATTAATACAAAAAAGCCCCTCGTATGAGGGGCTTTTTTATGAATGTTATTTTTTCACTTAGCGATTTTCGCTAACGAAATTCATTACTCATCATAAGATTCGAACTCAATACCCATTTCGGTCATCAAGCGTTTGGCTTCAGCAGGAATGTCATCAGGGCGATCTTTACGCAGATCTTCGTCCGTTGGCAGAGGCTGACCTGTGTAAGCATGCAAGAAAGCTTCGCACAGCAATTCACTGTTGGTTGCGTGACGTAAGTTATTGACTTGACGGCGTGTTCTCTCATCCGTTAGCACTTTGAGAACTTTCAGCGGAATGGATACCGTGATTTTTTTTACCAACTCGCTCTTTTTCCCATGCTCTGCATAGGGGCTGATATATTCGCCATTCCAGTCTGCCATTGCGCACCTTCGTTATTTTTGGTTCGAATCGAAATTTCAAAGGCCCTAATTTTAGCGGGATTTACCGCCATAAGCAAAGACATGTAGACGTCTAGAAGTGTTGACGTCTTTATTTAACACCAGTAAAGTGTCGAGTATTTTATGGGCAACAGATAAACCTTATACCCAAACTCGGTGAAGTGGCTGTAAGACAACCCACACTGCAGCTTCAAGCAGGAAAGGTATATGATGACGCTCTCTAGGACAGAATAGCCAGCAAGGAAACTCCATGACCACACGCAAGCCAGCCACCATTGCGGTTCGTACCGGGATTGAATCCGATACTCAATATCATGCCGTTGTACCACCGATTTATCTTTCGACCAACTATGGTTTTCCCGCGTTTGGTGAAGTACCCAAATACGATTACACCCGCTCAGGCAACCCAAACCGTGGTTTGTTAGAACAGACCCTGTATGAGCTTGAATGCGGTGAAGGTGCGGTGGTGACGAACTGTGGTACCTCCGCCATCAATTTGTGGGTCACGGCGTTGCTAGGCCCTGAAGACCTGATTGTAGCACCACATGACTGCTATGGTGGTACTTACCGTTTGCTCAACACTCGCGCTAAAAAAGGCGACTTCAAAGTGCAGTTTGTCGACCAATCCAACGAACAAGCACTCACGCAAGCTTTAGCACGCAAACCAAAGTTACTGTTAATTGAAACCCCCTCCAACCCTTTAGTGCGAGTGGTGGACATCGCTCATCTTTGCCAATTAGCCAAAGTGCAAGGTACTTTGGTTGCGGTAGATAACACCTTTTTGACTCCAGTATTCCAAAAGCCTCTCACCTTAGGGGCGGATTTTGTTCTGCACTCCACCACCAAATACATTAACGGTCATTCCGATGTGATTGGCGGTGTGTTGATCTGTAAAAACAAACAACATGCTGAAGAGTTTGCTTGGTGGGGTAACTGTTTAGGTTCAACAGGCACCCCGTTTGATAGCTACATGACCTTGCGTGGCATTCGCACTTTAGGCGCGCGGATGCGTATCCATGAAGAAAGTGCACAGCAGATCTTAGCCTATCTGCAGACTCAATCATTGGTTGGCAAAATTTACCATCCAAGCCTACCCAACCACCCAGGCCATGAAATTGCGAAAAAACAACAATCAGGCTTTGGCTCTATGCTCAGTTTTGAGTTTGCAGGCAGCTTTGAGCAGTTGAAATACTTTGTTGGCAAGTTGGCGCTGTTCTCACTCGCCGAATCGCTGGGTGGAGTAGAAAGCCTGATTTGCCACCCGGCCTCCATGACTCATCGTGCGATGGGTGAAGAAGCATTAGCCAAAGCTGGAATTTCACAGCAATTGCTACGCCTTTCGGTTGGTCTTGAAGATGCCTCAGATCTCATTGCCGATCTTGACCAAGCCTTTCAGCAAACTCTTTCAGCGAATTAAGGAGACCTGTGAATGACTCACGCTCGTCAACTGCATAAATTTGGTGGTAGTAGCCTTGCCGACCCAGAATGTTATCTGCGTGTCGCGAAAATTCTTAAAAGTTATTCGAAGAGTGAAGATCTCGTGGTGGTTTCCGCGGCTGGCAAAACCACCAATCGCCTGATTAACTTTGTGGAAGAACTTAGCAAAGATGGTCGAATCGCCCATGAAACACTGCATGCGTTGCGCCAATATCAGTCCGATTTGATCACCAAACTACTGACAGCCGAAGCGGCCGAACCGCTACTCACCCAACTGCAACAAGAGATTAGCGTGTTAGGTGAGCTCAATGCCCCTCTGAGCAGCGAGCAATACGCTTGGGTGCTTGGCCATGGTGAGCAGTGGTCTGCACGCTTACTCGCAGCATTATTGAATCAGCAAGATTTACCGGCAGTGGCACAAGATGCTCGTGCATTTTTACGCGCCGAAGCGGGAACACAACCGGAAGTGGATCGCGCTCGTTCTTACCCATTACTGAAAGCAGTGTTGGCACAACATACTCAGCGTCGTGTTGTGATCACTGGTTTTATGGCGCAAAACGAACAGGGTGATACCGTACTACTGGGTCGTAATGGTTCGGATTATTCAGCGACCGTTATCGGCGCTCTGGCCGAAGTTTCACGTGTCACCATTTGGAGTGATGTGGCTGGCGTGTACAGCGCCGATCCACGCATCGTCAATGATGCATGTTTGCTACCATTATTGAGACTCGATGAAGCCAATGAGCTGGCACGCTTAGCCGCGCCAGTGCTGCATAGCCGCACGCTACAGCCTGTGGCGCAGAGCACCATGGAGCTGCATCTGCGTTGTAGCCATCAACCAGAATCCGGTTCAACTCGTATTGAGCGTGTGCTGGCCTCCGGTCGCGGTGCAAAAATCATTACTTCACTCGATGATGTGCTGCTGATTGAACTGAGTTTTGCGCATCACCATGATTTCCAACGCTTACAAGAAGATGTGTTACAACACTTGCTGCGCGTTCAACTGCAACCTCTGACTTACGAAGCGCAGCCTGATCAATACCGCTTACGCTTAGCTTACACAGCAGAAATTGCCCCCGGAGCGTTTTCAGCCCTGCAAGATGCCGCTTTCGAAGCTGAGATTAAACTGAAAGAAGGCTATGACTTAGTCGCCGCGGTCGGAGCTGGTGTCACCAAAAACCCGAACCACTGCTATGGCTTCTACCAACAACTGAATGCCTTGCCAGTCGAGTTTATCAGCGCGTCAGAATCTAGCCTCAGTTTGGTCGCCGTACTACGCCAAACACCAATCAACCAATTAGTGAATGGCATCCACAATCAACTGTTCCAAGCCCAAAAACGCGTCGCGATTACACTGTGTGGTAAAGGCAATATTGGTTCAAGTTGGCTCAAGCTGTTTGCAGAGCAAAAAGAGAAGCTGGAGCAACGCCACGGCATGAGTTTTGAACTGGTTGCGGTGGTTGATAGCCAAACCTACTGGTTTAACGAACAAGGCATCGACCCCACTCAAGTTCCAACGCATTTCCAAGACGAAGCACTGCCGAACCAAGATCAAAGCTGGCTGAAAAAGCTTGGCGCGCTGGAAGGCTACGATGAAGCCGTCGTGCTTGATGTCACCGCCAGCGAAGAGCTTGCCGAGCAGTATCTCGAAATTGCCGAACAAGGTTTGCACCTGATTTCCGCCAACAAAGTGGCAGGTTCCGCGCCAGGTAACTACTACTATCAGGTTAAAGATGCGTTCCATAAAATTGGCCGTCACTGGTTGTATAACGCTACAGTGGGCGCTGGCCTGCCGATTAACCACACCGTACGCGACCTTCGTGAAAGCGGTGATGAGATCATGGCACTCTCGGGGATTTTCTCCGGCACACTCTCATGGCTGTTCCAGCAATACGATGGCAGCTTACCATTTAGTGAACTGGTGGATTTAGCGTGGCAACAAGGTTTAACTGAACCCGATCCACGTTGCGATCTGGATGGTTCTGACGTGATGCGTAAATTGGTGATCTTAGCGCGGGAATCTGGACTTGAAATCGAGCCAAGCAGTGTGAAAGTGGAATCACTTGTACCCGCTGAGCTGCGTTCAGTGTCACTGGATGATTTTCTCGACAACAGCAAACTGCTCAACGAGCAACTGGCTGAGCGCCTAGCTCGTGCACAGAAGCAAGGCAAAGTACTGCGCTATGTGGCAAGGCTGGAGAAAAATGGCAAAGCCAGTGTTGGGGTTGAAGCGCTAGAGCAAGACCATCCACTCGCAAACTTGCTCCCATGTGACAACATCTTTGCGATTGAGAGCAAATGGTATCGTGATAACCCACTGGTGATCCGAGGCCCCGGTGCAGGACGTGAAGTGACTGCGGGCGCAATTCAATCGGATTTAAATCTGCTCGCTAGCCTGTTGTAGTTCTAAAGTAAAAGCTCGTCAAAATGACGAGCTTTTACTTCTATCTTCTATACTTTTCTGCATTAAAAGCATCATTCTCTATCTCTCTTATCTTTTAGCCACACATAGCGCTCAATTGCTTTTTCAAGCTTGAATCTACTTCACGATCAACATGAGAAATATTCATAATGGTGAGGTTGACATCAAAGCACATTCACGACATTCTACAGCCATATAGACGTCTAAACGTCAATTCGGATTCGGGCAGTGACACTCAGTCACAGGGAGTACAAGATGGGATACACACACGCTAGCCATATCGATGCATTGAACCAGAACATTGCGGAGCTTTCCGACATCAATGTTTCATTTGAGTTTTTTCCACCAAGTTCACCACAAATGGAAGAAACGCTTTGGGGCTCTGTACACCGTCTGAAAAATCTCAAGCCTAAATTTGTTTCAGTGACTTATGGCGCAAACTCAGGTGAGCGTGATCGCACTCATTCGATCATCAAAGCCATCAAAGATAAAACCGGTTTAATTGCTGCACCACACCTGACTTGTATTGATGCGACTCGAGATGAGCTGATCCAGATCGCCGATGACTACTGGCATAACGGCATTCAAAATATTGTTGCGCTGCGTGGCGATATTCCTCCGGGTGGCGGTAAACCAGACATGTACGCTTCAGATCTGGTGACACTACTGAAATCGCGTCATGATTTTGATATTTCAGTTGCCGCCTTCCCTGAAGTACATCCTGAAGCCAAAAGCGCACAAGCGGATCTGCTGAATTTGAAACGTAAAGTGGATGCGGGAGCCAACCGTGCCATCACTCAGTTTTTCTTTGATGTAGAAAGTTACCTGCGTTTTCGCGATCGCTGTGTCGCGGCAGGCATTGATGTTGAAATCGTCCCCGGAATTTTGCCCGTTTCTAACTTTAAGCAAGCGTCGCGTTTTGCTGCGCAAAACAACGTTAAAGTCCCCAATTGGATGGTGAAGCAATTTGAGGGATTGGAAGACGATCCTGTGACTCGTCAATTGGTGGGTGCAAGCCAAGCGATCGACATGGTGCGCGTGCTGTGCCGTGAAGGGGTAAAAGATTTCCACTTCTACACACTCAACCGTGCAGAAATGACCTATGCGCTATGCCACACTCTGGGTGTAAGACCACAAGCTTAAAAGAATACTTCTCGCCAAGATCAAAAACGCCGACATCACTGTCGGCGTTTTCATTAGGAGAATTACTCCACGTCTTCCATTTTGCCCAGCAGGCTACGGATGCGCTCTTGCCATGCCGCATGCTCTTGCTGAACTTGCTGTGCGCGTTGCTCAAGAGCTTCACGCGCTTCACGCAGCTCTTGCGCTTCACTTTGCAGCTGTTGCTTTTCTTCTTTCAGCTCTTCAACTTCCATTTGCAGCAGTGCAATGGTGTCGACTGCGGTTTGAATTTTCGCTTCCAGTTTTTCTAATACTTCAAAAGACATGACGTTTTACCCTTGTTGATTCGGTTGAGGTGAAGTGGGCTTCACTGATTGAGATCATTCTACTCAGCCCTGTGCACAGAAACACGCCCTAAGTTCGATCTTTTTCGCTATTCGGTTAAAAAAACCGCGCAAATTGACGCAAGCTTAACTTAAGTGACCGTCAAGCCAGCTTTGCTCCGGCCTATTCGATCAAAATTTAGCTTTTTTCGTTCGATCTTGATCAAAGGCAAAGGCCAGCGCCTGCAAAAGGCAAACGTTTACTTTGGAGTGTGGTAGAATGCCGCGCAAAATTTCTCTCTTGGTTTGGAGCAAACATGAAACGCGATTTAGCAATGGCTTTTTCCCGCGTCACCGAAGGTGCCGCACTCGCAGGCTATAAATGGTTAGGACGTGGCGATAAAAATGCCGCTGATGGTGCCGCGGTAGAAGTAATGCGTGCCCTGCTCAATCAAACCGAAATCAGCGGCGAAATTGTGATTGGTGAAGGCGAGATCGATGAAGCGCCTATGCTCTACATCGGTGAGCAAGTCGGCTTGGGTGGCGATGCGGTAGACATTGCGGTCGATCCTATCGAAGGAACCCGCATGACGGCCATGGGACAATCCAATGCACTGGCGGTGCTGGCCGCGGGCGAAAAAGGCAGCTTCCTGAAAGCACCCGACATGTATATGGAAAAATTGGTGGTCGGCCCAGGCGCGAAAGGCTGTATCGACCTTCATTTGCCACTCCAAGATAATCTACACAATGTCGCCAAGGCACTGGGCAAGCCATTAACCGATTTAGTGGTGATCACCCTTGCTAAACCGCGTCACGACAAAGTCATCGCTGAAATGCAGCAAATGGGGGTACGTGTTTTTGCGGTGCCAGATGGCGATGTGGCGGCTTCCATTCTGACTTGTATGCCAGATAGCGAAGTAGACATGATGTATTGCATTGGCGGCGCACCAGAAGGTGTGGTTTCTGCTGCGGTGATCCGCGCTCTGGATGGAGATATGCAAGGTCGTTTACTGCCTCGTCACCAAGTCAAAGGCGATACAGAAGATAACCGTATCTGGGGTGCTAAAGAGCTCGAACGCTGCCAACAAATGGGGGTTGAGGCGAACAAAGTGCTGAAGATGGAAGACATGGCACGCAGTGATAACGTCATTTTCGCCGCAACCGGTATTACCAAAGGCGACTTGCTCGATGGCATCAGCCGCAAAGGTAATATCGCAACGACAGAAACTCTGCTGATCCGTGGTCGCTGCCGCACGATTCGTCGTATCCGCTCGATTCACTATTTAGAGCGTAAAGATCCGCAAGTGCGTGACATCATTCTCTAACTCAGAAACCCGCGCATAAAAAAGACCGCCTTGGCGGTCTTTTTTGCATCTGTATTTTTTGTATCTAGATATAGAGCGCAATTCAGCTTAGAACAGCTCTTCTGCTACTTTGTACAGATCAGTGCGTACTGGACGCTTCATGTTCTCAATCGCATCAATGATGTCGTGATGAACCAGTTGCTCTTTCTGGATGCCGACACAACGACCACCATGACCTTCCATCAGGAGGTGCACCGCATAGTTACCCATGCGTGACGCTAGCACACGGTCAAATGCCGTTGGTTTACCACCACGTTGAATGTGGCCTAAAACGGTAGCGCGAGTTTCACGACCAGTTGCGGCTTCAATCTCTTTCGCCAGCTTGTTGGCATCCATCATCAGCTCAGTCAGCGCGATGATCGCATGCTTCTTGCCTTTGGTGATGCCATCTTTGATGTTAGAGATCAACTGTTCCATGTTCAGGCCAGTTTCTGGCGTGATGATGTATTCACAGCCACCCGCAATCGCTGAAGTCAGAGTCAGGTCACCACAGTGACGGCCCATGATTTCTACGATAGAGATGCGTTGGTGTGAAGAAGAAGTATCACGCAGACGGTCAATCGCTTCGATAACGGTGTTCAGTGCCGTCAGGTAACCGATAGTGTAATCTGTACCTGCGATATCGTTGTCGATGGTGCCTGGCAGACCGATACATGGGAAACCCATTTCAGTCAGTTTTTTTGCACCCATGTAAGAACCGTCACCGCCGATAACCACGAGCGCTTCAATGCCGTGTTTTCTCAGGTTTTCAATCGCCTTTTCGCGGACTTCAACTTCGCGGAATTGTGGAAAACGCGCAGAACCTAAGAAAGTACCACCACGGTTGATCACGTCAGAAACACTTGAGCGGTCTAACTGCTTAATGCGATCTTCGTACAGCCCCATATAACCGTCGTAAATACCGTACACTTCTAGGCCTGCGCCTAGTGCTGTACGGACTACACCACGAATGGCTGCGTTCATACCTGGGGCATCGCCACCACTCGTCAAAACACCGATTTTTTTAATCATGCTCACCCTCGAACTTTGCGAATCGAATATCAATTTCTACGCCGTCTGGCCTGTAGGGAGCCAGACAGAAAAATTCAAAAAAACTGTGCGTAATGTTACCTTCCCCGATTAGGAATACTACTGTTATTTGCACTAAGTTCTGTAAGTTTTCTACTTATGTAAGAGTATTACAGTTTTGTACCGACCCAGTGTTGATTCATGTCAGGATTGCCGTTTTTTTGCCAACTTGGGGAAAAGATAGCCAAACTGACGGCTTTTGTCGCCTTACTGCTGAGTTTTTTATCGATGCTCCGTCTCCATCACGACAGAATGTGGATCTTGATGGATTAAAACATCAGCACCAACAAAGGCATCTCGCAATTTATCTTCTACCCGATCTGATATCTGATGTGCTTCGAGCAACGAAATGTTGTCATCCAGTTCCAAATGTAGCTGGATGAATCGGACAGGGCCTGACATTCGCGTGCGCAATTGATGCATTCCAATCACCCCTGCAACACTTAAACAAAGTGCGTGGATTTGCTCGATCTCTTCATCTGGTAATTTACGGTCAAGCAGGGTCTGTACCGCATCATGCACCATTTTAAAGGCACTAAATAAGATATAAAGGCCGATCCCGATCGCAAATACAGCATCCGCTTGCCCGAATCCCCACCAACTTAGACCAAGAGCAACCATGATCGCCGCGTTCATCAAAAGATCCGATTGATAATGTAGTGAATCGGCGGCGATGGCTTGGCTGCCCGTTTTCTTCACCACATAGCGTTGAAATAGCACTAAACCGAATGTGACCAACATAGCGAGCGCACTGACATAAATGCCCAACTCAGGCGCATTCAGCTCATGTGGGCGGAAGAAGCGATCGACACCATTGAGGATCAAAAAGCAGGCAGAACCAGAAATAAACATCGCCTGCGCCAAAGCTGCGAGCGATTCTGCTTTACCGTGCCCAAACGCATGCTCATGATCGGCAGGCTGCAGCGCAAAGCGTAATACGATGAGGTTAACCACAGAAGCAGCAATATCGAGCACCGAGTCGATCAAGGAAGCCAAGAGGCTCACCGAACCCGTTACCCACCACGCTACCACTTTGACCACCAATAACAAGGTAGCTACCGCGGTTGCGGTCCAAGCTGCCATAGTGACCAAACGGGCGTACTCTTTTTTCATCGCCTCACCTTTTATATTCGTTTATCTAAAAGAAGCCCGAGTATATACCCAAACTAATTGAAGTTGCAGGTCGGTGGAGAATCAGACAAAAAACCACAAGGCAGCCTAAAGCTGCCTTGTGGTTTACGATACGCATGCGTTTTTTATTGGTGACGTGGCTTACCTTTACCGTGTTCACCATCCATCATGCATTGATCCATTTTCGCTTGTTGCAAACTCTGCAACTTAGTTTTCTGCTCTGCAGTTAAAATGCTCATCATTTGATGGTGTTTTTCCATCATGTTCACTCGATGCGCCACTTGTTGATCTACCATCTGCTTAGCCAGATTTTCTGCCGCCGCTTGATCAAAATCGGCAGACAGCACTAAAGCACGCTCTTGTGTATGCAAAGCTTTCATCACATCACGGTTTTGCCCACGATTCGCTCGCATCTC
Source organism: Vibrio mimicus CAIM 602 (assembly GCF_000338875.1). Taxonomy (GTDB): domain Bacteria; phylum Pseudomonadota; class Gammaproteobacteria; order Enterobacterales; family Vibrionaceae; genus Vibrio; species Vibrio mimicus. The sequence goes on along the minus strand of NZ_AOMO01000029.1, from coordinate 72,514 downwards.
TTCACGATTAGCGTCGCGCATTTCTTTGAGCTGAGTTTGCTGCTCAGCGGTTAAATCAAGCTGTTTCCAAATTCCACGTTCACCGTGACCACCACAAGGGCCATCGCCTTCTTTATCCCAGCCGTGGCCGCCGTAAGCAAATGCGGCTGTGGTACCTAAAGTGAGTGGGAGGATTGCAGCAGCGAGAGTCATTTTTTTAGCCAGTTTCATTGTTCGTTCCTCTACATTACGTTATGGATTTCATGGCTGCGGGTACAGCGCTTAAACATAGAGTACGACTTGCAAGGTCAAGTGACGTATAGGGAGCGTAAAGAATCGTAAAGAGCTGATTGCTCACTGATCTCAGCTCTTTTTTCACGGTAAACTTACCTTAACCCCGCAATGAAGAGGCAGCTATGGCACACATACTTCTGATCGATGATGACACCGAACTGACCAGTTTATTAACTGAGGTATTACAGTACGAAGGCTTTGAGATTTCTGAAGCCAATGACGGCGAAGCCGGATTGGCCGCCGTGACCGATCAGATAGATCTGATTTTGCTGGATGTGATGATGCCAAAGCTCAACGGCATGGAAACGCTTAAACGCCTACGCGAAAAATGGGCCACTCCGGTGTTAATGCTGACCGCTAAAGGCGAAGAGATCGATCGCGTGATTGGCCTAGAACTCGGCGCGGATGATTATTTGCCTAAACCCTTTAGCGATAGAGAATTACTGGCGCGCATCCGGGCAATTTTGCGCCGCACGCAGAACGCCCTTGCTCCCAAACATACAGACGTGATCGAATGTCAGGATATCCAAGTTTATCCCGGTAAGCAGGAAGCCTATTGTCAGGGGCAACTGCTCGATCTCACCACCACGGAATTTGCGCTACTCACCCATTTTGTACAGTCTCCCGGTGAAACGCTCACTAAAGAGATGCTCAGTATTGAGGTATTGGGTAAACGCCTCGCCGCATTTGATCGAGCGATCGATATGCATGTATCCAACCTACGCAAAAAACTGCCAGAACGGCTGGACGGCAAAGCTCGAATCAAAACCCTACGTGGCCGCGGTTATTTGATGGTACAGGAGGAGTGATGCGCTTACCCAAGCTGAATAACCTATATGGACGAATCTTTGCCATCTTCTGGTTTACTATGCTGTTGGTACTGTTTGCGGTACTGACACTACCTCATCTCGATCCACGCAAACCTCGTGACCTGTCTCCAGAAGCCCACCAACGCTTATTGAATAACAAAGCGCGCTTTGAACAGGAGTACAAAAATAGAACAGACCTGGGCAAAATTCTGTTTCAGCTTGAAGGACGAGGCACACCACAGCGTGAACATGATGGTCGACCACGCTTTTTTGTGACGGATTTGGAAGGCAATGTTCTGACCTCATCCAAGCATGCCGATTTTCGCCTAAAAGCACTGCAAAACTTCTCTTCCAGTATTGAATCGGTGGAGAAGCCACAACAACGGCTTTATGGCCGCTATATGTTGGCAGGCCCGGTTCCCATTACTTTAGCCAAGCAGGATTTACTGCTTTATGTCGGTATGCGTTGGGATGAGCCACCGCCATTTTTATTGCGTCTATTTGATAAGCCGTTCCAACTGCTGCTGGCTATCATGCTGGTCAGCACTCCGTTACTGCTTTGGTTGGCGTGGGCATTGAGTAAGCCCGCACAAAATTTGGCTCAGGCCGCTCAGCGCGTGGCTCGTGGTGAGTTCGTGCATGACCCAAAACTGGAACGTGGTACCGCCGAGTTTCAACAAGCCGGACGCAGCTTCAACCAGATGGTGGATGCGGTCAATCAGATGGTGTCTGGACAACAGCGACTGCTCTCCGATATCTCTCACGAATTGCGTTCCCCTTTAACTCGTTTGCGTATGGCCAATGCCTTAGCGATGCGCAAACTCGGAAGCAGCAGCGAATTAGAACGCATTGATACGGAAGCCCAGCGTTTAGAACAAATGATTGGCGACTTACTCGCATTATCGCGCATGCAAACCAACAGCCACCTGATGCGTGAAGTCCAGCCATTAAGCAGCTTGTGGGAAGAGCTTCTCAAAGATGCTGAATTTGAAGCGGAGCAGATGAACAAAACGCTCACCTTTGATGCGATTCCAGATCGTAAGATCAGTGGCACTCCCAAACTGCTTATGAGTGCCTTGGAAAACGTAGTGCGTAACGCGATTCACTACGGACAAAAGCAGATCCACGTGGCGTTTACGATTCAAGATAACGTACTCAGTATCAGCGTCGATGATGATGGCGAAGGTGTCCCAGAGGAAGAATTGGCCGACATTTTCCGCCCGTTTTATCGGGTTTCTACCGCGCGCGATAGGCACAGTGGTGGTACAGGCCTTGGACTTGCCATTACTGAAAGCGCTATTCGCCAGCACAGCGGTACGATCAGTGCGACACGCAGTGCATTGGGCGGCTTGCAGGTACGCTTTACTTTACCTTTGCAGGCATCGTAATACTTTCCAACAAGGGGCAGTAATACCCGCACAATCTTCAGGTTGTTAATGATATTAATTATCATTAACATGAATTTATACCCTTCCTATAGGTTGTTCTTATAGGAAGGCGATATTCATCCAAGGAGGATTTTGCATGCCCCACTTATTTCCCGATCTGCCTTACGCTTACGATGCACTAGAACCGTACATTGATGCCAAAACGATGGAAGTGCATTACAGCAAACACCATCGCACTTATTACGATAAATTTCTCTCCGCCATTAAAGGCACAGATTACCAAGATCAGTCGCTTAGCGAGATTTTTGCACGTGTTTCAACGCTTCCCGCGGCTGTGCGTAATCATGGTGGCGGTTACTACAACCATATTTTGTATTGGAACTGCATGAAACCGAATGGTGGCGGTGAACCTCAAGGCGAACTTGCAGCAGCCATTGAACGCCACTTTGGCAGCTTTGCTCAATTTAAAGAGGCGTTTTCACAAGCCGCTGTCAATACTTTTGGCTCGGGATTTGTGTGGCTGATCGTGCAAGAGGGTCAACTGAGCATCAGCTCAACCAGCAACCAAGATAATCCACTGATGGATGTGGTTGCAGTGCGTGGTGAGCCGATCCTAGCCTTGGATGTTTGGGAGCACGCTTACTACATTCGCTACCAAAACCGCCGTCCTGAGTATATTGATGCGTGGTGGAGTGTCGTGAACTGGGAAGCCGTCAGCGAAAACTACGCTATTGCTCTCACGCAAGCTGCGTAAATAAACAGAAGGGGCTATACTCGCCCCTTCTTTGCATTCACTTGTCGTCTGTTATGTTTGATATCGCTCTCTACGAACCAGAAATCGCACCCAACACGGGTAACATCATTCGTTTATGTGCCAACTGTGGCGCGAACTTGCATCTGATCGAGCCTCTGGGTTTTGATCTGGAAGAGAAAAAAGTTCGCCGCGCAGGTTTGGATTACCATGATTTAGCACGCGTGACTCGCCATAAAGATTACGCAGCGTTTGTGGAATATTTGCAGCGCGAGCGCGGTACTTTCCGCCTCTTTGCTTGCACCACCAAAACCACACAACACCATGTTGATGCGAAATTTCAACAAGGTGATGTGCTGATGTTTGGCCCAGAGACTCGCGGTTTACCTGCCGAGTTGATTACCAGCTTGCCTGCCGAGCAGCGCATTCGCATCCCCATGATGCCGGAAGCACGCAGCCTCAATCTTTCCAATGCGGTAGCGATTATTGCCTTTGAAGCGTGGCGTCAAATGGGGTTTGATGGCGCAATGTAATGCGCCAATTGACTCTATGATTTACTTCAGGCGGTTCTGATCTTGATCGTCTTTACGCTCAAACTCGCCTTCATAGGTCGTTCCGTTAGAGTTTGAGCGATCGGTAAATGGGTTAGGCTGTTCAAAACCTTGCCCACCCGTATGGATGTTGCGTACTACCACACGGCTCATCAAATGATTGGCCAGATAAGCCCTTGGCGCAGGCAGCAAGATCAGCATACCCATTATGTCGGTCAAAAAGCCGGGGGTAAGCAACAAAACGCCCGCCACCGCCAACATCACACCTTCTAAAATCTGCTGCGCTGGCAGTTGGCCTTGTGCCAATCGCTGCTGCACTGTAAGTAACGTCTGCAAACCTTGGCTACGCACCAGTGATGCCCCAACCACAGCCGTCAGCAACACTAAAGCGATGGTTGGCCATAAACCGAGCACACCACCAACCTGAATAAACAGAGCAATTTCAATCACAGGGACTGCAATAAATAAGAACAGTAATATCGGGAACACAATGCCTCCTTGGTTTGTCGTCAGTGTATGCTTTACGCCCCCCTCAACCAAATCGGAGGGTGTAAAAAAGTGTGTGCTTTCACATCCTGACGCTCAAAATCATCATCCATACATACTCTGTTCATACTTTGCCAAACTATGACTCGATAAAACCTCAAATAGTGATCCAGTTACTATTTTTAATATGCAGTTACAGTATTATGTGCATCGCAAGTCAGGACGGATTTCCAGCCAAAAACTCTGACGAATGGATTCTTATATTACAGAAATGGCTATTAATTTAGTTTTTTACCAGAATAATTATCTAAGGATCCCCTTATGGCTACCCTATCTGAAGCGCCTAAAACAGCGACTCCGGCTACCCGCATTGAAGAAGATCTGTTAGGTCAACGTCACGTTCCTGCTGATGCTTACTACGGCATTCATACCCTACGCGCTGTAGAAAACTTCAATATCTCTAATGTTACGATCTCTGACGTACCTGAATTTGTACGCGGTATGATCATGACCAAAAAAGCGGCGACTCTGGCGAACAAAGAGCTGGGCGTAATTCCAAAAGATGTGGCGAACTACATCATCCAAGCGTGTGATTTGATCCTTGAAACAGGTAAGTGCATGGACCAATTCCCGTCAGATGTATTCCAAGGCGGTGCTGGCACATCAGTGAACATGAACACGAACGAAGTTATTGCGAACGTGGCTCTAGAACTGATGGGCAAAGAAAAAGGTCAATACGAGTTCATCAACCCGAATGACCACGTGAACAAAAGCCAATCTACCAACTGTGCTTACCCAACTGGTTTCCGCATCGCGGTTTACAACAGCATCCTGAAAGTCATTGATGCGATCGAATACCTGAAAGGCGCATTCGAACTGAAAGCGATCGAGTACAAAAACATCCTAAAAATGGGTCGTACTCAGTTGCAAGATGCAGTGCCTATGACGGTAGGCCAAGAATTCCACGCATGGGCAGTCACTCTGAATGAAGAGATTCGTGCTCTGCAATACACTTCAAAACTCTTGCTGGAAGTGAACTTAGGCGCAACGGCTATCGGTACTGGCCTTAACGCAGCACCTGGCTACCAAGAGCTAGCTGTAAAATATCTGGCTCAAGTGACTGGCCTAGAAACTGTACCAGCAGAAGATCTGATCGAAGCAACATCTGACTGTGGTGCTTACGTGATGACTCACGGTGCCCTGAAGCGTCTAGCGATGAAGATGTCTAAGATCTGTAACGATCTACGTCTGCTCTCTTCTGGTCCTCGCGCGGGTCTGAATGAAATCAACTTGCCTGAACTGCAAGCGGGTTCTTCAATCATGCCAGCAAAAGTAAACCCAGTAATCCCAGAAGTAGTAAACCAAGTTTGCTTTAAAGTGTTTGGTAACGACAACACCATCACTTTCGCAGCAGAAGCAGGTCAACTGCAGTTGAACGTTATGGAGCCAGTGATTGCTCAAGCAATGTTTGAGTCTATCTCTCTGCTGACTAACGCGTGTGTGAACCTACGTGACAAGTGCATTGATGGCATCACAGTGAACAAAGAAATTTGTGAAAACTACGTGTTCAACTCAATCGGTATCGTCACTTACCTAAACCCATACATTGGCCACCATGAAGGTGACATTGTTGGTAAGATCTGTGCTGAAACCGGTAAGAGCGTACGTGAAGTGGTACTTGAGCGTGGTTTGCTTACCGAAGAGCAACTCGATGACATCTTCTCGGTTGAAAACCTGATGCATCCTCAGTATAAAGCGAAACGTTACGAATAATCGCTCTGTTAAAGCCCCCTCCGTTGGGGGCTTTTCACATTGCACTCAATGTGTGTGATGAAAGCATTATTTGAACGCTCGTTGTGTGAGTGTTGAGATAATTTTTTCATCTTTAAATGAGGTAATCATTATGATTTGGGTCGAACTGGTCGTTGTTCTTCTCTTCATTTTCCTGGGCGCACGGATTGGCGGTATCGGCATTGGTCTTGCTGGTGGTGCCGGTGTGATCGCCTTGTCATTAATCCTTGGTGTACCAACCAAACAAGCCTTTATTCCAGTTGATGTTATTTTGATCATCATGTCTGTAATCACGGCTATCGCAGCAATGCAAGTTGCTGGTGGTATGGATTGGTTGGTGCAATTAGCAGAAAACTTCCTGCGCAAACATCCGGAAAGAATCACCTTCTATGCCCCAATCGTCACTTTCCTGATGACATTGATGGCGGGCACAGGCCACACAGCATTCTCCACTTTGCCTGTGATTGCTGAAGTGGCGAAAGGCCAAGGTGTACGTCCTTCACGTCCACTCTCTATTGCCGTTGTGGCTTCGCAAATTGCTATCACAGCATCGCCAATTTCTGCTGCTGTCGTTGCATTTGCCGCTATGTTGGTGCCATTTGGTGTGGATTATCTGACTCTGCTCGCTATCTGTATCCCAACCACGTTTGCGGCTTGTATGGTCGGAGCCTTTGTTTCTAACTACATGGGTTGTGAACTGAAAGACGATCCAATCTATCAAGAGCGTCTGGAGCAAGGTTTGATCAAGCTGGCTGGCACACAAAAACGTGAAATTCTGCCAACCGCGAAAACCGCAACTTACATTTTCTTGGCTGCGATCATTCTGGTGGTGTGCTACGCCGCGGCGATTTCAAACTCGATTGGTTTGATCGAAAACCCAGCGCTTGGCCGTAACGAAGCGATCATGACTTTCATGCTGGCAGCCGCTGCAGGTATTGTGCTGTTGACCAAAATTGATGCTGCGAAAATTCCAGCCGCTTCCACTTTCCGTTCAGGTATGACGGCTTGTGTCTGCGTACTTGGTGTAGCTTGGTTAGGTTCAACGTTTGTAAACGCGCACGTGGATGGCATCAAAGAAGTCGCAGGTACTTTACTGGCTGACTACCCATGGATGCTGGCGATGGTACTCTTCTTCGCTTCTATGCTGCTTTACTCACAAGGTGCAACCACTGTAGCGCTGATGCCTGCGGCTCTTGCCATTGGTGTTGCTCCTCTGACTGCAGTAGCGTCATTTGCGGCAGTAAGTGCGCTGTTCGTACTACCAACTTACCCAACTTTGTTGGCGGCAGTAGAAATGGATGACACGGGTTCAACTCGTATTGGTAGCTATGTGTTTAACCACCCATTCTTCATTCCTGGCGTGGTGACTATCGCTAGTGCAGTGGCATTTGGCTTTGCCTTTGGCAGCCTGTTTATCTAAGAATAAAGTGCAAAATCACGGGAGCTTCGGCTCCCTTTTTTATTGTTGTGAAACTTATTGGCGCATCCGAAGGTCTGATTAGGTTACTATGACAACCAAATGATTGATAACGATTTGACCCATGCGCACACTGTTACTCTGTTTTTCGCTGTTGTTCGCCCTGCTCACTCAACCAGCTTGGGCGCTGTTTGGTAATAACTCGAGCACCAGCACGCCAAGTTTTGCCTCTAGCTCAAACCGTTTTGTTCCGGTCGATGAAGCCTTTCCGTTTAACGCTTTCCAGCAAAATAACACCTTGTTTATCGACTGGCAGGTGAAAGAAGGCTACTACCTATATCAAGACCGAATCAGCATCAGCGGCGAAAATATTCAACTTGGCGAGTACTTGCTAACGGAAGGTGAGCCCTACCGCGATGAGTTTTTCGGTGATGTGAAGATTTACACCACACCACTTTCCGTTCCTTTGCAGTTAAATGAATACCAAAACGGCGCAAAAGTGATCGTGCAGTATCAAGGCTGTGCCAAAGCGGGATTTTGTTATCCACCGGAAACTCGGGTTATTGATATCACCCCCTTTAGCACCAGCGACTCCGCCAATACGCCAGACTTCAATATAAGTACAACGTTGTTCGACAACACAACGACAGCCGATACCACGCCATCACCAACTTCAGCACACGACTCGCTGGCTGATAAACTCGCACAAAACTGGTGGACGCCACTGCTGTTTTTAGCGCTGGGTGTTGGCCTTGCCTTTACTCCTTGCGTGCTGCCTATGTACCCAATTTTGACCAGCATAGTGCTTGGTGGCGCGCAGCTTACCCAGCGCCGTGCTCTGCTGTTAAGCGTGATTTACGTGCAAGGCATGGCACTCACCTACACTTTGCTCGGTTTGGTAGTCGCCTCCGCTGGATTGCAATTTCAAGCCGCGCTGCAACACCCGTATGTTTTGATTGGGCTGAGTGTACTGTTCGTTGCCTTAGCGCTTTCTATGTTTGGTTTGTACAGCTTACAACTGCCTAGCAGCATGCAAACTTGGTTGAACTCACTGAGTAATGCACAGCAAGGCGGTAGCCTGCCCGGTGTATTCGCTATGGGTGCAATCTCCGGCTTGGTGTGCTCACCCTGCACCACCGCTCCGCTTTCCGGCGCACTACTTTATGTCGCGCAAAGTGGCGATTTGCTCACGGGTGCCGTTGCGCTCTACGCATTGGCCATCGGCATGGGAATTCCGCTGATTTTGGTCGCGGTCTTTGGTAATAAACTACTACCAAAAGCAGGCAACTGGATGGAACGCGTGAAAACCCTGTTCGGTTTTGTGTTGCTCGCAGCCCCTATCTTCCTGTTAGAGCGCATTCTTCCTGAGTTTTGGTCTACCTTGCTTTGGTCTGTTCTCGGTTTAGCGGCATTTGGCTGGCTATATCATGTCAAAAACAGCCTACCGTTTGGCGGCTGGAAGCAGAGCTTGATTGGGATTGTGGCAATTTTAGGGCTACTCGCCTCAGCACAACCTGTTCTCAATCATTGGTATTCACCTAACCAAGCAGCGCAGCGCGTTAGCCAAGTTCAATTTACACGCATTGCGAACCTAAGCGAGCTGCAAAACGCACTGGCGGATGCCAAAGCACAAGGCAAACCCGTCATGCTCGATTTCTATGCCGATTGGTGTGTGGCTTGCAAAGAGTTTGAGAAGTACACTTTCCACGCCGAACAAGTGGAAACCAAGCTCAGCAACTTCGTATTGCTGCAAGCGGATGTCACCAAAAATCAGCCGCAGGATATTGAACTGCTGAAAGCATTAAATGTGCTGGGTTTGCCCACCATTGAGTTTTGGAATACGCAAGGTGAAGCCATTCCGAATGCGCGGATCACGGGCTTTATGGCGGCAGAGCCTTTTATCGAACATCTTGCACAACACGGTTTGTAACGTGAAGCCCCGCTCACAGAGAGAAATAATGTGATTGGGGCAGCCAACATCACTGTGGCTTCAAGTCGGAATAAAAAACCAGAAGTCAGCAGGGGTTATTCAAGCTTATGCATTTAAAAAGGGATACAGTTCAGACTTTTAACAGGTAAAGATTGTTCACTCAGGTAAAGAGAACAATAATTTGGTTAACTGTTTGGTAAACCTGTTGTGACGTCATGGACTCGACCTACACCATCATCATTGCTGATGACCATCCACTGTTTCGTAATGCGCTGTTTCAATCCGTGCACATGGCGATCAGCGGTGCGAATTTGCTGGAAGCAGATTCACTTGATGCTTTGCTGCATCTACTCAATAAGGAGTCGGAGCCCGATTTGCTCCTGCTCGATCTCAAAATGCCCGGCGCGAATGGGATGTCTGGTTTGATTCATCTGCGTTCCGAATACCCCGACTTACCGATCGTAGTGATCTCGGCCAGCGAAGAGCCAAGCGTGGTTTCGCAAGTCAAGAGCCACGGCGCGTTCGGTTTTATCCCCAAATCAAGCGATATGCGCAGCCTCATTGCCGCGCTAAATCAAGTACTCAATGGTGAGCCTTATTTCCCTGCTCATTTATTGGTGGATGGGTTTGTAGGCAATGATTTAGCCGAAAAAGTGGCAGCACTCACGCCGCAGCAATATAAGGTGTTGGGCATGCTTTCGGATGGACTGCTCAACAAGCAGATTGCTTATGAACTGAATGTTTCGGAAGCGACCATCAAAGCGCATATGACGGCGATTTTCCGCAAACTTGGGGTGAAAAACCGTACTCAAGCGGTGATCTTACTAAAAGAAATGAGCGAGTAATCCACTCGCTCATTTCTTCTTACTTGCTCTATACCCAAACTACTTGGAGTTGCAGGTAGGTGGCAAGTGAGTGAATCCCTATGAGCATAGATACGCTATGTGATTGGGGTGAAGGAACGCAGCCAACACCACTGCTGCTTCAAGTAGGAAGGGGATTTTTACTCCGCACCTTCTTGCAACTCTTCTTCAGGCGGAAGACGCAGGCCAATTTTCGTCACTTTCCAATCCACCACGTCAGCCACTACCCATTGCAAGCCGCGCCATTCAAAGTAGTCACCCAACACAGGGGTTTCGCCTAAGTGCTCTAGCACCAAATCTTTTAACTTGGTTTCAGCAGTTAACTCACCTAAATCCAGACCATAGAGCAAAGCCACATCTTGCAGTTTCGCTTCAATATCGAGGAAGAAGTCTCCAAAGAAGCGAACTAGTGATGCTTTTTCTGGGGCTTCACTGAACAAGCGGCTGAGTGATTCAAGATCGCGCTCTTGCGCCATCACACACAAAGTGTCGCCTTCGCATAACTCGGTACTGCCCGATGGGTGCAACAGTTGATTATCACGAAACACAGCAGCAATCCGCGTGCCTTCTGGCATAAACAAATTGCGCAGCGGCTCACCAATACACCACTTATCTGCTTTCAGTTTGTAAATAAACAGCTCCCACTCGCTGGTCGGATAAATTTCCACACCCGTTCGTGAAATCGGCTCCGGTTTCGGCGGCAGTTCAACTTTGGCTAGTGTCATCGCTTTGGTTAGCGTTCCACCCTGTACCACCAGCGACACCATAACCACGAAAAACGCGAGATTGAAGTAAAGCTGAGCATTCGGCAAACCCGCCATCATTGGGAATACGGCTAAGATGATTGGCACAGCGCCACGTAAGCCAACCCAAGAGACAAACCATTTCTCACGGGCAGTAAAGCTCTTAAACGGTGCCAAACCAATCCATACCGCAATGGGGCGAGCAAAGAGGATCATACCCACTGCCAGTGCTAGGCCAGGTAGCGCAATCTCCATCAACTCCGATGGTGTTACTAACAGACCAAGTACCAAGAACATGCCGATTTGCGCTAGCCAAGTCATGCCATCAAGCACGTTGAGAATGGAATGTCGGCTACGGGTTGGGCGGTTGCCAAGCAACAAACCTGCAAGATAGATAGAGAGAATGCCACTGCCCCCCAACGCGTTGGAGAGAGCAAAGATCATCAAACCGCCACTCACCGCAAGAATGGAGTACAAACCTTCAGGCAATTGGTTGCGGTTTATCAGCCACCACAAAATCCAGCCCCCCGCTAAACCGAGCAAAGCACCAACACCAAATTGCTGCACGAAATTGAGCAGTAAAAAGCCCGCACTGAGATTTGCTTCGGCACTGCTGAGTACAGCGATTAAGGTTACAGTCAGAAACACCGCCATAGGGTCGTTGGTGCCCGATTCGATTTCCAAAGTCGCGCCAACCCGTTCATTGAGGCTACGGCCTTTGAGTAGAGAAAATACCGCCGCCGCATCCGTGGAACCAACAATCGCGCCCACTAACACACCTTGCAGTAAGCTCAGATCAAACAGCCACATTGCCAGCAAACCAGTGAGCAAAGTGGTAATGGCAACACCTAGCGTCGCCAGCGACACAGAAGGCCAGAATGCCACTCGAAAACTCGCCACACGGGTGCGCATACCACCATCGAGCAAGATGATCGCGAGAGCAAGGTTACTGACTAAATAGGCGACTGGGTAATTATCAAAAGCAATCTTCCCAATGCCATCTTCCCCCGCCAGCATTCCCACCGCGAGAAAAACCAACAAAATCGGAATACCCAATTTCGAGGAGACAGGACTGAGCAATACGCTGATGCCTATCAATAAGGCACCTATCATAAAAAAACTGTTAATCGTAACGGCGTCCACTCTCCCTCCCAATCTGTTGCTAACGGATTGTCTTGTTTAATCAAGTAATTTGAACGTCTATTGTGCACGAATTCGTGACATCAATGAGAAAAGTTTATGTAAACAAATCACGCTTTACCGGACTTTTTACTATAAAAAGCTCAATGAATAGGAATGCCCCCTTATACTTTCGGCTAACTTAACATCTAATTAACATCTCTTTTTTTGCCGTTTTCTATACCAAAATGGTTTGCTATCACAGCTAATTCGCAAGTAAAAACACACTTCTAGCATAAGCAGAGTTGTGCCATTAAAGTGAATAAACCTAGCCAACATCGCGGCTGTATCAAGAACGAAGAGAGATCGGTAAGCTCTCGGTTTCGTGTCATTTTTCGCCTTTTCTCCCCCGACTAAAGTTGCACAGATCCCTTGTCATTCGGCTGCTAACCTAAGACACGTAACATTGTGTTAACACCTCTAACGGAATAACGAAAAGGAAGGAGAAGGCCATGGCGTTCGAATCATCAGAACATGCTCAAGCCTACTGGAAGGAAAACTTGGGGATCATGGGCTCACTGCTTGCAGTGTGGTTTTTAGTCTCATACGGCGCGGGAATTTTATTTGTCGATGCGCTCAACACCATTCAATTTGCCGGGTTCAAACTCGGGTTCTGGTTCGCGCAACAAGGTTCTATCTACACCTTTGTTGCCCTGATCTTTATCTATGTTGCGCGCATGAATGCGCTCGACAAGAAATACAACGTACAAGAAGACTAAGGGGCTGAACATGGATATTCAAACCTGGACGTTTATTCTGGTCGGCATCACTTTTGCGCTCTATATCGGTATTGCGATTTGGGCGCGTGCCGGATCAACCAGTGAGTTCTATGTCGCGGGCGGTGGCGTTCATCCTGTTGCAAACGGTATGGCGACCGCTGCGGACTGGATGTCAGCAGCTTCTTTCATTTCAATGGCTGGCATCATCTCTTTTATCGGCTATGACGGCACCGTTTACCTAATGGGTTGGACGGGCGGTTATGTGCTGCTTGCACTTTGCCTAGCCCCTTATCTGCGTAAGTTCGGTAAGTTTACTGTGCCTGATTTTATCGGGGATCGTTACTACTCAAGAACCGCGCGTATGGTTGCCGTATTCTGTGCCATCTTCGTGTCGTTCACTTATGTTGCAGGCCAAATGCGCGGTGTAGGCGTGGTGTTTGCGCGCTTCCTCGAAGTCGACATCAACGTTGGTATCGTGATCGGTATGGCAATCGTGTTCTTCTACGCGGTTATGGGCGGCATGAAGGGCATTACCTATACCCAAGTTGCGCAGTACTGTGTACTGATCTTCGCTTTCTTGGTTCCAGCCATCTTTACTTCGCTGATGATGACAGGCAACCCAGTTCCACAAATCGGTTTTGGTTCTACCCTCTCTGGCACTGACCAATATCTGCTGACTAAGCTTGATGGACTCACTCAGGAGCTCGGCTTTACCGCCTATACGGACGGTTCAAAGAGTATGGTTGATGTCTTCTTCATTTGTGCGGCGTTAATGGTGGGTACCGCAGGTCTACCACACGTAATCATCCGTTTCTTCACTGTACCAAAAGTATCGGATGCACGTATCTCTGCAGGTTGGGCTCTCGTGTTTATCGCTTTCTTGTATACCACAGCACCTGCGGTAGCAGCATTTGCTCGTGTGAACATGATCGATACTCTGAACGGCCATGACATGAAAGGTGTACCAGCGGCTGAAGCACCAACGTGGTTCCACAACTGGGAAAGCACCGGACTTGTGAAATGGGAAGATAAGAACGGCGACGGACGTCTGTTCTACTCAGGCGATGCGCGTAACGAGATGACCATCAACAATGACATCATCGTTCTGGCTTCACCTGAAATTGCCAAACTACCAAACTGGGTTGTGGCTCTGTTGGCTGCGGGTGGCCTTGCGGCAGCACTATCTACCGCTGCGGGTCTACTGCTGGTTATCTCAACGGCGATTTCTCATGACTTGTTGAAGAAAGGCTTTAAACCCAATATGACCGATAAGCAGGAGTTGCTCGCCGCGCGGATTGCCGCAGCGTTAGCCATCGTCGGTGCGGGTTATCTGGGTATCAACCCACCAGGATTCGTGGCTCAGGTAGTTGCCTTTGCCTTCGGTCTGGCAGCCTCCTCCTTCTTCCCAGCGATCATCCTTGGCATCTTCTACAAGAAGATGAACAAAGAAGGGGCGATCAGCGGTATGTTGGCAGGTATCTTGTTTACTGCGGCTTACATCATCTACTTCAAGTTCGTGAACCCAACCGCCAGCGTTCCTGCTAACTGGTGGTTTGGTATCAGCCCAGAGGGTATTGGTACACTCGGTATGTGCTTGAACTTTGTGGTCGCGATTGTTGTGAACAAGTTCACCGCAGAAGTTCCAAGTGATGTACAAGAAATGGTTGAATCCATCCGCTATCCAAAAGGTGCGGGCGCAGCACACGACCACTAATGCTTGAACTATGATGCTTTATTGAATTGTAGGGATTCAGATAAAGCAAAGCCCGAGGTGATAACCTCGGGCTTTCTTTTTCCTCGCATCCACATTCCCAATCCATCGCTCTAAACAAAATTGACGATGAATTGGAACCATGAACTTAACTAGGCTTTGACGCTCGCCATGGCAAAATTAGGGTTTACCGCAGTCAGCTTTTTGATCAGGTAGTTGAGCAATACACCATACATAGGCACAAACAGACCTAAGCTAATGATGAGCTTGAAGGTGTAGTCCACCAATGCGATTTCAGTCCAATGCTCAGCCATAAATGGATCGCTGCTTTGGTAGAAAGCAATCGAGAAGAAAGCGATGGTATCCAGCGCATTACCAAACAGAGTCGAACACGTTGGTGCAACCCACCACTGCTTCATTTGACGCAGGCGGTTAAACACGTGCACATCCAGTATCTGTCCAAGCAGGTACGCCATAAAGCTTGCAATCGCAATTCGCGCGACAAACAAATTGAACTCACTCAGCGGTGCTAAGCCTTGATATTGGCCTTCAAAAAACACCACGGAAAGCAAGTAAGAGACCGCCAATGCAGGCAACATCACCAGAAAAATGATTTTACGCGCTAACCCAGCACCGAAAATGCGTACGGTGAGATCGGTCGCTAAAAAGATAAACGGAAAGGTAAATGCGCCCCACGTGGTGTGGAAACCGAAAATCGTAAACGGGATTTGCACCAGATAATTGCTCGACGCAATGATCACTAGGTGGAACAAAACAAGATAGCCAAGGGCTTTGCGCTGCTGCGCAGGGGTAAAGTGATTCATACTGTACCTTTTTAGTTTGGTTTGGGGGCGAGGGAACCCAAATTGGAAGCACGCTTCCGGCTCAAATTTTACGTGGTTGGCTAGCCGCCAATTCACAAGGGCGGCGATTATATCCCAAACTTTATTGGGTGCAAGGGTATTTTTTGAACAAATAATGATGTCATTTTCCATTCACTCATGATCTTTTTGCCAAGTAACTTTAACGGGCAAGCAGTGGGAGTGCTTGAGAAGATCCTGTAGATCGTGCTACTCTTCGCCTCCATTTTTCTGGCTGAAAAATCATCCAATCTTGATCCAGCCAGTGCTATCTTTAAATCATTGCCGGCTAAGGCAAAGACTCAATCCCAACCTAAGTGGAACCGAATCGATGGGCAAAGGTACTCTTTATATCGTTTCTGCACCCAGTGGCGCAGGCAAATCGAGCTTAATTGCAGCCCTGTTGGAGCAAAACCCAACCTATGCAATGAAAGTGTCGGTCTCACATACCACACGTGGCATGCGCCCTGGTGAGCAAGATGGCGTTCATTACCATTTTGTCGAAAAAGAGCACTTTGAAGAGCTGATCGGCAAAGAAGAATTCCTCGAATACGCTGAAGTGTTTGGTAACTACTACGGCACTTCACGGGTATGGATTGAAAATACGCTAAACAAAGGGATTGATGTGTTTCTCGATATCGACTGGCAAGGTGCGCGCCAAATTCGTCGCCAAATGCCAGAAGCGAAAAGCATCTTTATCCTGCCGCCTTCAAAAGAAGAGCTGGAACGCCGCTTAAACACTCGCGGCCAAGACAGCGAAGCGGTCATCGCTAAACGCATGGGTGAAGCAAAATCAGAAATTTCGCATTACAGCGAATATGATTACGTCATCATTAATGATGATTTTGATGTCGCTTTAATGGATTTCAAAGCCATCATTCGTGCAGAAAGATTGAAGCAGGACAAGCAAGCTGCTAAATATAGCTCTATGCTTTCTGCTCTGCTGGCTGATTAATCAGCTAGTGTGGGTTATAAGCTCAGCCCGTTGCTAGAATCTCAACAGGTTAGGCTGTATACTTTCTCGTCATTCAATTTATCAGTTAACTAAATTTTGGAGTTCTCATGGCACGCGTAACAGTTCAAGACGCTGTTGAAAAAATTGGCAACCGTTTCGACCTAGTTCTGGTTGCGGCTCGCCGCGCTCGTCAAATGCAATCTGGCGGTAAAGATGCTCTAGTGCCGGAAGAGAACGATAAGCCAACGGTTATCGCTCTACGCGAAATCGAAGAAGGGCTGATCACGAAAGATGTTCTGGATGCACGTGAGCGTCAAGAACAACAAGAGCAAGAAGCGGCAGAGCTGGCTGCAGTTAGCAGCATCATGCACAACCGTTAATAAAACAGTAGCGATTTAACCCGCCGGGCCTGAAATTTGTATCTATTCGACAGTCTAAAAGACGTTGCCCAAGAATACCTCACAGAGCCTCAAATAGAGGCTCTGCGCCAATCTTATGTGGTAGCCAGAGATGCCCATGAAGGGCAAACCCGCTCAAGCGGCGAACCTTACATCATCCACCCTGTTGCTGTGGCTCGGATCCTCGCTGAGATGCGTCTCGACTTGGAAACGCTACAAGCGGCATTACTGCATGATGTGATCGAAGATTGTGATGTCACCAAAGAAGACTTAGATGCCCATTTTGGCAACTCAGTCGCTGAATTGGTGGATGGGGTTTCTAAGCTCGATAAGCTCAAATTTCGCGATCGCAAAGAGGCTCAGGCGGAAAACTTTCGCAAAATGGTGTTGGCCATGGTGCAGGATATTCGCGTTATCCTGATCAAACTGGCTGACCGCACGCATAACATGCGTACGCTCGGTGCATTGCGTCCGGATAAAAAACGCCGCATTGCCCGTGAAACTTTAGAAATCTACGCTCCCCTCGCCCATCGTTTGGGTATCCATAACATCAAAACCGAGCTCGAAGAGTTAGGCTTTGAAGCGCTCTACCCTAACCGTTATCGCGTCCTCAAAGAGGTGGTGAAAGCCGCGCGTGGTAACCGGAAAGAGATGATCCAACGCATCCACAGTGAAATCGAAGGTCGTCTGCAAGATGTGGGCTTACCCGCTCGCGTCGTGGGTCGTGAGAAAAATCTGTTCTCCATCTACAACAAGATGAAAACCAAAGAGCAGCGCTTTCACACCATTATGGATATCTACGCGTTTCGCATCGTGGTTGATACGGCCGATACTTGCTATCGCGTATTGGGTCAGGTGCATAGCTTGTACAAGCCACGCCCTGCGCGGATGAAGGACTACATTGCTGTCCCGAAAGCCAACGGCTATCAATCGCTGCATACTTCCATGGTTGGCCCACACGGCGTTCCGGTAGAAGTACAGATCCGTACCGAAGATATGGATCAGATGGCGGATAAAGGGGTAGCAGCACATTGGTCGTACAAAGCCAATAGTGAACGAGGCGGCACCACTGCGCAGATTAAAGCGCAGCGCTGGATGCAAAGCCTGCTCGAGTTACAGCAAAGTGCGGGTAACTCCTTTGAATTTATCGAAAACGTAAAATCCGATCTGTTCCCAGATGAGATTTACGTGTTCACGCCAAAAGGTCGTATCGTTGAGCTGCCAATGGGCGCAACCGCTGTGGACTTTGCGTATGCTGTGCATACCGACATTGGTAATACTTGTGTGGGTGCGCGAGTGGATCGCACGCCGTATCCACTCAGTCAGTCACTAAAAAGTGGTCAGACGGTAGAAATCATCAGCGCACCAGGCGCACGCCCGAACGCGGCATGGCTCAACTATGTGGTGACATCACGCGCGCGTACCAAAATTCGCCAAGTGCTGAAAACCATGCGCCGCGAAGACTCAATAACCCTTGGCCGACGTCTGCTTAACCATGCTTTAGGCGAACACTCCATCAACGAGATTGCCAAAGAAAACATCAGCAAGGTATTGAGCGATCTAAAAGTCTCTTCGATGGATGATTTGCTGGCTGCCATTGGTTTGGGTGAGTTGATGAGTATCGTGATTGCGCGTCGTCTACTCGGAAATGCCGATGAGCTGACGGAAACCAGTAAACACGATGGCAATAAAAACAAACTGCCGATCCGTGGTGCCGAAGGTATTCTGCTCACGTTTGCCAACTGTTGTCACCCGATCCCAGACGACCACATCATCGCTCACGTTTCACCGGGACGTGGCTTAGTCGTACACCGTGAGACTTGTCCAAACGTACGCGGCTACCAAAAAGAGCCAGACAAGTACATGGCAGTGGAATGGACTAAAGATTACGATCAAGAGTTCATTACTGAACTGAAAGTGGATATGCAAAACCGCCAAGGTGCATTGGCTGAACTGACCAATGTGATCTCCAAAACCGGCTCGAATATCCACGGCCTCTCGACTGAAGAGCGTGATGGTCGTTTGTACACAGTGACTGTTCTGCTCACCACCAAAGATCGAGTGCACTTAGCCGGCATCATGCGCAAAATCCGCACCATGCCACACGCGCTCAAAGTACGTCGCCGCAAACACTGATCAAGACCAAGAGAGGGATAAACCAGCGTTTCATGCCTCTCTTGGGCAATTTTTCCTGTACAAAAACACAGCTCGATGTTTGAATAGCCATTAAGTCAAATGGTTAGATCAAACGCGCATGTCACAACTACTCTCAGCGATTCCTCTTTGTGAACTCTCCGGTGTCGGGGCCAAAGTCGCCGAAAAACTGGAGAAAGTCGGTTTGCACACCGTGCAGGATTTGCTGTTTCATCTTCCGCTCCGTTATGAAGATCGCACTCGCGTTTATCCCATAGTGCAAGTGCACCACGGTTTATGGGCTGCGGTACAAGGCAAAGTCATGGCGGTAGATACCCTATTTGGCAAACGCAAAATGCTCACCGTGAAAATCAGTGATGGCAACGGCACGCTGACACTGCGCTTTTTTAACTTCACGGCGGCGATGAAAAACAACTTTGCGGAAGGCAAGTTTGTTCATGCTTATGGGGAAATCAAACGCGGTAATCAAGGCTTAGAGATCATCCATCCTGACTACAAATTCTTTGCCCCTGCACAAACGCCCGATGTCGAACCGAACCTGACTCCGGTTTACCCGACCACCGAAGGGTTACGCCAACTCACCCTGCGTAATTTGACCGACCAAGCGTTAGCGTTGCTTGAAAAATCTGCGGTGCAAGAATTGCTACCTTCCGGGCTTTACGATCAGCAAATGACCTTGGCACAAGCGCTGAAAATCATTCATCGCCCATCGGCGGATATCGATTTACGTTTGTTTGAACAAGGGCGACATCCTGCGCAAGTTCGGCTGATCATGGAAGAGCTGCTGGCGCAGAATCTCTCTATGCTGGCTATTCGCAGCCAAGGCCAGCAAGATGTGGCCTTGCCACTGGCCCCCGTCCACCAGCTCAAACAACAACTCTTGGCACAACTGCCCTTTTCTCCGACTAAGGCGCAGCAGCGCGTGGTCGCCGAAATTGAAGCGGATTTAGAAAAACCACATCCAATGATGCGCTTAGTGCAAGGCGATGTGGGCTCAGGCAAAACCTTAGTCGCAGCGCTTGCGGCAGTTCGTGCTATTGAGCATGGCTATCAAGTCGCCTTGATGGCTCCCACCGAGCTGCTAGCCGAGCAACACGCTCTCAATTTTGCGCAGTGGCTGGAACCTATGGGGATTCAAGTGGGGTGGCTGGCTGGTAAGCTCAAAGGCAAAGCGCGTGAAACGGAACTGGCACGTATCGCCAGTGGCGAAGTGAAAATGGTGGTCGGCACCCATGCTTTGTTCCAAGAGCAAGTCTCGTTTGACCATCTAGCTTTGGTGATTATTGATGAGCAACACCGCTTTGGCGTACATCAGCGTTTAGAGCTGCGCGAGAAAGGCGCGAAACAAGGCGCGTATCCGCATCAGCTCATCATGACTGCTACTCCGATCCCGCGTACTTTGGCGATGACGGCTTATGCCGATTTGGAAACTTCGGTGATTGATGAGTTGCCGCCCGGGCGTACTCCAATCCAAACCGTAGCAATTCCTGATACCAAACGCGATGACATTGTTGAGCGTATTCGCCACGCTTGCCTCAACGAAGGCAAGCAAGCGTATTGGGTGTGTACTTTGATTGATGAATCCGAAGTGCTGGAAGCACAAGCGGCCGCAGAAACGGCAGAAGAACTGCAACGTAAACTTCCCGAAGTCAAAATCGGCTTAGTGCATGGCCGTATGAAACCCGCCGAGAAGCAAGCGGTAATGCAAGCGTTTAAAAATAACGAGCTACATCTGCTCGTCGCCACCACTGTGATTGAAGTTGGCGTGGATGTGCCCAATGCCAGCTTGATGATCATTGAAAACCCCGAGCGTTTGGGGCTGGCTCAACTACACCAGCTACGCGGCCGAGTCGGGCGTGGCACCGTCGCCAGTCACTGCGTGCTGCTGTTTCATGCCCCTCTGTCGAAAACTGCTCAAAAACGCTTAGGCGTTCTGCGTGAAAGCAATGATGGGTTCGTCATCGCGCAGCGCGACTTGGAAATTCGTGGCCCCGGAGAGCTGCTGGGGACCAAACAAACCGGCTTAGCCGATTTCAAAATTGCCGATCTGGTACGCGACCAACAACTGATCCCGCAAGTTCAACGTATCGCGCGACATATCCATGAACGTTACCCACAGAATGCACAAGCCATCATCGACCGCTGGTTAGGTGAGCGCGATATTTACGCCAAAGCTTAGTGGTTTTGATCCTCATCAACCCGATCGTAAACCAAGAAAGCAAACGTTTGCTTTCTTGAGTAAAACATCTATAATCGCCGCCATTTTCCGGTATACGCAAACGTTTACCTCTTCTACCCAGAGCAGAGTCTGATTAACAGCAACCACAGATGCGGCTTCTGCTCCACCTTAACCACCCATTCAGCGTGCGCAAGGTGTAATTGACCATCAGGAAAATCGCTATGACACAACCGACTTCGCGTAAGGCAGATCTGGTCTATCAACTCAATGATCGTCCACCGCTACCGCAAACCTTATTTGCCGCCTTGCAACATTTGCTGGCCATGTTTGTCGCCGTGATCACCCCATCGCTGATCATTTGCCAATCCCTTGGTGTACCTGCCGTTCAAACTAACACCATCATCAGCATGTCACTGTTTGCTTCGGGTTTGTCATCCTTCATTCAAATCCGTACCTTTGGCCCAATTGGCTCAGGTTTGCTTTCCATTCAAGGCACCAGCTTTAACTTCTTAGGTCCCATTATTGGTGCAGGACTCGCGCTCAAAGCAGGTGACGCAAGCATTGAAACCATGATGGCAGCGATTTTCGGTACCATCTTGGTCGCTTCGTTCGCCGAAATTCTGCTCTCGCGCGTACTGCAATTTGCCCAGCGCGTGATTACTCCTCTGGTATCTGGGATTGTAGTGACCTTGATTGGCTTAACTCTCGTGCAAGTCGGATTGATTTCGATGGGCGGTGGCTATGCGGCTATGGCTGATGGCAGCTTTGGTAGCTTGATAAACTCGCGCTGGCGGGAACCGTATTGGCGATCATTGTGCTCCTTAACCGTGCACACAATCCTTACGTACGAGTGGCTTCGATTGTGATTGCGATGCTGGTTGGCTATGTAATGGCATACCTGATGGGCATGGTCAATACCGACAACTTGGCGGAAACTCAGTTCATCGCATTGCCTATCCCTATGCAATATGGCTTAGGGTTTGACTGGTCGCTGTTTATTCCTCTGGTGCTGATTTTCCTTATCACCGCACTAGAAGCGATTGGTGATATTACTGCGACATCCGAAGTTTCTGGTGAGCCAGTGAAAGGCCCTGTGTACATGAAGCGCATTAAAGGTGGCGTATTGGCTGATGGCCTAAATTCAGCATTAGCCGCGGTGTTTAACAGTTTCCCGAACTCCACCTTTAGCCAAAACAACGGCGTGATCCTGCTGACAGGCGTTGCCAGCCGTTATGTGGGTTATTTTATCGCGGGTATGTTGGTACTACTTGGCTTGTTCCCTGGCGTAGCAAGCTTTGTACAATTGATTCCTGAACCTGTACTCGGCGGTGCAACAATCGTGATGTTTGGTACGATTGCCGCAGCAGGCGTGCGGATTATTTCTCGCGTAGATTTGGATCGCCGTGCCATCCTGATCATGGCACTCTCCTTCTCTATGGGTTTGGGTATCGCTCAAAAACCAGAAATTCTGCAGTTTATGCCTGAATTTATTAAGAATTTGTTCTCTTCTGGTGTGGCCGCAGGCGGTATTACTGCAATCGTGCTTAACCTGCTGCTACCTGAGGTGCGCCGAGATGAAAACGCCGCTTCAGTATCGAAAACGGAAGCGGCGCAAGAATCAAACTAGCTGTTCATTCAGGGCTAACTTAGGTTAGCCCTTTTGCTGTTTGGTCGGGAAACTGATTTGTGCTCGCAGACCACCTTGAGTACGGTTGCTCACCGACACCGCACCATGATGCTGGCTAACAATCCGCTTCACAATCGCCAAACCTAAGCCAGTACCTTCACTGCCACGCGCGGTATCCCCACGAGTAAAAGGCTCAAACACTTTATTCACTTGGCTTGGATCGATACCCGGCCCATTGTCTTCCACACACAGCCAAACCAGCTTCTTATCCGCGGTCATGCCGCTACTTACCTTGACCCAACCATTGCCATAGCGCAGAGCGTTAACCACCAAGTTGCTCAGTGAGCGCTTAATCGCAATCGGGTTACCAAAGGCTGGAGTGAGCCCCACTTGCAGATCCGTTTCAATCTGCACTTCATAGCCCCCTTCCGAGCTGGCGACATCATTCGCAATTTCATTAATATCCACCGCTTCAAACGCTTCGCGATTCACGGGTT
This sequence comes from Vibrio mimicus CAIM 602, assembly GCF_000338875.1. Classification (GTDB taxonomy): domain Bacteria; phylum Pseudomonadota; class Gammaproteobacteria; order Enterobacterales; family Vibrionaceae; genus Vibrio; species Vibrio mimicus. The sequence continues at coordinate 49,233 of NZ_AOMO01000029.1, read as the reverse complement.
TGAGGTAATCCATAAATTGGCTGATGATCTGGTTACACTCTTCCGTATCACTGATGATGCTCTCTGCGAGATAGCTATCTTCTGGCGACATCATTTCTGTTGCCAAACGAATCCGCGTCAGTGGCGTACGCAAATCATGGCTGATCCCCGCCATCAATAGCGCGCGATCCTCTTCCAGTGCTTGAATGCCTTTCGACATTCGATTAAACGCACGAGTCACCGAGCGGATTTCTAGCGTCCCCTGTTCTGGTAAATGTGGCGGTGTTTCACCACGCCCCACCATTTTGGCGGCTTTTTCCAGCGCAATCAGTGGGCGGTTTTGCAAACGAATAAACAGCCAGCCACCAATCACAATCAATAGTGCCATGATGATACTGTTACGAAACAGCGGAGCGAAATCCTCTTCTTGCAGTTCAGAAAGCGGGATACGTAGCAACTGACCGGGTAGTGAGTCGATCTTCATCCACAGAATGTAGCTCTCTTCGCCCAAAGCCATGCGTACTTCGGTTGGTGAACCAAGCTCACTACTCATCTCTTCACTCATCAGATCCAGATTCACCGCATGTAAGAAATCGACAGCTTCTGGACTATCGTCACTGAGAATAGTCACCCCAAGCTGCTCAAGTACACGTCGTTTAAGTAGAGCGTCCATCTCTGAACTCACTTCCGGATTGCTGGTGTCATCCAGCATCAGGCTGATTTCATGAGCAAGAATTTTGTTGAACTGCTGCAAACTCGGCAGCAAGGCGTAGTTAAACACCGCGTAGTAAGAGTAGATTTGGCTGGCAATCAGCAGAGAACAGAACAGCAGAATCGATTGAGTAAATGAGCTGCGAATTCGCATAAGGCACCTGAATGTAGCAAGGGCACGCTCGGAGCGAGGACGCCCTTGCCCGGCGTGCCTAGGAGAAGTTAGTTGGCGGCTTTACCATCGGGTACAAAGACGTAACCCAGACCCCAGACGGTTTGAATATAGCGCGGTTTGCTTGGATCCACTTCCAACATACGACGCAGACGAGAAATCTGTACGTCAATCGAGCGCTCCATCGCTGAATATTCACGGCCACGTGCCATGTTCATCAGCTTGTCACGCGACAGAGGTTCACGCGCATTGGTCACGAGTGCTTTCAACACGGCAAACTCACCCGAGGTGAGCGGCATTGGCTCCTCACCACGGAACATTTCACGCGTACCAAGGTTAAGGCGGAAATCACCAAATTCGATCACTGTCTCTTCTGCGCTCGGCGCTCCCGGTGCTTCAATCACTTGACGGCGCAACACAGCTTTGATGCGCGCCAGAAGTTCACGCGGGTTAAACGGCTTAGGCAGATAATCATCCGCACCAACTTCTAGACCGACAATGCGGTCAATCTCATCACCTTTAGCAGTGAGCATCAGAATCGGGATCATGTTGTTGGAATTGCGCAGACGACGACAGATAGAAAGGCCATCTTCACCCGGCAACATCAAATCAAGCACCATCAAATGGAAGTTTTCGCGAGTCAGCAGACGATCCATCTGCTCGCCGTTGGCTACGCTGCGGACTTGAAACCCCTGCTCTGACAGGTAACGCTCAAGCAGCGCACGCAAGCGCGCATCATCATCTACCACTAAAACTTTATGATTTTCCACCATGATCCCACCTAACTGTTGTTCAATCCCCTACTCTTCGGGCGAGTAAAATGTAACATCGTTACCGCTCACCGGGAGCAAAGAATTGTTAATCTTTATGTCTTTGTAGCGGATGTGCTCTAGGGGTTCAATCTCAATTTCTATTTATAAAGAATAAACCCGCGAAAATGCGGGTTTATTAAGGTATTGAGTTAGATAACTTAAACTCAGTTACAAGCCCCTACCAATTGCCATGGCCCACCTTGATCAGGTTGGTTGTTGTCATTCCACCATTTTGCTTGGTAAATGTTACCTTGGTAGACCACTTGATCCCCACCAACATACACTTTGCCTGCAACCCAGTTTGCAGGACAAGCACTACCCGGTTCGAAGCTAACCACTAACGTTTGATTCGCTGCTAAGGATGGGAAAGTAAAGCTGCTCGCCACAGGTTGACTAACGCCGTTGACGACAATTAAGCTGACCTTATAGCCAGAGTCTGCAATGAAGTTAACCGTAAAATCAGCTCCACCTTGTGCAGAAATGATACCTGCTGCGTCTGGGGTTGGAGAAATCACGCCACCAGTACCACTAATCGAAGCCGTAATTTGGTAGAACACAGGAACATCAACCGTGACTTCGTTGAAATTACCTGTGAAACCAGCGAAGTTGCTTGCGGTCAACACTGACAACTGCGTATTTTTCAACACCAAACTTTTCTTATTGCCTTGAGCAAACGGATCTAACAAGGTAAGAACGGTATCAGCTCCAGCTTGAGTGAGTTTGACAGCGTTAAACGGAATCGCTTCATTACTGGCTGTTGTGATCACTGTTTTGGCTGGATAGAAATTGTTCACCACCAATTGTACATTCCATCCCCAACTTACGCTGTTGAGTGGAACAATATAGCCAAGACGATCATACCCGCCAGTCACATTAACAAACATATCAGGGTTAATGTCTGCTAAGGTTAAGCCCACCAGCTCATAAGATGCGTAAATGCCACCATCTTCAGCTTGTGGCCCGACAACCACTGAAGTTGCTGTTTCATACGCTTTCAAATGTTTGAAACCAATACCAGCTGAACCTTCAATCTTGTCGACGAGAGGATCAAAACCTGTAACCACTTTCTTGCCAGAGTTCCAAGCCAGTTTGTAAATGTCGGATTTTGCGATCACTGCAGCGGGATTAGCTTGAACATCTGCCGCATTCACACCTGAAAGCACAACAGTTTGACCTGAGAATTGTAATTCAGTACCACCTGCTACTGAAGCAACAACCAATCCAGCGAGTGGATCCGTTGCCTGCCAACCACGTAGGATGATCTTATCTTCACCGACAGTAAAATCAGCAATCGTAGTCGTAGCACCCAATTGCTCATTTAGGAGGATTTGGTCAATGCCACCACCTGTAACCACAGTGTCGTTACCCCATCCGGCAGACAACACTTCGTTATATTGGGAGCCTTCAATCACATCATTGGCGGGAGTATCAAAAATGGTGTTAAAACCGCCAAATTTATGGACATAAGTGGTGATACAAGTGCCGAGTTCATCGCACGTGATTTGATCTTTGGTCAACAGAGCCCCTGTTCCCCAAGCTCCGCGCAAATGCGCGGCCGCCAAGATACCTGACATGGTGGCTTGGATCTGGATCGGGTTACCATTGGCATCTTTACCTGGCCAGCTTTTCGCTAAAGCTTGTTCCCAAGTCATGTTGGCATCCGCGAGTAATTTGCTGATCACTTTTACGTTAAAGTGCATTGCATCACGCATCACCAATTCTTGCTTTTCCGGTAGGCGCAGATCGGCTAGCGAATTCACGCCATTTTTACCTACAAAAGTGCCTTCCCAACGGTTGTTATCCGTGACATACACCTTATTACCGCCAGAGCCTTCAATTTCTGCTAGTGCTTCCGTCTTACATCCAACCCATGTTGAATCGGGCACGAACATGTAGAAGCTGTCATATTCCTTACCATCAATATTCACCAATTTAGGGCTGTAGTAACCAGCATCAATTAAAACAGCCTCACCCAATTGATAGCCGATAAATCCCCAAGCATTCATGGAGTTGTATTGCATTTGACGGAACATTTCGGCGTCAGTCGGCGTTAGTGGGTTGTAGATGGTGTTAACCCCAAGCTTAGTAAAGAACTGATTAATGGTCGTCGGTTCCGAGATCATACTGCCAGTAGAGCAGTCACGAACTAATCGCCCTGGGCTGGTAACCTGCGCATAGGTATACACGGGGTTATCGAGGTTTTGGAGGTAGAAATCCGCTTGAGCCGGATTGATACCCGATTCAAAGTTGCGTAACGCATCTAAGAAACTTTGGATACCACTCGCATGGACTGGTGTCGCCAACGCAACAGCGACGGCCGCTGCTACAATTCCTTTTTTCGTTGTTAACATGATTTTCCTCGTTGAGTATGTGTTTAAGGCACATTGCCTTGTCCATGTCTCCCAACTACAAACCACTAGGAGGCCACCCACTGCTCAGAAATGAGCAGTGGGATATTTTGAATATGTTTGAAAAACGATGTTCTAAGCGACGCGACTCACTGCGCAGCCCTGAACTGGCCATGCTTCGCCAGCTAACACACGGGCGGCAGCAAAAGCGCTCTCTGGCCTTGCGGAGTGCGCACACAAATAATGCTGTACTTGAGGGTATTGCAATAGGTCGTAAGGGCTGCGCAAAGCAAGCACCACCAGATTGGAGAAATCCTGACTCAATTGCTGCACTCTGGCTTGTGCTTCCGTTTGAGCGAAATCCTCTCCCGGTAATGGATGGTTTTCGGTCACCACCACCAAATACCCGTTTTGGCTCTGCTCAAGCTGATCAACGGTTATCGGCTGCCAGTCTGCATTAAGCTCATTTAATGCCTGACACAAAGCGCTAAATGCAGGCAGTGCTTGGTTAGGGCCTATGCCGCGTGGGTTCATTAAATTGTGATAGCTGGATGAAGGTGTCGCGTTGAGTAGGTAAAGTTTCTTGTCACTTAACTCTAAGCCACCACGCACCCAAGTCACGGCGGCTTGAGAAACTTCGGCCGCCACTTGCTGGTTATTAAGAATGTTCCATTCTCCATACAGTGCCATAGGCACCAGTTTTTCCAGTTTGAGACGTACGACTTTTTCCAAGGCTTGGTCAATCACTGATTCCGCCAGCACACCTTGCCCAACGGCATCGATCACGCCGTGAATCATCGCTAATTGTTTATCAAGATAGGCATCGGAATGATCGTAATGTTCTTCGGAGAGCATAATCATGGTAATGCCCGCCTGCATCGCTTTTACCGCCGCATCCACTGGCGTGTAGTGGTTTACAATCGCGCCCATGTTCATGCTGTCTGAAATAATAACACCATCAAAGCCCATATCTTGACGCAGTACTTGCTGCAAAATCGTCGCCGATAAGGTTGCGGGCGCATTTGCATCCAACTGTGGGTAGAGAATGTGGCTGGTCATCACTAGATCCACACCCGCATCAATTGCGGCTTGGAATGGCGCTAAGTCATTGAGTTTGAGTTCAGCATAGGATTTATCCACACGTGGAATATCGCGGTGGGTATCGCCATGCGTATCACCGTGACCGGGGAAATGTTTCGCACAAGCCGTAATCCCACCTTGATGCAACCCTCGCACCGCTGCCGCAGAATGCAGAGCAACTTTCTCCGGCTGATCACCAAACGAGCGAGTATCAATAATCGGCGATGCTGGGTTTAAGTTCACATCACAACAGGGACCGAGAATGCAGTTAAAACCCGCACCACGCATCTCTTCACCAAACACTTGATACATACGTTCCGTACCAACTGCTTGATCCGAAACTCCTAACGCTAAATTGCCCGGCCCTGTGGTGGATTCGCCCACCAGCACGCCCCATGCCCCTTCTTGATCGACACCCAACAGCAAAGGCAAACGCTGATGTTGATCGAGGAGCTGCTGCAAGCCTCGGTTTAGCGCTTGAGCCTGTACAAAGGTTTCTGCGTTATCTTGGCTTAAATAGCAGCCACCTAAGTTGTATTCAGCAATCATTTGCTGCGCCGCCTGTGCCGACTTACCGGGAAACGCCAAGATAAAAAGTTGGCCAACTTTTTCCTTTAGGCTCCATTTGGCAATCTGCTCAGTAATCTGTTGTTGGCTTACCATTGTGTATTCTCCTTAATTTTTTGCGCTGCTATTTTTTACGCAACTGACGAATCTGTCCCATAGTGAAGGTCACGGCGACAATAACGATGATGCCGCGCAGGATTAATTGCTGGTCAACGTTAAGCCCCATCAAAATCAATCCGTTATTCACCATTCCCATGATCAGCGCACCTATCACCGAGCCAATCACCGTACCTTTACCGCCAAACAAGCTGGTTCCACCGATAATGACCGCGGCTATCACCAGCATCAGGTCACTCTCACCCAAGGTGTAACGTGCGCTATAAAGGCGGCCGGAATAAAGAATGCCCGCTAATGCGGCGAGAAACCCGTTGAGCATCAGCACATACAGCTTGATGCGATTGACGTTGATCCCTGAATACATGGCCGAGACTTTATTACCGCCCGTTGCCAACACATGCTTGCCAAAAGTGGTATTACGCAGCACAAAAGCGCCCACTGCCGCAACCAATAACGTCCAGATAAACAACACCGAGAAGGGGCCAATATCGCCAGAACCAAAGATGAAAGCGTAAGTGTCGTTATCAATCGGGATAGATTGCAGAGACGTAGACCAACGGGCAATCCCCGTGATGATGCCAGTGGTGCCTAAAGTCACTAGGAAGGACGGAATGCCAACTTGAGTGACAAAAATGCCGTTGATAAAACCAATCATAGTGCCAACCAGTAACGCAGCCGAAACCGCCATTAAAATGCTGTCGGTTTCTTGCAAGGTCAGCGCGGAGACGATGGCCGCCAAGGCCACCGTCGCACCAAAGGAGAGATCAATTTCTGCAGCGCTGAGGACAAAAGTCATCCCCACCGCCATGATTGCGATAGTGGCCGTTTGACGTGCGATGTTCATTAGGTTCACCGAACTCAAAAAGCCTTTATCGTGCAACATCACCGAGAAGAAGATGAAAATGCCGACAAACACAAAGTAGATAATATAGTCGCGCCACTGAATCGGCTTTGCCTTTGGCGTTGGTTTTGGAATGGTTTTTTCGCTCATAGCTGATTTCCTTATTACTGGACGGCCGCCAGCAACTCCTCTTCTGTCATTCGTTGTCCCTGGATTTGCTTCACAATCCGGCCTTTATTCACTACATAAATCACATCGCAAAAACTGCCCACTTCGGCGTATTCACTGGAGACAAAAATCACTCCATTGCCTTGTTCCACATACTGGTTCACGATTTTCATAATTTCGTATTTGGCATTGATGTCGATGCCAAAAGTCGGGTCATCAAGCAAGAGCACTTTGGCTTGAGTGGATAAACACTTCCCAATCACCACTTTCTGCTGGTTGCCCCCGGAGAGATAACGTACCGCCTGTGAGGCACCGGAGGTTTTCACGCCTAAGCGACGAATCGCGGTATCCACAATGTCTTGCCCTTGATGTTTATCAATCACCAAGGAGTGGGAGATGCGATCAAAAGAGGCCATCAGTAGGTTATCGAACACAGAAAAATCGAGCACTAATCCTTGAGAGCGTCGCTCTTCCGGCACCATATTGATGCCATTTTCAATCGCATCCCGCGGGGAGCGGATCTGTACTGGTTTGCCCTCCACCAGCACTTCGCCTTTCACTAGAGGGGTTAAACCGTAGATGGCTTGCAAAATTTCCGTGCGACCACTACCCAGCAAGCCCGCCAAGCCCACCACTTGTCCCGGCATCACTTTGAGCGAAATCGCATCCAATTCTTCGGTGGTCACATCACGCAGCTCAAGGAGTGGTGTTTTTTGGCCATCAATCGCCGGGCGCTGCCACTCAATTTGGGTATCACTTTTGTTGCCCAACATGGCTTCCACCAAAGCATCGACGGATGTATTTGATGTAGGCGTTTCCAGTACGCTATAACCATCACGCAACACAGTCACTGCATCGCAAATCCGCAGAATATCCGCCAAATAGTGCGTGATGTAGATGATGCTGATCCCACTTGCTTTGAGTTTTTCGATCACTCGAAACAACTCATTAATTTCGTTGTTAGACAATGAAGCGGTAGGTTCATCGAGCACGAGAATTTTGGCATCCAACGCGAGTGCCTTGGCAATTTCCACCAATTGCTGCTCACCCAAACTCAGTGTTTCCACTCGTTGGCTCGGGTCTATTTCAACCCCCAACAGCTCTAACAGCGGTTTGGATTGGCGCTCACGAGCACGGTTAGAAATCAGGCTGCGGCGAGCGGTTGGATGGTTGAGAAAAATGTTGTCGGCAATGCTCAACGTCGGGACAAGACTGAGATCCTGATAGACCATCGCAATCCCCGCCGCCTGCGCCGCTTTGGGCGATGAAAATGTTACCGCTTGTCCAAAGAGACGAATTTCACCACCATCACGAGCATGGAAACCATTAATCAGCTTCACTAAGGTGGATTTCCCAGCTCCGTTTTGCCCCACCAGCGCATGGACTTCCCCCTGTTTTAAGGTGAAATCGACACCTTTCAAAACCGGAGTACCATCAAACCCTTTTTTGACGCCGCGGGCTTCAATTGCATTGCTCACATCGACTCTCCCTGTCTTGAGTCAAACTCGGTCTGCCAGCCATCTGGCAGACCGCTGGTACACTTACTGCTTCAACGCTTTTTGCACCGCTTCTGGCGCAGGACGACGCAGAGCCTGTTGCCAAGCCTCCAACAAGTTGTCACGCGTTACCGCACTGGCTCCCACGGTCACAAACGGTGGTGTGGGTTGTTCGAGTTTTGCTAATGCCCCCATTCGCGCCAACGTTTGGCCTAAGTCATAAGGCAAGTCAGTCACAATGCCCGCCACATTACGTTGCTTAGCCATGTCCAGCGCATTTGCTGCGCCTAAATCCATTGTGATCACTTTGATGTCTTTACGACCTGCTGCGCGAGTCGCCGCGACCACACCTTCAGCAATACTGTCCCAAGGGGCATAAATAGCTTTAATGTCAGGATATTGAGTAATCATGGCCGAGGCGATGACTTCGCCATCGTTGGCGTTAGCAATGCCACGTTTTGCGACCACCTCGATGTTCGGGTAGCTCTGTTGCAAATTAGCCAATGCCGCTTCATCACGTTGATTAGTCACGTAATAGTTGGCTTCGTGGTAAATGAAACCGACTTTGCCTTTTTCATCCACTGCATCCGCGATGAGATCCGCCGCGATTTTGCCCATCTGCGATAAATCGTCGGTCACGATACCGGCGTAATCTTTGCCATGCTCAAAACCACTTGGCAGGTTACTGATCAACACTAACTTACTGCCCTGTTCCACCGCCGGACGAAATGCCGCAGCACCGGATACCGGATCCACCACTAAGGAGATCAAAATATCGGGCTTCATGGCCATCGTGGTCTCTACATCGGTTTTTTGTTTGTTGGCATTAAATTCCGCATCGGTCACCGCCACGACTTTAATATTGAGATCGGAGAATTTGTCCTTAGCACCTTCAATCAGAGCGTTCGACCAATCCGACGTGCTGTGCATCAAAATCGCAGCGGTATAACCTGCCGCGCGCACTTGCTGCTCTTGTTCAGTCGATAACACCACATCGGTATACGGCGTTGCCGCCTCACCCATCGGGCCTTTGGTTTCTGTCACAGCCATCGCATTGCTGCTTAACGCCATTAACAGACTGATACTTGCGACTCGACAGGTATTAACGATTCCTTGTTTGTTCATCTCTCTTCACCTTACTTAGGTATTAGGTGAGTATTAATATAGGTGTTTTGTAGGTATTTAGTGCGATCAAGATCGCGACATGCAACGATCACAAAGTGATAACAATCACAACCCTGAGTAATAATTGAGCATTTTGTTGTTTGGGCGCGAAGCATTAGCATGATGAATGGAATCACACCCCGAACACTCAGAGTGAAAATCACAAAGCGCAAAAAGAAAGATGCTGACTAGGTAAAAGATAGGTATTATTTGCCAAGTCCCCTCACCACCACAGAGACTATTTCGGTTTATGAGCTCCCTTGAAGTACAACGCATGAGTCTGACCAGCAGTATGTATCATCAACTGTTGGCGCAGCATGACATCTATTTTGTCGCGTTTGATGCCAAGGAGCAGATTGTTGCCAGCAACTACCCTGTCGCAACCTTAACCTTGGAAAGTCTGGATGATTTGGTGTTTTTGGTTGGCCCCATGTACAGCGCACAAATTCGTGCTTTTTTGCGCCATGAGCGTGAAACACTGGAGTTTGATGTGGCCAATTTGCACTTCAGCATGTGCAAACTGAGTGATGCAGGACACGCCTTAATCTACTGCCTACAGATTGAGGCCAAAGAGAAACAGCCTCTTGAACCTAAGCTCTCGGCGATCGAACAGGATTATCAGATCATCCATGAGCTTTCCGAATCACTCAATCTGCTCAGCCATGCCGGAGAAACTCAACTTCCAGAGCATGTGCAGCAGGAAATTCGCGATAAACATTTACCTGAAGTCGAAAAGCGCTGGCAACAGTTGCAGGATCCCAGCCTCAAGCTGTGCTTGGAAATCGTCAAATCCAATATGGAAAACTTGCTAGATGACCACAGCGGCATGAACAGTCGTCTTCTGGAAGTTTTGACCCCATCCGAGCTGCAAGTGGCTGAATTTATTCGCAGTGGCATGTCGAGCCAAGAGATCGCCAGCACGCTCAATGTGGCGCGGAAAACGGTCGAAAATCATCGCAATAGTCTGCGTAATAAGCTGGGCATCACCAACCGCGGAGTGAACTTACGTAACTACCTACTGAGTCTGGAAAAGCGTTAATCGCGCCTCTCAACTCTCAGTACACAAAAGAAAAAAGGGGAATCACTCCCCTTTCTCATACTCAATCGAATTAATAAACCACTCTTTCATGCCCGTTGGGGTGTGCACCTGAAACTCTTCATCCACTTGCTTTTTGAGGAGTGCACGCGCCATCGGAGAATCAATCGAGATGTAATCTTTGGCATCGCCGTAAATCTCTTCGGGGCCGACAATGCGAAACTTCTTCACTTCTCCGGCTTCGTTTTCAATTTCCACCCAAGCACCGAAAAACACTTTGCCTTCTTGCTGCGGTGAATAATCAACGATTTTCAGCTCTGGCAGCAACTTACTCAGGAAGCGTACACGACGATCAATCTGGCGCAGCAGACGCTTGTTGTAAGTGTAATCAGCGTTTTCTGAGCGATCGCCAAGGCTCGCAGCCCAAGAGACTTTTTGAGTGATCTCGGGACGTTGTTCTTTCCATAAATAGTCGAGCTCTTGCTTGAGCTTGTTGTAGCCAGCTCGGGTAATCAGCTTAGTTTTCACACGGGATTCTCAACAAAATAGGGTTGCGCGAAAAGTACCGATTTTTCGCACGCTTTGCCAGTCAGGGCAAAAGATTTGACTGAAAGCTCTCAAAAGCGAGCGGCAGACATGTTATTAATAGCCGCCTGCTGCGGGCAGAGCGTGATCCATGACTCAAACTCCTCGTCCATTCGAGCGTTGAGCTGGAGTCAGGCGTAACTGCCCCCATATAAACCGAAAATGTCAAAAAGAGACCACCACGGATGAGCAAAGCTATCTGCCACCAGATTGCTCAAGAACTGAATGTTCGCCCTGAGCAAGTTATCGCTGCCGTCACCCTGATCGACGATGGCAATACCGTTCCTTTTATCGCCCGTTACCGTAAAGAGGTGACTGGAGGATTGGATGATACCCAACTGCGCAACTTGGATAGCCGTCTTGCTTATCTGCGTGAGATGGATGACCGTCGCCAAACCATCCTCAAATCGATTCAAGAACAAGGCAAACTCACCCCTGAGCTGGAGCAGGCGATTTTAAGTGCCGACAGCAAAAACCGCCTTGAAGATCTCTATCTGCCTTACAAGCCGAAACGCCGCACCAAAGGTCAAATCGCGATTGAAGCGGGTCTTGAGCCGCTGGCCGATACACTCTGGACGCAGCCTAACACTGACCCTGAAAGCGAAGCGGCAAAATACATTAATGCCGAGAAAGGCGTCGCTGACAGCAAAGCCGCACTGGATGGCGCACGCGCTATCGTGATGGAACGCATTGCAGAAGATGCCAATCTACTGGAGAAAATCCGCCAACATCTCAATCGCAACGCGGAAATTGTGTCGCGCGTGGTCGAAGGCAAAGAGCAAGCGGGCGAGAAATTTAAAGATTACTTTGATCACCGCGAGCCGATCAGCAAAGCGCCTTCACATCGCGCGTTGGCGATGCTGCGTGGCCGTAACGAAGGCTTCTTAACCCTAACGCTGAATGCCGATCCTGAATTGGAAGAAAGTGCGCGCCAATCCTACTGCGAAACATTGATTGCAGAACATTACGGCATTCATTTGAGTCAAGCGACGGCCGATGCGTGGCGCAAGCAGGTGATCAGCTGGGCATGGAAAATAAAAATCTCCATGCACATGGAAACCGAACTGATGAGCGCGATGAAAGAGCGCGCGGAAATCGAAGCGATAGAAGTCTTCGCCACCAACTTAAAAGATCTGCTGATGGCGGCACCGGCGGGTCCTCGCGCAACATTGGGCCTCGATCCGGGTCTGCGCACCGGCTGTAAAGTCGCGGTGGTTGACGCAACCGGTAAAGTGCTGGCAACCGACACCATTTACCCACACGCACCACAGCATCAGTACGATCGCGCCATGCAATCCATCGCTCTATTGGTGAAAAAGTTCAACGTGGATCTGATTGCGATTGGTAACGGTACAGCCTCACGCGAAACCGATGCCTTTGCAGCGGATTTGATCAAGCGCGGCAACCTCAAAGTGCAAAAAATCATGGTCAGCGAAGCGGGAGCATCGGTGTATTCTGCTTCTGAACTGGCGGCAAAAGAGTTCCCGAATCTCGATGTGTCATTGCGTGGCGCAGTCTCTATCGCGCGTCGTCTGCAAGACCCGCTCGCGGAGCTGGTGAAGATCGACCCGAAATCGATCGGGGTTGGCCAGTATCAACACGATGTGAGCCAAACCCTGCTCGCTAAACGTCTGGATGCCATTGTTGAGGACTGTGTGAACGCCGTGGGTGTAGATGTGAATACCGCCTCGGCAGCGCTACTGACTCGTGTTGCGGGCTTGTCTGCGGCATTGGCGCAAAACGTGGTCGATTATCGTGATGAAAACGGTCGTTTTGAGTCACGCAGCGCACTGAAAAAAGTACCGCGTTTGGGGCCTAAAGCGTTCGAACAGTGTGCCGGCTTCCTGCGTATTATGGATGGCAAAAACCCGCTCGATGCCTCAGCAGTGCACCCAGAAGCGTACCCAGTAGTAAAAACCATCGCCGAGAAGAACAGCAAAGATCTGAAAGCGCTGATTGGCAATACCGAGTTCCTGCACACCCTGCGCGCGGTCGATTACACCGATGAAAACTTTGGTGTACCGACCGTGACCGACATCATCAAGGAACTGGATAAACCGGGGCGTGACCCGCGTCCGGAATTCAAAACCGCAACCTTTGCTGAAGGCATCCATGAGGTGTCGGATCTGGAAGTGGGTATGGTTTTGGAAGGCGTAGTCTCTAACGTAGCCAACTTTGGCGCGTTCGTGGATATCGGAGTCCATCAAGATGGCTTAGTGCACATTTCCGCCCTGACCGATCGCTTTATCTCAGATCCGCGTGAAGTGGTTAAAGCCGGTGACATCGTCAAAGTCAAAGTCATGGAAGTGGATGTACAGCGTAAGCGTATCGCCCTTTCGATGCGCTTAAACGATGAGCCGGGACAAGATAACCGCAGCCAACGCAGCTCTGCACCACGCTCAGGGCAAGAGCGTCGAGCTCCACGCCGTGATGAGCCGCAAGGCAATGCATTAGGTGGAGCCATGGGTGGTGCGTTTGCCGCCGCTTTCGCTAAAGCGAAGAAATAGCCGCCGACAAATACATTTCATCATGACGTAACCGTTAGGCTGCATAAAAAAATCCCCACAGCTGTGGGGATTTTTATTGCGCGAGATAACTCACCTACAAAACTGCAATCACGTCTGAAGGTGTGTTGGGTGCCACTGCGTGACCATAATGGTATTTGATCACGACACGCCGGCGCGCCATTCTGCCTTCTGTTATCGCCGCATCAATAATGTGCTTGGGTAAACGAAAACGCATCGCATAACCTTTACCTTGCTCTTGGCTGTACGAAGCAAGCGCGAGCAGATCAAACAATCGCTCTAGCTCACTTTTCGGTTCATCGTGGTGGGAGGTATGCGCCTCCGTTTCGCCGCCGACTTCGTAACGTGGGTGCTCAGCAGGATCCCACGATGGTTGCTTGCGACGCTTATCATCCTCTTTGATCTTACGTTCAGCGTTCGATTTGGCCAGTTGTACGGTTGGCGTCACTGGCTCGCGAACGCGATTGTCGCGTGCGGCCTGCTCCGTTTGCACGTTCACTGATGGGGCGATCAGTGGCACACTGACATTGGTCGGTGACACTAGCATAGCCGAAACCTCCTCAGCTTCGCCCACCCTCGGCTTTCACTCCGGGTTAGTCTATTTATCGACCAGTCGAGAAAATGATTAAGTCAAATTTTGGTCAGCGCGACAAAATTCACACTATACCCAAACTACTTGGAGTTGCAGGTAGGCGGCAAGTGAGTGACAAATTTGTCTGGAACAAATTTGCACAGCCATCGGCTGGCCTTTGGTGAGAACCAGGGATGGCTCTCATAATCCCCATGAACATAGACAAGCTATGTGATTGGGGTGAATGAACGTAGCCAACACCGCTGCAGCTTCAAGTAGGAAGGGGGATCTAACGAGTCGCAAACTCGATAAGTCGCAGACAAAACGCCTCCGCCTCAGTCATAAACGGCGCATGAGAAGATTGGTCGAAAACGAACGCTTCACTGTAAGGCGCTAAATGGTTCAAATCACGGGCAACTTTCGCGGGGACTAACCCATCCAACCGACCATATAGGCGCAGCATAGGCACGTTGATGTGTTGTAGCTCGTCACGCAAATCCACTTCGGCGAGCATAGTCAGGCCTGCCAATAGAGATTGTGGATTAGGCATAGGACGAGACAGCACTGCCTGTTTAAGTGCTTTCACATCTTGGCGCGCACTTGGGCTACCCATGGCTTGCAGCGCCATAAAACGCTCAATGGTCAGCTGAAAATCGGCCACCAGCTGATCGGTAAACACCGTCAGCACATCCGGTTGAATACCACGCCAGTTTCCCTGCGCCGCAAATTTGGGCGAGGAAGCGACCGTCACCAATTTGCTCACGTAGTCTGAGTGATGCAGCGCCATGTGCGTGGCGACTAAGCCACCCAGCGACCAGCCCACCCATATCGCGTTGCGCGGTGCATTCTCTAACAAGGCTTGAGCGATCTCTTCCAGGCTCGCGGCATGTTGCTCAGCACTATGACCATAACCGGGTAAGTCCACCACATGCACTCGAAAATGGGCGCTCAATGCTTCTGCGGTTTGCAGCCACACCGCACCATTCATGCCCCAGCCGTGTACCAATACTAGATCTTGTCCTTGCCCACTGACTTGCCAATACAACGCCATGGTCACATTTTCTCCCTCTATTTCCATCTTCATCCACTCTGCCAATTGGCAAGATGAGATGAGTTACCCTGATTCTTGGCTCGCTATGTTAACCAATTGGCTCAGAAAAACCACCGCACCACTGCTCATTCCTGAGTGCCATCTTTGTCGACTCGCGCTCGATAAAAACTCGCCATTTGGAGTCTGCACCGCCTGCCAAGCTTGGCTTGAGCACGGTTATCGCTGTGCTCGCTGCGGTTTACCCACGCTCACGGCTGTCGAGCAGTGCGGACAGTGTCTGCGTCAGCCTCCGCCGTGGCGAAAACTGATTTGTGTCGGCGATTACCGCTTTCCACTCAGTGATGCGGTGCATCAACTCAAATACCAACGCCAGTTTTGGCAAGCACCACGTTTAGCTAAGTTACTCGCCACCCAGATTAGCGAGCCAGCCCCTTTACTGTGCAGTGTGCCACTGCATTGGCGGCGACGTTGGCAACGCGGCTTTAACCAAAGCGATCTGCTGGCACGCGAATTAGCACGCTCATTACCTACACAGTATGACAGCCAACTCTTTGCGCGCCGACGAGCCACACCGCACCAACAAGGACTCAGCAAAGCGCAGCGAATACACAACCTGCGCGGTGCGTTTGTGCTGAATCATCAGCCAAACCAGCAACATATTGCGATTGTGGATGATGTTGTGACCACAGGCAGTACCATCCGACATTTATGCGATTTACTGCTTGATGTCGGCGTACAAAGCATTGATATTTACTGCATATGCCGCACTCCTGAGCCGAAAGATAGCAAAGGTTGACGTTTTTTAACGCAAAAAGCGCTGGATCATCGTTAACTCAGGAGTAGAATGGTGAGCAATAACCGATTCTTTTACTCAGGTATTCGTCGTGTCAAATCCAATTACTATTACTGAATCTGCCCAATCACACTTCGCTAAGCTGCTAGCACAGCAGCCAGAAGGTACTAATATTCGTGTGTTCGTGGTTAACCCAGGTACACAAAACGCTGAGTGCGGTGTCTCTTACTGCCCACCAGAAGCGGTGGAAGCCACCGATACGGAATACCCTTTCAGTGGTTTTTCAGCTTACGTTGATGAACTCAGCCTGCCATTTTTGGAAGAGGCAGTGATTGACTTTGTAACGGACAAAATGGGTTCACAACTGACCCTGAAAGCCCCTAACGCAAAAATGCGTAAAGTGGCAGACGATGCGCCGCTGATGGAGCGTGTCGAATACGCACTGCAAACTCAAGTAAACCCACAACTGGCAGGCCACGGTGGCCATGTTAGCTTGATCAGCATCTCGGATGATGGTGTGGCTCTGGTTCAGTTTGGTGGCGGCTGCAACGGCTGTTCTATGGTCGACGTGACGCTTAAAGAAGGGATTGAGAAAGAGTTGCTGGCTCAATTTGCTGGTGAACTGACTGCAGTACGTGACTCAACCGAGCACGATCGTGGTGAGCACTCTTACTACTAAGTACAAAACCATTGGATAAAGCTGATGCCTAGCCATCAGCTTTTTTATTTGTGTCTGCATATTGACCGTTTCAAACCGCGATTATTTCTCATATATTAAGAAAACTTTTTTGCTCGGGAGCCCGCGTATGTCGTCCAAATCTTTACCAGAAATTCTGGAGCGTGAAACTGTCGCTCAATCGCGTCTGTTTACTATTGAAGCTTTGGATTTACGTTTCTCGAATGGCGAAGAAAGAACCTACGAGCGCATGAAGCCGAGTGGCCGCCATGCAGTCATGATGGTGCCTATCACAGCCCAAGGTGATCTACTACTGGTGCGCGAATACGCCGCCGGAACTGAACGTTATGAGCTGGGATTTCCGAAAGGGTTGGTCGATCATGGTGAAACCGCTGAACAAGCAGCCAATCGCGAGTTAAAAGAAGAAATCGGCTTTGGTGCGCGTCAGTTAACGCAACTCAAAGAGGTGGTGCTCGCTCCTTCTTACTTCTCCAGCAAAATGGTTCTTTTTGTTGCTCAGGATCTATACTCAGAGCAATTAGAGGGGGATGAGCCAGAGCCTTTAGAGATCATTCGCTGGCCTTTAGCACAAGCAGAAGATCTGCTGACCCATCTCGATTTTTGTGAAGCGCGCAGCATCACAGCCTTACTGCTGGCCCTGCGTTTTCTTCAGGCGTGAATTGCGCGCCTTCGGAGTCACTATGTCTACACCACACGATCTCTCTCACCTATTGCCCGATGTCATTAGCATCGCGCGAGCCGCGGGACAACTCATCCTCGATATCTACCAAAACAAATCATACGAAGCTTTCACCAAAAGTGATGCCACACCCGTTACCAGTGCGGATTTAGCGGCACATAAGTTTCTGTGCGAACAACTGCACGAGTTAACCCCAGACATTCCAATTCTCTCTGAAGAAGAAGCGAATATCGCCCTTGCCACTCGCGAAACGTGGCAGCGCTACTGGCTGGTAGATCCGCTCGATGGCACTCAAGAGTTTATTGCTCGCAGTGGTGACTTCGCGACCATCATTGCCTTGGTAGAAAATAACCATCCGGTGATGGGCGTCGTGTATGGCCCGGTTTCTGGTGTCACTTACTACGCTTATGCAGGCAAAGGGGCGTGGAAGATTCCGGATATGGCGCAGAGCCTAAAAATTCAGACCCACAAGCACGAGTTGCCGAGTAGCTCGATCGCGATTGCCATCAGCCGCCGCCAAGACATCAATAAAGTCACCAGCCGCTTAAGCAGTGCATGGAATTACGATCTGGTGCCTTTGGGATCAGCGGCGCTCAAAGCTTGTTTGGTTGCTGAAGGCGCGGTGGATTGCTATCTGCGCCTTGGCCCAACGGGGGAATGGGATACCGCAGCAACACAGTGCATTGTGGAAGAGGCGGGTGGGCGCATTCTGAGCACTCAATTGTCCCCTCTTTCTTACAATGAGCGGGAAACCTTGGAAAACCCGAACTTCATCGTGTTAGGTGATGCGGATTTACCTTGGAATGAAATCCTAAAAATCAAAGATTAACCCGATTAGACTTCACGCCCAAAATGGGCGTGAATGTTGTCTAAAGTTGGCCTTGCTGATTGAACGGATAACGCCCCTGATTATCTGGCTGTGGCAACCACTTAAGCTGCGCACTTAAACTTTCAGGAAAGTTCGCTTCTGGCTTAAACCACGCTTGAGCTTGATAGCGATTATCGGGTTGTAGGCTGAGGCTAAATTCGCTGCTCACTTGTGCGGTTTTTTGCCCACCGTTCAGATTCAACATACTCTCTTTGCAAGTAAAATCTGACACCACAGTGCCGAGATCCAACGCACCAATCGGCGATTCCACCTGCGCAGCCGACCAAACCAAACTGCCCGCCGCTTGCTGACAATAAGGATCGCCGAAACGGTATTGATGTACCGTCAGCTCCAACTGACCTTGCGCCATCAATGGCACGGGTAACGGAAGCCAAGGCATGGCTTGTGCAGCAGGCAAAGAGAGCAAGAAATCATCCGCATACGGTCCATTCAAACCCACACCTACAATCCCTTTACCACGCAGTTGTGCACTACTGCCACGCCCAAAACGAACATCTGCTTCAGCACGAGCGAGTAACAAGGCTGAAAGGCGAAAATCCCAGTTCAGATCGCCCAAATTCATGCCTTGCCAACGGACCTGAGCGGCCTTACCTTGCCAAAGAGAGCCTTCCACACTATTCAGCGCTAAGCCTTCAGGGAGCGGTAGCTGCTTGATCACCACTTGCGCAGGCAAATGCACCACAACGCTAGTCAGCAAAACTCCGGAGAATAAGGCGCTATACCAAACGGCACGCTTCATCTTAACCACCTCGCTTCAACTGTAAGCGTTTGACTTCCACCACGCCATTTACTTTGCCGCGGTCGATATCAATCACATCCACGCTCACCCCTTGTCGCTCTTGCAGATAAGCAATCCACGAGATCAATTGAGAAAAAGGCAAAGGCTGGATCCACACCTGCATCATTTCACCCCGCGGCTGTACGCGGATCAATTCAATATTGAATTGGCGGGTTGAATTGGTGATCACTTGGTTGAGGGGCTGATTACTCACAGCTTCATTACCGCCCTGCGTACGCAGAGTCACGATATCATTGGCGTTTTCACTTACCCAATTGAGTAACTGTTTCTCAGTTTGCACTCTTGCTTTGGCTTGAGTCGTGCGCTCATCCAGTGGTTTCCAAATGCCCCAATAGGCGATAGCCAGCACAACAAGCGCTCCCGTCACCATCACCATTTTCTGTTCACGCGGGGTTACGCTGCGCCACCAAGCATTCACAGGAGCTAATAACTCTTTCATCATTCCTCCTTACTTTGGCCTAACAACAAAAACACCAAACACTTGCTCGCCATTTTTGTTCAGTTGTCCCTGCTCGACAGCAAAAAACTGTTCAAGCTTAGTGCGTGCCTGTTCAAAACTTTGGAAGTCACGGCTGGTCGCTTCGAGGCGAATTTCACTGCGGTTGCTATCAAATTTGATGCTTTGCAGTTGCAGATTCACGCCCGTCAACGCTTCAGGTAATGGACTTAGCCACTTCAAGACACTACCGACACTGGCTCCACCCGATAAACGAGCCATTTCATCGCTCATCTGTCTTTTCAAGTAAGTGACTGTCGGGATTTTCTGTTTATCAGGAAAAATACTACGGAAAATGCGCTCGCTTTCCGCACGGTAAGCATTCGCTTGCGCTTCATATTGATGTGCCTGAAACAGTGAATAACTGACGGAAACGGCCACAAACAGCGCCGCAGCAATCGCCACTTTGCGCCATATTTGCCAGTGACGCAGCAAAGAGGATTTAGGCTTAAAGCTGCCCGTCAATAAGTTGAACTTGCTGCTCAGTGCTTCTTGCGTCAGCAGTTGCATCACTAAACCAGTAGGCTCGCTACGCCACACTTGCTGTTCCGCCAACGCTAATTCAGGCAGTGGAGTTAAGGCTTGCAGGGACAGATATTCATCTTCTTGCTTCACCCAATCGGAAGCAGCAAGCAGGTTTAGCCACTCAGCGTTAACCGCAATCCCTTGGGTAGCACTTTTTCGCACCAGCCAATCGTCACCCAATTGCAGTGCCGCCAACCCTTGTTCAGCTTGGGGAATCGCCAACACATCAGGTAGAACGCGCTTAACATCGAAGCCGCAGGCTTTGAGCTGATCTAAGCAAGCGCGAAGCCATAAACGATCCACCCCAACAACATCGGCACTTTCACGACTTTTGCTGAGCACAGAGAAATGCAAGTCTTCGACATCTTGCGCGATCTCATCTTCCAGCAAATAGGGCAACATACTTTCAAGCTGACGAGCTGCACCCGGTGGAATCTCCACTGAGCTTAAGATCAGATCGCTCGCAGCCAGTAACACCAATACACTGCGCTGCTCTGCATAAGACTCAAGCTCATGCAAGGCTTCCCAGCCAGCCACTTCGCCGCTAGCAATCACTTCTTGCTGTTCGGCAGACCACACCAACCAAGGGATATTGGCCTCTTTTTGACTACTCAGTCGAACGGTCAGAAACTCGCTCACTGATCCCTCCAAAGCGACGGCGTACAACCGTCGCAGTTTTCTTATCGTTACTGTAAAACAGGCTGCGGATCCGAATGCGGGACGCATCGACCAGCACCTGTGCATCTAATTCAAAATAATGGCTATCAACGCTGAGGTATTTTTTAGCATCCTCACGCACCGCATTATCGACGCCTGTAAGCGCCGACTCAGCGAGAAAATCATCCACACTCGCCCAGCCATCAAAGGGGCGGCCTTCCAACAACGTTCTCGCGCTCTCTTCACTGAGCGCTGGGCTGAACATCGCCGCTAATAAAGCCGACTGCTCAGCAGGCAAGGTATTCACATTCAATTGCCATTGATTGGTTGGCAAAGCACAAACATAAGGTAAGGCTTTGTTCATCACCTCTCCGCTGACTTGCTGCACTGCACGCCATTCACTGGCATCAGCCAACCAAGTATCTGCTGCCATGTAAGCAGGCAACATGGATTCGTAATGGCTGTCTTCTACTCCATACGCGGTACGTACAGAATCATCGCGATCAATAAACTCTAACGTTGAGTCAGCGATGGTTTCAGCCTGATAACTCTCGATATCCAGCCCTTCTAACAGCGTTTGTAACACTCCCAGCAAGTACGGCTTTTTCACGCTATCTGGCGTGAACTTCACCCCGGCAAGCGCATTGAGATTAAAACAGGCTTGCATATCGCGGATTTTGCCGCGCACTTGACCGTAATCGAGCGGATAGGTTTGCTCTTTGAGAGCCCAAGGCTGACTCAGGTTAATGGTTTCACTGTCTTGGTAGCTCTGTTCAATCCCTTTTTTGGCTAACGCCTCAACCCCAAGACTGTACCAATAGGCTTGTTGGTAGTTGAGCTGATGCGTCGCGCGCTGGAACTGACTAAACAACCGTTCAGCCATAGTGGCCGCGATAGACACCATCACAGCCAGCAGCAGCAAAACCACAATCAGCGCAACGCCTCGCTGCTTAGCCAGCATTTTCAACACTCTCTTCTGTCATATTGAGTGAGCCACCATTGGTCAGGTAAATACGCTCAATCTCGCCATAATCTTTTAAGGTCAGCTTCACGGATACCGCTTCTGGCAAAGCATTGGTCGGCACCCATTCATCGCTCCATTCACCTTGCAGATAAAAGCGCACTTGCCAATCTTCCACCCCGGTTAATAACGGGGAAATCAAACCTTGCTGCCCAACGGGTGTATCCGGATAACGCCACCAAATTCGCTCTAAGCGGTTTTCGTACAGACGATAACCAACCTTAGTGACTTCCCCACGCGGAAATTGCTGCTGCGGGTTATGCCAGCCAAGGCGCGCAAACAGCAAGCCGTGTTGATCAGAATCGAGCAGGGATTCTTTCCACTGTACCAATTGTTCGCTAGGTGCTTCACCATTGGTGCGAAACTGACGCAGTGCCATCTGTCGAAAATCGGCATCCATAATCACTATGGCGCGTTGCAATTCGGCTAAACGCGCAGTGCGCTCAGCGGAAATTTCATTGCTGCGTTGGACTTGATTGAGCACCTGATACGCCCCAACACTCAAGCTGGCAAATATCGCAATCGCCACTAGCACTTCAATCAAAGTGAATCCAGCTATCTTCTGACGAGTAGAGATTTGGTTAGTTCGCCACATAACTGCGCACCGTCACGACTGGAGTCGCACCTTTTTCTGTTGCCACACTGACATCAAAGGCTTTGAGCAGATTGTCGGCAGTTTTGACTGGACTGAGTTTCCAGTACCAAGTTCGACCGGCCATCTGCTCACTACCCTCACGAGCCGCCAAGGACTGCGGATTGAGCATGACTTGCGCCATCTGGTTATCCACTACCATGGAGGCAAACATTTTTTCTTCCAGATAATTCACTGTGTTGATGTGCTGACTGACCGAGCGGATCACGCTGATCGCCGCGGTAGCAAAAATCGCTAAAGCGACCAGAACTTCGAGCAAAGTAAACCCGCGCTTATTCTTCATCACTTTCTCCCGGAGCCAGCAGACGCAGCGTACCGTTTTCTTGCGCTTCTACTCGCCACTGCTCATCGCGCGGCTGCCCTTTGGGGAAAATATGCAGCGTAAATGGCGTCACTTCACCACTGGATAGAATAAACAGTTGCGGTGGTCGCTCCTGCTTTTCTTCTTCTTTCTTCTCCGCAAACATCTCTTCATCGAACAGCGAACCGGGATTGAATAACCGCTCGTCGTTTTGCCAAGCACTACCTCCGAGTTCAAAATCGAGCTGCAAACCTTCTTTGAGCGTGGTTTGATTGGTCATCTTATCGTTTTGCCACTTTTGCCAGCCTTTCTCGGCTGTCAGTTGCAAAAAGGTCAGACGCCGCGCATCCACATCAATCCGCACACCAAAATCCTGCCCGCTCAGAATCGCTTCCTCGTTAAGCAGCAACAGCCGCTGATAGAAGCTTTGAGCGCTGATTTTGGCTTCATCTTTCACCGAAACAGGAAAGGTGGCGATAACCGCCACCGCACTGACCGAAACCAGTACCAGCACCAGCAAAATTTCCAGCAGAGTAAAACCGCGAGTCGCTGTCATAGATTCAGTCTGTAATACTGTTCGTAGGTAATACTGCGATTATTGGAAATCTTGGATATTCCAGTTACCAATATCCGCGCTTGGGCCTTCACCGCCCTCTTGACCATCAGCACCTAGAGTGAACACATCAATCGTGCCTTTATCACCTGGGCTTAAATATTGGTAATCGTTACCCCAAGGATCTTTTGGCAGACGCTTGATGTAACCACCATCGCGGTAGTTGCGTGGCTCTGGGTTGTTCGGCTTGTTCACCAAGGCATCCAACCCTTGGTCGGTCGTTGGGTAAACGCTGTTATCCAACTTGTACATATCCAACGCATTTTCCAGCGCCACGATATCAGTGACCGCTTTTTGTTGGTCAGCTTTTTCTTTGTTGCCCAGTAAGTTAGGCACAACAAAGCTGGCAAGAATGCCCAAAATAACGACCACAACCATCACTTCGAGTAGGGTAAAACCCGCTTGTTTACGCATTTTTTTCATAGTTACTCCACACTATGCCGTTTTCGCCGCGCGTGACGACTTAACGACTCATTAAGTTATTCATTTCCAAAATCGGCATCAGGGTTGCCATCACAATAAACAGCACCATACCTGCCATTAAAGCAATCAATGCCGGGGTAAAAATACCGAGCGCGATATTGACTGTTGATTCAAAACTGCTGTCTTGGTTATCCGCAGCACGGGTCAGCATGCCTTCCAGCTCACCACTCTGTTCACCACTGGCAATCATGTGCAGCATCATAGGCGGGAAGAGTTTGGTTTGCTCCAAGGCTTTGCGAAGGCTTGAACCCTCACGCACGTTTTCTGCCGCCGCCAATACTTGCTGTTTCACAAACTGATTGGTCATTACATCGACCGCCACACGCATGCCATCCAAAATCGGGATAGCACTTGAGGTACAGATCGAAAGCGTACGCGCAAAACGAGCGGTGTTAAGACCACGAGCAATTTTTCCAATTACAGGTAAGTAGATAACTCGACGATCCCAATTCAAACGGACATCCGGCTTGGTCAAAGCCCAACGCACCAGACTAATGGCGAGCATTAACCCAATCAGTAGCCAAATTCCCCAGTTTTGCAGAAAATCACTGGCATCAAGCAAGAACTGAGTGGATGCAGGCAAGGCTTGCCCCATTTGCACAAACTGCCCAACGATTTTGGGTACAACGGCGGCCAGCAAAAAGGCCACAATCCCCACCGCAAACACCACCAGAACCACAGGGTAAATCATGGCTTGTTGCAGTTTAGAGCGCATCTTCTGACGGTTTTCTGCGTAATCAGCTAAACGCTCTAACACGGAATCGAGGTGACCGGATTTTTCTCCCGCGGCAACCATTGAACGAAATAGCTCATCAAACACATGCGGGTAATCACCCAAACTGTCAGACAAGGTATAACCTTCAGTTACTTTGGCGCGTACTGCCACTAACATGGTGCGAATACGCGGCTTTTCCGACTGCTCAGCCACCGCGCGCAAACACTCTTCAAGCGGCATGCCTGATTGTACTAAGGTTGCCAACTGGCGAGTGATCAGCGCTAAATCTGGTGTGCTAATGCCGCGTTTGAAACCCATTCCTTTACTGCGGCTACGAGCCGCTTTGGTTTGAGTTTCGACCACTTCCATCGGCACTAAGCCTTGCTCTTTCAGGCGCTGACGCACTTGACGCGCATTATCGCCCTCAATCACGCCTTTTTTGTGGCGTCCTTTGGCATCCAGCGCTTTGTATTCAAACGCCGCCATCAGGACTCCTTAGTCACCCGCATCACTTCTTCCAACGAAGTAATGCCTTGACGCACTTTGTCTAAACCATCATCACGAATGCTTGGAGTGGTTGAGCGGATGTGTTTTTCCATCGCCTGTTCACCCGCTTCGCTGTGGATAAGCTCCTGCAGTGCTTCATCCACCAGCAACAACTCATGAATACCCGTTCGGCCACGGTAGCCTTTGTGATTACACTTAGGACAACCCTTAGCACGATGGAGGATCAGTGGTTCTTTTTTCTTACAATCAAACAGCTTGCGTTGCTCTTTGTCTGCTTCATAAGGCTCTTTGCAGTCTGAGCACAAGGTTCGCACTAAACGCTGTGCCAACACGCCAAGCAGAGAAGAGGAGATCAAAAACGGTTCGATCCCCATATCACGCAGACGAGTCACTGCGCCCACCGCCGTATTGGTATGCAGTGTCGACATTACTAAGTGACCTGTTAAAGAAGCTTGCACCGCAATTTGTGCGGTTTCCAAGTCACGGATTTCCCCCACCATCACCACATCTGGGTCTTGACGCAAAATGGCGCGTAAACCACGAGCAAACGTCATATCCACCCGAGGGTTAACTTGGGTTTGGCCGATACCATCAATATCAAATTCGATCGGATCTTCTACCGTCAGGATATTGAGCTCACTGCTATTTAGCTCCTGTAAACCTGCGTACAAGGTCGTCGATTTACCCGAGCCAGTAGGCCCTGTCACCAGAATGATCCCGTGCGGACGCTTGATCAAACGACGGAAGTTATCATGGTTTTGTGCCGTCATGCCCAAGCTGTGCAGATCAAGTCGGGTCGCGTTTTTATCCAGAAGACGCATTACCACTCGCTCACCATGTGAGGACGGCATAGTCGAAACCCGCACATCCACCGCGCGGCCACCAATACGTAACGAAATACGTCCATCTTGTGGCACCCGCTTTTCAGCAATGTCGAGTTTGGCCATAACTTTGACCCGCGAAACGAGTAGCGAGGAGAGCTTGCGGCTTGGTGCAAGCACTTCACGCAGCACACCATCAACCCGAAAACGGATCGATAAGGTCTTTTCAAAGGTTTCGATATGAATATCCGATGCACCTTCTTTGATCGCTTCGCCCAGCATGGCGTTGATCAGTTTGATGATCGGTGCATCATCTTCACTTTCCAGCAAGTCTTCATTTTGTGGCAGTTCTTCCGCCAGTGAGAAGAAGTCATCACTGTCGGCGCCAATGTCTTCCATCAGTTGTCGCGCTTCCGAAGAATCACGCTGATAAACTTGAGTCAGCTTGCTTTCAAATTCCGCTTGCGACAAAGCAATAAGCTGGAAAGTATCTTTGACCACCCGCTTGGTTTCCACCAGCGCTTCCATAGAGAGAGGCGGCAAGTAGTAAATGCTGGCTTGTGAAAAGTCCTCATTCCAATCCAACACGAGCTTGAAGCGGTTGGCAAAGCTGAAAGGCAGACGACGAATCGACTGCCGCTCAGCAGGAGAGATCACCATTTCGGTCATTGCTCGGCTTCCATCTGATCAATAAAGGCTTGAATTTCAGGTGGATGACGGCGGTCATCGCCAAATTTTGGCAAAACGGGCACGCTAGCATCATCCAATAAACGTAAGCCTTTCTCAGCGCGGAACAGTTGCTCAGCACGGATGTAGTTGTATTTACGTTGGGTAATACCATCGGCAGTCACGCCATCACGAATAATGGTTGGCTTGATGAACACCATCAGGTTTTTCTTTTCCACCTGAGAGCTGGTTGAACGGAACAGTTGTCCCAGCAGCGGAATATCACCCAGCAGAGGAACTTTGGATTCACTTTCTAGCGCTCGCTCATCAATCAAACCACCCAGCACCAGCATTTGTCCATCTTGTACCATCACTGAAGTGTTGAGCTGACGTTTTGCAAAGCGCACGTCAACGGCTCCATTGGCACCTAATACGTTGGAAACTTCTTGCTCAATATTAAGCTGCACTGAGTTACCTTCGTTGATCTGCGGTACCACTTTCAGCTTGATACCCACCTCTTTACGATCCACGGTTTGGAATGGGTTGTCGTTATTGGAGCCTGCGGTTGAGCCAGTGATAACAGGCACTTCTTCACCCACGATAAACGAAGCCTCACCGTTATCCATGACGGTAATGCTAGGTGAGGACAGAATGTTAGATTTGGAATCGTTAGACACCGCATTGATTAACGCCGTCCAGTCCCCCAGAGCAATGCTGACCGCAGCCCCTTGGATACCAGAGAGAGCGGAAGCCAGTGTTGAGTAATCCCCTTTGGTGGTGGTTTCTTCGTAATATTTAATTGCGCCAGTATTGCTATCACGAATCGGTTTTTTCTCCGTGGTATCTTTGGCCTCTTCAAGGCCAATCAACACATTACCAATCGAAGCACCTGTGTTGCCATATTGAATCACTGAGCCACTTTCCAGAGAGCCCCACTGTACACCAAGGTTGATACCATCTCCTTCGGCCATTTCGACAATCAGAGCTTCAATCAAAACTTGTGCGCGGCGAATATCAAGCTGGCCAATTACCTCTAGCATCGCATTCATAATGTCTTGCGGCGCAGTAAGTACTAACGAGTTGGTATCGGCGTGTGCCGCAATCATCACTTCGTTGCGTTTTGAAGTGGTTTGCTGGCCCGTTCCTTTTTCAGCTTGCAGGTTCTCTGAAACGCCTTTGAGCACTTCAACCAGATCTTCCGCTTTCGCGTATTTCAAATACACCACGCGGTTATTGCCTTTGGCAGCCATTTCCACATCAAGCTGTTTAATCAAGCGCTTCAGGCGCTCACGTACTTTCGGGTCGCCAGAAATCAAAATGGAGTTAGTACGCTCATCCGCAACAAACTTGGGTTTCAAAAATTCAGGGGTGTTTTGCGCATCAGCGGTTTTGTTCAGAGCTTCAACAATACGCACCATTTCGGCCGCTGACGCGTTATTGAGCTCAACGACTTCAATTTCTTTATCGCCAGCTTGGTCGACACGGCGAATGATTTCCGCCAAACGGTTCACTACGGCCGCACGGCCTGTGATCAAAATAATATTGGCCGGATCATAGTGCACAACGTTACCTGCGCCGGCGTTATCAATAAGTTGACGCAACAATGGAGAAAGCTCACGCACCGAGACGTTTTTAACCGCAACGACCTGCGTGATCACAGAGTCACCATTGGCGCGCTCTTCACCACTCAATACTGGAATCGCTGAGGTTTTTGCATCTTTGGATTTGATGACCTTAAGCACACCATTATCCATTTCAACAACCGCAAAACCGTACACTTCCAGCACACTAAGGAAGAAACTGTAATATTGCTCTTCGTTTAACGTATCGAAACTGCGAACATCCACTTTGCCACGTACAGAAGGGTCTACGATGATCGTCTTCTCAAGGTTACGTCCGACAATATTGATAAATTCTTGAATGTCGGTGCCTTTAAAGCTGGCACTAAACTCATTTGCCATCGCCAGAGGTGTGGACAGCAAACTGCCAGCCAGCAACCACGAACTTTTTTTCAGCCAAAATTTCACTGGGAACTCCCTTGCCTCACTAACGCGTTCTCATTCGCCTCAGCGTTAAAATTGAATATATACATCATGTTGTTGACCATCACGCTCAACCGTCAGACTCATTTCAGTCATCTCATTCATCGACTGAAATACGGTGTTCATTACATTCGGATCGGTCAGGTCCATACCATTCAGGGCTACTGCGATGTCGCCATCTTGCAAACCGATCGATTCAAACAGAACCGGATCTTTGCCGGGGCTGACTCGATAACCGAGCACTTTGTCGTCACGTTTTACCTGAGACAGGCGCACATACTGGAAAATTTCCTGCGGGTTACGCGCAATAGCCTCACGAACCGCATCCAGTTTGTCTTCAAACTGTGGCGTTTGGCTTAATTGATTTGTCCGTGGTGGTTGTGAACTCGGCGTAGAAGATGCGGTTGGGCTGGTATAATCCAATCCTTCTAACATCAAGGTTTCATCACGGCCTGAGTTACTGATAATGACTCGATCCGGCATCACGGCTTTAAGTTTTGCCTGTGTCCCCTCAATGACTTCGTTAAGCCCATAAGTCGCTTGCACACCACGGTTGGCAATCACCGCTAAGCTTTTTTGCAAGTCATTGCTTGCTACAACGCCGGATAGCACTAGGTTCAAACGAGTTTTCGGCGCATCCACGACAACAGGCTGCTCAATCGGGGCTTCTTTGGGCTCAGTGAACACACCAAACAGCTCCCCTTTCTGCAACACACTGATATCCAGTGGCTGATGATCTGGCTTTAAGGCAGACAAAGTTGGGCTCCAACTCGGGGCTTGAGCTTGCTCTCCCGACATCAACCACACCATTTTGCCCAGCGTCCACGCTGATGCCACCAACAGCAACAGAGTTAATCCTTCGCTGATTGGCTTTTGCCACCGCGCGGAATTTTGGCTCAATAAACGCGGCCACGTTGCTAGCGGAGGAAGTTGTTTAAATTCCATAAATTTCCACGTTATTCCTTTCTGTACTTTTGCGCTCAATCTTGCGCAAACTCGCCTGTACAGATGTTTTTCAATACTTTATGCAGGCATGGCAATATATCACAAGCATGGATGAGCGAACTGTCTCAAACGTTAAATTGTCGACTTGCTTGAAAAACTGCCCACTAAACACCATTGTTAATCAAGAAAATTGGCCAGAAAGTAACAAGGTTAGAGAGGAAATGTGGCAATGAGTTCCAGTGCAGATGACGTTAGGCTGGATAAATGGTTGTGGGCTGCAAGATTTTACAAAACTCGCTCACTAGCGCGAAATATGGTCGAAGGTGGCAAAGTCCACTATAATGGCCAGCGATCCAAACCCAGTAAATCGGTTGAACTTGGCGCACAGATCACTCTGCGTCAGGGACATGACGAGAAAACTGTCATTATCGAAAAGATCTCAGATCAACGCCGTGGAGCACCAGAAGCGCAACTACTCTACCGTGAAACGGCAGAAAGCATCGCTAAGCGTGAACGTAATGCCATGATGCGCCAGCTCAACCCGAGTCCGGATCGACGTCCGGACAAGAAGCAGCGCCGAGATCTACTCAAATTTATTCATCAGTAATCAGTAAATAGCCGGACAATTCCTTATGACGACAAACTCAATGGCGAACAACATGCTACATCGCTATCTATTTGAAGACCTCTCTGTGCGTGGTGAGTTGGTCCAACTGGATGAAACTTATCAGCACATGATTTCCAGTCAGGAATATCCTGCGGCAGTGCAACACTTAATCGGTGAACTGCTGGTTGCAACCTCACTGCTTACTGCGACGTTGAAATTCGAAGGTTCAATTACCCTGCAACTGCAAGGCAATGGCCCAGTATCACTGGTAGTGATTAACGGTGATAACAACCAGCAAGTACGTGGTGTTGCTCGCTGGCAAGGCGATATTGCTGACGATGCAGGCTTACACGATATGCTTGGCAAGGGTCATCTGGTGATTACCATTGAACCTAAGCAAGGTGAACGCTATCAAGGCGTAGTGGGTTTAGAAGGCGATACCCTTGCCGATGTGCTCGAAGGTTACTTCCTACGTTCAGAGCAGCTCAAAACTCGTTTGTGGATCCGCGTTGGTGAGCATGCAGGTAAAGCCTGTGCTGCTGGTATGTTGCTGCAAATCGTACCCGATGGTAAAGGCTCTGCCGATGATTTCGAACATTTAGAACAATTAACTGACACCATCAAGAACGAAGAGTTATTTGCTCTACCTGCGGAAGAACTGCTGTACCGTCTTTACAACCAAGAGAAAGTTCAGTTGTTCGCACCACATCCGGTCAGCTTCCGCTGTGGTTGCTCACGTGAACGCAGTGCGGCGGCCATCGTGACTGTGGCGCGTGAAGAAATCAATGACATTCTAGCGCAAGATGGCGTGGTGGCTTTGCACTGTGATTATTGTGGTACTACCTACTCGTTCGATGCAGCGCAAGTTGCTGAATTGTATGCACCACAGTCAACCGATAACTCGGTATTGCATTAATTCGCCGCGTTTAACAAGCACGTAAAAACCGCCAAAAAGCCAGCTGTAAGCTGGCTTTTTCTTATGAAAAAATCAATAAAATCAAAGATCCACATCACAGTACGCCGTACTTAATTTCTTAAAAGTATTAATCCTTGGCTACTGGCGCAAAGGTTTGCGCGCACGATAAAATAGTAATACCAATATATGTGACGAGTTACCTAAAACCACAGAAATCCGGTGGGTAATTTTTGACCTGCCT
The DNA here is from genome assembly GCF_000338875.1 of Vibrio mimicus CAIM 602. Classification (GTDB taxonomy): domain Bacteria; phylum Pseudomonadota; class Gammaproteobacteria; order Enterobacterales; family Vibrionaceae; genus Vibrio; species Vibrio mimicus. The sequence goes on along the minus strand of NZ_AOMO01000029.1, from coordinate 17,945 downwards.
CCCTGTTTTCACTCAGGTCCGTTGCTAGCATGGTGAGCAGATAACAATTACATAAATTCTTACAAAATCCCTACAAAATCCTACAAGGAGCACCTATGACCGTTATGGAACATACAAAGGCTGCACAACTCGATCTAGCCCAATATGGGATCACAGGCGTAACAGAAGTGGTTCGTAACCCGAGCTATGAACTGTTATTCGCTGAAGAAACCCGTTCTGACCTCGAAGGTTATGAGCGTGGTGTGGTCACCGAATTAGGCGCGGTTGCGGTTGATACTGGCATCTTCACTGGCCGCTCACCAAAAGATAAGTTTATCGTTAAGGACGATACCACTCGCGATACTTTGTGGTGGACCTCCGAAAAAGCGAAAAACGACAATAAACCAATTAATCAAGAAGTGTGGAATGACCTTAAAGCGCTAGTTACCAAACAGCTTTCAGGCAAACGTGTATTCGTATTGGATGGCTACTGTGGTGCCAACGCGGATACTCGCCTGAGTGTACGTTTTATTACTGAAGTAGCATGGCAAGCACATTTCGTGAAAAACATGTTCATTCGCCCAAGCGAAGATGAACTAGCGCACTTCAAACCAGACTTTGTGGTAATGAACGGCGCGAAATGCACCAATGCGAAGTGGAAAGAGCATGGTCTGAACTCTGAGAACTTCACTGTGTTTAACCTGACCGAACGCATGCAGCTCATTGGCGGTACTTGGTACGGCGGCGAAATGAAAAAAGGTATGTTCGCAATGATGAACTACTTCCTGCCACTACAAGGTATTGCGTCAATGCACTGTTCAGCCAACATGGGCAAAGCGGGTGATGTCGCGATCTTCTTCGGTCTTTCTGGCACAGGTAAAACAACCCTGTCTACCGATCCAAAACGTGCTTTGATCGGTGACGATGAGCACGGCTGGGATGATGATGGTGTGTTCAACTTTGAAGGTGGCTGCTACGCGAAAACTATCAAGCTGTCTAAAGAAGCAGAGCCTGATATCTATAACGCTATCCGCCGTGATGCACTATTAGAAAACGTCACGGTACTCAGTGACGGTTCAATCGATTTTGATGATGGTTCAAAAACCGAGAACACCCGCGTTTCTTACCCTATCTATCACATCGATAACATCGTGAAGCCAGTTTCCAAAGGCGGCCATGCGACTAAGGTTATCTTCCTGTCTGCAGATGCCTTTGGCGTACTACCTCCAGTGTCTAAACTGACTCCAGAACAAACTAAGTACCACTTCTTGTCTGGCTTTACCGCCAAACTCGCAGGTACTGAACGTGGTATCACTGAACCAACGCCTACTTTCTCTGCGTGTTTCGGTGCTGCGTTCCTCACTCTGCATCCAACCAAGTATGCGGAAGTATTGGTAAAACGCATGGAAGCTGCTGGTGCGGAGGCCTATCTGGTTAACACAGGTTGGAATGGCAGCGGTAAACGTATCTCGATTAAAGATACTCGCGGCATCATTGATGCGATTTTGGATGGCTCAATCGAGAAAGCAGAAACGAAGCACATTCCAATCTTCAACCTACAAGTACCAACCTCACTGCCAGGCGTTGATCCTATGATCCTCGACCCGCGTGATACTTATGTCGATCCACTTCAGTGGGAAAGCAAGGCCAAAGATTTGGCAACGCGCTTTATCAATAACTTCGACAAATACACCGATAACGCAGAAGGCAAAGCTTTGGTTGCAGCAGGTCCAAAGCTCGACTAATGTCGAATTGGCGTAAAAGTGATAACTGAGTAGCAAGCCCCTCTTTTGAGGGGCTTTTTTTGTTGCTGTCTCTCGTGCTTTACTCCAAGCTTGAGAGTGGATTGATTGGTAACATTTTGATGATGGCAATGCAGGGACTATGAGAAAACTACTGGCCATGGGTGTAGCAGGTATCGCACTGCTACTGATTCTGGTATTAGCTGGGTTTGGTATTATGCATACCCGCTATTTCACGCCATCTGCACAATGGATAGTGCAGCAGTTGTGGCCTGAAACTCTGCACTTTGAAAAAATTGAATACCTCTATCCATTTAAACTGCGTTTGAGCGGCGTGCAGCTTTCCACAACTCCAGCCATTGAAGTTCAGCAAATGGATTTATGGCTCAACCCATACGGTTTGCTTGAACAAAAGTTAGAGATCGATAGTGTTTTGGTTGATGGGGCAAATTTGGCCCATGGCCTGCCCGCTTTCACACTACCTGATGCTATTCATCTCAACCAATTGGCACTGCACAATATCGATTGGGCTGATCAGGACATCATCGCCCGTGGTGTGAGTCTGCAAATTAAACAGCCAGTGTGGATATCCCCTCAGCAACTACTGCCTTACGGAAAAATTCAGCTTTCAGCTGAACAGATCACGATTGATGGTGAAGCTTTTAATCAAGTACTGGTTGATGCTAACTATCAACCCCAGGACAGTACTGTGTATGGGTTTTCCTTTAACTGGCACGATAGCCCAATATCCGGGCAGGCTGAGCAATATCCGGAAGGCTGGTCCCTCATCAATGTGACCATTAGCAGGCTTAACCTCAATCTAGACCAGTGGCAAACTCACCCACTATGGCAAAAATTAGCGCCGAATGTTCATCACATTAATAGTTTAGATCTACTGAACAGCCAGCTGACGGCAAATGGAGTCACGTGGGAGAATCTCAATCTCTCTGTCGAAGATTACTTCTTGCAGCAAAACTTTTGGCAACAGCAACAAGGTTATTTGTCTCTCAATGCCGATTCCGCACAATGGCTTGCCACACAGTGGGTGGAACCCAATGCAGAACTGACTTTCACGCCCGAAGGCATCGAAATGGAAGGGCATACACAAGTATGGCAAGGGGATGTTCAACTCAAAGGTAAGCTTTCTGAACAGAGCATCGCGCTCTCCCGACTCACGATCAGTGGAATAAAATGGATCGCAGAGCAACCTCAAGATCTACTGCCATTTGCTCAAGGGCTACCCGCTTGGCAGAAATTAAGCATTGATGATCTGGATATCAATAACCTACAAATCATCCAAACGGTTAACCGACCTTTTGGCAAGTCTCAGGCCTGAATGCCGATGGCCAACGTTTACAGTGGGTTAAAGACGGTCAGTGGGGATTTTGGCAGGGTAAACTTGCCGTGACGGCTAACAGCGCCAGTTATGCTGGCATACTCAGCACGCAAGGCGTACTCAATATGCACAGTGAACAAGGCGTATGGCAGCTCACCCGCGCCTTTCTACCTCTGGAGCGAGGTTATATTGAAGCACATGCTAAATGGGATTTATCGTCGCTCAGTGCCCCTTGGCAGCTTTCGCTCGATACCGACTCATTACCTGTTGGCCCATTACAACCTTGGTTCAACTTACCTTTCGGCCTTGAAGCATTCGCCGACATCAGCCTGACAGCACAAGGCATGGCTGGTGATCGCAACATGCTGGCGCATTCACTTGATGGGGAATTACAACTGAGTTTACGTCAGGGATTGATGTCACTACGCAGTGATAACACAGTAATCACTCAACTTTTTGAGCTGGATGCTCTCTCGGTTAGTGCCGATAGAGGACGAATTACCATCACGCCAACACCACTGAAAGGTGTTGGCATGCAAGCGATGTTAAGTGGTAGCACAGATCTACTCACACCAGAGCAAGGTGAGTGGCAACTGGACATCAAGCAGTCTTGGGCCGATCAATGCCTTGGTTTAAATTGGGATTTCAAACAAGCTGAGTTGACGAGTAAGGATTGTCGCAGCGCACCTTAATGCGCTGCAGCGTTCTCGTTAAGACTATCGTTGAACTAAGACGACTTCTGAGCAACCAAGGCTTTATAGTTAGGGATCAGCATGTAAGTGCCCGTAAATTCGATCGCTTCTACATTGCCGCTGGAGATAATGACCCGTACCACAATTCGCGCTTTACGCCCTGATTCCAAACGATCCAAATCACCACTGATCCCATCAAGCGAGGTGGCAGCCACAGGGTTTTGCACCACAGGATGACGATAGCGGATATGGCTGTCCACCAACACGATATCGCCATGCAAGTCACGTTCGCGCATTAAAAGCCATGCCATCCCCCAGCCAGTTAAGGTCGCCAGTGTAAAAGCGGAACCTGCAAACAAGGTATTGTGTGGATTGAGATTAGGGTTCAACTGAGCGCAGCACTGAAATTGATAGCCAGTATATTGCTGGATCTTAATCCCCATTTTATCGCTGATCGGGATCTGTTGACCCCAACGCTCTTGTAGCTCAGTACACCATTCAGGCTTACGTAGCACATTCGCCATAGGATCGAGCGTTTTCACCATCTGTTGATGACGCACAGGCCCACGCTCATCGGTCAATTCACCGCGTCGCTCGAAACCGTTCTTGGCATAAAATGGAATCGCATCTTCACGCGCGTTACACACTAAGCGCTTTGCTCCTTCTTGACGAGCTAACGATTCAAGTGCCACCAGAATCAAAGACCCCATCCCTTTAGAACGACGATTGGCCTTCACCGCCATATAACGGATCTGCCCTTCACTGTCAGGAGTAATGTATAAACGGCCAATGGCGATAGGATAGCCACGGCTATCCACTATCATTCGATGATGGCTCATCGAGTCATATTCATCACGCTCTGAGCCAATTGGCATTCGCCACGGTTCACGCAGCATCTGCCAACGGAAATGAAAATACTTATTGAGCTGATTATCCGTTGTCGGCGTAATAAGTTTGAACATACTCAATCCCTGAATACGCACCTTTACTGAATTAAGGTGCTTGTTGTCATTTAATTTGCGATCAAACGCGAGTTATACCTGTAGCCAAAACGTCACTGGCCCATCGTTGACCAGCGATACCTTCATATCCGCCGCAAAGCGTCCACGCTCCGTTGGCAAAATCTGCATACAAAGGTCAGAGAAATAATCATATAACCGCTCGGCATCTTGTGGCGCCGCACCGCGTGAAAATCCGGCACGTGTACCTTTTTTGGTATCGGCTGGCAGAGTAAACTGCGACACAACTAACACACTACCACCCACATCTTTCACGCTCAGATTCATTTTACCTTCACTATCTTCAAACACTCGATAGCTGGTCACTCGCTCAACCAATCGCTTGGCTTTCGCTTCATCATCTTCACGTTCGACACCGAGTAGCACTAAAAGTCCCTTATCAATTGCGCCGACCACTTCTCCATCGACACGTACCGCGGCTTCACTTACTCGCTGGATCAGTGCTATCACTCTGTTTTTCCTCTACATCATTCGTTTGAGATGGCGCAAAGTGTAGCATGTCTTGCGAGTCACTCCAGTGTTCACGTTCGCCGAGTGCCGCGGTGACTTCCGCCCCCACCAACACGATTAGCCAACATAAATACACCCAAACAAACAAGATGGGAATCGCGGCAAGCGCACCGTATATCAACTGATAAGAAGGAAACTGTGTAATGTAGGCAGCAAAACCTTTTTTACTCAGCTCAAACAACACGGCCGCAATCAAAGCCCCTGCCATGGCATGAGGCAATCGCACTTTTTTATTAGGCACCAGCAGATATAAGCCCACAAAAGCACAAAATGAGAGCACAAACGGTAACCAACGTAAGAATAGGTTATAAGCACCCGATAGCGCCTCGTTATCGAGGATTTTTAAGGAAGTGATGTAAGACGTCGCCGCGATACTGGCTCCTACTAAAATAGGGCCCAGCGTCAAAATCATCCAATACATCGAAAACGAAAAGACGGCGCGGCGCTTACGTTGTACTCGCCAGATGTAATTTAAATTTTTATCGATATTGGAGATCAGCATAATGGCAGCCACAAACAGGAAAGCGCCACCAACAGCCGTCATTTTCCCGGTATTAGCCACAAATTCCACCAAGGCAGTCTTAACCACTTCACCTGCTGCTGGCACAAAATGAGTGATCACAAAATCTTGGATCACATCACCTGCACTCGCAAAAATGGAAAAGGAAGAAAGGATCGACAGCAATACCGTCAGCATCGGAACCATAGACAACAAAGTGATGTAAGCAAGATAGCCCGCATTCACATTCACCCGATCGTGCTTCATCCGTGTCAATAGATAACGGCCAAAATACAGTGTTTCTCGACAGCGCTGCTCAATAAAAGAGTGAGTCAATTTCATAGCTCATCCTTGTCGGTTAGTTGGGATTATCCTGCCACGGATAGCGTCGCTAACACAAATTCCACACGTTGCTCAATCGAGGCCATTGGAACATCAATGCACTCGTAGCCCAGTTCAGAGTAAGTATTCACTAACCTTTGATGGATTTGTAGCGCTTCTTCAAATGCGTATGGCCGCACTTCATCTTGTTGATACGTGATTGAGTTTGGCTCACACATAAATACTTGTGGATGATACTCCAAACTTGCTTGCCAATACTCGGCAGGCACCACCTGCTCTGTACCCAATAAATACGCACAGATATCAGGAATAGCACGATCCAAAAAAACGGTAGGCTGGCTTTGTGCCAGCTGTTTCTGTACCCGCATCGCGTCATAACAGAGGGCGGCAAACGCTGGCAAATCGTGCCAAGGTAAAATGCCATTCTCTTTTGAACTCTCTTGTTCAATCAACAGACGGGGAATTTCTGGATAGGCGGTATATCCACGCTCTGCTAACGCATCCAGTAAAGTGGTTTTTCCTGCACCTGGACCACCCGAAATAATCACTACAGACATCGTATTCCTTTATCTTAGCGGTAAAAAAATAAAGCCCCTAACTGGTGACAGCTAAGGGCTTACATAACTTATCTAGCAGAAGAAGCTAGAGTCAGTGATTATTTCGCATCACGAGAAGCACGCTTACGATCGTTTTCGGTCAGGAAGCGTTTACGGATACGGATGCTCACTGGTGTTACTTCTACCAGTTCGTCATCATCGATGAACTCTAGAGCTTGTTCCAGAGACATGATGATTGGCGGCGTAAGAACCTGCGCATCATCAGTACCAGAAGCACGAACGTTAGTCAGTTGCTTACCTTTCAGAGGGTTTACAGTCAGGTCGTTGTCACGGCTGTGAATACCGATCACCATACCTTCGTAAACTTCCACACCGTGACCAATGAACATACGGCCACGCTCTTGCAGGTTGAACAGAGCGTTCGTTAGCGCTTTACCCGTACCGTTAGAAACCAGTACACCGTTAACACGTTGACCGATTACACCGCCTTTGTGTGGGCCGTAGTGGTCAAAAGTATGGTACAGCAGACCTGAACCTGAAGTCAGAGTCATGAATTCAGTTTGGAAGCCGATCAGGCCACGAGAAGGCATCACGAAATCCATACGGATACGGCCTTTGCCATCTGGAGACATGTCTTTCAGCTCGCCTTTACGCATGCCGATTTTCTCCATAATGCCGCCTTGGTGCTCTTCTTGCACGTCGATGGTTACCGTTTCAAACGGTTCCATCAGCTGACCGTCTTCGTGCTTCAGGATAACTTCAGGACGAGATACCGCCAGTTCAAAGCCTTCACGACGCATGTTTTCGATCAGGATCGACAGGTGAAGTTCACCACGACCTGAAACGCGGAATTTGTCTGGGTCTTCAGTTTGTTCAACACGCAGTGCTACGTTGTGTACCAGTTCTTTTTCCAGACGCTCAAGGATGTTACGTGAAGTCACGAACTTACCTTCTTTACCCGCGAATGGAGACGTGTTCACTTGGAACGTCATGGTTACCGTTGGCTCATCAACGCTCAATGGTGGAAGCGCTTCAAGCGTGTTCACATCACAGATGGTGTCAGAGATTTTCAGCTCACCCAAACCTGTAACAGCAACGATGTCGCCAGCTGTCGCTTGGTCAGTTTCAGAACGTTGCAGACCAAGGTAGCCCAGAACAGTACCGATTTTACCGTTACGTTTCTTACCATCAGCACCGATAACAGTCACTTGTTGGTTTGGTTTTACTTTACCGCGCTTGATACGGCCAACACCGATAACACCAACGTAAGAGCTGTAATCCAACTGAGAAATTTGCATTTGCAGTGGACCATCAAGGTCAACTTGTGGCGCAGCAACGTTATCAACGATTGCTTGGAACAGTGGTTCCATGTTTTCGCCAGTTTCGCCTTCAACCAGTGTTGCCCAACCGTTCAGCGCTGAAGCATATACCACTTGGAAGTCAAGCTGTTCGTCAGTCGCACCTAGGTTATCGAACAGGTCAAATACCTGATCCATAACCCAATCAGGACGTGCGCCCGGACGGTCAATTTTGTTAATAACAACGATTGGCTTCAAACCATGAGCAAACGCTTTTTGGGTTACGAAGCGAGTCTGTGGCATCGGGCCATCTACTGCGTCAACGATCAATAGAACAGAGTCTACCATCGACATAATACGCTCAACTTCGCCACCGAAGTCCGCGTGTCCCGGGGTGTCTACGATGTTGATGCGGTAATCATTCCAGTTGATAGCGGTGTTTTTCGCCAGAATGGTGATACCACGCTCTTTTTCAATGTCGTTCGAGTCCATGACTCGCTCTTCAACATCACCGCGAGACTCTAACGTGCCGGATTGCTGGAGCAGTTTGTCAACCAGGGTAGTCTTACCGTGGTCAACGTGCGCGATAATCGCGATGTTTCTTAATTTTTCAATTTGCGGAGTGGTCATCGGGGTTTGCTTCACTTTTCATTGAGGCTGGCTGCCAAAGCAGTCGCCGAACATGGTTCAAAAACGGCCAATAATGTACCAGATTTTAGCGAAAAACCTAGAAATATGTGATCTGTCGCGCTGAAATCGACGTTTTTTTCTTCATTTTGCTCGTAATGCTTAGCTACCAGAGACTTTTCAGCCGCCAGAGTCATTGACAACCTCTGCAATTGAGCGCGAAATAGCAAACGTTTTGGTAAAACATGGTGCAGAGCAACAAGATGAGGCACCAAAATAGTGCAAGCCAGGATCTTTTTGGTGCATTAAGGCATCGAAAATTAAACTCCAGCTCACCAAGACCATGAATTATATTGGATTTATAAACATGGCACGCTTTTCGCTTAAGTATTTTCAGCATCGGTTACCCATAGTACAACGCAGTAATCTTTGCCGACTTTATTTAAGGCTCGAGCCCATACCGCTTATAAACACCGGAGGTTATCCAAGATGTCAGTAGAAAATGTTCTATCACTGATCCAAGAAAACGAAGTTAAGTTTGTTGACCTGCGTTTTACCGATACTAAAGGTAAAGAGCAGCACATCTCTATCCCTTCTCACCAAATTGATGCTGACTTCTTCGAAGACGGTAAAATGTTTGATGGTTCATCTGTTGCTGGCTGGAAAGGTATTAACGAATCTGACATGGTGATGATGCCAGATCCATCTACCGCTGTGCTCGACCCATTTACTGAAGATGCTACGCTGAACATTCGTTGTGACATCTTAGAACCTGCAACTATGCAAGGTTACGACCGTGACCCACGTTCTATCGCAAAACGTGCTGAAGAATACATGCGCTCAACTGGTATCGCAGACACTGTTCTTGTGGGGCCAGAGCCAGAATTCTTCCTGTTTGACGATGTAAAATTCGCAACCGATATGTCTGGTTCTTTCTTCAAAATCGACGACGTAGAAGCCGCGTGGAACACAGGTTCTGATTACGAAAACGGTAACAAAGGTCACCGTCCAGGCGTTAAAGGTGGTTACTTCCCAGTAGCTCCAGTGGATTCTTCACAAGATCTGCGTTCTGCAATGTGTCTAGTGATGGAAGAAATGGGCCTTGTTGTTGAAGCTCACCACCACGAAGTAGCGACTGCTGGTCAAAACGAAATCGCAACTCGCTTTAATACGCTGACGACTAAAGCGGATGAAATCCAAATCTACAAGTACGTAGTACACAACGTTGCACACGCTTTTGGTAAAACCGCGACCTTTATGCCTAAGCCACTAGTAGGCGACAACGGTTCTGGTATGCACGTTCACCAATCTCTAGCAAAAGATGGCGTTAACCTGTTTGCAGGTGACAAGTACGGCGGCCTGTCTGAAATGGCGATTTACTACATCGGCGGTATCATCAAACACGCACGTGCACTGAACGCAATCACGAACCCTGCAACCAACTCGTACAAGCGTCTGGTTCCTCACTACGAAGCACCTGTAATGCTGGCTTACTCTGCGCGTAACCGTTCTGCGTCTATCCGCATCCCAGTGGTACCAAGCCCGAAAGCGCGTCGTATCGAAGTTCGCTTCCCAGATCCAGCAGCAAACCCATACCTAGCGTTTGCAGCAATGCTGATGGCTGGTCTTGACGGTATCAAGAACAAGATCCACCCAGGCGAAGCAATGGATAAAGATCTGTACGATCTACCAGCTGAAGAAGCGGCAGAAATTCCAAAAGTTGCGGAATCACTGAAACAAGCTCTAGAGTACCTAGACAATGACCGTGAATTCCTAACTGCCGGTGGCGTATTCTCTGATGATTTCATCGATTCTTACATCGAGCTGAAAACAAAAGAAGTTGAGCGCGTAAACGTTGCTGTTCACCCACTTGAGTTTGAACTGTACTACTCTGTGTAATTGATGCAGTGTGTAACAGATAACTTTAGTTACATCTATATTTAGGCTCGCCTCGCAGGCGGGCCTTTTGCTTATTTAGTCCGCCCGCCGTTCGCATTAACATGTGTCTTACAATTCTAATCATGAGTATAAGCTCATGATCCATAACGTGAAACCTTCATTCTATTGAGGTGATATATGAAATCGTCTCGTCCTCTGTTGTTACTCATTAGTTTACTGTGGGTACCCCAGATCGCCGCACAAAACGCCTATACATGGGTCGATGAAAAGGGCGTAATCCACTTTAGTGATAGTCCACAAAGTGATAAAGCGAAGTCTATCCATTTACCGGATTTCGAAGCTCAAGCACCGGCCCCCAGCTTTGACTCAACCCAGCCAATTGAAAAAGAGGCCGTTGATACTGCATTAGCCGAAGCGGCGGCTATCGAAGAAGAGAAAACGGAAACAGCGGCGCCCCCCACGCCACAAACGCTCGAACCATTAAAAATAACTTTAGTTTCTCCAAAGCATGATGACACGGTACGCAGTAACAGTGGCACTATCATCATTCGCTCCGAGTTAAACCGAAAATTAGCGATTGGTGAGCAGTTACAACTGATGATGGATGGCAGACCTTATGGTGCGCCGACCAACCAACCTGTTTGGGAATTGAAAAACATCGATCGCGGTACTCATACCTTTACGATTCAAGCGATTGAAAACGGCAAGCTTATTGCATCTTCATCGATTATCACGGTGCATTTGCATCGGGCTACGGTGAAATAGCAGCAAGATGTGACCGTTCGCTCGATCGCTTAGGGAGTTTCACTTTTTGTTTGCACTCCCTTGCGCCATACTTAATGCGTAATGCACCAATATTGTGCATTACGCTGTTAAGCTAGGTCATCGAGTGAGAACGAGTGTGAGTGCAGAACTAAGTCAAACCATCATCAATAATCAGGTCACCTCGGTGCTCATTCTCGATGAGTCACTGCTGATCCGTTATGCGAACCCTGCCGCAGAGCAGTTATTCTCACAAAGCGTTAAACGTTTGATCAATCAGCATCTGCACCAACTGGTTCAGCATTCTTCCCTCGATCTGCAGCTACTCACCCAGCCACTGCAAAGTGGGCAAAGCATTACAGATAGCGATGTCACTTTAGTAGTCGACGGAAAACCCTTGATGCTAGAGGTAACCGTAAGCCCTATTTCATGGCAGAAAGAACTGCTTTTGCTGGTTGAAATGCGCACCATCGGCCAACAACGCAGACTAACCCAAGAATTAAACCAGCATGCTCAGCAGCAAGCGGCTAAATTATTGGTCAGAGGGTTAGCCCATGAAATCAAAAATCCACTGGGCGGTTTAAGAGGAGCTGCGCAGCTTTTAGAGCGTATGCTTCCCGATCCCGCCCTTACAGAATATACCCAGATCATCATCGAACAGGCAGACCGCTTGCGAGGATTGGTCGATCGCTTACTCGGCCCGCAACGGCCGGGCGAGAAAAAATGGGAAAACCTTCACCTCATTTTGGAAAAGGTTCGTCAGTTGGTCGATCTGGAAGCGGGGGACAATCTCGTTTTTGAACGCGACTATGATCCGAGCTTGCCCAATATCTTGATGGACACCGATCAAATCGAACAGGCTTTACTGAACATTGTCAGTAATGCGGCTCAGATCTTAGCTGACCAACCACACGGCGTGATCACCCTGCGCACCAGAACAGTGCATCAGGCCAATATTCACGGTCAACGCCATAAGCTCGTTGCCAGCATTGAGATTATTGATAACGGACCCGGCATCCCTCCAGAACTACAAGATACTGTGTTTTACCCAATGGTCAGTGGCCGTGAGGGGGGGACTGGTTTGGGGCTGTCCATTTCACAAAACCTGATCGACCAACATCAGGGAAAAATAGAGGTGCAAAGCTGGCCAGGACGCACCATGTTTACCATTTATTTGCCAATTTTGAATTGCTGTTAAGGACTGTCTATGAGTAGAGGATACGTTTGGGTTGTCGATGATGATAGTTCCATCCGCTGGGTGATGGAGAAGACCCTCTCTTCCGCCAATATAAAATGCGAAACCTTCGCTGATGCGGAAAGTGTGTTACTTGCGCTAGAGCGTGAGACGCCCGATGTTTTAGTATCCGACATTCGCATGCCCGGGATGGATGGTATTGCTCTACTAAATCAAGTACATGAGCATATCCCTGAGCTCCCGGTGATTATTATGACCGCACATTCTGATCTGGATGCCGCGGTCAACGCCTACCAACAAGGTGCGTTCGAGTATCTTCCCAAACCTTTTGATGTAGATGAAACGCTCACTTTGGTTGAACGAGCGATTGCTCATGGACAAGAGCAGCGTAAGGTATCGCATCGTCCCAGTGAAAATTATTCAGCACCGGAGATCATTGGTGAAGCCCCCGCGATGCAAGAAGTATTTCGTGCTATAGGTCGCCTGTCGCGCTCTTCTATCTCCGTACTGATCAACGGTGAATCAGGTACTGGCAAAGAATTAGTGGCCCATGCACTGCATCGACACAGTCCTCGAGCACAAAAGCCATTTATCGCGCTAAATATGGCGGCAATTCCAAAAGATTTGATCGAGTCAGAACTGTTTGGCCACGAAAAAGGCGCTTTCACTGGAGCGAATACCGTTCGCCAAGGCCGCTTCGAGCAAGCCAATGGGGGAACTTTATTTCTCGATGAAATCGGTGATATGCCGCTGGATATTCAAACTCGGCTATTACGCGTACTGGCTGATGGTCAGTTTTATCGTGTCGGTGGTCATGTCGCCATTAAAGTGGATGTACGGATTGTCGCTGCAACTCACCAAAATCTTGAGAAGTTGGTACACCAAGGGAAATTCCGAGAAGATTTATTTCACCGGCTCAACGTTATTCGTATTCATATTCCCTCTTTGCGTGAACGCCGGCAGGATATCGAAAAACTCACCAAGCACTTTCTCGCACTGGCGGCCAAAGAATTGGGCGTTGAGATGAAAACCCTCAACCCTAAAACCGTCGACATTCTTACTAAGTTGGATTGGCCGGGAAATGTGCGCCAATTGGAAAATATGTGTCGCTGGCTTACTGTGATGGCTAGTGGTAGTGAAGTGCTGCCAAGTGATCTTCCTTCCGAATTATTATCAGAAAAAAAAGCGAGCCATTTTGATAATGATATAAGTTGGCAAAAGCAATTAGAGACATGGGCGAAATCAGCGTTAGCTTCCGGTGAGACTGAATTGCTTGCCTACGCACTCCCAGAATTTGAACGTATACTTTTAGAAGCGGCTCTTGACCATACGAATGGACACAAACAAGACGCTGCCAAAGTACTGGGCTGGGGACGAAATACACTGACACGTAAACTCAAAGAGTTGTATTAAGTGTCAGGTTAACGGCTACCCAACTTTACTGCACAGGATGTGAGAGACAAGAGAAGGGTATGCCGTTAAATCGTCAAATACGCTTAAAAACCGCCATCATACTGCCATTTGTCGTGATCTTTCTGTTCATGATATTAGCTATGGCAGCCGTGCAGACCTATCGCTATGAACAGACAGTAAAAGAACTCAGCACCAAGCAACTGTCTTACCTGACTGATAGCATCTCTCAACGTTTGTCTGATTTCTTACACCGCCCTTTCTTCGCCAACCAGATGATTGCCTATAACGTTGGCTTTCATCATCTCTACCAACCGAATGATCTCACCAAGATTGAAGACTTCATTCGTGCGGCAGCTATACCTATTGGTAATAACATCCAGCAAATTGACGTGATCAGCTTCGGTGGTATTAATGGTGAATACGTCGGTTTACGTAAAGACGCCCCTGAGCAATACAGCCTGATGCTCAAAGATGTTCGCACCGATAATAAATTGGTGATTTATCAAACCCCTGTTATTCAGAAAAATGTCCGCACTATTATTGATAACTATGACCCTCGTGTGCGTCCTTGGTATTTGCCCGTCGCCAAGCAACCTTCTGCTCAATGGTCATCGGTTTATACCAATATGGATGAAAAGCAGGAGATTACTCTTTCAGCGCTGAGTCCGGTGTTCCAAGATCAGACCTTTATTGGTGTCATGGTTTCTGATGTCAAACTCAATACTTTCAATTTGTTTTTGTCACAGCTAAAACAGCGCATCAACGCTGATGTGTATGTCATGGACAATCAACAACGGCTTATTGCCCATTCGAGTGATGGAAGCGTTGTGTCATGGGGGACGCAACTCAGTCCCAAAGGAGAAAGGCTGCTAGCCAGTGAAAACCGCAATCCAATCATCCGTCGTAGTGCAGAACAATTGGTAGAAAGCGGCCTAGATACGGGCATTTTCACCACTTACGTCAACCAGCAACGCTATTTTAATCAAGCATCCGCTTTTACCGATCAATACGGCCTAACTTGGTATATCAGTGTTTCAATCGCGGAAGGGGAACTGCTAGGAACCTTGCCTGAAAACCAAAAAACCAGTTGGCTAATTGGCCTTGTCGTCAGTATCGCAGGTTTACTACTTGGCTTAATGACATTAAACCGGATCGCCAACCCTATCATTTCTACTGCTTCAGCCGCTCGCCAGCTCGCAAATGGAGATTGGGCCGCAAACATGCCTAAACCTGGGCAGATCTACGAAACCAGTCTACTCGTTCAAGCCTTTGTCGAGATGACCAATAACCTCAAGGCATCCTTCAAGGCGCTACGATCACAACTGGTGTACGACTCATTGACCCAACTGCTCAGCCGAGAAGGTTTAGTGGAAAGCTGTAATCAACTTCCCCAACTCAATGGTGGGCTAATCCTGATCGGGATAGATAAGTTCCGAGATATCAATGACAGTCTCGGGCATCATCAAGCGGATCAACTGCTTATTGCCATTTCACAACGACTCAAATTGACATTCCCCGCTCCTGCACTGATCGCTCGTATAGGGGGTGATGAGTTCGCCATCTATCTGCCCGATGTCAATCAGCACGATGAACTAAAAGGTGTAGCAGCCAATATACTCAAGCTTTTCGCTTCACCATTCAGCATGCCTAGTGACAATATTGCTGTTAACGTTTCCATAGGACTTGTGTACCTTGAAGAACCCAATATGACGGTTTGGCTGCGCAACGGTAGTATTGCTCTCAGCAATGCTAAAGTTGACCACGCCCACATCAGTTTCTATTCACCTGAAATGGCCAATGCTTCACGCAAAAGAATGCAAATGGTCACTCAAATAAAGCTCGCGCTCGACAACCGAGAATTCGTTCCCTTCTATCAACCAATTGTCGACTTGCACAGCGGGGAAATCTTGGGAGCAGAGGCGCTCGCACGCTGGATCTCTCCCGAATTCGGTTTGATTTCTCCTCTGGAATTCATCCCGATCGCAGAAGAGAGCGGATTAATCAATGCAATTGGTGAGCAAATACTGCGCCAAGCCTGTCTAGATACAGTACGCGGAATGAGTGAAAATAAATGGCCAGCTAATTTCCACATCCATGTCAATTTGTCCGTTAATCAACTGTCTCACCCAGATTTCATTGCTCAATTGCATAACATATTGGAAGAGTCTGGGTTACAGCCAGCCAATCTGACTTTAGAGATCACTGAATCACGTATTGTCTACAGCGACCCAGTGATTCTGCACAATATGCTAGAACTGAAAAAAGCAGGCATACACATTGCCATCGACGATTTTGGCACAGGCTACAGTTCTTTAGCCTACTTGCACAAATTGCCTTTTGACTGCCTCAAAATCGACCGAGAATTCGTTTCGCAGCTCAATACGCACAACCTTGAAAACAGCGTAGTAGCAGCTATCGTCAACATGACCCGAGGCTTTAAAGTTGAGTTAGTGGCAGAAGGGGTAGAAACCCAAGAACAGGTCGATTTATTGACTAAACTAGACTGCCCACGTGGACAAGGCTTCCTATTCAGCAAACCTATGGCTTATCAAGATTGGCCAACAGATCTGGTTAACATGAAGTAAAGTTAAACAAAATAAGTCCTTTTCCTTCTTTTCCTAAGCTGACAGCCAACGGATTGGTTTTTATACTTAACGGCAAATACTGATAAGGACAACAATAATGATAACTTCATCTATCCCTTTAACTGATTTGCATCGTCATCTTGACGGAAACATCCGAACTCAAACGATCCTCGAATTAGGACAAAAATTTGGGGTTCAATTGCCCGCAAACACCGTTGAAACACTCACACCTTATGTACAAATTGTCGAAGCTGAACCGTCTCTGGTGGCTTTCTTGTCTAAGCTCGATTGGGGTGTGGCAGTATTAGGGGACTTGGATGCCTGTCGTCGTGTGGCTTATGAAAACATCGAAGATGCCCTCAATGCACGAATTGACTATGCTGAATTGCGTTTCTCACCATACTATATGGCAATGAAACATAACTTACCTGTTGCTGGTGTTGTGGAAGCCGTTGTTGATGGGGTACGAGCTGGTGTGCGTGATTTTGGTATCCAAGCTAACCTTATCGGTATTATGAGCCGTACTTTTGGCACAGATGCTTGCCAGCAAGAACTAGAAGCGATCTTAAGTCAGAAAAATCACATCGTTGCGGTTGATCTCGCAGGGGATGAATTAGGGCAACCCGGTGACCGCTTTATCCAACATTTCAAACAAGTCAGAGATGCAGGATTACACGTGACCGTCCATGCTGGTGAAGCTGCCGGTCCAGAAAGCATGTGGCAAGCCATTAAAGAGCTTGGCGCAACGCGTATTGGCCACGGTGTAAAAGCGATCCATGATCCGAAACTAATGGACTATCTGGCTCAGCATCGTATCGGTATTGAGTCATGTCTGACTTCCAACCTACAAACGAGCACAGTTGAAAGCCTAGCAACCCACCTCTCAAACGCTTCTTAGAGCATGGAATTCTTGCTTGTATTAACACTGACGATCCTGCGGTAGAAGGCATTGAATTACCCTACGAATACGAAGTGGCAGCTCCTCAAGCAGGATTAAGCCAGCAGCAGATCCGTCAAGCACAAATCAATGGATTGGAATTAGCATTCCTCTCCGATTCAGATAAAAAAAACCTATTAGCCAAAGCCGCTCTGCGTGGCTAAAACCTTTTTATTACTTACATCTTTACAAGCCGATGCTCAGCCATCGGCTTTTTGTTATCTCATTATCTCATTTCAGCCCACCCAAACCGTGATAACTCGAGGTAAACAGCACTAAGCGTATTCCTCTACACGGAATAAACAGCTAAGCAGCAATGTGAATTTCTTTATGTCTAGGATGGAATGAGGTTCAGCTGAGTTGATAAGCAGCGTACAAGGAAGAAATTAAAGATAGGAAAGCAGAGAAAATAGAAGGAGGAGAAGAAACCTCGACGAGGGGCACGAGTATCGGTAGTGATAGTGTTTTTTCTCCCCAAAAAGCAAAAAACCCAGTCGTAAGACTGGGTTTCTCAAATAAGTGGCGGAGCGGACGGGACTCGAACCCGCGACCC
>NZ_AOMO01000028.1 GCF_000338875.1 Vibrio mimicus CAIM 602 | reverse complement strand
CGCCAGCGTTCAATCTGAGCCATGATCAAACTCTTCAATTAAAGTTTTGGCTCAATGAATACTGATAACATTACATTGTAATGTTGAATTGACTGTGCTGAATGATTGCTCATTCAAATGGTCACTCAGTTCATTGATAAATCTTTTGCGATTATCATCAACGAGTGCCCACACAGATTGATTGGTTTATATTGTTAAAGAGCGGTCTTCTTGGCGGTCTGCTTCAGAAGAGGCGGCCATTTTAGCGAGATAAACTGTCGTGTCAAACACTTTTTTCAGTTTATTTTCGTTGGCGATTTCGCCACCTAAAATACCGAACTGAATCACTGCGAGCGCCTGTTGCGTCTGCCGTGTCAGTGAGGGCGCATTATAGAGATCTACTTCACACTGACAAGTGTTTTTTTGATTTTTTTTCGTCTTTTTTCACTGTTCGATGAAAAAAGAGTCACCAAGGCCTGAAAGTGATGGTTTTCTCTACCAATTGCGGAATTGTTCGGCAAATTGAGAGACTTTATTCCAGTTAGTGTACTCCACTTCTTTACTGGTATCGGTCTCTCCACCAGTTAGCGTCATGATTAAACGTATCATCATTTTATCGAACCAACGGTAGCGCGGGTAATACAGCGCCCCAGCAAATACGGCGATACGCTCTGGCTGCCAAGGTGACTTTTTCAAGAAGGTTTGAATATAGACACTCCCTTCTGGTGTATCTTTTCCTTGCTCTTCTTTTCTTGCTGTAAGGTTAACGCAAAAGAAGGCGGCTTTATTACTGCGTAGGTCGTTAAGATGATCTTGAATGAACTGATAGAGTTTTTCGTTGAGGCGGCCATAACGAATCGATGCACCAATCAAGATTTTGTCGTAATCAGCTAGCGCTATGTCACTTACCTGATGCAGATCTTGGATATCACAATCGTATTCCGGCATCTGCTGCGCGATACGTTCGATAATTTTCCGCGTCTGCCCTTCTTGGCTTGAATACAAAAATAGCGCTTTCACAGCTCTCTCCTCACGAGTTATACCTAACTACGCCAGAATGTCGGCGTAAGCAGAATCAGTAGAGTAAATATTTCTAAGCGACCAAACAGCATAGATGCGATCAAAATCCATTTGGCTTTGTCATTTACATCCGCAAAATGTACGGCAACTTCCCCCAGGCCTGGCCCTAAGTTATTAAGTGTTGCGGCCACCGCAGAAAATGCACTGAGCTCATCCATTCCCGTTGCGATTAACGCAAGCATACAAACCACAAATACCAGCGCATAAGCGGAGAAGAAACCCCATACCGCATCCACGACGCGCTGCGAGAGTGCCCTACCACCCAATTTGATCGGGTAGATGGCGCGTGGGTGAACGAGGCGTTTCATCTCCCGTGCCCCTTGTAGGGTTAGTAGCAAAACACGGATCACTTTCATGCCGCCGCCTGTTGAACCCGCACACCCCCCTATAAAAGAAGAGAACAGCAATAACACAGGTAGAAAGAGCGGCCAGTCCGAAAATCCAGTTGTGGTAAAACCAGCCGTGGTGGAAATAGATACGGTTTGAAACAGCGCTTGGTCAAACGCTTGGTAAAAGCTGTCATAAGCGTGGTGCTTCAGCAACACAGAAAAGCAGATCACAAACAGCAGAATTTGGATGACGAAGAAAGCGCGAAACTCAGGATCGCGCCAATAGTATTTCGGATGCACCCCACCACTGGCAAAAGCGGCATAGTGCAAAGTGAAGTTACACGACGAAATCAGCAGAAAGATCACTGTGATGAGGTTAATCGCGTAGCTATCGAAATAGCCAATACTCGCATCATGGGTAGAAAAGCCACCGATGGCGATAGTAGAGAAGCTATGACAAATGGCATCAAATAAAGTCATCCCTGCCAGCCAAAAGGCAGCGGCACACGCAATGGTCAAACTTAAATAGATATACCAGAGTGCTTTCGCGGTTTCCGCAATACGTGGAGTCACTTTGGTGTCTTTGACTGGCCCAGGGATTTCAGCTCGATACAACTGCATACCACCGATGCCGAGCACGGGCAAAATCGCTACTGCGAGTACGATGATCCCCATGCCGCCAAACCATTGCAAAAATTGGCGATAAAAAAGAATAGCTTTAGGGAGCTCATCTAACCCCACAATCACGGTGGCTCCCGTGGTCGTTAATGCCGAAAAGGATTCGAAGAAGGCATCGGTCACTGAGATGTTAGGATCGGCCGCGAGCAGAAAAGGCAACGAACCCGCGCTACCGATTACCGTCCAAAACAAAACGACAATTAAAAAGCCATCTCGTGCTTTTAATTCATGTTTATGATGGCGGTTAGGAAACCAAAATAAGCCACCACACAGCAGCAGCACAAAAAAGGTCGAGACAAACGGTACACCCGCCCCATCGCGGTAGATCAAAGCCACCAACGCAGGCGCAAGCATAGAAACGCTAAACAGAGCGAGCAGAAGCCCGACAATACGGATAATTGAACGAAATTGCATTATGGTTTGTGCTGACTCGCTAAGTTCTGACAGTGTGTTCTGGTGAGCTGTTCACCTGTATTTTCGCGCCACTTTTATTGATCACGGCTTGTATGAAGGCATCGCATTGCAACGCTTCTAATTCCACGACCAACTGTACTTGTTCATTATAGTGAGCCTCCATTTCAGTGGCTGAGAATTGCGCCATCAAGGAATGAAGTAATGGAATCATGGCGTAGTCTAGCGTCAGGTGCACAGATGTGGTGATTTTTTTCTCAATAGTTTGAAGTAGCTTGAGCGCTTGCTGCACTCCACCACCATAGGCTTTAACGAGCCCACCCGTTCCTAACAATACACCGCCATAATAACGCGTGACCACCGCGGTGATCTCTCCCACGCCACTGCCAGTAAGTTGAGCCAATATTGGCTTACCTGCAGTACCGGATGGTTCCCCATCATCACTAAATCCCCACAACATAGAATCTTGCGGTCGACCGGCCACAAATGCCCAGCAATTATGCCGTGCATCGGCATGGAGACGCTTTATCTCTTCGACAAAAGCTTTCGCCGAGTCGATACCCGGAGTGTGTGCCAGATAAGTAATAAAGAGGCTTTTTTTGATCTCTTCTTCAAACTGAGTGGGTTCAGCAGGAATGAGATACGGCTGAAGGTTCATGATTCGAGCGCTCAAAAATAAAGTGGCACAGTCTAGCATGATATGCATTCGAAATAACGACTCTCAGCGACAGCGCACAATGTTAAACAGTTGTTTAAAAAATGTATTGAAATTAACCATTCTCCGGTTCACACTAAATTAACTGGTCAAACCAGAATATGACAACAATAACCGCTCTCTCACGCAATCACTGATTGTATGTCACGGAGATAGACAATGATTTACCAAGCCAAAACCCTACAGGTAAACCAACTCGCTAATGGAATTGCCGAGCTGTCCTTTTGCGCTCCTGCTTCCGTTAACAAACTCGATCTACACACGCTTGAATCACTCGATAAAGCGTTAGATGCGCTCGCCGCGGATCCCAGTGTCAAAGGCCTCCTACTCAGCTCAGATAAAGAGGCTTTTATCGTCGGCGCTGATATCACCGAATTTCTGGGGCTGTTTGCCAAACCAGAAGCGGAGTTGGATGAGTGGTTGCAGTTTGCCAATCGTATTTTTAACAAGCTGGAAGATTTACCTTTCCCGACCTTGTCAGCCTTAAAAGGCCACACCCTTGGCGGTGGCTGCGAATGTGTGCTCGCTACCGATTTTCGTATTGGTGATGCTACCACCAGCATTGGTTTGCCAGAAACCAAACTGGGCATCATGCCGGGATTTGGCGGAACTGTGCGTCTGCCACGTTTGATTGGTGCCGACAGTGCGATGGAAATCATCACTCAAGGTAAAGCGTGCCGTGCGGAAGAAGCATTGAAAGTTGGATTACTGGATGCAATTGTCGATAGCGATAAGCTGATCGATTCCGCAATCACCACTTTGACTCAAGCGATTGAAGAGAAGCTGGATTGGCAAAAACGCCGTCAGCAGAAAACCTCAGCGCTGACCTTAAGCAAACTGGAAGCCATGATGAGCTTTACCATGGCAAAAGGCATGGTGGCGCAAGTGGCAGGTAAACACTATCCAGCACCGATGACCGCGGTAGTCGCCATTGAAGAAGCGGCGCGTTTATCACGCGATGCTGCGCTGGATATCGAACGCAAACACTTCATCAAGCTAGCGAAGTCTACCGAAGCACAAGCGCTGGTCGGTATTTTCCTCAATGATCAGTACATTAAAGGCCTAGCCAAACAATCGGCGAAAGCAGCAAGCCAAGATACTACACACGCTGCCGTGCTCGGTGCGGGCATTATGGGTGGTGGCATCGCGTATCAATCAGCCTTAAAAGGCGTGCCAGTACTGATGAAAGATATTGCACCGCACTCCTTAGAGTTGGGCATGACCGAAGCGGCCAAGCTACTTAACAAACAGTTAGAACGCGGCAAGATCGATGGTTTCAAAATGGCGGGTATTCTGGCTTCCATCACTCCTTCTCTACATTACGCAGGGATTGATCAAGCGGATGTGATTGTCGAAGCCGTGGTCGAAAATCCAAAAGTCAAAGCGGCAGTACTCAGCGAAGTGGAAGGGCAAGTTGATGAAGAGACGATTCTGACCTCCAACACCTCGACTATTCCAATTAATCTCCTCGCCAAATCGCTCAAGCGCCCGCAGAATTTCTGTGGTATGCACTTTTTTAACCCAGTGCACCGCATGCCTTTAGTGGAAATCATCCGTGGTGAACACACCTCAGAAGACACCATCAACCGAGTGGTCGCTTATGCGGCGAAAATGGGCAAATCACCGATTGTAGTCAATGACTGCCCAGGATTTTTCGTTAACCGCGTACTGTTCCCTTACTTTGCAGGCTTTAGTCTGCTGATGCGTGATGGCGCGAACTTCACCGAAATCGACAAAGTGATGGAGCGTCAATTCGGCTGGCCAATGGGCCCGGCGTATTTGCTTGATGTGGTCGGCATTGATACCGCGCACCACGCTCAGGCAGTGATGGCGGAAGGCTTCCCAACTCGTATGGCCAAATCCGGCCGAGAAGCGATTGATGCCCTGTACGAAGCGAAAAAATTTGGCCAGAAAAATGGCAGCGGCTTCTATCAGTACACTGTTGATAAAAAAGGCAAACCGAAAAAAGCCTTCAGCGATGACGTGCTAGCCATTCTCGCTCCGGTATGCGGCGCACCACAAAGCTTTGATCCACAAACCATCATTGAACGCACTATGATTCCAATGATTAATGAAGTGGTACTCTGCCTTGAAGAAGGGATCATCGCTTCTGCGCAAGAAGCAGACATGGCGCTGGTGTACGGTCTTGGCTTCCCTCCGTTCCGTGGTGGTGTATTCCGCTATCTGGATACTATCGGGGTCGCTAACTATGTGGCTATGGCAGAAAAATACGCCAGCCTCGGCGCACTCTATCAAGTACCGCAACTGCTGAAGAGCATGGCGCAGCAAGGAAAATCCTTCTACAGCGCTCAGCAAGCCAGTGCACTGTAAATCGGTTTGGAAAAGGAATGACAAAAATGAATACTGTAGTGATTGTTGATTGCTTGCGTACTCCGATGGGGCGCTCTAAAGGCGGTGCTTTCCGCCACCAACGCGCGGAAGATCTTTCGGCACATTTGATGAAAGGCATTCTGGCGCGTAACCCGCAAGTTAACCCAAAAGAAATTGAAGACATTTATTGGGGCTGTGTGCAGCAAACGCTTGAACAAGGTTTTAACGTTGCGCGTAATGCGGCTCTGCTTGCAGGTCTGCCGATTGAGATTGGCGCGGTGACCGTGAACCGTTTGTGTGGATCGTCCATGCAAGCCCTACACGATGCTGCGCGCGCGATTATGGTGGGAGATGCGGAAATCTGTTTAGTGGGTGGTGTCGAGCACATGGGCCACGTGCCGATGACCCACGGCGTTGATTTCCATCCGGGCTTATCCAAGAACGTTGCGAAAGCAGCGGGAATGATGGGACTGACCGCTGAGATGCTCGGCAAGCTACATGGCATCAGTCGTGAACAGCAAGATGAGTTCGCCGCGCGCTCTCATGCGCGTGCCCATGCGGCAACATTAGAAGGTCGCTTTAAAAATGAGATTCTACCAACCGAAGGTCATGCCGCCGATGGAACGCTGTTCACCCTCGATTACGATGAGGTGATCCGCCCAGAAACCACAGTGGCTGGTTTAGCCGAACTGCGCCCAGTGTTCGATCCGGCCAATGGAACCGTGACCGCGGGAACCTCTTCAGCACTCTCGGATGGTGCTTCAGCGATGTTGGTAATGAGTGAGCAAAAAGCCAAAGCACTCGGGTTAACCATTCGCGCCCGCATTAAAGCGATGGCCGTTGCCGGTTGCGATCCTTCCATCATGGGTTACGGCCCAGTACCCGCTACGCATAAAGCACTCAAACGCGCGGGCTTAACCATGCAGGATATGGATGTAGTGGAACTGAACGAAGCGTTTGCCGCGCAATCTCTGCCTTGTGCCAAAGATTTGGGCTTGCTGGAGATGATGGATGACAAGGTGAACCTCAATGGCGGCGCGATTGCACTGGGTCATCCACTGGGTTGCTCTGGTACGCGCATCTCAACTACGCTGATCAACTTAATGGAAGCCAAAGACGCGAAATACGGCCTTGCTACCATGTGTATCGGCTTAGGTCAGGGTATCGCGACCATTTTTGAGCGCCCATAACCATTCAGTTACCTCTCTCAGAGGAGTATTTTAAGAGCCAGCGCTGCTGGCTCTTCTTATTGAGTTATTTAGCCTGAAGCCAATCACTATAAAGTTGATCGCTACTGCCCAGATAATTCACCATCCACTCAATCAATTTGTGGTTATCATCTTTGCGCCACACTAAGCAGCAACGACTAAGCGGCTTTTCATCTGGCAGCACTTTCTCCACCAACTGCCCACTAGCAAGCAGCGGCTGCGCCATATGTCTTGGCATATAGCCCACGCCTAACCCACTCTTTAAACTTTCTATCGCACTGTACCAGTTTGGCAATAGCAAGCGGCGCTGTTTCGGATAGTGCTCAGTATGACGTTTGGGTAGCACGCTTGAGGTATCATCCAAACAGATGGCTAAAAACTGACTGATAAACTCTTCACTCAAATTCTGCTCACGCACACAAGGATGATTGGGGGACATCACAAATGCCCAGTCGAGAATGCCCATATCGCGCACTTCAAAATCGCCACCAACTGGTACTGCTGCTGTTGCGCCAATAACAATATCGGCGCGGCCTTGTGCAATCGCTTCCCACGAGCCGTTGAACACTTCCATGTTGATCTGTAGCTCGGCGAAATCAAAAGTTTGGTAGAAGGCTTCCACCATCGGCTTCATCTTATCCAGCTTGACTACGTTATCGAGTGTTACTTTTAAGGTTTTACGCCAACCATGCGCAGCGCGTTTGGTTTGCGCACGGATCTCCTCCATCTGGCGCAATAACTGCCTTGCTTCAAGCATAAACAGCTCACCCGCCGGAGTCAGTTCCACCTTACGTGGCAAACGCTGAAACAGCACAACACCAAGCTCGCTCTCAATCTGGCGCACACTGTAGCTGATCGCCGAAGGCACTTTGTGCAGCACCTCTGCCGCCGCAGTAAAACTGCCCAAACGCGCCACAGCGTCCAACATTTCCAAAGAGGATTTAGAAAACATCACTCACCACCTATCAAATTTTTTGAATGATAACCTAAAAATTTGCCGTTTCTCTTCATCATCAGACAAAAATAGAATGTGAGTACAGTAAAATCCTGGCTCACGCCAATGGATACTGAAAAAACATGTGTGAATAATTTTGATGGATATTAAACAAATGAAAGTCTCCTTCTTCCAGTTGGTTTATCTCTCGGCACTCTCCATGCTCGGTTTTATCGCAACCGACATGTATCTGCCTGCGTTTAAAATGATGGAAACCGCTTTTGCCACCGGCCCAGAACAAATCGCCTTATCCTTGACGGTGTTCTTGGTTGGTATGGCTCTCGGGCAATTGATGTGGGGGTTAGCTTCTGACAAATTTGGCCATCGCAATACGCTGATTGCTGGATTGTTAGTCTTTACTATAGCCTCTGCCGGACTCGCTTTCTGCACCACGGTATGGCAACTATTGCTGCTGCGCTTTATCCAGGCTATTGGTGTATGTGCACCAGCCGTCATTTGGCAAGCTATGGTGATCAAACGTTACCCAAGCTCGGTGAGCCAGCAACTGTTTGCCACCATCATGCCACTGGTGGCGCTGTCTCCAGCACTGGCACCACAATTGGGTGTGGTACTGGCGGATCACTTTGGCTGGCACAGCATCTTTTTAACCTTAACCTTGATGGGTATTGTTTTGGTGGTGAGTACGAGCTTACAAACCAATGAGGTGGCAGAGCCAAAAACCACTTCCATCGCGCAAGACATTAAAGGTTTACTGAAAAGCAAAACCTATCTGGGCAATGTGATGATGTTTGCTTGTGCATCGGCAGCATTTTTTGCCTACCTGACCGGGATGCCAGAAATCATGGCGCAGCTTGGCTATCAAGCGCGTGATATTGGCTTGAGCTTCATTCCACAAACCATTGCTTTCATGGTCGGTGGTTATCTAGGTAAGAAAGCGGTACAAAAATACGGTGATGAGTTGGTGCTCAAGCAGTTGATTGCACTGTTTACTCTCTCAGCCGCGATGATTTTTGTCGCGTCACAATGGACGCTCAGCTCGATTTGGCCAATTTTGGCTCCATTCTGCTTGATTGCAGTAGCCAATGGTGCGCTTTACCCGATTGTGGTTAACCGTGCTTTATCCAGTGCCAAACAAAGTCCAGCAACGGCAGCAGGATTACAAAATAGCTTACAGATCAGTGTCAGCAGTTTATCCAGTGCTCTGGTAGCGGCAATGGCCAGCCAAGCTCAGCCAGTAACGGGTATTGCTATTGTGCTTTGTACTGGTGGTTTGTGGTTAGGCTATGTACTTTCCAACCGTACATTGCGCGAACAGTTCACTACGCCGGATAATTCACGCGTTGTCAGTGATGAATAAAATAGAACTCTGAGTAATACAAAAAGAGCCGCGAATGCGGCTCTTTTTTCAATCAGTTCAATTATTTCTTTTTCACCGGACGCTGCCAGCCAGCAATTTTACGCTCTGGTGCGCGAGTGATAACTAACTCCCCCTCAGCCACATTCTTAGTCAGGGTAGTACCAGCACCAATGGTCGCACCGTTACCAATCGTCACAGGCGCAACGAGCTGACAATCAGAACCTACAAACACATCATCACCAATCACGGTTTTGTGTTTATTTGCACCATCGTAGTTACAGGTGATCACACCTGCGCCCACATTCACGCCTTTGCCAATTTCAGCATCGCCAAGATAAGTCAGGTGATTGGCTTTTGAACCTTCACCAAGACGGGCATTTTTCATCTCAACAAAGTTGCCGACATGAGCGTCATCGTGCAGCTCTGCTCCTGGACGTAGACGAGTAAACGGCCCAACCGTACAGTTTTCACCGACAGTCGCGCCTTCAATTACGCTGTATGGGCGGATCACAGTGTTATCGTCAATCTCACAATCTTTGAGAATTGAGCCCGCGCCAATCACCACGTTGTTGCCGATCGAAACATTACCTTCGATGATCACGTTAACATCGATTTCCACATCTGAGCCGCACTGCAAAGCACCACGCAGATCAAATCGTGCCGGATCGCGCAACATCACACCTTGCTCAAGCAGCTTCTTCGCCTGACGAGCTTGGAAAGCACGCTCAAGACGAGCTAACTGAATGCGATCATTCACCCCTTCCACTTCAATTGAGTGTGAAGGGTGTACCGCTTCAACCGCGCGGCCTTCATCGTGTGCTGCAGCAATCACGTCGGTCAGGTAGTATTCACCTTGCGCGTTATTATTGTTTAAGCCTGCCAGCCAACGCTTGAGATCACGGCCTGTAGCCACCAACACTCCGGTGTTGACTTCTTTGATCAGCTTTTGCTCTTCGCTGGCATCTTTTTGCTCAACGATCGCCACCACAGGGCCACGTTTACGTACGATACGGCCATAACCCGTTGGGTCATCAAGCACAACCGTCAATAGAGCAATACCATCGGTTGGTTGCGCTTCAAGTAAACTTTCAATAGTGTCTTCTGAAATCAGCGGAACATCACCGTACAGAATCAAGATTTTTTCATCATCTTGGAAGTGCGGAGAGGCTTGATCCACAGCATGACCAGTACCGAGTTGCTGCGCTTGCAAAACCCAATTGACGTTCTCATTCACCAGAGCTTGCTGCATCTGGTCGCCACCATGGCCATAAACCAGATGAATATTTTGCGCACCTAAGTTGTTACACGTATCAATAACGTGTTTCACCATAGGTTTACCAGCTAATGTATGCAGCACCTTCGGCATATTAGAGTGCATACGAGTTCCTTTCCCTGCCGCGAGAATTACCGTACTGAATTTCATTTGTTATCTACCTAGTCATTTTTCTGCGTCGTATTCTAAACAGCAAACCTAAAATAGTTAATTGCCGATTATCTCGAAAATAAGAAGAGCGATTATTTTCATAGAAAATAGGGTTTATTTACTGGTAATCACTCAATAACGGGACGAAAAACATCCCATAACATCACAATATCTCGCACAATTGCTATCAAAAAAGAGACAAAAAAGCCTGACACATGTCAGGCTTTTTATCAGCTTATTTGCATAATTAACGACGTTTTTTCGTCAGTTCAATCACGCGAAGCTGTGCGATGGCTTTAGCCAGTTCACTGGCCGCTTGTGCAAAGTCCATATCGCCATGCTGGTTGAGAATACGCTCTTCCGCACGACGTTTGGCTTCTTCTGCCTTAGCTGCGTCCAGATCTTCTCCACGAATTGCGGTATCTGCCAACACAGTTGCTGTGCCCGGCTGAACCTCAACAATACCACCAGAGACATAAATGTACTCTTCGTGGCCGTGCAGTTTCACAATACGCACCATACCAGGCTTGATAGCGGTCAGCAGCGGTGTATGGCCGTGGAAAATACCCAGCTCACCTTCGCTACCGGTCACCTGAAACGTTTCAACCAAGCCAGAGAACAGTTTTTTCTCTGCGCTCACAACGTCCAGATGAAAGGTTATTGCTGCCATATCGCCTCCTAGTCAGCCTTATAGCTTCTTCGCATTCTCGATAGCATCGTCAATCGTACCGCAGTACATAAACGCTTGTTCTGGAATGTCATCGTAGTCACCTGCCAGCAGACCTTTGAAACCACGTAGGGTTTCTTTCAGAGATACGTATACCCCTGGATCGCCAGTAAAGACTTCTGCTACGTGGTAAGGCTGAGTCAGGAAACGTTCGATCTTACGCGCACGAGCAACCACTTGCTTGTCCGCTTCAGACAGTTCGTCCATACCTAGAATCGCGATGATGTCTTTCAGCTCTTTATAGCGCTGTAGAGTCGCTTGAACGCCACGCGCCACATCGTAGTGCTCTTGACCAACAACCAATGGATCCAATTGACGTGAAGTCGAATCCAGTGGGTCGATCGCTGGGTATAGACCCATAGCTGCGATGTTACGGTTCAGAACAACGGTTGCATCCAAGTGAGCAAACGTGGTTGCTGGTGATGGGTCAGTCAAGTCATCCGCAGGTACGTATACCGCTTGTACAGAAGTGATAGAACCTTTCTTGGTTGACGTGATACGTTCTTGCAGAACACCCATCTCTTCAGCCAGTGTTGGCTGGTAACCTACCGCTGAAGGCATACGGCCAAGCAGAGCAGATACTTCCGTTCCCGCTAGGGTGTAACGGTAGATGTTGTCGATAAACAGCAGTACGTCACGGCCTTCATCACGGAATCGTTCCGCCATAGTCAGACCAGTCAGTGCTACACGCAGACGGTTGCCTGGTGGCTCGTTCATCTGACCGTAAACCATCGCTACTTTCGACAGTTCTGGTTGTTCAACGTTTACAACGCCCGCTTCCTGCATTTCGTGGTAGAAGTCGTTACCCTCACGAGTACGCTCACCTACACCAGCAAATACTGACAAACCTGAGTGTTGAAGCGCGATGTTGTTGATAAGTTCCATCATGTTAACGGTCTTACCTACACCCGCACCACCGAACAGACCGATTTTACCGCCTTTCGCAAACGGACAGATCAGGTCGATAACCTTAACACCCGTTTCCAGCAGTTCAGTTGCACTAGACTGTTCTTCGTAGCTTGGTGCAGCACGGTGAATTGAATACACCTCTTCTGCGCCAATGTCGCCACGTTCGTCAATCGCATCACCAAGCACGTTCATGATACGACCTAGGGTTTTAGTACCTACTGGTACTGAAATTGGAGCGCCAGTGTTTTGTACTGTCATTCCACGACGTAAACCATCCGAGCTACCCATAACGATAGCGCGAATCACGCCACCGCCTAGCTGCTGTTGAACTTCCAGAACCAGACGTTCTTTGGAATCCACAACATTCAGAGCATCGTAAACACTTGGTACTTCGCTCTGTGGGAACTCTACGTCGACTACCGCACCGATGATCTGTACGATCTTACCTGTAGCCATCGTTAATCCTCTAAACTGTTTGTTTTACCTAAGCTTAAACCGCAGCCGCGCCGCCTACGATTTCCGACAATTCTTGTGTAATCGCAGCCTGACGGGCTTTGTTGTACACAAGTTGTAAATCATCAATCAGGTTGCTCGCGTTATCGGTAGCAGCTTTCATCGCAACCATTCGGGCTGCTTGCTCACACGCTAGGTTCTCTACAACACCTTGGTAAACCTGTGACTCGATGAAGCGCAGTAAAAGCGCATCCAACAGAGGCTTCGGTTCTGGTTCGTAGATGTAATCCCACATGTGACCACGCTGCATATCTTCGCTGTCCGATTTTGGCAAAGGTAGCAATTGATCGATCTTTGGTTTTTGCACCATGGTGTTCACAAACTGGTTGAACACCAGATAGAGGCGATCTAATTCGCCTTTATCGTATTTCTTCAGCATCACGCCAACCGAGCCGATCAGATCTTCTAAGCTTGGGCTATCACCCAAACCAGAAACCTGAGCCGCTACTTTCGCGCCGCTGTTGTTGAAAAAGGAGGTTGCTTTAGAGCCGATAATCGCCAACTCAATTTGCGCACCTTTTTCTTTCCAGGTTTGCATATCGGTGATCGCTTTTTTGA
This sequence comes from Vibrio mimicus CAIM 602, assembly GCF_000338875.1. GTDB lineage: Bacteria > Pseudomonadota > Gammaproteobacteria > Enterobacterales > Vibrionaceae > Vibrio > Vibrio mimicus. The sequence continues at coordinate 51,877 of NZ_AOMO01000028.1, read as the reverse complement.
ACAGGTTAATGTTCAAGCCACCACACAAACCGCGGTCTGTAGAAATAATGATGTAACCAACTCGCTTCGCTTCACGCTCTTCTAGATACGGATGACGATACTCTAGACTTGCGTTGGCGACATGACCGATCACTTTACGTATTGTTTGTGCGTAAGGGCGTGATGACTCCATTGCGTCCTGTGAACGACGCATTTTAGAAGCAGCCACCATTTCCATCGCTTTCGTAATCTTCTGAGTGCTTTTCACACTCCCGATCTTAGTACGTATCTCTTTTGCGCCGGCCATCGTTACTCTCCGTTAGTTGGTGGCAGAAACTGCCACCGACCTCATTACCAAGTTTGGGTTGCTTTGAAATCGTCAACCAGCTTCTTCAGCTGAGCTTCGATCTCATCGTTGTAAGCACCCGTCTTGTCGATTTGCGCTGCCAATTCAGCGTAATGAGCACGAGCATACGATAGTAGAGCAGCTTCGAAGTCGAGAACCTTATTCAGGTCTACGTCTGTCAGATAGCCACGTTCCGCAGCAAAGATAACCAGTGCCTGATCAAATACAGACATAGGCGCATACTGTTTCTGTTTCATCAGTTCAGTTACTTTCTGACCGTGAGTCAGCTGACGCTTGGTCGCTTCATCCAAATCAGAAGAGAACTGAGCAAACGCCGCCAGTTCACGGTAAGCAGCCAGAGCAGTACGGATACCGCCAGAGAGCTTCTTAACGATCTTGGTTTGCGCTGCACCACCTACACGAGAAACTGAGATACCTGGGTCAACCGCTGGACGTACGCCCGCGTTGAACAGCTCAGTTTGTAGGAAGATCTGACCATCAGTGATCGAGATTACGTTAGTCGGTACGAATGCCGATACGTCACCTGCTTGAGTTTCGATGATTGGCAGAGCAGTTAGAGAACCAGTCTTACCTTTCACTTCACCCTTAGTGAAACGCTCTACGTACTCTTCATTTACACGAGCAGCACGCTCTAGCAGACGAGAGTGGAGGTAGAATACGTCGCCAGGGAAAGCTTCACGACCTGGTGGACGACGCAGAAGCAGTGAGATTTGACGGTAAGCAACAGCCTGTTTAGACAGGTCATCGTACACAATCAGAGCATCTTCACCGCGATCGCGGAAGTATTCACCCATCGCACAACCTGAGTAAGGTGCGAGGTATTGCAGTGCAGCAGATTCTGACGCAGATGCCACCACAACAATGGTGTTTTTCAGTGCGCCGTGCTCTTCCAGTTTACGAACCACGTTCGCAATAGTTGAAGCTTTCTGACCGATAGCAACATAGATAGAGTAAATACCAGAGTTTTTCTGGTTGATGATCGCGTCAATCGCCAAAGCAGTTTTACCTGTTTGACGGTCACCGATGATCAGCTCACGCTGGCCACGGCCGATTGGGATCATCGAGTCAACTGATTTGTAACCAGTCTGAACAGGTTGATCAACCGATTTACGATCGATAACACCCGGTGCGATAACTTCAACAGGTGAAGTCAGTTTTGCACCGATTGGGCCTTTACCATCAATAGGCTCACCCAGTGTGTTAACTACACGACCCAGCAATTCAGGACCAACAGGAACTTCCAAAATACGGCCAGTACCTGTTACTTTCATGCCTTCACGCAGGTCAGCGTATGGACCCATTACTACCGCACCCACCGAGTCACGCTCAAGGTTCAGTGCCAGTGCATAACGGTTGCCCGGTAATTCAATCATTTCACCTTGCATAATATCTGCAAGACCGTGAATACGAATGATACCGTCGCTTACCGATACGATAGTACCTTCGTTGCGAGCTTCACTAACAACATTGAAAGATTCAATACGTTGTTTGATCAGATCGCTAATTTCCGTGGAATTAAGTTGCATGCTCCAATCCCCATCAAGACTGCAATGCATCGCTCAGACGCTTCAAACGTCCGCGTGCTGAGTTATCGATGACTAAGTCTCCGGCTCGAATAATAACCCCGCCAAGCAGAGTCTCATCTACACTGCAATTCAGCTGAACTTTGCGCTCTAAACGCTGCTCAAGCTTGCTGCCAATTTCTGAACGCTGTTGTTCACTGAGTTCAGTGGCGGAAATCACTTCCACATCCACTTTCTTCTCATGTTCCTGCTTTAGCACAGCAAAGTGCTCATAAAGCGCAGGAACTGCCAACAAACGACCATTTTCTGCCATTACCTTAATCAGGTTTTGGCCATGACCATCAAGCTGTTCGCCACAAACTGCAATAAAAATCTCAGCCAATTTACTAGCTGAGCCCGAGCTGGTTAACAGCTCGTGCATTTGTTCGTTTTTTGCGACTTCAGCGGCGAAAGCAAGCATCTGGTTCCAATTGTCCAGTTGCTGTTTTTCTACCGCAAAATCAAAGGCTGCTTTAGCGTAGGGGCGTGCGATTGTAGTCAAATCCGACATATGCGCCCCCTCCGTTAAAGTTTTGCAGTAATGTTGTCGAGAATATCTTTATGCGCATCTTTATCGATTGAACGCTCAAGAATTTTCTCAGCACCAGCAATTGCCAGAGTTGCAACCTGTTTACGCAGCTCATCACGAGCACGGTTACGTTCTGCTTCAATCTCGGCGTCAGCTTGAGTCAGGATTTTCTGGCGTTCTGCCTGAGCTTCCTCACGCGCTTCGTCGATGATTTGCGCTTTACGTTTATTCGCTTGCTCAATGAGCTCAGTTGCTGTGCGTTTTGCTTCTTTCAATTGATCAGAAGCATTAGCTTGTGCCAGGTCTAGATCTTTCTTTGCACGCTCAGCGGCTTGCAAACCATCAGCAATTTTCTTCTGACGATCTTCAATTGCTTTGATAATTGGTGGCCACACATACTTCATGCAGAACCACACAAACATACCAAAGGCAATTGCTTGACCTAGCAGAGTTGCGTTCATATTCACAACAGCTACCCCCTAAAGTGGACTTAGTGTTAATCAACGACAAATCTTATCGATTTGTCAGGACAAAGCTTGATTAACCAGCTAGCTGACCAACGAATGGGTTTGCGAATGTGAATAGCAGAGCGATTACGATACCGATCATTGGAACCGCGTCCAGCAGACCTGCGATGATGAACATCTTAACTTGCAGCATAGGAGCCATTTCAGGTTGACGAGCAGCGCCTTCCAAAAACTTTCCGCCTAATACAGCGAAACCAATCGCAGTACCAACCGCACATAGACCAACAATAATAGCTACAGCGATTGCAGAGAAGCTCAATACAGTTTCCATCTAATTTCTCCAAAGATTCAATGGGTATTAAAAATTCAATTTATTAATGATCGTTATCTTCATGAGCCATTGACATATAAACAATGGTCAACATCATAAATACAAACGACTGGATCAAAATAACCAAGATATGGAAGATAGCCCAAGGCAGGGATCCCATCCATTGCAGGTACCATGGCAGCATGGCCGCACATAGAATAAACACTACTTCACCTGCGAACATGTTACCGAACAGACGCATACCAAGTGACAGAGGCTTCGCCAGCAGCGAAACAACTTCAATCAGCAGGTTGAACGGGATCATGATCCAGTGATTAAACGGGTGTAGTGCTAACTCTTTTGCAAACCCGCCCAGACCTTTCACTTTGATGCTGTAGTAAATCATCAGAGCAAATACGCCTAGAGCCATAGCCATGGTGATATTCACATCAGCAGACGGCACCACCTTCAGATAAGGGATACCAAGCCAATGCTGTGCTGGGTAAGGTAAGAAATCGATAGGCACTAAGTCCATCAAGTTCATTAAAAATACCCAACAAAAGATAGTGAGTGCCAAAGGAGCAATTAGTGGATTGCGACCATGGAAAGTATCTTTGACGTTTTTGTCAACGAACTCTACCACCATCTCAACAGCACACTGCAGCTTACCCGGAACACCCGCTGTCGCTTTTCTGGCTACTGCACGAAATACTCCAAGGAATATCAGTCCAGTTAAAACAGAGAAGAACAGGCTATCGATGTGTACATTCCAGAAACTCGACTCTTCCGCCACTAACCCCAACTTGTAAGTTGAAAGGTTAGAAAGGTGGTGAGTGATATAACTGGAAGGTGTGAGCGCTTCACCTGGCGCAGCCATAACTCATCCTATTTTTTGTTGTTAATGAATAGCACTGGCGCACAGATATTGATACCTAGAGCCAGCAAATAGGTTAGCTTCAGTGGAACAAGTTCCAACTGCATATACATGTAGGCAACGGAGAACAGGACTATGGTGATCAGAATTTTCAGAGCTTCGCCCGTGTAAAACGAGATCGCGACCATTTTTAACGCCCTAGCCCCTGCAAACAGGAAAGCACAACACGCAAAAACAGCGTTAGCAATGACAAAAATACCACCACCAACCAAGGCTGAAAGCCCCAATCACCATTCACAGCCACTGTAAACGCAGCTGCCGCAACCATAACCGCACTGAACTGGATCAATAACAATCGCTTTGCAAGCTCTCGTCCTTGCCTCGCTAGCACAGCTACCATGTATTCTTACCTCTAGTAATCACCACAGCTCGAACCGCTTTTTCGGACTGGGGAATTGGCGAAAATTATACGGTGGCATCAACTGATTGCAATGAAAACACCGCAAAAAGTTACAATTTTGCATACAATCCGACAACTTCCGCATAAACAATGTGATTTATCACAATTGATTTAAATCAATTATCTCACTTAGTTTTGTAGCTTGGCAATCAGTAGCTCTAATTTGTGAGGTTCATCAAGACTAATCGTCACTTTCGATTTACCGTTTAGAGATCTCACTATAGAGACTTTTGCTGCCAATTTTTCACTTAAATTTTGTGACATTTGCTGTATTTCTAGGTCTTCTGACACGTTTTTTGTGTCAGAGGGGTCAGTTAAGCATTTTTTTACAAGCTGTTCGGTCTGACGAACTGTCATCTGCTTCTTCGCCACCTGCTGGGCTACTTCAACTTGTTGCTCACCTTCTAGCATAAGCAGGGCACGAGCATGGCCCATTTCCAGCTGTTTAGTTTCCAGCAAACGCTTCACGTCATCACTCAATTGGTTAAGACGCAGTAGGTTAGTCACTGTTGTACGTGACTTACCAATCACCTCAGCCACTTGTTGGTGGGTGAGGCTAAATTCGTTTTGCAAACGCTCTAAGGCTTGCGCTTCTTCCATCGCATTCAGATCTTCACGCTGAATGTTCTCGATCAAGGCCATGGCGATCGCTGCACGATCTTCTATTTGCTTGATCAAACAAGGCACTTGCTTTAAGCCTGCTTGCTTGGCTGCACGCCAACGACGTTCACCGGCAATGATCTCATAGCCTCCCGTTGACAAGTGGCGCACAACAATCGGCTGAATAATGCCTTGGGATTGAATAGAGGCAGCCAGCTCTTCTAGAGCTTCTGGCGAGAGATCTTTACGCGGCTGATAGATACCGGGTTTAAGGTTAGAAATGGACAAATCAGCCAGCTCACCTTCAGTCGACATCGACTGACTCAGTGAAGCCACTTGTTGTTTTTCGCGAGCTAACGAACTGGTTGCCAGCAGTGCATCCAGTCCCTTTCCTAAACCACGTTTAGTCATGTAAACGAATTCCTATAGTTGTTTTATGCGGGAATCTCTTCGCGACGTAACATCTCGCCAGCTAATGCCAAATAGGCCTTAGCCCCTGCCGATTGCTTATCGTAATACATCGCTGGCTTACCATGACTTGGCGCTTCCGCCAAACGAACATTACGTGGAATAACCGTACGATAGACTTTACTACCGAAGTGTTTTTTCAATTGATCAGACACTTCATTGGCTAAGCGATTACGTGGATCGTACATTGTACGCAATATACCTTCTATCTTGAGGTTATCGTTCACCACGGCTGCTAATTTGCTGATCGTATCCATCAATGCAGTTAAACCTTCCAACGCAAAATACTCACATTGCATAGGAACCAGCACAGAATCTGCTGCTGCCATGGCATTGATTGTAAGAAGGTTTAAAGAAGGCGGACAATCAATAAAGATGAAATCATAGTTATCACGCACTGACGCCAAAGCATTTTTTAAGCGCACTTCACGGGCAAAGACTTCCATCAATTTGATTTCGGCGGCGGTCACATCACCATTGGCCGCAATCAAATCGTAATGTCCGGTTGTTTTGCGGCATACCACTTGGTCAAACGGTGCACCCTCAACCAAAAGTTCATAAGCAGTGGAATCAACCTGATATTTATCGACCCCACTAGCCATAGTGGCATTACCTTGCGGGTCAAGATCCACGACAAGTACTTTGCGTTTGGTCGCGGCCATAGAGGCCGCCAGATTAATACAAGTTGTTGTTTTCCCAACTCCGCCTTTCTGATTGGCGATTGCTACGATTTTACCCACGGTATGCCTCGCTATTATCCCTTGCGCGATAAGATTACAAGATGACGCTCACCTTCCAACTCAGGAACTTGCAAAGCTTTGATATCGGTCACAGAACACCACTCTGGGAGTAGGGTGATTTCATCGTCAGGTCGTACGCCTTTAAGTGCTAAAAACACTCCACCGTTCGGTTTAGGCAGATGCTGGCACCAATTAACCATATCGGTCATGGAAGCAAAGGCTCGACTCAGCACACCATCAAAACCTTGCTCAGGATCGAATTCTTCGACTCGGCTCTGAACAGGTAAAACATTGTTGATCTTGAGTTCGTGGATCACTTGTTTCAAAAAACGGATCCGCTTACCGAGGCTATCAAGCAACACAAATTGTTTATCCGGATGCATGATCGCCAGAGGGATCCCAGGTAACCCTGGTCCAGTTCCAACATCAATAAAGCGTTCACCTTCAAGATGCACACTCACTACCAGACTATCGAGAATGTGTTTCACCAGCATTTCCATTGGATCACGCACAGACGTTAGGTTGTACGCTTTGTTCCATTTATCGAGCAGTTGCACATAACCGACTAACTGCTCACGTTGCTGCTCCGTCACCGATAGCGTGGTGTTACTGATCAGGGCGTCTAATTTGACTCGTAACGGATTCATTACGCCGCTTCTCCCTTCTTCAGCATGCCGTGTTTTTTCAGGTGAACCAACAAAATGGAAATCGCCGCTGGAGTGATGCCGGAGATGCGTGAAGCAATACCAATAGTTTCTGGCTTAGCCGTACTTAACTTCAGAACCACTTCGTTAGACAGTCCTTTAACTTGCTTGTAATCCAGATCTATAGGCAACTTGGTGTGTTCGTGGCGCAGTGATTTTTCAATTTCATCTTGCTGGCGTTGAATGTAACCATCGTATTTCACTTGAATTTCGACTTGCTCAGCGGCTTCGCTATCTTCCAATGCTGGAGTGAATGCTGGCAAAGTGGTGAGCAATTCATAGGTCATTTCAGGGCGACGCAACAAATCTTCACCGCTGGCCTCACGCGACATTGGTGTTTTCAGCAAAGCATTGAGCTGTTCTACGCCAACAGAATTTGGATTCATCCAAGTTTCTTGCAGACGCTGACGCTCTTTCGCCATGTTGTCGATTTTTTGGTTGAAACGCGCCCAACGCTCATCATCCACCAAACCCAGTTCGCGGGCTTTTTCCGTCAAACGCAGATCGGCGTTGTCTTCACGTAGCAGCAGACGATATTCAGCACGAGAAGTGAACATGCGGTACGGCTCTTTCGTCCCCATTGTTGAGAGATCGTCAATCAACACACCCATGTAGGCTTGATCGCGACGTGGGCTCCAGCCTTCTTTGTCTTGGCTGTACAAACTTGCGTTTAAACCCGCCATTAAGCCTTGTGCCGCCGCTTCTTCGTAACCCGTCGTACCGTTGATCTGGCCTGCAAAGAACAAACCATGGATAAATTTGGTTTCGTAAGTCTGCTTCAAATCACGCGGATCGAAGAAATCGTATTCAATCGCGTAGCCCGGACGAACAATATGTGCATTCTCAAAACCTTTCATTGAACGCACGATTTGCACTTGTACATCAAATGGCAAGCTGGTGGAAATTCCGTTCGGATAGAGTTCGGTGGTGGTTAAACCTTCTGGCTCGATAAAGATCTGATGGCTGTTTTTATCTGCAAAACGCATCACCTTATCTTCGATCGATGGGCAGTAACGAGGGCCGATCCCTTCGATGATCCCAGCATACATAGGGCTGCGATCTAGGTTTGCGCGGATCACATCATGGGTACGCTCATTGGTATGCGTGATGTAGCACGGAATTTGGCGTGGATGATGCTCACGTTTACCCATAAATGAGAAAACAGGGGTTGGATTGTCACCGTGCTGCGCTTCCAGAACCGAGAAATCAACACTATTGGCGTCAATACGTGGGGGGGTGCCTGTTTTTAATCGATCAACACGAAATGGCAGTTCACGTAGACGGTGTGCCAAAGCGATCGATGGAGGATCCCCTGCGCGACCACCCGCGAAGTTTTCTAGACCAATGTGGATCTTACCGCCAAGGAAGGTACCTACAGTCAATACCACCGCTTTGGCATGAAACTTCAGCCCCATCTGGGTGACTACACCGCGAATATGATCATTTTCGACGATCACATCATCCACGGCTTGTTGGAACAGAGTGAGATTCGGTGTGTTTTCCAGAACGCTACGCACATAAGCTTTATAGAGCGCACGATCAGCCTGCGCACGCGTAGCGCGAACAGCTGGGCCTTTCGAGGCGTTCAGCGTTCGGAATTGAATACCTGCGTGATCGATAGCTTGTGCCATCAAACCGCCCATCGCATCCACTTCTTTGACTAAATGTCCTTTGCCGATCCCGCCGATAGCAGGGTTACAGGACATTTGGCCTAAGGTATCAATATTGTGAGTGAGAAGTAACGTACGCTGTCCTGTACGTGCTGCAGCGAGTGCGGCTTCCGTTCCTGCGTGACCGCCACCAACCACAATGACGTCAAATGTTTCGTGATAAAGCATGAACGACCTCAGGTATTCATTGAGACTATGGGTTAACAAAAGAGGCGTATTCTAACCTCTTTCGGTTGGCTAGAAAATCGCTTTCCTGCTTTTTCGATCGTGAGAGGCAATTAAATATATATAAAGATCTATATAGAGATCTTTTTATTAGATCTACTATTAAGGAGCATGATCCTTGTGGATAAGTAAAAAATGATCAACAAGATCATGCAATTTGAAAGGATCAGATCATGTGATCAAGCACTGATCTGATCAAGGATTAGCTGGGATCAAAATCCTATGTTATACACAGGCACTTGGAGATCTAAAACTTATTATATGGATAACTATAGGAAGATCACCGGATAATAGTGTAGTTATCCACATACTGATTGCTTAAAAAATCAGCATTTGATTTTCCATATTGCTCTTGTTTATCCACAGAGCATAAAAAAGAGCGGCATATTCGCCGCTCTTGGTATCGATTCGATTGCTTGCTTAGAAGCGGTTGATGACGCGTTTTAACCAAGCTTCAGCGGCATCTTCTGGTACGGGATGTTCTTGAATATCGATAGTGAAGCAGTTGGCCAGTGGTTTTGCTCCAATATCAGCCAAAAGATGATAAGCGTGTTTACCTGCAGCACAGAAGGTATCGTAGCTGGAATCGCCAATTGCGACGACGGCATAACGCAGCGCAGAAGTGTTGGGTGGCGTATTCTGCAGTGCCTGAATGAAAGGTTGGATGTTATCTGGGTATTCGCCAGCACCGTGTGTCGACGTGATGATCAACCAAGTTCCTTTTGCCGGAATGTCATTGAAGTTGGGCTGATTGTGAATTTTGGTATCAAATCCTTGTTCTTGCAGTAGATCGCTGAGGTGATCACCCACATATTCCGCACCGCCTAGGGTGCTGCCAGTAATGATATGAATCATAGCGTTACTCTATTTCCCCAATACAGAAAGTCTTTATAGAACCAGCCATTTGTATGCGACCAGTACCCATTTACTCACCAAAGGCATAGATATTCTCTCAGCTATGTACTGAAAGCAATGGCATGGTTTAATCATTGTGGGTATCAACCAATATCAAGATAGTCCTATTCGGTTTTTGAAGTTATCTCTTTGGCTAACGCTTCGATCATCGAGCGTAACCATTTATGGGCAGGATCATGGCGATAACGAACATGCCATCCCATTTGTACGGGAAAAGTACCGAGATCAACGGGAGCTGGCAGTATCTTCAGTCGTGGGTCTCGCTCAAGGCTTTTACCTATGAGTTTCGGGAGTGTTGCACAGTAATCCGTCACTGCCAGCATTTCTGGTACAGCGAGAAAATGAGTGACAGAAACCGCTACTTCTCGTTTGAGGTGCTGCTGCTCCAAGGCTTGGAAAAGGCCTGCCCGTAATTTGCCTGGAGGGAGTACGTTTACGTGCTTGAGTTTCTCATACTGCTCTCGGGAAATGTGGTCTTGAATATAAGGATGATCTTTACGCACCACACAGGTGAGTCCATCGTCCATAAGATGTTGAACCACAAAATTATCTGGAGGGGACACGATCCTGCCCAGTACTAATGCTGTGGTGCCAGAAATGGCTCCGGTTTCGGTCAGATCATTGCCAAATGGAGTCATTCGGAACTTGATCTTGGGGGCTAGTGCCCGAGCTTTTGCAATAAGAGCTGGCATTAATACCAGTTCCACATAGCTGTTGGGCGCAAGTGTGAATAGTCGCTCCGCGTTTTCAGGTTGAAACTCTTGCTGGTTTACTATTAGCTCATCCAACTGCGCCAGCGAGGCTGCAATCGTTGGCGCAATTTCCTCAGCCAGCGGTGTTGGTTTGATGCCATACCTCTCTCGGATAAATAGCGGATCTTGAAAAGTATCTCTCAGACGGTTCAGAGAATTGGACAATGCAGGTTGGGTTATCCCCAGTCGGTCTGCAGCCCGAGTCACGCTTCGCTCCTCCATTAACATCAGAAAACAGGGAGCAGATTCAGATCGTATCTCATCCAGATATAGCCTCATGTGTATATCTAAAATTATAGAAGTAAATTTCTGAAATATATCGGCAGGAGTCATTATCGTCTTACCGACAAGCTGACACGGCAAGTCTAAATCCCAATATCGACAGCTACCTATCTCTAGCGTGGCATTTTTTGACAGAAGGATCCTAAGATGAAAGTTCTAATCATACTAACTTCCCACGATACGCTCGGTAACACAGGCAAGAAAACGGGTTTCTGGCTTGAAGAGCTGGCCGCTCCTTATTACGTATTTAAAGATGCTGGCGCAGATATTGTATTGGCTTCCCCTCAAGGTGGGCAGCCTCCACTCGACCCTAAAAGTAACGAACCTGCGTTTCAAACTGATGATACTCACCGTTTCACAGCAGATGAACAATCCAAAGCTCAACTTGCAGCAACCGTGCGTTTGGATAGCGTGAATCAAGCTGATTTTGATGCTGTGTTTTATCCTGGTGGTCACGGTCCACTCTGGGATTTGGCTGAAGATAAACATTCGATCTCGCTGATCGAAGACTTCCTTGCGGCGAATAAACCGGTCGCACTGGTTTGCCACGCACCTGGGGTGCTGCGTCACGTCAAAAAGCCTGATGGTCGCCCTCTTGTCGAAGGCAAATTAGTGACGGGCTTTACTAATACCGAGGAAGCCGCAGTAGAACTGACGGATGTTGTACCGTTTCTCGTTGAAGATGAGCTGAAGTCTAAAGGGGGGATCTTCTCTCGTGGTAATGATTGGGCTCCGTATGTGGTGGACGATGGTCTGCTGATTACGGGACAAAATCCCGCCTCTTCGACTCCCGTCGCCACATTGTTGCTCAACCACTTGAGTGTGGGCAACTAACCATGAGTGCTTATGTGGTGATGATCCGCGAGCGCGTGACCGACCAAGCAGAGTTGGATAACTATGCTCGCTTGGCTCCACTTGCTCGTGAAGGACACAGTATAGAGCGTTTGGCCTTTTACGGTGCGTTAGACATGTTGGAAGGTGAACCTGTTGATGGTGTGGTTATCAACAAGTTCCGCACCATGGAAGATGCCCATCGATGGTATCGCAGCTCGGCCTATAGAGCGGCTCGGGTTTATCGTCATCGTGGAGCAGACTATCGTGTTTTTATCGTTGAAGGTTTAGATGCCTAGTTCGGCCTAGTTATCACGACATAACATGAGAAGCTTTGTATTGGTTCGGTATTTAAGGTTTCCGTACCAATACAGAGTCTTAACGAAATTCTCTCTAAGGATCATAGGTGATTGTAATGCTGGAATACATTCGAACGACGGACTGGTTGCGGGAAACCAATTACATTAATGGTCAATGGACGGGGGCCAATGATGGTCGTACCTTGGCTGTGGAAGACCCAGCAACGGGTAAACAGATTGGCACCATAGCTCTTTCTGGCGCTATTGAAACTCATCAGGCTATTGATGCTGCTCATGAGGCTTTTCAACACTGGTCAATGACCACTGCATTTGAGCGTGCAGAGCGGCTGCAAATGATGGCGCGACTTGTGCGCGAAAACTTGGATGATCTCGCGGCTATGCTCACTCTAGAGCAAGGTAAGCCGCTGGTTGAAGCTCGCGCAGAAATAACGTTGGGTGCTGATTACATCCAGTGGTTTGCAGAGGAAGCACGACGGATAAATGGTGAAATCATTCCATCACCTTGGAAAGATCGCCAAATTCTGGTGACTCGTGAGCCTGTTGGAGTTGTCGCGGCGATTTCGCCGTGGAATTTTCCCTTCTTGATGCTGGCACGCAAGGTTGCCCCGGCATTGGCCGCAGGTTGTACCATAGTAGTTAAACCAGCTGAATTCACTCCTTATAGCGGTTTGTTATGGGGGGTATTAGCGTGAAAAAGTGGGTATCCCAGCTGGTGTTGTAAATGTCGTAACGGGTGATGCGGCAGTGATTGGTGGTGAACTGACAGCTGATGCTCGCGTACGTAAGCTAACTTTTACCGGATCCACTCGTGTTGGTAAGCTGCTTTATGGGCAATCCGCAGACACAATGAAGAAGCTCTCGTTAGAGTTGGGTGGGAATGCTCCTTTCATCGTGTTCGAGGATGCGGATATAGACGCAGCTATCGAGGGGGCGCTTGCATCAAAGTATCGTAACAGTGGGCAGACCTGTATTTGTACCAATCGTTTTTACGTACAAGACAGTATTTATGATGAATTTGCACAACGCTTTGCCGAGCGCGTAGGCACAATTAAGGTAGGCAGCGGTTTTGAACCAGATGTGCAGCAAGGCCCACTTATCAACGTCGCCGCAGTCACTAAGATTGAAGAACATGTTGCTGATGCGATAAGCAAAGGTGGTCAAGTTCTTGTCGGTGGTAAACGTCATTCACTCGGTGCAACTTTCTTCGAACCAACAGTGATTGCCAATGCCGCTGATAATATGTTGATTGCTCATGAAGAAACGTTTGGTCCGGTGGCTGCTCTGTTTCGCTTTAAAGAGGAGCAAGAAGCTATCGACAAAGCCAATGCGACGGAGTTTGGATTAGCCTCATATTTCTACACGCGTAATTTGTCACGCATCTTCCGCGTATCGCGTGCGTTGGAGAGTGGTATGGTTGGCGTCAACGCTGGTTTGGTCACGACGGAAGTCGCACCGTTTGGCGGTGTTAAGCAAAGTGGCTTAGGCAGCGAAGGTTCTTCACATGGAATCGAGGAATATCTGCATTTTAAATACATCAATTTGGGTGCTTAATGAGCTAAGGAACAACTCTGATTAAAATAAAAAAGCACTGTTTAACTGAATAAACAGTGCCTTAGGTTCTACAGATAAACCGATAAAAACGAGATGTTATTTACCGATACAGAATGAAGAAAAAATGCGGCCAAGCAGATCATCAGAACTGAATTCACCAGTAATTTCGTTGAGATGTTGTTGGGTAATACGCAGTTCTTCCGCCAAAATTTCTCCAGCCATATAGCCTTCGAGCTGTTGCTGGCCAATATCCAAGTGCTCCGCAGCGCGCTCTAGGGCATCTAAATGGCGACGACGTGCCATGAAACCACCTTCTTGGTTGCCTGCAAACCCCATACACTCTTTTAGGTGTTGGCGTAGCGCATCTACACCTTGACCGGTTTTAGCTGATAGGCGGATCAACGTCGGTTGATTGACATGGCAGATCCCCAGCGGTTCACCCGTTTGATCCGCTTTGTTACGGATCACGGTGATCCCAATGTTCTCTGGCAATTTATCGACAAAGTCAGGCCAGATTTCTTGCGGATCAGTGGCTTCAGTAGTGGTGCCATCCACCATAAATAGCACGCGATCGGCTTGGCGAATTTCTTCCCACGCGCGTTCGATACCAATTTTTTCTACCGCATCAGAGGCATCTCGTAGCCCTGCGGTATCTATGATGTGCAGTGGCATACCATCAATGTGGATATGCTCGCGCAGGACATCACGGGTGGTACCGGCAATATCAGTCACGATGGCAGACTCTTTACCTGAAAGCGCGTTGAGTAGGCTGGATTTACCGGCATTAGGACGCCCAGCAATTACTACCTTCATTCCTTCGCGCATAATCGCGCCTTGGTTAGCTTCACGGCGCACAGCGGCGAGATTATCGATGATGGTTTGTAGATCGGCAGAAACCTTACCATCGGCCAGAAAATCAATCTCTTCCTCTGGGAAATCAATCGCCGCTTCTACGTAGATACGTAGGTGAATGAGTGACTCGACAAGCGTATGGATGCGTTTGGAAAACTCGCCTTGTAGTGATTGCAGCGCAGATTTTGCAGCTTGCTCTGAGCTGGCATCAATCAAGTCAGCGATGGCTTCTGCTTGGGTTAAGTCCATCTTGTCATTGAGAAACGCGCGCTCTGAGAACTCCCCGGGACGCGCTGGGCGGACGCCGTTGATCTGCAGAATGCGTCGGATAAGCATATCCATGACTACCGGACCGCCGTGGCCTTGCAGCTCAAGTACATCTTCACCCGTAAACGAATGAGGATTAGGGAAAAACAGCGCAATACCTTGATCGAGTTGCTGGCCATTTTCATCAGTGAAAGGCAAGTATTCGGCATAACGGGGTCTGAGCGTGCGTCCAGTCACCGTCTGTGCTACGTGGGCAGCCAGTGGGCCTGATACACGAATAATGCCGACACCACCACGGCCAAGTGCCGTAGCCTGCGCGACAATGGTATCTGTTGTCATAGTGTTACCTGAACAGGATTGAATTAGCGTCATTGTAAACAGCGACCAACAAAAAGGCGACCTTTTGGCCGCCTCTTTATCAGTTACTCCAACTTACTTGGAGTGTAAGCCTTTCTTCTCCAGCGCTTTATAAATCAGCGTTTGCTGGATAAGAGTTACGATGTTCGACACCAACCAGTACAGAACCAGGCCTGATGGGAACCACAGGAAGAAGAAGGTAAACATCACTGGCATGAAGGTCATGATCTTCTGCTGCATTGGATCAGTGATCGTCGTCGGGCTCATCTTCTGGATTACGAACATACTCGCACCCATCAGTAGCGGCAAAATGTAGTAAGGATCTTGTGCTGACAGGTCATGAATCCAGCCAAAGAAAGGTGAGTGACGCAGCTCTACCGATTCCATCAGTGCCCAGTACAGAGCGATGAAAATTGGCATTTGCAGAAGGATTGGTAAACAGCCACCAAGTGGGTTTACTTTCTCTTTCTTGTACAGTTCCATCATCTCTTGGCTCATGCGTTGGCGATCATCGCCAATACGCTCACGCATTGCTTGCAGTTTAGGTTGCAGCATGCGCATTTTCGCCATTGAGGTGTATTGTGCTTTGGTAAGCGGGTACATCGCACCACGAACAATAAAGGTTAAGCAGATGATTGCCACACCCCAGTTGCCCACAAAGCTCTGAATAAACGACAGCAACCAATGTAGTGGTTTCGCAATGAACCATAACCAACCGTAGTCCACAACCAGATCAAGGTTAGGCGCTACCGCGACCATTTGGTCTTGCAGTTTTGGACCTACCCATAGGGTAGCTTCAAATTCTGCTTTATCACCGTTAGCAATGGTTTTGTTTGGTGTACGGATACCCATATCACCTAAATTATTAATAACACGTGAGTAAAGCTGAGCTTGTGGCTCATCACGTGGGATCCATGCAGAAGCAAAGTAGTGCTGGATCATCGCTACCCAGTTTACCGTCACATCGTTTGGTACACTGAGGTTACGATCTTTCATATCGTCGAAGCTGTACTTCTTGTAACGAACATCGCTCGTTGAGTACGCACCACCACGATAAGTTGGCATGGCTAAGTTGCCACCAGAATCCAGCAGATTTTGGCGCAGGTGAGCATACATACCTAAAGTGGCTGCATTACCTGAGTTGTTGGCTACGTCAAACACCACATCCACTGCATAGCTACCACGCTTGAGGATGAAGGTTTTGGTGTAATCAATGCCATTCGCTTGATACGTCATCGGAATGCGCAATTCATCTTGGCCTTCGGCCAGAGAGAAGCTATCTGCACTCACTTGGTAAGCTGGGCGGTTATTGCTGGTAACGTCAATGCCTTGTGGGCCGACTAAACCACTTTGTGCAATAAACTGATGGCCTTGGGTGTTTTGCAACAAGACAAAAGGCTCAGACGAATCCAGTTCTTCGGAGTACTGATTCAGCTTTGCACTCACGATATCGCCGCCGAGCGTATCGATAGACAGAGTCAGCACATCACTGGTGACGGTAATGGTCTTTGCCTGCGCTGCCGCATTTGGTGCAGGCGTTGGATCTAACTCATCTGAAAATGAAGGTGCAGGAGCTGCGCCTGTGGATTGGGCCTGCTGTGTCGCTTGCGGTGCTGGGTTCTTTGCTACTTGCCATTGTTGAAACAGTAGGAAAGAAACCAATGCCAAGGCGATTAACAAGATATTACGTTGAGAATCCATCGTTATTTATCTCTGTCTTGTTTTTGGACTGGTGGAACGGGGTCAAAGCCCCCTTCGTTCAAAGGGTGGCATTTTAATAGACGTTTGGTGGATAACCAACATCCTTTTATAAAACCGTGAGCTCGCAGCGCTTCTATCGCATACGTGGAACAAGTTGGAGTGAATCGACAGCGTGGGCCGATGAGTGGACTAATGAACCACTGGTAAAGTTTTACAATACCAATGGCTAACCACGAGAAGGGCGAGAGAGGCGTTGCCATAGTTTGCCAAGCAAGTTAAACAGTTCTTCATTGCTCAAATCTTGCGCGCTCTTTTTGGCAATGACAACAAAATCTTTGTGAGCAAGTTGATTTTGATGTAAGCGAAAGCTTTCTCGACAGAGGCGTTTGAATCGATTACGGCCTACGGCAGTTTTGATCTGCTTTTTAGGAACCGCGAGTCCCAAACGAGGATGAGAAAGGTTATTAGCGCGAGCGATGATTGTGAGATGAGGAGAACCAGCACTGTGAGCTTGCTGGAAGACTTTTTGATAATGTTCGGGAGTTAACAAACGTAACTCCCGATTGAATGCGTACGTACTCAAAATAATTCGAGATTATTTTGAAAGGCGCTTACGGCCTTTTGCACGACGTGCATTCAGAACTTTACGACCGTTCGCAGTCGCCATGCGAGCACGGAAACCGTGAGTACGCTTGCGCTTCAGAACTGAAGGTTGAAAAGTGCGTTTAGACATGATGTTACCTTTACTGATCAGTAGTTTTAGGTTCTTGGTTAACCCGGCGTGGGCATTATGGTCTTCACTGAAGACGCCGACGCCTCTCAACAAAGAGGCGGAATTGTAATCACTGTCACAAAAGGTGTCAATGATTCGGTTTTCTCCAGTCCGAACTCACTCAATGAGCTTATTCATTCTGGTTGCCACTTTATTTCCGGTCGGCCGATTATACGGGCAAACAATAAAATCTCAAGGATCCTTAACGGATCCCGACTTGATTAAGGAATTTTCGTAAGCGAGGATCCTGTGGATGGTCAAAAATATCCTGTGGAGAACCTTGCTCAACAATATTTCCTTCCGCCATAAAGATCACCCGATCCGCCACCTCTTTGGCAAACTGCATCTCATGGGTGACCACCAGCATGGTCTGGTGTTGTGTCGCCAATTTTTTCATCAGTGCCAACACTTCACCGACCCATTCTGGGTCTAGGGCGGAGGTGGGTTCATCAAACAGCAGTAACTCCGGCTGTAGAGCCATGGCTCGGCCAATGCCTACGCGTTGTTGCTGGCCACCCGACAGTGCGGCAGGGTAGCTATCGCCTTTCTCTCCAAGACCAATATCATCGAGGATTTGTTGCGCCCGCTGGTGGGCTTGATCTTTTTTCCAACCTCGCACGGTGATCAAAGCTTCGGCGATGTTTTCCCGCGCAGTTAAATGAGCGAATAGCGCGTAGTTTTGAAACACAAACCCGGTTTTACGGCGCAGAGCGAGCACATCGGCTTTCGTATGCCGCTGGGTATCAACGGTGAGTTCATCGATGCTGATGGTGCCTTGATCTGCTTGTTCAAGAAAATTCACACAACGCAGTAGGGTAGATTTGCCGGTTCCGCTGGAGCCGATGATAACCACGATTTCGCCGCGCTGGATTTCGAGATCGATGCCCTTAAGCACTTCACTAGCACCAAACTGTTTGTGGATATTGTTTAGAGCGATCATCGTGCGTACGCCTTATTGAGTTTCTGTTCCGCCCAAGATTGCAGGCGAGTTAACACCAAAACCACTACCCAATAGATGAGGGCAACCGCAAGGAAGGCTTCGAAGAAGCGGAAGCTGGAAGATGCTTCCATTTGCGCTTTGGCCATGATTTCCGCCACGCCAAGGGTAAAAGCCAGCGAGGTCGATTTGATCATATCAATGAAGTAGTTCATCAAAGAGGGCAAAGCGACACGTGCGGCTTGCGGCAAGATGATCCGGCGCATTGCTTGCGAAGTGGTCATACCCACCGACAAACTGGCTTCCATCTGGCTACGATCTATACCAATGATGGCTGCACGGATGCTTTCCGCCATGTAAGCGGCAAAATGCAGGGTTAAACCGATCACCGCGGCGCTGAATGCGTCTAGTCCTACTAATAGCGGAAAAATTTGTGGCAAGCCGTAGTAAAGCAAAAAGAGCTGCACTAACAGCGGTGTTCCACGAAAGAAGCTGATGTAGAGCTGGCTGAGTGGATCCAAAACAGGCACTTTGAACACTCGAATATTGGCTAAAACCAGAGCCAAAATCAGCGCAAAGACCAATCCCCAACTTGCCATTTCGAGTGTTGTCCCCAGATATTTGAGCAATATCGGCAGCAACTCAAGCATGTAGTGAAAGTCAAAACCCATCTACTTTCCTCATTAGAATAGCGAAAGGTGGGGATACCGATCCCCACCTTTATAGAGTCTAGCTTGGAGTACTAGAATTATTGAGAGATATCTGTGCCAAACCACTTGATGGCGATTTTGCTTAACGTACCGTCAGTGCGCATGGTAGCGAGTGCTT
Organism: Vibrio mimicus CAIM 602; assembly: GCF_000338875.1. Taxonomy (GTDB): domain Bacteria; phylum Pseudomonadota; class Gammaproteobacteria; order Enterobacterales; family Vibrionaceae; genus Vibrio; species Vibrio mimicus. The sequence goes on along the minus strand of NZ_AOMO01000028.1, from coordinate 32,557 downwards.
TATTGACTTCACCTTGCAGTTGTTGACCTTTTTCGTTGTTCACAAATGGCCAAGCGTTTTCGATAGTTTCAAACGGTGAACCCGCTAGTTGTAGTGGTAGACCCGTCTTTTCAATCAGCTCAAGCGCTGAAAGACGATCCATCACGAAAGCATCAGCACGACCTAAAGCAACATCGTGTTCAATCCCAGTATCGTAGGTTTTGATGTTGATTTTGCCGTCTTTGTCATGGCTGCGTAGCAGTTGCTCGAAGTTAGAACCTAAGTTTACCGCAACCGTTTTACCCGCAAGGTCTTCAATACCTTTGATGGAGTCATTACCTTTACGTACGGTGATTTGCGCGCCATCAATTACATATGGATCAGAAAACAGATATTTGGCTTTACGTGCATCAGTGATAGTGATTTGGTTAGAAATGGTGTCGATGCGCCCAGTTTCTAGCAGGCCAAACAAACCTGAGAAGTTCGCGGTAACAAACTCCACCTTATAATCATTGCGTTTGCCAATTTCATTCCATACGTCAATTTCAAAGCCTTGCAGCTCGTCTTTTTTCACGAAAGTGAAAGGGAAGTAACGGCCAGACATGCCGACTTTGACATCAGTGGCGGCCTGAACAGTAGCAGAAGAAAGGGCTAGGGCAGCCAGAGCGATGTTAAACCAGTGTTTCATTGTGTGACTCCTGTATCATTTATGTTTATATACTACTGGTAATTAAATCATTAAAAGAAATAACCAGTAGTTATTAACAATAACTGATCAAAATCAAAAAGGTGGGGATAACTGCTAAAGATCTTTAGATATGTGGATCTTTATGTGGGTAGCACGCGTAAAATGTGTGAGGATCTTACTTATTAGCCATAAAATAATGTGAATAACTTAGATCTTATTCACTGGATCGTTGATCCAGCGCTGGCGATCTGAGTTATCAACAGGTAGAATTGCCCCTCTTTACCGATCGTTGATTTTTGAGTGAGGGAATCGTGTCATCTTCGCTATGGTTGCAATGTTTGCAACGGCTTCAGGAAGAGCTACCTGCCGCAGAATTCAGTATGTGGGTGCGTCCGCTTCAAGCGGAGCTCAATGACAATACTCTCACTTTGTTCGCCCCGAACCGCTTTGTGTTGGATTGGGTCCGCGATAAGTACCTCAACAACATCAACCGTCTGCTGATGGAATTCAGTGGCAATGATGTACCTAACTTGCGTTTTGAAGTGGGTAGTCGCCCTGTGGTTGCACCAAAACCTGCGCCTGTGCGTACGGCAGCGGATGTTGCGGCCGAATCATCGGCTCCTGCGCAATTGGCGCAGCGTAAACCTATCCATAAAACGTGGGATGATGACAGCGCTGCGGCCGATATTACTCACCGCTCGAACGTGAACCCTAAACACAAGTTCAACAACTTCGTAGAAGGTAAATCCAACCAGTTAGGTTTAGCGGCGGCTCGCCAAGTATCGGATAACCCTGGCGCGGCGTATAACCCCCTCTTTTTGTATGGCGGCACCGGTTTGGGTAAAACTCACCTGCTGCATGCGGTGGGCAACGCGATTGTTGATAACAACCCAAACGCAAAAGTGGTGTATATGCACTCTGAGCGTTTCGTGCAAGACATGGTTAAAGCCCTGCAAAATAACGCGATTGAAGAATTCAAACGCTACTATCGCAGTGTGGATGCTTTGCTGATCGACGATATTCAGTTTTTTGCCAACAAAGAGCGTTCACAGGAAGAATTTTTCCACACCTTCAACGCATTATTGGAAGGCAATCAACAGATTATTTTGACCTCTGACCGTTATCCTAAAGAGATCAATGGGGTGGAAGATCGTCTCAAATCGCGTTTTGGTTGGGGTTTAACGGTAGCGATCGAGCCGCCGGAATTGGAAACCCGCGTCGCGATCTTGATGAAAAAAGCCGAAGATCACCAAATTCATCTGCCGGATGAAGTGGCTTTCTTTATTGCTAAACGTCTACGCTCTAACGTACGTGAGTTGGAAGGCGCACTGAACCGCGTGATCGCCAACGCCAACTTTACCGGTCGCCCGATCACGATTGATTTCGTGCGTGAAGCGCTACGTGACTTATTAGCACTGCAAGAAAAGCTGGTCACGATTGATAACATTCAGAAAACCGTTGCCGAATACTACAAAATTAAGGTGGCGGATCTGCTCTCAAAACGCCGTTCGCGTTCGGTCGCTCGTCCTCGTCAATTGGCGATGGCATTAGCTAAAGAGCTGACCAACCACAGCTTGCCTGAGATTGGTGATGCGTTTGGCGGTCGTGACCACACGACTGTGTTACACGCCTGCCGTAAAATCGAGCAATTGCGCGAAGAGAGTCACGATATCAAAGAAGATTATTCGAACCTGATTCGTACGCTTTCCTCTTAATTTGCGCTATGGTTAGCGCACTTGCGTATTTCGCTTTCACTCCGTTTAAGAGAAGACTATGAAATTTACCATTGAACGTAGCCACTTGATTAAACCATTGCAGCAGGTGTCTGGCACTTTAGGTGGCCGCGCCAGCTTGCCGATCTTGGGTAATTTGTTGCTCAAGGTGGAAGAAAATCAACTGTCGATGACAGCCACCGATTTGGAAGTGGAACTGATCAGCCGTGTGACGTTAGAAGGTGAATTTGAAGCAGGCAGCATTACGGTTCCTGCGCGTAAGTTTTTAGATATTTGCCGTGGTTTGCCAGATAGTGCAGTGATCACTGTGCTGTTAGAAGGCGATCGCATCCAAGTACGTTCTGGTCGTAGCCGTTTCTCGCTCGCAACTTTACCTGCCAATGATTTCCCGAACATCGAAGATTGGCAAAGTGAAGTGCAAGTCTCACTGACTCAAGCGGAGCTGCGTGGCCTGATTGAGAAAACGCAGTTTTCCATGGCCAACCAAGATGTACGCTACTACTTAAACGGCATGCTGTTTGAAATTGATGGCACCACCTTGCGTTCAGTCGCGACCGATGGTCACCGTATGGCGGTGGCGCAAGCTCAGTTGGGTGCGGATTTTGCGCAAAAGCAGATCATTGTGCCGCGTAAAGGGGTACTCGAGCTGGTGAAACTGCTCGATGCGCCAGAGCAACCTGTGGTGCTGCAAATCGGCCACTCTAACTTGCGTGCAGAAGTGAATCACTTTGTGTTTACTTCGAAGTTGGTTGATGGTCGTTTCCCTGATTATCGCCGCGTATTGCCGCAACATACCAGCAAAACGCTACAAGCGGGTTGTGAGGAATTACGTCAGGCATTTTCGCGTGCAGCGATTCTGTCGAATGAAAAATTCCGTGGTGTGCGCGTTAATCTGGCCGATAACGAAATGCGCATTACTGCCAATAACCCAGAGCAAGAAGAAGCGGAAGAGTTGCTGGATGTGAGCTTTGAAGGCGAGCCGATTGAGATTGGTTTTAACGTCAGCTACATCTTGGATGTGCTTAACACGCTGCGTTGCGAAAATGTGCGTGTATCCATGTCGGATGCCAACGCCAGTGCCTTGGTTGAGAATGTTGATGATGACAGCGCCATGTATGTGGTGATGCCAATCCGTCTCTAAAGGTATAACCGAGTTACCATGCCGCTTTCCCGGTTAGTTATCCAACAGTTTCGTAATATTAAAGCCTGTGATATTCGCCTATCAGCAGGCTTTAACTTTCTTATCGGGCCTAACGGCAGCGGTAAAACCAGTGTGCTTGAGGCGATTTATCTGCTCGGTCATGGCCGTTCATTTAAAAGCTCGCTGACGGGGCGGATTATTCAAAATGAATGCCCAGAACTGTTTGTTCATGGTCGAATTTGTGAGCATTCTTTGACCTCTGATCAATTTGAGCTACCTGTCGGCATTAATAAGCAGCGTGACGGCTCAACTGAGGTTAAAATAGGCGGCCAAACTGGGCAAAAGTTGGCGCAATTAGCGCAGATTTTGCCGCTGCAATTGATTCATCCGGAAGGCTTTGAACTGCTGACCGATGGACCGAAACAGCGTCGTGCATTTATCGATTGGGGTGTGTTTCATACCGAGCCCGCATTTTATGATGCTTGGGGTCGGTTTAAGCGACTCAGCAAGCAGCGTAATGCGCTGTTGAAAAGTGCACAAAGCTACCGTGAACTCAGTTATTGGGATCAGGAATTAGCACGTTTGGCAGAGCAGATTGACCAGTGGCGTGAAAGTTACGTCAATCAATTGAAATGTGTGGCAGAACAACTATGTCGCACATTTTTGCCAGAATTCGATATCGACTTAAAGTATTATCGAGGTTGGGAAAAAGATCAGCCTTATCAATCGATTCTGGAAAAAAACTTCGAACGGGATCAGCAGTTGGGTTACACCTTTAGCGGACCCAACAAAGCCGATTTGCGGATTAAAGTAAACGCAACTCCGGTGGAAGATGTGTTGTCACGGGGACAACTGAAGTTAATGGTGTGTGCTTTGCGAGTAGCGCAAGGGCAGCACCTGACCGAGTTGACGGGAAAGCAATGCATTTATCTTATCGATGATTTTGCTTCCGAGTTGGATAGCCTACGTCGCCAACGTTTGGCAGATAGCCTAAAAGGGACGGGGGCGCAGGTTTTTGTAAGTTCTATTACCGAAAGCCAAGTGGCGGATATGTTGGATGAGTCCAGTAAAACATTTCATGTTGCCCACGGTGTAATAGAGCAAGGATAAACAGAGTGAGAGAGTAACTCATGTCGAACAATTACGATTCATCGAGTATTAAGGTACTGAAGGGTCTGGATGCGGTACGTAAGCGTCCGGGTATGTACATCGGCGACACTGATGATGGCACCGGTCTGCACCACATGGTTTTTGAGGTGGTAGATAACTCAATTGATGAAGCGTTGGCGGGTTACTGTAAAGACATCGTGGTCACTATCCACGAAGACAACTCAGTGTCAGTCAGCGATGACGGTCGTGGTATCCCGACTGAAATGCATCCTGAAGAGAAAGTATCTGCCGCAGAAGTCATCATGACCGTACTGCACGCAGGCGGTAAATTTGACGACAACTCCTATAAAGTCTCCGGTGGTCTACACGGGGTAGGTGTGTCGGTAGTGAATGCCCTGTCAGAAAAAGTGCTGCTTACCATTTATCGTGGTGGCAAGATTCACACCCAAACTTACCATCACGGTGTGCCACAAGCACCGTTGTCTGTAGTGGGTGAGACTGAGCGTACCGGTACTACCGTACGTTTCTGGCCTAGTGCACAGACTTTTACCAATATCGAATTCCATTACGACATTCTGGCTAAACGCCTGCGTGAGCTGTCATTCCTGAACTCTGGCGTGTCGATCAAGCTGACGGATGAGCGTGAAGAAGATAAGAAAGACCACTTCATGTATGAAGGTGGTATTCAAGCGTTTGTTACCCACTTGAACCGTAACAAAACGCCGATCCATGAAAAAGTATTCCACTTCAACCAAGAGCGTGAAGATGGCATCAGCGTGGAAGTGGCAATGCAGTGGAACGATGGTTTCCAAGAAAACATCTACTGCTTTACCAACAACATCCCACAGCGTGATGGCGGTACCCACTTAGCCGGTTTCCGTGGTGCGTTGACCCGTACTTTGAACAACTACATGGACAAAGAAGGCTTCTCGAAGAAAGCCCAAGCGGCAACCTCGGGTGATGATGCGCGTGAAGGCTTAACGGCGGTGGTTTCGGTGAAAGTACCGGATCCTAAATTCTCGAGCCAAACCAAAGATAAGCTGGTTTCTTCGGAAGTGAAATCCGCGGTTGAGTCAGCCATGAATGAGAAGCTGGCGGATTTCCTGGCGGAAAACCCAAGCGAAGCGAAAAACGTTTGTTCGAAGATTATTGATGCGGCGCGTGCTCGTGAAGCAGCGCGTAAAGCACGTGAAATGACTCGTCGTAAAGGCGCGCTAGACTTAGCTGGTTTGCCAGGCAAATTGGCGGATTGTCAGGAAAAAGACCCAGCATTGTCTGAACTCTACATAGTGGAAGGAGACTCAGCGGGCGGTTCAGCTAAGCAAGGCCGTAACCGTAAGAATCAAGCGATTCTGCCGCTGAAAGGTAAAATCCTCAACGTAGAAAAAGCACGTTTTGACAAGATGTTGTCTTCACAAGAAGTCGCGACCCTGATCACTGCATTAGGCTGTGGTATCGGCCGTGATGAATACAACCCAGATAAACTGCGTTACCACAACATCATCATCATGACCGATGCGGACGTCGACGGCTCGCACATTCGTACTCTGCTGTTGACCTTCTTCTACCGCCAAATGCCTGAGCTGATTGAGCGTGGTTACATCTACATTGCTCAGCCACCACTCTACAAAGTGAAGAAAGGCAAACAAGAGCAGTACATCAAAGATGAAGACGCGATGAACCAATACCAAGTGGCACTGGCGATGGATGGCGCAGAGCTGCACGTGAATGCCGATGCTCCTGCATTGGCGGGTGAACCGCTTGAGAAGCTGGTTCAGCAGTACAACGCTGCGATCAAACTGGTTGAGCGCATGAGCCGCCGTTACCCTTACGCGATGCTGCATGAGCTGATTTACGTACCACGCATCAATGCTGACTTGTGTGCTGACAAAGCGGCGGTTGAAGCTTGGACACAGCGTTTAGTAGAACAACTGAATGCTAAAGAAGTCGGAGCGAGCCAATACAGCGTTCTGGTTGAACACAATGCTGAGCTGAATGTGTACCTGCCAAAAGTTCAGGTACGTACCCACGGTGTGACTCATGAATACTTATTGAGCGCGGATCTGATCAACTCGAAAGAGTACGCCAAACTGGCGGATCTGTCTGAAGCGCTGGACGGTTTGATTGAAGCTGGTGCTTTCATCAAGCGTGGTGAACGTGTTCAGCCGATCAGCAGCTTTGCAGCAGCACTAGAGTGGTTGATCAAAGAATCGCGTCGCGGTCTGTCTATCCAACGTTATAAAGGTCTAGGTGAAATGAACCCAGATCAGCTGTGGGAAACCACGATGGATCCAGACACTCGTCGTATGATGCAAGTGACCATCGAAGATGCGGTAGGCGCGGATGAGCTGTTCACTACTCTAATGGGTGATCAAGTTGAACCACGTCGTGCATTTATCGAAACCAACGCACTGAAAGTGGCCAACCTCGACGTATAAGCGTTTGGTTGATTAACAATCTGCGATTAAAAAGCAGCGCTGTGGCGCTGCTTTTTTTATCCTTTTAATCCCTTTCATATTGAAGCCGCTGAAATGTTGGTGGCTCTTATCTACGCCAATTACATGACTCGTTCAGCTTTTAGGAAGCATAAAAGAGCGCAATAAAAATTTTGTGTCGAATATCTATGCTTCTTGGCCTAATGCGCTAAAAACGGGCGAGAAGTAAGGCTTTTCTATCCTGAAATTTAGTTTATTAGGCTTTCATTTTTTTCCTAAATTTCATTGAGTTGCATTCGTTTTTTTAGCCACTATAGTGGCTTGTGAACCCTTTATTATTCATCGTTTACCGACCGGAGGTCAGGATGGTTGCCTTTGTGAATTGAGCCGGGAGTGTTTTCACTCCCGGGCACACTCATCGATTTGTCATTGTTGGTAATGGAATGAGCAAAGGAAATCTCATGCTGAAACGGTTATCTCTGAATATTCGGCGTTATCTCGCCGGTTGGTGGCTACGCAGCCGCTTTTTCACCTATCAATCCCCTTTGTTGCTGCTCGAGTTGTTCGAGAAGCTTGATCAACCTCGTTCACCTACTGAGCGAGCGCCACACCGCATTAAGCTTGGGGATACGGTGAGCTTAGTGGATGCTCACCGTCAGCTTGCGTTTCAAGTCACTCTTGTCGCACCTGAACATCAGGACGAAATACATGGTGGCGTGACTTGCGACTCCTTGCTTGGTGCCGCTTTATTTGGTCGTCGTCAGCATGAAGTGTTTGAGTTGTCGATTTGGGGACAGCGCCATTGCTTTGCCATTACTCACGTTAAACACATAAGCATGGGCAATCAAACCAAGCTCTGCCCATGTCTGTTATGCCAGTCATAAGGAGTTTGTCATGAGTAAACAAGAGATGAAAAAACCGCAATTAACGCTCAAAGAGAAGCGCAAGCAGAAGCAAGAAAAAGCGCAAGAGAGTTCAGTGATTAAGCCACGCAAAAACAAAGGCCGTTAAGTTAGGATAAAGTGCATTATCCAAATTAGCCCGACTCAGTGTCGGGCTTTTTTTCAAAATTTTTTTTGGCAAAAACTTGAAATGGTTTTGAGCGACCTTATATCTGGAAATGAAGAGGATGCCGCTAGGACCTCTGAACTGGAATAACGCCCTTGCTCAATTGAGGAGCGCGTTACCTAACTGAAACTGTGCCGATTCAGGTCATAAGAATGGATCGGGCGACTTAACAAGTCATTGTTAAGACTATTGCTTAATCAAAGAGGATAGGAATATGAGAACTGTAGATTTTACTCCACTGTACCGCAACGCAATTGGCTTTGACCGTCTACTGAACATGATGGAAAGCACCGCGGCGAAAAACGCCCAAGGCGGATACCCTCCATACAATATCGAGCAAAAAGAAGACAACCAATATCGTATTACCATGGCGGTAGCCGGTTTTGGCGATGAAGAGATCGATATTACTCAACAAGAGAATACTTTGATTGTGCGCGGTGAGCGTAAACCTGAAGAGAGCAAAAACTACATCTATCAGGGCATTGCCGAGCGCGATTTTGAACGTAAATTCCAATTAGCGGATTACGTGAAAGTCACTGGCGCGACCATGGAACATGGCCTGCTGCACATTGATTTAGAGCGCGAAATTCCAGAAGCGATGCAGCCACGCAAAATTGCGATTAACGGCAAGCACCTGCTGGAAAACAAATAACTCTGCGCAGCGTTTTAACGCACTGAACGCTAGATAAAAAGAAGCCCGCAAGATTCGCGGGCTTTTTGCATTTTCCAGTTTAGGTATTTAGACGTTAGCTTGTTGATACGCTTTTTGTACTTCTTCGGCGATGATGGTAATGCCTTGCTCCATCGCTTGTTCATTCTGCACATAGTTCATGCGTAAGCACTGATGAGCGTGCGGCCACTCTTGTGGCTGGCCGATAAAGAAATATTCGCCCGGTACAATCAATACGCCACGCGCTTTCAAACGTTGGTAAAGCTCCATCGTCGTGATCGGTAGTTCGTCAAACCACAGCCAGAGGAAGATCGCCCCTTCCGGTTTATGGATGCGAAAACGCGGATCATCAATCGCACTTTGCAGCAGCTCCACCGCATGTTGCGCTTTCTGGCGGTAAAACGGCTTGATCACCTGCTCGCTTAATTTGAGCAGATCGCCTTTTTCAATCATGCGCTGCACCAGTGCTGGCCCCATACTGCCAGGCGCTAAGCTGATGATGCCATTCATGTTGGTCAGCGCTTGAGTCACTGCTTCATTGGCGATCACAATGCCGCAGCGAAGGCCGGGCAGACCAAGTTTGGACAGGCTCATGCACAAGATGGTGTTGTCGTTCCAAAACGGCTCAACGTCTTCAAAAATGATGTTAGGGAATGGCACGCCGTAAGCATTGTCGATAATTAAAGGCACACCGTTATCACGTGCTAATTGGTCGAGTTTGTGGATTTCCTCTTCGGTTAACACATTACCGGTTGGGTTGGTGGGGCGAGAAACACAGATCGCGGCCACCGACTCATCGACTTTCAGCTCAGAAAAGTCCACATGGTATTTGAAGAGTCCTTTATCGAGCAGCTCAATCTCCGGACGGTAGGAGACAAAAATATCTTCATCAATGCCTGCATCACCGTAGCCAATATATTCTGGCGCGAGGGGCAGGAGGATTTTTTTTGTGTGAACCATCGGGTTGTTTGCCGGCAAACAAGTTAAACAGGTAGAAAAAGCCACTCTGGCTGCCGTTGGTCAAGGTGATGTTTTTTTCGCTGATATTCCAGCCATAAGTCTCACGCAGCAGCGTCGCGAGAGATTTTACAAACACATCTTTGCCCTGTGGACCGTCGTAATTGGTCATGGCATTGAGTAGTGAACCATCGGCCAGCATTTCGGCGCTGGTGTTATGAAAATAATCGAGCATGGCAGGAATGGCGGCAGGATTACCTCCACCAAGCATGATCGCGCCCGGAGTGCGCAGACCATCGTTCAAATCATCCATTAACTGGGTAATACCGGAGTAGCGATTAAACTTTTCGCCAAAAGAGGAATACTGCATTGCTCGACTACCTGATCATTGATTGTGTGTTTGCGAAACGAATGTACCGGTGGAATCTCCGCCGTTTAGAGTAGTTCTTGAACATACCGCAATGTTTTTGAGAGGCAAAGCACTATTTTTGTGACGATCAAAAACAAAGCCCAACTCTTACGAGTTGGGCTTAACGTTTGGTGACTCAAAGCGGCCGTGGGTTACTGGCCACTTTGATTGATTTGCTTAGATGATGAAATTATCGTGCTGCAGATTATTTTTGCAGGAGCGAAATGTCGGCAATTTGTAGGAACAGATTACGCAGCTTGTTGAGCAGCGTTAGACGGTTCTTCTTCAGTGCTTCATCGTCAGCCATAACCATTACGTTGTCGAAGAAGGCATCGACAGGGGCGCGCAGGCCAGCAAGTTTGCTCAGGGCTTCTTGGTAGTTACCAGTTGCAAAGGCTGGTTCTAACGCTTCTGCCATGATTTCGACGGCTTCGGCTAAGGCTTTTTCCGCATCTTCTTGCAGCAGAGCCAGATCGATTTCTTCACCCAATTCGCCATCGTACTTAGCCAGAATGTTGCCTACACGCTTGTTGGCAGCAGCCAGTGCTTCGGCTTCTTCAAGAGCGCGGAAGTGCGATACGGCTTTCACACGCTGATCAAAGTCGGCGGGTTTGGTTGGGTTACGCGCCAGTACCGCTTGGATGATGTCGATGCTAAAGCCCGCATCTTGGTACCAGGTTGGGAAACGGCCAAGCATAAACTCGATCACTTCCTGCTCAACGTTGGCGTTAGTGAGGCGGTCACCAAACAGTGATTTGGCTTTGGCGATCAAATCCACCAGATCCAACTGGTAGCCGTACTCAACCAGAATACGCAGTACACCCAGTGAAGCACGACGCAGAGCAAATGGGTCACTGCCTTTCGGCGCCTGACCAATACCAAAGATACCTACGATAGTATCGAGTTTGTCAGCCATTGCGACTGCAGCTGAAACACCACGGCTTGGCAGTTCATCACCCGCGAAACGTGGCATGTACTGCTCGTTCAGCGCAACTGCAACTTCTTCTGCTTCGCCATCGTGACGCGCATAGTGCATACCCATCACGCCTTGGGTGTCGGTAAATTCAAACACCATCGAGGTCATTAGGTCACATTTTGCCAGTAAGCCTGCACGCTTAGATTTCTCCACGTCAGCACCGATCTGTTCTGCGATGTAGCCAGCCAGTTCAGTAATGCGGTCGGTTTTGTCTTTAATCGTGCCGAGTTGCTGTTGGAAAATCGCGTTTTCCAGCAGAGATAGGCGATCCACCAGTGGGCGCTTACGGTCAGTATTAAAGAAGAACTCTGCATCAGCCAGACGTGGACGAACCACCTTCTCGTTACCTTCCACAATGTGGCGAGGCTCTTTCGATTCGATGTTCGAAACGAAGATGAAGTTAGGCAGCAGTTTTTTGTTCGCGTCATAAACTGGGAAGTACTTTTGGTCACCTTTCATGGTGTACACCAAAGCTTCTGCCGGAACTTTGAGGAATTTTTCTTCAAATTTCGCAGTCATGACCACTGGCCATTCCACCAGCGAGGTCACTTCTTCTACCAGCGCATCTTCCAGATCCGCGATACCGCCGAGCTGTTTAGCCGCTTGTTGTGAGCCTTCAATGATCATCGCTTTACGAGTCGCGTAGTCAGCGATGACTTTGCCGCGCTCTTCAAGGATCGCAGGATACTGCTCAGCCGATTCGATGGTGAACTCAGGTTCGCCCATGAAACGGTGACCACGTACGATGCGGTCAGATTTCACGCCTAGGATTTCGCCTTGGATCAGTTCGCTACCAAACAGGATAGTCAGTGTTTTCACTGGGCGGATAAATTGGGTTTCTTTATCGCCCCAACGCATCGGTTTCGCAATCGGCAGGTTAGCCAGCGCTTTGGCAGCCATTTCCACGACAACAGAAGCGGTTTGTTGGCCTTGCACTTGTTCTTTGAACAGCAGCCATTCGCCTTTGTCTGTGACTAGACGTTCTGCTTGTTCCACCGTGATGCCATTGCCACGCGCCCAGCCTTCAGCGGCTTTGGTTGGCTTGCCATCGGCATCAAATGCAACGTTGACTGCTGGACCACGTTTTTCAACGACGCGATCCGGTTGGCTTTCTGCCAAATTGGCCACTTTCAGTGCCAAACGACGTGGAGTGGCAAACCAAGTTACGCCTTCATGTGCGATGTCTGCTGCGGCCAGTTCTGCCGCAAAATTTGCCGCAAAGGCTTCAGCCAGCGTGCGCAGTTGCTTTGGTGGCAGCTCTTCTGTGCCTAGCTCAATTAAAAATTCTTTTGCCATGTGACGTCTTCCCCTTACTTCTGTTCTGACTTCTTACACATAGGGAAGCCCAGAGCTTCACGGGATGCGTAATAAGCTTCGGCGACCGATTTGGTTAGGTTGCGAATGCGCAGAATGTAGCGCTGGCGCTCTGTCACTGAGATCGCTTTGCGCGCATCGAGCAGGTTGAAGGCGTGTGCCGCTTTCAAAATACGCTCGTAGGCTGGCAGAGGCAGTGGTTTTTCAAGCTCCAGCAGGTATTTACACTCTTTTTCGCACTGGTCGAAGTAAGTGAAGAGGAAATCCACATCCGCGTGTTCAAAGTTGTAAGTGGATTGCTCAACTTCGTTTTGGTGGAAGATGTCACCGTAAGTGACTTTGCCCAGTGGGCCATCGGTCCAGACCAGATCGTAAACGGAATCCACGCCCTGAATGTACATTGCTAGACGCTCAATACCGTAAGTGATTTCGCCGGTCACAGGCTTACACTCAAGACCGCCAACTTGCTGGAAGTAAGTAAACTGAGTCACTTCCATGCCGTTTAGCCACACTTCCCAGCCAAGACCCCAAGCACCTAAGGTTGGGTTTTCCCAGTTGTCTTCCACGAAGCGGATATCGTGCACACATGGGTCAACACCCAGTACGCGCAGTGAACCTAGGTACAGCTCTTGGATGTTGTCTGGTGATGGTTTGATGATCACCTGGAACTGGTAATAGTGTTGTAGACGATTTGGGTTTTCACCGTAGCGGCCGTCAGTTGGGCGGCGTGAGGGTTGAACATACGCGGTTGCGATAGGTTCAGGGCCTAATGCTCGTAAGCAAGTCATCGGGTGAGAAGTACCTGCACCCACTTCCATGTCGAGAGGTTGCACAATAGTACAGCCTTGTTGGGCCCAATAATCCTGCAGCGCGAGGATCATACCCTGAAAGGTTTTGATGTCGTATTTTTGCATAGTCAGGTTCGCGCGATTCTTCTGTCTGAATTGATAAAAAATAACACTGAAGTATACCCAGATATTCCCTGACAAAGTAGAGGAAATCTTGCTGAATTAATCGACAATAATTTCTTTTACGCTCATTTTTCCCGACTTTTGTGCCATTTTCTCTCTGAATCAGGGAAAAGTGGAGAGTGAGGGTTGCGATTCCTGATTTCGGTGGCTAGAATTCGCTCCGTCTTTGGGGAGTAGCTGGTCGCTAAGTTTTCAACTTTGCGATTCACACATCAACATATTTGGTACTCAATTACCATGGTGTGTGAGACTTGAGCCTTCAGGTTTAGCAAGACCTTAGACAAACAACACGAACTGGGATAGGGCGTGATTGTTTGTCTACGGTTTAATAATAAAATCCCTGTCCCAATGAGCATGGTATGAGCGTTTTAGCTATTTCAATCACTACGGTTGCTTTGGCGGAGATCGGGGACAAAACCCAGTTGTTATCTCTGTTACTAGCCAGCCGCTACCGTAAACCAATTCCGATTATTGCCGCGATTTTTCTCTCCACTCTTGCCAATCACGCGCTGGCTGCTTGGCTCGGTGTTGTCGTGGCTGATTATTTGTCACCAGACATTTTGAAATGGGTGGTCGTAGCCAGCTTCCTAGCAATGGCGGGCTGGGTACTGATCCCAGACAAGCTGGATGAGGAAGAGTCGATCTCCAATCGAGGTCCCTTTATCGCCAGTTTTATTGCCTTTTTTGTTGCGGAAATTGGCGACAAAACGCAGATCGCCACATCGATTCTTGGTGCTCAATACGCAGAAGCGCTGAGCTGGGTTGTATTAGGTACGACTATTGGCATGTTGCTGGCCAATGTACCTGTGGTGCTGGTGGGTAAACTCTCTGCTGATAAACTGCCACTGGCACTGATTCGTAAAGTCACGGCGCTGCTGTTTTTAGCTTTGGCCGTTGCAGCTGCTTGGTATTAATGGTTTTTCGTCATCACGATATTGTGTAACAGAACTAAACAGCGTGATCGACTGCCCATCCCGAAGGGGTGTCTCGTGCTAGGGTGTAGTTAGAACTCATGCAAAGAGGACATCACTATGCTGACACGCTATATGGGAATGAGTGCCAAAAGCCAAAGTTACTTATTCACCTTTGGCTTAGTGCTTACGCTGTTGGGTATGACATTAACCGATCTGTGGATGCCAATGGTGATTGGTGCCATTGTGATGACGGGATTAACCGTGGAATCATGGATCCGGGTGGCGCATATCATTCCTCTGCACAATGAAGTGCGTGAAATGAAAAAGCAGCTGCATAAGCTGCAAGCAGAGATTCGCAACATCGAAGAAGTGTGAAATAAATGCGATGAAAAAAGACTGCCTTGGCAGTCTTTTTTGTTTTTACGCCAGACCTTTTTTGATCAGGTACTGGTAAGGCAGTTGGTCCGTCTGCGCCGCGATTAATTGGTGATCCATAAAACGGCAGAAACTGGGGATATCACGAGTTGTAGAAGGATCGTCAGCTTTCACTAACAGCACTTCACCCTCTTGCATCGTACGGATGGTTTTCCTCACCATCATCACGGGTTCTGGGCAGCGTAATCCTTCTGCTTCTAAGGTATGCGTGGCAATGTCCGGATTAAAAGTCATGCTAAAACCTGCTGGGTGTCACAATTAAGGCGTAGATAATACTGGTGGAGAAAAAATATTCAATAATCGCTTGGCAAATGGAACATTCTGTTATAACTTCCTTAACAAGTTAGTAACAAAGTTAAGCGAGGAAATGATGTTAACCACACTCGATAGACTGACCATCTATGCTGTTTTGTGTTTCATTTCCTTATGTGCCTTGGGCTTGGGAGAAACCACACAAGCTCAGCTCATGCCTGTAGTAGGAACTGCAGCTTCTATCTTCGGTATTTGGCTGGAGATGCGTAGCGAGCAGGATGCCTCTGAGCAACCACATCGTTAACCGACCTCACTGACTACGCTCAATTACATTCCGACACTATCCCCATTTTTCTTGGGCTTCCCCGCTGAAAGGCGGGATTTTTTTTATCTATTGGTTACACTCTGGTTTATCAGCCATCAACCTCGGAATAGGGTGTGGAATTAGAAGATATCTATCGGCGCGATCTCAATCTTCTGGTCGCTCTGCGTGTGCTCGTTGAAGAGTGCAGTGTTAGCAAGGCAGCAGAGAGATTGAATTTAAGTCAATCAGCCATGAGCCGGGTTCTTGGCCGCTTGCGGCATCTGATTGATGATCCTTTATTTACACGCCATGGTCAGCATCTCATCCCGACAGAAAAAGCGTTGGCATTGAATCGTGAACTTGGCGAGCCTCTAGAAACGCTGCGTCAATTATTGTCACCAGCCGAGTTCAATCCTAAGTCTTGTGATCAAACCTTTACGATAGCGACTACCGATTATGCGATGCAGACCATTCTGCCTTTTGCTTTGCCGCGTATTTATCAGGAAGCACCAAATGTCGCATTTGAATTCTTGCCGCTGCAACATGAGCGACTTGTTGATCAGTTGACTTATGATGGGGCGGATTTAGCGATTTGCCGACCAATTCGCTCGGTGGAACCATTGCAAAGTGAGGTATTGGGGCGTGTTGGAGTGCTGTGTCTATTATCGGAACATCATCCGCTAGCCCAATCGTCAATGACACTGCAGGATTATCTCGATTATCCACACTCGATGATTGCGATCAGTGATGGTGTGAAAGCACTGCTTGAACAGGCGCTGGAGGGATTACCTGCACGTCGAATGGTTCTCAGGGCTTATCATCTGGAGGCGGCGTTGGCCATTATTGATACTATGCCGCTCATCATCACGGTTCCGGCTGACTTAGCCTATTTGGTTGCCGAGCGGTACAACCTAGTGGTGAAACCTCTACCATTTTCTTTTACACCGTTTGACTATTCGATGATTTGGCATCCGCGTTGTGAGCATTCACCCGCTCAGGAGTGGCTGCGCAGTATTGTAAAAGAAGAGTGCGGCAAGCTGATTGCCAAGCGAGTAGAAGATATGGGACTCGACAATTCAAGGCCCATATAGGGCCTTGAGTGGATGAAATTACAATTTAATCACCACGCGGCCTGTCACCTGACCATTAGTGATGTCTTCTGCATATTGCACGGCTTGCTCTAGAGTAATTTCGGTACACGCTTGCTCAAAGTAACTCGCAGGAAGCAGTTCGACCAGTTTTTCCCACGCTGCAATACGTTTTTCCAATGGGCAGTTAACTGAATCCACCCCTTGTAGGCGTACGTTACGGAGAATAAACGGCATCACTGTGGTCGGTAGATCGAAACCGCCCGCTAAACCACAAGCAGCCACTATGCCGTTGTAATCCATTTGAGCCAGTAATTTTGCTAGAACTTTGCTGCCCACAGTATCAATGGCACCTGCCCACAGCTGCTTTTCTAATGGACGAGTGGGTTCTTCAAATTCGCTGCGGTCAATGATGCGGCTAGCGCCAAGTTTTTCTAATAGCGAGCCATTTTGTTCCACTCGGCCTGTGACCGCGACCACTTGGTAACCTAGTGCTGCCAACAGGGTGACAGCGACTGAACCCACGCCACCACTGGCACCTGTGACCAAGATTTCGCCATCTTCTGGTTTGATGCCTCCATCAAGCAAGGCTTGCACACACAACATAGCGGTAAAGCCAGCAGTCCCGATCATCATGGCTTGTTTACTTGTGAAACCTTGTGGCATAGGGACTAGCCAATCTGCTTTAAGACGCGCTTTCTGCGCCATACCACCCCAGTGGTTTTCACCTACTCCCCAGCCAGTCAGTACCACTTCATCACCCGGTTGGTAGCGTGCATCTTCTGAGCTGATCACTTTACCCGCCAAATCTATGCCTGGAACCATTGGGAATTGACGAATAATTTTGCCTTTGCCAGTGATCGCTAAGCCATCTTTGTAGTTGAGTGAGGAATAGTCGACAGCGATGAGCACCTCTCCATCCGGCAACTGGGTTTCGTCAATCTGTTCGACGCTAGCTAAAGTACGTTTATCTTGCTGATTTAAAATCAAAGCTTGAAACATGGGGTTCTCCACACGTGGTAAACATTAACTCTAGTCTAGTTCTGATTGTTTTATGAATTAAATGAAACTTTAGCATTATATCTATGCTTAATGTGCATAGTGTTGGTAGGGGTGCTGTTTTTGGTTGTAGAAAGTAAGAAAAAGCCCCACAACAAGGTGGGGCGGAGACTATTTGGCGAGGAAAAAACGGTAAGCGGGGTTATCTGTTTCATCTTTATACCGATAACCAAGTTCCACTAAGTGTTCTGAGAAACGCCCTAAATCTGGTGTATCCAATTCAAAGCCACACAACACACGGCCGTAGTCTGCACCGTGGTTGCGGTAGTTGAACAAGCTGATGTTCCAGTGGGTGCCGAGCATGCTCAAGAATTTGAGTAGTGCGCCGGGGTATTCAGGAAACTCAAAGCTGTACAAACGCTCGGTCAACGGTTTGGAAGGACGCCCGCCAATCATGTAACGAATGTGCAGCTTGGCCATTTCATCATCGGAGAGATCTTGTACCGGATAGCCGGATTGGCGCAGCTCGTGAATGATGGATTTCAGCTCATCTGGGCCGCCGACTAAACGCACACCGACAAAAATATTGGCCAGTTGGTCATCACTGTAACGGTAGTTAAATTCGGTGACTGCACGGTTACCAATAATTTGGCAGAAGTCGAAAAACGCCCCTTTGCACTCTGGAATGGTCACCGCGAGTAAGCCTTCGCGTTTTTCACCCAATTCGCAGCGTTCAGAAACATAACGCAAACCGTGGAAATTGGTGTTGGCACCAGAAAGTACCGTACCCAGCTGTTTGCCTTTGAGTTGCTGCTGTTCGGCGAATTTTTTCAGCCCAGCCAGCGCCAATGCGCCAGAAGGTTCAGCGATCGCACGCGTATCTTCAAAGATGTCTTTCACCGCAGCGCAGATTTCATCACTGGAAACCGTCACGTGCCCATCAATGTACTGCTGGCAAAGGCGAAATGTTTCATCGCCAATTCGTTTTACTGCGACACCATCAGCAAACATGCTGACTTGATCCAGCACCACAGGTTTACCCGCATCCAAAGCGGCTTTGAGGCAGGCAGAGTCTTCTGGCTCAACTGCAATGACTTGAATCTCCGGCATCAACTGTTTCACCAAAACCGCAACTCCAGCGGCTAAACCACCGCCACCGACCGGCACAAAAATGTAATCCAAGTGGCCATTTTGTTGCAGCATTTCCATGCCAATCGTGCCTTGACCTGCGATCACCAAAGGGTGATCGAACGGTGGCACAAAAGTGTAGCCTTGCTCTTTAGCTAAACGTTCGGCTTCGGCTTTGGCTTCATCGAAATTGCTGCCGTGCAGCAGCACTTCGCCGCCAAATCCGCGTACCGCTTCAACTTTAATGTCCGGCGTGGTGCGTGGCATGACGATGGTGGTTTTGATGCCAAGTTTAGTCCCCGACAGCGCCATACCTTGAGCATGGTTGCCTGCGGAAGCCGCTATCACGCCCGCGGCTTTCTGTGCTTCACTCAGATGCGACACCATGTTGTAAGCGCCGCGCAGTTTAAACGAGTGCACCGGCTGGCGATCTTCACGTTTGATCTGCACTTGGTTACCAATACGCGCTGAAAGGCGCGGCATGGTTTGCAGTGGCGTGACGTTAGCCACTTCATACACCGGAGATCGCAAGATCTGGCGCAGATAATCTGCGCCAGTTTGATTGGTTAACCCCATGGCTTAGCCCTCAAGTTTGGACTTATCGCGCACTGCACCTTTGTCTGCACTGGTTGCCATGCTGGCATAGGCTTTGAGCGCCAAAGAAACGGTACGTTGGCGATCCACTGGTTTCCAGCCGAGTTTATCTTGCTCAGCACGACGAACCGCCAGCTCAGATTCGCTGACTTCCAGCGTGATCGAGCGGTTTGGAATATCAATCGCGATGCTGTCGCCACTGCGTACCAAGCCAATCGTACCGCCATTGGCGGCTTCCGGAGAGGCGTGACCAATCGACAAGCCGGACGTGCCACCCGAGAAGCGACCATCGGTCAGCAGAGCGCACTGTTTACCCAGTCCCATCGATTTGAGGTAAGTGGTTGGGTAGAGCATCTCTTGCATGCCCGGACCACCTTTTGGACCTTCATAACGAATGACCACGACATCGCCGGCTTTGACTTGGCCGCCAAGAATGCCGCTGACGGCATCTTCCTGACTTTCAAATACCACGGCAGGGCCACGGAATTTGAGGATACTTTCATCCACGCCAGCGGTTTTTACGATACAGCCATCCAGCGCCAAGTTGCCTTTCAGCACGGCAAGGCCGCCATCTTGACTGTAAGCATGCGCTTTATCACGGATACAACCCTCTTGGCGATCGTCATCTAGCGTATCCCAGCGACAATCTTGCGAGAAAGCTTGGGTGGTGCGAATACCCGCAGGACCTGCGCGGAACATAGTACGTACGGCTTGGTTTTCGCTCTGTTTCACATCGTATTGTGCAAGCTGTTCTTGCAGTGAAATACCCAGTACGGTGCGGGTTTGATCGTTGAGTAGGCCTGCACGTTGCAGCTCACCCAAAATCCCCATCACACCGCCTGCGCGGTGCACATCTTCCATATGGTATTTCTGAGTGGAAGGCGCGACTTTACATAGGTGCGGCACTTGGCGAGACATGCGATCGATATCGGTCATATCAAACGCAACATCGCCTTCCTGCGCTGCTGCCAACAGGTGTAACACCGTGTTGGTGGAGCCACCCATCGCAATGTCCAGCGCCATCGCGTTTTCAAACGCCGCTTTGTTGGCAATATTGCGTGGCAGAGCCGAAGCATCATCTTGCTCGTAGTAGCGTTTGGTCAGCTCAACAATGCGTTGCCCTGCGCTCAAAAATAGCTGTTTGCGATCGGCATGAGTGGCGAGTAGTGAGCCGTTACCCGGCTGAGAGAGACCCAGCGCTTCGGTCAAACAGTTCATCGAGTTGGCGGTAAACATCCCCGAGCAAGAGCCGCAAGTTGGACACGCTGAGCGTTCGATCTGCTCACTCTGTGCATCCGATACTTTTGGATCGGCGCCTTGCATCATGGCATCGACCAAGTCGAGCTTGATGATTTGGTCAGAAAGCTTGGTTTTCCCCGCTTCCATCGGGCCGCCGGAGACGAAGATCGCCGGAATATTGAGGCGCATCGCCGCCATCAGCATTCCCGGAGTGATTTTGTCACAGTTGGAGATACACACCATGGCATCGGCGCAGTGCGCGTTGACCATGTATTCGACGGAATCGGCGATCAGTTCACGTGATGGCAGCGAGTAGAGCATGCCGCCGTGGCCCATAGCGATACCATCATCGACCGCAATGGTGTTGAATTCTTTGGCAATGCCGCCTGCGGCTTCAATTTCGCGCGCAACCAGTTGGCCGAGATCTTTTAAATGCACATGGCCGGGAACAAATTGAGTAAAGGAGTTGACCACCGCAATGATCGGCTTACCAAAATCTTCCTCTTTGACGCCAGTGGCGCGCCATAATGCGCGCGCACCCGCCATATTACGTCCGTGTGTGGTCGTGGCGGAACGGTATTTAGGCATGGAAACTCCTTACTTCGCTTCTGGGTAAACGTAATCCAACCAGCCCCACTTATCTTCCGTGGTGCCTTTGAACAGGCCAAAGTAAGCATCTTGTACCACTTTGGTGATTGGGCCGCGTTTACCTGAGCCAACGGTGATCTTATCCACGCTACGCACCGGAACCACTTCGGCTGCTGTGCCTGTCATGAAAATCTCATCAGCCAGATAGAGTGCTTCACGGGAGATGTTGGCTTCACGTACTTCATAACCCATGTCGCGTGCCAGCGTCATGATCGAATCACGAGTAATGCCTGGTAGGATGGAGCTGGTGGTCGGAGGGGTTAGTATTACGCCATTTTTCACCACGAAAATGTTTTCGCCCGCGCCTTCAGAGAGATAACCATCAACACTCAGCGCAATACCTTCCGCGTAGCCGTGGCGACGTGCTTCACCACCAACCAGTAGAGAAGATAGGTAGTTACCGCCCGCTTTTGCCGCGGTTGGAATGGTGTTCGGTGCCGCGCGATGCCAGCTTGAAACCATGGCATCCACGCCATTTTCTAGCGCTTCTTCGCCGAGGTAAGCACCCCAAGAGAAAGCGGCAATCATCAGATCCATTTCGGTGCCGACTGGCGGACACACGCCAAGACCCACGTTACCCACATACGCCAGTGGGCGAATGTAAGCGTTATCGAGTTTATTGACGCGTAAGGTTTCGCGCGTCGCTTCCATGATGGTCTCAATCGAATAGGGGATTGGGAAGCGGTAGATTTTGGCTGAATCAAGCAGGCGCTGCGCGTGTTCGCGATGGCGGAAGATGATAGGGCCTTTTGGAGTGTTGTAGCAGCGAACGCCTTCAAACACCGAAGTGCCGTAGTGCATTGCATGGGTGAGTACGTGAACGGTCGCATTCGCCCATGGGATCATCTCGCCATTGAACCAAATATAATCAGCAGTTTTTGTTGCCATGATTGCCTTCCTTATGCGCAAATCTTTTGTTGTAAGTTGTTATTGGGCAGCTCGTCATTTCTGATCGCTGTGACTTCCACAGTACGCACATCCCACAGTTTTTCAATTTGATTGGTCAGGGTCGTGATCGGTCTGTCACTGTCGACAATGATCTCAACGCTGGCGATTTTGCTTTCATGATTTTGGGTTGCCGCGACTTGCTTGATGACAAATCCACGATGACGCGTCACGCGCAAAACGCGCTCTAATAAAACCGGTTTATCGTCCGCTTTAATATCGAGTAGATAACGTTGCATGTGGCCTCTCCCTAGGTGTTCTCAAGCATGTCAGTGTTGGATGCGCCCGGTGGCACCAATGGCCACACGTTCTCTTCTTCATCAATCAGCACGTGCAGCAGATAAGCGGTCTTGCTGGCGAGCATTTCACGCAGCGCAGGTTCCACTTCTTCTTTGCGGCTGATGGTTTTGCCGGGGATGTTGAAGGCTTTGGCCAGCATCACGAAATCAGGGTTGTCATCCAAAATGGTTTCGCTGTGGCGGCCATCAAAAAACAGCGATTGCCATTGGCGCACCATGCCCAAACGTTGGTTATCCAGCAGCACCATCTTGACTGGGATCTGGCGACGCTTCAGCGTGCCAAGCTCTTGCACGTTCATCATGAAAGAGCCATCACCGCTGATCAGGATGGATTGATCGTCAGGACGCGCAACCGCAGCACCCATAGCAGCAGGTAAGCCAAAGCCCATGGTGCCAAGGCCTGCGGACGAGATGAAGTTTTGTGGTGCGCGTGGCTGAATGTGCTGCGCTGCCCACATTTGGTGTTGGCCGACATCGGTTGAGACGATCGCTGAATCCGGCATCATGTCCGATAGCTGCTTGAGCAGCAGTGGCGCGAAAATGTTGTCGCCCGGATGATCGTAGCGCCATTTGAACCCACTACGCAGACTCTCGCTATGATGTACCCAAGGGGAGATGTCGTGGCTCAATTCCAACTGTGGCAGGATGAGGTTGATATCACCGCGCAGTGCAGCATGGGCATGGCGCAGTTTGTTAAACTCTGCCGCATCAATATCGACATGGATCACTTTGGCGTGAGGGGCAAACGTATCAAGCTTGCCAGTCACACGGTCATCGAAACGTGCACCAACCGCGATCAGTAGATCACACTCTTGTACGATCAAGTTTGCCGCTTTGGTGCCGTGCATGCCCAGCATGCCGAGATAGTGTGGGTCGTGACGCTCAATGGTTCCCAAGCCTTTGAGTGTGCTCACTGAAGGCATAGGGTTTAGGCGTAAAAACTCACGCACTGTGTCTGTTGCATTCGCCAGTTGTACACCGCCACCCACATACAATACAGGGCGTTTGCTTTGTGCAAGTAGGGCTTGCGCATTCGCCAGTTGTGTTGCATCCACGTGTGGCATGGCGGGTGGAGTAAAGCTTGGCAAAGCGGAGACCGGCGCTTTGCCGAGCTGTACGTCTTTGGCTATGTCTACCAACACTGGGCCGGGACGACCAGTTTTTGCAACTTCAAACGCTTCTGCCAGAGTTGGTGCCAGCTCGTTGATGTCGGTGACTAAGTAGCTGTGTTTGGTACAAGAGAGCGACATGCCGATCACATCCATCTCTTGAAACGCATCGGTGCCGATGTGTGAGCTGGCAACTTGCCCAGTGATGGCGACGAGGGGAACGGAATCAAGAAAGGCATCGGCCAAACCCGTAACCAAGTTGGTGGCTCCAGGGCCAGAAGTGGCCATGCACACTGCTACTTTCTGAGTTGAGCGCGCCATACCAATCGCAGCCATGGCCGCACCTTGTTCATGGCGGCAGAGGATGTGTTCGACACCTCCGTCATACAGCGCATCATAAATTGGCATGATAGCGCCGCCAGGGTAACCAAAAACGGTTTTGATGCCCTGTTGTTTTAATGCGGCAACGACTAACTGTGCTCCGGTCATCGTGCCCCCTTATGGCAACAATACGTGTCGCTGCCTTCCTGTGTGTTGTGTTTGCACTTCATGTGCTGCTCCCATTCTTCCTGCGAATTCTGAGGTTATCCCGACTTATGGTTACCGATTCGGTATTCATCAGTTGCTGGGTGTAACTTATTCAGAATGTGCTTTTTTTGGTCTGTCTGAGTTGTAAAAAAACCCCCGGACTTTTCAGTGCGGGGGTTTCTTGGATTCGGTTACTTATTTTTCGCCCACTCGCCCCCGCGTCGTCATTAGAATGACCACGATAATTAGGCTAATCAGAGAGTTAATGCGAGCGTTCAAGTTCATAGTAAATTCGTTTTTAAGGTTGAACTAATATCTTACCAATGTGTTTGCGCTTCTAGTGTTAACACACATCTTCATTACATGACAAGCAAAAACTCATTCTTTTTTCACATTCCCGTTTTATCTCGTCACGCTATATAACCTGTTCTGTGCTTTTTATCGCCATTTCATTCGGGCGATGAATGCTTTTTTGATCAAACACTAAGGGATGCAATGGGACTTGCGATCATTCACAGCCGCGCCAGTATTGGTGTACAGGCACCACCTGTCACGGTTGAGGTTCATATCAGTAATGGAATGCCGGGTTTCACCTTGGTTGGTCTGCCGGAAACTACAGTAAAAGAGTCGCGGGATCGAGTGCGTAGCGCGATCATTAACTCTCGATTTGAGTTTCCGGCGAAACGCATTACGGTCAATTTAGCACCGGCTGATCTGCCCAAAGAGGGGGGACGTTTCGATCTTCCAATTGCACTTGGAATTTTGGCCGCCTCGGATCAAATTGCGCGAACTAAGCTTGAAAATTACGAATTTATCGGTGAATTGGCGCTATCGGGTGAGATTCGTGGTGTGAAAGGGGTATTGCCTGCCGCACTCGCTGCTAATCAAGTCAATCGCTGTTTAGTGGTACCACACAGTAATGGTGATCAGGCTGCGTTGGTGGGGAGTGAACGGCATAAATCTGCGCAAAGCTTATTGGAAGTATGTGCCGATCTGTGTGGCCAGCAGAACCTGTCGCTGTTTCAAAGTGCACCAAGTGTGTTGGCGGTGCCAACTACCCGCGATTTACAGGATATTATTGGTCAGCAACAGGGTAAGCGTGCGTTGGAAATTGCAGCGGCAGGAAACCATAACCTGCTGTTTTTAGGTCCTCCGGGTACGGGTAAAACCATGCTTGCTTCGCGCCTGTGCGATTTATTGCCGGAAATGAGTGACGAAGAGGCGATGGAAACGGCATCGATCGCGTCCCTCACGCAGCAAGAAATTAACCAACATAACTGGAAATTGCGCCCTTTTCGTTCGCCACACCATTCAAGCTCAATGGCGGCTTTAGTCGGTGGTGGCACCATTCCGCGTCCCGGTGAAATTTCTCTTGCCCATAATGGTTTGCTGTTTTTGGACGAAATGCCGGAGTTTGAGCGCAAAGTACTGGATTCTCTGCGTGAACCGTTGGAATCGGGTGAGATTGTGATTTCTCGTGCGCAAGGCAAAACTCGTTTTCCGGCGCGCTTTCAATTGGTCGGCGCGTTAAATCCAAGCCCAACCGGCTATTACGAGGGCAGTCAGGCACGTGCTAATCCGCAGAGTATTCTGCGCTATTTGAGTAGGCTCTCTGGCCCTTTGTTGGATCGCTTTGATATGTCGATAGAGATCCCAGCCTTACCAAAGGGCACCTTGGCCAATGGTGGTGATCGTGGTGAATCCACCGCGGCTGTGCGTCAGCGAGTGTTGGCTGCTCGGGAGCGAATGCTTGTACGTTCTGGTAAGGTGAATGCCTTGCTGCAAAGCCGAGAAATTGAACAATATTGTCCTTTGGTCAAAGCTGATGCCGAGTTTTTGGAAAGTGCGCTCCATCGCTTGGGTTTATCTATTCGAGCTTACCACCGCATCATCAAAGTGGCGCGAACCATTGCTGATTTGCAAGGTGAAGCGCAGATTGCTCGGCCACATCTGGCGGAGGCGTTAGGTTATCGAGCGATGGATAGGCTACTCAAGCAATTGAGTGCGCAGAATGTCTAGTACTCTGACCTGCGTTGTTCATGTTTCATTACGATGACAAGCTTGTATAATCACACGCTGTTTTTTTACCCACTCCAGAACACAAGAATTATGTTGGCTTACTTACTCCTCGCACTGAATGTGACTTTAGTGGTGATGAACTCTGCATTCCATTCACTGCTGATCTGCTTTATTGCTTTGATTAAACTCTTACTGCCATTCGCTGCTTGGAAAGCGCTGGCTACGCAAGCCGCCAACTGGGTGATGTGGTCATGGGCGAGTGTCAACGCTTGGGTTTTGCAGCTTTCGAATCGGGTTGAGTGGGATATTCAAGGCGGTGAAACCTAAGTAAGCAGGGTTGGTATCTGCTGATTTCCAATCACCTGAGTTGGACGGATATCGTGGTGCTGTGCTGTGTGTTTAAAGACCGCATCCCGATGCCGAAATTTTTCCTCAAGCAGCAACTGTTGTATGTGCCATTCATTGGCATGGCATGTTGGGCGCTGGATATGCCGTTTATGCGCCGCTATTCGCGTGAGTATCTGTTGCGTAACCCGCATAAGCGCGGCCAAGATTTAGCCACCACGCGTCGCTCATGCGAAAAATTCCGTTCCGTTCCCACCACAGTAGTGAACTATGTGGAAGGGACGCGTTTTAACCCACAGAAGCAGCAAGGTAGCAATGTGGGTTATCAGTATTTATTGCAGCCGAAAACCGGTGGCATTGCCTACACATTAGCCGCAATGGGCGAGCAGTTCGAGCATATTATCGATGTGACTTTGGCTTATCCCGATAACCGTGCAAAACCCTTTTGCGACTTGTTGATGGGGCGCATGCAGCGCATTGTGGTACACATTGATTTGCTACCAGTTGATGAACAGGTGCAAGGTGATTACTTCAACGACAAGCAGTTTAAGCGTCAGTTCCAGCTTTGGTTGAGTGATGTTTGGCAGCGTAAAGATCAGCGTTTAGAGCAGATTTACAAGTCTTAATGAAACAGAAGGGAGCCATTGGCTCCCTTCTGTTTTATACCACTTCAAGTGGGCTAGTGAATTACTGCTTTTGGGTCAGCAGGAAGTTCACCAGTTCGAAATATTCATCGAGAGATTTTACTGACTGGCCTTGTACCAGATAGCGGTTGTTAACAACTACCGCTGGTACACCAGTTAAACCGCTGTCTTGGAACTGTTTGTCAAAACGGCGCACCATAGAGTCAACCGCAAAGCCGTTGTAGGCTGCATCAAACTTCGCTGCATCAACGCCTTCATCTAGGAAAATTTGGCGCAGTTCTTGTTCATCTTTTGGTGGCTTACGTAGAGTGTGGATGCGGTTAAACATCACAGGAACCATTTTATCTTCCACTTCCAGAGCAATCATAGTCGCGTAAGCTTTGCTCATTGCTTTACCCATGTTGCCACCCATGAAGGATACGTGGTTTTTCTGGAACTTAGCCCCTTCAGGCAACTGCTGTTTCAATTGAGCAATGATAGGTTCGAAGGTATTACAGTGTGGGCAGTAGAATGAGAAAAATTCACTCACGACTGGGGAAGAAGATATTGGTGTTTTAAGAACTTGGTAATGCTCACCTTCTTTAAATTGAGCGGCATAGGCTGAAACGCTTAACATCACGGTTGCAACCAGTGCAACCAGTGCAAACAGCTTTTTCATGTTTTTCTCCATTGAATTTTATTGTGTTTGCTTACCACTGCGGTTGCAGTGACAGCGTGGGTTCTTGTAGAGCGGCAATCTGCTCTTTGAACGCGAGAACCTGATTTTCCCAGTATTTCGCATCATTAAACCAAGGAAATGCGACTGGAAAAGCCGGATCTTGCCAGCGTTTTGCGAGCCATGCCATGTAGTGCACCATGCGTAGACCACGCAAAGGCTCAATTAGTTTCAATTCTTGATGATTAAAATCGCAAAACTCTTGGTAGCCTTCAAGCAAGATGTCCAATTGCAGCAATTTTTCTTGTCGATCACCATGCAATAGCATCCATAAGTCTTGAATTGCTGGGCCGTTACGCGCGTCGTCCAAATCGACAAACATTGGGCCATCACGCCACAGAATGTTGCCAGGGTGGCAGTCTCCATGCAGGCGGATTTGTGGCTGAGTTGCCGTCCAGTGCTGTTTTATTTCAGCGATCAGTAAATCGAGATCGTGAAAGAACACTCGCTGCAAATGGGCTGGAATACAGTTACTGTACTCAAGAATATGCCTCGGTTGATGTAGATACTCATCAAGCGACATGGTTGGGCGGTGGATAAATGGCTTGCTGGCGCCCACTTTGTGAATACGGCCAAGAAAACGGCCGACCCACTCTAAATGCTGCTCGTTATCCACTTCGTATTGGCGTCCGCCCATGCTGTTAAACAGAGCAAAACGGTAGCCTTGGTGGTGATGTAGGGTGGCACCATTGATGGTCAGTGGCGGAACGATAGGGATCTCGTCTTGCTCTAGTTCTAAAGCGAAATCGTGCTCTTCTTGGATCTGCTCGTTAGTCCAACGCTGTGGGCGATAGAATTTCACCACAAAGCGACGGCGATCTTCATCGGTAAATTGGTAAACACGGTTTTCGTAGCTGTTGAGTGGCAAAAAGCCCGACTCTGCACGAATACCAATACTTTCCAGCGCATACCAAATCAGATCTGGAGTCAAAGCATCAAAGTGAAAGGTGGCTTGGGTCATCGAATAAAAAGGGCTCATTACTGAGCCCTTTACCATGCTGGTGATTGTCAGAGCTTTTGAATAAATCGGCTCTCGACTTCAAGGGTAAATTGGTGGCTTTCATCGTGCAGTATAAACTGAATTGTCGCTACCGCAGAGCTGAGATTTTCCGGTTTAACCCCAAGACTCATCGGAAGGTTGAGAACTTCACCCGGCTGAACAACCACGGTTTGCTTGCCGTACCAAGAGACTTGATCGAGCCCTTTTACCGAGAGTTGGTAGGTTTGAGGTTGTTGAGTTTTGTTGATCACTTTTAAGTTGTAAGTGTTCTCAATCTCACCAGAGCTGTTGGTTCTAAACAGCTGAGTACGGTCACGTAAGACAGATAAACCCACAGGATCAACGGCTGCTACTTGGGCAAAGAACAACCCAATCATCACCAATAATACGGCACCATAACCAAGCAGTTTCGGGCGCATTACTTTGGTGTGTTTGCCAGAAAGACGATGCTCGGTGGTGTAATTGATGAGCCCTTTCTCATAGCCCATACGTTCCATAGTGTTATCACAAGCGTCGATACATGCCCCGCAGTTAATACATTCGTACTGCAAACCATCACGAATATCGATACCTGTTGGACACACTTGAACGCAGAGGTCACAGTCAATACAGTCACCTAACCCAAGTTCTTTAGGATCGGCTTTACGAGAGCGTGGGCCGCGTTGTTCTCCTCGTGCTGCATTATAGCCAACGATAAACGTATCTTTATCGAACATGGCCGACTGGAAGCGAGCATAAGGGCACATATGGATACACATAATTGAGCGCATCCATCCCGCATTACCGTAGGTACATACAGCAAAAAACATTACCCAGAACACAGGCCAGAAAGTGGCATTGAAGGTAAAGAAATCGATCACTAATGCACGAATTGGCACAAAGTAACCGACAAAAGTGAAGCCTGTGACCAAAGCAATTGCAAACCACGCGAGGTGTTTGAGGGTTTTACGTGCAGCAAGTTCGGCGGTCATTGGGCTGCTGTCTTGCTTGCGTCTTTTGTTGGCATTGCCTTCCAGTTTTTCTTCAAACCAAATGTACATAAAGGTCCACACGGTTTGCGGGCAGAGATAGCCACACCAGACTCGGCCTAAAAAGGTGGTGATAAAAAACAGGCCAAAGGCGGCGATCACAAACAGCAGTGCGAGCAGGGTAAGATCTTGTGGGTAGAGGGTAGTTCCAAAAAAGTTAAATTGCTGGTGGCCAATATCCAATAAAATGGCCTGACGTTCGCCGTAAGAGATCCAAGGGATTAATCCAAACAACAGGAGCAGAAACCAACCGCCATAGCGACGCAGTTTCTGATAGGTACCTTTACTTTCTCGAACATAGATGCGATTACTTGGATTAAAGCGATCTCCACCTTGGCCTTTATGGGTCTTGGGATTAAACACTTTAGGAGTCACATCTTTTATATCGATTTTATCCTGACTCATGACACTATCCTTTTCAGGCATTCGGTGTGATTTCTGTTGTTCACACTCAAATACATTGCTCATTCCCTCTTTTGGGCAAAATGATAAGAGGGGGCTGATTACTTTTTAGTCCGTAATTATAGCGTTAATCACAGGTTTATTTCTTTAAGGCAATCAACCTTTAACAACAAATTTCCTTACATTTCTTCACCCTATTAACCAAGTGATAAAAAAGCGGCTTGCGCCGCTTTCACTATTTTAGTGCTGATAAAGCCATCTAGTACTTATTTGATCACGCCACGTGCGCGCAAAATGGCGGTTTTGAAATCATCTTCATAATCTTTTTTCAGTCCCGGGATCACTTCATCTTTAGCGCTATTACGCATTTTCAGATGGTAGATCAGCACATCGTCAGTTAGTTCTTCGAGCGCGCCTTGATAACCTGCTTCTTGGGCAAGTTTAAGCAGAAATTGAATGAGGTTGAGTTCGGAATCTTTGTGCCACTCAGGCTCAAGCAGCTGCAGTAGTTCTTCTACGCGATGGCATTTCATGACTTTCTCCACAATTTTTATAGTGATTTGTGGCTAAAGGTACCAAAAGCGCTGAGCAATACCAATTCATCGACAAGAAAAAAGCGCAGGATTACTGCGCTTTCTAATTAAGCTGCCTGAACCACTTTGGTTTCGGGGGATGCGGTCAACGCATTTCTTTCAACCAGCGTGGGGGCTGTTGCTGTTTTTCTCGCAACGGGAGCCACTGCAAAACCACTGCGGCGACGCATTGCACTACGGTTTGTATTTGAAAACCTGACGGTTGTTGGGCGCATTACATAACCTAACTGTCAGGCATATCCATTGCCGATGCTAAACCCTGAATCATTATGAGTGGATCTTGATGACAGGACGTGACCAAGATTCGCTCTTTTGGCGATTGCCGATCCGAACAATGAGACAGGAATAATGATATGGATTCATATCGCAGATAGAGTAGCACCAGTTGCTAAAATGATCGATAGTTGACCAATTTTGAGTCATGTTTATTTTCAATTACGTGGATTGAGTGAGATAAGGTTTAGCCTTTACTATGCAATTCTCACAACAGGAGGTGTATATGTCGTTTATCAAGAAAACCCTCGCCAGTTTTGGGATTGGCTCCGCTAAGGTTGATTCGGTGTTACAGCAAGAAGTGCTCTACCCCGGCCAATCCGTTAAGGTCACCATTCATGTTTATGGTGGCGCAACAGAGCAAGCGATCGATAACATCGAGCTCAAACTCTGTTGTCGCTACATTGCCGAAGTGGCCTCCGATCGCGGTCAGCAGCAGGGTCAGCAAATTCGCCGCGTTCCCCATACGCATACTCTCGCCAGTTGGTCACTGCCGTATGCATTTACGATTGAAGCAGGGGAAACACGCGATTTTCAGATCGAGCTAGAAGTGCCTTGGAATACCCCGGTGACGATTGGTGATGCCAAAGTGTGGCTCGAAACGGGGTTGGATATTGCCATGGCTCTGGATCCCACAGACAAAGATATTCTCACAGTACGCCCCGATCCTTTGATGGATGGGATATTTAATGCTCTAGAAGCACAAGGTTTGCGTTTACGTCAGGTGGAGTGTGAGCAAGCTAAAGGCTTTGCTTTGCCCTTTGTTCAAGAGTTTGAATTTGTGCCGACAACGGGGCCTTTCCATGGGCGCTGGCGTGAAGTAGAAATTGTAGCTTACCGTGATAAAGAGTCATTACAGCTTTGGTTTGAAGTGGATCGTTATCAACGAGGCGCATCGGGCATGTTGGCTAACCTGCTCGGTCGGGGAGAGTTAAAGCGGCGTTTAACGTTGTCTTCACACACGTCACCGCATGAAGCAGGTGAGCAAGTACTCGCATTTCTCGATCAAAATTGCTGATTTATGTGCCATAATTTTAGCTAACACATGTACGCTCAATATGCGATACTAACGCCAAGTATCAGGCTCAGGTTGGGTGTGTATGTCGAATAGTTATGGTTTTAAGGAAGAAGTGGCCAATGCGATTAGCCATGGCGTTGGCCTTATTTTAGGGATTGTTGGCTTAGTACTGTTGTTAGTGAAAGCGGTCGATCAGCAAGCGGATGCGTTGACGATTACCAGCATGAGCATTTATGGCGGCAGCATGATTGCTCTATTCTTGGCCTCTACGCTTTACCACGCCATTCCTTATCAGCGAGCCAAGCGTTGGCTAAAAACCTTTGACCACTGCGCTATTTATCTATTGATTGCGGGTAGCTACACGCCGTTTTTATTAGTGAGTTTAAGAACGCCACTTGCGGTTGGATTAATGATAGTAATTTGGTCCATAGCGTTAATCGGCATCTTAATGAAAATTGCTTTTGTCTACCGATTCAAAAAACTGTCTTTGGTTACTTATCTCACCATGGGGTGGTTATCGCTGATTGTGATCTATCAGTTAGCGATTCATCTGGATGTTGGTGGTTTAACGTTGTTGGCGTGCGGTT
>NZ_AOMO01000027.1 GCF_000338875.1 Vibrio mimicus CAIM 602 | reverse complement strand
AAGTAAGAGGAGTCAAATAACATGGGCGACTATCGAAGTTCATCACACGTCTATTGGCGTTGTAAATATCATATCGTTTGGACACCAAAATTTCGTTTTAAGATCTTAAAAGGCAATGTGGCGAAAGAGCTGAACCGTTCGATCTACATTCTTTGTAATATGAAAGATTGTGAAGTATTGGAGCTAAATGTTCAGCCAGATCACATCCACTTAGTTGCCATAATTCCACCGAAAGTATCCATTTCGACATTGATGGGAGTTTTAAAGGGTAGGAGTGTTATTAGATTATTTAACAAGTTTCCACATATCAGAAAAAAGTTATGGGGAAATCATTTTTGGGCACGAGGCTATTTTGTAGATACGGTTGGTGTAAATGAAGAAATCATCAGGCGGTATGTTCGTCACCAAGACAAAAAAGAGCTTGAGCAAGAGCAGCAGCTAGAGTTGTTGAGAGATTAACAGCGTCGTAGCCCCCTTTTAGGGGGGCTTATATTAAAACCGCCTTCTAAGAAGGCGGATTTTTATTAAGATATTGCAGAGATGATTACAGCAGCGCAACGGATTGCTGAGCAATCACGAATTCTTCGTTAGTCGGAATCACCATAGCCACTGCGTTAAGCAGTTCAGATTTGGCGATGATACCAGCGTTACCAAAGCGAGCCGCTTCGTTGCCTTTTTCATCTTCCACGAAGCCAAGCAGTTTCAGGTTGCTTAGAATTTCGCGGCGAATCGGCAGCGAGTTTTCACCAATGCCACCGGTGAAGATGATCGCATCCAGATGCTCTAGCGGGATCAGGTAAGAACCGATGTATTTCGCAACACGGTAGGTAAACACTTCAAACGCCAGTTTCGCGCCTTCGTGACCGTTTTCCATCGCTTCCAAAATACCGCGAGCATCAGAAGTGAGGCCGGACACACCCAAGAAACCTGATTTCTTGTTCAGAGTTTCAAATACTTTTTCTTGGCTCCAGCCTTTTTTCATCAAAAATTCGATGATGCCTGGGTCTAGATCGCCTGAACGTGTGCCCATCATCAGACCCGCCAATGGGGTGAAGCCCATTGAGGTATCCACTGATTGACCGTTGCTGATCGCACAAACTGAAGCACCGTTGCCCAAATGAACCGAGATGAAGCTGGCTTGTTCAATTGGCTTATTCAGCATCTTGGCCGCTTCACGGCTTACATAATAGTGGCTAGTGCCGTGGAAACCGTAGCGGCGGATACCGTATTGTTTGTACAGTTCATGAGAGATAGCACCAGTGAATGCCTTTTTCGGCATAGTCTGGTGGAAGGCGGTATCAAACACAGCAAACTGTGGCAAGCTTGGGAAAGCGGCCATAGCAGCTTGGATACCTTTCGCACCGGCTGGGTTGTGGAGCGGAGCAAGATCGGACAAGCTTTCGATTTCTGCCAGTACTTCTTCATCAATACGAACGGTCGAGGTGAATTTCTCACCGCCATGCACAATACGGTGTCCTACCGCTACTAAGTCTTGAGCAAAGCCCAAGCTTTCCATTAAGCCCACAATGCGGTTGATCGCATGCTGGTGATGATTATCGGCTGCGGTAATCGCTTCCTCAGTTTTCTCACCCTGATATTTCCAACTGATCACAGCTTCAGGCAGGCCGAAGCACTCGCCGAGGCCTGAGATCAGAGCGTCCCCCGTTTGGGAATCAATCACTGCAAATTTCAATGATGAGCTACCAGAGTTTATGACCAACACATACGAGTTCGACATGGGGGCTGTATCCTGTTTCAGACGTTAAAGGGAAGCATTTTTGCTTCGTCATTATAGAACTAGCATTATTCAATATTTTTTTAATCTTTCAACTTTGTTTTAGTTTTTTGTGCAATAGAAACGTTTTTTTGTTGATCTTAAGCAAGAACCGATTTCTTTTTAGCCGAGAAATATTTCAATTTTTAATGAAAGAAAACAGCGTTCGTCAATGACCACGAACGCTGATGCAGTAAGGGATGAATGCCGAAAGACAACATGATGCTTAGTGACTATGCAAACGGTATCGCTTGCCAATCGAGCGTGATCGATTCACGGCGTGAAAACATATCGATGTGTGCGTTGATCACCGCTTGCTGAGCGGCCACTTTTTGTTCACTTTCTCCCTGACACACAAAGGTTAGTGTTTGGCTTTGCTCACAAACGGTTAAGGTGGTGATACCAGCGGGGAATTCAACTCGCCCATGAACCTCATCCCATGTAGCTGGAACTTTGCGGGCAAAATGGCGGCATAAAGTCACCAAGTATTTGGCAACATGTTCGGATTGTAAGATGGCTTTTGATTGGTATGGCATAGAATTTTTCCAGTGCAAAAGCCCGCACAATGCGGGCTTGATAATATGGGTGAGAAATTAGAATTGATAAGCGGCAGACAACTTGTAGCTACGGCCCGGCTCGTAATCATCGGCCACAAAGCTTCTCGCTAAGCCAATACGTGATGCATGAGAAACATAGAGCTCATCAAACACGTTATCCACGCCGAAAGTCAGGACAAGATTGGGGACTGAGTATGGCGTCCACTGCGCATAGAGGTTGTGTACGTCATAGCCTTCTTTCTTGTCTGAACCTGCAACCACGTTGTCTTCATCCAATACCACAATCGACGTCCAGCCAAACAGGGTATCGATCGAATCGGCTTGGTAACCAAGCGTCAGTGCAAGGCTATCACCCATGTCGGCACTTGAACCCACCGAGTTGAGCATTGGACCACCATTAGTGACGTCATCTGCATCTGAGCGAGCGTAAGAGAACTTGGCACTCGCGGCTTGATACGCGTATGTCGTGCTCAGCTCGAAGCCTTTGATTTCCATATCCCCCACATTGCTGATCAGATAGCTGTTACTGGTGCGGATATGATCATCGATTTTGGTGTTGAACAGGGTGAAGTTAGCGCCAACAAAATGCTCACCAAACTTCTTATCAAAGCGCACACCACCTTGAGTATTCAGGCCAGTTTCCGCTTTGATATTGTCAGCTAAACGGGCAACATCTTGATAGCGAACGAAGGTTTCCAGTAGCTCAGGGCCTTTAAACAGCGAGCGGGCGTTGGCAAACAGTGTCCAATCGCTGTTCACATCCCATTCCGTGCCCAGTGACCAAGTCAGTTCATCAAAATCTTTACTTCCCGTCATGGCTTTACGTTGGAAATCATCAAAACGTAGGCCAGCGGTGACTGACCAAGCCTCGGTGACATACAGCTTGTTCTCGGCAAACAATGCGGTGGAAATGGCCGATTCTTCCATAAATGGCGTGCTGCCATAAGTAGCTTTGCTGGTTTGATCGATGTAATCCAAACCATACGTCACTTGGTTGCGAAACTCGACCAGTTCATAATCTGACTGGAATAGCGCATTCACCCCCATGTTACGGTTGGTTGCCGTATTGTGAGAAACACGGTTGCCCGGCCAAGCGCCAGCCATCACGGTTTCATCACGATCAATTTCGGTTTGACTGCTGTATAGGGTGACTTTACCGCGATGCTGATCTTGCTTCAGTTCATATGAGCCAGTAATGGTATCGCGATCGTAACGGGTTGGAATCAGGCGATTTTTAGTCAAACCTTCGTTTGCAGTGCCCGCCATGTCTGGGCGTGGTGAATAATCCCCTTTGTCACGATACACATCATAAGAGAGTTGGAAACGGTGACCATCTGCAGGTTCAAAACCCACTTTTGCCAGTACGTTGTAAGTATCACCAGCAACACCAAAGGTCTCTTTACCTGAGCCATCCTCAAAATTGTCACGCGAAATGCCTTGACCGTACACCATGGCATCCACGGTTTCGCTCAATTGGCCGTAAACAGTCAGCGAACCTTGTTGGCTATCGTTAGAGGCATAGCCGCCAAAAATGCGTGCACCAAACTGCTCGCCGCCCACCAGCAGGTCCTTAGCGTTTTTGGTTTCAAAGTACACCGCACCGCCTAACCCATTTTGAGTGACCGAGTTGTTGCCCACCTGAACATCCGCCGATTTCAAAATGTCTGGATTCAACGTTAAGTTGCCGATGTGGTGGAACATGTTGGCGTGCTGCGAAGCCCCATCCAGACGAATGTCCAGATCGGTTTCACCAAAGCCACGAATATTGATGCGCTGGTTGACCGAGTGCGTTCCGCCTACATCTACCCCCGGAATATCACGCAGCAAATCGGACATATGATCCGCTTGCTTAAGTGACAAATCATCCGTGGTCAGTGATTCCGAACTACTCGAAACTTTTGTGCCCCACACCACTACGTTTTCCTGCTCTGGCGTGGTGTCAGGTGTCGCTTTCTGTTGGGCAACCGCGTTGGCTGACATCGCTGCGGTCATCGCAAGCCATAACGCAGACTTCTTGCAAATATCCATACTAACTCAATTCCTAAAAATACAAATGATAACGATTCGCATATATGTTAAATTGAGCCTAACCGATAGAGAAGTTGAATCCGTTATGCAAAATCGCACATCAGTTATGGGAAATGCGCAAAGACAGAATCCGGCGATGCCCAAGCGGCAAACTGTCACTTTGGCGTGTCATGTCGTCAAAGAAAATGATGAGCAAATTGTTGCTCAACACCTGAATAAGCCTGTGATGGCTCAAGGTCGATTTATTGAGTACGCCAGCCCAAGTGGTTTTATTCTGCATGGCGGCTGTAGCCTTGAGCTGACGGATTGCGATGTGATGACCACCAGCTCACCCGCGTTGGTGATCACCTTACTGTTAGAAGGAACGCTGCAATTTGCCTATGACGATCTCAAGTTTGACTTGTGCACCAACGATGGGCCTCAAGCATTGATGGTGAACTTGCGACAACCTTGTATTTTCCATCGCCGCCTACACCAAGGCATGCAAGTGCGAAAACTCAACATCATCCTGAGTCCCGATAAACTACAGAAATTCGCGACTCAAGATTGCCCGCTGCTTAACTTTATTCAGCAAGATAAAGCGTTCGCTCGTTTGTCGCTTTCCGATCTTGGCTGGCAGAAGGTAGAAGAGGTACTGAAAACGCCAGCCTCGCCGACACTGAGCCAGCATATCGAGCGTGAGGCACTGACTTGGAATTTGATTCATGAAGCCATACTGCAATGCTCCGGACACGAAACGGCACCTGCTCACATCCACGATGCGCAAACGGAAAGCGTGATTAACGAGTTGCTACGCTATATCGATCAGCATTTGCGTGAGGAGATTTGTTTGAACCAGCTCGCCGAACAGCATGCGATGAGCGTGTCCAATTTGCAGCGCAAGTTCAAATCTCGACTTAACATGACGCTGGCTCACTACATTCGCCTTCGACGTTTGCAAATGGCTCGCCAACAATTAGAGCGTGGGTTAGTGACGATTACTGAAGCGGCGTATGAAGCGGGTTATCTTCACCCTTCTAACTTTACTGCCGCGTTTAAAAAAGCCTTTGGCATTTCTCCGCAGGCTTTCTTGGAATTAAAACAAGCTGGGTAGAAACAACTACTCCGGCAAAGTATAGAGACACAAGCGCTGGCCTTGCATCTCAATCACATTAAACGGCGTTTCGTAGATTTCACTCAGCACTTCGGATTGGATCACCTCTGGTACTGAACCGGTTGCTACTACTTCCCCTTTTTTCAGCGCAACGATTTTGTCAGCGTAGCAAGAGGCAAAGTTAATATCGTGGATCACCACCACTACGGCTTTATTCAACTCGTGAGCTAAACGGCGCAGCGTGGACATAATTTGCAGCGAGTGCTTAATATCCAGATTGTTTAACGGTTCATCGAGGAACACGTAATCCGTATCTTGCGCCATCACCATAGCAATAAACGCCAGTTGGCGCTGGCCGCCACTCAATTCATCCAAATATTGATGTTGAATGGTTTCTAGGTCGAGGTACTCAATCGCTTGGTTGATGATGTGTTCATCTTGCGCAGTCAATTTCCCTTGGCTGTAAGGGAAGCGGCCAAAAGCCGTCAGTTCACGTACCGTAAAACGCATATTGAGCACATTCGATTGACGCAAGACTGCCAATTTTTGAGCCAGTGCTTTGGTATTCCAATCCACCAGTTCACGTTGCTCGATCCACACTTTTCCGGCATCGCGGTTAACCAAACGGCTCGCCATGGAAAGTAGAGTACTTTTGCCTGCTCCATTCGGGCCAATAATCGCCGTCACCTGCCCTTTGTCAAACTGGGCACTGGCGTCATTCACCACGCGCTTAGTGCCAAAATGTTTGGTGAGTTTTTCCAGTTGAATCATAGCTAAACCACTTTATTGCGAAGTAACAGCGAGAGGAAATAGATCCCGCCGATAAAATTGATCACCACACTCAAGGTAGTACCGAAATGGAACACTTTTTCGATCACCCACTGCCCTGCGAGCAGAGCACATACCGACATGGCAGAAACCGCGATCAGCAAAGTGGAATGGCGATAAGAATGGAACCATTCACGAGTCAGATTCGTCACCAGCAAACCGAAGAACAGGATCGGCCCCACTAAGGCGGTGGAGATCGAAATCAGCAGCGCACTCAGCAACATCACATTGCGCGTTACCTTGTGTACATCAACCCCAAGGCTCAACGCATTGTCCTGATCCAGCCAAAACACATCGAGCACGCGGTGTAAGCGATACAAAAACACACAGGCCAATAACAGCAATGGGGACACCACATACACCAGCTTGGTGTTGACGTTATTAAAGCTCGCAAACATATTGGCTTGCACTGAGGCAAAATCGTTCGGATCCATCAACATCACAAAGAAAGAGGCGATGTTAGAAAAGAGCTGCCCCAAGATGACACCCAGCAATAAAAGCACGATCAAGTTGCGATGCCCACTTCGGAAATAAAAGGCATACAACAAGGTAGAAAAGCTCAGCATTGCGGCAACAGAAAGTGAGAAATTCCAATACACATTCATCGCAATACTGCTCATGCCGCCAAACAGCACCACCACTAGCACTTGGGTAAACATGTACAAGGAGTCAAATCCCATGATGCTCGGCGTGAGAATTCGGTTATGCGTGATGGTTTGAAACGCCAATGAAGATTGCGCGATCGCAATGCCCGCAAACACCATCGCCAGCACTTTCGGCACACGGCGTGACAAAAAAATACTGATAGTTATCGGCATTCAACCCAACGCCAATAAACAGCGCGGCAAAGACACACGAAACGGCGATCAGCAGCAGTAGTTTGGTTCTATCCTGCATTACGCTGCCCTCGCAAAATCAGAGCAATAAACACCAAACCACCCAAGATACTGATGATCATGGAAATCGACACTTCATAAGGGAAAATGATCACTCGCCCCACCAAATCACACAGCAAGACAAACAACGCACCAAAGATGGCGGTGAGCGGAATATTTTTACGCAGGTTATCGCCGTAATACTGGCTGACCAAATTCGGCACGATTAACCCCAAGAAAGGTAACTGACCGACAATCATCACCACGGTCGCCGACATCACCGACACCAATGCCACACCGATGATCATCACTTGTTGATATTTCAGGCCAAGGTTGGTCGCAAAATCTTTCCCCATTCCGACAGCGGAAATCCGTGCGGCATACAGGTAACTAAAAATCGCCACCGGAATTGCCAAATAGAGCAATTCAAAATCACCTTTAAGCAAGTTGGCAAAATTAGCCACAGCCCAACCGGAAAGGTTTTGGATCGCATCGTATTTGTAGGCGATGAAGGTCGCGAGAGAATCAATCACATTGCCAAAAATGATGCCGATTAACGGCACAAAAATGACGTTTTTAAACTGAATACGTTGGATAAAAAACACAAACACTAAGGTGCCCAACATGGCGACACCAAAAATCAGCCATAAATTATCGCCATGACCAAACAGCACGAGACTCAGCACATAACCGAGCATGGCACATTCAACGGTACCGGAAGTGGAAGGGGCGGCAAATCGGTTTTGGCTGATTTGCTGCATGATAAGACCAGCAATACTTAAACCCGCGCCTGACAGGAGAATGGCCAATAATCTTGGTACTCGACTGGTCAGAAGCAACTGCCAAGCGGCAGCATCACCTTGAATCAAACTGGCGAGCGGTAAATGCCCCACGCCAACAAACAGTGAACAAAAGCTCATCACGCCTAAAACAAGCAATAACTTTTTCAAAGCTAACCTCAGCTTGTCAACCAGAGGAGGGTTTCCCCTCCTCTGCATCTACTACTGCATACCTACCGATGTTTTCATATCGGCAACCATCTGCTCTGTGGCTTTCACTCCAGCAATTGCGATGTACCAAGCAGTAACATCAAGATAAGCAATATGGCCGTTTTTGTACGCTGTGGTCGCTTTTACCAGATCATTTTCAAACGTTTGACGAACATTCGATTCCCCTTTGCTGACGACCTTATCACGGTCAACCACCATCAAGGTTTTCGGGTTGTGTTCACGGATGTATTCAAAAGAGATCAGATCACCATGACTGCTCTCTTTGCTCACTGGCACGGTCTCGCTAAAACCAAAATCTTTGTACACAGAAGAGAAACGCGAGTTCGCACCAAACGTCGTCAGGTTGCCACCTGAACTCATCACCAACATGGCATCACTCTTGTTCTGTTGGTTGTATTGCATGATCGATTTAAATTGCGCATCAACTTGCTCAATTTTGGCTTCTACCGCAGATTCGATCGCAAACACTTTGCCGAGGTTGCGCCACTGCTGTTGAGTGCTTTGCCAATAGCCTTGGTCAGCTTCTGCCGCAAAGACGATGGTTGGTGCGATTTTCGATAGCTCGTCGTAGCTCTTTGACGCACGAGGACCAATGATGATCAGATCCGGCTTTTGGGTATAAATGGTTTCAAAATCCGGTTCAAACAGCGAACCCGCTTTCGGGTATTGGTCACTTTTGTATTTCGCTAGATACTCTGGCATACCATCAAAATTGGATATCGCAACGGGTTCAATACCAAAACTGTCCATTGCATCCAAAGCGCCAACGCCGATCACCACCACACGTTGTGGCTTCTGCTCTAGCGTTGTTTTCCCTAAACGGTGTTCAATCGTGACCGTTTCGGCTTGTACTGCAAACGAAGCCAGCAATCCTAAAGTAGCCCAATGAAAAAGAGGTTTCATATGTTCCTTCCGACGGTAGTTGAGATAGGCAAAGTAAATAATTTTAATACTTATTCTCATTAAGAGAGTGCGTACTATAATCAAAACTGACTTCTCAATGCAACCGTGTGAAGACGATAGAAACAACGAAACCCCAGCCAATTCAAGTGAATGGCCAGAGTTTAATCAATTGGAAAGTTGGGGAAGGTTTTAAATCGCGTATTGTTGGCAGTCTGCCCCCGACACATGCGTGATGGTCTGCGGCTCCACCAGCACCCAATTGGGGCATCCATCCAAAGGCTCTGAAGCCAGAATAATTCCATCTTGCCACGGTTTTCGGTACACAGTCGGTGGCAAACTATCGCTGCTGTAACGCACTAACCAAAACTGCTCTCCATCCGAAATACAGATAGAAGCTTTAAACGGCGCTACCACACTTTTGCTCGCCATTAAGGTTTCGATTTCACCAATGGTTTGCCGGATCGCTTCGACAGGTTCGTGCTCTAAACCATTTTTGAGCATCAATAAGAAAATCAGCTCACTGTCTGTCGTCCCTGTCCGCCGGATATACAAATGCTCGGGCAGAGAACGCTCCAACTCGTATTTCACAGCACAATAGTCACCGATTTGGCCGTTGTGTAAAAACATCCAATGGTTATAGATGAAAGGGTGACAATTCGAGCGAGAGACTTGCGTGCCGGTTGAGGAACGAACATGCGCCATAAAACGATGCGAGCGAATATGATGTGCCAGTGA
This sequence comes from Vibrio mimicus CAIM 602, assembly GCF_000338875.1. Lineage (GTDB taxonomy): Bacteria > Pseudomonadota > Gammaproteobacteria > Enterobacterales > Vibrionaceae > Vibrio > Vibrio mimicus. The sequence continues at coordinate 235,766 of NZ_AOMO01000027.1, read as the reverse complement.
GCGTAGATTCTCATCCCCCCACGCGGGCAACACTTCGTGAAAGCGCCCCGGCGTGCTGCGTTCAGTGTACCAACCTAACCCAAAGCCATCCGCGTTGACGCGGGTAACAGCTTTGCGCGCTTCTAAACTTTGATGAACTAAGGAATGTTCCGGTTGATAAACTAACTGCTCTAAATAGATGGGGCTTCCTTGATAAGCCAGCCAGCGACACATAACACACGTCCTGTAAAAAAGTATTTCTGATTTCAATAAAGCATGTTTAGTTACAGGGTGCAATACGGCCAGAAAAATATAACCCTGTTCAAGGCCAAAGCTTGCTGCATAAGGCCTGATTAGCCACATCTTCAAATCCCCACCACCCTTTCAAACGTTTAAAACGCTCCTCTATTTCACCTCAATACGGCTAGCGTTTTGATCGACAGTAAGAAAAGCGCTCACTCATTCGATCGGGTTTCATTTTTAATTCTGAAAAGATACATGAAGCAAGATCAAATTCTTTATCATTGTGCATACTAATTTTCTCTATAAATTCTCAGCATAATTAAAAAACAAAATTAATTTTTATTGGTTTATTACTGTCATCACGATAAGCAATTTACTTAACCAAAGTAACAATTGCAGTTATTTATATCGACATGGATGTCATTTATTCATGTTCAATAAATGCATATTTAGCTGTTTTATTTATAAATTAATCCAATTTTGCTTTGTTTACCAAATTTGTTGTAAATGTGACTTTATTTCAGAGCGTGAATAATTCATCCTTGCTATGAATTTCCGAGGAACATAAATTGTTACAAATAATTCACATATGGATGTGTATCATGCGAAGCCTATTAGGATTATGGGTAGCTTTCCACTCAACACTGTTATTGGCCAATGTGCAGCCTGATGATGAAAGGCTTATTGCCTCACTGGTTGAACAAGGCGTCATCTGCCAAGACTTATCTTATGAACAGCAGCAAAAAGCACTCTCAATATACTTACAGCAAAAATTTGATAAGAAAAAAAACCATACTACGGATGAAGAAAACACGAATTCCTCAGTAGAGACTGATGAATTAAAACAGCGCTGTATTAATCCAGACACGCAGTAATTATCACTCTATCTGGTTAACCGAATAATTTCGGTTGGCCTTGTCACACCTTAAATAAGGAAATATTAAGGAAATAAAATGAAAACAATCAAAAAAACACTACTCGCTACCGCGGTAGCAACGTTTTTTAGCAGTGGCTTATATGCTCAAACACCCATCGATTTAGGTGTGGTGAATGAGGACAAATTAATTGAGATGTTAGTTCGCACCGGACAAATTTCTGCTGATGCTTCTGACAGTGATAAACGTATCGCACTCGAACGTTATTTGGATGACAAAATACGTTCGGGTTTTAAAGGCGATGCGCAATTTGGCAAAAAAGCGCTCGAACAGCGTGCCAAAATTCTCAAAGTGATCGATAAGCAAAAAGGCCCGCATAAAGCGCGCGTTTTTGCATTAGATGTTGGCCAGAAGCGGACGGATAAAGTGCTGGCTCTACTGATCGATTTCCCCGATCTGCCATGGGATGATAACCGCCTCACCAAAGAGCATACCGAAATGCTCTACGACCGTTATGAACCTTCTCACTACCAAGATCTGCTGTTCTCCGATAAAGGCTACACCGGGCCTAATGGTGAAAACTTTATCTCTATGCGCCAGTATTACGAAAGTGAATCCGGCGAAACTTACAGTGTCTCAGGCCAAGCTGCGGGCTGGTATCGCGCCTCGAAAAATGCGGCTTACTACGGCGGTAACTCCCCCACCACCAACAGTGATCTACACGCACAAGAATTGGTGCGTGAAGCCCTCGATCAGTTAGCGCGTGATCCAAGCATTAATCTGGCGGATTACGATATCGAAGATCGTTATGACTACAACGGTAACGGTAACTTCCGTGAACCGGATGGTGTCATCGACCATTTAATGATTTTCCACGCGTCGGTGGGTGAAGAAGCTGGTGGTGGTGTGCTGGGTAAAGAGGCGATTTGGTCGCACCGCTTTAACTTAGGCCGTTATCACGTATTAGAAGGCACGCAAAGCCAAGTGCCAGGACGCTTTGGCGGCCAATACGCCGCATTCGATTACACCATTCAACCGATTGATGCCGCCGCGGGGGTTTGTGCCCACGAATACGGCCATGACTTAGGTCTACCGGATGAGTATGACACCCAATACACAGGGGCTGGAGAGCCCGTGTCTTACTGGTCAATCATGTCTTCCGGCAGTTGGGCTGGAAAAATTGGGGGTACGCAACCGACCGCATTCAGCTCATGGGCGAAGCAGTTCTTACAAAACTCGATTGGAGGTCGCTGGATTAACCATGAACAGCTTTCGATCAATGAACTGGAAGCCAAACCTCGCGTTATGACGCTATTCCAAACCACAGACAACGCTCGCCCGAACATGGTGAAAGTAACTCTGCCAATCAAACGTGTGGATGGCATCAAACCCGCTGAAGGTGAGTTTTCTTTCTACTCCAATCGTGGTGATGATTTGAAAAACCGCATGAGTCGTCAGTTGGCGATCCCGGCAGGCAGCAGCGCCACACTGCGCTTTAAAGCGTGGTTCCAGATTGAAAAAGATTACGACTTTGCTCGCGTGCTGATCAACGGTCAGCAAATCGCTGGCAGTATCACCACTATGGACGACCCGTACAACACAGGTTTAGCGCCCGCAATTTCCGGTGATTCTGCAGGTTGGATTGATGCACAGTTTGATCTTTCTGCATGGGCAGGACAAACCGTTGAACTGGCATTTGATTACGTGACCGATGGCGGCCTCGCTATGGAAGGTCTGTATGTGGATGACCTACGTCTTGATGTGGATGGTAATGAAAGCCTGATCGATAACGCCGAAGGTGAATCAAGTTTTGCTTTCAATGGCTTTACCAAAAATGGCGGCTTCCATGAAGCTAACCACTACTACCTGCTGCAATGGCGTAGCCATAACGATGTTGACCAAGGCTTGGCGAATTTGAAACGCTTTGGGCAACTGATGTCATTCGAACCCGGTCTGCTGGTGTGGTATGTGGATGAATCTTACGCTGACAACTGGGTAGGAAAACATCCGGGTGAAGGTTGGTTAGGGGTTGTGGATGCTGACCAAAACGCCTTGGTGTGGTCAAAAACTGGCGAAGTTGCACAAACGCGTTTCCAAGTGCGTGATGCCGCCTTCTCGTTGTTTGACCAAGCACCATTGAAGTTAGCCACGACAGATGGCAATACATTGGAAGACATGAACTTAACCGCTAACGCTTCATTCTCGGATGATCAAGACTACAGCTCACCACAAGCACCAGATTCTGGTCGTAAAGTGATGCCATTTGGCTTGAAGATCGATTTGCTCTCACAAAGCAAAGAGAATGAATACGGTGTGGTTCGTCTTTCTAAAGTGACAACGGAAAACATCGCACCAGTTGCTCGCTTCGAACTCAAAGTCGAAGGCTTATCGGTTACTTCACAAAATACCAGCAGTGACAGTGATGGCAGCATTGCCAGCTACTTATGGGATTTCGGTAACGGTCAAACCAGTACAGAAGCCGCTCCAACTTGGTCTTATGCGAATGCCGGAAGCTATCAGGTAACGTTAACCGTGACGGATGATAAAGGCGCAACGGATACCCATCAGCAAACCATTAAAGTGGAAAAGCCAAATGCGCTGCCAGACGCCAGTGCAAGCTATATTCACTTAGGCCGTTGGGTCACCATGTGGTCAACCAGCACCGATAGCGATGGTCGCATCGTCGATACGGAATGGACACTGCCAAATGGCAAAATCAAACGTGGCCGTATGTTTAGCAGCATCTTCCCAAGCTATGGTGAACATGATGTGGTGCTTAAGGTGATGGATGATCGTGGTGCAGTCACCACTAAAACTATCAAAGTAAAACTGTAGTTCTTTCTTCTCCTTCCGTGGATTTGGGCACCTTCAGGTGCCCCTTTTTATTTGAGTCTCAGGCATTAAGGTTTCTTACAGGATCGAGCAGTAAACCGACTTACAGCTCAAAGCCACCCACCAGCTTATCGAGCTGGGATGAGAGACGTTGCAGATTGGCACTAGCACGGCTCAGCTCATCCGCGACATGTGATGTTTCCGAAGTCAGTTGGTTGATATCTTCCACGTTGCGATTGATGTCTTCAACAACGGTAGACTGCTCCTCGGTAGCGGTTGCCACTTGGATATTCTGATCGTTAATCTGATCAATTTGGCTATTAATCTCAGTGAGAGATTGGTTGGCTTTGGCTGAGAACTCAACCACCACATCACTTTGCGAACGGCCTTTTTCCATCGCTTCTACCGCGCGATTGGATTCCGTTTGCAGACGATTGATCACCTGTTGGATCTCTTCGGTAGAGGCTGCGGAACGGCTCGCCAAGGTACGCACTTCATCCGCCACGACAGCAAAACCGCGGCCTTGCTCACCCGCTCGCGCGGCTTCGATCGCTGCATTCAGTGCCAACAGATTGGTTTGCTCTGAAATGCTACGAATAGTATCGAGTGTCGAACTGATCCCGTTGATTTGGGTCGCCAGAGAAGTTACCACTTGTGTTGCGTTATCCAATTCTGTGGCGAGAGTCTGAATTCTATTTTGAACCTCTCCAACCACTTTTTTACCTTCGCCGGAGTGAAGCGTCGCTTGTTTAGCAACATCAGCCGCCATCGCGGCATTAGACGCAATTTCGGAGACTGTCGCGCCAAGTTCATGGATCGCAGTTGCCACTTGAACGGTTCTATCACGCTGCGAAGCGCAGTTAGATTGAGTCGTATGCGCTCGTTGTGAAACGCTGGAGGCCATTGAGGCCAGCTCTTTTGAGTTTTCTGCCACTTCTTCAATCGAGTGGTGCACTTTATCGATAAAGGCGTTGAAGCTGTTGCCAATATCACAAAGCTCATCATTACCTTCGAGTTCAATACGTGTGCGCAAAGAAAGATTCGCGGCGGCAGTGCTCATTTTATCTTTAAGGTAAGCCACACGACTGCGCAGGTTCGTAATGATGATCAACGAAGTGATAAAAGAGATGATCAGACCCGCGGCAATGATCACCATCTGTTTCATACGCCCCGCTTCGAAACTCGCCACACTGGCTTGGTTTTGCTGCTCAGCTTGTTGAAGCAAGGTATCAAGGATTTGGTTGGCTTGTTTGCGCATCTCGCCATACGTTTTCGCGTACTTGTCGCGATAAATAATCTGCGCGGTGGTCATATCGTTACTGGCGAATGCTTGCAGCATAGGTTCTAACTCTTCACGCACCATTTGCTCAAAACGTGCCTGAAGTTTTCGCGCTTGTTCTTTCAATTCAGGGTTAACTTGCGAATCAACCGCCAACTGCATGGCTTGGCGCATTTCAGGGATATCTTCGGTGCGCGCTTCTTCCACCCGTTTGAGCACCCCTTTCGCATCTTTCAATGCGGTTTCTTGCAACAACATCATATCGATCCCGACACGCATGCGGGGGATCCGTGAGGTTGCCTCCGCCATGGCACGCATCGGTGCTGCCGTATTGGCATACAAACTGTTGGACTGCGCCTGCATCACTGACATGGTGTTTAAACTGGTTAAAGCAACAAACAAGAGTGCAACAGCCGGAATAGCAACGGCTATTGCCAGCATCCACTTAAGGGAAAACTTATTAATAATCATGACTCATACCTATCGTTCAGAAGAAAATGGTCTACCCACGGATAAGAATGGTAGGGTTGCGGGCAAACACAGAAAGCGCGTTATCGCGCCTTATATACCCAAGCGACTTAACGCTGCTGCTTCAAGCCGAAAGGGATATTGTTATTGAATACCGTTACCTTAATGTTAAAAATCTTACTAATCATCTAAAGAAAATCAGCATTTGTATTGGTATTGCAAAATTATTCTGTTTCTCAGGTTATAAGTCGACAAATCAGTCAATAAGAAACATTAAAAGTATTATGAACATTAATGCCCTGAATTATCAGGGCATTAATCACATTTTAGTTCAGGTCAAACTGCACACCTTTCACCAACCAGTTATCTGCCCAAACTTTCATTTGGGTAATATTGGCTCCTGTCGGTACGTCAAAGCGATCTTCATGAGCATTGCTGATGTGCTCTTTCGAACCGACCATTTGTTGACGCCCATCTTGGTAAGTAAAGGTTAATGCCACCAACTGCTGGCCACCGAAGTTGAAGTCGCCAGAAGTCGCTGTGATAGAACTAAGCCCAGTGAGATCAACCGTTGTGATGCTACCGCCCGTACCACCAACCAACAACTCAGGAGCAGTTCCTAAAGCATCAATGGCGGCACCTGCACGTACGTAGAGTTGGTTATCCTTTTCTACTCGCTGCTGATTCACTTTCCCTTGGGTTAAACCAAGCACGGGTGAGCTTTCCTGTTCATGGAAAACATTGGTGTAAGACGTAATCGTACGTAGGCTCACTGCATCACTGCCTGTTGAATAAAGGCCGAGTTCCCCGGTTTGTTTGTCATGTCCCAATACTTCACCGTTAAACACATTGCTCAGTTCGTCAGAACCTTCACGCCACTCCCAACGTTGGGTCAAGTTCTGGTTACAGGTGTGCAGAGAATCCAGCGCTTCACCATCCAGACAAAGCTTGGTGTTACTTGCACTCACGTAACGACCTTGTTGATCATAGATAAAAGATTGCGCCGCTTGCTGACTGTCACAGGTAGTTGCCATCAAGCGACCTTGATCATCAGCTTCAATACAGCGATTGTTGAAGCTCGCCAGCTGTAAATTCACTGGACGACCACCAGTAAATACAGGGTGATCCCAATCCACAGTAAAGCTTGCCGATTTTGTCACACGACGACGAGGCGTATCTTCAAACCCGTGATAAGACTGATGACTACCCACCACATAATAGTGTTTGTAAGCACCATTATAGATAGGACGGATATTGACCGAAGAGTCGATGACAAAATCGGTGCTCCCCGTCTCTTTCGGTGACGCTTTGTAAATTACATCCATTTTTGGCACAAAACTGGCGTAACTCAGCGGGCTGATGCGGTTCACATCAACAGGATACGTTTCCACCCACAATGCATCCGTTGAACGGTTGAGCAGAGATTCAGCCGTTGCGTACTGCTGGCGGTTCCAAGTAAAGCTAACGTTTTGCGCATTTTTCGCACTCCGCTCAATTCGATAATCTTGCGTGTTGTAGGTCAACCAACGGCTTTGCGTGTAGCTGGCTTTCGCTTCCAACTTAGCTTTCGGGCCATTTTTATCCGCTTCAACACTGCCCGTTACACCAAGCTCAAAACCAGAGACTTCTTTACGCTCAAAGTTTGCGTTGACGTTAGTGACCGGGAAAGTCTTTAAAATCTGCGCCTTATCATTCGAAGCGTTAAAACTGAAGCGATAATCCTGCGCTATCGCATCCGTTGACCACTCACGGAAGTAAGCATCGAGCGTCGTATATCCTGCTTTGAAAAAGCGATAACCAAGTTGATCATTGAGATGGATACCCGCGCCAGTGCTGTCGTCATCTAAGCTGATACGCACAATTTTGGCATCCGGAGTTGCCGAACCCACAATGCCATACTGCAATGAACGCTCTAAGTTCACACGGTAAATCAATGAGATATTGGCATCTTTACAAAATGGACGACTGCCTTTGTCATTTTTCCATAGCCAAGAATTGGCGAAAGTACACTCTTCATCGCTGATTGAACGGTTTACGTTGATGTAAAAAGCAACGTGCGGCAACGTGTTCGTTTCATTGTTGTTAGTGACATTATTGGCAGACACTGAGCGACGTGACCGACTCAACACACGCTCAGAACGTGGGGCCTCCAGCAGTGTTGGATCCACATCCTCCGCACGATCAAACGGTGTAAACAGCAGCTCACCTTTATGCTCAGTGATTACGATGAATGTATTAGCAAACCCAACACCATAGGTTTTTCTAAACTTCACCTGCATTTCGGTTAGGCGATCAGGGTCAGAGATCTGGCTGAAATCGACCAAGATACGCAACTGCTGGTTAATCACCTGCTCACGCAACTCAGCTAAACTGGGTAATTGGCTTTCTTCTGATTGCCAATCTGCAGCGTTGTAATATTTTATTGCGTGGTTATCCGCGACTTGGCTAATAATTTCAACAGCTTCACCAACGGGATCACTGATATTCGCGAACACAGTATGACTAGATATTGCGCTGAATATCGTTAGGATTGCGATTGCACAACGATTGAGTTTTGGCATATAAACCTCACTGATTCAGTTATTTTTAGTGTTATTAGAAGAGAGATTTTCAAACAAAGTGAATTAACTCGAACCACTGAAAGAACAGACTAGCGGGAAATTCATTCATCACTACGCACATAATTAAGCGTTATGCTTTAAGAGGATAAATTTAATCAACACCACAGCAGGTTCAAATCATCGAGCAAACCCAGTTTGAATGCTTCTCGTGGGTTACCGTCGTCATCCTTGATGTTGTGTGTGGCTTGGGGCAGAACTACGCCTTAACACATACCCCTTTGACAGAATATTCAACTTCTTTTATTTGAAAGAATACGTTTATATTCTCCGCCACCACACTTATTGGAATATCCCTAAACATGCCAAAAGTAAATAGTTGTAACAGAAAATAGTAACAGGAGATCACAAATTCACGCTTGAAAACTTATTATTTGGCGAGAATTAATTCTTCACACAACTATTAATTCCCAATTTGTTTTTTGGATATTTACATTATTCATTCGCACTAATTTAATTTGAACTAAATTAGATTGAATTAAATAGATAAAAATAGAAATTCATTAAGTGATTAACTTTCAATCATTAAATATCACTTAAGTCCATTAATATGAAAAATAAAGATCAATTATGAACAGAATAATAGGAGACTTTATACGCAAGGTTGATCTTACTTCCAACCTGAGTAATGACAGAGCACTTCTCATTGACGAGACAAATGTCTCATTCACAATACAAGAGAGATCTGACCAGATCTGCAGTGTGTATTTTCAACCAAATAAGAAGAAAACGATGAAAACAAGACTCTCTCTACTAATAGCTGGCTTGGCTAGCCTTTCTGCCACGGCAGCAACTGAACCATGGGCTGAGGCACAACCCGTGACTCGCGCTCAAGTGGAACAGGCACAAGGCAAACAAACCTACACTTATGTCCGCTGTTGGTATCGTCCGGCTGCAACGCATGATGATCCTTACACCACTTGGGAATGGGCGAAAAATGCTGATGGCAGTGATTACACGATCAATGGCTACTGGTGGTCGAGTATCAGCCATAAAAATATGTTCTATACCGATGCAAAGCCTGACGCGATCAAAGAGCGTTGTAATGAAACGCTTGGTGTCACACACGAGACAGCTGATATCACTTATTTTGCGGCGGATACTCGTGCCTCCTACAACCACACCATCTGGAATAATGATTCAGCTGCCCAACCCAACAAGATCAACAAAGTGATCGTCTTTGGTGACAGTCTTTCCGATACAGGCAACATTTTTAATGCTTCACAATGGCGCTTCCCTAACCCTAACTCTTGGTTCCTAGGGCATTTCTCAAACGGTTTTGTCTGGACTGAATACTTGGCGCAAGGTCTGAATGTGCCTATTTATAACTGGGCGGTTGGTGGCGCGGCTGGGCGTAACCAATATGTCGCACTTACGGGTGTTTATGAGCAAGTCAGCTCTTACCTAACTTACATGCAACTGGCGAAAAATTACCAACCAGAAAACAGCTTGTTTACGTTGGAGTTTGGCCTAAATGACTTTATGAACTACAACCGTTCATTAGCCGAAGTGAAGGCCGATTACAGCTCTGCCTTGATTCGCCTTGTGGATGCAAGGGCAAAAAATATTGTTTTGCTCACTTTGCCTGATGCAACGCGTGCACCACAATTTCAATATTCGACCCAAGAGCAAATCGAAACGGTTCGCAGCAAGATCATCGGCATGAATGCGTTTATCCGCGAGCAAGCCCGTTATTACCAAATGCAAGGTATCCGTATCGCTCTGTTTGATGCCCACGCACTGTTTGACAGCATGACGGCCAACCCTGAGCAACACGGTTTTGCGAATGCAAGTTCACCCTGTTTGGATATTCAACGCAGTTCCGCGGCCGATTACCTGTACTCCCACTCCCTCTCTGCGGAGTGTGCAGCGCAAGGTTCTGATCGTTTCGTGTTCTGGGAAGTCACCCACCCTACTACGGCAACTCACCGTTACATTGCCCAACACATCCTCGCCACTGAAATGGGACAATTCCCACTTTAAGCACCCGGTGTAAGCTTGAGGATAGGATAAACTCCTATCCTTAACACCACGTATTTGCACAAGAATTTTTGCATTATTGCCATTCTGTTCATAGCCTTAAAGAAAAGGGAAAGATGGCACATTTGAGATGACAAAAACCAATCACTCTCCTGCTTTCACCGGCTCAGAATTGCTGAATCTCTACTATCAGCGTCGGGTGTCGCTCTTCATTGCCTTTATTTCCAGTTTGACTTTTTTCCCTCTGGCAATCAAAAACCTGCTGATTGGACAAATTCTGCTTGGCGGTTTGATCATTGTGTTTCAATGCTCATTACTGTTTGAAATTGCGGCCATCTATTACCAGAAGAAAACACCGTGGGGATTTCGTCTGCCACTCTCTTTGGTGGTGATCATAGTCGTGTTGGCCATCCATATTTTTGGCACTCTTGCCAGTTACTGGCTTTTCCCTGTCATCATCGCCATTGCGTTCTTGCTTCCGCAGAAAGATAACTTATTCACTATCTTCATTATCATTCCCGCAAGCATTTGGGCGCTCATCCCACATCAAACCTCTGAGGTGACTTTGCGTTTTAGCCTCGCGATCATCACCAGCGCCGCCATTATGTATGTGGTTGTCGACGCTCTGCGTAAATTGCACGCAGAGCTGTTCTATCTCTCCACTCGTGACGCTTTAACGGGCACACTCAACCGCCATCAGCTTGATAGTTTTTTACGCAAGAGTATTCGGCACTGCCAGTTGGCGAATGAGTTTTCGGTGATTGCGGTGATCGACATCGATAATTTCAAAACCATCAATGATATGTACGGTCATGACACGGGCGATAAAGTGATTACTCAAGTGGTTGAGATCATTAATACAAACAGCCGGGAGTTAGATTTGCTCTTTCGATTAGGGGGAGATGAGTTTCTATTACTCTTTGAAAATACCTCATTGGCGGAAGCCACTATGGTGATGAGCCATATTGGCTGTCGGATCCAGAAAACACACTACCCTAAACATGCAGAAGTGACCGTCAGTGTGGGATTATCGGAAGTGCTGAGAACTGACGACCCTGAGCTATGGTTTAAACGTGCCGACCTTTCTCTGTATCACTCCAAAAAAATGGGCAAAAACCGGGTATGTTCAGACGAAAAGCATGTGATTGAGCTAAACGCTCAACAATGTGATTCTCTCTTGAATTCGCATGGTCATCGTTGATTGATCATGACGATTTGCGCAAGTTGAGGGAGTAAGATTCCGATACCGAACAAGACGCCTTGCCATTTCACCTGTTTTAAAGCAAGCAAAACAGGCGCCATAAAAAACAGCACAACCAACACGGGCAGTAAATTGACGCCCCCTAAACTCCCAAGCAACAGGGAAAACAGAATAAGTCCCGCCAAGATCCAATAATTCATCCTTAACTTGAAACCAAGTAAGCCAATAAAAAGCAGCGGAGCAATAAGTGACAGCATATTAAGTAACATCTTTTTTGTTTATGATATTGATTCTCATTTAATACATCATAGTCCGCTCTGGGTTTAGGTTCAAGTCACAAATCACCCAAAATAATACATTAGAAAAAATAATCCAATCTATAGATTTTTATCGTGAACAAAACATCAGGAATCTGTTGATAGATAAGGCTATCGGCAATAACATCTCGCGCCGAGATAGATGCTCTTCTCGATTTTTTCATTAGCTGATTTTAATAAGATATTGTTTTTATCTGGAGATAACGATGTCTGCCTCGCTTTCTGTAGCAAAATTGACCTTTTTTATCGCTATCTTGGCTGCGGTCGGTCAAGCGACACAAACCATGTACGTGCCTTCTATCGGTTACATGGCGCAAGAATTTTTGGTTTCACCTGCCGCTTTGCAAGCGGTCATGGCTTGCTATCTGATCCCTTATGGTTTGTCGCAATTTGTCTACGGCACGCTGTCTGATCGCATCGGCCGCAAACCAATCATCATTGCCGGATTAGTTATCTACATTCTCGGCTCTCTGATTGCATTGTTTGCACACCAATACTCATGGTTTCTTATCGGTAGCTTTGTGCAAGGCTTAGGTATTGGCTGTGGCGGTGCAATGGCACGAACTCTGTCTCGTGATTGCTTTGATGGTGCAGAGCTACATAAAGTGAATAGCTTAATCAGCATGTGCCTGATTTTCTCACCACTGGTTGCGCCCGTATTAGGTGGTTATTTAACAGAAAGTTTTGGCTGGCGCTCAAGCTACTTATTTTTGTCATTGTTTGCGATTGCTGTGGTCATCACCATGATGACCAGCATGATCGAAACGTTACCTGCTGCCGCACGTAAAAAAGAGCCAGTACTGCGCAGTTATCACTATGTGTTGTCTGATCGCCGCTTCCAAGGCTACTTGATCTGCTTAGTGGCGACATTTGCTGGGCTGGCGGTTTTTGAAGCCGCCGCAGGTGTGTTGTTGGGTGGTGTGCTCGGCTTGCCAGCTACAACCGTCAGCATGCTCTTTGTGTTGCCCATTCCGGGTTACTTGGCGGGTGCTTGGCTTTCTAACATCATTGCACGCCACTGGCGTGAGAAAACCGCAATGCGAGTGGGTTTGATCGCCATCCTAACCGGCTCTTTGGTGATACTGCTGCCCGGTTTACTGGGTCTGACAACGGCTTTGTCTTTGATTGGCGGCGCAACCATTTATTTTCTAGGGGCAGGCATTTTGTTCCCTGCTGCCACCACAGGAGCGCTTACGCCATTTCCTTATCATGCGGGAACGGCAGGGGCAATTTTGGGTGGAATGCAGAATTTAGGTGCAGGTTTAGCAACGTTATTCGCGGCGATGTTCCCCGCGTCGGACCAACTGCCACTGGGTGCCATCATGTTACTGATGTCCGTTGTGGCTTTATGGGGGCTGAAACGTGTTTACACCAAGCAGCCACCGTCTGATGAAATGCCAGTTGCCATCTAACGCGCGAAAATTCTGACATCTCAGCGAATATGCCGGACGAGATCAATTTCGCTGCAGAAATGGGGAAATTAAATCTTGTCGTCACCTGAAAAGGCAGTAATATACGTTGCGTGTCACAGTTTATGAATCGTTCAACTCGTGTGACACAAGTTCCTTTAAGTAGAGGCGCGCTGTTCATGAGTCGCCAGTCGTAGGTTGACCCCGATGAGGACTGGTTAAAGGGTACAGCGCCGAAGTGATCGTTGCGTCATCAACGTTCGCTGGGCCAGCATTGAACAAATGCCGGACTGCCATAGTGTTGTTGTCTATGGAGCGCTACCTTGAAGGATAAGAAGTGTTATTTCGCTGAAATGTGTTTTTTATCCTGCTGGTAGATCTCCACCTGAAAAGGTGATGTGAGATCCATGAATTTAGCCCTTTATTCTGACTCGATTTATTCAGTCATCCCACCGCTGCTCGCGGTGTTACTTGCGATTACCACGCGCCGAGTTCTGCTCTCTCTAGGGGCTGGAATTGTTGCAGGTGCGGTAATGCTTAACCATTTTTCACCTCTCGCAACCTTGCAATACCTGCTCGGTAAAATCAGCGGATTATTCTGGGCTGATGGCGCCGCAAACCACGACAACATCAACATGTTGGTGTTTATGCTGTTGCTTGGTGGCTTGATCAGTTTAATGACTGCTTCTGGCGCAACGCGTGCGTTTGCCGTATGGGCTGAACGTAAGTGTAAAGATCGTCGCAGTGCTAAAGCACTGACGGGTTTAATGGTATTTGCCTTTTTTATTGATGACTTTTTCCATAGCCTGTCCGTTGGTGCCATTTGCCGCCCAGTGACCGATCGTTTCCAGATTTCGCGCGCTAAGCTTGCTTATCTGCTCGACTCCACTGCTGCGCCTGTGTGTGTGATTACACCCATTTCCTCTTGGGGCGCTTACATCATCGCTTTGATTGGCGGCATTTTAACGGCTCATCAGATGACGGAAATCAGCGCCATTTCAGCCTTCGTACAAATGATCCCGATGAACCTGTACGCGGTATTTACGCTGCTTATGGTATTGGCGGTGATTTTCTTGCCGATGGATATTGGCCCAATGCGCCAACATGAAGCATGGGCTCGTGAAGGCAAATTGTGGGATGAAAGTAAAGGCCGCCCAGCAGGGTTGGATATGGAAGGCGGTGAAACCGCACGCGGCACTATGATTGATATGGTTCTACCTATCGCCGTGCTCACTATTACTACGCTGATTTTCATGATTCAAACGGGTAACGATGTGCTTACCGCGAATGGGGAATCTTTTTCTCTGATTGGCGCACTCGAAAACACCAATGTCGCTCAATCTTTAGTGTATGCGGCACTGTGTAGCCTTGCGGTATCGATTGTGCTGTCGCTACGCTTAAAACTGTCTGCGCAAACCTGGTTATCAACCGCACCAAAAGGCGTAATGGCTATGATGCCAGCGATCATCATTCTGCTGTTTGCTTGGACCATTGGCGGTGTGGTTCGTGATCTACAAACCGGTATTTATCTCGCTTCACTGACGCAAGGTAATCTGCCTGTTGAACTACTGCCTGCTCTGGTGTTCGTTCTGTCTTGTTTGATGGCGTTTGCTACCGGTACCAGTTGGGGAACGTTCGGCATCATGCTGCCATTGGCGGGTGATATTGCTGCGGCTTCAGACATCAGCCTGATGTTACCAACACTCTCTGCGGTATTGGCAGGCGCGGTATTTGGTGACCATGCTTCACCGATTTCCAGTACCAGTATCCTTTCCGCTACTGGCGCAGGTAGTCACCATATTGACCACGTTGTAACTCAGCTTCCTTACGCAATCAGCGCTGCGATGGGTGCGTTACTCGGTTATCTTGCGATGGGCTTACTGCACTCAGTCTGGGCTGGTTTAGCAGCGAGCAGCGTGTGGTTTGTGCTGTTCTGCGCCTTTAACTTGCGCCAAAAACGCTGGCAAGAAGCACCGGTTGAAGCCTAGTGCCGCTTAATTCTCATCACTTTACACCGCCCGATACACTGGGCGGTGTTTTTATCTAACACCATCCAAGCTATTCAATTGGCGACCAATCTTTCGGTGGGGTCAGTCCCCAACGCGCAAACTCTTCCGGTTGATAAACTCCACGGCCTTGGCGGTTAATCTGAATCGGAATGTACTTGGCCGATTCTTGGTTATCCAAAATACGTGTCACTAACTCCGCAGCCATTTGGCCTTGTTCTAAACCAAACAGCACAACACCGCCTGCCGCTTTGCCAGCACCAATCGAAAAATCCCAAAAACCAAACAGAGGCAATCGCGAGTTTTGATTCGTCCAACTGAGGATGTTTTCCGCAGGTACATGCCGTCCTGTATCGTCAATCAAGGTTTGGTATAAGCCGATAACGATCGCCCCAAATCCTTGCTCAGGAGCTTGTTGAACCGCCGCCTTCCACTGTATTTCTTTTTCAATCGCCCGGATCACCACATCAATACCAAGATTCTTTTTGATCAGCGCATATTGGCCTTGCATATACTCAAGCGCGATTTTTGACGTATTACCTGAATCAAACAGCACTAGAACACGATGCTTCTCTTTCGGTATTAAGCGCCCAATTTCTGCCATGTTTTTTACAAACAGGGGTTGCTCCAAAATGCCCGTGACTTGAGCAATACCTGAGTATTCATCAAGCAGCTCTCGCGGATTGGAGTTAATTCCCAGAAACACAATCGAGATCGGTTCGTTATAGAGTTTGGGTAACAAATAATAGAGCGCGTTGTCATCACCAAGAACCACTAACTCAGGCTTTAACTGCTGATAGGTTTGATACGCTCGTTCAGCGGCGGCAGCATATTCTCGAATCGGGATGCGCTTGGTATCCATTTCAAAAAAGTGCAGTTGATGTGGTTGTTTTACTCCTTCTTTTAACCCTCTGATGTAGCTGGCATCCCACGCATATCCTGCATGGTAACTCTGAATCACCAGCACATTGGCCGCCCATGTCGGAGCGCACAATAACCAAACAAAAACTATCCACCAGCGCATATCTCTTCCTCCCTGATTCCTAGCAAGTGTAGCCGACACTCAGCAATCCGCTGTGATATGCCCCAACTCATTGATATTTCAGTCTGGTATTCTGTGAAAGGGATGTCCTATATTCGCACTACTCCATCTATACTAAAAATCATGGTTTCTAAAACAATGCTTAATAATGAAAAACCGCGATTTTGAAGAAATGGATTCAAACCCGATGCTCAGTCGAATTGGCCGACGCATCATTCTGATCATGGTGATACTGAGTGGGATTGTGACCTTGCTGATGACCTTGACTCAGACCTACCTCGACTACAATCGAGAATTCAATAATGTCCAAGCTCGTCATAATGAAATCAAAACCATTCACTCTGAACTCCTCGCCAGCTCATTGTGGAATTATGATTTGGTGGTTCTAACCCAAAGACTCGAAGGCTTGGTGAACCTACCGAATGTGGACTACATGGAGATCACCTCCGGTAATTACCATTTTTCTGCAGGGCAACCAGTCAAAACTATGGCCCTCAATAGCCGTTTTCCACTGAACCATATCAATCCCGAAACTCACGTTTCTGAGCAGATTGGTGAACTGTATGTGGAATCGGATGCTCAAGGTATCTACAACTATTTGATTCGCCAATTTCTGGTTACCTTGACGGTTAATGCGCTGAAAACCGCCATTGTTTGTTATCTGATTTTGCTGATTTTCCACGCCAGCGTGAACCAACGGATTTTCGCGATTGCGCAGTTTTTACGCCAATACAATCCTCGCCACCCGAAAAAACCTCTGCGGCTGCCTTACAACCGCTGGATTATGGAGAAAAATGACGAACTGCAATGGCTTGGGTATGAAACCAACAAAATCGCCAATAGCGTGACAACCCTCTATCGCAACATAAAATCTGAGCAAGAGCGCTTGGAGGACTTTGCCCAAGCGGCATCAGACTGGTTATGGGAAACCAATAACGAAGGTGAGCTGATTTATAGTTCCGAAGCCATGGCTAATGCGCTGTCACTGAGTGAAGACGCAAAACCACAGATGAGCGCAATTGAACCTCTCAACTCTTCCAGCGCGCTAATGGAATGCCTGAGCCAGCAACAGGATTTTTCCAACTGTGAAGTTGAGATCCCCCTCCGCGATGGCACACACGCCTATTTACTGTTTCAAGGCATCGCTCGGTATGCCGACCAGCAATTTCTTGGCTTTCGAGGCACGGCGATTAACATTACACCACTGAAATTGGCTCAGTTGAGCTTAGAAATCATGAACCAAGATCTTGAGCAACAAGTCGCCAAACGGACTCAGGATTTAGAATCCAGCTTAAAACGTTTGCAAGAGACTCAAACCCAACTGATCGAATCTGAAAAGCTGGCGGCGTTAGGCGGTTTAGTTGCAGGGGTTGCACACGAAGTGAATACTCCCTTAGGTATTGCCGTCACCGCAACGTCGGTGATTCAGGAAACACGCCAAACCTTGCTTAACGCCTTTAACCAACAAACGTTAACCAGTCATCAGTTTGCCGAACTGATGGAAAGAATGACTCAAAGCACAACCATGTTGGAAACCAACCTCAGTCGCGCCGCTCGACTGGTTCGCGATTTTAAACAAACCGCTGTCGATCAAGTCTCGGAGAGTCGAAGCCAGTTTAACGTTAAGCAAGTCTTGGAGGCTTTGATGGCAAGCCTGCACAGTGAAACACGTAAAGTTCCCGTAGAACCTCAGTTGCAAGGCGATGGCTCCGTGCTGATGAACAGCCTACCCGGCGTGCTTACCCAAATTATGACTAACCTGGTGATGAACAGCATCAATCACGCTTTCGAAGATTGCGCTAACCCAATGATTGAAATTGCTTTTTACCAAAAAGAACAACAGATCATTATTGAATATCGCGATAACGGATGCGGTGTTCCCAAAGAGTTACATCAGAAGATTTTTGAGCCTTTCTTTACCACCAAACGTGGACAAGGTGGTTCCGGTTTAGGGTTGAATCTGGTGTTTAACTTGGTGAAACAGAAACTGCATGGCAACTTAGCTTTCTCATCAGAATCAGGGCAAGGTGTACATTACCTAATCACCTTGCCCCAAGCGTTACCACAAACTCTGTTACCAGAAGCGGCGGCGAAACATTAGAAGCGGCCTGACTAAAGCGCCTCAAACTCGCGCATTAGTCGGGTAATGAAGCGCGAATCGCAATGAACTCATCCCAATGTTCGATGAGCAGTTCAACCAATTTGGGATCAAAATGTCGCCCTTTTTGGGTGAGCAGTTCATTGCGGATCTGCTCATCACTCCACGGTTCTTTATAAGAACGTTTGGCACCTAAGGCATCAAACACATCCGCAAGCGCCGTGATGCGGCCAGAGATTGGTATAGCGTCACCTTGTAACCGATTCGGATAACCACTGCCATCCCACTTTTCGTGGTGAGTAGCTGCAATCTCTTTCGCGACATGGATTAAGCGCCGTTTAGAACGGCTGAGAATATCCACCCCGTATTCGACGTGCTTCTGCATGATCGTCCATTCTTCGGCATCCAACTTGCCGGGTTTATGCAAAATACTGTCTGGAATCGCCACTTTACCGACATCGTGTAGCGGCGCAGCGTTTTTGATCATCTCCACATCCGTATCTGACAAGCCGTACAAAATGGCTAAGCGTTCACTGAACAGTGAAACGCGCTGTACATGCGCCCCGGTTTCTCGGCTACGTGCTTCCACAGCGTTCGCAAGGTTGTAGACCAACTCTTTCGAGGTTTCCCGCAAATCAACCATCAGGTTGATGTTCTCGAAGGTCAGCCCAATGTTGTACATGTAGATTTCGAGTAATTTCCTATCTAGCTCGGAAAGCTCCTGTTCAAGATCAACGTACAACACGCTATCTACGCCACGTTCATCTTGTTTAAAAAACACATAAGCATCGCCGTAATCGCAAGTTCGGCCTTTTTTCAGCACCTCTTTACAACGGGTTTCAACTTCCGCAGGCAGACCTTCAAAGGGTGATTCAACATACAAATCGACACATTCGGCTGTGGTTGCAACGGTTAATGCGCTGTATTCCTCCCCGCCCGGGCGCGGATTGACAACGCAGTAGAAAGCCGAAGCATGCAACTTCAATAATGAAGTCAGTTGGCTCAATACCGCCGTCGCGTAAGTTTGTAAGGTTTTGGTGTTCTGCACATTCGCAGAAGCTTCAATGACATGGCTTAAGCCTCGCTTTTGATCTTCAATCAAGCACAAATCGCGATAGGCACGCAGCATGGAGTAAAGCAAGGTTCTGAGTTTTTGAGTGGTCAACTCGGTTTTTTCTTTGTAATCATCAATCTCATAATCTTTGATCACATTATCTTCCGGAGCTTGCCCAGCTTGGCCGGTGCGTAATACTAACCGAACTTGCCGATTTTGTAATACATCTCGGATGTAGCGAACCAAATCCAGCCCCGCGTGTTCGGTTTCCATCACTACATCAATCAGCGCCAAGGCAATGTCGGATTGCTCCGCCATCACCTTCTGAGCTTCATTACCCGACAACACCGAAATTAACTCTAACGGTCGATTTTGAAACTGAAAACCGCTTAACGCCAATCGCGTTATCTGATGCATCTGTTCGTCATCATCAACCAATAAAACACGCCAAGGTTCTGAGCCATGTGCTGCCACACGCTCCTTCACCATTTCTTCACCTTGTCGCATATCCGCAAACAGATCCATGCCATCTCCAGCTGAAAACCACTATTCCCTAATTTAGTTTTAGCACAATAGTGATATTACGAACGGAGACAGCCCCTATTTTTCAATGATAATTTCGTGAAACAGACCACCATTTCATATCTTTAAAACAAATTTCTTTAAGGATTCACAACACACTGACTATTCCTTGCCTAAACTGATTTGTACAAAAACAAAACAACTAAACGTCAGAGGTAAGCATGAAATCGCTGTTAACCTATTTCCCTTTATACAAGATTGTCACTGTGTTAGCGGGATTACCCATTTTAATTGCCCTGTTGCTCGCCACAAATCACTACCTCGACTATCAATCCCGAGTCACCAGTGCCGAACACGACCAAGAAACCGTAAAACTGATTCTTTTGTACGACAACCTAGCGCACAACTTAGCATTGGAAAGGGGGTTAACGGCGGGGGTGATCGGTGCCAAAGGTCAAGGCCCACAAGTGGAAACGTTAAAGAAACAACGCCAAGAAAGTGATGTTCATATCGCAGCGTTACTGAGTTTTACCCCCAGTTATTTAGATAGCAGTGTCACCAATCAACTGAAAACAGACGTCAATAACCAGTTGGCCAACCTGAAGAATGTTCGTGATCAAGTTGATGCATTAAAGCTCTCGATTTCACCCTTCGCCTATTATTCAAACCTCAACCAACTTGCCATTGATAACAGTTTGATTCTGCTGTCAGTGATCGATAACCCAGTGGTTGCAGAATTGGGCAGCTCTCTGATTTCTGTTGTGATCATGAAAGAACGGGCTGGCCAAGTGCGCGGTGCGCTCAACGGCGCATTCGCCAGCAAATCTTCCGATGCGGCTCAGTACACAGCCATTAATGGCTATATCGAATCGGGTCGTTATGCAGAGCGCTCTGCATTGATGACCATGTCTGATGAGCTGCGCAATAGCCTCAGCCAGATGAAAAACAACAGTGTATGGCAAAGTGTGGTCAACACTCAGCAAAGCTATCTCAACCAAAAAGCCACTTTAGATAAGCTACAAGGCCCTGCACCACAAGAGTGGTTTAGCACGGCAACCGAGCAAATTAAACTCATCAACCAACTGCGTAATAGCATTCAAACCCAAATGATTGATCTCTCTTCGGCACAATCCCAACATGCCATCAGCAACAAATGGTTAATCATGATCTTCAGTATTCTGATTGGTCTAGGCTTGATTTCATCGCTCTATTTCTCAGTACTCAGCCTCAAATCACGCGTCGGCAGCTTAACCAAAGGCTTGGCGCACATGTCTGCTCATCGCGATTTAAGTCAAGAGCTTAAAGATACTGGTAAAGATGAAATGTCTCAGATATCACGTAGCGTCAATGGCTTAACGGAAAGTATTCGTCGAGTGCTGCAACACATTTTGAACACCAATGAACACAGTACGGAACAGCTCGCGCAAATCGTCACCAGTTCTCAGCAACTCGGACGCAGCAGTCAGGAAACCAATGCTAAATGTGCCAATATCGCCGCGGCGATGACTCAGTTATCTCAGTCCAGCGTTGAAATTGCCCAATCTTCTGAACGGGCCTTAGAAGAAACCAAACAGATGACGGATAAAGTCATTGCTTGCCAAACTCAAAGCCTGACGTCATTCCGTTCGGTCGAAGCCTTAGTTGATCAGATTGAACAGACCCAAAAATGCATGAAAGATTTAGAAACGGATGCGGAAAACATCAGCAAAATCGTGGATACGATCAACGGGATCTCAGAACAAACCAATTTGTTGGCGCTGAATGCCGCCATTGAAGCCGCTCGTGCTGGCGAGCACGGTCGCGGTTTTGCCGTGGTTTCTTCTGAAGTACGTGATTTAGCACAGCGCAGTAAGTTAGCCACTGAGCACATCAGCCAGCTACTGGCCAACATCTCCTCTAACACCAATACCGCGGTTAAAAACATGGATAAGAGCCGCGAGGCAACCCACACCACTTTCGATTCCGTCTCCACGGTGAAAACGAGCGTGGCAGAACTCGAATCCGTTATCGAACTGGTCAATCAACACATTAATAGCATTGCGAATGCAACGACCGAGCAATCTACGGCCAGTGATGCGGTAGATCGCGATGTGGATGTGTTAGCCGAAATCGCACAAAACACAGGCTCGCTGGCCACGACCATGAACAGCATCGTGAGTGATTATCAACATGAAATGAATGAGATCCGCCACCAACTGGCTGAGTTCAAATTACAGTAACTCAGCCGAGGAGTGCGTTACTGCTCAGGATCTGAATAGAGCTGATGCTGATACAAAATATGCTCAACCCCTGATGTGGTCATGCCTGTGATGGGTTGCCCATTCTGTAATGAATCGCGAATCGCGGTACTGCGGATCGGCAACCTCTCAGGGCAAGCCATCACTGCCCAGCGCTGCAGTATTTCATCCGCTTTGTAGAACTTCGCGAAATTGAGCAAATTGTCTGGCCCGATAACAAACGTCAACTCATCCTCAGGATATAGGGCTTGCAAGCGGGTGAGCACGGCATAAGTGGTGACGGAGTTTTCTGGTGTGTACAAGGCTTCTTCAACATCCGATCGTTGCACTTTGCTTGAGCCAATATCTTGAATGAACTGATCGACCAATTGATTACGCTGCTCATAATCGAGCATTGTTTTCCCCCAAGCATGGGAAATACTCGGAATCAGTAGAATCAAATCAAAATGGTCAAGCGAATCAATAATGCTTTTATGGCCTAAGGTCGGCGGATTAAAGGCGCTGCCAAACACCGCAATCTTTTTCATTGTGCACCTTGCCGATCAGGAAATGCCCTTTCTCGGTTTTCTAATTCAACGATTGCGGTATCATACACCGAAAAATTGACATTGCTTGCAGGAAAGGAACCTATGGAACACAAGATCCGTGAAGAAATGCGCGTGCTGCCTTCGATTGATCCTCATTTTGAAATCGAACGCCGCGTTGCTTTTATTAAGCGTAAGCTAACAGAAGCTCGCTGCAAATCATTGGTACTGGGCATCAGTGGTGGTGTTGACTCCACGACCTGTGGCCGTTTAGCTCAACTTGCCGTCGAAGAGCTTAATCAGCAACACAATACCTCTGAGTACCAATTTATCGCAGTACGTTTACCTTACGGCGAGCAAAAAGATGAAGCAGAAGCACAACTCGCGCTCTCCTTTATTCGCCCTAGCCACTCAGTTTCCGTGAACATCAAAGCAGGCGTTGATGGTTTACATGTGGCATCACAACAAGCTTTGGCAAATACTTGCTTAGTTCCAAACGATCCCGCCAAGATTGATTTCATCAAAGGCAACGTAAAAGCGCGCGCCCGCATGGTGGCACAGTATGAAATTGCGGGATACGTGGGCGGATTAGTGTTGGGTACCGATCACTCGGCAGAAAACATCACCGGTTTCTACACCAAGTTTGGTGATGGCGCGTGTGACCTCGCCCCTCTGTACGGCTTGAATAAACGCCAAGTTCGTTTATTGGCTGAAACCTTGGGTGCGCCAGCGCAGCTTGTTCACAAAACGCCAACTGCGGATCTTGAAGAATTAGCGCCACTTAAAGCCGATGAAACGGCCCTGAATCTGACTTACGAGCAGATTGATGATTTTCTGGAAGGTAAACCTGTACCTGCCGAAGTCAGCCAACGTTTGATCGCGATTTATAACGCGACTCAACATAAGCGTCAGCCAATTCCAACCATCTACGATTAAGCCGCTTTTTGATGTACATCAAGCCAAGCTTCCAACTTGGCTTGATGTTTGATTTCCCTCTTCCTGTGATGCAACAAACTCGTTACACAAAACCACCAAAAATCTTTACTTTTCAGCGTGATAGTGTGACTACTCCCTGAATATCGATATCCCATTTTTTCCGGCTAGGATTCTGTGAACTCTGCTTCATAATTTTTGCAAATGAAACACGACAATACATACAACTTCATTTAAATATAGGGAACATCGAATGCTGTATGTGGAATTTCTCTTTCTACTTCTGATGCTATATATCGGCTCACGATATGGTGGTATTGGTCTTGGCGTTGTCTCAGGGATCGGGTTGGTCATTGAGGTTTTCATCTTCAAAATGCCACCTACGTCACCACCGATCACCGTTATGCTGATCATTCTCGCGGTCGTCACCTGTGCATCGATTCTGGAAGCCGCTGGTGGCTTAAAATACATGCTGCAAGTGGCGGAGCGTATGCTGCGCAAAAACCCAAAACGTGTCACTTTAATTGCCCCTTTTGTCACTTACACCATGACTTTTATGCTGGGTACCGGCCATGCCGTGTATTCCATCATGCCGATCATTGGTGACGTTGCCCTGAAAAACGGCATTCGTCCTGAGCGTCCGATGGCGGCGGCTTCCGTCGCTTCGCAAATCGCGATTACTGCCTCCCCCATTTCAGCGGCAGTGGTTTACTACTTGGCACAGCTTTCCAACATTAACCATGAAATCACCTTGCTATCGATCTTGATGGTAACGGTGCCTGCCACTCTGTTTGGCACCTTCTTGATGTCACTTTACAGCTTAAGACGCGGTAAAGAGCTGGAAAACGACCCTGAATATCAAGCAAGACTGCAAGATCCGGTTTGGCGTGAAAAAATCCTCAACACGACTGCTACGTCACTGGATGAAACCTTGCCATCATCCGCACGTAATTCCGTGTTGCTGTTTGTCTCCTCAATCTTGGTGATTGTGGTGATTGCGATGTGGCCTGAAATCCGCGTAATTCAAGAAGGAACAAAACCGATCGGCATGGATATGGTGATCCAAATGATCATGCTGTGCTTCGGCGGTATCATTTTGCTCGCCACAAAAACCGATCCTCGCTCTGTTCCTAATGGTGTGGTATTTAAGTCTGGTATGGTTGCTGCCATTGCGATCTTCGGTATCGCTTGGATGTCTGATACTTACTTCCAATACGCCATGCCACAATTTAAATCTGGCATCGTGGAAATGGTGACCAACTATCCTTGGACGTTTGCTCTGGCACTGTTCATTGTGTCGGTGGTGGTGAACTCACAAGCTGCGGTAGCACGTATGATGCTCCCTGTCGGTTTAGGGCTAGGTTTAGAACCCGCACTACTGATTGGCCTGATGCCAGCCCTGTACGGTTACTTCTTTATCCCTAACTACCCATCGGATATCGCAACCGTGAACTTCGATAACACAGGCACCACCAAAATCGGCAAGTGGTATTTCAACCACTCCTTTATGTCGATTGGTCTGATTGCGGTTATCTCTGCCTGCTGTTTGGGATTTGTGCTCAGCAAAATCATCATCGGCTAAACCGAGGTATGTAATAAATAGTAAAGAGCCACGTCATGTGGCTCTTTTTGTTAACAACCACATATTCATTTTCTCTCTACCCAAATGACTTGGCATTGTAGATAGCGGTTGCTACTAATCAATAAAGGCCTCAGAATGGCGGGCTTTGCGCGGATTTGCCGCGTTATTTGATTACTGTTGAGAATGATATATGGGTTTTACCTCGCTCGGTCTGTCTGCGCCAATCCTTAAAGCTATTGAAGAGAAAGGATACAACACACCCTCACCGATTCAGTTACAGGCTATTCCTGCGGTTTTAGCAGGCAAAGACGTGATGGCCGCAGCTCAAACTGGCACAGGAAAAACGGCCGGCTTTACGCTACCAATTTTAGAATTGCTGGCAAAGGGTCCAAGGGTTCGCGCCAATCAAGTCCGCGCTTTGATCCTGACTCCAACGCGCGAACTGGCCGCTCAAATCCAAGATAATGTACTGATCTATGGCCGTCATCTACCGCTAAAGAGCGCGGTTGTGTTTGGTGGTGTAAAAATTAACCCACAAATGCAGCGAATGTGTAAAGGTGCGGATGTCTTAGTGGCAACCCCAGGCCGATTAATGGATCTGTATAACCAAAATGCAGTCAAATTTGATCAGTTGGAAATTCTGGTACTTGACGAAGCAGATCGCATGTTAGACATGGGCTTTATTCGTGATATTCGTAAAATACTGAAATTATTACCCGAAAAGCGCCAGAACCTATTATTTTCTGCAACATTTTCGACCGAAATACGTGAGCTTGCTAAAGGCTTGGTGAATAACCCAGTCGAAATTTCAGTGAGCCCAGCCAACTCAACGGCAAGAACCGTTGAGCAGTGCATTTATCCTGCTGATGTAAAAAAGAAACCTGCCATGCTGGTTAAATTGGTCAAAGAGGGGAATTGGCAACAAGTGCTGGTATTTATGCGTACTAAACATGGTGCCAACCGTTTAGCCACATATCTCAACGAGCAAGGTTTAACCGCTGCCGCGATTCACGGCAATAAAAGCCAAGGCGCACGCACCCGCGCACTAGCGGATTTTAAAGCTGGTGAGGTACGTATTCTGGTCGCAACGGATATTGCTGCGCGTGGTATTGATATCCCACAGCTACCCCAAGTGGTGAATTTTGAATTGCCGAAAATTGCTGAAGATTACGTACACCGAATTGGCCGTACAGGCCGAGCGGGTGAGGTCGGTAAAGCGATATCCTTGGTGAGTGCCATTGAAGCGCCGGAGTTATTTGCGATTGAGCGTTTAACTCAAGCGTTACTGCCTCGTATAAACTTAGCGGGATTTGAGCCAACCAACCTGCTCCCTGAGTCAAAATTAGATACTCGGCCTTTGAAACCGAAAAAGCCCAAAAAGCCTAAAAAAGTAGACGGAGCAGGAGAAAACAAAGGCATCGCAGTTGAAAATAAAGCTAAAGTTGGCCAACGAGGTCAGCCGACCGGGCAAGCTCGCACCGCCAAAAAAAGCAGCGCTCATTCAGCGCCGAAAAAACCAGCAAAGCGTCCCGTTGGAAAGGGATAACTTCTTTTAAACATTCAAGAAGGCAGCAAACCAATTGGCATGGTCGCCACTGTGAACTTTGATAACACAGGCACCACCAAAATCGGTAAGTGGTATTTCAACCACTCATTTATGTCGATCGGCTTGATTGAGGTTATCTCTGCCTGCTGTGTGAGATTTGTGCTCAGCAAGATCATCATCGACTAAACCAACCTCGGTTTGTAGCAAAAAGCTTGATGCTATAGTCAAAAAGCCCAAATAAAGAAGAGTGGCCTTGGTTACTCTGCAGAAAAAACCACACTATGTGGCTTTTTTGTTGTCATCCCTAAACCACCGCTTTCAGCGGTGGTTTAGGGATGACAAAAAAAGAGCCGTCAAAAACGGCTCTTAATCATTCGATTTTTCCGATTAATTTAAGGCCTACTCACGCCCGTAAACGTTGTTCTCTTGCTCTTGAACACGGATAAAAGTTGTACGCTTAGTTAACTCACGAAGCTCTGCCGCACCCACGTAGGTGCAGGTTGAGCGCACGCCGCCGAGGATGTCTTGAATGGTGCCGTGAACGCTGCCACGGTATGGCAATAGTACGGTTTTTCCTTCGGCTGCTCGGTAGCCCGCCACACCGCCGGAATGCTTGTCCATCGCGCTCTTCGATGACATGCCGTAGAACTTCATGAAGGTTTCGCCATCTTTTACTACGAGTTCGCCGCCCGCTTCTTCATGGCCAGCCAGCATACCGCCAAGCATCACGAAATCCGCACCGCCGCCGAAGGCTTTCGCTACATCTCCCGGACACGTACAGCCACCATCACCAATGATGCGACCACCAAGGCCGTGCGCAGCATCAGCACATTCGATAATTGCTGATAGTTGTGGGTAGCCCACACCCGTTTTCACACGAGTAGTACACACTGAACCCGGACCAATGCCGACTTTGACAATATCAGCGCCAGCAAGAATTAACTCTTCTACCATATCGCCTGTCACCACATTGCCGGCAGTGATCACTTTGTCAGGGAATGCAGCACGCACTTTTTGCACGTATTCCACAAGGTGCTCAGAGTATCCATTCGCGATGTCGATACAGATGAAAATCAGCTCATCGGAGAGTGCCATTACATCTTTGGTTTTTTGGAAATCTGCTTCTGATGTGCCTGTCGAAACCATGACGTTGTTCAAAACAGCTTTGTCTGCGCTTTTTACAAACTCAGCCCAATCCGCAACCGTGTAGTGCTTATGTACAGCCGTCATCACACCATGTTCTGCTAATGCTTTAGCCATGGCAAAACTGCCTACCGAGTCCATATTCGCAGCAATGACTGGCACGCCTGACCATTGACGGCCACTATGTTTGAAAGTAAACTCGCGGGTTAAATTTACTTGAGAACGGCTTTTCAGGGTTGAACGTTTCGGGCGAAACAGGACATCTTTAAAACCTAACTTAAGTTCTTGTTCGATACGCATTGTGTAATTCCTTGATTAATTGACCATTTGTGTCTCTTAGCAGAGTGCGTAGTACCTCCGTTGGCAGACGTCAGTACATTTCGGACACAAAAAAACCGGAGCGTTGGCAGACGCTCCGGTTTTCAGCATTATAGGCCGCGTTTTTTTTTCTCTCAAGACTGATATTTGACTTTTTTTTGTGTTACCCTGCCGAAGTTTTCATATCCACCGAACTCATCCTCAGTCATCTATATTTAATTTCATTAATAAACAGCAACTTAACTCTGGCTGTCAAATTTCCGGCAGGGCAAACTCCGTTTAGGAATCGATTACTTTTAGCCTAAAAGTTCATTAATCAGACTTAGATCACTCTCTGCCGTGAGCCTAAAACGACCTATTGCTAAGCTTGCTCGGCCAAATCGATCAAAGTCACACAGTGCGTAAATAATTCACCATAACTATTAATCGGGCGCAGTTATTGCTTATTTTTAAGCCTATTATTGCGTTAGGTGTTGCCCCTTTCAGGGAAAGAAACAGGTGATCTATGGCACGCTCTTACTTTTGGCTACTTCTCTGCTGTTGGTTCGCACTGCCTGCTTATGCAGGTTCCAGCCCTTATTTGTTTTCCTTAAGTACCGGTTTTAACCAAGTGGATAATACATCGAGTAGCGATGAAGCTTGGGTCACTAAATTTGGTTATAACTACCAGTTTTCCCCATTTGTTGGCTTAGACATGGGGTATTCAGGCATGATCGGCAACGGAGCTGAAATGCTGAATAGTCAGCAGCAAAAGGTTGATGTCAAAGTTGAAGGTTTCTACTTCGGTGCTTTTATGGAGCAGCCGATCAACAATGTCACTGTGCTTTACGCCCGAGGCGGTTTGGCACGCATGAAAGTCAAAGAACGCCATGAGTTAGGCTCTATCAGTGATAATCGCCAGTTTTCAGGAACCCATCCCTATTTAGGCGTTGGCACCAAAGTGCAATCGAGCATCGACAAAAGTTTGGCACTGACGATGGAGCTTAACTACCAACCCTTAGAGCAGGATTATTCCAGCCTTTCATTTACTGTCGGCGGGCAATATCGTTTTTAATCAATACCTGATCAGCGTTTTTTGGTAGGCTAAGGCACCTGATTTACATACACCGCAAAAGTTTTTATGAAACAAGGCATTCGAAAAAAGCTATTAGAAAAGGTCGAAAACACGACAGAAACTCCAATGCTGGTTCTTTCTGTCATCTATGTTGTCGTTGCTCTCTTGCCCGACATTGCTGTGTTATCTCCTGAAGATCTTGAATTTCTTGATGGTTTACTCTGGATTGTTTGGGGCATCTTCGCGACAGAACTCTTAGTTAAAATCTTCGTCAGCCCTAAGCCGCTGCAGTACATGGTTCAAAACTGGCCAGATGTACTTATCGTGGCAATGCCATTCCTGCGTCCGCTACGTTTTCTACGCATCTTATTGGTATTACCCAAAGCATGGCGACAAACGCGATCAGTCCTGCGCCAAAAAACGTTTAGCTTTATCGGCCTTACCAGTCTTTCGACTGTATTGCTCTCCGCCGCTTTTGTGTATTTAGTTGAAAAAGGGACACCCAGCCCAATCAACAGTTATTCGGACGCGCTCTGGTGGGCAATGTCGACAATTACGACTGTAGGTTACGGAGATATGTACCCAGTAACAGGTTTTGGGCGTGGCGTGGCGGTATTTTTGATGCTAACGGGGATCACTCTGTTCGGTTTATTAACCGCGAGCGTGGCTTCTTTTTTCGTGGAAGACGACACGGCGAAAAAAGATCATGTGACGATCAATACGTTGCTAGAAAGAAGCGAACAGCTTGAAATGCAATTGAATCAATTGGTTGAGACGCAGAAACCGAGACGGCGTTTTCATCTGGCGAGCTATCGTCAACAGCTCGCCGAACGTGAAAACCAACGGAAGAATCAGAAACCGAAAGCGAAACGCCGTCGGTTATCTCTCTAACTTAGCGGTATCAATTAAGAGCGCATGGTGTGGCGGCGAAATACCGCCACTAATGCTGCAACCGCCAAGAAGAAGCAGTAGTAGGAGTTGCTCACTACACTCAGTGGTGACATGTGGAAAATGGAACCCAGCAGCAAGGCTTGTGCACCATAAGGCAGTATGCCTTGCAGAATACACGAGAAGATATCCAGTAAACTTGCTGAGCGTTTCGCTGTAACGCCATTCTGCTCTGCCAATTCCTTCGCCACACCACCGCTCACAATAATGGCCACCGTGTTATTCGCAGTACACGCATTAGTTAAAGCCACCAAGCCTGCAATCCCTAATTCACTGGCACGCATCTTTTGTACATCGTTGTGTGAACGAGCAAATTTGCTGATCATTCGGCTAATTTGGTGAGTTAAGAATGCCAATCCGCCTTGCTGTTTCATCAGCTCGCCCATACCACCAATCAGCATCGACAGCAGGAAAATCTCCTGCATGTTACCGAAACCCGCGTACACATCTTTGGTTAAAGATGAAAGAGAATAACCATCGCAGAAGGCGCCGACACCAGCCGCCATCATAATGCCGACCAACAGTACAACGAAGACATTCAAACCCATTACCGCGAGTACTAAGATGGTCAAATAAGGCAAAACTTTCAGCCATTCAATGTCCGTAGTTTGAGGTGATTGCGCCGCTTGGCTGCTGAAAGTGAAAACCACCAGCGCAAGTACAGCCGCGGGCAAAGCAATACGGATGTTCTCTTTAAACTTGTCACGCATATGGCAGCCTTGCGAACGTGTGGCTGCAATCGTGGTATCAGAGATGATGGATAAATTGTCACCAAACATAGCACCACTGAGTACTACGCCCGCCGTTAAACCCAAATTCAATTCAGCCGCTTGCGCGATGCCTAAAGCAACAGGAGCAATTGCCGCAATGGTTCCCATTGAGGTACCCATCGCCGTTGCCACAAAAGCGGAGATGACAAACAAACCCGGCAGGATCAGGCTTGCTGGCAACAGTGATAAACCAAGGTTAACCGTGGCATCCACACCGCCTGTCGCTTTCGCAACCGCAGCGAAAGCACCAGCCAGAAGATAGATGATGCACATCGCCATAATGTCGCTATGCCCCACCCCTTTTAAGAATTGTTCAATTGCTCGATTAAGGGATTCTTTACTTAAAGTAATCGCCAATACCACCGCTGGAATCACCGCAACAGGTGCTGGCAATTGATAAAAAGCAAACTCAACTCCTTGCCAAGTGAGATAGCTGCCCACGCCCATAAAGAGCAGTAAAAAGACCATTAACGGCAATAGTGCTAATGCATTGGGCTGTTGAGGTTGGGAAGAAGGAGTGTAGTGCATGCAGGTATCAAATCGTTATAACTAAATAGGGCGCAAAGCCTAAAGGCAAGCCAAATACATGTCAAGCGTCTAGACGTCCAAACATCCATCAGTTGCACATTTACGCCTAATAATTTTGGGGTTTATTTTTTCCTACAATGGGTATATCAATACTGCAGAAACTCTAAGAAACAGGAATTATTATGCTCAACATCGTTTTTTTTAGTGCAAAATCCTACGATATCGCTTCGTTTAATAAAATTGTCGATAATTCACAGTTCACTCTCCACTTCCATGATTTTCGGTTGACCGAAAAAACCGCGCAGATGGCCAAAGCGTGTGAGGCGGTTTGTGCCTTTGTGAACGATGATCTTAATGCCAATGTTTTAGAGCAACTTTACCAAGGTGGAACACGTTTGATCGCGATGCGCTGCGCCGGATTCGATAAAGTGGATCTGGAAGCGGCGAAAAAGTTGGGGATTCAAGTAGTTCGAGTACCCGCTTACTCACCGGAGGCAGTAGCCGAGCATGCAGTGGGGATGATGATGTGTCTAAACCGCCGTTTCCATAAAGCGTATCAACGCACGAGAGATGCCAACTTCTCGCTAGATGGCCTAGTCGGTTTTAACTTTTTCGGCAAAACCGTGGGAGTCATTGGTTCTGGAAAAATTGGCGTCGCCACCATGCGCATTTTAAAAGGCTTAGGCATGCAGATCCTCTGCTTTGATCCATACCCAAATCCAGATGCGATCGCATTAGGTGCTCTCTATGTGGAACTGCCAGAGCTGTTTGCAGAGAGTGACATCATCACGCTGCATTGCCCAATGACAAAAGAAAACTATCATCTGCTCAACGATACCGCATTTGATCAGATGAAAGATGGCGTGATGATCATCAATACAAGCCGAGGTGAATTGCTTGATTCAGCCGCGGCGATCGAAGCATTGAAGCGCGGACGCATCGGCGCGCTGGGATTGGATGTGTATGACAACGAAAAAGATCTGTTCTTCCAAGATAAATCGAACGATGTGATTGTGGATGACGTATTCCGACGCCTCTCGGCTTGCCACAACGTGCTGTTTACAGGTCACCAAGCATTTCTCACCGAAGATGCACTCAACAACATCGCACAAACCACGCTCAATAATGTTCAGCTCTTTTTTAGCCACCAGCCATCAGGTAACGAGCTAATTCAATAGCTCACGCAGATGTGGTAATAAATCGCTGGCCAGAAGCCCTCTCTGGCCATGCGATTTGGCATTTAAATCCGCCGCATTACTGTGTAACCAAACCCCAAGTTTAGCGGCATCTGACAAGCCGATCTTTTGTGCCAAAAGCGCCACAATAATCCCCGTCAACACATCCCCCATGCCACCACTCGCCATTCCCGGGTTGCCTTGTAAGCAGACGGCGATCTCTTTGCCATCATAAACTAAGGTTCCAGCGCCTTTCAGCACCACAACCCCACCATAGCGTTGTTGAAGCGCTCGAATTGCAGCGAAGCGATCCTGTTCAACGTCTTCGACTTCACATCCCAATAAACGAGCGGCTTCTACCGGATGTGGAGTGATAATTCGCTGAGCATCATAGTTAGGCTGATGGGAGAGGAAATACAACGCATCGGCATCCCATACTTTTGGTACCGTTAAAGCACTCAACTGCTGCATGATTTGCTGTGCTTGTTCATCTCTACCTAAACCGGGCCCAAGAGCCAAGGCATCACACCATTTGATCCTATCTTCAAATAAGTGTTGTTTGCTCCAACTGGTGCACATCACTTCCGGAGTATTCGTCAACATAGCAGTCACGTTATCAGAATGAGTCATGGCAGCACTCAGTCCAGCCCCTGTGCGGGCGCAGGCAGAAGCACAGAGGATTAACGCCCCGCCCATTCCTTCATTTCCCCCAACAATCAACGCTTTTCCGTTTTGGCCTTTGTGGGTACAGGCTTGGCGTGGTGGAAGTAATCGATGCCGTAGCTTGCCTTCAATCGCGACCAGAGAAGGCATATTGTGCTGGGAAAATACCTCTTCCACCCCCAATCCTGCATAATGCAGCGTGCCTACGTAACAACGCGCTTGCCCAGTCACTAACCCTTGTTTCAAGCCGATCAAACTTACGGTGTGCTGTGCTTTGATACAACTCCCCAGCACCTGGCCAGTATCGGCACACAAACCTGATGGAACATCAATGGCCACAATAGGTTTGCCGCTTTGGTTTAATTGCTCGACTAAAGGTACGACTTGAGGGCGCAAAGCCTCTTTTAAACCGATACCGAATAGAGCATCAATGATGAGATCAGTCGATTCAGGCAACTCAGATTGTGGTTCGTAAACAACGCCACCCAATTCTATCCATTGTTGATATGCACGATACGCATCTGTCGGAAGTTTTTCAGGATCACCTAACTGCCAGACCGTAACTTCGATACCCATATGCCTTGCCAGAACTGCAACGATGTAGCCATCTCCGCCATTATTTCCGCCACCGCAACAAATTAACCAATGGTGGCTAGTGGGAAACTGAGCAAAGGCGATGGTGAAAACCGCTTGCCCTGCTCGCTCCATCAAATTAAACAGCTCTAGACCTCGCTCTTGGGCGGCCTCTTGTTCGCCCAGCTTGAGCTGTTGCGTTGTATAAAAATGGCTAGGTAACGGCATAATAGTATCCGGCAAAACGGCCATATCCATGGCCGCTTTACATTTATTGAGAGGATGCTTGCAGCGAAATCAGAGCCTCACTGGTGGCATCTTGAATGGATAAGAAGAGTGAATTCACCACGCCTGTTGGCGTTCGCATGGGGTTCAGCGTGACGTTTTGATACATAAATTGCGCTTGTTGTGTCACCGGGCGCACATTGCGGCAATGAAATAAATACGGACGCTGTTGCCAAGTAATAAAACTGCGGCAACCAAGATCGTAAACCGGTTTGGTTTTTAACTTAAACCACTCACGCGGGATCTCAGGAAAAAGCTCAAACAGAGATTTACCAATCGCTTCATGAGCTTGTTTGCCACTGTGGTGAGTCATAAATCCATTCCACACTTGGACGTTATAATCGCGATCAATCACAATCAAACCCATATCGACATTCTGTACCATGTCGACCATCCAGTGGAATTGTTCAAATTCCGCAGGTAACGCTAGCATCAGAAGTCCTCCATTAGGTAGGAAAGTTTGTTGTCCAATAGCGGTAAAGATTCATCCACAAACATAAACAACAAATCACAGCGAATCGATGTTCCTTCGATGTTATAACTGACTTCGAATGTCATGGTCTTACGAAATGAACCTGCTGTAGAGTTGATCACCGAATCGATCGAAATATGTCGACCGAGTAAAACTGGCGAGCTTTGGAAAAAACGCACTTCAGCTTGGTGGCCCAAACCGTTCAAAAATGATCCCACCAGAATGTTGGATACATCCATTAACAGTTCCAATTCTTGTAGATCTTCGCTATCCACAGGCACTTTCATCAACTTCTTCAGGTCGGCCACACTGGAATCGCTCAGTAGCACTAATGCTTCACCCGCAATCCCCTCACCGCTGAATCCCTGACAAACGCCCGACACTTGGCTGTTATCTGCTAAATCACGCAGTGCCATGTGTAACTCACTCACTTCAAAGATGTTGACGTTCGGTAACGGCAATTCGACAAACACATCAAAGTGGCGAGCCAAAGCGTCAGCAGCTCGGCCAATCGAAACGTTCGCTACTTCCATGTAAATATCACGGCGTTTTAAAATCGGCAGTTCAATCGATACGGGAGTAATAATGCGCGGTTGAGTGGGCGGTTCCACCAACATTCTGAGCACATCATTGAGCACATTTTTATCAATCGGTTTTTGAATAAATGCTTTGGCACCAAGCGCGAGCACACGCTCTTTAGCCTTAGGCTGAATATCACCAGAGACTACGACCACAGGCGTCGTATATCCCTTTTTGCTCATGGCTTCTAATGTCTCAAAGCCATCCAGCTCCGGCATGGTGAGATCCAAAAACATGAGCTTAAAACTTTGCTTTTCCAAAATGCTCATTGCATCCAAACCGTGCACCGCAAACGTAATATCAGCATTAAGAGATGCAGGAAGCGAGCGCGCCATTTGTTTGCGCGCAAGTGGAGAGTCATCACAGATGAGAACAGAGAAAGACATGCCACCACCTTAATTATTTTATCAGTAGCTAAAGTGTATACCCAAAATTCATACAACAGCTAGGTAAAAGGTGGTGAGAGTGTAAATCAGATGCTAGGCCAAAAGGTTAGCAGCGCAATGCGCAAAATAACGGCAAAGACAATGAGGCTGATACCTAGTCGGTACCACTTGTATTCATCAATGGTCATCGGGATACGTTTATAGAACATAGTAACGACCCCTTTCCAGTCTTGACTGCGTCGCCCGTAGCGCATCATCCCGGTCAAAACTAGCAAAATTCCACTAACCAGAATCAGTTTCTCAACCCAAAACAGCACAATATCCATGATCATTCCCTCTGATTCACTTTTCCTTATTGTAATCATCGCGCTGGGATTTGGCTGTTGTACAAAGGTCTAAGGTTTGAACGCAATCTCCACACCAGTAATTAGAGAAAAGCAAAGGAAGGAGGAAGCGCTCGACATTGAAATCACATAATGCAAAAAGCAGAGCTCAGTGGCTCTGCTTTTTATGAAATCAACCTAAATCACTTTTAATGAGAGTGTGATTGGGTGTGCGTAGCAGTAATTTTCGCTTTCAACTTCATCGCCAGTTCCCGGTAACGGAACCAGAAATAAGTCGCCACAATGGAGAAGAAGAGATAAGACAATGCAAAAACGAATGGCGATGTCATCAACTCATTTGAGATGCCCCACATCACGCCCACCACTGTCACCGTCACTTTCGCAAAGAAGCCACACAGCAACAAGAATACGGCAAGTTGCGGGAAGCGAGTACTACGAAACGCGAGCCAGTAACAACTACCGACCGCGAGAGAGGCAACGCCAAAACCGAGAATGAAAGAGTGGATATGCTCCGCTGACGCGATGCCACCTGACACAGAAAGCATGAGAATTAAAAACAGTTTCATGATGCACCTACCTCAAATTACCGCAAAAAGCATCCATTCATTTTTGAAAACTCATTTTTAGCTAATTTTGAACCTTCAGAAATTAATTTCAAGCTCAAAAAACATGCACATTTTGTATCCAAATTTTAACGAAACCTATTGTTACACAGAGGTTAAAGACACATCACTTGCGAATTATTGGATGTAAGGTAATTTCAGAAATCAAACGCAACAAAATGCAACACCTGAAACAATTTTATTACAAATTTTGTTTATGAAATTTTCTCTGTTTTGAGATATCAGACTCGTTTTATAAAAACACGGTTAATAGTCATACCAACTCAAGAGAAGCGTTGTTAGCGGTAAACTGGAAGAAGAAGCTGGAGATAAGCTTTTTAAGAGACAGAGAAGATTAGCCTAAGCCAAGTAGAGAAACTAAAAAGCCTTACGCAAATGCGATGAAATCCATCATTTTTGCGTAAGGCTCTTTGCCTTTAAATTTCTCTTTCCGTGTATAACTGCCTTTACCTTTTTTCGCTTTCTCAACTCGGCAACGGAATAAAGAACTCGTTACAACGGCTTTCAGGGCGTTATCTTTAACGGTTCCTCGACCATAATCGGTTTCAAGCACCGACGTAGTCACTGTTGTAGCAACAGATTTTTCTTTCATTGGGTGACTCCATATAATTCATAGCCACATTGGTGTGACGACGATATTTTGTACGTAATTTAGGCATAGTCAACCGATAAATCCACGGAACAAAGAGAAAACTTAGTTACACAGAAATGGCATTAAGCGCATAAAAATGAATTATTTTTGTTAACGGGTGTCGACTCTATTGAAGATTCGATTGACAAGCCAAAGGTTTACTCTAGACTCGATCGCGGCTAGAAAGAGTTCTTTGTATACACATCGCTTGGTTGGATTATTCGTAACCGTCCGTGTCGTACGCAATAGCAAGCAACTTTTCCACGCTATCCGCGCCGTAATCGGCCTACGTTAAAAATGTTTTTAGGATATTTATTATGTCTACTCCAGTTACTGGTACCGTGAAATGGTTCAACGAAACTAAAGGTTTTGGTTTCATCAAGCAAGAAAACGGTCCTGACGTTTTTGCTCACTTCAGCGCAATCCAAGGTGACGGTTTCCGCACTCTGGCTGAAGGTCAAAAAGTGGAATTCGTGATCACTCAAGGCCAAAAAGGTCCACAAGCTGAAAGCATCAAAGTTCTGTAATAGACTTGCCAAAGATTTTAATAGCCAGCCTAACTAGGCTGGCTATTTTTATGCTTATTTTTTATACCTTTAGTTCAGTTATGCTGCTAACTGCGCATGTGGACCAAACACTTCGTAATGAATACGTTCCTTTTCTACTCCAAGTTCCAATAGCTGTTTCACCACGTACTGCATAAACCCAATAGGGCCGCACAAATAGAAATCACCATCCTGGACTGGCAATGAGGCTTGGGTTAACTGCATTTCGCCTTGCAAAGCATGTTCTGATGCTTCATCGCGATACCATACCTGTTGTTGCCAACCGTGCTCAGCGACCAACTTTGCAGTTTCTTGAGCAAAAGTATGCTCCTTAGCACAGTTACACGCATAAAGATAAGTCACTCCCGATTTGTTTTGCTCCGCTAACGTGTGCAAGATGGCTTGCATTGGCGTTGCGCCTACACCAGCGGAAATCAACACGACAGGGCGGTTGCGCTCAACGTAGAAAAAGTCTCCAGCGGGGGCATAGAGTTTTACACTGTCTCCCACTTTCACCTTGTTGTGCAGATAGTGAGAAACCACCCCTGGGTTATCACTTCCTACGCCTTCACGCTTAACTGAAATGCGATAATCTTTGCCATTCGAGCCTTGTGACAACGAGTATTGGCGAATTTCTCGATAATCACTTCCCTTTGGGGTCACCTCAATACCAATGTATTGTCCGGGTTGGTAATCAAGAACAGCCCCACCGTCAGCAGGTACCAGAATAAAACTGGTCACGTATTCCGATTCGGCTCGTTTCTCTTGCACAACAAAGGTTCGTCCATCGCGCCATCCGCCTAGTGCGTGATTGCGTTCTAAGTAAAAAGCACCTTCTCGGTCAATAAATACTTGAGCCAAAAAGAAGTACGCGGCAGTCCAAGCCTCTTCAACTTGTTGAGTGAAAGCCTCTGGAGCTAATTCGCGCAAGGTTTCAAGCAGATGATGTCCGACAATCTGATAGTGCTCAGGTTGAATGTTAAAACTGGTGTGCTTATGAGCAATACGCTCAACAACACTGGTTAAGGCCGCTAAATTATCAATATGCTTGGCATAGGCGGCAATCGCTTCAAACAGCGCCACACTTTGTCGCCCAGTCTTCTGATGAGTCATGTTGAATATATGCTTCAGCTCAGGGTTATGACTGAACATACGTTGGTAAAAATGCTGTGTGAGCGCAGGGCCTGCTGACTCTAGCAAAGGAATGGTGCTTTTGATGATATTAATGTGTTCTTGGGTGAGCATAACTTCTCCTCAATAGGCTAAAACGGTGGCTTAAGCCACTCTAAACAAGCCTTTTCTATGAGCAGATTACGTGCCAGAAGCTAATGTACTGAAAAATATAAATAAACATTTTTTCCATGAGTCAATTAAACACTTTGAGATGCGTCTAATTGACACTACACTATCAAAAAATCCGAACTCAAGAAGCTAAGATGCAAGAATTCTCACTAACCACTTTGTTAGAAATGACGGTTGGGCTCGCCAGCGGAGCGAATAATGAAGAGCGCTTCCACCGATTGTTGGATGCGGTGCGTAAAGCGGTTATTTGTGATTGTGTAGTCTTGATGTCACTGCAAAACGACACCTTAACACCACTGGCAATGCAAGGATTGACTCGTGATACCTTGGGTCGACGTTTTATGGTCAGTGAGCACCCAAGGTTGGCGCAGATTTGCAGTGCTGACCTGCCTGTGCGTTTTGCGGCAGATTGTCCACTTCCAGATCCTTTTGATGGCTTACTGCTTGATATCGACGATGATCTTCCAATGCACTCTTGCATGGGCTTACCACTGCATTTTGGCGACCAGCTGCTGGGCATCTTGACGCTTGATAGCTTAAAACCGGATGCATTTGATCATCTCTCCCCTCGCAGTTTAGAAATGTTAGCGGCGATTGCCGCTGCCACGTTGAAGATGGCTCTCACCTTCTCTGAGCTTGAGAACCAAGCCAAACAAACGCAACAGCGACTCGAAGAGCTTAATGAAGAAGCTTGGAGCCGAGACAACATAGAGATCATCGGTAATAGTGGCGCAATGCTCGCCATGAAAGCGGATATTGATGTCGTTGCACCCTCTCAATTCAATATTTTGATCCACGGTGAAACGGGTGTGGGTAAAGAATTGGTTGCGCGGACGATTCATCACCGTTCCAACCGTAAACGCCAACCACTGGTGTATGTCAACTGCGCGGCTATTCCGGAAAACTTGTTGGAGAGCGAACTATTTGGCCATGTTAAAGGGGCGTTTACGGGGGCTGACCGCCCCAGAATGGGCAAATTCGCTCTGGCCGATGGTGGCACGCTGTTTCTCGATGAAATCGGTGAGTTACCGCTGAGTGCCCAAAGCAAAATTTTGCGAGCACTGCAAAACCATGAAATTCAACCCGTTGGACAAGACCGGGTGCAGACCGTCGATGTGCGTATTCTGGCGGCGACCAATCGGGATTTGAAAAAAGAGGTTGAAGCGGGTCGTTTTCGTGCTGACCTTTACCACAGATTGAGTGTCTACCCGATTTATGTGCCACCACTGCGTGAGCGTAAAGGCGACCTTTCTCTGCTTGCGGGATATTTCGTTGAACAAGCGAGACGTAAGCTGGGCATTACTCAACTTAAACTGCACGCCGAGGCGTTAAGTCAACTCATCCAATACCCGTGGCCGGGCAATGTTCGCGAACTGGAACATGTGATCAACCGAGCGGCACTCAAGGCGAAGGCACGCCAACGCGGACGACCAGTCACAACACTGAAAGCCGAAGACGTGGGTGAATTACAAGGGCCAAGAGCGCCCTTGGCACAACAAACACCACAAGAGGATTTTGTGTTGAGTGAAGCACTCCAAGATTTGGGATTACGAGAAGCGACTGACGAATTCCAACGCCATTTGATCAGCGAAACATTAACCCAAGCCAGCTTTAATTGGGCAGAAGCGGCACGCCGTTTACACACCGATCGTGCCAACCTCACTCGACTGGCGAAACGACTGGGACTCAGCATTTCACGCAGCCATGCGATTGAACGCTCACATTAACTGAGCGAAGATGTCGGGGTGATGTGTGCTGGGGTTGAACGTGGGAATGCGCGTTCATACTCCTGCATAAAATCCCGACGAATCAACTGCTCTAATTGATTGGCGCGTTCTGTGGGGCAAAAAATCATGACGTGTACAACCTGCTCGCCAGTCGATGAGCTGCTGATTTCAATATGCGGCTCTGCACTCGGCAAATCGACACCTGCATGTCGCTCAATCACCGTATTGTAGCGGCGGGCAACTTCCATAAAGTGTGCAAAGTGCTCTTCAATTTTTTCATGCAACACTGGCACCAAAGGGAAAAGATTTACAAATTCAGGAACCACAATTTTGAAGTTATGGAACACATAACGCTTCATGAAATTGAGATTTTTCACTGGGTAAGAGAAAAACATGCTGTTAGGCAAAGTGGCCGTTTTTCCGGTGTAATTGTACTGCCCGTGGTGTAAATCGATCTCTTGGATCACGGTAGCCATCAGGTTGTGCTCAATCACTTCGCCACACACAGTGCCGACTTCAATCCAATCCCCAATGCGAAATGAGCGAGAACTCGCCCGTTGAATTGACCCCGTAAAACACAAAATAATCTCTTTTGAAGCCACGACAATGGCTACTGCAATCGCCGTAACCGACAGCGCAAACTCACTAATTTCAGATTGCCACAGCATGAACATGGCAAGCAAAGTAACCGTAAACACCCCATTTTTAGTACGAGACATCCATTTGCGCTGCTTTTCAGTAATGAGGGGCGCATCTCCACGAATGTTATCCAAAATGATGCGACGCACTGAAATAACGCCAAGTAAAATCAAGGCGGTAAGCAGCAACTTATGTGTGAGCAAAAAATCTACCACCATGCTCAGTTGTTCCATGTCATTCTCCTACTACGGCTTAACCCGCCGCTTTTATCTGATTGTGTTGC
Organism: Vibrio mimicus CAIM 602; assembly: GCF_000338875.1. Classification (GTDB taxonomy): domain Bacteria; phylum Pseudomonadota; class Gammaproteobacteria; order Enterobacterales; family Vibrionaceae; genus Vibrio; species Vibrio mimicus. Next base: position 194,033 of record NZ_AOMO01000027.1, on the reverse strand, counting down.
TTGTCGCGCTAATTTCAACATTGAATCCTACTGCATGACAAGAAATATCCCAAAACTCTTGGCATATCGAAAAATTTCAGCGTAAAAAAAGCCGCTCGTTGAGCGGCTTATTCTTCTGCAAGTTTTTACTGTCGGTAATGCAGTGCCGTTTTCTCTGCGAGTTTAACAATCACTTGAACCGCAGCCTCCATCCCTTCAATCGTGATGAATTCATGAATACCGTGGAAATTGTATCCCCCAGTAAAAATGTTTGGACAAGGTAGCCCCATGAATGAAAGGCGCGCCCCATCCGTACCACCACGAATCGGTTTAATTTGAGGCTCCACATCACACTCGATCATTGCTTGTTTTGCCAGTTCGATAATATGCGGATGCGGCTCGACCATTTCCTTCATATTGGAATAGCTCTGTTCAAAGCTCACTTCAACGCGGCCTTTTTTGAGCTGCTGGTTTAATTCAGCCACTTTCGCTTGCATCAAGTCTTGGCGCGCTTGTAAACCATTTGCCTCAAAGTCCCGCAGAATGTATTTCAACTCAGATTTAGCCACGCCCATGGTAGCGCTCGAAAGATGATAGAAACCTTGATAGCCCTCAGTGTGCTGCGGTGTTTCACTTTCCGGCATCATCAAAATAAACTGAGCCGCAATGTGCATCGCGTTAACCATTTTGTCTTTCGCAGTCCCAGGATGCACATTCACACCATGACAAGTGACGGTCGCCGTTGCAGCATTAAAGTTCTCATACTCCAATTCTCCGATCGGGCCACCATCAATCGTGTAGGCCCACTGCGCCGCAAACTTCGCAACATCAAAGTGGTTCGCTCCACGACCGATTTCTTCATCCGGAGTAAAAGCAATCGAGATGTCGCCATGTGGAATGGAAGGATCGGCGAGCAACATTTCGATTGCAGTGATAATTTCGGCAATCCCCGCTTTGTTATCTGCACCAAGCAAAGTCGTACCATCGGTCGTGATCAGGTTGTAGCCATGCAACAAATGCAGATCGGGATATTGGATCGGCGACAACACTTCATCACCCTTACCGAGTGCGATGTCACCGCCTTGGTAGTCTTCCACAATTTGAGGTTTGACATGTTTTCCGCACGCATCTGGAGACGTATCCATGTGGGCGATAAAACCAATGGGGGGCACTGGATAATCGACATTCGATTTCAGTTTGGCCATCACATAGCCATGCTCATCCAGCGATACATCACTCAAGCCTAATTCCAAAAGTTCTTCATAAAGAGCCTGAGCAAACACCTTCTGCCCCGTAGAACTCGGGCAATGGTGATTTTTCGGTTTAGATTGGGTATCAAAAGTCACATAGCGCATAAAGCGCCCAACAAGATTTTTCATAAGCAAGCACTCATCATTCAAATACGCAGCGTTGGTGAAACCTCGCTGAAAGGGGCATAAGCAGTGAATTGCATCCCATACTACGTATTCTTGCCGCGGATGAGTTGTTACAAATCAGTTTTTCACCGATTAATCAAAACTCGCTGTGATTCTTAAGTTAAAAAGTGACGGAAGATAGATCGGCATAAAGAAAAAGCCTACCCAGTTGGGTAGGCTCGATATTCTTAACACCTCAACGACTTTGCGTTGTCACCTGTAACATGGCGAATGCATGTCGATGGGGGGATAGATTTATAACGAGATGAAAATACCTGCTAAACAAGCACTCATTAGGTTAGCCAGTGTGCCAGCCATAACGGCTTTGATGCCAAGGTTTGCTACGTCAGAGCGACGCTCAGGCGCAATTACACCAATGGAACCTAGCTGAATCGCGATAGAGCCGATGTTGGCAAAGCCGCACAGCGCAAACGTGATGATCACTTGGCTATGCTCAGAAAGCAGTGCTTTGTGTTCAACAAAGTCAATGAAGGCGACAAACTCGTTCATTACGACTTTCTGACCGATGTAAGAACCCGCCGCCAGAACTTCATGGCTAGGAACACCAATCACCCATGCCAGTGGGGCAAACAAGTAACCAAACAGTGCTTGCAGAGTGATTCCGCTAAAGCCAACCATATCGCCTAGATTTTCAAGGCCAGTGTTCACCATAGCGATCACACTGACAAACGCGATAAGCATGGTGCCTACTGCTACGGCCACTTTCATACCGTTCATCGCGCCGCTGGCGAGAGCATCAATCAAATTGCTGTCTTGGGCTTTGTCCAACTCAACTTGGCTTTGATCAATGGGAGTACCACGCTCAGGAACGATGATTTTTGCCATCATCAAGCTACCTGGTGCAGCCATAAAACTCGCCGCAATCAAGTATTTCAGGTCAACACCTAAACCAGCGTAACCACCAAGCACTGAGCCCGCAACCGATGCCATACCACCCGCCATGACAGCGAATAATTCAGAACGAGTCATGTTGGCTAAAAATGGGCGAACAAGCAGTGGCGATTCACCTTGTGAAAGGAAAATGTTACCTGTTGCAACGAGAGATTCCGCTTTGCTGGTGCCTAAGAAACGTTGGATACCACCACCAATAAACGCAATAACTTTTTGCATTACGCCAAGGTAATAAAGGGCGGAAATAAGAGCACTGAAGAAGATAATGATAGGTAAAACGCGAATCGCAAAGATAAAGCCGGTATCCGCCAGATCACCGAAGAGAAAACGAATACCGATATCCGCAAAGCTCAGCAAGCCTGAAACACCGTTACTTAAACTGCTCAGAGCGGCTTGTCCCAATGGAAAATAAAGCACTAGCGCTGCAAAACCAATTTGCAGTAACAGAGCGCGAGAGACGGTTTTCCAATTAATCGCACTGCGGCTTTCAGAGAGCAGATACGCGCATAGGATCAGTACCGTAACACCGATGATTCCAAACAAAATCGCCATAGTTTACCTAGAAAAATGTGAGTAAAAACAGGGAAACCCAATGGCTTGGTCTAGGTGTAGGCGGAGACAATCTCAAAAGGAGAGAATAAAGCTTTATTGCTCACTAGCCATTCACATCAACAGACCCAAGCTTGGGAATTTAGCTGGTCCGATCCTTGGGGTCATTCACATTTCCTTGTGACGGCTTGTACTGGCAGAGCAACCGGCTCTTAGCCGGGCGCAGAGTATAACGATAAAAAAATGAGTTTCATCACATTTTTTCACGCAAACGTTTATTTATCCTATTTTTCCTCGTAATCGCTATTTTCAAGGGGGTGAGGGTAAGAAGCGACGCCTTATCATGACAGATTGACAACAAGTTACTTACTGGATGGAACACACTTCACAAAGATAAATTCTTTTATTTATTATTCAGGAAACAAGCTGGCATTAGAAACAAAAGGTGCCTAGTTTTAACTGAATTTCTTTTTCCTTTACCGCATAACCATTACTAACAACGTCAGTGTCAACGCCTCACGAGTTTCTTAGGAACCGTGAGGCGTTTTTTCAGCTCCAGCTCACTTTTTGCGTATTTTTCACTCAATAAACCCCTATTCTGCGATCCCCACAGAAATAGATAAGGTTATGATGAGTCGTGACCAACGCAGCAGATTCAAGTACGACAGTTATACTTAAACAACACCAACTAAGGAGAGTGCGATGCACAAGCTAACCATAGATCTTGTCTCGGATGTCGTCTGCCCTTGGTGCGTGATTGGCTACTATAGATTGAACCACGCATTATCCAGACTGCCAGAGATAGAAGTGACACTCAGATGGCACCCTTATGAACTCAATCCACGATTAGCGATGGGGGGAGAAAATTTGCGTGAGCATCTTAGTAAAAAATATGGCACTAACCTTGAAGCTAGCCAGCAAGCTCGAAAAACACTAACCGAGCTCGGCCAAGAAGTGGGGTTTGAGTTTCACTTTTTTGATGAAATGCGGATTTATAACACGCGCAAAGCCCATCAATTGCTCTTGTGGGCCAATCAGCATAATAAGCAATTGCCGCTCACCTTGGCTCTTTGGAAAGCCTATTTTCAAGAGGGTAAAGCAATTGATGATGACGAGATACTGCTTGAACTAGCCCAAAGTGTCGGATTAGAACGTGAAGCATGTCTGCAAGTTTTGGGTGATGACTCTTGGGCGAAAGCCGTTGCTAATACCGAGCAGCAATGGTTGCAGGCAGGCATTCACGCAGTACCAACTTTGATCATTGAACAGAAGTATTTAATTTCTGGCGCACAAACCAGCGATATTTTGTTTGATGTGCTGCAACGAGTTTCCACCGACACCGCGGCTCAACGCTAACCCACTTTCTCAAGGGTTAATGCGATAACTTAGCTACCGTTCAAATCGATACAAATCGAGCCGCAAAGCGGCTCGATAAAATGATTAGCAACGGATGACCATCAATTAGTGAATTGGTGTTTCCGCTTTGGCGTAATACTGACCAAAGTAGGCTTCAAGTACCTCCGGAGTCAGTTTGCCTTCGGCTTCTAACTGTTTGAGTTTTTCTGCAATCGCTTTTTGCTCTTCCAGACTTGGCAGCTTGGTTTCTGGCTCTTCAGCAACCTGCTGAGACATCAACTCCAACTCTTTTTCGAAATCGTTCATCACTCTTTACCTACTTGGTTTTTACTGCCCGGAAGTGTAACTAACTCCCGGCGAGGATTCTAGAGTTTAAAGTTGCCAACCAATTTGTCCAAGCGACCAGAGAGTTCACGCAATGATTTGCTGGCATCAGCCAACTCTTCAGCCGTCGACGTTGTCACTTCATTGATCGCGTTAATCTCTTCGATATTTTGGTTAATGGTATGCACTACGGTTGATTGTTCTTCTGTCGCGGTGGCCACTTGAGTGTTGCGATCTGAGATATCGTGTATGCGTTCAGAAATGCTCATCAACACTTGTACGGCTTCATCAGAAGCAGCAACCCCTTGATGGGTAACCGCTTTACCCGCATCCATCGCTGACACCGCATTTTTCGCGTCAGTTTGCAGTTGGTTGATCATTTTCTGAATTTCTTCCGTTGATGCAGCAGTCCGACTCGCAAGATTACGCACTTCATCTGCTACCACAGCAAAGCCACGACCTTGATCGCCAGCACGCGCAGCTTCAATCGCTGCGTTTAGCGCCAACAAGTTGGTTTGCTCAGAGATGCCGCGGATCGCATCCAAAATCGAGCCGATCTCTTGAGTCGTTGATGCCAACTGCTCAACCACTTTACCTGTATTCTCAATATCGTTGGCTAAGCGGCTGATCGCGTCTTTGGCTTTATTAACCACATTACGACCTTGATCAGCATTACCTGACGCCTGATTGGCCGTTTCTGCTGCGGTTGCCGCATTAGAAGCGATTTCGCTGATGGTCGCCCCCATCTGGTTAATCGCAGTCACAACTTGGATGGTCTGATCACGTTGCTGCTGGCTGTTATCATGCGTCACTAAAGCCTTGCGCGATACACCTTCAGCGGCAACTTGCAGCTCACGGCTGGTTTGTGCCACGTCTTTAATCGATTGATGGATCTTTTCAATAAAACCATTGAAGCCCTTTGAAAGCTGGGCAATTTCATCATTGCCTTGAACTTCAATACGCTGTGAAAGATCGCCATCACCTTTACCGAGATCCGTAAAGCGTTTCGCAATCTGATTGATTGGCATAGCAATGCTGTTGGCAAGGAAAATCCCCATCACGATAAAGACGGCAGCTACAACCAGTGTCGTTATCATCATTCTCTGTGCCACGGCATCTAACTCTGCAAACACTTCATACACAGGCACTGCGCCAACCAAGAACCAATCCATACTTTCGATATACAGGCTCGCGACCATCACCTCTTCGCCTTGGTACTGCGTTGAAATAAGATTAAAACCTGATTTATTAAGCAGTTCACTGGCACTTGAGCCATAGATTTGTTGTAAGGTCGATTTCACATGCGCTTTTTGACGGTGGATTTGCACCACACCTTGCGCATTGGTTAAGAAAACAAAACCTGTATCTTCGATTTGGAACCCGTTCAGCAAGTTGACCATGTCCGCCATCGATTTCGACATGCCAGACATAGTATCGCCATTGACCAACTGATAGTTGGCGAACATTTTGACTTCACCATTAGCCTCTTGGAACATGCTCACCATGGTCGGTTTACCTGAATTGGTAAAGCCGAAGAACCAGCCATCTTGTTGCTGATTGAGCTGACGTAAGAAGCCATCTTGATTCCAGTAATAGGCAGTTTTACGGTTGGCGACTGAAGCATCATTCAGTTGATATTGGTCGCGCAAATTGTTCAATTGCTTAACCAACATAGCTTCAGTGGCAGGATCTCTTTCTGTGGTTGAGATAGCGTGTTGCACAAACTCATTACTGGCAATTTGCTGTGCCGCTGACAATAACTGTATTACCTGACTATCGATATCACTTTTAATCAATTTCAAAATGTCGGGCAATTCTAAATCGACCAAGCGATGTTCTAACACTTCACGTGCCTGACGCTGTGCCATCACACCGACAATTAGGGTTGATGCCAGTACAGCGAGGGTGACCCCTAACACGACTTTTTGTTTGATACTCATCTGATGCAGTTTGAACATATTCTCCGCCTAATCATGGCTATAACCGAAACCTATTCATTATCGGCCTAAGATCACACCACTTAAGAAAACTCATACAAAATCAAAGCATAAACTTGCTCATTGTCACACTTTTTATTGAAATTACTTAAGTGCCATTTATAAATCGTCCTTTCGCATTCATTAAGATAGTCGTTTTTAATCGAGTGTTGGGTGATCATAAGTATTTTTTGACCATCCAGTTGTTCTACGTGATTTTTTATGGAACTTTCTGGCAGGTACACAACACTAACCGCTGAGATATCTAGGAGTGGAAGAATTCATGCCGTTTCAACCCTTTCAAACATTGCAGCACTATTTAAATCAACAGGTGATTGGCCAAGCTGATTTAGTTAACCAACTGCTGATCGCCCTTCTCGCTGATGGACATATTCTGGTTGAAGGCCCGCCGGGGCTTGCCAAAACTCGCGCAGTGAAATCTCTTGCCGAATGTATTGAAGGTGATTTCCACCGAATTCAATTTACCCCTGATTTGCTCCCTGCGGATCTCACAGGTACTGATGTCTATCGCCCAGAAACTGGCGAGTTTGTGTTTCAGTCCGGCCCCATTTTCAATTCGTTAGTACTCGCCGATGAGATAAACCGCGCGCCTGCCAAAGTTCAGGCAGCGATGCTTGAAGCCATGGCTGAGAAACAGATTTCGGCAGGACGTAAAACCTATCGTTTACCCGAACTGTTTTTGGTCATGGCCACGCAAAACCCTATTGAGCAAGAAGGAACTTATCCGCTGCCAGAAGCACAGCTCGACCGTTTTCTGCTGCATTTGGAAGTGAACTACCCCTGTGCACAGGATGAGCTCGCGATTTTGCGCCTTAACCGCGGAGAAGCAAAAGGCGAACAAGCGATAGATAAGCCTTTGATTACTCAGCAACAAGTGTTTAGTGCCCGCCAAGAAGTCCTTAATGTGCATATGGCAGAGAGCATTGAAAACTACCTTGTCCGCTTAATTATGGCGACTCGTCAGCCAGCCAATTACGATGCCAAACTCGCCCAATGGTTAACCATGGGCGTGAGCCCACGCGCGACGATTGCACTCGATCGCTGTGCACGAGCCCACGCTTGGTTGCATGGACGTGATTTTGTCACGCCGGACGATGTTCAGGTAATGGCTTTCTCTGTTTTGCGTCATCGCCTACTGCTCAGTTATCAGGCACAAGCGGAAGGGGTTCATCCTAATCAGATCATCTCCCATTTGCTGTCGCTGGTAGGCAGTGCGTAGGTTTTGACTATGCCGTATTCCCTACCCTTGCACGCAAACGGAGTCTCACTCTGTCTTGAAGAGTTACTCGCTTACGAGCAGCAAGCCGTGCATTTTTTGCCGCCAGCACGACAAGTATGGTCACAGCGTATTGGACAGCATCACAGTCGTCAGCTTGGGCGCGGGATGGATTTTTCAGAAGTTCGTCAATACCAAGCGGGTGATGACATTCGTTCGATTGATTGGCGGGTAACGGCTCGTACGGGCAAACCACACACCAAGCTGTTCAGTGAGGAGCGGGAAAGAGCGGTCGTGCTTTATATCGATCTCAGCCAATCTATGCAGTTTGGCTCCAGTTTACTGCTCAAATCTGTGCAGGCAGCGCATTTAGCCAGCCTACTCAGTTGGCTGGCCGTTAAACAGCAAGATCGAGTCGGTGCTGTGATTGATTTAGGCCACCGTCTGATTGAAATCAAACCCAGTAGTCGTCAGCGCGGAGTGTTGCCTATTTTGGGCGCTTGTATCGAGGCGCAGCAAACACCACCTACACAGCATGCCTCCAGAAGTTTGGCGTTGCATGAGGTCTTTAACACCCTCAATCGGTTATGCCCCAAAGGCAGCGAAGTGGTGCTGATCAGCGATTTTGTCCACTTAAACCCAGAACAGCACGCCTTGCCGCTACGCCAACTCTGTCGCCATAACCGAGTGCGCATGGTGCAAATTCATGATCCTTTAGAGCAAGGAGACACTTCATTTCGTGGTATTGAGCAAGTACAAAATAACCAAGAGACGCGCTGGCTCAACTTTTCGATAAATAGTACGCGTGCAGGTATCAAAAAAGCCTTTGAAACTCAAAAAGAAAAACTAAAATCACTGTGTCTATTATTGGAAATGGACTACCGCTCAGTTTCAAGCGGAATACCCTTGCTGCAACAATTATCGGACCATAAGAAATGAAGGAATCGTCAATCACATCACTGGATCTCAACGCTTTGCATTTGCCTGAGCTTCCCGGCTGGTTTCCACTGGCTTGGGGATGGTGGGCAAGCATAGGCGGCATTCTCATCGTGATGCTCATTATTGGCTTGACTGTGCGTTGGCGTCGCCGTCGGCTGGCCCCTAAAAAACGGCATTACGTCTTTTGAGTTTAAAAGTGACTCCGCAAACGCCCTCTTCAGCGATTGAATTGGTCCGTCAAGCGGCACTCTGTTATTACCCTCGTGAAGATATTGCACATTTAACCGGTAAAGATTGGTACGCCTTTTTAGATGCCGAAGTCGGCCACCCACTTTTTGTACCAAACGAAACCCTGTGGCAGCAAGCCTTATACCAAAAGCAGAAAGTGAACAACGCGGATGAGCTGGTTCACCACTGTTACCATTGGGTAGAAAGCGCCTTGCCGCCGAGAAAGCGGAGAAAATCAGGCATTGGCAAGTTTTGAGTTTATTTGGTGGTGGATGTTTTTACTTCTGCCACTGCCTTGGGTTATCTATTTTTTTGCACCAGCCATAAAACCTAGGGCGGCGATTAAGCTGCCCTATCTCCCTCAAGCATCGGGAATCCAACCCTATTCATGGCTTCCGCGGTTCATCGCCGCTGGATTGTGGCTCCTGTTGCTTGCGGCGGCGGCGAGACCCGTTTGGTATGGCGAACCTGTCAGCACCAGTACGTCCCACCGCGATCTGATGTTAGTGGTCGATCTCTCCTACTCAATGAGCCAAGAGGATATGCAGTCTGGCCAGCAGATGGTGGATCGTTTAACCGCCGTCAAACAGGTACTTTCCGAATTTATCACCAAACGCGAAGGCGATCGGGTAGGACTGATTCTGTTTGCTGACCACGCTTACTTACAAACACCCCTGACCTTGGATCGTCAAACCGTGATCAGCCAACTCAACCAAGCGGTGTTAAAACTGATCGGCACTCAAACCGCGATTGGTGAAGGCATTGGCCTTGCGACGAAAACCTTCATTGATAGTGATGCCCCCCAAAGAGTGATGATTTTACTCAGTGATGGCAGCAACACCGCTGGGGTTTTAGACCCACTCGAAGCCGCCAATATCGCCAAACAGTACCAAACCACCATTTACACTGTGGGTGTGGGTGCCGGTGAGATGATCGTGAAGGATTTTTTGTTCAGCCGTAAAGTGAATACCGCGCAGGATCTGGATGAAAAAACCTTACAGACCATTGCTTCAACGACTGGCGGACAATATTTCCGAGCTCGTAATCAGCAAGATTTACAAAGCATTTATGACACCATCAATCAACTTGAGCCCATCAGCCAAGCAAGCCGGACTTGGCGTCCCCAAACTGAGTGGTTTTTCTACCCACTGAGCCTTGCTCTGCTGCTCTCTGTCGTTCTGGTTTTTGTGAGGAGATAAGATGGCACCATTGATTTTTCTCTATCCACACTGGCTATGGTTGCTCGCACCGCTATTGATGTTGGCATTATGGCTGGGTCTGCGCCAAAACAAGCGCAGTTTGATCGCACCTCATCTTGCGCAGGCTATGGGTATTCATACTTCGTCTTTCCGTCATCTCAGTTGGCTTCTCGCACTTGTTTGGTTGTTTGCGACACTGGCTCTGGCTGGCCCAAGTTGGCAATCAGCCGAGCGACCCAGTGTACAAAACAGTGCTGCGCGAGTGTTAATGATGGATATGTCGCGTTCGATGTACGCCACGGATCTCGCACCCAACCGTCTAACTCAAGCTCGTTATAAAGCGCTCGATCTGCTCAAAGGCTGGCAAGAAGGCACTACAGGTTTGGTTGCCTACGCTGCGGATGCCTATGTGGTAAGCCCACTGACCAGTGACACTGCAACACTCGCCAATTTAATCCCCAACCTGTCACCCGAGATCATGCCCTATCAAGGGGCTAATGCGGCGAATGCCGTTAGCCTAGCGATTTCGATGTTGCAGCAAGCTGGCCATCAACAAGGGGATTTGATTCTGATCGCGGATGATCTCGGCCGTAGCGAGCGAGAAAAAATAACTCAGCAGTTACAAGGCAGCGAGTGGCGACTGGTTTTACTCGCACTGGGCACTCCCAGTGGCGCACCAATTACGTTGAGTGATGGCAGCCTGCTGAAAGATCGACAAGGTCAGACCGTGATTGCAAAAACCGCCTTTGATCAATTCCAGCAGCTTTCACAAAGCATCAATGGTGTATTGACCGCTTACCGTGCCGACGGTGCAGATATTGAGCAGATTTTGCGTATAACCCAGCAACCCACCGAAATTGGCGAGCAATCTTCACGCCAAGCGATTAAGGAAAGAGTCAACAACGGTTATTGGCTGATATTGCCTTTGATCATCGCAGCATTGTTCATGTTTCGTCGTGGCGCATTATTCACTGTGGCGTTGCTTATTGGCACAAGCCTACCGAACCAACATGCTTGGGCATCACCATGGTTGAATCAGGATCAACAAGCAATGCGAGATTTCGAATCTAAACAATATTCTCAAGCCGCAGAAGGATTCAGCGACCCGAGATGGCAAGGCGCTGCTCGCTATAATGCCGGAGATTACCAAGGCGCGATTGATGCTTACTCCCAAGTAGACAACCCGGATTTGGATACGCAATACAACTTAGCGAATGCTTACGCGCAAGCTGGGGATTTATCAAAAGCGCGCAGTTTGTACGAGCAGGTATTGGAGAAAGAACCTAACCATCAAGATGCGTTACACAATCTGCAAGTGGTTAACAAGGCCGAGCAACAGCAACAGCAACAGCAACAGCAACAGCAACAGCAACAGCAACAGCAACAGCAACAGCAACAGCAGGATTCTTTATCTGATTCCTCTGGTCAAGCGCAGCAAGAAAAATCATCTGTAAATCCACCCAACACAAACAAGGGTGAAGAGACGAATCCTCAAACGGAAGGGCAACCTGATCTAGCTCAAAATCAGAGCGAGCAAAACCGCGCTCAACCCAAAGCTGACGAGAAAGATCAAGCAGAATCAAAATCAGAGCACTCTACCAGCGCAGAACAATCGTCAGCGCAAAGTGAACAACAAAAACAAAGCCGTGTCAGCCAAGCAGATAAAAAGACCGATGAGCAAAATGCATCCGAAAAAACAGAAGCGTTGACGTCAACAACGGATCAAAATCTCGACCCAATGCTGCGCAAATTAGAGCAAGTCGAAAGTGCTCGAGATCCTAGCACGCTACTGCGTGCACAATTTATTCTGCAAGCGAAAAGCAAACCTCAACCAACGGAAACCGACCAGCCATGGTAAAGATGCAATCTGTACTTCAATCCGCGTTTTTATGGCTCGCTCTACTTTCGAGCCTACTCGTACTACCCACACAAGCAGCCAATTTAGTGGCCAGTGTCAGCAAGAATAAAGTGGTCAAGAATGAAGTGATCCAATTACGAGTGGTAAGCAGTGATAAGGCGGCTTCCGATGCACTCGATTTTTCCCAACTCGAACCTGATTTCTTTGTTGGTCAACCAAGCTTTGCTTCTTCAACCAACATTATTAACGGCAATTACTCACAACGTAGTGAATGGACAGTGGCAATCGCAGCACAAAGAACCGGGATTATCACCATTCCAAGTTTTCAGTTGGGTAATGCCCAGACAGCGCCAATCGCCATTCAAGTCACCGAAGATGAACGCCAACCTGCGCAAGAAGATCTCGTGGAAGTGCGCAGCAAAATCGAACGCACTCAGCTTTATCCCGATGAAAGTGCCCTATTTCACGCGCAGTTGATTATTAAAGAGGACGTACGCCGTTTACGCGATCCAAACATTACACCTCCGAAAGTTGATGGAATGCGTATTGAATCGGCTAGTGAACCCAAACAGTATCCCAGTGTGCTTAATGGCGTCGAAGTTACAATTGTCGAGCAAACGTTTCGGATCACGGCAGAGCAAGCAGGTGATTTCACCTTAAGTGAACCTGTACTTAAGGGGGCGTTACTGTACGGGAATCAGTACAGCGGCAACACACGTTTGATTCCCCTGCTCACTCAACCTAAGACTTATGCAATAAAAGTGTTAGAGAAACCTGCCGACTATCAGGGTTTCTGGCTTCCTACCCCAAAACTGAGCTTGACTCAAAGCTGGCAAGATGAACAAGAAACGCTGGAATCACAAAGCCAATACACCACTCAGGTCGGCCACGCAATTACACGAGAGCTGCGTTTACAAGTTAGTGGTTTGACTCAGCAACAATTGCCCAATTTCAACATCCATTATCCTGACAGCATCAGTGTGTATGCGGAAAAGCCACAATTTACCACCTTGGATAATGGCGATACCGTAATGACCCTAAAACAGGTACTGATCCCACGCCAAGCAGGGGAAGTAACGTTACCTGAAGTGAGTCTGCGTTGGTGGAATACCCAGACTCAGCAAGAACAAATGAGCCAGGTATCGGGGCTCACCTTGCAAGTACAACCAAGCCAAGAAACACCGCTCTTGCCTACTCCAACAGCGCAACCAACGACTCCCGACGTTAAAACAGTGACAGATGCAGGCTATTGGCCCTATCTGACCCTGCTTTTTGCTTTGCTGTGGCTTGCGAGCAGTATCATTGCCCTCATTCAGTGGAGAGCACGAACTCAACAACCTAAAGTAGATCCGACTCAATGGGTTCCATCATCAACCTATCAAGCTCTTATGTTAGCAATTGAGCGGCAGGATCTTTTGGTTCTCAGCCAAGCTGTGCGCGCTTGGCAAAACGAAGTCACACTGGATAAGGACGAGCAGCAAGTACTAGCCGGGCTTTTACTGAAGTTGCAACAAGCTTGTTACTCTGAGACACCACAAAAACCAGACTTCAGTGAATTAAAAAATTGGATTGTAGCCAAGCAGAAACAACAGCGAAAAGCGAATAACCACAAGCCCTCGGAGTTAGCCCCGTTATGATATTGGTGCAAATTCACATAGCTTGGGGATAGCTTGTTACTCACAGCAGGAGTAATTTATCAGCAAAATGCGTGGAGTTGCAGTCAATGCAAATACAGCTTCGTGTCACAAAGGCTAAGGGTCAACAATGGGAGGAATACCATGACCAACATGAATACCAAAGCCGCAACCGTGCTAGGCCTGAGTTTGATTATCGGACTTGCCACATTAGGCTTTTTGGTACAGCAAATGGCAGTGAAATTTAAAGAGTACGAGCGAGTCGTTACAGTAAAAGGGCTTTCTGAGCGAGAAGTCGTCGCCGATACCGTGATCTGGCCGATCCAGTTTACGGTTGCTGATAATCAGCTTTCATCTTTATTTGAAACCGTAGATCAGCAAACCCAGCTCATTACCAGCTTCTTAGTCGAGAAGGGAATTGATCGCACAGCGATTTCGCTTTCTGCCCCCGCTGTGATCGACAAAAAAGCCCAGCAATACGGTGAAGATCGTGCAGAGTTTCGCTATATAGCGACACAAACTCTGACCGTTTACAGTAAGCAAGTGGAACAAGTGCGAAGCATCATCAGTGAAATTGGTCAGTTGGGTAAACAAGGCGTCGTCTTTAACCAAGATCCGTACAGCAACCGCGTTGAATTCAGCTTTACTGGGCTTAATGGCATCAAGCCAGACATGATCGAAGAAGCGACTAAGCAAGCACGTGAAGTGGCGTTGAAGTTCGCCAAAGATTCACAAAGCACCCTAGGCAAAATTAAAACAGCCTCTCAAGGGCAGTTTTCTATCTCGGATCGTGATAACAATACCCCATACATCAAAAATGTACGTGTGGTCACTACGGTGGAATATTACTTATCGGATTGATTGAGGAACCTTACAGCTCTGCGCGATAAGGAAAGTATCGACTGCTTACGGCTCGAAAGGGCTCTAGAAAAGAGCTTTTGAAACTGAGATGTGAGAAGTAAAAAGGGGCGTGGTTTACACCACGCCCCTTTTCTAATTAATCTGTGCTAATTACAGCGCAGTTACTTGAGCAGCTTGTGGGCCTTTTTTGCCTTGCTCAACAGTGAAGCTTACACGCTGACCTTCAGCCAGAGTTTTGAAGCCTTCAGAAACGATAGACTTGAAGTGTACGAACACGTCTTGACCGCCGTTGTCTTGAGAGATGAAACCAAAACCTTTAGTTTCGTTGAACCATTTTACTGAACCAGTCATTTTCTGAGACATAGTAACCTCTGATGTATATTTGCTATGAGTTTATTTGGCTGATAACGAAAGCTATTGAATGGTATATCAAGACAAAGTTGACGCAGGTTTAACGAGAAATCGATAACGATCTGAGATTGAACTTTCACTGAATTTAACATTAACAACTCTTACCTAAGAGCCGAGATGTACTATACACGTATTTTTCCGAAACGCTACACTTATTTGTGTTATTTGCCGAATAATAAGAAATCTGCTGGATAATGCTACATTTCCGCCTCTAAACAGTCGATATTTTCAACAATAACACCAACCACTTGATTTCGTCCTTGGCTCTTTGCTCGATACAAGGCTTTATCCGCTTCGGCATAAAGTTGGTCAAACTTAATCTCACGCGGTTTATAGCATGATGCAGCATAGCCAATCGAAACCGTCAGCACGGTACCATTAGGATTTTCACAGTGGTCAATGCTCTCTGCTTCGATACTGTGACGAATGCTCTCTGCGAGAGAGCGGATTTCTTCCGCACTACGGTTGGCGATCAGCAATAGGAATTCCTCACCACCAATACGGCAGAAAAGCTCATGCTCAGATTGTGCATGTCGGCTCAGAATGTTTCCAATCCGCATTAAAGCGATATCCCCTTCCAAATGGCCATAACAATTATTGAATAGCCCAAAGTGGTCGATATCCAGCAAGATCACGCCATAATTGACGACGTCTTTAATTGTCTGTTCACACGTCTGTTCAAGCAGATGCTCTAACATGCGGCGATTACCAAGACGCGTTAGAGGGTCTAGCTTCGCCATCAGATCAAGTTTTTCGTTAGCTTTTTGTAAGTCGCGAGTGCGATTTCGCACTTCGAGCTCCAAGGTTTCATTGAGCACGGAAATCGCTTCTTGCGCTTTTGCTCGCATTAACACTTCCGTGAGATTCGAGGCAAACATGCGGATCACTTCACGCAGCTGTGAAGTCAATGGAGAACGTCTGATCAAATTATCAGCGGCGATGAAGGCGATTGGAGTGCCTTTATCAGTCAGCATCGTCATCGCAGTCCAACCATAACCGACAATTTTGCAGTCGTGATAAATAGGCACACCCTCTTTGAAGACAACTTCGTTGGGATGAAGTTTGGCAAGGTCAACGATATCATTTTCATGTGTCGAACCCCGAAAGTAAGATTCATCCACAATATTGCCTTGAATGTCCGTCCCCCAAGTCCCTTGAATGTATGAACAGGCTTCATCCGTCAGAAACACCGCCATACGATCAATCCCCATCCGGTTGATCGCAAAATTCACGGCAGATTTACAGACTTCACTCACTGTCATACAGCGTGACAATTCCACCATGCTGGCGTGCAGCATTCGTACATTCTGCTCTTGGCGTTTACGAATATAGATTTGAGCGAGCAGTGAGCCGAACGACTCCAACATTTGCTTTTGGTATTCCGTGATCGGTTGGCGGTTAATGTAGTTATCAATCGCGAGCCAGCCTATGGTGTCATTACCATCACGCAAGATCAGCATGCCATTCCAACCTTGCCCAACCACCTGCCCAGCAGTGTACAGAGGGGCATCTTCGACCACCATAAGCGTACATTCATCATTGGATAACGCTTCTAGATATTGGGGTTCGACTTGATGTAAATCGTATTGCGTATGATGTTCGTCGACCGTTTTGCCGTGTTCATCCGTGCCATACGTACCACTAAAACAGCGTTTTTTCATATCCAATAATAAAAACGCAGCACGATCAAACCCAAGCCGATGACGCATGGCCTCCACGGATGCCCGATGCAGCTCATCAAGATTGTCCGGGTTAGACAGTTCCACCGCGACCTGATGCACCAACTTCATATTGTCGATGAACTGTTCCCGCTGACTGATTTCATTAAGGTATTTCGCTTCCCGTAGATCGCGATTTTTAAATTCTTTCGATGCTTCAATCTCTGCACGCAAACATTGCCATTTCGCAGCGATCAGTTGTAGGAAATCCAGCTCACCCGATTGCGTCGTTAAGTGCACGTTTTCTGCACATGCGGCTTGAATAACCAAATAAGTGCGGTGCCTTGGGTGGTTATCCAACATGAGGACAAACGACTCACCGCCCATTGTCGGCAGATAGTCCCAACGGCAAGTGTTAATAGCAAAAGGAATTAAGCCATCAGAGGTATCAAACTGTGCAGCCCATGCCCAGAATGCTTCTGGATAAGCCTCTAAATCCACAAAATCTCCATGAGATAAGACTATCTCCACTGAAGATTGCGGCGAAGACGCGCGCACGATCCCAGCCGCTTGTGATTTTAAAAAAGTCGTTAAATATTCAAAGCTGGTATCCGCCAACATTCGATAATTTCGACTTGAGGTAACTCTTCTCAATAGGGTTCGAGGAAACATGCACAGCCTGACGTTATAAACTAGTTTTGCCGAAAATAATGGCTGATTTTGCAATAAGCAATCAATTGGCTATCCTGCTAGCTGTTAACTCTGCCGCACTTTTTCCTGATAACTGGTTACATACTCGGCACAGCCTGCATTTTTGCGATGCTGTTTCCATTTATTGCATCCATAGACGGCTCTTTTTTAATAATTTCTCACTATTGAGTCAAAGTTCAGTTATCGCCGATAAACGCTTGCACCGTAAATTTCTCTCTTTTTATCTGCTAGAATAATGCTCGATTTGATTCAATCGTGGACTCCTTATGCGTCTTTTCTCAACCGTGCTGGTACTACTTCTGTTTTTCCCCAATTTTAGCTTTGCACAAATTGACTTAGTCAAAGTGGATAAATCCAAACGACGTATGTACTTACTCCAAGGCAACGAAGTGATCCGCGAATATCGCATCGCACTGGGTAAATCACCGAAAGGGCATAAACAGCAGGAAGGGGATCAACGCACGCCTGAAGGACATTACTTCCTAGACTTCGTGACTCAAGAATCTCATTTCTATCGCTCGATCCATATCAGTTACCCTAATCAGCAGGATGAGCAATACGCGGCATTATTAGGAGTAAGTCCGGGAGGAGACATCAAGATCCACGGTTTGAAAAATGGCGAAACTGCAGACCCTGCCTTCATTCAAAGTTTTGACTGGACCAATGGGTGCATTGCTTTAACCAATTTAGAAATGGATGAGTTTCTAAGCTTGGTTCTGCCAGGAACGCCCATCAATATTGAATGGTAGGCTTTCACTTTTTAAGACGTCATTGTTTTAGAGGTTTCACTAATGCATCTAGCCCTTCGATTTTAAGGGCTAAACAGATCTCGAGTAATTCGCCCAACTCACCTTCCGGAAACCCTTGTTTTTGAAACCAAAGTAAATAGGGTTCAGGTAAATCAATCAAAATGCGTCCTGCATATTTACCAAATGGCATTTTCATTCGTGCCAATTTTAATAGATGCCTTTTTTCAAACATTGTTATTTTAAGCTTTCTATAAATCAGGGGCGTAGCCTAAATCCAAGCCACGGAAAAGTAAATGATTCTCTGCATCTTGATGCAGGAATAAATAGCCTATTAAATGTGATTTATCACCCATCATTTTATTTTTTGTTAGCAAATTCTCAATTTAATCATCCAGAAGATGACGAATTAATAATTTCATCCATAATCAATCTGGGTTTGAAATGCATCATTTCAAATAGGTGACATTATGAGAACGCACAACAACTCCAGTATTTGGTTTACCCTCGATTATAAAATCGCATTCTTCTTTCCTGCGTAATCCCTTCTCGCATGGATGACTAGGCATGTTTTTGCAGTCAACTTACTGCAATACTGTTTTGTTATTCAGCCTTCTTACAAGCTTGAAGTATGGCTTTCGTAAAGCTTATTGCCTGTTGTAGACAATTATTAAGTCTATTTATTTACTTATATTATTCGTTTATATCCGGTTTTGATTAAGCCATTACAAATAATAATTCGAACATTGTACTTCAAGTTCTGTAAGTATTTAAAAATTCATCTGTTCTGACGTTGATATTATTTTACGTCTCAGCAGCATATTCAATAAATTCAAGCGCTAGGAAATTAAATTATTTCTAGTACGGCTCCGTATTTTTCAAATTTAGGAACATCCATTATGGAAAATTTTAAACATTTACCTGAACCATTCCGTATCCGTGTTATTGAGCCAGTAAAACGTACGACTCGTGAATATCGTGAGCAGGCAATTTTAAACGCAGGAATGAACCCCTTTTTACTGGATAGTGAAGATGTATTTATTGACCTGCTGACGGATAGCGGCACAGGCGCTATTACCCAAGAGATGCAAGCCGCCATGTTCCGTGGGGATGAAGCTTACAGTGGTAGCCGCAGTTACCATGCTCTAGCCAAAGCCGTAAAAACTATTTTTGGCTATGAATACACCATTCCAACACACCAAGGGCGCGGTGCTGAGCAAATTTACATTCCGGTGCTGATCAAAAAACGTGAGAAAGAAAAAGGCTTAGATCGCAGCAAAATGGTGGCCATTTCCAACTACTTCTTCGATACCACTCAGGGCCATACCCAAATTAACTGCTGCGTAGCCAAGAACGTGTATACCGAAGAAGCGTTTGATACCGGAGTGAAAGCCGATTTCAAAGGCAATTTTGACTTAGAAAAGCTTGAACAAGCCATCCTTGAAGCAGGCCCTGCTAACGTGCCTTACATCGTCAGCACCATCACTTGTAACTCTGCAGGCGGCCAGCCCGTTTCAATTGCTAACTTAAAAGCTGTGTATGAGATTGCTCAGCGTTATGAAATCCCTGTCATCATGGATTCCGCTCGCTTTGCAGAAAATGCGTAT
The DNA here is from genome assembly GCF_000338875.1 of Vibrio mimicus CAIM 602. GTDB lineage: Bacteria > Pseudomonadota > Gammaproteobacteria > Enterobacterales > Vibrionaceae > Vibrio > Vibrio mimicus. The sequence continues at coordinate 174,433 of NZ_AOMO01000027.1, read as the reverse complement.
TTTATTCAGCAACGTGAACGTGACTACCGCAACTGGAGCATTGAAGAGATCACTCGTGAGGCCTACAAATACGCCGATGGGTTAGCGATGTCTGCCAAAAAAGACGCCATGGTGCAAATGGGCGGCTTACTCTGTTTTAAAGACGAAAGCTTCTTTGATGTTTATACCGAATGTCGAACCCTGTGTGTGGTACAAGAAGGCTTCCCGACCTATGGCGGCTTAGAAGGCGGTGCTATGGAACGTTTAGCTGTCGGGCTGTACGATGGTATGCGCCAAGATTGGCTCGCTTATCGAATTAACCAAGTGGAATATTTGGTTAACGGCCTAGAAGCCATCGGCGTAGTTTGCCAACAAGCAGGCGGCCACGCTGCATTTGTGGATGCAGGTAAACTGCTGCCACACATTCCTGCGGATCAATTCCCAGCACATGCTTTGGCTTGTGAACTCTACAAAGTTGCGGGAATTCGCGCTGTAGAAATAGGCTCTTTACTGCTTGGCCGTGACCCGGCAACGGGCAAACAACACCCTTGTCCTGCGGAGTTGCTGCGCTTAACCATACCTCGCGCCACCTATACCCAAACGCATATGGATTTCATCATCGAAGCCTTTGAGAAAGTGAAAGCCAATGCCCGTAACGTCAAAGGATTGGAATTTACTTACGAGCCACCCGTGCTACGCCACTTCACCGCTCGTTTAAAAGAAAAAGCCGAGTAAGACCTCAAAAAAAGCGCAGCCTGCATAGGCTGCCTTTTTTTGGCCTGAGAAAGATAACTACAAAATCAACAATAACGTGAAACCCAAGGATTTTATCATGTCGAAACAACCCTCTCTGTTTGGGGGAGCCTGCATTATTGCCAGCGTCTGCGTAGGTGCTGGTATGCTTGGACTCCCCAGTGCAGGTGCCGGAGCATGGACTCTCTGGTCTATGCTGGCGCTCACTTTAACCATGGCAGTCATGACGCTTTCAGGCTGGATGCTGCTTGAAGCCTTTAAGCACTATGATCTTCGAGTCTCGTTTAATACCGTGACCAAAGACATGCTAGGCAGCCATATCAACCGGTTCAACAACCTCACCGTCTACTTTGTTGGCGGAATTCTGCTGTACGCCTACATCACATCATCTGGCCTGATTTTGCAGGATCTCCTGAACATCAACAGCAAACTCGCTTCGGTGCTTTTTGTGGCGGTATTTTCAGCCTTCGTCTGGCATTCAACCCGCGCGGTTGATCGCATCTCCGTCCTCTTGATCGTGTTTATGGTGCTGAGCTTTATCTTTGGGGTGTCTGGATTAGCGATCAATGTGAAAACCTCCATCCTGTTTGACACTCTTAACCAAAGCGGTGAATACGCCCCCTATGCCATGGCTATGCTGCCTGTGGCGCTGACTTCTTTTGGTTATCACCACTCAGTTTCATCCATGCGCGCCTATTACGGTGAAGAACGTAAAGCCAAGTACGCCATTTTAGGGGGTACCGTTATTGCCCTGAGCCTTTATTTCCTCTGGTTATTCAGTATCTTTGGCAACTTGCCACGTACTGAATTTGGCCCAGTCATTGAACAAGGTGGCAACGTTGATGTGCTCTTAAAAGCGCTAGGTTCAGTGATTGAATCCGAAAAAGTCTCACAAGCCATTAACGCCTTTTCGATGGCTGCTATTTTGTCTTCCTTTATCGGAGTTGGTTTAGGGGTATTTGATTTTCTTGCGGATCTATTCCAATTCAGTAACTGCAAACAGGGCCGAACCAAAACTTGGTTGGTGACTTTCTTACCACCACTCATTCTCTCTTTGCTGTTCCCTTTCGGCTTCATTATTGCGATTGGTTACGCTGGCGCAGCTGCAACCATTTGGGCGTGTATTATCCCTGTACTCCTCGCTCGTAAATCGCGCACTCTCGCCAATGGCGCACAAGGGTTTGTGGTGCCAGGAGGCAATGCTGCACTTGGAATTGTACTGATCTTTGGTGTGCTCACCGCAGTTTTCCATATGATGGCGATGGCCAATTTGTTGCCAACCTTTGCTGGGTAAAATGATAACGCCCCACTTAATTTTCAAGTAGGGCGCTATTCACTTGTTACTCAAGTTTCCAGCATTTTTCTACCTGTGCTTCTGCCACAAAATAATCATCATGACTTACGAGAATCAATGCGCCTTGGTAATACGCCAATGCCTTGGCTAAGGCTTGTTTCGATTCAAGATCGAGATGATTATCCGGCTCATCGAGCAACAAAATAGGTTCATTGGCAACATGGCTGACCATTAACATGGCCAGTTTCATTTTTTCACCGCCACTGAGGTGCTTCACGAGTCGATAAACGGTGTCTTTTCGAAAACCGATCCCTGCTAAAAGCAAGCGTGCATCATTGGCCGTCAAACCTTCACAAAACCCCGTCAAATTGTCGAGCAGTGACTGGTTTAAATCCACTAGGGCATAATGCTGATCGAGATACACCACAGGGGCGTTGCACTGGATATGGCCTTGGTATTGATGATGCAAACCCGCAACCGCTTTAAGGAAACGGCTTTTACCCCCACCGTTTGGAGCTGAGAGACGATAATGCTCTCCCTGCCGTAGAAGCAGAGTAAGTGGCGAATGGTTAACCCCATCAGCGCTGTAACTCTCGACACTCAGCAAGGTGCGTTTTTTACTGTTACCAATATCGGCAAGATAGACTTTTGGATCCGACTCTCGCACTAACTTATCTTGCAACCCTTGCAATTGCTGCTGATTTCGCTGGCGCTGGTTCTGCGCATTCACCAAAGCCGCAGAACGATTTTTCTCGGCACTGTTCTTTTTCATATCCATCAAAATTTTCGGTTGGCTACCCGATTTCAGCGCTTTAACTCCCTGATTTGCCCGTTTTTGCGCTTTTTCCTGACTCTTTTGTATTTCACGCTCAATCGCTTTCTGCTCATTTTGCAATTGACTCACACGTCGGCTCACGGCAGCTTGCTGAAACTGCCACTGCTGTTGATAGTGGGTGTAGTTTCCTTCGAACCAATGCAAACCTTCTGCAGTGATCCGGACAATACGATCCATCTGCATTAACAGTGCTCTATCATGGCTCACCACCAACACCGGACGATCCTCTTGTCGCAACTGGTCAATCAGCCATTGGCGTCTAATCGGATCGAGATGGTTACTCGGTTCATCCAGCACTAACGCATCACAATTCGACAGAAACAGGCGTTTGAGTTTGAGCGCCGCCAATTGCCCGCCGCTGAGAAAACGACAGTTGGCATCCATAGGTAACGCAATACGCAGCTCATCCAGCAGCGCTTGAGTGGTTTCAGCAATGTCCCACTGATCTCCCAACTCATCAAAATGCTGCGCTTCAACACTGCCAGCTTCAATTGCACGTAACGCATTGAGCGCTTTCGCTACGCCAAGAAACTCAGCAAGGCTAACATCCGTTTCGGGATCCGAGGTGTGCTGAGCGTAGTAACCTACCAGACCGTGGCACACCACATGCCCGGACGTAGGTTTTAGCTTATCGAGCAATAACTGAAGCAACACCGATTTACCGATACCATTACGGCCAACAATGGCGGTGCGCCCTTGCGGAAAATGAAAATCAAATGGATGAAACAGCCACTCACCACTTTCTAACTGATAACTTAATTGGTGGGCATGAATAATGGGCATAACGATCCCCTCTACTGTTCAAAGAAAAGTAAAGAAGCCAGTAAGCAGACGACCACGCGGGATAGGCGTTTTCCGGCGAACCATCGCCAATCGCACACCCTAAAATGTGATAAAACGAGTCACACTCAGTGAACAAACAGAAATGCAATAACGCCTACTAACTCCAAGAGCCGAATGAAATTAAGATCATCGGTAATAAGGAAGTTAGATATCCATGTTGGCGTTATCTCCAGAAGAAAGGATGGCGGGAGGTTAACAAGTGAGCAGCGACCTTGTCAATCTTGGCCTCCGCTCACTGCACCATATCGAAAGCACTAGCGCATCACGAATTGTTCTTCATGAAACTGGCGTGATAGATCCACTCGGTAAGGTTTAAGCGCTTTTTTCAGGCTATTGGAAAATGCGATTGGCCCACAGAAATAGATTTCGAAACGGCTTAAATCTCCACATCGGCGCGCAATGTCATCCGCTGACAAATGAGGATCAACACTCGAATCGATGATGGTTAATGAAACCCCAGCCAACTGCGCTTTGTGGCGAAGTTCTGCGCACAAATTGGGATCAATTTGATGGCAACAGAAAAACAGATGCACATGTGGATGTGATCTTTCCATCGTTAACCAATCTAGCCCAGCCATAAATGGCGCAATCCCAACACCGCCGCCGATCCAAATCTGCGGTTGATTAGCCACAAAATCAAACTTGCCATAAGGACCTTCCACCTCCAAAGGCTCACCGTTTTGCAAGCGTTCATGCAACCCCGTTGTAAAATCACCCAACTCTTTAATCAAAAAGCGCAACTGTGAACCGTGATGAGCACAAGCGATGGTGAACGGATGCGGCTCTTCTCCGGGAAATCTCAAATACGCAAACTGCCCAGCCTTGTGACCTTGCCACGGCTTATCCAACTGAATCGTTAAATCCAAGGTTTTACTCTGCGAACAGTAATGAAACGCCTCAACATGGGCAGGATAGCGAGACTGCCGACCAACCAAACCCAGCAGACTATACAATGCAGCCCATGAACCTACGAGGATAAACAGCAGAGTCAGCCAGTAAATTGGCTCACCCCAATAGGCCTTTTTGAGCAAAACAATAGCGTGAAATGCAACGGCTAAATAAACAACGGCCATCATACGATGAGTGAAACGGAACGGTTTGTATTTAATGGCCGACCAAAGGGAAATAGCCAGCAGGCTAATCAATGCATAAAAGCCCCATTCGCCGATTTCCATCGCCAAAGGTTTGGCTTCTTTTAGCCATAAAGCCAAACCGGACAGGTTGCCATGTGGGCCAGAACCGTTAAGGCGTGCGGGTTTCGTCAGCAATTCAAGTGAGATGAGCCACTTAGGCACATGGTAAGCAAGCCAATGGAAGATCCCAAGTAAGAGCGCGGAGATCCCAAGCCATTTATGAATGCGATAGCCTTTGTCTATCCCTTGTGTCCATTGTTCTATCAAGGGTAAACGCAAGGCTAACAGCATCGCCAGCGACATCAGCATGAGTGCCAGAATACCGGAGAACTGCACTAAACCCGATCGCCACTGGAACAAGTTTGTTGACCCAAACAGTGTAGGTTCAGCCTGTACCCATAACAGAGTGACAATGCCAACCATTACCCAGAGAGTGTATTTAACCCTGCTCATAACCCAATTCCACTTTATTAATAAGGTTATTTTAGAGTAACAAGCCTAATGTAAAGCGCTGTCGCAGAAGGGTAAAGTTAAGTAAAGACCCCAAACAGTTTTGATAAAAAGGTTATTTGATGAGTGTGCTGGCGCGGCGTTTTAACTGAAAGCCCAAATTCGTCACAGCTTCAAAGCGATCACCTTTGATGGCGTGAAGTAATTTTTCTGCGGCTCGATTCCCCATCTTTTCATAGTCATATTCAGCACAACTCAAACTTGGGAAAGCATGCTCAGCCATACTTGAACCTTCCAAGCAGATGATTGCCATATCTCCAGGCACTTTGAGCACTCGGCGGTGGCATTCAAATAATGCACCAATCGCAATCTCTTCATGGCTGCACACTAAAGCATCGAGTGACGAATCTCTTAGCAGCAATTTCGCCAAGCCTTCAGCCCCAAGTTGCGCTGATGGTGCCTCATGCGTAGTAAGGAAATGGTCAGGAGTGAGATAGCTTTCAATCATGGCACTTTGCCAACCATGCAGTTTTTTTTGCAGTGTAGAGTGGTTTCCCCTCGCCCCAATAAAGCCAATATTTTTAAAGCCTTGCTCAATGAGGTGACGAGTACACACTTTGCCAACATCAAAATAATCGACGCCGATATTCATGTATCGCGGTACGCTGTTTAACTCCGCAATTTCTAACACATGGGCATTGGCCGAACCGAGCAATTGATGCGTGCGTTCACTATGGTGACTGCCAAAAAGAACCACACCGGCAGGACGATCTTCCAAAAAAGTACAGAGCAGTTTTTCTTCCTGTTCGACCGAATAACCACTGTAGCCAAGCAAAAGCTGATAGCCCGCTTTATTGAGCGTGTGCTGAAAGTTCGGCAAAAAATGGGCGCACGATTTCTCTACCAATGACGGCAGAATCAAAGCGATAGAGTAACTTTCGGCGGAAGCCAAAGCACCTGCGGCTTTGTTTGGGATATAACCGAGTTCATCAACGACTTGCTGAATTTTTTCTCTGAGTTTTTCTGAAACCAGATCCGGCGTTCTTAACGCGCGTGAAACGGTCATCGTACCCACACCTGCCTGTTTGGCGACATCAGCTAGGGTGACATTTCCTGTGCTTCTTCTTTTGCGAGTTTCGCTCATTTCTACTTTGGCTATTTGGCTGGATTTCAGGCTGCGGCATCTTACCACAACGTGGGAATGAGCATGAGTGTAACTCATCCAAGTGTAAAGCCATCATACGAAAACCCTTGGATAAGCTGAAATGATAGCGCTATCACAAATAATGGTAGCGCTATCAGTTAGCGCTACCATTTGTGATCAGCATCGGTTTTTCCTGACAAGATCATCGTTAGAGTAGCGCCATCAAAAATGACAAGTTGGAAAACGTTAATGTTAAGTGAACTGATTACCTCAGACGTGATTCGCATCTACCCCAACGCAGCAGATTGGAAAGAGGCGGTGCAGAAATCCTGTCAGGCACTGATCGATAACGGAGCCGTAGAGCCACGTTATGTGGATGCCATTTTTCGTTCTCATGAAGAGTTAGGTCCTTACTACGTTGTAGGACCCGGCATGGCAATGCCCCACGCCAGACCTGAAGATGGTGTGAACCGCTTATCTTTGGCAATCACTGTGATCCAACAAGGTGTCCACTTCGATTCTGAAGGTAATGACCCGGTCAAAATGTTGGTAACGCTTGCAGCAACCGATAGCGAGAGCCATGTAGGCGCTATCGCTAAACTTGCTGAGCTGTTTATGAATGAAGAGCATGTAGAGCAAATCTGCAATGCTCAAACCATCGAAGATGTCCTTACGGTCATCAAAAACTATTAACTCCTGTTTATCCCCCTACTGATATACAAGAAAACAAAAGGTACAGAATGATGAAAATTATGGTTGTTTGCGGACATGGTTTGGGCACCAGCCTGATGATGGAAATGAGCATTAAGGCGATCGTAAAAGATCTGAATGTGGATGCGGTGGTCGATCATATCGATCTGGGCAGCGCGAAAGGCACGGATTGCGATATTTTTATCGGCACCAACGATATTACCGACCAACTCAAGTCCCTTGGAGTCACACCTAAGATTGTGAGCTTGGCGAACATGGTTGACAAAGTCGCGATGAAAGAGCGTTTGTCTGCGGCACTTCAAGAGTTGGGCGCACTGTAAGGGGGCGTTATGGAATTTTTCAATTTCTTAATGAATGACGTTCTATCCGAACCTGCGGTTCTGGTGGGGCTGATTGCGCTGATCGGTTTGATCGCACAGAAAAAACCTGTCACCGAATGCATCAAAGGCACGGTCAAAACCATTCTCGGTTTTATCATTCTTGGTGCAGGTGCTGGCCTTGTGGTGAGCTCGCTCGGTGATTTCGCCACTATTTTCCAACAAGCCTTTGGCATTACCGGTGTGGTGCCTAACAACGAAGCGATTGTCTCTATTGCCCAAGAAGCGTTTGGTAAAGAGATGGCAATGATCATGTTCTTCGCTATGTTGGTGAATATTTTGATCGCCCGTTTAACCCCTTGGAAATTCATTTTCCTCACTGGTCATCACACTCTATTTATGTCGATGATGGTGGCAGCCATCCTCGCTTCCAGCGGAATGAGTGGTGTACCTCTGATTGCTTTGGGTTCCTTAGTCGTTGGCTCTGTGATGGTGTTCTTCCCTGCCATTGCGCATAAATACATGAAGCAAGTGACAGGTTCTGATGATGTCGCGATCGGCCACTTCTCAACCCTTTCTTATGTGTTGGCTGGCTTTATTGGCAGTAAATTTGGTAACAAAGCACACTCAACTGAAGAGATGAACGTACCTAAAGGTCTGCTGTTCCTGCGTGATACGCCAGTAGCGATATCCTTCACTATGGGCATCATCTTTATGGTGACTTGCTTGTTCGCGGGCGGTGATTTTGTACGCGAAGTGAGTGGCGGCAAACACTGGTTTATGTTCGCGCTGATGCAATCCATCACCTTTGCTGGTGGCGTGTATGTCATCTTGCAAGGTGTGCGTATGGTGATTGCCGAAATCGTCCCAGCGTTTAAAGGCATCTCAGACAAACTGGTACCCAATGCAAAACCTGCACTCGACTGCCCTGTCGTATTCCCATACGCACCGAATGCGGTGTTGGTCGGTTTCCTATCTAGCTTTGCCGCAGGTTTGCTCGGTATGTTCTTGCTGTACGTAATGGGTTTAACCGTGATTATTCCGGGTGTTGTGCCTCACTTCTTCGTGGGTGCGGCGGCAGGTGTATTTGGTAACGCAACGGGCGGTCGTCGTGGTGCTATTCTCGGTGCCTTTGCTCAAGGTTTGCTGATCACCTTCTTGCCTGTATTCCTGATGCCCGTTTTGGGGGATCTTGCTTTGCCAATACTACCTTCAGTGATGCTGACTTTGGTGCTGTGGGTATTTTGCTGGGTTTGATTGTTCGCTAAACGATTCGCTCAAACCAAGATCAAAAAGGCCGCCTGTTGAACTGGCGGCCTTTTTATTTGGAAACAATCGGTATGCTGCGATTAGCGCGCGCGATTCTTCACATATTTTTTGACTTTTTTCATCGCCATTTGCTGTTTGAGCTGTGACAAATAGTCAATGAACAGATTACCGGAAAGGTGATCGATTTCATGCTGCATCACAATAGCCAGAAAATCACTGCTTTCAATTTTCAGTGGCTTACCATCACGATCCAATGCTTCAACCACGACAGAGGTATAACGCTCCACATCAGCGTAGTAGTCCGGAACCGATAGGCAACCTTCTTGACCCATCTCTTTATTGCTGCCGCTCACCACTTTCGGGTTGATCAACACCATTGGCTCGTCACGATTGTCTGACAAATCAATCACCACAATCGCTTCTTCGCGGCCTACTTGCGGCGCTGCCAGACCAATGCCGTTGTCCGTGGCGTACAGGGTATCCAGCAGGTCATCAATTAAGGTTTGCACTGAAGCAACGTCCGTTACCTGTTTGGATTGAACACGAAGTCTTGGATCGGGTGCAGTAAGAATCTCTAGAACAGCCATGGTTTCCTTGGATCATCAGTTGAATAAAAATAACGCGGCGTAAGATAGTGTTTTCTCTCCGACTTGTAAACCAACGGTTATATGTGCCCAAAAATAAAGCCAGTCTTTTCGACTGGCTTTATTAGGTTAAATGGTGAAGATAAGATTAAAACTGCCCCAAATATTCCCATTGATGGTTGCTTGGGTTACTTTCGGTTGGCCAAGGGAAATAGCCGTAACTGGTGGTTTTCAGTCGGTAGTAATGGTAACCGCCACGGAATCCATATTGGTATATGTCGTTCACGTTGCCACGCTGACCATTACTGCCCCATACGCCCATCGCATCTTGTTGATACCATTCGAGCAGCGCACGTTCAAAACTCGCCAAGTCACGATTTAGCTCCGAAAGATAAGCTTGAATGGTGCTATCACTGCCAAGGAAGTACCAATCTTGGTTTGACTCTCCATACGTTGGGAATGCTTCACCTTCACCCGGGCGCTTTTGGATAAAGTAGTGATTTTCACCCTCGATTTGTCCAACAAACACCGCACCTTGCGCATTTTCCCAAGTGGTTGAGGTGCGCTCGTCCCATGTCAGCAAGCGTGACACACCAAAGTAGCTTTTAACGCGTGCTTCAATGCTCACGCCATCGGCTCTCTTGAGCTTAATTGGGTTGAAAGCAACGTTAACGTGGTCATCTGCCGAGCCAAGGTATTTCCAACCTTGATTACTGGTTTGATCGGTTGGGAAATCACCCGCTTCAACCGTACGCATCACAAAGTAATCACGCGTGCCAGTCTCTGGGTTGGCAAATACGTACAATGCTCCTGCTCGACGCTCAGCTTTCGTTACGCCATTATTCAAAATCCCACGGCCATACTGCTCAGCCACAAAAGCATCAAACTCAGCGATAGTGGCAAAATCCGTACTCACTAATGCCTCATTTTGTGCGAAGGTTTTGGTCATATCGATGACTTGGCTGTAACCGTATTCCTGACCAATGATGATCGGGCCTTTCAGCTCATCCAGCGGTGGATTTTGATCCGGCGTAAACTGAGTTAATTCCGTTTCACCATTCACATCGGAACAGCTCAAACTAACTTGCGTCGGTACACCCTTTTCCATGGATAAGTTGACATGGAACTTGTTGCTTTGCGTTGCGTTATGACGAGTTGCACTAAGCGCTACTTGTTGTGTCAAACTGCCAGCAAACTCAACATTCAATTGGCATTGACCTTGCGATTCATAGCTAGGACGCAGCACTTCTGTACCACGAATGGCGTAGCGCCACGTTTTACCATGTTTGTGCATAGCACCCGAGATCTGCTCACAGTAATTACCGACAACAAAGCCCGCACCATCGTGATCATTCCCTGGTTTATTGAGCGTACATAAACTGACTTCGCCGACTTCCGCGTTTGGAGTATAGGTCACCGGGCCACGACCAAACTTGGATAGCATTTCATAATCGAACAAACCAGACTGCATATTGGCGTTGATATGCCACTTCATATCGTTGCTGACTTCGCAGCGTGATGTCGCAGGATTAACTCCCCCCACAAACACAGCACTGTCCCCATTAGCGGCTTGGAAGGTGAATTTGCACAATTTTTGTTGCTGACCATCAATCTTAAGCATTTGCCAAATGTCGCTATTAAGCTGATCTTGCGTCAGATTCGCGACCGCTTGCCAACCTTCTGGCTGATATTGATTCTGCTCAGGTTGTGGCAGTTCAAACAAGTTACCGTAGTTAGAGTACACCAACGGGTAGATCTGGCTTGGTTTCTCGTTCTGCGGATCATAAATCCCCAGTAAAGTAACTACAGGCACACCCGTTTGCTGTGGCTTTGGAGTATTCGTTTCCACCGCTTGGTAACTTTGGGTTGATGGATTCCATTGCACATAGCCGCTTGGACTGCTGCTATCAAGGTTAAAGCCATTGTTCAACCAGCGTTGTGTTTTACGCGACTGAGCCGGATGCTCAAGCGTAAAACGGCTAATGGTACCGACTTTCTCATCTTCACCACCGTTTTGTGCATCACGCGTGAATCTGAAGGCATCTTTGAATGGGGGCACAATGTCATCGCCCTGCTGCTGGGTATACACATCGCCTTTCCAGTGTAAGTTACCGATAAAGCGTTGGTGGAACGCATCCCAGCCCCAGCCTGATTCCATATCATGAATCGAAGCCATGTACGGCCAGTGACCTAAGCCATAGTTGTGACCCAGCTCGTGCGACCATTCATTGCCTGTAGTGGCTTCCAGTGTGACGATACCACCACCACCGCTGCCGCCATGTACAACAACATGAGGAAGATCGGAGCCTTCTTTGGTGTACACACCTACGTTGGTGTGCGCGGTAATGTGGTTAAAACGGCGGTTGTATTGCTGTGAATACCCAGCACTGCTCAGAATGCCGACGTTAGCGTTGTTAATGCCCGTAGAAACCATCGCTTTACCGATCGCCTCACGCATATCACCACTGTGCCAGCCACCTGTACTCGCGCTTTTATCGGTGTAAATCACGCCGTTAGGCAGAGTGACCAGAGGGAAATACGCTGGCGTGTAATCCGCCATCACCAATTTAGACGCTGGAATTTTCTGGAAATAATCTGCGGCCAAGATTGGCAAGTTTTGGATCATGGTGTTGCGGTTACGCGGCTGAGTGAGCATACCCATATCGATATTCTGAATCACCAGTTCAGGCGCGCCACCAAACTGGATTTCTCCTTGGGCGAGTTCGCCTTCACGACCCAAATTATCGACTAAACGTAGCGATAAACCCGGTTTCATCCAGTTCCACTGCAAAGGCAACGACCACGCATGGTGTGAGAACACCACTTTCATACGGCCATTATCCGGTTGATCCGCAGCTGCTAAAGCACTGGGTGGCAACATCAAAGTGCTGTGAACTAATTCACCCTCAAGATACACCTCAGCACGGATTTGGTTTACCTCTTCACTCAGTTGTGGGGTGAACAGCAGCATGGCTTCACGATCCATGACCACATCCAGATGCCCTTGTCCGGTCAGCTCATTGCCGTTTGGTGCAACCGAAGTATGAGTTTGAGTAAAGCTTAAACTTCCCTCTAAGCTACCTTGTAAATGGTTAGGAACTGGGATTTCATCAGCAAAGCCTTCGCGCGCATCCAACGTCGTAAATCGAGCCATTTGCGGCTTGGCACAATCCACCGGATTGCAGGAACTCAAGGCAATTTCATACTGTGTTTGTGGTTTAAGTCCACCAACAAAGAATCCCGCAGAAACATTGTCATAACTTCGTACATCACTTTGATCACTGAGATTGGTGACGGTTAATGCCACTGAATCGGTTTCGTTTTGCCCCAGCCAGTCAAATGAAGCGCCTTGATCGGAGACGCTAGAAACCGTCAAAGAAGAGAGTGTCGGTCGGCTTAACGCACCACAATCTGACGCCTCCGTGCGATAAATAACATCACGCTCCCAAAAGAAACTCCCATCAGGACGCTTGGAGCCATGTGCCGCAGGTATGTACTCAATAAAGCAACCTTTATCGTAGTCAAAAGAACCGAACTCACGATTCATCAAGTAGAAACCGCCGTCATACATCATGAATTCCCAGCTCTGATCGACAAAATCGATGACATTGCGATACGGTGTATCATCACCATTTTGGTAAGGCAGAAACGGGAATCGAAGGTCATTTTTGTAACTTAACCGATACTCCATTCCTTTATAGGTGATCCAGCGTTCACCATTACGTTCAAAGACTCCCTCGCCTCGTTCGGCCATCGCTTTGATTGATTGCAAACGTTCGACGGTTTTTTCACCTATCTGGATCAATGTGAGTTCACTTTGTGCCCACACAGGTGCGCTTCCCAATAGCCCAGCTATCAGGAGTGTCAGTGGTTTCTTGTTCATTATTGAATTCTCGTTTTAGTTAGAGTGACGTTGCCTGAATTTCGGCAGCAGCAACCCACAGAATCTGAGCTAGTTGAGCAGCAACAGACTCCGGACAAAGACAACCGGGTTACGGATTCATTATTAGTTACCGAACATCATTTCGGTAGAATCGCCATATCGGCAACGAGACAAGCATTCCAACTTAGCCAGTGAAACATCTTAGAAATGAGAATTTGTGCCAGAAAACAGGCAACAAGAACAATATAATTCGCGCACATGATTACAATAGAATCAATAAAAAACAATGATAAATAAGAATTTTTAAATATTACCGATTGAAATAGCGGAGAAAATGCTCACTGTAATCAGCGAGCATGAATTGGATTAACTTGGCGATTTCTCAGCGATTTTGTCACACAGATATTCGCCAATGGGCATCGCGGAGGTGGCCGCGGGAGAAGGTGCGTTACACACATGCAAACTGCGTGGGCTTTCAGCAAACAGAAAATCGTGCACCAGCGTACCATCACTTAATACCGCTTGGGCACGAATGCCCGCAGGGTAAGGCTGAAGATCCGCCAGTTCGATACTTGGGCAGTATTTACGTACCAACTGTAAGTAGCCCGCTTTCCACCATGAGTTTTTCATTTCGACCATGCCAGTTTTAAAGTGCTTGGTGCTCACTTTCCAAAAGCCGGGGAAGCGAACCATCTCCCACACATCACGCAGGCTAACATTCCATCTACCATAACCTTCACGCTTAAAACCTTGAACGGCATTGGGACCAACGGTCACGCTGCCATCAATCATGCGGGTTAAATGTACACCGAGAAACGGCAATTCAGGATCGGGGATCGGGTAGATAAGATGACGCACCACTTGGTTATGCCTTGGTGCCAAACGGTAGTATTCGCCACGATAGGGGATGATCTGAAAATCCGTCGGCAAACCGAGCATCTTGGTTAAGCGATCGGCCATTAAGCCTGAGCAGCTAACTAGAAATCTGGTCTGATAACTCACGCGTTGGTTCTTCTGTTGGCAAGTTAGCGTGACCGAGGATGGCGTTTCCTCAAGCCCCACCACTTCCGTGCCAATTTTCACTTCGCCACCCAACTGCATAAAGGCTTCGGCCATTTTCTCAGTCACCAGACAATAATTGACGATACTGGTCGCTTTGACCAAGATCGCCCCCAAACCACGGATATTAGGTTCCGCCAACTTCAACTGCACAGCATCCAGCTTTTCAACGTCGATCTGATTTTGTAAGCAGCGATCATAGAGAGCGTGCATACGTTCAAGCTCTTGCTCATTGGTAGCCACCAGCAACTTGCCGCAGTTCTCGACTGGAATATTGTTTTGCGCGCAAAACGCCAAGGTGCGTTCGACTCCGCGCTTACAAAAATCGGCCTTCAAACTGCCGGGGGCATAATAGACCCCCGCATGGATCACCCCACTGTTGTGGCCGGTTTGATGGCGGGAGAATCCCGCCTCTTTTTCCACCAGCAGAATCGATTTTTCCGGATAACGCTGTTTAAGCTGCCAAGCCGTGGAGACGCCGACAATACCGCCTCCGACAATCACGTAATCATAAATCATGCAGATTTCGCCTCCTGCACCGCCGAATTTGCTCGCTCAACGCGAGTTGATGATTTTCGTGTGTAGATAAAAATCGCCACAAATAACGCCACACAAACTAAACGGATCCAAATCGGTAAATTTGGCCACACCAACACCACACCGATCACCGCCAGCACTAAGCGCAACAGCACATTCAGCGGCCCTTCCAGATAGCCTTCAATCGCGCCAATCATGGCGTAGGTGCCAAAAATCGCAAAGATACCGATAGTGACAACCGTGGTCACGTCCCAACTGATTAGCTGGGTATAGGCAATCAACACGGGGACCAAATACAAGCCTTTGGCAATTTTCCACGCGGTAAACCCAGTACGCATCGGCGGCGTTTTGGCGATGGTGGCCGCTGCAAATGCCGTCAAACACACCGGTGGCGTCACGTTACTGTCTTGCGAGAGCCAGAAAATGATGAGATGCGCCGAAAGCAGAGCCAGACCAATCGCTTCTAACCCTAAGCTTTGTTGTAGCAAGGTTTCCACAAAATCTGCGGGAACAAGACTAATCAGCTCATGGGCTTTTTCCGCCGCCATGGGTGCATTGAGCAAGCTCAGTTGATCCGGCGCCGCCAGCATGAAAATCGCTTTGGCTTGTTCCGGTAACTGACCCGAAACCATTAAGTCCACCAACTGGCTTTCTGCCAGCAGCTTGTACAGCGCAGGCGCAGAAAGCGTACCCAAAACAATGTACGCTGCCGTCACAGGCAGCCCCATACCAAGCACCAAAGAAGCCAAAGTGATCAACACCAGCATGGTCAGCAGATCGCCATTCGCCCAGTTGTTGATCATCAGTGAGAAGGTATTGCCGATGCCCGTTGTACTGATCACGTTAATCACCAAGCCGATGCCGACCAGCAATACCGCGGTGGTTGCCATGTTTTTCGCACCTTGCTCCAACGCTTCAATGATCGCTTTGGGCCCCATTTTGTGATTTTTGGAAAACCAAGAAGCCACAATCACCGACAAAATCGACAAGCCCGCCGCATACGTTGGGGTAAAGCCTACCACCAATAAGGTCACTAACACGGCGAGTGGGATCAAGTTATGCCAACCCGATACCAATACTTTCAGGAAAGGTTCTTGGCTCGCCGCGACAATTTGTACACCCGTGCGTTTGGCTTCAATCCGCACGAAGAACGCGACGGAAAGGAAATAGATGAGTGCAGGAATAAACGACACCGCAACAATATCCACATACGGGATCTGCGTGTACGACGCCATAATGAACGCGCCTGCGCCCATCACTGGCGGCATCAGTTGCCCCCCCGTCGAAGCTGCGGCTTCCACACCTGCGGCGAAACGTGCGGGAAAGCCCGCTTTTTTCATCATGGGAATGGTGATCACACCCGTTGATACCGTATTCGCGACACTAGAGCCTGAAACCGACCCCATCAAACCCGAAGCCAGTACAGCAATAAAACCGGGGCCCCCACCACTTTACCTGCCGCAGCGCGTGACACATCCATGATGTAATCGCCGACACCAGAGCGCACTAAGAAGGCACCAAACAGGATGAACATGAACACGAAGCTCCAACTGATTGCCGCAATCGAGCCAAACATGCCTTCGGAGGAATAGAAACTGCGATACAGCAGCGTTTCGGCACTTAAGCCGGGAAAATGGAAAATGCCGCCTGCCCATTTGCCCCAGACCGAAACATAGGTCAGACAGATCAAAATCAACGTAGGGATAAACCAGCCCATGGTGCGACGGATCATCTCCATCACAATCAAGATCGCGAGAATTGAGAACACCCAATCGCTGGTGACAAACTTCACACCGCGCTCATAGAGCGCATCTTCCTCCAGCATCAAATAGATCAAGCACGCCAGTGCCAGCAGCGCTAACAACACATCAAACGCAAGCGCAACTTTGCTCTCACGCCAACGAGGTAAGGCGGGATACCAAAGCGCGCAAATCATCGCGAACCCCGCGAAGTGGATGGCCGAAATCCACAATTCTGACCACGTGGATAAAGTGTTAAACCAAATGTGCGCCAGCGACAGCAGCACACACAATACGGAAATCGTGCGCGTTACCCAACCAAAACGGGTACGGGTTGGCACTTCGAACTTTTCCAGTTCTTGTTCTACTGAATTGCTCATTGCGTTACTCCAACAGCGAGACAACTAAGCCATACCCCCCGCGCGAAGCAGCCGTATTGCAACCACTTCCGGCGGTTTGGGGATAGACGAATGGAAACAGTGATGCCCTTTAGATTTATCTGATGTGTAAAGGGCAAGACTGCCCGCTCCCGAGCAGTCTTTCGCGTTCACCGAACTTACTGTGGCATCAAGTGAGCTGGAATTTTAATCCCCACTTCTTGGTAGTAACGCGCCGCACCGGCGTGCAGTGGCATGGGCAAGCCTTCGATGGCTTTCTCAATAGCCATATCTTTGGTCGCTTTGTGGATGCCTTGTAAGAAAGCTAAGTTCTCGTACATGGCTTTAGTGAGCTGATATACATCCTCTTCCGAAATGTCGGTGCGCACCGCGAGGAAGTTCGGCTGAGCAATTGTGGTGATGGTTTTATCGACACCCGGATAGGTGTTCGCCGGAATATCAAACTTGGTCCATAAGTTGTAGTTACCGTTGGCTTGTTTGATCTGCTCATCAGTGAAAGAGAGAATCTTGATGTCGTTGCCCATCGCCGCAAAAGCTTGAGTCACCGCACCAACCGGCACACCCGCAGGCGTGTTCATGCCGTCAATGGTGCCATTTTGCAGCGCACTAGCACTGCCGCCGTAACCCAAATAAGCCAGATTAAAGGTATCAGGGTCAACGCCAATCCCTTTCATGATCTGCCGACCAGAAAATTCCGTGCCTGAGTTTTTCGAACCAATCGAAAACTTTTTCCCTTTCATGCTGGCCAGATCGGCAATGGTGCCGGTTGGCGCGAGATCAGAGCGCACAATAAAGTGCTCCACGTTCTGCCACAGCATAGAGACGGAACGCAATTGGTTTTGACGCTCCGCATACGGGCCTTCGCCCGCCCATGCCCAAGCACCGTACAAACCTTGCAAAATCGCGAACTGCGCTTCGTTATCGTTCATCAACTTCACGTTTTCACCCGATCCTGCCGAGCTAATCGCGGAGAGTGAAAAGTGGTAGCTCGGGGTGAGTTTGACTTTAGTCAGGGTCGCCAGAGCTACACCTACGGGGTAATAGGTTCCTCCGGTTGACGCGGTGGCAAGAATGTAGCTACGTTCTTCGGCTGCGTAAGCTCCACCGATTAAACCAAACGAAGTGATGGCGGCTAATAGGGTTTGCGTAAGGCGCTTTTGTTTCATCGTTACTCTCCATGTTGTGATTATTTTTCGATGCTGCACCGTTTCCAAATACGGGTGTCGTACAGCATTGGCAATATCACTAACAGCAAAGAAGATGCCAAAAATTAATTCATTGTTTTATAAGTAATTAATTTTCAACACAGATAAAGATGAGCAGAATCTTGCTGATTGAGCCTACACAGCATCAGCAAAAAACCAGCCGATCATAGCGCGTGTTTTAGGCTCAAAAATCAGGAGAGCGATCACGCGAGGTTAATTAAATGTGATCGATGTTAATAAAAGCCATTGAAAAGTGATGAGCAAAATTTTGCTCATTCCTCTTGCGAAGTAAAATCACCGCGGAGCAAACCAAACTTCTGCATTTTCTGATTCAGGGTGCGCCTAGGCAGATCCAGCTCTTTCATCACTTCACTGATGTTACCTTGATGACGATGCAGCGCCTGAGCGATCACTTTACGTTCAAAATTGTGCACTTGAATGGCCAGCGGTAACCCCGCCGAGGCTTCTTCTTCGGTCATACCCGGACGTGAAACCAGAATTTCCCCAACACTGATGGTGTCGTCATCCAGCGCATAACGCAGCGCGACATTACGCAGCTCGCGCACGTTGCCCGGCCAACGGTAACTGAGCAGCGCCAACCGATCCGCTTCACTCAGGCCGCGCCAAGTCGGTTTCACTTGTACGCAGAAGTGTTCAAACAGCAGCAAAATATCTTCCCCCCGCTCACGCAGCGGCGGTAAATACAGCTGCGCAACATTGAGACGATAGAACAGATCTTGGCGAAATTCCGCGTGCTGCCGCAGCTCTTCCTTAGCCGCCGCAATCACACGTAAGTCAATGGTGATCGGCTGATTACTTCCCACCCGCTCTACCACATGATCTTGCAGCACGCGGAGCACTTTCACTTGCATGGCCAGCGGCATGCTCTCGATTTCATCCAGAAACAGGGTGCCTTTATCGGCCAATTCAAGTTTGCCAATCCGACGCTTCACCGCACCGGTAAATGCGCCTGCTTCATGGCCGAACAGTTCACTTTCAAACAAGTTTTCTGGGATCGCACCACAGTTGATTGCCACAAACTGACCACGCTGACGCTCACTGGCTTGATGCAGACACTGCGCCACCAGCTCTTTGCCACAGCCAGTTTCTCCGTAAATGATCACGTTGGTATCCATCGCTGCGACTTTGGCAATTTGCTCGCGCAGCAGTTGAATCGACTTACACTGCCCAATCAAGATCTGCTCTAACCCTTTGGCAGAAGCAAGATAGTTGGCACGCGACTGCGATGACAGCGCGTTTTGGTACTGACTGACCGCTTGCGCCACGGTGTTGGCAAGGCGCTCCGGTTGGAATGGCTTCTCGATAAAATCGAACGCGCTTGATGCAGCGCTTTCACCGCCATGTCGACATCCCCGTGCCCAGTGATCAAAATTACTGGCGTTAGCGGCTGCACATTTTTCAATGCCACCAACAGACTCAACCCATCGGTATCGGGCAGGCGTACATCACTCACCACGACCGCGAAACTCTGCTGCTCAATCGCCGCTAACGCGGATGTGCCATCAGCAAACATCTCCACGTCAAACCCCGCCAGTTGTAACCACTGGCCTGTGGCTTGGCGCACAATGTCGTCGTCCTCAATCAATGCAATCCGTTGGCTTTCCACGCTTTATTCTCTGTTCTATTTATAGTGCGGCTAAAGTAAGCAAATTTGTCTGGCTTGGAAAGGAGCCGCCTCTCACTTCTGAGTAACCAGCAATTAACATTTATCGCTTTAGTTGTTAAGTTGAATAGCGGTAGTCGACGCACGTTTTAAATAGGATGAAGCTTTGAAACTCAATAAGGCAGGTTGGATTGTTCTGCTCATTTTGCTGATGATCGCGGTGAGATGGAGTTCGCACGCCATCAGTGAAAACTGGCAATTGGGGCAAGCACAGCGCCATGGCGAGCAGCGTTTGCTCGACTACATCAGTGATGTAAGGCGCACTCTAAGTCGCTTTTATCATTTGCCGTACCTGATTACCAATGAAGCCAACACACTCAAACTGTTTCAGGGCGATGATCGCCCACAAGCACAATTACAGCAGCAATTGGCGCAGCTCGATAAAGCCGCAAATACCAAAGGTTGGTACATACTGACACTCTCCGGCTCAGTATTGACCGCCAGTAAAAATGCCGAAAACTGGAAACTCTCTGATGGCAAAGCATCATCAATAAAATTTTGCAGCAGCGTGAAGGGATTTCGATTGTTACCAAATCCGTAGGCACTAAACCTATTTACTTTGTGGCGGCTCCGGTTTACTTAGATTTGGAAATCATCGGCGCAGTCGCGGTACAAGTTGACTTAAATTTGTTGGCCGATCAGTGGTTCGCCAGTGATGAGCTGATTTTATTTCAAAACGCCAACCACCATTATTTTCTCTCCAGCAGCTCCCTATACAGCGCCGATTGGATTGCCACCCATCCTGATGTTGCTCAAGCGGTGCAAAAGCGAACGCTATTTGATAGTACGCGCATCTCACTGTGGAATGTTGAAAAAGCGCCTTACCTTGCCCAATCGGTCACGCTGGATGATTTGAATTGGACCATTACTTATCTGACACCACTCAACACCATCAATGCAACGGTGATGTGGATCAGCACCAGCTCTGTCGTAACCGTTTTATTGCTGCTGTTGCTGGCAAGGCTACGTTATGAGCAGTATCAAAAGCGCCTGAGTGAAGCCAAGATTCAACAGGTGTTACTTGAGGCCGAAGAGCGGCAGCGCAATATGATCAACAAAACCCACGTTGGACTACTGCTGATAGATGGACAAGGCCGCATAGAAGAAATCAACCCGATGGCGAAGCGCTATTTCAGCCTATCGGAAAGCATGGTGCGTCACCTGCAAGCTTGGTCGCTGTTTGATACTGGGAATCCCAATGCTACGGTACCGCTGCTGCTGAAAAACCTCACTCGGCATCAAGAACTGGCTGACATTACTAATGTGGAAACGGTCGCGCGACGCAGTGATGGGAGTTTGTTTCCAGTGCTGTTCTCCCTGATTGCGGTCAGTTGGAAAGACCGCCGTCATTATTTGGTGACTCTGATTGATATCAGTAAGCGTAAAAAGGCTGAAATTGCACTACAGAATGCGAACCGCGATTTGCAACAACGCGTGGAAGAACGCACTGCAGCGTTGAAATCCGCTCAACAAGAGCTGATTGAAGCCAGCAAAATGGCAGCACTGGGCAGAATGTCGAGTGCGATCACCCATGAACTCAATCAACCCCTCACAGGTTTACGTACACTGCTTTCTAGCAATGAATTGCTCCTTGAACGAGGAGAAACACGACTGCTCAAAGCCAATACCAAGCTGGTACATTCTTTGATTGATCGTATGGCGGCGATGACCTCCCAACTTAAGTCCTTCGCGTTTAATCGCCCCGACGCTTTGCAAGCGATCTCGCTACCCGATGCATTACAGGAGATTTTGCGCATCCATCAAGCACGCTTGGCTCCGGTGGATGTTCGAGTTAGGCTTTCGAGCGATCTGCCTTTGGTGATGGGGGAAGAACAACGATTACGCCAAGTGCTCGGCAACTTGGTGTCGAACGCGTTAGATGCGATGGGTAAAACGCCCGAACCGAAGCTCAGCATCAGCGCCGTGAGTGAAGAACATCAAGTGATCGTGCGCGTAAGCGATAACGGCTGTGGTATTGCACCAGAACTCTTAACCACCATATTTGAACCGTTTCAAACCAGTAAGAAAATGGGTGAGGGATTAGGGCTTGGCCTTACGATTGTCGCCAACAGCATGCGTGATATACAAGGCAGTATTGTGGCAACGAATAACCCCGATGCGGGCATGACCTTCGAAATGCGCCTGCAGGCCGCCCAATAACGTCAACTGGATTAGTGTAGGAAAGAAAACAGGTTGTATTAGACAACCTGTTTTAGCTTTTAAAAGAGCCCTTTCACAACATTAAAGTGACTCTCTAACCGTAAAAAGAGGAGTAACGCTTAGCGCCACACACCCCATTCACCTGTGGTTCCTGGTTCTTCACCTTGTGTCCACCATTGTGCTGTCCAGCTTTTGCCATTATGAGTCACAACAGCACCCGCTGAATAAGCTTTACTTTTATCCCAAGCATTGTTGGGTTGAGTCGGTGGCGTGGTATCACCTTTGGTCAGAGACAAACGGTAGGTGAAATTACTGTTCGGTGCGAATACTTGGTTAGCGTAAAGGTTTTGCGTATCAAACATGTAATGGTTCATGGCTTGATGCCAAATACCAATGTACCACTCGCCATTTTTCAGTTGGTTAAATTGCCCAGCCAATTCTGCGGCCCATGTTCCCGTATTGTTCGCGGTAATAGGCAAAGTAATGTCGGTTGTTTCCATGCCTGTTGCATCAAAGGTACGTAAACGCACACTGTCACCCGATTCTACAGGGCCAAAGCCTTGTGGAACGTAGTAACCCAATGCGGTGAGATTAACTGGCTCTGCAGGATCAGTCGGCCCAGGAGGTGTGGTACTGCCACCAAAGGTGATGTCACTACAGTTATAGAAGCCTTCACCGCCCGCATCGACACGTTGCCAACGAGTATAAAGCACCGCATCGCCACTGCGACCTTGCGGCAGTGTGACTTTAAAGCGGTATTTCTTATCGCTTCCTGCAGCAACATCGTCCGAACTGCCCACCAATTCTAAGTCATTCCACGTAAGTGGCTGGCTGTGATCGTAACTGGCTTTACTTAAATAAAATTGCCAATAAGAGGGATTGTGTGGTGTCGCAGCATGGAAGACGACCTCGATTTGGCCATTCGCATCCAGTGTCACGCCCGTTTTTTGCCAATGTGCAGAAGGCACATTCAAACCAGCTTTGGCTTTATCCGCAGCAGAACATAACTCACCATCGACCACCACCGCTTTTACCGCCGCCATATCCCGATAGTTTTGCACGTTAGCTGATACTTCATTGCGCTGCACAAATGGGAAAGCGCCAGAAACATCATAAGCCGCCTGACAAGCTTGGTTAGGGATCGTGTTATCCCAAAAACCGCCATCAAGGTAACAGGTATTTTGCCTTGCGCTAGGAAACTCCACCCACCCATGCGCCTGAACGCTCGTAGAGAGAAGAGAACCTAACACTACGGTGCCTAGCGCACTGATTTTTAGTCCGTATTTCATGATTATTCCTTATCGATTCTGACTATTGTTACTGGCCATCGTTGTTTACAAATGGCCAACAAAAGCTAGCAATAACCAAAAAATAGCGTGTCAATTCCAACGCAAAGTGCTGAGGAAAATGGTCAATTTGCTGACTACTTTCCATCACCGACTTGCAACGTTGTCTGCTTGCGTTAGACCTTCGAGGCACTTCAAACTATACTTTTATCAAATGTTAACCACTGGTTAAGGATTGACAGTGTCAATAAATCCGCCAGTAACTCGGCTTATATCAGAAATCTCAACCGCACTTTTTCGAAAGCTTTACCCAGCATGACGGACTCTTTACAAAGCCATTGATAGGATAGATACATCTCTCGGAAAGAGAGCTAAATCATCACTCTTAAAAATCAAACGAAGTTTGCTAAACAAGAAGGAAATCAATATGAGAAAAATCATTCTAGGCCTTGCTGCTTTAACCCTCAGTGCTAGCGTTTTTGCATCTATGGATACCAGCTATGAAGCTCGTACTCTAGAAGCTGGTGTCTACGCCACTCAAGACCAAGCTTATGCTGCAGGGGTTAAGAAAACAGAGCAGTTACAGACTTTGCCAACCAAAACACTCGCGAATGAACTTTCCGTGTGGGGCAGCAAAGTGTTACCGCAAACCTTAAAAATCGATGACACCGAAGTCTTAGTCGAATCGGTCTCCGCGAAAGCTGGTGATACCCAATATCGTTCTATGGTGAAAGTGAATTACCACTACCAAACGCGTGATACTGGCCGTGACTAATTTACTAACTGTAGATGGCAACGGAATGCCATCACTTTGTTCTTTTTCTTTCCTTTATAAATCATTCACTCATTTCATCTGAATATTTTTCGCTCAACAATTTTATTTGAGCGAATGAAACACAATCCCTTCATAAGACTTGCCTAATTTTCTTAAACATGGATTTTTTGCGATTTAAATCAACAAAATCGAAAATTTACAATTTGTTTTTATTAGTAAAATAATTCACGTGCCACATCAATCACAGTAATAACAATTCAGAAACATAAGAATCTCGTCACTTTCGAACGAAAATAAATTGCTCGTTCGCCATTTCTTTACTGTGGTTATACCCATTTTTGTGCAGCGGAATGCCAGACAGTAAAGGTTTTTATACCATCGCAAAAAACAATGAGGTCAATATGTTTGGGATCTTCAAACCAGCAGCTCATACCGAGCGGCTGTCGTCTGACAAGATCGACAGCGCCTACTCTCGCCTTCGTTGGCAACTTTTCATCGGCATTTTTGTTGGCTATGCCGGTTATTACCTAGTTCGAAAAAACTTCAGCTTGGCGATGCCCTACCTCATCGAACAAGGCTTTAGCCGTGGCGATCTGGGTGTGGCATTGGGCGCGGTTTCGATCGCGTATGGTCTGTCTAAATTTTTGATGGGGAACGTCTCTGACCGTTCTAACCCGCGTTACTTTCTCAGTGCAGGCCTACTTCTCTCCGCTATCGTGATGTTCTGTTTCGGGTTTATGCCTTGGGCAACCGGCAGCATCACCGCAATGTTTATTTTGCTGTTCTTAAACGGCTGGTTCCAAGGCATGGGTTGGCCTGCTTGTGGCCGTACTATGGTGCACTGGTGGTCACGCAAAGAACGTGGGGAGATTGTTTCAGTCTGGAACGTCGCCCACAACGTGGGTGGTGGCTTGATTGGCCCAATCTTCTTGCTCGGTTTGTGGATGTTTAACGATGATTGGCGCACCGCGTTTTATGTGCCAGCCTTCTTCGCCACACTGGTTGCGATCTTTATCTGGATCACCATGCGTGATACGCCACAATCTTGCGGCCTGCCACCGATTGAAGAGTACAAAAATGACTATCCCGATGATTACGATAAATCGCATGAAAACGAGATGAGCGCGAAAGAGATCTTCTTTAAGTACGTTTTCAACAACAAATTGCTGTGGTCAATCGCTATTGCTAACGCCTTCGTTTACCTGATCCGCTACGGTGTACTCGACTGGGCTCCGGTTTACCTCAAAGAAGCCAAACACTTCACCGTTGATAAATCTTCTTGGGCTTACTTCCTGTACGAGTGGGCGGGCATTCCGGGTACTTTGCTGTGTGGTTGGATTTCCGACAAAGTATTTAAAGGCCGCCGCGCGCCAGCTGGCATCCTGTTCATGGTGTTGGTAACGCTTGCCGTTCTGGTTTACTGGTTCAACCCAGCTGGCAACCCAGCAGTGGATATGGCCGCTCTGGTCGCGATCGGCTTCCTGATCTACGGCCCTGTGATGTTGATTGGCCTTTATGCGCTTGAACTGGCTCCGAAGAAAGCCGCTGGTACAGCGGCAGGTCTAACAGGTCTATTTGGTTACTTAGGTGGCGCAGTAGCAGCTAACGCCGTATTGGGTTACACCGTTGACCACTTCGGCTGGGATGGCGGCTTCATGATCCTCGTGGCCTCCTGTGTCATTTCAGTGATCTGTCTGCTTTACGCTTTTGTTGGTGAACGTGCTCACCATAACGAAAAACTGAAACAAGCGGCCGTTTAGAGCACGCCTGTCATCAACTAATAACGTTAGCGTGGTTTTATATCCCCCACCTCGCCGCGCTCTTGCCTGATTAAGAGCGCGGCAACTCAATATCCCCAACCCATAGGAATTGCATGTTTTGCACCTGTTGGCTGGGAATAACAAAAAAGGATTTCATGATGCTTAAACCATTCTCGCTTTCTCTGCTGGCTCTGGCCTGCTCAACTTCTCTATTTTCAGGCATTGTTTCCGCAGAACCGTTAGTGATTGCTCACCGTGGAGCCTCTGGCTACTTGCCAGAACATACTCTAGAAGCCAAAACACTGGCTTATGCGATGAAGCCGGATTACATCGAACAAGATGTAGTGATGACTAAAGACGATCAACTCGTGGTGTTACATGATCACTATTTGGATCGCGTCACCGATGTTGCAGAGCGTTTCCCCAATCGCGCACGAGCCGATGGCCGTTACTATGCGATTGACTTTACGCTGGCCGAAATTAAAACCTTGCGCGTGACGGAAGGCTTCAATATTGATGATCAAGGTAAAAAAGTCGCCGGCTTTCCCGATCGTTTCCCTTTATGGAAAGGGGATTTCACCGTCCCGACTCTGGCAGAAGAAATTGAGCTGATTCAAGGGCTAAACCAAACTCTGGGTTATGACATCGGTATCTACCCCGAGATCAAAGCCCCTTGGTTCCATCGCAAAGAAGGCAAAGACATTTCTCAAGCGGTCCTCAAAGTGCTGAAGCAGTATGGTTACGACAGCAAAGACGACAAAATCTATCTGCAGTGTTTTGATCCTATCGAGCTAAAACGCATTAATGATGAGCTGCTGCCAGCGATGAAGATGGATCTCAACCTGGTACAGCTGCTGGCGTACACCGACTGGGATGAAACCATGGTTTATCAAGGTGACCAAGCCACACCCTATGACTATGACTGGATGTTTGCCGAAGGCGGCATGGCCAAAGTCGCGCAATATGCGGATGGCATCGGCCCGTGGAAACCTATGTTGGTTGATGATGCTTCAACCAAAGGCAACATCATTATTAAGCCGTTGATGAAGCAAGCGAAAGATGCTGGTCTGGTGGTGCATCCTTACACCTTCCGTGCCGATAAAGGGCGCATTGCACCTTGGGCAGACAACTTCGAAGGAATGTTGGATGTGTTCTACAACCAAGTGAAAGTGGATGGTCTGTTCACTGACTTCCCCGATAAAGCGGTGGCTTTCTTAAATCAATAATGCTTTAAGCAAGACTGATTGCGAATAAGCGAGGGACACCTCGCTTATTCAAAGCTGACCACAAAAGCACGCAAAGCTTCAATGTCTTTGATGACGAGCCCACGCTCGCCTTTTTCGACCAATCCCCTATCCACCAACTCTTTCACTGCACGGCGATACACTCGGCTTGACGTACCGAAGCGCTCCGCTTCTGGCTCCATCCTTTCAAAGCCACCCAAATTGACCTGCGTATCGTGGTGTAGCAGCAGATCATGCGCGATGTTAAAACTGATTGAATGCATCAAACGCTGCGTGTAAATGTCCAGCGACTCTTGGTAATCCTGCGCTAAAGCAGACGCAAAAAACAGGCTAAGAACAGGTTGCTGTTCAAGGCACTCTTGCAGCTTCTGAGCACAAATGACCGCTGCTTGAATCGGCTCTTCGGCCACCACATTCCACTGACAAGGCATGGCGGTAAAAAACTCCATCTCGCCAAAAAGGTGATCGTCACACTGCACTTCACCGAGTTGAAAACGGCGTCCATTAGCCGCCAGAATATTCATCGAAACTCGGCCGCAAGACACCACATACAGAGACTCAACAGGTTGGCCTTGCTGCAACAGCGTTTCACCCGCATCAAACCTTTTTGTCGCCGTTTGGCACTGAGCCAACGCCAGACGAAACGCAGGCAGTTGCGTATTCAAATAGCCTGAAAAACGGCCGGTAGTGTTAGCGGTAAGTTGCATAGCGTTTTGAAATTCGATTCACATGGGCATAGGCTACCTGTTTTTTGCCACTAGGCGAAGCTCTACGGTGATGCCTCGCCCAACGAAGAATACCGTTCATTGAGCGAGGCCATATTATGCACCTTAAGAAGATTGGAATTTAAGTGCGTTTAACGCATGCAAAGCAGCACGTGCAGCCAGCGTTTCTCCCTGCATCATCATTTGATCGGCATTGACGTATTGATTCACGCCCTCTTGCACATCTTGCTCATACAACACCACATTATTGAGAACGGAAGCAACCTGTAGACCGCGTAAACGGCCAACCGTAAGCAGTGCAGAGGTTTCCATATCCGCCGCAAGAATCCCCTTGCGATTCCAATAACGGCACAATTCTGCTTCTTCATCGGTGTAAAAGCTGTCATGCGAGCGAACAATACCTCTGTGAGTGGGTACTGCCTGCGCAGCTAGGAAGCGTTGCATCTCCACCACCAATTCGAAACTTGAGTATGCGGGATAAGCGGCATTAATATACGCCTTTGAGCCACCTTCATCACGTACTGCACCTTCCACCAAAATCAGTTCACCTAATCCGATCTCCGGCTGCATTGCGCCTGCGGAACCCACTCGCACAATGGCTTTTGCACCACTTCGCGCTAGCTCTTCCGCCGCAATGATCATGGATGGTGCACCAATTCCTGTGCTGCATACGGTGATCGGTTGCCCTTCAAACTCACCACTGAATAAGCGGTATTCTCGGTTTTCAGCGACAAGCTCTGCGTTATTCAACAAGCTGGCAATACGATTCGCACGATTCGGTTCACCGCAGACCACAACACGTGGCGCAACTTGGGCAACATTAATGTGGGGTTGAATGCTCATGCTGTTGCCTCATTGGTCAGGTTTTTTTCTGCATTATGACGAGCGGTTTGCATCCAAGCTCGAGTGCCATTGGCGGCAATGAACAGCAAAATCGCGTATTCGATAGAGAGGGCATACACTCCTTGCGCCGCATAAATTCCGACACTGATGATGTTGATCACCACCCACAGAATCCAGTTTTCCACATATTTACGCGTCATCAAAATCTGCGCCACCACCGAAAGTACCGTCATCGTCGCATCCCAGAATGGGAAAGCATCCGGAGATAACACTGGGCGATCCAGTTGCGCGCCGAACAGATTCAATACATCAACGGTAATATTGGCTAAAGAAAAGAATACCGGATCGATGTAAATGGTCATCAAGATAATGCTGATCACGCTAATGCATGCTGTGAGCAGCAATTTTTGGCGGCTCATCCAACGCACAACGAGCGTATCCCCTTGAGCATTGGGCCGAGTCCACGCATACCAGCCATAAATGTTGGCGCAGAAGAAAAACAGCTGGAGCAACAAGATTCCATACAGTTGAATCTGATAGAAAATCACCGCAAACAGCGTGACATTAATCAGGCCAAATAAGTAGTTAATAGTTTTCTCTTGGCTCGCAAACCAGATACACAGCAAACCAAACAGCGTTCCCACCGCTTCAATCCACGACATGGCATATCCGCCACCTATCGGAATATTGACTAAGGTGTGGTTAATATCAAAAAAAGTCATCAGTTCCATCGTGTTCTATCTCTCATTGTTATGGGTTTTGTTCACTATAAGGTGTGGAACCATAATGCCAGAGGACATTTGTCCTCTTCGATTGGCTTGGATCATAAATTAGAACAATGGGAAGAATGAAGGCGGCTAGCCGAGTTTTCGTACGCTACTACGCACCACTAAAGTAGGCTCTAACTGTACCACTTGCGCGGTGGTGTCTGGATTTTCCAACCGATAAAGCAGAGTATCGATGGCGGCTTTGCCGAGGCGATATTTAGGCTGATGAATGGTGGTTAAAGCAGGAGACATAAACTTGGCGATATGCACATCATCGTAACCAATCAGGGAGATATCATCAGGCACTCGCAGACCTCGCAGGTTAGCTGCTTGAATCACACCCATCGCCATCATGTCGTTACACACAAACAGTGCGCTCGGCAGTTTTCCACGTTCACAAAGCTTTTCAAATGCGTTGTAGCCACCTTCACACTCAAAGTCAGATTCAACAATCCAATCCGGGTTGATGGCAATTCCTTTTTCCGACAATGCTCTCTTATAGCCTTCATAACGCATTTGCGCTTGATGGCGAATCAGAGGTCCAGTGATACAACCAATTTCTCTGTGTCCGCACTCAATCAGATGTTTGGCCGCCATGTAGCCGCCTTGCAGTGAGTTGTCTTGAATTTTGTCACTGGCAAACAGGATTGGGCCCCAGTCCATGACGACAACAGGAATATCGGGATAACGATCAAACACATCCAACCGTTCTCCCTCAAGGGTTGAACACATCAGCAATAAACCATCAACACGTTTTTGCAGCAAGGTATTGATGCTGGCTTTCATGCGTTGGTTATCGCCTTCAGTGTTGCACAAAATCAGGTTATAACCTTTGTGATAGCAACTGCGTTCTACACCTTTTACTACTTCACCAAAGAAAGGGTTGGTTGAAGTTGTCACCAACATACCGATGGTTTGGGTACGGTTCATTTTTAGGCTACGCGCGAGGGCTGAAGGCGCGTAATTGAGTTGCTGAGCCGCATTATTCACCCGCTCAGCAATTTCATCACTCACAAAACGACTCTTGTTGATCACGTGGCTCACAGTTGAAGTGGAGACGCCAGCAAGTCGAGCGATATCCTTCATGGTGGCCATGTGTTTTCTCCTATGAGTGTTCTGCTAAAAAGGCATCAACTTCCGCACGAGTGGGAATAGAGGTTTGCGCACCAAAGCGTGTTACCGAGATCGCGGCAGCGGCATGGGCAAACTTAATGGCTGATTCTAGAGGCATTTCTTGCAACAAGCCAGTCACCAATGCACCGTTAAAGGTATCACCTGCGGCGGTGGTGTCCGTGGCTTTCACCACAAAACCGGGAATTCGTTGTCCGCGACCATTTTGGCTTAACCACACGCCCTTTGAACCAAGGGTAATAATGACAATCTCGATGCCTTTACAGTGTAAAGCGTCCGCCGCTTGCTGCGCACTGGCCTCATCCGAGACCGTAATTCCGGTGAGCACTTCCGCTTCGGTTTCATTCGGCGTAATCAGATCCACACATTGCAGCAGTTCATCAGGCAACTCACGGGCGGGAGCAGGGTTAAGAATCACATTGGTTTTTGCCGCTTTCGCTTCTTGCGCCGCTTTTAAAATACCATCGAGCGGCGTTTCCAATTGCATCAGCAGATAACGTGCATCACGAATCGCCGCGAGATCGGGCTCAATCGCGGCAGCAGTCAACTTGGCATTGGCTTCTGCTGAAATGCAGATGCTGTTTTCTCCGCTATCTGAAACTTGAATCATCGCAATGCCGGTTGGGCAGTTAGGTTGCAGTTTCACACCGGCAGTATTGATGCCATCTAGCTTAAAACTCTCACGAATATTAATACCAAACGAATCATCACCAACACAGGCGATAAAACCCACATCGGCTTGCATACGCGCGGCGGCAACCGCTTGATTCGCCCCTTTACCACCGGGAATGACTTGATAATTGCGCCCGTGTAAGGTTTCTCCGGGGCGAGGAAATGAAGGCACTTGCAGCACATGGTCTGCATTGACGCTACCCAGAACCACCAACTTATTCATACGGTTATCCTTTGTATTAATGAGGAAAAACAGAGTGGTTTAATGGCTGATACCCTTTCAATTTGTTGGGCAGAGCGAGAGAAGTAAAACCCGTAAACCGCTCGGTTTTCCCTCCTCATGTGAGGAGGGAAAGATCAGATTATTTTGAAATCACTTTCAGTGCTACCGGGATGTAAGCTTCCACTTTTTCACCTTTGAGCATTTTGTCGGCCGTTTCAACACCAATTGCGCCAATCATGTCTGGCTGTTGTGCGACAGTTGCTGCTAATTGGCCGCGCTCTACCGCTGCGATACCGTCATCGGTTCCATCAAAGCCAACAATCATCACTGACTTGCCTGACGCTTGAATCGCACGCAGTGCGCCCAATGCCATTTCATCGTTTTGCGCAAACACAGCTTGTACATTTGGGTTGGCCGCAAGTAGGTTTTCCATGACGTTCAACCCTTTAGTACGGTCAAAATCGGCAGGTTGACTAGCCAGAAGCTGCATTTTGCTGCCTTTCACTGCATTCATGAAGCCTTCACCACGCTCACGAGCCGCAGAAGTTCCGGCGATACCTTCCAGTTGGATCACTTTGGCATCGCTACCAATCTTCTCTTCAATAAAATGGCCTGCCATTTCACCGCCGACTACGTTATCAGAAGCGATGTGGCTCACCACATCACCACGGCTCGCACCACGGTCTAATGTCAAAACTGGAATGTTAGAACGATTAGCAATACGAATCGCGTTAGAAACCGCATCCGAATCAGTCGGGTTGATCAGAATCGCTTTCACGCCGCGCACAGTAAGGTCTTCCACGTTTGAAAGCTCTTTGCTTGGGTCATTTTGCGAGTCCAACACAATCAGGTTGTAGCCAAGTTCTTTGGCTTTCGCTTCTGCCCCATCCTTCATGGTTACGAAGAAAGGGTTATTCAGTGTTGAAAGCACAATCGCCACGGTATCTTGCGCTTGCGCCGCAAAAGAAACCGAAGTGGAAAGTAGAGCAGCAGAGATAAGAGTGGTCAGTTTTTTCATTTTCGTAGTCCTTTTTGGTTTAGCCTCGCAGCCCTTGCCCTGTCGAGGCGGATTCACGTTTTATTTATTTTTGTTGTCTACCAAGACTGCCAGCAAAATAACCACTGCTTTCGCAATCATTTGGTAGTAGGAGGAAACATCGAGCAAGTTCAATGCGTTGTTTAAAAATCCGATGATAAGTGCGCCGATCAGCGTGCCCATAATGCGGCCTTTACCGCCCATCAAACTGGTGCCACCGAGCACGACAGCCGCAATCGCATCCAATTCATAGCCCATACCCGCGGTGGGTTGCGCAGAAGAAAGGCGTGAAGTGACGATGATGCCCGCCAGCGCGGCCAGTAAACCACAGATGGCATACACCCCGATTTTGACGCGATCAACGTTGATACCAGAGAGACGAGTCGCCGATTCGTTGCCGCCCACTGCATACACATAACGGCCAAAACGAGTGTGATTGAGTAGATACCAAGCGCCGGCAAACACCACGACCATCAGCCATACCGGAACCGGAATGCCCAACGCGTAGCCAGTACCAAACCATGCAAAGGTGTCCGCCGTATCAGTGAATCCGGTCGAAATAGGACGCCCATCGGTGTACACCATGGTGACGCCGCGCAGCAGCGTCATGGTGACTAGAGTGGCAATAAACGCCTGCACTTTGCCTTTGGCAATGATGATGCCGCTGATTGCGCCAAGCGCAGCACCGGCCAGTAAAGCCGTGGGTACGGCTACCAGAACAGGGACTTCCATCGCCACTAAGGTTGCCGCAAAAGCGCCACACAAGGCGAGCACCGAACCGACGCTCAAATCAATCCCTGCAGTTAAAATTACCAGCGTCATACCGACCGCAATAATCGCGTTGACTGAGGTTTGGCGCAGAATATTCAGTATGTTATCGACAGTAAAAAAATCCGGGTTTAAGAAGGAGACGACAACCACTAAAAACAGCAGTGCGATCAGCGATTTTTGTTCAATCAACCACTCTTTACTGAGCAGTTTTTTACGGTTATCAGATGTCGTATTGGTCATGGTTCGGGTACTCATGCTGTATCCTTGTTTCATGCTGCGTGAGCAGGGTTACGCCCTACTGCACACGCCATTAATTTCTCTTGATCGGCTTCGCTCGCCATAAACTCGCCGCTAATGCGCCCTTCATGCATCACCAGAATGCGGTCACTCATGCCAAGCACTTCTGGCATTTCTGAGGAGACTAAAATGATGCTCATACCTTCGGCTTTAAATTGGTTGATCAGTTGGTAGATCTCTTTTTTCGCACCCACGTCAACGCCGCGAGTCGGTTCATCCAAAATCAGCACTTTCGGCTTAGTCATCAGCCCTTTAGCGATCGCCACTTTCTGCTGATTACCCCCAGAAAGGTTGCCAATGATTTGCTCACGACTTGGGGTTTTGATGTTGAACAGGCGAATAAAGTCATCCACGGCAATCACTTCATCGGCATGTCGAATTTGCATGCCTTTGCTCAATTGATCGAGCGCGCAGAGTGACATGTTCTCTTTCACCGAAAGGCCAAGCACCAAGCCATCACCTTTACGATCTTCTGAGATATAAGCGATGCCGTTGGCCAAACCATCTTGCGGGCTAACTGGATTAACAGTGCGCCCATTGAGGTTAATCACCCCACGCTCCGAAGGCAGCGCGCCATAAATCACCTTCATCAGTTCAGTGCGCCCGGCCCCCATCAGGCCAGAGACACCAAGAATCTCGCCTTTTTTAAGCGTAAAGCTGACATCGTGTACACCCGAGCCAGTCAGGCCAATCACCTCAAGGCTGATGTCACCTTGCTGCGCAGCAATGCGTGGGTACTGTTCTTCCAGTTTACGGCCAACCATCATCTCAATCAGGCCATCTTCATTGGTATCGCACACGCGGCACTCACCAATAAATTTGCCGTCACGCAGCACTGTGATGTCGTCACAAATCTCAAAAATCTCTTTCAAACGGTGCGAGATATAAACAATGCCGCAGCCTTGTTCGCGCAGTTCATTAATGACATTAAACAGAGATTCGGTTTCGGTATCGGTCAGCGCATCCGTCGGTTCATCCATGATGATGACTTTCGATTCAAACGACAGCGCTTTGGCAATTTCCACCATCTGCTGCTCACCCAAGCTCAGATCTTCGAGCAAGGTTTTCGCACTGTGTTTCACATTCAAACGCGCGAGCAATTGATCGGCTTTGCGGTACATTTCATCCCACAGAATGCGTCCGAATGGCGAAGTCATCTCACGGCCAAGAAAAATATTTTCCGCAATCGTAAGCTGCGGGATCAGGTTTAACTCTTGGTGGATAATGCTGATGCCAGCCAGCTGGGAATCTCGTGGGCCTTTAAAACTCACAGGTTGGCCTTGATACTCGATGCTTCCTGCATCTTTGCTGTAAATGCCGGTCAGCACTTTCATCAACGTTGACTTGCCTGCGCCGTTCTCACCCATTAACGCCATTACCCTCCCCGGATAGACATTCAGGCTCGCTTTGTCCAAGGCTTTCACGCCAGGGAACGCTTTTTCAATTTGGCTCAGGGCTAAAATTGCTTGAGTCATAGTGTTTACTCCATGGTTAGGCGTGGTTAAAACACGACACCTGCTTGGAAAATCACATTGGCATAAGGTGTACATTCACCAGTGCGCACTACCGCGCGACTTTGCAAGGTACGTTGTTTAAACGCTTCATGGCTGATGTATTGGATAGCAATCGGCTTACCGCACAATTGCTCTTCGGCTTTCAATTCACGGCATAAAGCTTCATGTAGTACCGGACTCACTCGAACAAACTCTTCCGCCACGATGGCACTTTCAATCTGTGACTCAGACAAAATCACCCGCACCGTTTCCAAAAAAGAAGGCACACCATGAGTGAGCGCGAGATCAATACGCGTCACTTCATCGGGTATTGGTAACCCAGCATCGCAAATAGTGATTTCATCGGTATGGCCGAGTGTCGCCACCAGATAAGAGAGATCAGAGTTCAGTAGGGTACTTTTTTTCATGGTGATACCTTTTATCAATTCACGTTCAGATAACGACTGCACCACTTCAATCTGATGAAAAAATGCACATCGAAACGTTTCGATGACATAATAGTTTACTCAATTGAGTTTGCACGCGACAAATCGGCAGAGTGTGAAAACGATCAGCAAAATTATTCTTCAGATATACAACTGAATGAACACACTTCGAGTGAGCACGATCTTTTCGCGCTGATTTAACACAGCGGCCTCATGGTTCGGTATAGTGACGCCAACAAACTAAAGCAGTGAATGAGGATCGAATGAAAAACACTCTATTGGTAGTATTGAGTGCGCTAGCGCTTTCAGCCTGTACCGAAGTCGGCAGTAAATCATGGTGTGAAGGAATGCGCGAAAAACCGAAAAGCGAGTGGAATACTCAAGACACTCTCGACTTCGCCAAACACTGTATTTTCAACAATGAAGTCGGCAGCAAATCTTGGTGCGAAGATATGAATGAAAAATCCAAAGGTGACTGGACAGCCAAAGAAGCGGGCTCTTACGCTAAATATTGTGTGCTGTGAGAAGGAAAAACCCCAGAGTTTAATTGCTCTGGGGTTTTAACGACGACCCAATTTAATCGATGTATTTTTAATATCACTGATATTTAATTAACAATCCGTAGTAAACCCAAAGCATTCATTATCACAAACTTATTTGTGATGCTAATCCTAACTATTATCAACATCCTCTATATACTGTTGAATGTAAATATCAAGGCCTTGTAGCATCGAAAGTTCACATTGATTCATTAGCAATTCACCACGTTGGCCACCTACATTTATATAAAGCATACACTTTTCATGAATAGCTAATCTTTGCTTGCTGTAGAAATCATCAGGAAAACCATAATCTATAGACTTAGAAGAAATATTATTTCTAATCTGAGTCTCTGACTTAGCTATCTCATTTAGGATGCACACTAGAATTTTTTGATGTACTCCAGATGTATTATTGCAGCTTTCACTAGCAATAGCGTCACCACTAACACCAAACCATATAAATAAAATAGTAGAATACGCAGAAAGTAAATTATTCACTATAATCAACACATAATTTAGATTCAAACAATCTCTCTATGACTTTATCATTGGTATAGAATGGATATTTAATGATTAATTTCTCATCATCAATTATTCTTCTATAAAAAAAGTCGCCACCATAGAAATATTCATGTTCAAAATTATATTCTCTTCTTACTGAACCAGATTCAATCGTAAAAATATACGGCGTAAACTGAATAAACCAAGGTGTGATATTATCTGAGCTTGCATATCTTGTCTGAATAAAAACCCTCAACTTACTGTCTGATGCTTTACAAGAAAAGACAAATGCATCTTGCCCATATGGATTAAAATCTTTTTGTTCAAACAATAAACTTCGGTTACCAGAGATTGTTATGAATGCGTTAAGGCTACCATCATTGAGACCTCCTTTTTTCATGATACTCTCTTTCTGGAAAGAAATTTGAAACTCTTCTCCTTGGAAATCTTTTATCTTCTCATCTTGAGTTTCTATATATGATGATACAATTAAATCATCAACATTTTCATCATTAGCTTGAGCTATACTGAAACACAGTGTTAAGACGATAAGATACACACAATTTTTCATAAAATCACAATCCCAAGTTATTTTTTATTTTATTAAATTTATCAATGCGGTCATCTAAGCCATTAGAGTGTCCATAACTACCACCATTTACCGCCTGGCTAATTAACTCAACATCATTTGGTGCATTATCAATTAATATGTTTACATCACCATTAGCGTTAAATTTTTTAGATAGTGCCCCCCAATGCCTCCAGTAAATACATGCTGACTCAACTGCATAATTTAAATTTTCGGAAACAAGATCTGGATTTATGACAAAATTTTGAGTGTCATCAGGATTTTTACTATTATGCACACTTGTAAACCTTGAATACTTATCTTTTCCTGTAATCTGAATGAGCCCCCTACCTCTATATTTATATCCATCTCCGGATTTCTCATCTCCATTACCATTACTACTTGAATAAACAAAATTGAACAAATCAGGTTGTTTACATCTTGCTGGGTTATCTTCTCTTATAAACTTGTTTATCGAATCAGATTTTAATGAGTCAACATATGATCTATATTTTGAAAACTTTAGTTTCGCAGCCATATGACTATAATTACTTCCTTCTGTCAAACTACTAAAACATCCACTTTCATGAGCAATTTGAGATAAAAAATGTGCAATTCTAATGGGTGTATCTATTTCGTACATAGGACAGTATTTATTTAATGAATCTAACAACTCCTTATTATTACCTGAATTAGGGCACACTGCATTTAGCATGTCCTTAGTAATAAGAAGATAAACCCAACCATCCATCAAGGCTTCATCTAGTGCTAGTAGTGTACCTTTGCCGACAATACCATCAACGGGGCCAATGCTGTAAGACGGGTGTGTTTGGTGGCTTGGTTGATAGCTTTTTTGGAACTGCTCAATCGCGGTCTTAGTTTTTCCACCAAAGTCACCATCAGCTCCTGCTTTTCCGATATCAAACCCCAGTTTTATTAGCGCTTCTTGTAGTAACTTAACCTCATCGCTGTGATTACCTTGGCGATAAGCACTCGCTTGTCGCTTGGCGAGTTTCTCTAACTCATCGGATGGTTTGAGAAGATCGGATTTTAAAATTCGCTCCGGTGTTTTCTCTTCGGCCACAGGCTCATCATTTGCCGTGTTATTGGCAGAACTCGGCATCATAGTGGGGAGTGATGCAACATCAATAACACGCGCCGCGCCTGATTGCATTGAGGCTGCAATATCCGGCTGAACCAATTCTGCTACTGGTTTAGCTTGCGCTAACATTCTTGGTGCTGCCGCTAATTGCCCACCATAAGCGCTACCGCTGCCTGCACTGCCGCCCGCGTTTAGGTTGATGGCAGGACCGACTAAGTGCACGCCACCTGCATCGACTTTTACAAAACTGCCCCCTGCTTTTAGGGTTAACTCCGCTCCGGCTTCAACCACGATTTTCGCGCCGCTTTTGAGTGAAATCTCTTTACCCGCCTCGACAGCAATGCGTTGCCCTACTTTGTGTTGTAGTGACGCGCCAACTTCATGACTGCTGTCGAGTGCTATCTTGCTACGGCCTTCGCCCTCGACGGTAAGGTGTTGATTGCGTTGGATACGAGTAAAACGGTCATTAACCACGGTTAAATGCTGATCATGACGAATCACTTCGGTGTGGTCGTGTTCAATCAGCGCGTCAAAATCCTTTTGTGCGTGAAGTAGAATTTGCTCAGTGCCCGCTTGATCTTCAAAACTCAGCTCGTTGTAGCCTTGTCCTTGGTGGGTTTCAGTACGAAGCACTGTTTTAGTTTTATTATCAGGCAATGAATAAGGGGAAGTATTGGTCGCATGATAAGTGCGACCAGTAATGATCGGCTGATCCGGATCGCCATTAAGAAACGAAACAATCACTTCATGACCGACACGTGGAATCGCCATACTGCCATACTGACTACCTGCCCACTCTTGCGCGACTCGCACCCAACAGGAGCTTTTTTCATTACTGCTGGAATAGCGATCCCACGGGAAATGGATTTTCACTCGCCCGAATTTATCGCAAAAAATCTCTTCGCCTAAGGGACCAACTACAGTGGCAATCATCGGACCATCAACCTGTGGTTTTACACAGGGTCTTGCTCGCCAAGTGATATGCCCAGGGATAAGTTTGAGCTGATTACTGTATGTGGTCGCTCCACTGCCACCATCTTCCTGCAGAGCTTGTGGTTGAGTACCTTGATGGTTAGCTTGCACCACCAGCCAATCTCGATTCATAGCAGGGTTAAGATGGTCTTGTAGATCAAAACGTACTCCCGCGAGCAAAAGCGGCTGGTCACTTTTCGCTTCCGCAAGATAAGCTTCACGACGCAAGAATTCTAAGCGAATCTGGCTAAACGCTTTACCAGTGACATCATCTTTGTATCGCCCCGGCGCATCGAAATGCTCGTAGGTCGTTTGCTGGTAAGCCATTTCCTGACCTTGAGTACGCTGAGTAAAACCGTAGGCAGGCTTTTTAAAGCTGTAATCTTTCAGCTCAGTATGACTCACTTGAGCAGTGGTTTTGAGTTGCAACCCAACCACATAAGGGATGTTTATCCCACCACCCGCCAAGGCATTGTAAGGAACTGGAGTAGCTAGCCTAGGTTGACAATCGGTACGATCGGTAAATAAGAGTGTGTGCTTGTTCGCTTCATGTAAATGGCTATAAACCAAACCTTCTTCAGCCGCAATACGGTGTAAAAAATGCAAATCTGTTTCACGGTATTGCACACAAAACTCGCGCTTTTCGTACTTGCGTTTTAAGGCAAAAGCGTAGTCTTCAATCCCCATTTCTTGCAGCAAAATGGAGATGATTTCTGGCACAGTTTGCTCTTGGAAAATACGGCTATTACTGCGTAAAGAAAGCCTTTCAAGGGCAGGAACCAAGGTTAACGAATAGAAAGTATGTCGATGACCAGTATCACCTTTGCTGAATTGGCGAATAACACCATTAATCTGCTGCGCAATGTTCCCATCACGTACAATCGTCAAATGAGCCGTTTTATCGACAAACAGCTCAGCTGTATGGCCCGGGATCGCACTAGCCAAATCGATCTGATAACGAAAACCATAACAGGGTTGATCGCGCCATACGCTGTCAGAAAGAGACTCTTGCCCTTCAAATCCGCGTACGACCAACGATTCATCATCAACGCCGTCCACCTGCAATTGGAACTGTAACCTTGCCATCCCGTTTTCCTTGTTCTCTTCTTGTCGACTGCGAAGTTTCGAACCACAGTCATCATATGATTGTTTAAATCTCGTGTGGCAGAGAATGGCAAACTCAATGCCAGCTTTTTGCCAAGTTTTCCGTTACCGAATAAGGCTTTGCTATCACTAACGAGCAATCCCTTGCCTCAAACAAGCAAAAAACTGCCTATGAGCGAGTTTTTGCCTCAGCTTCTCTACCCAGCAATCAGTCACTGTGATTGAGAAGCATCGCGGATGCGTAACTCTAATTCAGCGATTTTCCAACTCAGGCTATCGAGCCTTTGTTTAAGAATGGCAAACTCTTTGGCTGCATTAATGAAATCCCCTTGTTCAAGCAAACCTTGTACATACTCAACTCGTCCATAAATGGGAGAGAGGCTCACGGCAAACTCTTCCAATGACTTGGTTTGCTTTTCCAATTCGCCCCATTTTCCGCGTTTAGCTAACAACGCGATATTGGATATTCTTGTACGAATATCGCTGAACTTAGCAACAAACAGCGCAGTTTGCTCCAGTGCTTCTTGCTGCTGAAGGCTAAACGCTTTATTCAACGCATTGACTTGCTCATTCTCTGGATAAAGAGCACGTAGTAATAGCAAATGACTCATGGCTTGCTGCTTGGAATCACTGAATGAGGTCGCTAAATTGCGTTCAAGTGCCGAGCGATAAAGCGGTACTAACTCATCTTGCCAACGATCCCGTTGAACCTGAGAAGATTCACGGATCAATGCCTGTGCCTGCTCAACATTGTTGAGCGCAGTAACCAATTGTGGTTTGGCGTAAGGTGTGGTGTAAAACCAGGACCAAGCCAAAAAACCTACCGCCCCCCCAATGCTCGATACCCACTAACCCAAGCAAAACTAAACCATATCCCCGCTGCCAAAATTTAAGCTTAGGTGGTTCATTTTTTTCCTGTTTTTTCAACAAGCTGTGATATTGAGTTTCAATGCGGTCAATATGCTCAAAGAGAGCAAAACCAACCCCTTCAAAATCGACTTTGTATTCCGTTTGCTGCAACTCAAACAGTTGATGTAGCCGCTCACAGTGACGCTCCGCACGATATAGATCGCGCAACGACTCATGCGTTGGTTTAAGGGCTTTTAACTCCTGCACTACTCGCGCATTGACCCAATCAAGGATCTCTTTACGTATCTTGGCACTTTTAGCATCGCAATCACCTTGATTAGCTAGGCTCGCGCTCATCAGTTCCATACCAGTGGCATAACCTGCTAGCCCCTGAGTTTTCAAACATGCGACCGCGTAGTAACCGCAGATCAGAAAATCCATGCCGTGATTACAAGCCAGTCGTTCGCAATGCTCTTTCACCACTTGCCAATCCGTGCCCCCTGCAATTGGATTGAAACGACGGTTAATCTCTTCTCGAACCCGTAAATAGGGTTCTAATACACGTATCCCTTCAGAATCATTGGTTAATCGGTAGCAAACATTCTCAATAAAAATCACATTGGACATAACAACTTCGTCCTAAAAAAGCCAGAGCGAGGTTATCGCTCTGGCAAATCTATTTAATAAAGTGTTCTAGACAGTTTGAACGACTTGAATAGACGTTCAGTGAATGGGTTCGCATCGGCTTCGGAATTGATGCGATAAATCATCTCTCCACCATCGACAATAAATTTAAAATCAACGGAAGTTGGGCTAGCCGCGACAACATCGCCTTCATCCAGTAAGCGGAAGAATGCCCACGGACCTTGGATTTGAATGCTGCGTGGCGACATATTGGTTTTGGTCGGGATTAATGTCACTTTAGACACTGCAGAATCACGTAAGGTATTTGGCCAAATCAGCTCAACGTTTTCACGAGGACCATGACTGTATGCCAAGAACTGACCATCGACATTCAGTACACTTCGGCGTTTGTTGTTGCTCAAGCTAAGCGGCTCAACCGAGAAGCTCACATCCAAGATCCCTTTGCGGTTAAAGAAAGCCTCACGGATCTTCTGTGCTTGCTTGATCTGATCCAACACCTCTTTACGGATAAGAGATTGTGCGGAGTCATCCGACGCTACGGTAATGTTCTCTTCGATAAACATCTTCAACTGGTGGTTGTAGAAGTTATCCAACGTACCATTCGGTGCAAAGAAAGACTCAAAATCTTCCAACGATGCATCTTTGCTCGACGCTGGATTGAATGGGTAGCGTCCAGCCAATTTACTTTGGAAGGTCTTGTACACATCTTCTGTCCAACGTACTTCAAGATGTTTGATCGCCTCTTGCTTAACTACATACCAGCTTTCATCCGCAAGCTTAGCTATCATGGTATCCAATGGTTTTGGCAAACCGGAAGAGATGCGTTTCAGGGTATAAATAGGATCAGCATTGACCAGTCTAACTCGTGATTTTGTGGCATCCAACGCTGCCATGCCAACATCTGGTGCATCCTTGATAGATCTTAAATAGCCTTTGACTTCCTCGACGGATGTCAACACTTCATTGAGGTAGGCGGGTTTACTTCCAACTGGCTTGAGCATGCCGTTAAGGTCAGCGAACGGCGTTTCGATCAGTAAGGCCACTTTATATTTTGGGCTTTTCACCAGCTCTTTCAGCGCCGCTTCATCTTTAGGCAATGCGCTATACAGTTGAGTATTGTCATCTAATGTGCGAAGCAAACGCTGCATTGGCTCAAGGTTGCTGGTAATGTTTTCCAGCACCAACACGGCATCATTAATGTCATTGAAATACTTAACATCAATTTCATTGAGCGCCGCACGCCAAGTATTGGTGTAATCCGCTACGTAAAGATCACGAATTTTATCGCGTAACGCTTGTTTATCCGCTTCACTAAACTGCGCCGTTTTGCTCTGCCCCAATACCCAACTGTCGATCAAAGCCAGCTCAGAAACCGATTCTGATTGCGGCATAAAGTAGTCATCAAACCCGCGCTTAGTCAGCATTTGGGGAATGTATAAGCTGCTACTGTTAATTACACGTTCTTCAAACACCACATCGAACACAGGACCAATCAAGCTACGTAGATTGATCGATGGCCCCAATACGGTCTGTGCACTCAATTTCAAGTTACGGTAAACACGCTGATCGTTCGGCATTGAACCAAGCTCAACCTGAGCTCGTGCAATCACCTGATCGTAAGGGCGCATCACCTTTTCAGCACCTTTGTCACCTCTTAGGCGATCAGCAGTCAAATCCGTATGCTGCATTGCGTAATCCAAGTGTCCCAGCAGTTCTTCTTGGATCTGGCGCTGACCAGAAAAAGACCGTTGCCAATATTTAGCAAAATAATCCAACACATAATCTTGGTAACGACCGCTCTTATCGACCAGCATGCGGTACACACGTAACACCGCTAAGCGTTCTTCATCGGTTTGTGCTTGATTGAGCGCCACCACGACATCTGCCATCAATAAAGGCAAGAAGTGAGTTTCCAACAAGTTAAGGTAGGTCTCTTCGACTTTCGGACCAATGGTGTGCCCTTGGTAAAGACCAAAATCCGAGATGTACTGTGGTTTTTCACGGAAGAAACCAAACTCAAGAGTCGCTTCACGGATCTTGTTCAATGGTTCCAACACATCTTGCTGTGACGCCAAATAACGGCTTGATGGGAACTGATTTTTATACTGATTGACCTTCGTCAGTACGGTATCCGCGTGTTGAACGTTATTGAGATAGTTACGATGCCAAGTTCCAACCAGCAACAGCGTCGCAACTGAACACGCCACAAAAGATAACCCCATGATGCGGCGTTTGTTTTTAGCCATTCGGAAGTTGTCCGATGCCAAGCCCGCCTCAGGATAAATAATGTGAGTAAACAGTTTTTGGGTGAAATAGACGGTCGAGTTTTTTGCTCTCTGGGCAGTATTGATCGCGTGCGATAGTCCATAACGACGCGATGCAGCATCATCAAACGCGTTAGTAGGTACACCCTGCTGATAAACAGACGTGAAATAAGCACCACGCACCAAGGCAGACGTTGAGAACTGATCACTTGCTAAAGCCTCTTGGAAGAACTGCTGCAAGATATCTTTCAGACCAGAAATTTGTCGCGTAAAGCTGTATATCGCATTACGCTCTTCAAGAGTCATTGGCGATGCAACCGAATGCGGCAGCATGGTATTCACCCGCTCAACAAACTGGGCATA
This sequence comes from Vibrio mimicus CAIM 602, assembly GCF_000338875.1. Lineage (GTDB taxonomy): Bacteria > Pseudomonadota > Gammaproteobacteria > Enterobacterales > Vibrionaceae > Vibrio > Vibrio mimicus. The sequence goes on along the minus strand of NZ_AOMO01000027.1, from coordinate 130,077 downwards.
TTCGTTTGCAAACTCTTCCAACCAAGAATCGAGGTTATCCACCGAATCCATAGAGAAAGTGAAACCCAATACATCTTCACGTTGGCTTTTGGTGTAGTGCTTAAAGAATGGTTCAAAGCCGTACAACAAATCGAGCTTGGTTAGCGCGATATAGACAGGAAGACGAGTCGACAGAGTTTCCATCAACTCTCGCAGACGCGCACGCAACAAATTGGCATAAGCTTTGCGTTCAGAAGCCGTTGCGGTTGCTAAATGTGATACATCAAGTGCCAACACAATCCCGTTCAATGGGCGGCGGCTACGTGTGCGCTCTAACCAGTTGACAAAATGTAACCACAAGCGACGTTCCATCGCACCATCGCTGTTTTCACTGCGATTACCTTGAGTTAATAGCTCACCATCGGGATCAATCAGTACCGATTCATCGCCAATCCACCAATCAAATGAGTATGGGTTTTCACTTTTTTGGCCAGATGCACGCATGACCGAAGAAAACACAAAGTTCTGTCCAGAGCGGTTGATCAGGCTGGTTTTTCCAGCATTTTCTAAGCCGAGCACCAAATACCAAGGTAATTCATACAGATAATTGTGCTTATTCAGGCTTTGCTTCATGTTAAGCATGACCTGATTCAGTTCAACTTCCTGACGTTCTTCATAGACTTTAATAGGATCTTGACGCAGTTGCTCTTCGCGTTTTTGTTCCGCTTTAAAGGCTTGTAACTTGCGCCACTGCCAAATACCCCATACGGCTAAACAGCCGAGAGTAAACAAACTGCTCGCTACGGCTCGAGCCAGCATTGACTCTAGCGGTTTATAGCCAGCCACTTCTAACCAAGGGCCTGCCCACCAAATGGCGACGTTCAATAAAATGAACGTAGTGAATAGCAAAATGGGGAGCGCTGCCACCACCGTGGGTTTAAACCGCCTTACTATTCCGACAATGTATTTCCACATGAATTGTGTCCTTGTTTACTCTGACGTTGTATATCTTTGAATTTGTTCAACTAAACTCGGCTCCCACTCAGGTACTGATAGTGTTGTTACCTGTGCGAGCAGAGTCTGATACTGTTCACCAGCCATGGCATCAAGATGATTAGCACGCAGTAAATCGGCCGAAAGCAGTCGCCAATAGAACTTGTCTCGCGGTTCTATCGCACTGACTAAGCCATCATTGAGCATGGAAAGCGCCACCGCGATGCCGCCTTCTTTTGCCAATTGAAATGCTTCTTTGCGTTTTTCCTGCCAATCGCCACCTACCGATTTCCCAGCCAAGCTTTGCGTTTCTCCTACATTCGCGAGCCACTCTTTAACTGAATCGCTCACAAACGGCTCACCGCCTTTGAATTTCAGCTCTAGCAATGAAGGCAAACGGCGTAAGAAATTTTGTGTTTCTTCGGCAATAGCCTGACACCAATCACTTTTCCCAAGCTGCTGGGCTATGGTGTAACTCATCCACTGCCCTTCAAACCAATAAGGTGCCATGGTTAGGCTTTGTTCAACTTTTCGCCACAAAGCTAAATCTGGGTGCCGCTGTTGGTCTTGATAATCTTTGACGCGATCCGCCTGCATTCCACGCAGCAATGTCTCGCCATCAGGTTTGTGATCCGGAAGTGAGGTGATACTGCCCCATACAGCAAAACGACGCAGACGAATTGAAAGCGCAATGCCAAATTCTTGCTCGGCCAAAAAATCAGCTACCTTAAGCAAGGTTTGTTTCGCAGCTTTATCGCTTGAGTTATCCACCACCATGCTGGCAGCTGCTGAAGGAGCCGTTTCACTCGGCACTTCACTTTTCGCACTTTGCACCTTAGCTTGATGTTGCTGCTCAGCACGTTTCAGCTCTGCCTGAATACGAATCACCACTGATTCAACAAGTTCAGATGACAAACCTTGTTTTTCAACGGCTTGCTGCCATTCACCGACCGCAGCTTCCAGAGCCTGACGATCCGCTTCATCGAACCGATGAAAATCAAGCTTATCGACTGCGGCGGCGAAACGTTGCACCATCTGGCTAAAAAATTTACGCCGTGGCAAATTGCCTCGCGCTCCTGGCGCAGGGTAACTTTCAGTCCAGTACTGATTGAGAAACTCACTCATCACCACAAACGAAGTGATAAAGCGCGGTGGCGTCATCTGGTTGTGCAAACACTGCAGTAGATAAACCAGCAACTTGATATCTTTCGTCTGTTCACCCAGTAGCTTGAGTGTGCTGTGTTCAACCTCATCCCACTGCACGGAAGCATGGGAGAGCGAACCGACTTTCATCATCTGATCTTCAATAAAATCGAACAGTGGGTGATCCACCAACCGTTCTCCAACAGGATGACTGCTACTGATGGGTTTTGCGATGCATTGGCGGTATTCGGTAATTTCCATGCTCACTCCTTACCAACCACAACGTTCGCGTAACACATCAAGTGCTTCATTCAGCCCTCGGGTGTCAAACTGTAAACCGTTGGCAAACGCCGCGTTGGAACGCAGTTGCAGACGTGGTTCGCTACCTGCCAATTTCATCATTTCAATCGCTGGCATACCGCGCGCCGAAGAAAAGAGCACGCCGTGATCATCACTGCGCCAGAATTGCGTCTCTTGGCGAATGGAAACTTGAATCCGAGCATCCGCCACTTCTTTTGGCAGCGCTAACTCAATCCGACTGAGATTGTTGATGCAACTAAGCAGCAACACAGGAGGGGTCTGTTCAGACGAGGGACGATTTTGTGCAGGTAAGGCAATCCACGCACTGCTGCCTTGACCTTCACCATCAGTGACCAATGCCCAACCGGACTCTGATGACGTTTGTTCCAAAGCAATCATCGCCCGTTTCCATTCAGCAGGATAAGGGCTCGACGGTTCCACAGTCACCGCTTCTAAAGGCGTGGCAAATACACGATCAAAACAGGCTAAACGCTCTAAACGAGGCGAAACCTCTCGACATTGTTGAGCTTGTTCAAGCACAGATTCGGCAGTGTCGGTTTGTGCCGCAACTGAAAAAGCGACCAAACCCAAGATCAAGCTCGCCAACAAGTATTGTGCTTTCATGGGGTTTTGATCTCCAATTTCAGACACTTGTAAGCCAAAGTCCGCTTAGGAATGCCAAGGCTTTTCGCCGCTTTCGCGCGATCACCAGAAAAACGAGTAAGACGCTCACTGATGATCTGCGCTTCAAACTCATTCAGTGCCTGCTTTAAGTCATTAATCACTGCGAAATTGGGTTCACTGCTCATAATGGAGGCTGGATCTTTGCTTTCTTCGTTAGGCAAAGATGCGCTTACTTGCCCAGATCCATTCAGGCATTCCATTGACTGCAATCGATGGGCAAAGCAATTGGCTTCGACTTCAGTACCATCCGCGGTTTGCGCGCAACCAAATTCAATTAAGTGCTTTAATTCACGGACATTGCCGGGAAAGTCATATTGCTTGAGACAATCAATCGCTCGGTAGTTCAAACCACGAATACGAGTGTTGTGCTGCAAATTAAACACACGCACAAAATGCTCACCCAGCAATTCAATATCGTCTAACCGCGATGCTAGACGTGGCAAAGTAATCGGATATTGAAACAAGCGATAATAGAGATCTTGGCGGAACACTTTTTTACGAACGTGATCGAGCAGATTGACGTGAGTCGCTGAAACCAGTCGAAAATCGGAACTGAGTTCTTGCTTACCGCCCAGTGGACGGAAGGTGCGTGATTCCAATACTCGCAGCAATTTAGCTTGCAAAGTAAGCGGCATATCACCGATTTCATCCAAGAACAAAGTGCCGCCATTGGCTTGCGCTATCAAACCCTGTTTATCTGCATCAGCACCTGAAAAAGCGCCTTTGCAGTAACCAAACAGCTCACTTTCCAGCAAGTGTTCAGGAATTGCTGCACAGTTGATCGCCACAAATGGGGCGGATTTACGCGCAGACAACTCATGTACCGCCGCAGCAACTAATTCTTTCCCTGTGCCAGTTTCCCCTTGCACCATTACCGATAGTTGTGAATTGGCCGCGGAAACAATCTGCTCACGCAGTTTTTGCATAGCAGCACTTTCACCAATCAGGGTGCGAGATAAATCATTTGCCAGTAAGCGCTGCGCTGAATCTCGCTGAATCTCGGTGAGCGACTGTTTTAGCTCAAGGCGGTTTTGCTCTTCACGCTGCATATCATTAAGCAACGACCACTGCTGTGAAAACACTTCAACAAACTTAAGAAAATCCGCATCTGCAAAAGCGTTGACGATGCCGTGGCTTTCTCCCATCAGCAACAAAATGGAGTGCACCTGACGATTACCCATCGGCAAAGGTTGGATCCACACCGAGTCAAACATGCCAACTTTGGCTGTAAATTGGCCAAAAGTGCGGTTTGATTGCCAGAAAACCAGTTCTTCTGCGGTCAGATGCATCGCATTCGACGACTGTAAAACGTGAGCAAACGGCACATCAAAATCGGTCACAGACCAAGCGTATTGTCGCTGCGGATCATGAGGTACAAGTAAACGCCCATCGGATGATGGCAACAACAAAAGGCTGTCACTCAGATCCAAACCTTGAGTCAGCAGATCCACAAATTGCAGCGCAAGCTGGTGGGATTTTCTCACTCCCACCAATTCGGTCGCAAACGCTAACCATTGACTCATGACTACGACACCTCCCCAATAAACTCACCCTCTTCGGCAGCCAAACGAATGTGCTGTACGGGTGCTCTCTCGGCGAGTTTATTGAGCAGCGCCAAGGAAACGGGTGGGAGTAATTGGCCTTCAATGATGGCTTCTAGCATGCGCGCACCATTTTCACTGCGCGTTGCACGGCTTAAGATTTCGTCAATCAAGCTCTCTTCAACCACCACCTCAGCGCTGTAGCGAGTCTTGAACAGCTTCTCGAGACGCGTCAGTTTGCCGCGCACAATTTGCGCCAGCACTTCTTTGCCCAATGGCAAATACGGAATCACTTCCATACGCGCCAACAAAGCAGGTTTAAAGAAAGCCGCTAACTCAGGGTAGAGAGCTTCATCGAGCTTGGCGGGTTCATCTGCATAATCAACGATAGTTTGATAGCCCAAATTCGAAGTCAGGAAGAAAACGATGTTTTGGCAATCAATGACGCGTCCTTCACCATCCGCAATCTCACCCTTATCAAAACCTTGATAGAAGATGTTCAATACTTCTGGATGGGCTTTCTCCACTTCATCGAGCAAGACCACGGAATAAGGCATTTTGCGAATGGCTTCAGTCAGTACGCCACCTTCACCATAGCCAACATAACCAGGAGGAGAGCCAATTAAACGTGAAACAGTATGTTTCTCTTGGTATTCAGACATGTTGATAGTAGTGAGAAATTGCTTACCGCCATAAAGCTGTTCAGCCAATTGCACCACCGTTTCCGTCTTACCTACCCACTTGGGCCTACCAGTAAGAAGGCTCCTTTCGGGCGTCCCGGACGACGCAGATCCGCGCGTGCAGTTAGCAGATGGCGATGAATACGCTCGATTGCTGTTTCTTGCCCTTTGATTGCTTGTCCTAAAATCGAGGTTAGATGAGTAATCTTGTGCAATTCGTCAGTATTCATCTGATCAACCGGCACACCTGTCCAATCAGCGATCACTTCCGCAATCTGAGCCGCATCGACTTGCGGATGCATCAAACGTTTTTCATGAGCAATCGCTTCTAGCGCTTCATACTGCTCTTGCAGTGCCGTACGAACCACCTGCGAATGGTCGGGATCGGGTTCTTCCGCTTGGCTCAGCTCCATCAACTCCGCACGTAGTGCAATGATTGACTCCACCAACTCTTTTTGTTGCTGCCAACTTGCCGTCAGCTCAGCTTTTTCCGCTTCATCGGCTAACTCTTGATTGCGCAATACATCAAGGCGCTCACCATCCACATCTTGGCCTAAGAATTGCGCACGCTCTAGCATATCAATTTCAAGCTGACGCTGATGACAGAGTGTTTCGAGCAACGCCAAGCGCTTTGGAGGGGTCGTCATATTGATAGCAATACGCGCGCAAGCGGTATCCAGCACATCAATCGCTTTATCAGGCAGTTGACGACCTGAAATGTAACGAGCTGACAGCTCAGCCGCCGCTTTAAGCGCATCATCGGTAATTAACACGTTATGTGCTTTTTCATAAACGCCATTGAGGCCACGTAGAATATCTATTGCTTGATCAATAGTCGGTTCATCAAGCTTGACCAGTTGGAAGCGGCGAGTCAGCGCTGGGTCTTTCTCAAAATACTTTTTGTATTCTTTCCAAGTGGTTGCTGCGACCGTGCTCAACTCACCGCGCGCTAAAGCCGGTTTAAGCAAGTTAGCGGCATCACTACCACCTTCTTGGTTGCCTGAACCAATTAGGGTATGCGCTTCATCAATAAACAGAATGATAGGTTTGGGCGACTGTTTAATCGCATCAATGACGCCTTTAAGACGTTTTTCGAATTCACCTTTAACGGATGCTCCGGCCTGTAAACGGCCAAGATCAAGCGCGTAAAGCTCAACATTTTGCAGTTGGGTTGGTACTTTTCCTGTCACGACACGCAGTGCCAAACCTTCAATCATGGCACTTTTTCCCACCCCAGCTTCACCCACTACGATCGGGTTATTTTTACGGCGGCGACACAGAATATCCACCATCAAGTTGAGTTCATTTTCACGGCATAACACAGGATCAAGCTCACCGTTACGAGCCTGCTCTGTCACATTCGTGCAAAAACGTCCAAGTGGTGTTTCAGCTGCTTCCTGCAAAGCACCAGCCGCTTTTTTCTCACCTTGTGAAACAGCGGTTTCCGCAGAGTCGCTTAGGATAACAGCGAAGTGTTTTTTCAGGTTTTCGCGATTAATGCCTTCAAAAAGCTGAATCAGTTTAAAAGAGAAGTAACGATCCGCACGGGTCAACGCCGCTAAGAAAATCGCCCCTGAACGCAGTTCCGTTTGCTCAAGCTCAGTCGTCGACAACAGCCACGCTTCTTGCAGCAACTCAACCAGTAATGGAGAAAATGCTGGATAAGTGTCTAACACCTGTTCGCGAGTGTAAGTTGAAGCAATTGCTTGCTTAACCTGCTCAAGCTCCAATCCTGCTTGCTTGAGTACCAGACGCACGTCAGATAACGGATTATCCAGCAGCACATCTAGGTAGTGTTCTAGGGTGACTTCAGGGTGCTGGCGTTCAATGCAGAGAGAAGCTGCTTGTTCCAGCGCCAATTTGCTTTGTGCATTCAGTTTTGCAATAAGAGTGGGTAATTCAATACGGATCACAACGTACCACCTAGCCTAATTATTATTAAAGTATTTGATTGAGTTGATTGAGCACATCACTGGACTTGCCGTGCAGCACATAGCTGTAGCCAAGAAACAGCCCTACCCAAAGCAAAATGAAGCCAGCAAAAATAGACCAAATCGGCATTTGTCGACTTAGAGTGTATTTAGCACGCACTACATGATCTGTCGGACGAGTTAAGTCTTGCGGCTCACTTTCTCCAAGGCTGCTCAGTAAATTGTGTAAACGGCTAATCACTTTTTCACGTTCGGCATAACCGCCTTCCATGACACGGTATTTGCCTTCAAAGCCCAAAATTAGGCAGTGATAGATAAATGCCAATAAAGCGTGATAACGACTGGGTTCACTCTCTAAACGGCTCAGAATGGTAAACACCTTTTCACCACCCCAAGTTTCATTATGAAAGCGCGATAACATTGAATGCTCAGCCCATACACTGGATGCGCCCCATTCAGTGCCCATCACAGATTCATCCAAAAATGCACATAAAATGTAACGATAAGCCATCAAGATCGCGTGCTCGTAACCTTGCTCAGTCAGTTCGATTTCAATCGCTTTAATCTCTTCAATCGCTTGGTTATAGATCTGTTCAATGTTGTCGCACTCGGTAAGGGTGCGAACTCGCAAAGAGAGACCAAATAGCGGGGTTGCCGCATCAATCAAAGCATTCGGATTATCACCACGCAGTTGAAACCAGTAATCCTGATCGTGGTTTGATTTTTTCCACATCATCGAACAGCAAGCTGGCTAATGGCGTCTCTTTCTTGTTTTGTTGCATGATTAACTCCTGATTGCCCAGAATTGCAGCTCAAGATCATCAAAGGCTGCAGCAACGTGGAACGCGAAACCGCTGGAGTGAGTCAGCATCGTCCATGCGGCACTGGTTTTGTCCAACTGGTAGTAGGTATAACCGGCGTGGTAAGGCAATTGACGTGGTGCAACCGGTAAAGAAATCAACGGAATACCTGGCAATTGCAATGAGATCAGTTCACGAATTTTCTCAACTGAAGCCACTTTCGTTTGTTGAGTGAACAAACGACGCAACTCATCAAGCGGCATACGAGCTTTCACTGCGATGATGAATTCCGCACTTTCCATCAGTTGCGGATCGTGAATTGGTGCAACCATCAAGCCGTACTTACGTTTATCGAGCTGGATAGAAACCGCACGCGGCTCTAACACAACACTCAAACTCTGACGCAGACTGCGGATCAGCGGCTGAAATGATTGGCTCGGTAAGTCATGGTTATAGCTGGGTAAACTTGGGGGTAGTCGGCTTTCATCAGTAAAAGTGGCTAGTTCTCCACAAGCTGAAGACAGGCATTCAAACAGACGATCTGGATGCAAGCTGCGCAGCTCAGCCAAATGCTTCATTTGTGGTTGCAGGCGATTGAGTGCTTGCAACAACATGAAATCAGACACATCCGCTACACCACCCTGTGCTGGAGAGCTGATCCGCTGCGCGATATTTTTTGCGCGCTCCCGCATCAAACCCGACATTTCATTGATAAAGCGGTGTAATGATGAGATGCCAACCACGTTCAAGTGACAAGGAATAAAATCTGGGTCAAGCACCACACTGCCATCAGGACGTTTTTCTAAAATGCGCCCAATAGCAATCGAAGCAAACGAACTGCGATCTTCACGTTCAAGCATCAATTGCAAACGCACAGGTGAGACATCAATCGTAGTGGTATCCCCTTGCACGCTGTGTACATCACGCACTTCTAAACGTCGACTGACGAAACGCCCTGTACCCCGTTCTTCCGGCCAGTTAATTTCCATCAAGGATTCACTGCGCAGCGGAACAGCAAGATAAACAATCTGGTTCGCCAATGACGCATCCATCACTTCCAATGCATCCGGCAGATGATCTTCTTGAGGGATACGAAATGCGGTGCCATCTGGCATGACCCCTACCGCCCTTTCAATCGCGATGCGACCAAAAGAGAGATATTCAGGGTTAAGTGATAACTCAGAAATTCCATACAAATAACGACTTACAGTGCTCAGGCGTTCATCCAGGCAGTACTCCATATATCTCTGCTGTTGCTGAAAATGTTGGGGTTTAATAAATAACCCTTCATTCCAGATCACTCGGTTACGCGCAAACATCGTTTGTTATTCCACCCTATCCATTTTCACATCGTAGTCTTTGAACAGCATCAACAGGTGATACTCTCGACCCTTGTTAAGTACCTTGACGGCCTTCTTCCATTCACTCAGTTCAGGTTCAGCAAAATGTGCCATGACACCGATGTAATTGGTTTCTTCATCAACTTCAAAAGCGTTAACGAACTTGAACTGCCCTGGAGTCAGTACGAAGTCATAGTTTTTGACAAAGTTACTGCGCAGCGCTTTTTTATAATCGGTTCTAAGCTGGTCATAATCGGAAGACATAAACATCGAGTCATCCTTCAGCTCAAACACTTGAATTTCAATCGGTGACGCTTCACCCCAGATGTTCGGGTTCACCCCCTCATCACTGACGAGGCTAAAGGTCACTTTGGTTGGCTCTTTCGCGGGTTCGTACTGTTCCGACGAACTACAAGCGGTCAATACCATCAACGAAAACAGCATCCACAGCACTTTGTTCACGGTTATAGCTCCAGTTGCTTCTCGCGGATTTTGCGATCATAGGCCTGTTCAAAGATCTCCCAGAACAACTTCTCAAACCCGCGCTGGCGGTTAGAGGTCAGTTCTTGGTAGTAGCTGCAATACATATTCCACGCCCACGCGTCAGTAGAGGTTTGCGTAGTATCAGAATTGCGTTTGTAGTGATGGAAGCGGCGCAACATCACTTGTGGTGAGAACGCATTAAGGATTTGACTCAGTGCTTCTGAAGTAGCGAACTGCATCGCTTCATTGTGGTCACGCACAGTTTTCAGGCTTTCTGCAATCGCAGCAGGAGCAGAAAGGTGCACAACACTCTTTTCCGCATCGTACAGAGTGCGGATCGTCTCTTCATAAGAGAGGCCTAAACGGAGTGGGTTGTCTTCAATCGGTTGTAGATTACGGTTCAAAGTACCAAAGCGGCTTTCACTCACCTGCTGGTGTAAATCAAGTAAGCCTCGAACACAGGCTTGTAACGATTCGCCTAACTCTTGCGATAATAGATGCATGCGTGCCATATCATCTTCATCGCTCAGATCGACACCCAGCCCATCCAAAATTGGACCCGTCACTAAATGGTTTGAGTGACTATTCGGGGTAGCGTGTAGATTGGAATACGCGCTTTTTTCCATCTGCGGCTGGAAACTTTTCGCGACTTCCTCTTCTAACAAATCCAGTACTTTTTCATCCATAGTGAAGCCCTCTGATACGTTGTTTTCGCTCGTTTTATATTGAGAAATCGGTGTAGTTTCGCCAGGAGTCACGTTTGGTGTTTCCTGTTTTGCCTGCTTTGAGAAGGAGGCTTTAGCAAAACCAAGAATTTTCTTTAAGCGGATTGATGAGGTCATCTCATATTCACTGTCCGCCTGTGGAGTAAAATCGTTACTTTTCAGTACTAAATTGTCTTGTGGTACTAAACTGGGTTGGGTCGGTTCTTGCGACGTAATTTGCGGCTCATCAATCAGCGATGCGGCACTGCTTTGCTCGCTCATCAGCGTATCCAATGCTTGTAATGGATCGGTATTAGGCTGCAGATCTGCAACTTCCGGCTCTATCTCTAAATCGACATCAGCAAGTAAGTCTTCTTGCTGAGAAGAGAAAAGTGCATCAAGTGAGCCATATTGTTCTTCCACCTCGAGCGCATTGCCAAACAAGACACGTAGGCGATATGGCCCAACGATAATTTCATCTTTGTGGCTCAATCGTGCCATTTGACCAAGCCCCAATGGCATATCGGCACCGTTGATATAAGTGCTGCCACAGTTATCTTTCAAACAGTAGGCTCCATCCACCATCACGACTTCACAATGCACAGGTTTAACTCGGCCTTGCGCATCGACTAAACGCCACTGAGCTGCGGGTGATGCACCAATCACACCGCCTGCAGATGTCCAAGTGTGCTGTGCGGACAAACCTGATTCCAAGTGCTGAGCATTGGTCACTAATAAGGTCAATGTAGGTAAAGTCACAGTGTTCATGGTTATTGCCTTACTTGAATTAAAACGTGTTTATTAGCGTCGTCTTTACCCAAAAATGAGGTCCAGCCCAGCGCGATATTTTGTTTTGAGTCCAGACAAAACTCTGGCGACTCTTGTTCATCCATAGTCAGTTCAAGGTCGTACGCCATTTGCTCACGTAAAATAAACTCCACCAGTTTGCACAGCGGCTGGTGTTCTTTTCCTGATGGAAGGAAATCTGCAAATCGGCCACGGGATAACTTATTGATACAGATGATAAATTTACCAGTACAGTCGACTACGGATTGACCGATAACCGTGTCTACGCCAAGACGGGCATTTTGCTGACCAAGCGACAACTGCTGAGATCGGTCAATGGATACACGTCTTCTCACCCACTGACGGATCGATACATCCGGCAAATCAAAACAGTGCGCTATAATTCCGGCCACCACCTGCGGTGAACGGCTACGTCCCGCCAAAGTGCCTGAGTAGGCCAGCATCTTGCACCAGTTAATCGGTGTTTCACCGCGTAAATCGGGATCACCCAGCCCAACCAAAGCAAACAACTGCGCGGAGAAAGCATCCTGCGCACCTGGCTGAAAACGTACGTAATAGCGATATTTGCGCCATACGCGATACACCAGATTGATCAATCGGTTATTGAAGAAATCCATAAATGGCTGTTTGAAACCGCCCGGTTCCTCTGTGACCAACTGTTCGACAATGAATCCTGGCAGAGGAGATTGAGCACCTGACAAACCAAAAAAATTCGTCAATAGCACCCAGCGTTCATCTTCACGCGCTTCCAACGTCATAACATCACATGGAGAAAAACCTAAGCTTGGGTTAGCACTAAACACCAAACGACATTCGCGCTCCCATTCCTCAGACTCCGGGTTTAAATCTGCCATTTTTTGCAACAACTCAACCAGTTGATAGAAGTTGTATTCCCTTACATTACCGGGCAAGCTCAACGGGGTGGCTTGCACTGGATCTGCTGGCATCAGATCAACGGCTGCATTCCGTTCTGTGTTCCCCATGAGTACTTCTCTTGATTGCTAATGTTCACCACGACCAATTCGTGGAATGAGTTAATGCTGGCGTAAAGAGCAAAGAAATGACTAAGCACTGTGCCAAAAAGGAACAGATCACCTTCTGACCCAAAGCCGGCCTGATCGATGTACAAAGTTGATTGCAAGCCACGCACTGGTAATCCGCGGAGGATTTTATCTACTGGCTTAGACTCGATTTTGACTATGCCATCCAGTCGCATACGAGCAACGCGCTCAGCCTGTCGATCGACTAAGGCGCGAAAATCGTAGGCACGTAGAACACAACTCAGTGCATCTTTTGACAGTAATGAAAGATAGTTCAGTGACAGATTAGAAATAAGCGTCCATAACAGACTGCCATCAAGCACTGGGCGTAAAGATTGCGATGGCACAGTGATGTTTTTAAAGGTGGCAAACGGTGGCGACGTGTCTGTCGGCACACAGATATCGCCAATGCCTAGCTCCAGTGGCAGCAAACGGTTAGTACATGTCAGTTTGAGAGAAACGGCTTCATCAACACCTATAGAAAGTGTTTCATCACCGCGAACAAAAGAGATAAAGGAATCAAAACCATCCCCGCGAATGCTCTCTTTCACTCGAGTGCGATAGTAAAGAGCCTGACGATGCCGAACTCGTTCGACTTCGTGTTGAAAACTTTCAAAAGAAGAATAAACACGTTTTTCACCACGAATCCGTTTCCCTTCAGATTGAGTATCTTGCCAACCGACAACCTGATCCACACTGAAAATCTCATAGTGTGCTGGGTAACGACTCGAAGGTACGATGCGATATTCAGCTCGGCGTCCAGTCAAATCGATCGGATCTGCATCGTGTTCAAACAAATTGATCACGGGAGTGCAGTAAAGCTGAAAGTTATCCTGTCGTACTCGAGTATCGGCGGGAAGTGTTTTTGAAAAATGGATATGTAGCGTAAGTTCGCCACTAACCGATTTCGGCAGTGCTTTAGCCAATCCCTTCACATCAAAGAAGTGAAATGCTTCCGGAAACGACAAGTACTCTTGTAAAATCCGATAGCCATCATAAACGTTTTTAGGATAAGGCAGTAAAGATTGCTCACTATCAAAACCAACGGTAGAAAATGCATCAGCTGGCAAGGAGAATTCAACTCCTTGCACTTCAATCGTCATTTTCTGTAAGTAGTGATGCAGCCATAGATAAAGGGTTTGCGAACTGTATTTATCGCCACCCAAATAAAAACGCAAAGTATCCAACTTGGCATCCCCGACCGTCATATCGCCTAGCATAGCGAGAGATATTTTGATCGTTGTCGCTTCACGGGTATGTTCTGCGTGTACGCCTTGGCACTGCATAGGGTACAAAACTACATCACGACAAGTATTGAAATGGCATGAAGTGCCGAAGACTGGTTTACTATCAAGCTGAGTATTACGCTGAATCACTTGCTTTTCACTGACGCTCTTATCAGGCTCAAAAGCAATCACACTCATGCTAGGGATCGGGCGTAAATAATTAGGCCACAACATGTTAATAATGGAGTGAGTGAGTTCAGGGAACTCATCCTCCACCTTTTCACGCAAACGCGCGGTCAAAAATGCAAAACCTTCCAATAGACGCTCAACGTCAGGATCAGTCGTACGGCCGTGAAGAAAACGCGAAAGCTGAGGGTGAATTTCCGTAAATTCTTTCCCTTGCTCTTTTAAGAAAGCGAGTTCTTCCCTGAAATACTTGTCTTGCGTCATAGAAGTTAAAACACTCGATATTTTCTGTTTTGATCCAACAACAGACTGAACTGAACCTTATCGTGCAACGCTTCGCTATTGATTGTCGCTGTAATATGAAACCTTAAAGTGAGCGGATTAAAGCTATCTTGCTCAGCGCGTACGAGAACACGGGTCAAACGCGGCTCATAACGTTCAAGGCAGTTTTGAATCGCGAGCTTAATACGCACAGACAGATCTAAGGTTTCCAAAGTTGCATCGTTAAAATCTATCAACCCGAGATGAGGAGCACTTTGTGCACCACCAATCCGAGTGTTCAGAATGTTGGAGACATTCCGTTTGATCGACTCGAGTACATCCCACGCATCTGGCCCACGGGTCAGAGACATTGGTCTGGCGTTGGCTTCCAAACGTTCGAAAAAGCCAACACCAAATGCACTCTCTTCAGGTGCGATGTACGTCATAATCAGGCTTGATCAAGACGTCCGACCAAGGACAGCTCAAAGTTAGCACCCATATACTTAAAGTGAGGGCGAACGGCGAGCGACACTTGATACCAACCTGGGTTGCCTTCGACATCCATAACTTCAATGCGTGCAGCGCGTAAAGGACGGCGACTACGAACATCCGCTGGTGGGTTTTCCTGATCGGCAACGTATTGTTTGATCCATGAGTTCAATTCACGCTCGAGATCTTGACGCTCTTTCCAGGCACCAATCTGTTCGCGTTGCAGTACTTTTACGTAATGCGCCAAGCGGTTGATGATCATCATGTACGGAAGTTGAGTACCTAACTTGAAGTTGGTTTCCGCTTCTTTGCCTTCTTTGGTATTAGGGAATACTTTCGGCTTTTGAATCGAGTTGGCAGAGAAAAATGCTGCATTATCAGTGCCTTTACGCATGGTCAGTGCAATAAAGCCTTCTTCAGCTAATTCAAACTCTTTACGATCGGTGATGAGAACTTCTGTTGGGATCTTACTTTGTAATGCGCCCATGGACTCAAATACATGCACAGGCAGATCATCGACTGCACCACCGCTTTGTGGCCCGATGATATTTGGACACCAACGATATTTAGCAAAGCTGTCCGTCAGACGTGTGGCGAAAGCAAACGCGGTATTCCCCCACAGGTAGTGTTCATGTGACGCACTAACGTTTTCTGCATAGTTAAATGAACGAACCGGATTTTCGATTGGGTCATAAGGCACTCGCAACAAGAAGCGAGGTGCGGTTAAACCGATATAACGTGCATCTTCTGACTCACGTAGAGCACGCCATTTGGTGTATTTAGGGCTTTCAAAGGTCGCTTTGAGATCTTTAATATTTGGTAGCTCTTCAAAAGAGTCAATACCAAAAAACTCAGGCCCCACACCAGAAATGAATGGTGCATGAGCCATTGCGCCTAACGCGCCCATGTACTGAAGTAACTTCATATCCGCATTGGAAGGTGTAAAGGCATAGTTACCAATAATGGCACCTACAGGTTCCCCACCAAATTGGCCGTAACCAGCTGAATATACATGTTTGTAAAGGCCGGATTGTGCAGTTTCTGGTGCAAACTCGAAATCTTCCAATAGCTCGTCTTTGGTAACATGAAGGATTTCGACTTTGTTGTTTTCACGAAAATCAGTGCGATCCACAAACAGTTTCAGACTGCGCCATGACGACTCCATTTGTTGGAACTGCGAATGGTGAAGAATTTCATCCATTTGGGCACTGATTTTTTTGTCTAGTTCAACCAGCATCTGGTCAACTAAAGATTTGTTAACTGGCTCTGCGGAATTTTGGGAACCAATCAAATTTTCGATAAATGCGGCGACACCTTTCTTCGCGATGTCATAACCCTCTTCGCTTGGTGCGATTCGAGTTTGAGCCATGATTTCATCGAGTAGGCTGCCTTGGGCAAGCTGTGGTCTTTCCAAGACCTTTTCAGTATTAGACATCATTAAGTTCCTAATGAGTGATTAATTGATATAGAGATCTGCTTACGCTTGTGGCTCTTCTTGCTCACTGAGCAGATTCAATTCTGCCAACAGCTTTTCTCTCGACTCTTCCGAGTTGAGCAGAGACTGCAAACGCTCACGAAATGCTGGGATGTTACCTAGTGGCCCTTTCAGAGCGACTAACGCTTCACGCAGCTCAATCAATTTTTTCAGTTCAGGAACCTGTGATGCCACAGCATCAGGTGCGAAATCCGCTAAAGATTTGAAATTCAATTCAACAGGAAGCTCCGCATTTTCTTCATCACTCAACCTGTTTTTCACAGTTGCGGTGATTTTTAGCTCACTTTCACGCATCACTGCTTCAAAGTTGTTCTTATCTACCGTTACAGTCGAGCGCTCTTCCAATGGGGTTTGCTCTGCATGCCCTTTGAAATCACCTACGACCAGAGTTTTGAGCGGTAGCTCAACCTCAGCCTGTGAATCTCCCGCTACCGGAATATACTTAATATTAATCCGCTCTTTGGGAGCTACACTTCCTTCTTTAGACATATTACGTCTCCAATACCTATGCCAAACGTTGTCAATGAAACAGCTGTCTGAATTAGGCTTCAAACAACCAAGAATCTTGAACTTTATCCTTTAAGACAGCTAAAGCTGCTCACCTCAAATATGAAATGGGTCAATAACCGCCGTGAAACTGTAAGATGTAATATCCCACACTAAGCCATGTGTTCACGGGGTATTTTTGGTGTATTCGTTAATTATGGATTCTTATACAAACGGGTCGTTAACAGTTTTTTACTGCTAAATGTCAGTTATCTGATCTCAATATCGTTTGCGTTAATTAAATATCCTATAAATTATGAGATGGCATTCTATTCATGTAGACGAAAAAGGTAATATAGAAAAACCTCAAAGCGTGATCTGTTCCCAGAAAATATATTCTGTAGCCATACTTAAATAATATTGCTCTCGAGTTAATTATCCCAGTAAGAATCATGATTGAAAAAAGGTTTATATTTTTCGAGTTGCATCTCGATTTCTGAAGCTATTTCTTTTTCATGCTCATTTAATTTTACTGAAATATCAAGCAGTTGCTTCTGACTATTTTGGTAAACATTTCCAAGGCGATCACTGCCTGCAATCTCTAAATACAGGCCAAAATAAGCTTTCGCTTGCTTAAGATCGGGGGTAACAAATCGATAAAGTTCGCTATTTCCACTCAAGATATTGCCCATTGCCACTAAGGCTGTCAGATCACCATGTTGCACAGCTTGTTGACGCCAGTAATACGCATCTTTATATTTTCCTTTATTTTCAAGAAATTGAATAAAGTTGCGTATTGCGGGGATATAACCCGTTTCAGCCGCTTTGAGGTAGGTTTCACGTATTTCAGTTGATCGGCTTCCCGGCATTGGGTAGCTGCCTTTACCCTGGCTGATCTGTTCAGCCCACAACATCAACCCCGCAGGGTGCTGAAAATCAACTGCAATATTGAGATAGAATTGAGAAAGCTTAGGATCACTTTCTTGGTAGTACAGTGCCAATTCGTATGCAGCCTGACTTGGCTCGCTAGCACCTAATTCAATGACTGCATTAAAGTAACGCTGCTGCCATAAGTCACGTTCTACCGCTCTTAACCAGGCACCATCTTGGTATAGCACACGCATAGCTTGGCGGCTCCCACCTTGTGCCGCGAGTAACAAATAGTATTGGCTTTCCGGTGGTGTACGGATTGTTGTCCTGTAATTAGCGACTTCCATCGCATACAGATAAGCGGCATTAGGCTCACCAAGGTCCGCAGCGTATTTCAAGTACTGACGAGCCGTTAGGTTTTTAAATTGAGCACGCAACAAACGTCCATTTTCAAAGGCTTGCTGAGCAGTTAACTGTTGCATGTCGTAGGAGATTTCATTGCTAAAACTACTAAAAACCGACAGCAAACCTGCTGCACAAATCAGCACTTTACCCGATATTGACACTGCTCGCTCCCTGTAACACTCCACCACAATCCACTGCATCACCCGCTCTCGCAGCGGGCTTACCATCAATCATTACGGTCCCAGAACCAGCAGCAATAGCTCGGCCATGTGGGGGGTGCTTGGGTTTATCATGAGGCGCTAAAGGGTCACCAACTCGGGCGGCCGGAATACCATCATAACGAACAGTACCTGAGCCAGATGTCACAGGTGTAGGAGGAAACCCATCATGATCTGTTCCTATATGCCCAACTACGATTCCATTACCCATATTCTTTCCTCAACTTAAACTTATAAGACTTAAAGCAAAAAATATTCCACCTTTTGTTCGACAAATTGTCTCTACACTCGCAACTATCAGGCAACTTTTTGCCCGATAGTTAACAATACATACCCACTGAGCAATTTTTTGCCTGCTGATAAAGATGTCATGAAAATGTCAATTAAACACAATTTAATATCATCATGCGATATCAATTCCCTTTATATTACTTTTAATAATTAAAAGAATTAATATAGAAATGATATGATGTCTCCAATTTGAGATTTTGGATATTTTTTATTTAAACAATCAACTCTATCTCGAAATTTTCATCGAAAATAAAATTAAATTCAGCCTGTATATTTATTATTTCAAGAATTATTTTCTTAATTAGATTTTAATGTTATTCATAGTAAAAATATTTCAATGAATTCAATTGAATATATCAAGGGTTTCTTCCAGTACAAAATCCGACCAGTATCTGTGAATAAATAAAAATAGTTTTTGTGCTACAAATGCCGCGATTTTTCTGCAACCATTGCAAACAGTAAGTGTTAACGAGCAAAACATCACCTGACAAGAGCTAAGCGAGCGAGTAAGATGCGCGCTTGCTTTACCGACTCTGTTAAATGCTATGTCTGCTCTACCCAACTGCTTTACTCATTTCATATCACCAATCCGTGATATCACATTACCCAAACGTTTTACTTATCCGTTTTGTTATCAACCACACCCATTATGTGAAATCGCGGCGAGTGAACTGCAACAGCATCTGCTCACACAAACCCATTGGTATCATCCTTTTGGTTTGACCGACACTGACCCACAAGCACATGGCAAAATGTTTGGCGTACTGGTGGTGCAACATGCTTCAGGCGAGTTGGGGTATCTATCCGCCTTTTCTGGCCAACTGGCTGAACAAAACGAATTACCTAGGTTTGTTCCCCCTGTTTTTGATCGTTTTGCAGATAAAAGTTTTTTCAGGATCGATGGCGATGAGATTGCTTCAATTAATCAGCAAGTTCGTGAACAAGAAGCAGATCCCGAATTGGTTCGGCTAACGGCCACTATAACCAAGTATCAATCGCAGGCGGAGCAAGCATTAGAGCAACAACGTGTACTGATGGCAGAGCAGCGCCAAAATCGAAAACAGCAAAGAGAGCAAGCTGAGCTCCTGTCCGAACAGGAAAGAGCCGGGCTTTTCGCTACTCTTGCCGAAGAGAGCGTATTTCAGAAACGTCAGTTGCAGTTCATTAAGCAAGAATGGGAACAGCGGATTGCCACTGAAGAGAGCCTATTGAATGCGAAATTGGCAATCATTGAACAGCTTAAGCAAGAACGTAAACAGCGCTCTGCGGCTTTACAGAAAAAGCTTTTTACAGGTTATCGTTTTGCCAATATTGCCGGGGTTGAGAAAAATTTAGTCGAATTGTTTTCGGTGACTAAAAATCCACTACCACCTGCGGGTTCTGGGGAGTGTGCAGCGCCTAAGCTTCTGCACTATGCGTTTCAGCATCAGCTCAAACCTATCGCGTTGGCGGAGTTCTGGTGGGGGCGTTCACCTAAGTCAGAAATCCGGCAACATAAGAAGTTTTATCCCGCTTGCCAAAGCAAATGCCAGCCTATTCTGGCGCATATGCTGCAAGGAATGGAACTAGACGATAACCCATTACTAAACAACCCGGCTGCCGACAAAGAGATATCGATCGTGTATCAAGATGAAGCTATCGTCGTGGTCAATAAACCAGCCGAGTTTCTCTCTGTGCCCGGCGTGCATGTTCATGATTCGGTACTGA
The DNA here is from genome assembly GCF_000338875.1 of Vibrio mimicus CAIM 602. Taxonomy (GTDB): domain Bacteria; phylum Pseudomonadota; class Gammaproteobacteria; order Enterobacterales; family Vibrionaceae; genus Vibrio; species Vibrio mimicus. The sequence continues at coordinate 110,018 of NZ_AOMO01000027.1, read as the reverse complement.
CACGCTTACAAGCACAATTTAGTGAAGCAGAGGGTGTGTTTGCACTGCATCGGTTGGATATGTCCACCTCGGGACTTTTAGTGTTTGCACTCACGCGACGTGCCAACAAACATCTGCAAAAGCAGTTTATTACCCGTGCTGTGCAAAAACGTTATGTCGCTATGATCGAAGGTACACTTACTGATGCACAAGGTGAAATAGAGTTGCCTTTGTGTGGCGATCTGGATGACAGACCAAGACAAAAGGTGTGTTGGCAACAAGGCAAACCAGCCCTCACTCATTGGGAAACCGTCGCCGTTGAGCAAGGCCGCACGAGAGTTTATCTTTACCCACATACGGGTCGGACTCATCAACTTCGGGTGCATTGTGCTCATCATTTGGGACTTAATTGCCCAATAGTGGGCGATGATTTGTATGGCACACAAGATCAGCGTTTACATTTGCATGCTGAGAAACTCAGCTTCTCTCATCCTTATACGAAGCAGCCGATGACTTTTGAAGTTGCGGCAGATTTTTAAGCGGGAAATTCAGCCGTAAACAGAAAGGGCTCATTAATGAGCCCTTTCGTCAAACGTTAAGCGACTTCCGTCGTTGTGGGTTTTAACAATACACTGATGTCTGGCTCTTTTTGCACAACAGGAACTTGGCCTTCTTCCATCGCACTCAAGTAACAGCCACTGAGTTTAATGGCTAAGTACATGTCCGCACGAAGCACAATCCCACCTTCTGAGGTATTAATCCCCGTTAAATCACACCAGTGGCGCAGGCTACGTTTTCTCCCCGCCAGTATTAAACGGATCCCACGCTTTTTAAGTATGGTATGCAAATCCGCCAGCATCGCCATCACGCTAAGATCCAAGTGGGTGAAGCTAGACACTGCATCAATAATCACACAACCGACTTGGGTACCTTCACGTTCTGTCTGATCTAAGATCCGCCGCTTGAAATACGGTGCATTAAAATAGGTGAGCGGTGAGTTGAAACGGAAAATCACCATACCGGGGATAGGTTTCGCTTTTTCAGAACCATCTAAAGTACGCAGTGTGCCTTCATCATCCAACCCCATCATCTGATCGGTAGGACGCATGACCAATTTGAGGAACTGGAATAGGCCGAGCAAAACTGCCAGTGTGATGCCGGGGATAACGCCAATCACTAAGACAGCGATAAAGGTAATCAATGCGAGATAAAACGCATCTTTGTCGCGCTTTCTTAGGTTCCAGATCCCTTTAAAATCCAATAACGACAAAGAGGCAATCACCAAAACTACTCCCAATGCTGCCACAGGAATGAATTGCAAAGGCTGATAGACAAAGACCGCGACTAAAGCGATGAGCAGAGCTGCGATTACCGACACCAATTGTGATTTACCACCATTCGCATCATTCACCGCCGTGCGCGAATCGGCGCCACTGATAGCAAAACCTTGCGAGAATGCCGCAGCCACGTTTGCGACCCCCAAGGCTCGAAATTCTTTATCGGCATCAATATCGTAACCATTTTTCGCCGCAAAACTGCGTGCAGTCAACATCATGCTCACGAAGCTAACCATAGCCAAGTTCAACGCAGGCATAACCAACTCACGGCTGATCCCTAAATCAAAAGCAGGTGCTTGGAAATCAGGTAATCCACCTTGGATCACACCGACTACTTGTACTCCAACGCTTTCTAAATTCAGTCCCCATACCAACAGTGCTGCAACCATGATGGCAAACATCGCCGCGGGCCACCTTGGTTGAAAACGTTTAACAACGAGATACGTGCCTAAAGTCAGTACGCTCAGTCCCAATGTCTGCCAATGTAGGGAATACAACAACTCAGGCGCTTCCAAAATACGCTCAAGCAAATAGCGTTTTTCATACTTCAAACCCAACACTTTCGCGAACTGGCCCACGATGATGGTCAGTGCAACACCGTTCAAAAGGCCAAGTAAAATCGGACGTGAAAGAAAATCGGCAAAGATACCCAATTTGAGTCGGCTAGCGAGTAAGCACCATAACCCTGTCATTGCGGTCATGGTCATGACGAGTTGCCAATGTTTGGTGGGGTCCCCCGCCGCAAGTGGCGTAACCACAGCCGCAATCACGGCACAAGTTGCGGCATCTGGCCCCACAATCAGTTGGCGAGATGTTCCCATTACGGCGTACACCAACATAGGCAAAACGCAAGAATAGAGCCCGACAATCGCGGGAACCCCGGTCAGTTGCGCATAAGCAATCGCCACTGGTAGTGCTACTGCCACCACAGAAAATGCGGCACGCACATCATCCGTAAACCATCCCCGTTCATAATTTTTAAATTGGTAGAGTCCGGGGAACCACTGCCTTATCCACGCTGATTTCACTTCATTCACCTGTTAGGCAAAAAATTGTCATTGTTTTGCAACACAGTTTAGCGGAAATTGCAGCAACTCTCCCGCTAATTTACTGATTTAAAATGCTCCTGTGCGATACCCACTTTGGGGTTCTCACTCATCCGTAAAGTGTGTGACAATAGCCGCTCATTTTTTTGACGTAGGTAGGAATGATGGAATTTCAAGCTGCCATTTTTGATATGGATGGTCTGCTACTCGATACGGAGCGAGTCTGTATGCGCGTATTTCAAGAAGCATGCGCGGCTTGTGAGGTGCCTTTCTATGAAGAGGTGTACTTATCTGTAATTGGCTGTAATGCCAAAACCATTAATGGCATCTTAAGCCAAGCTTATGGTGATGATTTACCGAGATTACATAACGAGTGGCGCCAACGTTATAACGCCGTTGTGATGCATGAAGCCATTCCTCATAAAGAAGGAGTGGTTGCTTTACTTGAATGGTTAAAAGCACGCTCCATTCCGCTGGCAGTCGCGACCTCAACTCAACAAGAGGTCGCCTTAGTCAAGTTGCAACTGGCGGGTTTAGATACCTATTTCGATATCATCACTACGGGTTGTGAAGTTACCCAAGGCAAACCTCATCCTGAAATTTATCTGCTCGCCGCACAACGTTTGGGGGTTGAACCTGAACTATGCCTTGCGTTTGAAGATTCGAATAACGGCATTAAAGCGGCCATGGCGGCCAAGATGCAAGCCTTCCAGATCCCGGATTTGGTCAAGCCAAGCTCAGAAGTGATAGCGCTGGGGCACCCGATTTGTCGCAGCTTAAATGAAGTGATTGACCTGCTTTAACGCTGGCGAAGTTGCGAACATGTGGCGTGTTATGTGAGGGTTAGCGATATCAACAACAATCTCTTCTATTTCCGACAACACAACGTAATGCATTGCCTTGCATTACGTTGTGTTACATAGTTCAGTCATGTCTGCCACGCTGAATCATCATAATGGCTAAGGAAAAGGCTGTGATCTCAAAAATCCCGACAAGAATTGCGCTAGCGATTTTCTTTGCACCGTTGGCTGTCTTTTTTCTAACCTTGCAACTTTGGGTACCACAAGTTGCTCAATATCTGCTGAATCAGAAATTCGAGCAAATCAATCTGTATCTTGAGCAGCGTAGCCTTGCTTTGGATAGCATGATTACACAGCAAGTACAGGCTCTCTCTTTTACCTGTAACGCTGACGATATACGTCTGATCAATGATCCTCAGTATTACAACCGATTTGTTCGCTTGATCGGCGTTGAAACCGCACAAGGTGAAGGCTGTACAACCATAGGTTATCCCGTTCACTTCCCAAAGCATTCATCCGTTGATGAAAACAAAGCGCCTGATCAAAACATAGCGACAGAAGAAGCTGTGTTGCCTGAAACCATTCAGCCCAACCGATTCCACCTATCCGCCACCCCCAAAAATCAAAACGCAGCAAGCGAATTGTTGATTCAGTACACTGAACCCAGAGGGCATGTGTTTTGGATTATCGATGGGAGCTGGGGGCAAGAGCTGCTTCGCGAACCCTGTACAGATTGCTTTTATCTCCAGTTTCGCTTTCTTGACCCCATGCTCAGTGAGCTTGCTATTCAGCGCGGCAATTCCGATTTAATAGAACAGACCAATCGGTTATCCGTTCATCGCATTACCGGTTCTGCTCCTTTTCATAGTGAGCAAACGTTGCTTGCTGGAGAAACCTTACACAACTTTGCGCGTCAACAAGTCTTCATTTGGGGAATCCCTATCGCTTTACTACTTGGGCTTGTTTTGTCCATCGGTTATCTGATCCTACGTAACTATCGCAATTCGATAGAAGGTTTGATCGAAAAAGGGCTACGTGATGAGGAATTTATCCCTTATTACCAACCGATCGTTGATTTAAGAACGCAAGAAATTGTGGGTTATGAGGTACTGTTACGTTGGCAAAAAGGCCATCAGTTAGTACCTCCCGGCCTGTTTATCTCCGCCGCAGAAAGTTCAGGTTTGGTCGTCAAAATCACCCATCAGCTCATGCAGCAAGTCTATCGGGATCTTACTCATATCCCCGAATCACGTTGGGTCAGTATCAACGTAGTGGCGGATCATCTTGAACAACATCACCTCAGTCGTTTTCTTGAAAAACTACAGTGGCCTTACAGCGAACGCCTCAAATTTGAGCTTACTGAGCGAGTTCCGATCAAAGCGATGACTCAAGCTCAAGAAGAAGTGTTTTACCTATTAAAAAAGGGTTACCAATTTAAAATCGATGATTTCGGCACTGGCTATGGCGGGTTCGCCTACTTGCAAAATCTGCAAATCGCCAGCATCAAAATCGACAAAATGTTTGTCGACACCATAGAGACGAGCGACGTCAAAATCAGTGTGTTGGATTCCATCATCGCGTCAGCCAAACAAGGCAATATTGAGGTGATCGCGGAAGGGGTTGAGCGCCAGAACCAAGTTGATTACTTGGCAGAACGTGGTGTTTATTGGATCCAAGGCTATTTTTACGCCAAGCCAATGCCGTTAGAGCAAGCCTTGGCGTTTGATATTTCACCAGCAGCACCCGCCAATTTGGCTGCCGAAGAACAATAAATCACTTGCTTGATGAGACGATCTCAGAGCAAATTATGAATTGAATATCATAAAGGGAGTTTGAAACATGCAAAAAAACTGGCCTAAAGCGATTCTAGCGCTGCTTACCGCTTGGTTTAGTACCGGAGCGGTAGCGTCTGAACGAGCTGAGATTGCTTGGCAGATGGTGAACGATGGCGCACTGCTAATTGATGTGCGAACAGCTGAAGAGTATGCCCAAGGTCATCTGGACGATGCACTTAATTGGCCATTAAGTGAGGTAGAAACGGCTTTTCAATCCGTAGAGAAAGATAGCCCGATTGTGGTGTATTGCCGCAGTGGTAACCGTTCTGGCATCGCGCAAAAATACCTGGTCGAGCAAGGCTATACCCAAGTGCATAACGGCGGCGGGTACGAAGAAATGCGTCAAGCGGCCAAGTGATGTAGATCTGCTTGTACCGCTGACATGATTGAATCGACTATTGGCGGGGAATAACTATTCGCTGCCCTTTTTCGCTGCTTTCTAAAGCCAATTCAATCAGTTGGATAGAGTGCAGCGCCGATTCAGCAGTAACTGGGTTTGGGGCCCATTTTGAATGGCCTCAACGACTTGTTGGAAGTAGTGCTGATAACCACCCAGCTCAGTTTCTATGCGTTGCTCGCTCTCTTGCTGATACAAAGAACCATACAAATCCGGTGACTCTTGTGCCCATTCTGGCTTATTCGGCAGCATTCCCACTTTCAAGCGATCTTCCTGCGGATCTAACCCATATTTCACGTATTTACCCTGAGTGCCGAGCACTTGGTAACGCACATTAGGCTCAGGGCTATACAAATTCGCGTGCAGGCGCACCACATGCTGTGGGTAATACAATTGCAGATCAAAATAATCTATGGTGGTGGCTTCTGGCCGCATCATACGACAATCCGCCGATAACGACTGCGGAAGACCAAACAAAGCCAAAGCTTGATCAAGTAAGTGCGGCGCTAAATCAAACAAAATGCCGCCCCCTTCCTGCGCCTGTTCACGCCAGCGCTGGCGAACCACAGGGCGATAACGATCAAAATGCGATTCGAACAACTTCACCTCACCGAGTTGCCCTTGCTCAATGAGTTTTTTTACAGTCAGGAAATCACCATCCCAGCGGCGATTATGAAACACGCTCAACACCAGCCCTTTCTGCTTCGCTAGCTCAATAAGCGTTTTGCCTTGTTCGATACGAGTCACAAACGGCTTTTCCACAATCACATGCTTGCCCTGTTCCAAGGCCAGTTTCGCCAGAGAAAAGTGCACATCATTGGGCGCTGTAATGATCACCAAATCCACATCACTTTCACAGATCAGCTGCGGCGCTGTTTCAAAATAAGACACCTGCGGATAATCATCTTGCACTGTTTGCTGCTGACTAGAGCTGATGGCGCCAAGCGTGAGCGAATCTAACGCCTCAATAAACGGTAAATGAAAGGTTTTGGCGGAATATCCGTAACCAATAACGCCAACTTTGAGCGGTGTATTCTGCATAGCAAGCAACCTCTGGTGAATCAGCGGCGATTAGGCCGCTGATATGTAATGGCGTGGTGAACGCTTTTGTTGACGAAGCTCTTGGATCAACGCATCAACATCAAGCTCAATATTAAAACGACGTTTGAGATTAGCGAGGAAGATCGGGTCTTCACACATCGCTTTCTCTGGTTGGTCACTGATCTTCGCCACAGGGCGGCCTTGGCACTCCGCCAATTTAATCACAACGGATAACGGACGATATTCAACACCCGCTGAATTACGCCACTGCCCTAGATCATTGGTTAAAAATGTACCAATACCAAAAGAGATCTTCACTCGTCCGGCAAAATATTCGCACAAATCCAGCGCCTGCTCAAAATTCAGACCATCAGAGAAAATGAACAGTTTACTGGTTGGATCGATGCCAAGCTGTTGATAGTGAGCGATCATCTTGTCACCCCAACGGAACGGGCAACCCGAATCGTGCCGCACACCATCATAAGCGTTCGCCAAATGACGGTTGAAATCATTTAAAAAGGCATCAATGGTTAAGGTATCTGTCGGAGCAATGGCGAGCATACCATCAAAAGCCGCGAGCCAACGCTCCAAAGCGACTTGTTGCGAATCGCGTTCATTCACCAGAGCTTGGTGCCCCATAAACCATTCATGAGCAATGGTGCCGATCGGCTTTAAATCGAATTCACGGGCAAAATGGTAGTTGCTGGTCCCCAGCATCCATTCAGGGATTTCTTGTTTTAAACACGCCAACACATCACGCTGCACTTGGCTAGAGAAACGACGACGCGTCCCCATTTCGGTCAGTGAAAAATTGTTGATCCCACGACGAGCAATCTCCGCTTTTAGTTTGCTTAGCTTCGTTTTTAGCACCTTGAGCGGCAATTCTTCAGGCACATCTGCCCAGCGCTGGCGGCTACGAATTTCAGAAACAATCGCCATCACTAAGGTTTCGTACAAAATGGTATCGCGCCAGCTACCGCGAATACCAATACGCAGCTGCTGTTTGCCCGCATGTTTAATGATCCCCATTTCCACTTGCTCTTGTGGAGCAAAACGGAAATAGCGCAGAGACTGCAAAAAGGTCGGCTTCAGATGTGGTGCATGTTGCATCAGATAGTGAATATCCGCATCCGAAAAACGCAGAGAGCCAAGATGGGCAATCTCTTGGCGAATCTCATCCAGCAATGTACTGACATCTTCATCACTGCGCACAATCAACTCATAGCGCACCGATACATCCGGATAGAAATGGTGTATCGCCTGCATCATATTGATTTTGTAGGCATCGAGGTCGAGCAGACTACGAATGATGTGGGGAGAAAACAGGCGTGAGTTCATGATTGCCTTCCTTCAGTTCACTTCAGACGTTAGTAACATTTTGTTGCTAACTTTTGCAGGCACGATAATCGAGCCACCCACGTTTGTCAACTTTTGTGACAAACCCACAATAAACAGAAGGACTCACCGGTGAATGTTAAATCCCAATACTTTCAGCACTCTATTTCATTCCAGTATCGCGTTATATACACCACCAATTTAAGTTAATCACATTTTGTTATTTACATTTGACCCTTACCTTTCAGTTACCTAGAATAGCCGCATCCCACTTTAGGAAAGTTGTATGATTGTCACCATTGATATGATCTGTCTGCGCCTAGCCCCTACGGGCATTGAGACCTTATTGGTCAAACGCAGCAATCCCAACCGTCCTGACTACGGTCTTTGGGCAATTCCAGGAGGGTGGGTTTTCGATGAGGATATGAGCGCGCAAGGTGGCGAGCCCGCAGATAAAGATTTTGACTCAGCGCGTCGACGCATCTGTCGTCAAAAGATCCATACCTATCCGAATTTCATCAGTGACCCTTTGGTGGACGGCAACCCTAAGCGTGATCCTAGCGGTTGGAGCATCAGTATTTCTCACTATGCTTTGCTTAACCATTCCAACGTCAAGCAAATTGAAGATGCAGGTATGGATCAAAGCCGCGTTGATTGGTTTGCACTTGAAACGATACTGCAAGGGCAGCAACTCTTGGCTTTTGACCATGTGGCACAAATTCAACACGCTTGGAAAAAGCTACGCGCTGCGGTGGAGTACACCTCAGTGGTGTTGTTTTCACTTGAGCAGGAATTTTTGGTTGCTGACATCATTGACGCTTACGCCAAATTTGGGGTGGAAGTGAATCGGATGACGGTGAAACGCCGGCTGATTGATACTGGCGTGATTGTCAGTACAAATAGAATTGCCGCCTCTAGCAAAGGTAAAGGCGGCAAACCTGCGACAGTCTATCGTTTAGCCAGCAATGAAGTGATCTATTTTCAAACTTGTTTGCGTGGCTAGATAGCTCACAAGATTAAGGGAAAGAGAGACGGAAACTATTCAAAGTACCTACTTTCCCTGTTTTATGGTCTTGAATTACTAATCGCCATTCACCTTCAGTCGCCACTGGATCGACGTCATTCAAAGTAAACTTGACCTGATAAGTCTGTCTACGATCATAGTTATTCGCTTTTTTCAGCATCCAATACCCATTGTCTGGTGCATACAGCATGATACTGATGTCACCACGGAACTGATGCGTAATATCGATGTCCACCTCAGCACTTGTCGCCTGCTGAGAAGAAACTTTGATAGGTAAAGTTAGCGTTTGCTTATCCGGCAGAGCCACAGGCCCCTCAACGGTGAAGACTTTATCAGTAGTCGGTGTTGGTTCCGTACTACCCGTGTCACCGCCATCGATAGGCGCAGATACACTATCGTAAATTTGCGAAATTTTTGGCGTAGTTAAGCCAATTGCACGTACCGCATTGGCATAATCTTTCACACCACAAGGCGAACCTTCACACACCAGATCTGGGCTAGAGAACTTGTAGCTACGGCCTACACCAAACAGATGCGGATAAGCCATGATAGTGGCGAATTGGTTTTGTACCCCGTAACCATAAGCATCCACTTCTGTTTTATTTATTAAATGTGGAAGATAGAGCGAACCGTTTCTCTTGTACTGCTCATGGGCATGGTTAAGACCAAAATTGTGCCCTAATTCATGAATAAAGGTCTCTGCACCACATTCATTCAAGTAGCTGTGGCTGTACATTCTCTTCTTCGCTTCCTGAGGAAAATTCCACGTTGATGGAGCCACGATCCATGCCAAGCCGCAGCTGATCGAATAACCATTTGGCCGACGTTCGTAGTCAGGTGAATTATTCACATCAAGGTAACGGAAAACCGCGACCATATCCGCACCAACCTGTTTGCGGTAATTTTCCACATCGGCAAACGCAGGATCGAGTGATTTAAACGGTGAAGCTGCATCCAGCACTTCATCTTGCGATTTTTTCAATCCCTCCTGCGTGTCGTACTGCACTTCTTTGGTTGCCACCAGATTTACATTGATATCCAGTCCACTGTCTTTAAGCACTTTATTCGCCACATTCACGCTGTGTTGCATTTGCGCGATATGCTCTTGCTTGAATCCAGTCGCAGTATCCGGGGTGTATAAGCCTAGAACATCAATTTGAGTCGTAGCCGCCCAAATTGCGGGTGAGCAAAGCCCGACACTCACGGCTAGTGCCAATGACGCCTTTTTCATAGTAACTCCTAGTTTTTGTGTAAATGCGCAATATGCGCGAGGTTAATGAGCACGATCGTGTGATTGAGGATCATGCCCAAAGCCATGGCTCTCTGGGACGCGATAAAGCCAAGCTTGCTCCCACTTCCTTCTATTTTGATTGAGCCTTGGGGATGGCCGATAAAACCCATGATTGAGTTCTGGCCAAAGGTAAAGGTGGCAGGGAAAGTCGCGCCTTGGGTCTCAAAATTTCCAGACCACGTCAGCACGCCTTGATCCTGAATGTGTGATTCTTCGATTGAAACTTGAATGTTCTCGCCATTAGGGAGAAGAAATGTTGCCGTATCTCCCTCCATCAAAGCTCGGAATTGATCGATGTTCTCAAACTCTATGGCTTGGATTTCGGTCACCGCTTGGCTCTTAGGTTTGAGTTCCGCTAACTCGGGAGTCGGATTGATCTGCAGCCAGACTTGCTCAATGTTTTGAGTGCCCGTAATGCGATCATCTTCAACGACCGCTTCCTCGGCTTCGGTATGTTCCGTTTTTTCTACCGCAGCAGGAGGTGGCTCATTGATCGATAGCTCGACGTTTGGTGCAGGTTTAGGTGTGGTGACTCGTACCTGTTTTTCGTCCGGTAAATCGTCCTGTGGTTGCTGGGGCGATGTTGAATAGCGCAATAAAACACCAACACAAAATAGAACAAGAACAGATAAAAATATCAACTTTGAAAGTTTCATTTAATACACCAAGATTATGAATTGCGTATTGGTGTTATAAATAAAAAAGCGGTTGTATAACAATTCCTTTCATGTGATCTTATGCCAAGAATAAAAACTCTATTCTCGATGAATAATAAATCATTGAATGGCGATCAAATTTTATCAATCCATAATCTTTATCTCAATTTTACGATATTTTATCCATGACATAATTTTAATCATTCTCTGACACTATTACTGATGTGTTTTAAGAAAAATAAAAGCCTGCAGATTAAATTGCAGGCTTTATTTAGTCACTTAAAGTTATTATCTTTCATGTTCGACTATTTGGCATATCCATCTATATAATGCGCTCGCGGCCACTTTGCCGGTCTCAGTCAAACCATAGTAAACCGTAACCGGTATGGTTGGTTTCTGTTCACGCCAAACCCATCCGGCCTCTTCTAACATCTTAAGTCTTTGACTCAGCATCTTACCTGATATGCCAGTTAATGCTGATTGTAGTTCACCAAAACGCACTTGCTCATACGATTCAAGGTGCCAAAGTATATGTGCCACCCATTTTGTTGAAATTCTGTCTAGCTGTTCTAAAGCGATCAAGTCATTAAGGGGTATTCTTTGCGGCTTTATATTTACGTCCACGAATATTCTCTATTTGTTGTTGTGTTTGTTCAGCCATCATAACATTTGAATAGATTCATTCAACGTATTAGCTCATAAATAATATGCTTACTAATTGTAAGTAAGTTTATTATTTTATCGTTTTTATTCGATCTGTAATTTAGAAAATATGGCTTAAAAGTTCAGCTCTCTTACTGCTTTCCATCACGCAGAAAAATGAAACAAGTTTGCAACAAAAAGCACTTTTAAAACGCATTTTCAGCTAGAAACTTGTTCTATTTTTTCGAAAAACAAAATCCAGATAATCTTATGCTTCTTTTTCTGGCCTTTTTATTCCTTACAAAGCATGGTTAGATAATAAGCATCTTTGTCGTTGAGGAAGTCATTACTCATGAAGATCGTTATTCTGCATGGTCTATACATGCATGGCTTAGTCATGCAGCCTCTCGCCCAGCGGCTGAATAAGCTTGGATATCAAACACAAGTCATCAGCTACAACACGGTAGCGATTGATGATGAGAAGGTGTTCCAAGCCATTGACCAAGCGCTTAGTCCCCGTCAAGTTAACGTATTGGTTGGTCATAGCTTAGGTGGCTTGATGATCAAACGCTATTTACGCTCTCGCCGCCCTCCTCTGAGTTTAATTTCTCATGTCGTGGCCTTGGGATCACCACTCAAAGGGGCTTCGATTGTGGGCAAAATTCAACAAATGGGATTTGGCGCTATTTTAGGTAACGCACCTCTGTATGGATTGGAACTGCACCAAGATACGTGGGAACTTCCACAATTACTCGGCAGCATAGCCGGAACCTTGCCGTTAGGATTTCGGCCAATTTTACTCGGTGGATCGCGACTGTGTGATGGAACCGTGACTGTAGCGGAAACTCAAATTTCCGGTATGGCCGATCATCTCCAACTTCGCCAGAGCCACACAGGTTTGGTGTACAGCCACAAAGTGGCTCATCAAATTGATCATTTCATTCGCCACGGTAAGTTTCACCATAAAAAAATCCCCGAATGAAATGATAAGTTTCAGTCGGGGTAGCCAGGTGAATAAGAGCTTGGCAAAAGAACCACTCTCAACGCATGGATAGAAGAAGAAAGTGGTTGGTCACAGCGGTTCTGTAACACGTAAGTTACCATTCACCTTGCGGGTATGCAGGTTGCTTGTCTCGATTAGTTTAATAGCCTAATCCGATGAAATTTTTTCCTGCGCTTGAATATGGAGTGCTTTCTGATTCAGTAAGCAGTCCACCACTTTAAATCGTGCGGCTTTGACCAAATTGGCCAATGTTTGCCGAGAAACTTGCATTTGCAGAGCCGCTTGCTGCTGCTGTAGCCCAAGCTGATCAACCAATCTCAATGCTTCGAGTTCATCAGGTGCTAGCTCAACACTGTCGAGTTGACTCATGGGAACACCATTGGGTTTAAAACAAGATGCGGGGGGATGACAGCCAATTCGGCGCGGAATTTTAGGACGAGCCACGAGAAAGATTCCTTATGCAATTCACCTCGGTATTGAAAAGCAAATACCCTTGGAATTCAACCAACAAAACGCTACACAAACAAAGAGGCCGCTTAGCGCGGCCTCAGATTTATCTCATTAGCAAAACTAGCGAGATTCTAATGGGTAAGAGCGGTAGCTCCACATACCGTAAGTACGCAGCGCGTCACGGTAGATGCCTAACAACTCACCGCTGGATGCTTTTTCAAGTTCATTTAGTGGCTTGTCAGGATACGAAACCGTATCGAATGTGATGCCTTTCGGGCCAGTTTGCCAGCTCGCCACTTCAAATAAAGTTTGTCCACGGCGAACATGACTTGCCGAACTAATGATGGTCGCGTGCTTGATACCATGGCGAGCCAAAGCGTAACTGCTAAATAACGCGTTATCGACCGTGCTGGTAGCGTAGTTTTCTTCAATAATACGTGTTGCGCTAACACCACGTTCAATCAGCCAATCCGCCATCAATTTCCCTTCGGTTTTATGATTTTGCGGCACACCACCGGTCAAAATAATCATGGCTTCTGGGTTAGCTTTTGCCATCGCAAGAGTGGTTTCTAAACGCTTAACCAAAATTTCGTGCATTGAGCCATCAGGATTCAGCGCGTAGCCCAATGTCACAATCGCTCCATCTTGCCCTAATTTTTGGGTTGCTTCGGCTTTCAAAGGTGTTGCCACAATGCGATCTACCGTTTCAAGAATACGTTGCAGATCCACAGCTCGACCAGCATTTAAGGACTTCACTGCTTTAAAGTGTTTCTGGTAAGCCGCATCATTCCCTTTAAATTTTTGCCACACCGCTAAATAGGTATGCACATCAACGTCATCAGGAGCAACACTGAGTGCTTGGTTAAACAGCTCAATCGCTTGGTCAACATTCTTGTTGTAGATCTGTGCATTCGCAGCGGAAATTAACAAATCGGTTCGATAAGGCTCCAGTTGATAAGCCTCGAGCAGGCGCTGAGTAACAATTTCCATATTGCTAGGCATTTTGGCCGTAAACCCAGCATGTGAAACTCGTGCTGGAGACTTAAATGCGGTTAATGCATCTTCCAGAAGTTGATCCACAACTTGGCGTTGAGTAACAAACTGGCTGTATTCAACGCTAGGCTTAGCCGCATTCTCTTTCGCAACGACCGAGTAAGGCAGCTTAATGCCATAACACCACTGATGGCAAGGGTGAGGAGTGTTTTTTTCATTATGATAGTTCCTTATTTAGAGCAGCAAAAAAATTAATCTATGAATAAATGGACGATCAAACCGTGACTTATTTCGCATAGTAAAAATTCCTTACTGATAAACGAGCCCAATAGTGGCGCGCCTCTCATTTTCTTGTTGAATTAACGACACTGTGCCCCAGCTTTGAACACGTGACAGACGCGACTGAACAATTTTCACCATTAGACTCATGGCCATTTCCGGAACTCTAATCAATTTCTCGATTGCATAATTTCTCTTTGTGGTTGAGATTAAGCGCTCTGGATAAGAAGAAGGGATACTTATGTCGCTGGTGCATCTACTGCAACTTTTATGTTTGGCTGCTATTTGGGGTGGCTCCTTTCTGTTTATGCGAATAGCCGCGCACAGTTTTGGCCCTGCCTATTTGATTGAGGCTCGCGTTGCATTTGCGGCCTTAAGTCTTTTACTCATTGCTCAATTACTGAAAAAATCCCTTCTGATTCGCCGGCATTGGCGTCATTTCTTGATCTTGGGATTAATCAATACAGCCGTTCCTTTTCTCCTTTTCGCTTACGCCGCCTTAACTCTCAATGTATCGACGCTTTCCATACTGAACTCAACCGCGCCCATCTGGGGAGCCGTGATCGGTTTTTTCTGGCATGGCACGCCACTCACTCGCAAAGCACTCGCTGGGCTTTTACTGGGAGTAACAGGTGTTGCAGTGATTGTTGGATGGGATGTCGCAGCCATCGGCCCAGAGGCTTCACTGCCAATTATTTGTGCGGCCTTGGCGGCAGGAAGCTACGGCTTAGCCACCAATTACACTAAGCAAGCTCCACAAGTCAGTGCATTTGAGAATGCCCACGGCAGCATGTGGGCGGCGTGCATATGGGTTGCTCCACTTATGTTGTTTGTTCCATTACGCCAATGGCCTTCCAGCATAGAATGGAGTGCCGTTATTGCTCTTGGTGTCATTTGTACTGGGTTGGCTTATTTAATTTATTTCCGTTTAGTCAAAGAGATCGGGGCGGCTTCTACGCTTTCTGTCACCTTCTTGATCCCTGTGTTTGGCATTCTTTGGGGATATTGGATTTTGGATGAGCCCGTTGGTCTGAATACCTTAATCGGCACAGTATTGGTGTTGACGGGAACTATGTTGGTCACTGGGTTCTCATTACGTCGAATTCTGCCTTCAGGATTTTCGCCAACGCAGTGAAACCAAATCCATAGACCATTTTCATACAGTAAGAATCGCTATTTTTGTTGCATATGCAAAGTTATATGTTGTAATTGATATCAAAGGCAAAATTTAAAGCTAAAAACTTGTTAACAAATGCGACATTTTTGAGTCATTTAAGTGATGAAGATCACAATGAAATGGTGAATTTTGCATTTTGTTTTCGGATTTCAGAACACGCCTGCTAACCTCCCGCTCGCTTTGGAATGATGTCAAAGCGAATAACTATAAGGAGTGTTCTGGATGAATACCAAAAAACCGTTATCGCTAACCGCTAAGGTCATCCTTGGTATGGTAGCCGGTATTTTGACTGGATTTGCGATTCGCGCCCTGTTTGCAGGAAATGGATTTGTAGACGCATATATCGTTAATGGATTGTTTGACGTTGGCGGAAAGATATTTATCGCCAGCTTGAAAATGTTGGTAGTGCCGCTGGTGTTTGTTTCACTGGTGTGTGGTACCAGTTCACTGAAAGATCTCTCAACACTTGGACGAATGGGCAGTAAAACCTTAGGTTTTTATCTCGCCACAACGGCCATTGCCATTACCCTCGCCCTCACCATGGGTAGCCTGTTTAAACCGGGCGCAGGCGCAGATTTAACTGCCGCCAGCAACTTTACCTCTGCTGAAGCACCTTCACTGGGCAAAGTGATCGTGGATATGTTCCCGACTAACCCAATCAGTGCGATGGCGCAAGGCAATACCTTGCAGATCATTATCTTTGCTGTGTTGTTTGGCGTTGCCATCAGTGCCGCTGGAAAACCGGGTGAACGGATTGCTCAGGTATTCAGCGATCTTAACGAAGTGATCATGAAGCTGGTCGCGATGTTGATGAACTTAGCCCCATACGGCGTATTTTTCCTGATGGCGAAACTGTTCACAGGGCTTGGCCTTGGCGCGATTTTGAATTTGGCAGAATACTTTGTCGTGCTGGCAGGTACTTTGTTGCTGCATGCCTTTATCACCTATGGTTTGATGCTGAAAACCTTTGCTGGCCTAAACCCACTGGTGTTCTTCCGTAAAATGGAGGATGCCATCATGTTTGCGTTTTCGACCGCGTCATCCAACGCCACGATTCCAGTGACGATGGAAACGGTGAAAAACCGCCTAGGTGTGGATAACAAAGTTGCCTCTTTCACTGTGCCGCTGGGCGCAACCGTGAACATGGATGGCACTGCCATCATGCAAGGTGTAGCGACCGCGTTTATCGCACAAGCTTTTAATATTGATCTCACTATGACCGATTACCTAATGGTGATCCTAACAGCCACACTGGCTTCAGTGGGTACTGCCGGGGTTCCGGGGGTGGGCTTAGTCATGCTGGCGATGGTACTCAACCAAGTAGGCCTGCCAGTGGAAGGCATTGCGCTGATTATGGGTGTCGATCGTTTATTGGATATGATCCGCACGGCGGTCAATATCACGGGTGATGCGTGTGTGTCATGCATCGTCGCGAAATCAGAAAACGCTTTTGATGCAACACGTTTTGCCGATCCGAAAGCCGGTGAAAAAGAAGAAGCGGTACACTTATCGCAAGCTCTGTAAGCTCATCAACTTCTTTTGATGTCACATAGTAAAAAGGCCTCTCACAATGCGAGGCCTTTTCTATTTTTAGCGATAATATTTATACCCAAACTACTTAGTGTTGCAGCTTCAAGTAAGAAAAGGATCGATTATAGAAACAGGTTCATCACCCACATAGCACCAAAGGCATTCAATACTGAGATACCAATCATCACTGGGATGTAACGGCCTTCAGTACCAATTGGGCCAAGGATTCGGCCGATGTACTGCACTTGTGAACCCATCAAATAGATCGCAGGAGCCAAAATCGCAATGTGTGTACCGTTCAAAATACCTTGGTCGAACAGCGTGATCACCACACCCACTGCGCCACCCATCGACATCCACGCACCGATCAGTACCGCTGCCGCTTCACCCGGCAATCCAAAAATCGCCATCACAGGTGAAAATACTGTACCCATCAGCTCCAAAGCACCCGTAATTTGCAGTGCTTTGATGATCACAAACGCCATCAACACATTCGGTACGGTTGAAGTCGTGGCAATCACCCAACCTTTCTTCGCACCTTCGACGAAGATATCGGTCACCATTGGCTTTTTCGCTTTTACTTCACTCATTTTGCCGCTTCCTCTTGTTGTGCTTCTGGGTTCGATGATTCTTTACCTTCGGTCAGGTTCAAGTAGATGCGGAAAAGGTTGGCACCCACGATTTTGAAGATAAACATCACCGCGACCGCAAGGCCGATAGAAGACGTCACTGCGGAAGAGCCATCGGCCAATGTGAGGGTAAACAGCACCGCGCCAGAAGAGAAAAAGTTTACGATGGTCGCCCCCGCTGAGAATTGGAACATGGTGAAGACGTCAGCTTCACGCTTTGTCATGTGCCCTTCGTCTTTGAGCTGACGAGTCATCGCCGCGCCGGCATCCGTACTTTGCAAAGAAGCAATCAACGCCAAACCTGTGTTACCCGGAATACCCATGATAGGACGCAGTAACGGGGTCAAAAGTTTACGTGCAGCATCAAGCGCACCATAGTGCTCAAGCACATTGATCATCCCCAGTGCAAACATCACGGTTGGGATCAGAGTAAGAGCAAACAAAAAACCATCACGCGCACCGCTACCACCTTGGCCGCGTAAAGAAGTGGTCGCCACTTGCAGACCATCCGCGGTTTCGCTCACATTGTAAGCGACCTTACCAAAGGCACCGTTTAGGGTGGTGAAATCAAACACCCCATACCATTGGTTAGACTGTAGTAAACCAGAGAAAAAGACCACGGCGAATGCTAACGCGACATAGCACCCCCCAAGTCACTTTTCGCTCCAGCGTTGTCGGTTGACTCATAATTACCTCTATGAAATTGGAAACAGGTTGAGGCGATGGTGAACTTATTTCGTGCTAGAGGTGATGATCGAAGTCAATGAGAGGATGAAACTAATCTCACGATGAAAAATAAAATATTATTTTGTGAAATGGCGCATGAAAAGCATAGTTGATTAATTCATATCGCGAAGAAACACCTAAAAACCGCTTCACCCTGTCAATTGAACACAACAATTTTGTAGCGTGATAAGTATCACATTCACAGAAGATGTGATTAATAAACAACCATTTCGAAGCTAGGTCACAACTTCAGATTCAGCATGGAGGTAATCTTTTCAAGAACTTTCCCCCATCACCACCCAAAAATTGGAAGCATCAGCTTCAAAAAAGTGGGTATCAAAAGGAGCTTTGTTATGACGGGTCGGATAGCGCTACTTAGTCTTTTTCTTTTTTCGCCACTCAGTTTAGCTTCAACATCAACCGAACAGCTTTTAGATTTGACCCACTCCAATATTGGCTATGCCGCGCTGATCATTTTTGCGATCGCCTATACCTTGGTGATGCTTGAAGAGTATCTCCAACTACGTAAGTCCAAACCCGTTTTGCTTGCCGCAGGGGTGATTTGGGCGATGATAGGTTACGTTTATCAGCAAACCGGCTCGACAGAAATTGCTCGGCAGGCACTGGAACATAACTTACTCGAGTACGCCGAATTGTTACTGTTCTTATTAGTGGCGATGACGTACATCAGTGCGATGGAAGAGCGGCGTTTATTTGATGCGCTCAAAGCGTGGATGATTAACAAAGGCTTCAATTTTCACACTCTGTTTTGGATCACAGGCTGGCTCGCCTTCTTTATTTCACCGATTGCCGACAACCTAACCACGGCTTTATTGATGTGTGCGGTGGTATTGAAAGTCGGTGGAGATAACCAGCGTTTCGTCAGCTTAGCCTGTATCAATATCGTCATTGCTGCTAATGCGGGTGGTGCATTCAGCCCGTTTGGTGACATCACCACATTAATGGTTTGGCAGGCAGGACATGTCAGTTTCCTTGAGTTTATGGACCTGTTTATCCCTTCATTGGCGAACTATCTGGTTCCCGCGTTTATCATGTCGCTGTTTATTCCCAACCAAACCCCCACCAGCTTACAAGAAGAAGTGGAACTCAAACGCGGAGCAAAACGTATTGTATTGCTGTTTATATTCACCATTATTTCGGCAGTCAGCTTCCATGCCTTGTTCCACTTCCCACCGGTGATCGGCATGATGATGGGGCTCGCCTACTTGCAGTTTTTTGGCTACTTCCTACGCAAAACCTTGGCCAGTTCACTAGCCAAGAAAACAGCGATCGCGATGGCCAAAAAAGATGAGGCGGCACTCAAGCGCATCGGTTCGGTCGTTCCGTTTGATGTGTTCAGGAGTATTTCCCACGCCGAATGGGATACCTTGCTGTTTTTCTACGGCGTGGTGATGTGTGTCGGCGGTTTGAGCTTGCTTGGCTATCTGGGCTTGGTATCAGAAATCATCTATACCGAATGGAACCCTATCTGGGCCAACGTGTTGGTTGGGTTACTGTCTTCGGTAGTCGATAACATTCCCGTGATGTTTGCCGTTTTATCCATGCAGCCCGAGATGTCTGTCGGCAACTGGCTATTAGTAACACTCACTGCGGGTGTGGGCGGTAGCTTACTTTCGATTGGCTCTGCTGCTGGCGTTGCACTGATGGGAGCCGCTCACGGCAAATACACCTTCCTAAGCCATTTGAAATGGACACCCGTGATCTTGCTTGGGTATGTGGTCAGCATTGTGTTGCACCTGCTGATCAACAGCCATTTATTCACTTAACGGGTGATTTCATCTAAACGGGGGCGGCGATACACTCGGGTTGGCCGCCCCACTTTACCATGTTCAAGGTAAGCAATGATTTCACCAGCATCGACTGCGCTATCTAAGTAACGCCGTGCCGTGCTTTTACTGATCCCAAGCCTCAAAGCCATCGAATCCGCTGTATGCTCAACATGAGCATGGGAAAAATGCTCCAACATCTGCTCTAACGTAAAATCATCAATCGCTGAACTGGCTTTGCCTCGTTGTGGATGAAACAGCTCATCCAAATCCTGCTGCCTAACCGCTTTAGGTAGTGGCTCGGGGTGATGTAGGCGATAAAAGCGCTGCAAACTTTCGGCCAATCGTCGGTAATCTACGGGTTTCACTAAATAATCAAATGCACCGAAGCGATACGCTTGCTGGGCGGTTTCAACATCACAAGCCGCCGTCACTAAAACACATTCCGGTCTCGGTTGGACATCAATCAATGCTCTCACCAGATCGATGCCTAAACCGTCCGGCAAATAGTTATCCACTAAAACCAAATCCGGCTTCGCCCATTCAATCATTTTCTGTGCATCCGCCAAGGTGGAGACAATAGCAAGCACCTTAAACCGCCCATCTTGTTGTACAAACTGTGCATGTAATCCGCCAATCTGAGGGTCATCTTCTACGATGATCACACTGAGCATATTCACTCCTTAGGTAGATAAATGCTGAAGGTGGTTTCGTGCTCGTCACTATCCAGCTCTATGTGCCCTTGAGCACGACTAACCAGCGATTGCACCAGATACAATCCAAGTCCACGCTCACCTTCGCCTTGTTTGGTTGTCACTCCTGGGCGGCATAACTCGGTTAAAGCTTGGGTAACCATGGGGCCATTATTGCTGACTCGTAAACAAAGCTCGTGCTCATTTTGGTGTAAAAACACCCGCACCCAAGGTTCCGTTCGTCCACGCACCGCATCTAAACTGTTATCGATTAAATTACCCACTAAGGTACAAAAAGACTCTTCGCTGATGCACAACGAAGCCACACTTTCTACCGCACGGTAATCCAGCGGAATATGCCACTCCTGCGCTTTACTCCATTTGCCCATTAAGATCGCCGTAAGCTGTGGCCAAGCATGAAGATGGCGTAAAGCATCCATCTGTACTTGATTGAGGTTACTCTGCTGCAAAACATACTGCAGTGCTTGATCATAATGCTGCAACTGCAGCAGTCCCGCTAAAGTTGACAGCTTATTACGATACTCATGGCGAGCAATTCTGACACTTTCAACATATTGATCGACTTGTTGCAGCCGATCTGCCAGCGCTTGTAATTCGCTGTGTGCCCGTAAACTGTACACTGCCCCAGCAGAGCCGTTTTTCCCCCACAGCGGCACGCAACCCACCACTAAGGAACGCCCATTTAAGCTCGCCAGTTGGTCAATGTACTTGTCACTTTTTGCCTGAGTCGTCACCCCTTGCAACCACTGTGCAATGAGGCCAAGTTGATGCGGCGCAGCCCCAATCAGTTGCTTGGCTGAGTCGTTGATGAGGTAGATTTCCCCTTGTTGATTCATCGCAATCAAGCCCTCGTGAGTGGCTTGGATCACGCCTTCGTAAGTCATTAGTGACTGGGCTAATTGCCAAGGTTCGCGATCTTGCATTTGCCGACGTACTAACCGCGCAAAAGCGGTGGAAATCAGCGTGGCGAGCAGCAAAGTTATGCCCCCCACCATCAGTAACGGCTGCAATTTCTCACTTTGCCAAACCGCTACCGTATCCAGCAGGTAACCTACTTTGATCATTCCAATGATGTCGCCATTTGTTGCACGAATTGGCGAGATGTAACGCAGCGATGGTCCCATCGAACCAACACTGTAAGAAAGGTAAGCTTTTCCTTCCTCTAAAGCCGGGCGAATATCATCCCCCACCACAGGTAAACCAATGCGTGAGGCGATGGGGTGCGCAAGGCGAATCCCCGCTTGATCACTCACGGTGATGAAATCTGCATCAGTGACACTTTGTAATGACTCTACAAGATAACTCACCTGCTCAGTATCACGTGCAGCGACGGCCTCGATCAGCTCGGGAAAGGTTGCCAACTGCGCCGCTTGTACCTGAGCCCTCAGCGCAATCTGATGAGTCATCAAACGTTGGATTTTATCGGCACTGAACCACCACCACACGGCAGCCCCTGCTACAAAGGCAACACAGAGCAATACCGTTAATTGTTGAGTGAAGGTTCGGGGGATCATTCGGCTTGGCATTACAGTCATCCTTTACGCAATTAGGCCAAGCATACGGTAATGCACTCCAAGGCAAAGGCGCGAAAACATAAAAATATGATCAAGATCGAACGGATGAATTTTATGAATTTAATGTTTTTAACCGCTTTAATCTCAGGTGGCTTACAAAACCGCTTTGCACTCACCCCCATAGCTTAAAACGCATCTTATCAGGAATAATAAAACTTGATTTGACTCAGCATTTCTTACACCGCCACGGCTAAGTTAGTAAAAAAACATTGGAGGTGTATATGTTCTCATCAAGCAACCTAAAGCTACTCGCCTTAATCGTATTTGGTGGGTTACTGTGGTTTATGCCAGTTCCCGAAGGCCTTGAACCCAAAGCATGGCAAATGATGATCGTGTTTATTACCACGGTACTCAGTTTGATCCTTGCTCCCTTACCCTTGGTGCCATGGCATTAATGGGGCTGTGTGCCACTGTATTACTGGGCATTTTGCCCATTAAAGCCGCCCTCGCGGGTTTTTCAGATCCAACCATCTGGATGATTGCCGCCGCGTTCTTTATTTCGCGTGGTTTCATTAGTACCGGTTTTGGTCGCCGAGTCGGTTATTGGTTTATCTCTAAGTTAGGTCACAACTCATTGGGGTTGGCTTATGGTTTAGTGTTGACTGACTTACTGTTCGCGCCTGCCACTCCCAGTACTACAGCACGTTGTGGTGGTATCATCGCGCCACTGTTTCGCTCCGTTGCGGCAGCCTACGACTCAGATCCAGAAAAAGGCACACAAAATCGCATTGGTTCATTTTTAGTACAGTGTATTTTCCAGTGTAATGCGATCACTTGTGCCATGTTCCTAACCTCAATGGCCGGCAACCCTCTCGCAGCTAAATTTGCAGCAGAACAAGGGATCACGATCACTTGGGGTGGCTGGGCGTTAGCTGCCATTGTCCCCGGATTAGTCTGCCTGTTCGTCATTCCGCTGGCCATGTACACCTTCTTTCCACCTGAGCTCAAAAAGACGCCAGAAATGCGTGCTTTGGCGAAAAAGAACCTGACGGATATGGGCAAAATGAGCCGTGATGAATGGATGGTGTGCATCACCTTCCTTGGCATGGTTACACTTTGGGTTTTAGGGCCAACGCTGGGCATTCACGCCACAGTAACGGCTCTCATGGGTATGTTGTTCCTGCTTATTACCAAAGCAATTACTTGGGATGCGGTTCTGGGTGAAAAAGAAGCGTGGCATACCATCACTTGGTTTGCGGTACTGGTGATGATGGCAAGCGAACTCAACAAGCTCGGCTTTATTAAATGGTTCGGCGGTATGATTGGCGCGTCACTCGCGGGTTACGGTTGGATCGCCACTTTAGGTATCTTGCTTCTGGTGTATTTCTATAGCCACTACTTAATGGCCAGTGCAATGGCACACATTAGTGCCATGTACTCCGCTTTCCTCGCGATTGCGATTGCGGCAGGCGCACCAGCCATGTTGGCAGCGATTGTGCTTGGTATCTTCAGTAACCTTTACATGTCGACCACTCACTATTCTTCTGGCCCTGCTCCTATCTTGTTTGGTGCCGGTTTCCACAGCCTAAAACAGTGGTGGAAGATTGGTTTCGTGTTCACTCTGATCGTCATCCCGATTTTCTTCTTCATCGGTGGTGCATGGTGGAAAGTGATCGGTCTGTGGTAACGCCGACCTAACTGAACTCGTTGCCGTTGCATTCAATACCGCAGCGGCTTCGAGTCAAAAGTGCAATAGATAGGTGAATGTAGGGATTTGTCTATCACGCCTAAGCCCGCGTTTAGCGGGCTTATTTTATTTCAGTTGGCTTAAAGCCTTGCGGTTCAGCATTGAGCTTGACCCAGTTGTTACTCAGATGAAACATGGCACAGGCATTACAGGTCAAGACTTCTCCACCACCATGAATGGTCATGAACAAGTCATCTCGCTTTTCTTTGGAACTGTTACGGATCTGGATCCGTAATGTTTTCCCTTCCACGCTAAAAGGGCGCTCCCACTTTTGATCCGAAGAATGGATGTAGACGATGCCCTGCCGGAATTCCAAAATATCCTTATTGTGGGGGTTATCGTACAGACCATTGAACGCTAGGGTCTCCCGATTCACGAAATTCTCCAATTCTTCTTGGAAACAGCCGCCTAATAGCAATACAGCCATGATGAGAATAATGCGTTTCGATGTGACCCAATCCATATGGTTATCCTTACTCTCGCTGCTCCAACTCGAGCAAAAAGGCTTTGCGTTCTAAACCACCTGCATATCCGGTAAGTTTACCATTTTTCCCCACCACACGATGGCAAGGAACAATGACCGAAATAGGGTTTTTGCCATTAGCAAGCCCAACCGCCCTCACTGCCTTAGGGTTACCTATCGCCTCAGCCAGTTGCTGATAACTCCAAATTTCCCCATAAGGAATACTGCATAGCGCGTGCCAAACTGATTGCTGAAATGCTGTACCGCGCGCCGCGAGTGGCAAATCAAACTGAGTACGTTGGCCTGCAAAATACTCGTCCAACTGCTGTATCGCTTTGTTAAGTATAGGACATTCTGTTGCATAGTCGCCCAAATGCTCAGGTTGAGTCGTTTGAGTAGCAAACCACACCCCAAGTAAACCCTGTTGATCGGCTTGCAGAGTCATTCTGCCCAACGGCGATTCATAGTAAGTAAAGTTTTTCATTTAATGGCTCCAACAATGAAAAGTGGCATAGCTGCCCCACGGGGCAACAGACTCCGCGGTCAGCAAGGGGAACTGAGCCAGTGCTTTTTTGACCACCAGATCACCCGTTAAAAATCGATCGCTTTGCGATTCACCACGTAACTGAGCGTAGTCGACAGTCCATGGACCAATGCCACTCAGCTGTAACCACTCCGAGGGCGGATCCATCGGATGCAGCAACACATACTCAGCCAACCGCTTTAATGTCTCTTTACGTCTTTGAGGCATACGTAAAAAACTTAAATCGTGCGCATTCACCTGCTCCGGAGTCGGGAAATAGCGTTCCGAACCTTCAGAAGCAGTAAGCTGCGATGCCAACAAATTCAATTGCCCAATGGCCGCTTTTACCGAAACTTGTTGACCTAACACAGCGCGAACGCCCGCTTCCCAAGCATTCCACACTCCTGGAATGCGGATCCCAGAGCGAATCACCAACCCGGCGCAACTTGCGCCAACTGTGCCTCAATCGTGATCAGGTCGGCATCCAGATCAAACATTCGTCTTAACCGAGCAACCAAATGGCGCAAATCACTTAAGCGTTCCATTTCAAACTCAATCTGTAAGTGGGACTCCCCCATGCTTGCCTTAAACCAACCCTTTCCTTCACCGAGTACAAAATGACGCTGATAACTTTGTTCATCGACCAATTCCATGCCCTCAATTGCTCTCAGGCGATAGAAATCCAGCATGTGCGCCCAGTCAAATGGCCCGCGAAAAGCCAACGTGAGTTGATTACGAGAGGGTAAGTCCGTTCGATCACGTCGCACTTGCGTTGGAGTCAAACGGAAAAGCTTTTGAAACGCATCATTGAAGCGACGAGTACTTTGAAAACCACTGGCATAAGCCACTTCCGTAATGGAAATTTGGCTCGAATGCAGAAGCTGCTTGGCGAACATCAATTGCTGGATCTGGGCATACTGCTTGGGTGGTAGTCCTAAATGGCGTTGAAACAACTGACGCAAATAGCGATCACTGATGCCTAACCGAGCGGCTAACTCATCCAGATTGCCTTGCAGTTCCCCTTGCTCAATCAACTTCAAAGCACGTAAAAAAGTAGTTTCTGCCCCTTTCCAAGCCCATGAATTGGGTGCGCTCTCCGGTCGGCAACGCAAACATGGGCGATAGCCCGCCGAAACAGCCTGAGCTTGAGTGGTGAAATACTCCACATTTTCTTCTTTGGGTAAATTTGCCGGACAAATCGGACGACAAAAAATCCCGGTTGTTTTCACCGCCACAAAAAAGCGGCCATCAAAACGTGGATCTCGGCTCATCCGCGCACGCTGGTACTCTTCCGTAGTGTATTCATTCAGCGATGTCATTTCGCTCTCTCCTGCGCTTGTTTACCGTTAGTCTACGGACTTCTGATCCCTACGCTAGCCATTTTCGGAACTGAATATTGAGATTAACCGGAAAAGTTCATTCGATATTTTCGAACAAGAACATCATTCAGTGCAGATTTTATTAGCAAGCTGCATTACATACACTCCTCTCCATCGAACACACAGACCATTTTTATCATTCAAAAATTTCAACCCAAACTACTGAAGTTACGTCGAGTGGGATGGGAATCAACCGACAGGATTTGATCATGCGTACATTATTGAAAACCACTCTCACTTCACCAAGTTCTTGGGCACCTTTAGCACTGCGTCTTCCTCTGGCCATTATTTTTATGGCTCACGGTGCGCAGAAATTGTTTGGTTGGTTTGGTGGCTATGGTTTAGAAGGCACTGGTCAATGGATGGCTTCTATTGGTTTAGAACCGGGCGTTGCAATGGCTTTTTTAGCCGGCAGCGGCGAATTTTTCGGTGGCTTGGCGATTTTACTTGGCGTTCTGACCCGCCCAGCCGCTTTAGTATTATCTGTCACTATGTTGGTGGCGATTTTTAGTGTGCATTTCAGCAGCGGTTTGTTTTTGGCGAACGGTGGTTACGAGTTTGGTTTAGCGCTGCTGGCTGGTTCAATGTCATTACTGATTTCCGGAGCGGGACGTCTGAGTGTAGATAATCTGCTCGCCAAACGCTGGTCGTAACCCATAGCTGGATTGATTACACCTCAAAGGGGAATCGTTTCTAACGATTCCCCTTTGTTTTCAATACTCAACGGCTATCAGCCTTCAACACTATGGTTTAAAACCGCGTCTACTTTTCCCAAATTACGAACAGTTGTCATTGGATCGAGAGATTTCATCAATTTTTCGACTTGGACAATCGCCTCAATTGATGAGCTGTTTTTACGATAGCTCAAATAAAGCGGTCGCTGCCATTCATTGACCTCAGACACTCGATACAGTTCTCCCGATTCAAGCAACGGCAACGCCATGGTTTCCGGTAAGTAAGCACTTCCCCCTTTCTCAAGAATAAAATCGAGAGCAATTCTTGCTGTCGACGTTCTTAAAAACGGAGCGGGAGCTTTGGGGTGGCGATCCGCATGCTCAGAAGCAAAGCGTGATCCCCAGTCCACATAGACATAACGATTTTCAAAGACGCTTTCGGCATCATCGGGTCGGGTGGAAACCAAAACCAAAACCAGATCGGCCACTTTTTTACACTGCAGCTCTTCCGCTTTGATCGGATCCAGTGCAAATGCCATATCTAAAGTGCGCTCAAGTAAGCCACGATTCAATTGTTCGCGACCCATTACTTCCGCCAGAAAACCATAGCCTTCAAACGTATCCGTAATTCGGCTTAAACAGTGCTGTAAATACGCATCCCAAATGTTGGGAGTACCGCCCAAGGTAAGCTGCAATGCCTTACCGCTTTCCAGCGACAATTCAAATTTGGCTTGCTGGAGCGTTGCAACCATGACCTCGGCGTACCCCACTAAACGCTCACCCGCGGAGGTCAATTTGATGTTATTCCGATCACGGGTAAACAGTTGAGCATCGAAATGATTTTCCAGCTGTTTGATGCGCGCACTCACCGCCGCCTGAGTTAAATACAGATTTTCAGCAGCACGACCAAAGTGACGGACTTTGGCTAATTCAAGAAAGGTGCGAAAGACTTTTACGTCCATATAGTTTCCTCTGATGTTACCCATGAAGATTAACAAGTAAGAAGTATTATGACGATAAAAAATTTTTGTTTTTCTTTTCCGAAGATTACGCCTAACTTTCGCCGTAACCCACGGTTACACGGTGGTTGAACATATTCACACGAGGTTGACATGTCTGAGACAGCATTTCGTCAAGGAAAAAAACGTTTTTTCGATACTAAGAAGTTCCCAAGAGGCTTTGCTAAATCTGGAGACTTTACTCTAGCAGAAGAGAATATCCTAACTCTGTATGGTGACACTATGCTCGGTTTGGAGAGTGGTGAGCTACCCCCCGAAAATGCTGAAGAAGAGCATTTCTTGAAAGTGCTAGAAAATCCAGAGTTGGCAGAAAGCAAGCTAGAAAAAGCTTGGTTGAAATACACCCGTTTAGCTCGTGGTCGCAAGCGTTTCCATACCTTGAATGGCCGCAACAAGCCTGATGGCGTTGAAGATTACACCGACGACGAGCCAAGCTTGACTGAGGAAGATTAATTCCTCCCTCGGGCTACATCATCAGTTTGTAGCCCATCCAGCATGGATGGACGAGAATTTGCGTCCCTTTTTGGGGGTAAGATGCCCAACCCAGTTTCCAACGTTTATTCTCTTGAAGAGATGCTATCGCTGATCCAGCGAGAACAACCTTTCGCAGGAGAACTCGAATCCGCTGGCTGCTTCATTAAGATAGAAAACTATCTACCAGTAGTGTGTACCGCTATCCATGCTGGAAGCCGTCTACGCGACGATCTGCTTAAACAGTGCCAGCTCAGCAAGACCGAGCGCAATCTCGAAGAAGCGCCATATACCGATCAGTTCATCGCATCACAGCCCATTACTTTATGTGGCCTCGATTCCCGTTTCGAGTACGACCTAAACCGCGCCAAAACCCTCAGCACCCGCTATAAGTCGGCTTGGAATCGTCCGTTAAGCGATAAGCAGCGCACTGAAAGCCATCGCAAACATAGCGAATTTTATCAGCTCTACGAAGCGTTGATCCGCAAACTCGAAGCCATGCACGGCATGGTCATTGTGTTCGATATGTATGCCTACAACTATAAGCAGCTTGGCGATAAGCCATCGCCGGTATTTAACGTGGGCACGGCGCAAATCGACATGCAACGCTGGGGCTCGGTAGTGAAGCGCTTTTGCGCTGAACTGAGTAAAATCCAGCTACCGCACATTGAAAACAAAACCGAAATCAACGCTGTGTTCGAAGGCCGTGGTTATCTGATCGCTCATACCAACGCCCATTTTGACCGTACTTTGGTGCTACCAACTGAAGTGAAAAAAGTCTTTATGGAAGAAGATACGGGCACGGTTTACCCCTTGGTATTGAACGCGCTGTGCAGCGGTCTCAAAGGTGCTCTCAGTCAAACCAGTGCTTACTTTCAGCGTCGCCATAACCGCCGCCGGATCAGCAAAGCGAAAATGCTTGGTTCATCCATCGAGCCTGCGATTTTGACCATTGATGATGCACTGTCCAAACTGACTCGCAAAGTTGAAACGCTCAAGTACGTCAACCCAACCAATATCAATATTGAGCAGAAACGCTTTGAATCGGCCCCGAGTCGCTATAAACCGGAATTTCGCTACAAGCAGTTGCCGATCAACGCCAATGAATTTAAGCAGCATCTTTATCAACTGCCAGTTGATACGATTTCCGATCCTGACTTAAAACAGCTCTATAGCTCTATGGTCGATAAGCTGAGCGAAAAGATCGACCTGCTCACGAGCATTGGTCAAGAATCTTTTCTTTATAACTCGCTGCGCTTTTATGGACGTCCCAATCGCACGGCGATAGAAAACGCCAAGTTCCTGCTCTACGCCAAAACCTTGCCCGAAGAAAAAGGACAAGTGTATAACGCTGACCAAGCGGCAGAAATCATGCTGAAAAAAGCGCAGGAATGGGGTATGCACTGCCATATCACCCCGACTGCGTCGCTGGCAGCACGCGCTATGGTGAGTGGCAAAAAACCACCAACCTTGTATCTGAACAGCAAAGTGATGTATTCGCATGCCGAAATACAGCGCCTCATTCAACATGAAATTGGCGTACACCTAGCCACTACCTTTAATGGTCGCATGCAGCCTTTACGAGTATTTTCGATTGGTTTACCCGGAGCCACCGAATCACAAGAAGGCTTGGCCATTTTGGCAGAATATAAGGCAGGTTATATGTCGCATGAGCGACTCAAAACCTTGGCCACTCGGGTGTTGGCTGTCGATTCCATGCTCAAAGAGCACAATTTCTACCAAACCTTCAGCTATCTCACTGAAGAGTATGGTGTGGATCGAGAAAGTGCTTTTGTCACGACAACGCGGGTTTATCGCGGCGGCGGGTTCACCAAGGATCACCTTTACCTAGAGGGCTTTATTAACACCTTGCAGCAAGCACAAAAACGCAGCTTAGATAACCTGCTGGTTGGCAAATGCAGCTATCAGTATCTCGATTTGATCGACGAGCTGGTTGAGCGCGGCTGGTTGATCAAGCCACAATTTCGATTTGATGATTTAGGCAGTGAGCCAGAGCCGACTCTTAAATATTTGATTGAGTCACTACGCCACTAATTGGCCCAAATACCGGATCTTTCTCCTAAAGCCCTGATGCCGAGAAACGCTCAGGGCTTTGTTTTCCGGCCTTTTACTTGGCTAACATACTGAGTTTTTTCAAGAAACTATCACGCAGGTGTTCTTGCTCGTATTCCAAGTGGTAGGTGTTATGGAAACCGACTTTCAGCTCAACCCCATTACCACGCATAAATACGTTATAACCGTCATAGTCGGCATAGGCTTCTATACCTTCATAGATCTTACCAAACTCAGTCGGCGAGCCGTTTTCCATTACCTTCTCGTACGCTGACAACACTTTGCTCGGTTCCAGTTCATTTTTCATGATCTTGTCCCTCAATATCTGCCCATGTTAAGTATCGTCAGTAAGACCTCTGCTTGCCAGTTTGTAGTCTGCGTTAGCTCAAAGATCTACTTAATTTTGTCCATAAATTTTTTGTCACTTTGCGTGTTCAACCTAAGAAAAAGATGTCGACAAAACAAACAGCCTTGCAGATTATGCAGTCAGTTATGCGCCTATTCGCGACCAAGCACTATCAAGACTATAATTTTTTGACCTAAAACAATGGCAGTTCGATATCACTTATTTTATAATGCAAATTAACATGTACCCAAACTACTTGATGTAGCCAAAAAAGTGCTGCAGCTTAAAGTAGGAAGGGGATAGCAAAACATCATAAATGCAAATCTAGGGGCAATACATGAGACTTATCCCACTGAAGGCGGCAGCGCAAGTTGGTAAATGGGCTGCAGCACACATTGTTAAACGCATCAACGAGTTTCAACCGACGGCTGAGCGTCCATTTGTTCTTGGTCTGCCAACAGGTGGCACACCACTAACAACATACAAAGCGCTGATCGAAATGCACAAAGCTGGTGAAGTAAGCTTCAAACACGTTGTGACTTTCAACATGGATGAGTACGTGGGTCTGCCAGCCGATCACCCAGAATCATACCGTTCATTCATGTACAACAACTTCTTCAACCACATTGATATTCAAGAACAGAACATCAATTTGCTGAACGGCAACACTGAAGATCACGAAGCAGAATGCAAACGCTACGAAGACAAAATCAAGTCTTACGGTAAGATCAACCTGTTCATGGGCGGCGTAGGTATTGATGGCCACATCGCGTTCAACGAGCCTGCATCTTCTCTGTCTTCACGTACCCGTATTAAGACTCTGACGGAAGATACTCGTATCGCGAACTCACGTTTCTTCGATGGCGATATCAATCAAGTGCCTAAATACGCGCTGACTATCGGTGTTGGCACTCTGTTAGATGCACAAGAAATCATGATCCTAGTAACTGGTCACAACAAAGCCCAGGCACTGCAAGCAGCAGTAGAAGGCAGCGTAAACCACCTATGGACGGTTTCTGCACTGCAACTGCATCCTAAGTCAGTGATCGTGTGTGATGAGCCATCAACTCAAGAATTGAAAGTGAAAACTGTTAAATATTTCACTGAACTCGAAGCGAAAAACATCGTAGGTTTCTAATCAACGCTGGTTTTCCAACTTGCAAAAACGCCCTGAGATTCAGGGCGTTTTTATTGGTGCATTTACTGGTGTGGGGGTAGTTCGTAAGCGAGAAAATTACAGCGTTCTTTTATCCATCATGCTTTGCGAAAAATCTAAGCGCTCACCCTGCCCTTCTTGCGGTACATCACCAAGTTCATTATGCGAACCTAATTCGATTAAAGAGTCTATTTCTTGTTCCGCAATCGGATCCATCACTTCACCTTTTGTCGGGATTGGAATCTGGCGTTTGTACAACTTATTGAGCGCTCGAATCATCGAATGCTTGGTCACCGTGCCCGTAGTCAGTTTGCGTTGTAGCGGTTTAGCTAATGCTTGCAGGCCAACAATGGATTCAACGCCCATTCTTCCGCCAATCATGTCACGCAAGTTTTTCGCCTGTTCATACCCCATTGATGCCGAAAGAAACAGCCAAATATACGCAATTGCATTGCCATGAGCGCTGCGATCAATCCAAGCTTCCCCAGCATGGTACATGGCTTCCGGATGGCCTTTTTCAGAAGCCCGCTCTAACCAGTAGCAAGCCATTGGAAAATCACTGGTGCCACCAATGCCATGCAGCAAGTTTAGCCCTAAGCGCATCATGCCTTCCGCACTGCCCATGTTAGCGGCTTTGCTGTACCAAAAGGTCGAATCCGCAGGAGTTGGCGCAATGTTATCTTTCGAGACACACCAACTACCCATAAAGAGAATGGCATCAATAAAATTAGCTTCTGCCGCTTCTTGAATGAAACCAATCCCTTTAGACACATTGACTTCAATTCCGCGACCATACAACCAAGCCATGCCCGTTTCGAATTTGGAGGCCATATCCCCTTCCACGCCACGCACACAAGTTTGCCAAAATTTGGCTTTCTCTTTCGCAATCACATCTTCACGGATGCGCTGACAGACTCGCACAATGCCATACATAGCGGGAATGTTGTCGAGATGAGCGGCTTTTTCATACCAAAACAGCGCTTCTTTTAAGCTGCTGCGTTCGGCTTCTTTGGCTAAAAAGAGAATGGTTGGAATGTGACCGGATTCAGCTTTAAACAAACGCTCTTTGCGTTCTTGCTCTCGGTTGCGTTCCAAGGCTTTGCGATACGCCTCTTCTCTGGCTTTGCGTTCTGCTTCCAGTCGCTTACGTCTTACGGATAGCACAATCATCCAGACAAAAGCCAGAATCAGTGTTAACCCTGTAGCGCCAATCGCAATTCCAATAATATTCATAGTTTCTCTAACTGGGTGACCGCCTTTGCCACGACACGTTGTGCCGAGCAAAAATAAAAGATGTGTTGAATTGTACTTTACATCTAACTTAGAAACTATGTGCGATAAAAAATGGGTGGAGATCCTCCACCCATTTTTGTTTGTCGATGTGGTTATTTGCGAGCGTTAACCGCTTTGATAAACACCTCTTGTGCTCCTTCAATACCGAGGGCCTTTGCTTCATCTAACAAGCTGAGCGCTTTGGGTAAATCGTTCGCGGCCACTGCGCGTTCAATCGATGAGAAATAGTAGGTTTGAGTATCAGGTTGAACTTGAAGCTGCGTTTTTGCGGCGTCAGTTGACGTCGCAGTTGGGCGATCTTCACTGCGTACAAAAGAAAGGAAGGATGGGCCAGACACATCCAACTCAATCGTACCCGTTAATATATGGGGTACCGGAATGTCTTTCACTTCAGGCAGATAGTTACCACGCGCCTCAGCATCAATTCTGGCTGGATGCGCAACATAAGTCACCTCTTGTAAATCTTGCTGTTGGGTGTAAACCAAAACAAACAGGGATTTGTAGCCTTGAGGTGGGTAGAAATCCAATTCAGCGACTAAGCGATTGCCCAAATGCAAACGTGGTTTACGGTACTCAAACACCACATCTTCGTAAGACTCCACACTTGGCCTTGCGCATCAACAATCATCACATGTGGGTAAAATACCGAGTCACCGATTTCACTGGTAATGGTGAGAGTCATTTGCCCGCGATCGGCCGGAATTTCAAACAATGCAACCGGGCTGCTGATCTGTGAGTTACGCAAATACTGCGTCTCCGCGGTCAGAGCCACCTTGGTTGTGCTAGGTAATTTCACTTTGGTCGCTTGTAATTGACCAACCTGCTGAACTTCTTGCCCAGCGTTAGGTTGTGCTTGCTCAATCACTGTCGTGCTCTGACAACCAGCTAAAGCAATACATCCCCCTAGTAATAAGGCTCTCAACACCATAACGACTCCTTTTTATCATTTTTTTAAAGATTCTCACCAAACCCATTTGCGAGAAACCACAACGCAGCAAATATGTGCGGTATACCCAAACTACTTGGTGTGGCAATGAGTAAGCGTATGAACCTTGAAAAAAATAGCCGATCAACATCGGCTATTTGGCTTATGGACAATAGATATTAAGAGCAAGTGGGTTGATTACCACCAAGCTTCAACTTGGATACCCATAACGAAGTCTGAATCACCTTTGCTGCCAAAAGTTGTACCTTCGTGGTCAGTCAGGTATGAGCCGTAAACACGCAGTTCAGGACGAGCCCAGAAGCTGTTACCCATTGCCCATGCTTGAGCTACGGTGAACTTGCTGTATTCAAAGTCTTCGCCTTTGTCGTTGTCGCCGCTGTTGTAACCTGCTTCAAACACAGTACGCATAGTGTCGTTCCACTTGTACATTGGGCGTACAACAACAGAGTATTGATCGATATCCGCTTTCGCTGTGCCGATGTCAGAACCTGACAGGTAAGCCAATTGGTGGCCCATTTCCCACGCTTCGCCTAGGTTAACCACACCCCAGTTCAACAGACGGAAGCCGTTAGCATCGTTGTTGTCAGCAGAACCACGACCATAATAAGCACCTGCACCCCAGAAGTTAGCCATTTGAGCGCCGTAACCTGCTGTACCGTATTGGAATACAGTTTGGTTAAAACCATTGCTCAGACCTTGGTGCAGAATCGCAGTACCCATTACGCCATCGTCAGCGGCTTCAGTTTTGTTGTCTTTTTCGGTTGCGAAGTTGTATGCCACAGCCAGCTCAAGTGTCGCATTTTCCCACAGACCGATGTTCGCTAGACGAGCATCAAAAATGTAGCCAGAAGAGTTAGTTGTTTCACCATCTTGGAGCAGAGCAACAGACAGCTTTTGGTTACCGATAGAAAGGTTTTCGATACCACCACCGGTGCCAGAAGTGTTCAGGAAGTAGAAGTCCGTGATGTGGATATCTTTACGTTGGTAGTAACGCTTACCAGCCCATAGAACCGCTTCTTTGTCAGAAGCCAGCAGACCTTTCGCTTGCACGTTGAATTGGGCTACGTTGATTGCGTTGCTATCTTCCCAACCCGCTTTACCTTCATCACCTTTTGCCAACATGGAGTCGATTTTCCATGTTTGATCGCCGGTTTTCAGCTCTTCAGAAAAACCGAATTCATAGTAGTTGTCGTTTTCGTTACCGAGGCGACCAATACCATTTTTTTGAAAAGCGATATCCGCATCACCATTACCACTGATCCCAGTACCAGCACGGAAGTAGCCATTGAAATCGACAGCGAAAGCAGAACCAGCTGCGAGCGTTGCAGCCACTGCGGCAGCAATTACACTTACTTTTTTCATCGTTAACTCCATTTAGGGTTTTTATTTTAGATTCTTCACACTCTTTTCTGTCGAGCCCCCAAAGGCAGAAAGTTGGCAGCATAAAAAGAGAGGTAAGATGGGAACGAATCCCCAGTTGTTTCAACTGTGGTGAGCTTACGTGAGGAGGAATAAAGGCACTTCCTCCACCCTACTTTTATTTAAGGGGGAGGAGAAAGGATGAGAAAAATTACAGTATGCTGTTTTTAAAGCTTAGATCACGTTATTTGGGGGGAGTAGGTTACCCACTTTCTAAATAACCCAATACAAAGTGTTTTCACGATCACTTTTCAGCCCTAAATCGTTCATAAAAATGAAATAAAATTACAAAGAAATATTTGTGACCATGCGCTTGACCTGAGGCTAGCAAAGCCTTTTACTTAAAGCAGTGGTGCGCTAAAACAACGATTAAAAATGAAAATGAACCTGTCAACGCCTTTCCCATTAGGGGCAACACTCGATACTGAGGGTTGTAACTTCGCCATTTATTCGCCAGCCAATAAACATATTTTATTGGCTCTGTTTCACGCTGATGGCAGTTATGAAACTCATCAGCTTGAGCAGGAATACGCGGGAATTAAACACACTTATCTTTCTGGTATTCGTGCCGGACAGAAATACGGTTTTTTAATTCAGCTCGATGACGAGTTGCATTATATTTCTGATCCCTACGCTCGTGCCTTAGAAGGCCCGTTACACTACGAGCCTCCGTTTGACAGCCATAAAAGTTTTGATCTTCCCAAATGTGTAGTCACGGATATTCAATTTGACTGGCAAAATGTGGCTAAACCCAACATCGCGCGCGATGAAATGGTGCTGTTTGAAACCCATGTCAAAGGCTTAACTCAATTAAATCCACAAGTTGATAGCGCACTGCGTGGTAAATATTTAGGCTTGGTGAGCGAGCCGATGCTCAATTTTTATCGCCAGCAGAACATCAATACGCTGCAGTTGTTACCGATTGCCGCTTGTATGCATGAACCGCATTTGCTGGAGAGTGGCAAAGTTAATTACTGGGGCTATAACCCCTATGTGTTTATGGCACCAGATCCTCGTTATGCAAGTAAAGATGCAGTTAACGAGCTGAAAACCACCATTCGCGAACTTCATCGCAACGGAATTCAAGTCATTCTGGATGTGGTTTATAACCATACCGCCGAAGGTGGAGCAAACGGCGCTGTCTTTAACCTTAAAGCTCTCGATCCAAACTACTACCTACATCATGGCGAGAACTACGCCAATTACACCGGGTGTGGCAATACGGTCGATCTCTCGTATCAAGCTGCGCTGAATCTGGTAATGGATACCCTACGCTGCTGGGTGACGGAATATCACATTGACGGTTTCCGTTTTGATTTGGCTGCCACACTCGGCCGTCGAGGGGATGAATTCAGCAAAGAAGCCGCTTTTTTCAAAGCGGTCGCGCAGGATCCTGTGCTGCGTGAAATGAAATTGATCGCCGAGCCTTGGGATATTGGCCCGAATGGCTACCAAGTAGGAAATTTCCCTTTTGGTTGGAACGAAACCAACGACAAACTTCGCGATATTACGCGCAGCTTCTGGCGTGGCGATCTCGGTTTTTTGAAAGAGTTTGCAACCCGTCTTATGGGCTCACGTGACTTGTACAGTGCCGCCAACTGGCCTTACAAGCTCACCGTCAATTACATCACTTATCATGATGGTTTCACCTTACAAGATTTGGTGTCCTACAAGCACAAACATAACGAAGCGAATGGCGAACAAAACCGCGATGGCCACGGTGACAACCGCTCAGACAACTACGGGTTTGAAGGTGATACCGACAGTATTGTGATCCGCGCTACCCGCGAGCGGCAAAAACGCAACTTTATGGCCAGCTTGCTGTTTGCTTTTGGCATTCCACATATTGTCACTGCCGATGTTCTTTCCCATACCCAAAAGGGCAACAATAACGCTTACTGTCAGGATAACGACATCAGTTGGTTGAACTGGGAGAGTAACGAAACCAAACAAGACTTTCGTGAATGGCTGGCTGGTATGGTTGCGGCTCGGCAAACCTACATGGTGCCTTTTATTCGCGCTTTCAGCGGTGAGAATCGCAACAATAACCGTATTGCGTGGCGTCGGGTGGACGGCAAGCCGATGGAAATGGATGATTGGAACCGCCTTTCTTCTGTCGCACTACATATCGGGATTGGTAGTGATGGTCCTGAAATGCTGTATTTGATCAACCAAACCAGCGCCCCAGCACGATTTACACTGCCGAACGAATGCCAACAAGATTGGTGTTTGATCTGTGATACCAATATGCGCCATGCTCAACCCGGTCATGCGGAAGGGGAAATATTGCAGCTCCCGGTATCTATGTCGATTTTGTACTACCAGCCGAAGAAAAAACACGCTTGAGAATCACATAGACAAGCGTAAACGAAGATACCTCTCTGAAAAGTGGCAACGTTAGCGTGCCACTTTTCCAATGAATCAAGTGCTTACAACCATCACCAAACAGTGTGAAATGACAGGACAAAGCACTGTCGCCATCGGTATTATTGCCAACGGAAAAAGATAACCGAGTAACAACCTCACTAAATTTATTGATTTTAGTGATTGACATCACCTGCCTTACTCTCTAGTATTTGCGCCCAGCAAAAACGAAGCCGCAAAGGCTCGACTTTTCAAGAGCTTAACGGCTCCCGCCAGCTGATCCCGGTCAGTTGTCTTTCCTTTTTTTATAAATAGAGAGACAACAAAAATCGAGATTCGGCATGACCACCAAAGCACACACTCAGCTCAAGACTGATTGGCAATCCAAGGCCATCTTCAGCGTCGCTTTCCTAATGGCTACGACTTCCGTTGGCCCGGGTTTTTTAACGCAAACCGCAGTATTTACCAACATCTACAAAGTCGACATGGCATTCCCGGTGTTCGCTTCTATCTTCATCACCTTTGGTATCGTCATGAACCTATGGCGCATTGTGGGTGTCTCGGGTCTGCGTATCCAAGACATTGCCAACAAGATTGCTCCGGGAGCGGGTTACTTTATCGGTGTACTGTTGGCACTGGGCGCAGTGGCGTTCAACTTCGGTAACGTAAGTGGTGCCGCGCTGGGTATCAATGTCCTAACTGGCGTGGATACCACTTGGGGAGCCTTGTTTACTGGCGTAGTGGGCTGTTTACTCTTTGTTGTCCATAACGCGTCAAAGCGCATGGATCAGATGGCGCGCTATCTAGGTCTGTTCATGATTGTCTTGATTGCCTATGTAGCCATGACTAGCCTGCCTCCAATGGGCGACACCCTAGCGGCGGCAGTCATGCCAATGGATATGGGAAGCCTGCTGCTACCAACCTTAACCATCGTTGGTGGTGCCGTGGGTGGCTACTACACGGGCGCTCAACGTCTGGTTGATGTGGGGCTTCAAGGTGACAACAACGTTGAACACATCAAGAAAGCCGCTTGGGCAGGCATTTCAATCGCTGTGGTGATTCGTATCTTGCTGTTTATGGCGGTATTCGGTGTGATTGCGACAGGCGCGGTACTGGATAATGCAAACCCAGCAGCAGACGCATTCCGTCAGGGTGCGGGGGAAATCGGTTATTTCATTTTTGGTTTGGTGCTGTTTGTTGCCTCGATCACTTCTGTTGTCGGCAACTCTTACATGGCCATTTCACTCATAAAAACTCTATTCCCAGTGGTTGCCCGCAATGAGAAAGCATGGTGTGTCGGCTTTATTATCCTGACCAGCGTTGGCACAGTGATGATGAACATGCCAATCCTTCTGCTGATGTTGGCAGGTCTGGTTAACAGTATTATCCTACCCGTGGTGCTTGGTTTCGTTCTGGCGGCAACGCGTCGCAAAAATATTGTCGGTGACTACAAGCATCCGGTTTACCTGACCGCAATTGGTGCACTGATTGTGGTGGTGATGGCCGTGTCTAGCTTCAGCAATATCCAAAACTTTATCGGAAAATTCATCGGTTAATTTTTCCGGGGTCGCGAATTTGGCAGTTTTTCTGTATTTTTGCGACCTAAACAAAGACGAATAGAGGAAATCGAATGAACCCCATTCTCGCCATGTTGAAAGAAAACAATATCAGTAACGAGCAGATCAACGAGCTGTTTCAAACCCTGACGCAAAACCCTCTAGCAGCCATGGCCACTTTGGCACAATTAGGTCTTCCACAAGACAAATTGCAAATGCTGCTTGGACAAGTGATGCAAAATCCAGCGCTGATCAAACAGGCGGTTGAAGAACTCGGGCTAGACTTCGCTAAAGTTGAAGAAGCTAAAGCTAAGCTTCAACAATAAGCCCACACTCCCGCAATGAAAGGCTATTGGGCTGCATTTCTACGCTCAATAGCCTTATCAGACCCTCAATTGAACCTCAAAACCTGCCCGTTCAAACCGCTATAAAAGCGATCTAGACCTCATTTTTATAGACATTTGTCATGTTAACGACATAAAAATGCGATAAAAATCCCATATTTTCATATTACTAATGCAATTGGTGATATACTCCGCACCTACTTCATAGTCAGTGTTATCTAAGCCTGCACTGGCGAATCGCAACTTGGACTGCGCATTCAACATAAGGAAGTGACCAACCCGCTTTACAAAGAGGTCACGTACTCTCTATGTCTTTCTTCAAAAATTTAGCGATAGGCAAAAAAATCGCAGTCGCATTTGCTGTGATTGCCTTGATCAACTTAGCTTTTGGTGGCTACCTCTACCGTTCACTCAATAGCATTAAAAGCGATGTACTGAACCTGACTGACGATACCTTGCCTTCAATGATGCTGGTCAACGGTATTAAGTACGACATGTCATCCGTACGCCGAGCGCAAATTAGCCTACTTGCATCAACGGATGAAGCAGAAATCGCCGACGATATCCGTTGGATGAACGATCATTACAAACAGATCGAAAAAGATTTGGATCGTTATGAGCGCAGCATCTGGACCGATCATGAACGTGGCATTTTCATGCCCGTGAAAAACCTGTGGCAAGAGTACCTACGCCAGCTTGGTTCGTTTAATACCGATATTCAGCAAAAAGACCTCATTAAGGCGCAGCAAGATCTGCAACGTTCTTTGCCAACCTTCGAAAAGCTGGAAATTGCCATTGATGATCTGCTCAAACTCAACCTTTCTTACGTTGATGGTAACCGCAGTGAACTCACTTCTCTGATCGACATC
This sequence comes from Vibrio mimicus CAIM 602, assembly GCF_000338875.1. GTDB lineage: Bacteria > Pseudomonadota > Gammaproteobacteria > Enterobacterales > Vibrionaceae > Vibrio > Vibrio mimicus. The sequence continues at coordinate 69,192 of NZ_AOMO01000027.1, read as the reverse complement.
ATCAGCCAATTTTCGGTGAGCAGCATTATCGCGTTACTGGCCTTTATGTGTCTGACCACTTGGCTCTTAACCAACCTAATTTGTCGCCCGCTACAACAAGTGGTTGCTCAAGCCAATGCGATTGCTGAAGGCAATTTGGCGCACCGCTTAGATCGCGAAACCATTGGTCGTGATGAATTGGGAGAGCTGGCTGACGCATGCAGCAAAATGCAAAACAACCTGCGCCTGATGGTCGAAGAAATCATTACGGGGGCTACCCAATTGGCACACGCGTTGATGAAGTAAGTGCAGTTTCTGAGCAAACCTCACAAGGCATGCAGATCCAGCAAGAAGAAGTGATGCAAATTGCCACCGCGATGACGGAAATGAAATCGACCGTTGAGGAAGTGGCGCGTAATACTGAAATCGCTTCGGATTCTTCACGTGAAAGCAGCCAGCACGCAGACGTAGGCTCGCAGCAAATGCGTGCGGTGAATGATTCGATTCAACAAGTGAACCAAGAAGTCAGCCGTACTGAGCAGCGCGTACTTGAGCTGGAAAGCCAAGCACAGCAAATCAACATGGTGGTGGATGTGATCAGCAGTATTGCAGAGCAAACCAACTTGCTGGCACTGAACGCGGCAATTGAAGCGGCGCGTGCTGGTGAACAAGGTCGCGGCTTTGCGGTGGTGGCAGATGAAGTTCGCTCACTGGCGGGCAAAACCCAGCAATCAACCGGTGATATCGTCGAAATCATTCAGAACTTGCAGGTTTGTGCACAAAAAGCTCGCGAAACAACCAGCAACAGCCGAGAACTGATTAGCCACTGTGTTCAACAAAGCCAAGAAACACAGCAAGCCATCGAACAAATTCGCTATCAAAGTAGCCAAATTGCAGATATGACGATTCAAATCGCCAGCGCGTGTGGCGAGCAAGATTCGGTGAGCGAAGAGCTGAGCCGCAATATCGAGCGAATCAACGATTCAGCCAAAGAGGTGGCGCAAGGCTCCTCCAGCGCAGCGCAATCTTGTGCAGAACTGAGCCAGCTAGCAAGCCAGTTGCAACACACAGTACAGCGCTTCCGTTTGCAATAGGCCGCGAGAAGCATGACTCAGTTGAAAGAAAAGGGCGATCTCAAGATCGCCCTTAATTTTTTCTCGCCTCTGATTTTTGACGAATTATTCCGCTGAAGCTGAAGCGTCTCCGACTGCCTCATCTGGCACAGATAACACGATTTCTGCTGTATTGTTTGGCGCACTCACGCCATTCGTACTGACGGCTGCGGGCAACGGTGCTGCACATTGGCAATCTTGGCTTTTGGCTTTACGGTTTTGATGCGGGGCATACCAACCTTGTAAGCCTTGTTCCAGACGCTCTGCGGCCGCTTTCGGTGCCATTTTGCCCAGTAAAACGGCTTGGGACACTTCAGCCAATTCATCACCCAATTTGGGCTGACCACGCGAAAGAATTTGCGTGGCAACGCGAATCGTAGAATCACATTGATCGCGCCACTCCATCATTTCTCGCGCAGCCGGATTGGTGACATCAAAGAAATGGTTCGAGAGTGAGAAAAAGCCCGGTAACGAGTTGGTGTACAACTCAGCAAATTCAGGTGTCGTCAGCCACTGTAAAAACGCCATCGCCGCTTGCGGGTTTTTACTGGCCGGGTTCATGCCCATGCCGATATCGGTATGGTCAGCAAAAAAGCAACCATCACCTTGTTTAGCCACAGGCGGTCGCATAACCCCAAAATCGACCTTATCGGTAAATGGAGCAATCTCCCATGAGCCTGCAACATACAGCGCCGCTTTGCCTGAGGTAAACAGTTCATTGCTGGTGCCATAATCTCGGCTTTCACCGCCAGCACCAAGGTAAGCTCGCCAACGCGCCAACTCCTCAAACACTTTGACGTATTGCGGGTCATCCAATCGTTCATGACCATTGATCAGAGCTAAACGTCCATCTTCCCCCTTCCAATAGTTCGGCCCGATGTTCTGGAAACCTAGCTCAGAAGCCACCCAGCTTTCCGAACCACTCATCGATAAGGGTACATACCGACCATCAGCTTTAACCTTGTCGAGCGCCGCAAAAAACTGGTCACGCGTTTTCGGCACACTCAAACCTAACTCATTAAAAATTTTCTTGTTGTAGAAAAAGCCATGAATGACGGATGCCATAGGTACACAAAAGGTTTGTGCGCCAGAATCCGTTTGCCAAGGTGCTTGCGCAAAGCTGGGGAAGTTTTCCATCCCTGCCATTTCGGTTAGCTCTGCCAAATGCCCAGCCTTAAAGAGTGCCAGCGAATCATCAAATGGGCGGCAAGTGATTAAATCCCCCGCCTTACCGGCCTTTAGGTTCTCCCACAATGTGGGGGTATAACTCACATTGGGTATAGGATGGAATTTGACTTTAATGCCCGGATTCGCCGTTTCAAAAGCAGGAATGATTTTCTGCTCCCACAGCGCTTTATCGTCCGCACGCCAGCTTTCAATCACCAGTTCGCTGGCCATTAATTGGCTACACAATAGGAGATTCAGAGCTCCAATCCACTTGTTCGTCATAAGCCCTCCTAGACTTTGAAATGCGCGATGAGTTGTTGCTGTTTCGCGGCAAGATCTGCTAACACTTCACTGCTGTTGGCAGATTCACGCGCTTCTCGTTCGGTTTCATGCGCGACTTCGGCAATCCCGGTGACGTGATGAGCAACACTTTGACTTACCAAAATCTGCTCCTGCGCAGCATGCGCCACCTGATCAGCCATTTCTTTAATTGCCGTCATGCGATCCGCAATGGATTGCAAAGCCACATCCATTTCTCGAGTCTGTTCAACGCACACTTGCGTCTGGCCTTGGCTACGCCCCATCACTTCCACCACCTGCTTGCTGGATTGCTGCAAGTTCTCAATCATGTGTTGAATTTCTTCGGTCGAAGTTTGAGTTCGAGTGGCGAGCGCTCGGACTTCATCGGCTACCACTGCAAAGCCGCGTCCTGCATCTCCCGCACGCGCGGCCTCAATCGCCGCATTCAATGCCAGCAAATTGGTTTGCTCCGCAATACCTCGAATGACATCCAAAATACTGCCGATGTTATTACTGAATTCCCCTAATTTGTGGGTAATGCCGACCGCCTCTTCCATATCCGTAGCCAGTTGCTCAGTGATACGACGAGTGGAAGCCACTTTTTGGCGTCCCTCTTTCGCTTCAGCATCAGCGCGATCCACTTCATCCTTCGCCCCATCGGTCGACCTTGCTACCTCATTCGCACTGACTTCAAGCTCAGTAATCGCGGCGGCGACCTGATCAGTCTGACTTTTTTGCTCTTGTACTCGCGCCATTGTGCGCTCACTGATTTCTGCAGAACGGCTGGCTTCGTCCACCAGATGACGCGAACCAGCATTAATCTGCGAAAGCAGTTCGCCCGTTTTATCCGCCAAAATATCGATGGAACGTGAAAGCGCCCCAAATTCACAACGCGTTTGGTAGTTGATACGACGCGTCATATCCCCTTGAGCCATATAAGCCAACTCGTGATTGATCTTTTGCAATGGCTTTTGGATGCTGCGCGTGGTGGTAAAACCAATCACTAACGCCACCGCGGCAGAAATAGCGGATACCATAATGATCAAGACATTAGCGCTGCTTACCGCTCCATCGGCTTGAATACGGCTTTGCTGTGCAATGTCTCCCGCATACTTCGCCATTTCATCCAGCTTTGCCAAGCTGTTGGAAAGGCTGGCATCGACTTGATGGTTCTGGATAATCAACGCATTTTCCAGTTGCTGCGCTTTGCGCATGGTTGCCAGCAACCCTTTCTGTCCTAGCGCGAGTTCTTGTAAGCGATTGAGGTTCGCCACATAGCGCGCTTTCACATCTTCCGCAACCAGCACTCGTTCAAGGCGTTTTCGGGCAATTTCTATATCTTTACTGAGTACTTTTTCCAGTTCATTCAAGTCGGTTTTTGCATCCGCACGGCGGATGTTCTTCAAATCCCGCGCGATACCGGAGGTGATAAGCTCAGCTTTATTACGCATAGAACGCTGACCGGAGCTTTGTTGCAGCAGCAAATCCGCTGCCCACTGGTAGGTATCTTCAAGTCGGATAAAAGCAATTTCCAATTCACGGCGCTGCACCAGCGTATTCACCCACTCACCATGCTGAGTCAACACCTTATCCGCCTCGTTATAAAACTGATTGGTGACCCGCAATACTTCTTGGAACTGGCTTTGACTTTCGCCAGAGCTAGTCAATTTATCCATTTCCTGACTGAGTTGCCGAAAACGCGCTTGTTGAGATTTGAATTGACTTGAGAACTGTGGCAATTCGTTGACATCTTCGCTGGTACGAAACTCCAGCACCCAACGGTTGCTCTCCTGTAAGGCTTCTTTCAACCCTGCGACAGCCATCACTAATGGTGTTGCACGATCCGTTACTTCTGATAACCCATCATTAATGCCACGGATTTTAAAGGTGCTAATCACACCCAAAAGAATCAACAATAGGAGCATCAGCACGAACCCGGCGATGATTCGCTGCACAATAGATAAACCCATGAATTTATCCTCATTGTTCAATGAAAAGATAAAATAAACATAGACAGGATCCGTCAATGCCGCGAGTTAAGCATCACGATTTGTGAACTTGATGATCGCCGCTGCGCCATGGCCATTGGCAAGCCATCGATGAAAATCGCGCGTATTTCAGTCAGCGAAGAAGAGGAGATGGTGCAAAAGTGTGGCTCCGACGGACATCACTTGAACCGCACACTGGCTCTGTCTACAATGGCGCACTTTTATCGATTCAGGTCACACACAATGAACGACACAACAACAAAACCCGCTTTACCCGATCGCCTTTCGGGCAACTCTCGCAGCCCATTCTTCGTTAAAGAGTGCTTTGAACACCAAATCGGCATTCGTTTTAACGGTAAAGAGCGTACCGATGTAGAAGAGTACTGCATCAGCGAAGGCTGGATTAAAATCCCGTCACCAAAAGCGAAAGATCGCTACGGCAACCCAATGCTGATCCAATTGAAAGGCACAGTAGAAGCTTATTACGTGTAAGTATTCACTTTGAGGCTAAGCTTGCTGTGGCAGCCTTCCTCTCTGAAAATGCCAATAAAAATCCGCCCTCTAGAAGGCGGATTTTTTATGTGTTCCTTATTTACGAACGTGATTACTCATCACGCAGCAGTGCTTTGGCAAGCAGTGATACCGCAGCAGAGAGCAACACAATATCTTTTAGCAAGAATTGCCCCGGTACAACTGAGATCGCCGGGAAGCCACCTAAGCTCGGTTCTGTAATTGGAGCACTCAACAAGAAGCTACTGGTTACCGCAAACGTGAGTGTGGCACTGGCTGCACCCAATACGGCAATGATGCGATGTACTGGAGCGAATAGCAGAGCAAGCGCTGTCGCCACTTCAACAAAACCAATCAGGTTTGATGCACCTTGTAAACTAAACACACTGTACAACCAACTGGTTAGAGGACTTGAGGCGACAAGCCCCTCAATCGCACCTGCTTCATAGCTGGTAAATTTCATCGCACCGATCCAAGCCAGCACAATCACGATGGAGAAACGTACGGCGTTATCTGCCACTTTATCCAGCGAATATACCCAAGCTGGGTGATGTTGAGCGTTGTGTAGTGTTTTCATGATTTCTTCCTTTAACAATCTGATTTATCTATTCATTTTACGTTTGTTTAACGAGCTAACGTCTTCTTAAACTGGCCGTTTTTAATCGCGATCACTAAGTCGTCATAACCGCCGATATGTACATCACCCACAAAAATTTGCGGTACGGTTTTGCGTTGGCTGCGGTTAAGCATTTCGTTAAACAAAGCCTGACTATCACTGACTTCGATTTCGCGATAGCTCAACCCCATGCTGTTCAAAGTTTGTTTTGCGGCTTTGCAATAGGGGCAGTAGCTTTTGGTGTAAATTTCAATCTTCGGCATGGTGGTGACCTCGTTGTGTTGTGTATGGTGCTACTTTAAGGCTTGCGCTCAGTACTATCTATGCACAATAATCTTGAATTAATACATCGATCGTACATTCTAAGAGAGGATTCAAATGGAAGTGATGAGCGACATTCTCCGCGCGATACGGGTATCTGGCAGTGTCTATTTTTGCAGTCAGGTCGAAGCACCTTGGACAAAAAACTTTCATGATGCCGAACAAGCCAACTTTCACATGATTCGACGAGGCACGTGTTGGGCAAATGTGGATGGCTATATTGAACGATTAGAAACGGGGGATTTGATTTTTCTTGGCCCGGGCCAAGAACATATACTTTCCAGCCAGTCTCCGGTGAAAGGGAAGCCCGATTTTGAAGAGTCAACTCTGCTGTTGTGTGGATCATTCAGCTTCACGCGCACGGCGACTACACCACTATTGAGTGTGTTTCCCCGCGTTACGATAGTGCGAGACAAGGACTTTGCTAAATACCCTTGGCTGCGCAGCACTTTTGATCAGTTAAGTGCGGAATACCTATCGCAAGGCCCCGGTTCTGAGTTGATTGTGAATAAACTGACCGAGATCATTTTGGTTGAGCTGATCCGAATTAACTTTGGCCGTGAACAAAACAGTCCATTCTTAGAGGCATTGAACGACAAACGTATTGCTCGCGCACTACAACTGTTGCATGCTCACCCTCAGCAGAGTTGGACACTCGAATCGCTCGCTAACCAAATTGGCATGTCACGCGCCGCTTTTGCGAACCGTTTTTCCGCTTTGGTTGGCCGCCCGATGTTTGAGTATTTGACTCACCTTCGGATGCAAAAAGCGCAGGAATTGCTGCAAGAATCTCTGCTGCCTATTGATGACATTGCCGAACAAGTCGGCTATGAATCAGAGCGCGCTTTTACCCTAACCTTTAAAAAGCACACGGGCACAACGCCTAAGCGATTTCGCTCGCAAAGCTGACGGCATAGGAATGAACTCGGTAGGCATCAATCAATTAGCCTGTTCACGCAATAGCATCAGGCTAGGTTGCGTGATATCTTTTTGATTCAAAGAGCAAAAACTAAAAAACGCTGTTGGTGGCAGAAGGAAGCAAGGGATCACAATGAGTCAAATCACATTCAAAAACATAGAAACCGCGAAAAGTGTCACGCTTGATTCTCATCTCTGCACACTAAAATCGTCTGGACGAGAGGTTTTTATCCAAGATGCGGCGATCTCGGTTCTCCTTCACCACCTTTTCACTCTTCAAGCGCCATTAATCAGCTACAGCGATATAGGTAATATTGTCAGAGATCAGAAATCCACCTTCCATATGGAAGATAGCCCAGACAGTATTATCGCCAACAAATACGTGTTCAAAGCACGTGCCGTTTTAAAGAGTGTCATGATCGAAGATTTTATCGTGACCGTGCGTGGACGAGGGTACAAAGTTTCCAACAAATGGCTGCCGCTTGTCGAAGCGCAAACCGATGATAAAAGTAAAAACGCTTTTCTAGTAGAAATCACCGCCATTATTGAAGCCTGTATTGCCTACAGCGAATCCGCCGATATTACGCAAGACAAAAGTGGGTTATCGTTTATCAAGCCAGATCAAGAGGTTGTGATGGAACATTTTCGAAGAATGAACGATTGCTATCATGCTTTCCTCCGCCGTTATTCTGCGCCGGGCAACAGTATTGAATTGTTCGAACTCAGAGAGAAAATCACCAAAGTGCTTCTTTACGCGATCTATTGGCGAGTCGGAGATAGCCTGACCGATGAAAAATTTCGGTCAGACTATAAAAATGAACTCAAGCTAATCCTAAGGCAAATTAACCAAGCGGTAGCCCTGCTCAGTTAACAGCATAATGCACGGGTTTAAATTTACTCATCTGTTCAAACGCCTGATCGACAGTTGATTTATCATTTCCACAACAGGTAACGTGAGCACAGAAATCGAGGTTAGAAAAACAACCTTGGTGAATTTCACCAACCGAAGCCTGATTGAAAAAACGCATACTCAGTTGATCATGCGTTGGAGGGGCATTGAGCCGCTCAACGCGCCCCGTACCTTTGGGATACACCAAATAGAACGCATGTTGTTGTCTGGAAAAGTGAAACACAGCAGGTACTGAATGTGTTTGAATCATAATATCCAGATTGAGCAGGTTAACTCCCGTCGCTTTCTCATACATGGTCGTCACCAACATACCGGGTGGCCTCGCCCCGACTTCCAAAAAAACCAAGTCCTGAGTGCTATTCTGCCGCACGAATATTTCCATGTGATAAACACCATCTCTCGCCTTCAGCACAGATAAGGCATTTTCGGCAAACTCGATGAGTCGCTGCCGCAAAATACTCTCAACATCCATAACCCTTCCGCCAAGCGGTGAACCAGATTGAAAATCTATCGTGGGACATAGATATTCCGTACATTCCGAGAAGAGGCTTTCACCTTGCCAAATCGCGATATCACAATGATACAAATCACCCTCAATATACTCTTCCACTTCGTATTCGTTGAAAGCACATCCAACCTGCGATCTCATCTCGATGAAATCGCCTTCAGTGCGAACGATATAAATGTTATTTGAACCAGCCGAACGCTTGGGTTTCACCACAAAAGGTGAACCAAGAACCGATTCTATAGAACGATAGCCTTGTTCATCATCCAACGTTTCCAAAAAGCGTGGTGTGGTGATGTGTTGTGCAGATAACCATTGTTTCATAGTCACCTTATCTCGAAACCGTTCAAGTTCACTGTCATTGAAAGAGTTGTGACGCAGTGCATGTGTAAGCTCGACATTACCTTCATCAAAACAGATGAAATCGATATCGGGGTACGAGGCTTGAATCAAACCCACAACATGAGCAATCTCTTGATTATCGTATTCGACGATCACGCCATCATTTGCCGTAATGGATACTGGAAATTGACGAGAAAAAACCGCCGCAATATGCGAAGGCAATTTGTCTAGCTCTTGAGCTGAAGCGATGACAATAAGGTCATAACTATTGAAAAGAGGCATTGAAAAATCAACCTGAGTTAACTGCCTCGTTGAGAGAAATATCATAGCTTTGGTCATTTTATTTCATCCTTGAAATTATGCGGTTTTCAGAGTGGCCTGATAAAGCATTGTCAACGCAATCAGGAGAGTTAAGCCAATTTCTAAAACAGAGAAGCGTTGGTTTTCTACCAAGCTCATAAACAGCAGGCAAAGAATGGGCGTCAACGGGGTAAATTGTGCTGTCACTTTGGCACCAAGTTTCTTAATCGATTTTTGCATCAAGAACAAAGGCACAATGCTGCCTGTCACCGCAATTAAACACAGTAATGCCAAGTCGTTGAAGGCTAGACCTTGCTGACCAATAACAAACAAGCTGTAAAGGCCACATAAAATGATGACAAAAAAGAATCGGACTGAGAGGATTTGCGAGGCAGAGATTCCTGTTTCTTTGTGTAAATTCGCACTTTCTCTCATGTAAAAAGCACCAAAAAGCGTTGAAATGAGTGTTAACCCCAAGCCAACCACGGTGTCTTGAGGGGCCGCATCTGAAATCAAAAACGACACAGCAATCGCAAGCACCATCGCTACGATATTCACGGAGATCTCAAGGTGGCTTATCGCTTTTCGGTTATGAAGCATATTGAAAAACGACAGCCCTGAGAAAAACACCATGATGTAGGCGATTGGGCTAATGTAAAGCACGACATAAAACGCCAATACCGTATTGATTAATGTCGACAAATTGATTTTTAAAACCAACTTCTTTTGGCTAACCAGAACCCCCCATATCACCTGGCGGCTTTGCACATTGATAATAAAAAAGAACACGGCAGCTAACCCGTAGGTAATAAAGGTCGACACAATGGGGTCCACACTTTTCACCACTTTTGACATAAAGACAAAAGACAGTGAAAAGAAAATGCAGAACGCAATGATTTCTTTATATTTAAGCATAATGACTCAACAACCCCATTTTCGTTTGGCGATCAGACATCGCGATATGAGAAACAATTTTTTCCGCTTGAATAACGGAAGAGCGCACGTAATTGATGATGGGAACTTCTCCGGTTGCGGGTCCACCAATCACGTACAGCGGAACCACATTATTGTCGGAACGAACTTTCATTGTGCTGGCATCAAGCTAAGCCCACCCGATTTATTTCGGCGTACTGAGAATGCAGAAAGGGCTCCAATTAATTCATCGTTCAATGGCTTATGAGAGATGCCTGATGCATTAATCACCAAGTCGTAGGGTTCAATAACACCTACGTTGTTCCCACACACTTTATTGTCTTGAATGCAAAGATATTCAGCCAAATTCTTCTGGATAATGTGGAGCCTGCCCGATGTTGTGGCTTTGAGTACAATCTCGGCATTTTTAAGAGGGAAAGAAGATACATAGTGCTTGATGAAATAGTGAAACTGTGTAGAAAGTTCGAGCTGACGTGTCGTGGGCATCAAAGGGATCTGCTCATTAAACTCCTCAATAAACTGACCCACAATGTCTTCCCAATCATTCTGATTTGATTTGCAGTTAGCAATATCTCGCCCAAGCTTTTCAACAACGTTCGCTTCTCGATAATAAGAGGGGGCACTCAAACGACTCAGAATATTTAAATCTAAAAGGCTAGGTTTTTTAATCAGTAATGAGTCCCGCACCGAAGGCAATTCACCGGAGCGCGATACCATCGTCATGTTCGCATCGGGATAGTGATTGTGAATAGCAACCGCGACATCAATGGCCGACAGCTTTGAACCAAGGATCAAGACGTTACTGTGATTATTCACACGTGATAGAAAATGGCGCTCTGGGTAAGGCGTTGCAATGAAGTTTTCACACTCTTGTTCAATCTCATTTGGGATAGACGTGCGAATACCTGTTGCAAGGATCACGGCATCAAATACAAAGTCGATGTCGTATTGATTCGTGACTATCATCCTCTCATTTTTATACGCTAGCGCTTTCACTTCCGAGCGTTCCACCAACGTAGAGCATCCAAATGACGCCGCGTAGTCTTTCGATTGTTGAAAGCGATCTAGGCAGTATTCACTGAAATAAAATCGGCTGATGAAATCAGAACAAGTGACGTTAAGTTCTGGCTTCTTATCCCGAAGCCATTTGAAATAATCCAGTTTGTCATCAGCGTACAAAGAGGTAACGCCGACACTGGTGTTGGTTAAAGACGAGGCCAAATCCGTATGAAAACTGAAACTTTTTCCAACCCCTTGAGGGTCGAAAAGCGTAATCGATGAAAGTTCTGTGTGTTGCTCTTTTACCAGTTGTAGATACGCAGACAGCCCGCTAGGCCCCGCGCCGATAATGGCGATATTTTTAATTTTCGTCATGGTTTTCCATTCCGTGGATAGGGTGAATGTTACGCTCAACGTGTAACGCTGTTTCTTAGGCGCTTAAACATCTGCGACTAACCAATGGAATAAGTGGCAATCATATACAGCCCCATCATGAGCATGAATGCTCCTAGAACGCGGTCGATAAGATAGACCTTACTATCAAACTTCACCCGAACACTTGGAATGGTAACAATGAAAATAAAGGCCAAATACCACGCCATTTGCACTGCAATAATCGAGACAATGACTAATAACAATTTCTCAATGCTCATTGATGGAGAAATAATGATGGAGAAAAGAGAGATGAAATAGATCGCCGCCTTGGGATTGAAAATATTCACGATCAATCCGCTCCAAAACGCAGATTTTGCAGCGGTGTCGCTTCCTTGTTCACCTGATGGTGCTATTTCGCCAGAGAATGACCCTTTGATGGATTTATATCCAAGAAAAACCAGATAACTCCCCCCAAAAATACCAATGCCTTGGGTCAACCACGCCGAACGCTCAAGCACCGCCGTTAATCCCGCGATGGAATAACCCATGTGAAATAGCAACCCCACACAAACTCCCACCCCGCAAAGAATTCCGGCTTTTCGGCCTGAAGCAGGGTTTTTTGAGACACCACAACGAAGTCTGGGCCGGGTGAAATAGAAGCCATTAGATGGATGGTCAGGATAGAAAACAGAGCAGTAGCGAAATCCATCATTAACCTCCGTGAATTGAATAACTAACTTTAATGCGATCTTTCTTACGTTTTATGCGGGTCACTTGAAGACCATTTAGCTCAGTGGTACTCACAACGTGCGTACCACCACAAGGTACGGGAGTAAACCCATCGATAGCGATCATGCGAATTTGGGTGCTTTGTGGAATGAATTTACACAGTAAAGGCCGCAGTGATTGCACTTCCGCCAAATCCAGCTCTATAGATTGAATGGCTCTTGGCGCTCGGTTAACCAGTAAATTAATCTGCTCGTTAATCAGCTCTACCGAGAAATTATCGTTAGTTCTCTCACTCTCAATCAGCTCAATATAGGAATCACCGGGGTAATGATGCCCTTTCGCGGGTGATAGGTTGTTATCCATCTCCTCAATGATGTGAGAAATTAAATGCCCTGCAGTGTGTGATTTGGCATTGATCAGGCGACGCTTCATGTCGATACGCTGCACACACTGCATCCCATGACTCACGAGCAGTGAAGGATGGGATTCCAACACATGGGCAATACCCTCTTCTGTCATTTCCGTATGATGAACTCGGTAAGCGACACCGTTAATTTCAAGGCTGCCAAGATCACACGGCTGTCCACCACCTTGAGGGTAAAAAATAGAGCTGTCGCAGTACACAGCAACCGTGTCATCCATTTCCACCACCTGAGTGATCGTTGCGGTACTTTCCGCTTGATAGGTATCCAAAAGGTACTTAGGTATCGTCATAGAATTAACTCCAAACTTGCAGTGCTTTGTTGTGATCTTCCAAACCAATGAAGCATGACCACGTCAATCTGGAGCCTTGTTGAATTTTCTCAACGGAATGAATACGAGTTGGGTTAAATAGAATAAGCTCACCCACTTCTGGAGTGATTTCTAAATAGCCGCCGTTCAACTGTTCAGCTTTAACACCATAGCTACCTTCAATACGTATCGCGTTGTAGGCTTCTTTAGACTCTGGCCATTCGTGCCATAAGCGTAATTCGCCACCTTGCTCCGAAGTTTCCAAATACACATTGGCGGCAAGCTGGTTGGTAATACCGGAATGCATTCCACTCACCAAGTCCCAGCTCAGCACATCATTGTGTGGCTCAGCATAAGAACCCGCTTTGAACTCTCTAACTAATCCAGCAAAAAGCTTATGACCACCAATTTCGGCAAGGTTGCAGTATGAAGGCCACACTTCACTGAGTTCTAACCGCAAACGGTCAATTGGAGAAAGAAATGGACTCACTTCCTTGCGCATTTCTTTAATCCAGATGTTTGCGAATTCACGATAACGGCTCAAAGAAACCTCATCATTCTGACATTCGAAAAACGCCTGACCTATGCGACCAATTTTCGGCGCGTTAACGTAATTACCAAAGAATGCGCTGCGCTTAATTTTGTTAGCGATGTCGTGCGCGGCCTGTTGCGAGAAATATCCGGGCACGCGAACCGCATCAATGGTTCGATCGAATAAACCATCCAAGTGCCATTTTTCGAGCTCACTGGTGATGATGATATTTTCTGACTGCCGGTACTTGAGTACAGAGGCAAGATTAGATGGGGACATTGAATTACCTAGCGTTGTGTCGTTGTTTTAGTGATTGACATGCTAAGTAATCGTTAGAAATGAATAAAATACAGATAAATTCAGAATAAAAAGATAAAACTGGAATAGTTCCAGTGATGCCGAACAAGCCATGATGGAAACGTCACGCGCTACCCTCACCCACGCACCCAAGTTTGCGTGATTGAAGGTCAGCCCATATCAATGATTACAGTTCGCTCGAAGCTCAAGGTTAATGGTGTAGTTGGGTGCTTAACCACTCGATAAACGCAGCATTTTTCGGCCTATGTTGCTGACCATTCAAACAAATTAAGTCGTATCCTCGCCCTGCGCTTACACGTTCAAAAGGCGCAACCAGTTCACCATTGGCTAAACTGGTTTGCACTAATGACTCTCGTGCCATTGCAACCCCCATACTATTTTGGGCGGCGATCATCGCCATGTCTGAGTGATTAAACAGGTAAGTTCTTTCCATCACATCAAGTGATTTAAGTTCGATATTATTCTGGCTTTCAAGCCAAATTTTCCATTCATGATTGGGTTCACTTGCTTCGAGAGATTCAGTGCAATGAATAAACGTCATCGAAGCAAATTGGCTAACAGAGTCACCATTCTCAGAGAAATGTATATCGTAGTATTCTGGGTTACAAACAGGGACTAACACTTCATCAAACAGTCTTTGGTGATAAAAGCTCGGATGCTCGCTATCACTGTAGTAAATCGCGATATCCACTGGTTCATGCTGGAAATCTAATCGGCTGGCTTTCACTCGCAGCTTAACATTGAGAGAAGGATACAAACGCTGGAACTCAACCATACGTGGTAATAGCCAACTCTGAGCAAACGTCGGAGCAACTCCGATATAAAGTTCGCTACGCAACTCGGAAGCAGCATGTGAACTAATGAGCTCCATTTACAACGATAAGCGTACCATCATGCACGTGAACACGCGCAACAATGGCACGATTGCTGGCTTGCCAGACGACTGCACGGTTGAAGTGAGTTGCATGATCACACGATCAGGGCCTGTGGCATTAAATGTTGCACCGTTTCCGTCAGATACTCTGCGTTTAATTCAATTAATGAAAGAATTTGAATCACTTACCGTAGACGCTGCGGTGACTGGTAACCGAAATGCAGCACACCGAGCCTTGATTCTCAATCCATTGTCCACAACTGGTACGGTTCTAGAAAAAGCCTTGGAAGAGACGATTGAAGCAAACCTCGATTATATGCCGCAGTTTCGTTAATCCTCAATAAAGCAGAAGGGATGGTTGATGCCATCCCATTCTTTCCATCAATCTCATATCTGTGATCTTACTGCTTTCTCTATGCTTTCGCTGTTGATGTTTCGTTCAATAACGTCATTATCTACCACAAAATAAATGCGTTACATCGTTTACTAAGCGGTCAGAATTTCTGTGGTTTCGGTGTGGCTTAATAAGAACATTACGTTACCTATCGAGGTATAACATGCAATTTTCTATGCTTTCGCGCACGCTGTTGGCGGTTTCAACGCTGACTCTGGCTATCCCAACTCATGCGATAAAAATGACAGATAAACAGATCGAACTGAGCATCAATACTCAGATCGCTTGGATGAAAGATGAAGGGGCTTTTACCGATATGGCCGCCTGCAGTGGCAAGCCAGAAGACACCATCATTAAAGGCATCCGTAGCCTACTTGAGAAATGTATGAAAGGTGATGAGAGTCAATATGAGATCTGTTACAGCAATGGATTTAAGTCTGTGCTCGGGGTGACAGATGCACGCTTAGAAGCCTGCATGGATCAATACGGCGACGATGACGAAGAGCAGTATTACGCGCTACAAGAGAAAGAAGAGAAGTTAAGGGCTGAGCTCGATGAACTGCAAAGCCGCAATGACAATTCAGACGCCCATTGGAATAAAATCGAAGCGCTCGAGCAGCAACTGCAAGATCTCTATCGAGAAATGGAACCGCTGGAGCAAGCAGAAGCTGAGCGAACCAAACGTGAGTGGGAGTTAGCGACAAACGAAGTGCGTAAGATGAACAAAAAGCTCGCTCCGCTGAAAGACCACCCAGAACACAATATGCCGCTCGGCCTTGATGAACCTTGGCGAGGAATGAAACCCAGTTTTGACCACCTTCCTCCAGAACAAGCAATGGCGAAAGAAGCACAATGGATGATTTGTTCCCAAATGGTCAATGATGTGACCCTATCAGCAGAAAGCATTGGAGCGGTAAAACATCAGCCTGAAGCGTACGGCATTACCGATGAGCAAAATCAGCAAGCGCTACGTGAACACTACCATGCTTCGAGTGGCACTTTCCTCGATAAGATAGATGAGAAAATCGTCGAAATTAGCTTAAATGATTGGGAATTTGCGCATACCGCCAAAGGCATGTACGACATCTCGAAAAAAGCATGGGACTGGTGCCAAGCACAACCCGCGGAGAAGTTTATCGATGTAGATGATTCTCGCCTGTAATCGCGAGTAATAAAAAAGCACTGAGTGAGTCCAGTGCTTTTTTGTTTTCGGCTATTCACAAGCTTAACGTGGTGTAGTTACCCCAAATGTCATCTTATGGTTCCGGCCACAAATGGCTTACTTAGCTCGAGGCACGGATGGTTTCGACTTACCTTGAAACTGCTTAACGCTCTTTTTATTTTGCGTGCGGCGATTAGCTTGTTTATCACGCGGAGCACGTTTGCTTTCACCTGTTGATGGCTGATCGGTCACTGGGAAACCTTCCAGATTCTGCACAGGTAATTCACGTTGGGTTAGGGTACGAATGGCATTCAGTGCATCCATTTCTCCGTGACACACTAACGAGAGCGCAATGCCTTGCTGCCCCGCTCTGGCGGTGCGGCCTACACGGTGTACGTACGTTTCCGCATGCATCGGCAACTCAAAGTTGATCACAACGGGAAGCTGCTCAATATGAATGCCGCGTGCGAGCAGATCGGTGGCAATCAACACTTGGGTTGTGCCGTTTTTAAACTCTGCCAGTGCGGTTTCACGCTGCGCTTGGTTTTTATCACCATGCAGCGCAATGGCTACAACTCCAGCTTTATTGAGTTTTTTGGTCAATGCCATCAGCATTCTCTTTTGCGCCGATAAATACCAGCACTTGCGGCCATTGGTGCTGCTTTAAAAGGGCCACCAAGGCTTGTGTTTTACTGCCTTTGTTCACCAAATACAGCGTTTCTTGCACTGCTTGGTTGATGCTGTTTTCAGGATTGGCGGAAACTTGGGTTGGCGCATGCATCAATTGCTGCGCTTTAAGTTTCAAATCATCAGAGAAGGTCGCAGAACACATCACGGTTTGGCGCACACTGGCGGTTTGGCTTGCTAGCGCTTGCACTTGCGGCCAAAAGCCCATGTCGAGCAGACGATCGGCTTCGTCTAACACCAGCGTCGTTACGCGGTTCAAGCTCAATCCACTTTGAGTTAAATCGAACAAACGTCCCGTCGTTGCCACCAGAATATTCGGGTTCTCAGCCAGCGCATTTTGCTGCTCAGTCTTATCAACCCCACCGCACAAGCAGAGCGTGTTCAGCCCTAACGGCGTACCAACGTGAGTGAGCACTTCGCTCACCTGCATTGCTAATTCACGCGTGGGTACTAACACTAAGGCTTGCTGCTCAGGCTAGTTTTTAAACGTTCAAGCAGAGGCAGACCGTAAGCCAAGGTTTTTCCACTTCCCGTATTCGCCAACGCCAACACATCTTTGCCCGTTAACATTGCAGGGATCACCAAAGTTTGAATGGTTGTGGGCTGGGTGATCTCTTTAGGCAGAGCTTGGATTACATCAGCGCTTAACGCGAGAGAAGAAAATGACATGGGTTGGGTACCTGAATATTCAAAAAACAATTTGGGGCGAATTATCGCAAGCGTGGACTTTACCACAAGCCTATTTGGGAAGTGTCACTCTTTTCCGCTCAAGCATATGACCAAACGTTAAAACGAAAAACGCAGAGCCGAAGCTCCGCGTTTATGGGGTTGCGCTTTATGTTACTCGCGCAAGATTAGATTTTAGTAAAGAAAGCGCGCTTGAGGGCCATTTCAAGGCCACGCACTTCGGCTAACCCTTTCAAGCGGCCGATTGCCGAATAACCCGGATTGGTCTTTTTCTTCAGGTCATCCAGCATTTGATGGCCGTGATCAGGACGCATCGGGATCAAACGATGATCGCCTACTTCGGCGCGGCGGTGTTCTTCATCCAGAATCGCCATCACTACGTTGTACATATCCACATCGCCATCAAGGTGAGCCGCCTCATGGAATGTCATCGGATTGCTCTCTTCACGTTTGGTTGAACGTAAATGCGTAAAGTAGATACGCTCGCCGTGCTTTTTGATCATCTTGACCAGATCGTTATCTCCGCGCACACCGTACGAACCGGTACACATGGTTAAGCCGTTCATTTTGCTTGGCACGTTTTCGGTCAGCCAATCAATGTCTTCAATCGTTGAGACAATACGTGGCAGGCCAAGGATCGGGCGCGGTGGATCATCAGGATGTACCGCCAGTTTCAAACCATAAGATTCACAAATCGACATTAGTTGTGAGAGGAAATACGCCATGTGCTCACGCAACTTATCTTTGTTAATGCCGGCATAACGATCAAGCTGGGCTTGGAACTCTTCTAAGGTGTAACCTTCTTCCGCTCCCGGTAAACCCGCAATAATGTTGTTGGTGAGCTGCTGAATCTGCGCTTCACTCATGTTGTTGAAGTATTCCAAGGCTTGCGCTTGTTCTGCTTCGGTATAATCCGCTGCCGCACCTGGGCGTTTGAGAATATGCAGCTCAAACGCAGCAAACGCGATTTGGTCAAAACGCAGCGCTTTTGAACCATCGGGCATTTCAAATTCCAGATCGGTACGCGTCCAATCCAGCACTGGCATAAAGTTATAGCAAACCGTATCAATACCGCATTCCGCTAAATTACGCAGGGTTTGTTTGTAGTTTTCGATCCACTGTTGGTAGTTGCCGGTTTGAGTTTTAATTTCTTCATGGACAGGCACACTTTCCACGACAGACCAAGTCAGCCCTTTCGCTTCAATGATCGCTTTACGTTTTAAAATCTCTTCTTTTGACCACACTTCCCCGTTCGGGATGTGATGCAAAGCATTCACGATGCCCGTTGCGCCCGCCTGACGAATATCGTCTAAAGAAACGGGATCATTCGGGCCGTACCAACGCCAAGTTTGTTCCATGACACTCACCTTTTTTAAAACGCACTTATCCCGCTCGAAAATTTCAAGCTCAGTGCGTAACGACTTCTTATTATACGGTTGCAAAAACAACCGCGCTGATCAGTGCCAGCTTACGCTGGCAAGCTAGTTATCTTTTTTCAGCACCCAGTAGAACCACTGGGTTTGAGCTAAATAAGTAACCATCAAAGTTAGGATCGTCGACGTCGGACAACGCCAGCAGGCGCTGCTTTACGTTTTCAAGGTGTTGCCACATGGCACTTTTGGCCGCGATAGGATCTTTACGCTGCAAAGCGGCAAGAATTTTGGCGTGATCGTCAAGCCACTCTTCACGGTAGTCTTGACTGCTGATGTGAGAATGCAGTTTTTTCCACATCGGGCTTTTTTCGCGTCGTTCCCATGAATGTCTCAACATGTCCACCAGCACAGAGTTTTGGGTTGCCTCTGCAATGCACATATGAAACCTTTCATCACCGTGACACTCTTGTGCGCCACTCACCAGTTCATCACGTTCCAGTTTGAGTGCGGCACGCATCTTCACGATGTCTCCCGGCGTGACTTGTGTTGCGGCAAATTCAGCAATATTGCTTTCGAGCAACTGTCGCGCTTGGAGCATTTCGAACGGGCCAGCATCATCGCTGATCACATTCTCACGAGCGTTATTTTTCGATGGAATATTAATGACATAGACACCCGAGCCTTTTTTCACTTCGACTAAGTTTTCCAGTTCCAACATGATGATGGCTTCACGCACTACGGTACGGCTGATGTCTAAACGTTCAGCAATATCGCGCTCAGGCGGAAGTCTATCCCCCACTTTATAGTGGCCGTTGATCAACTCTTTTCTTAGTACTAAACCAATCTCTTGATACGGTCTTTTCGGTTCAAAAGGCATCATGATGATATTGTCACTGTATTTCATCTAACTACTCACGCCATCATAATGACCAATAATAATTGGTCAACCTATATGTACCAGTATGTGGTAACACCTTGTTTTAATTTTACAATTACGACGATTTTAATGAATTACTGAACGGCCTTAATACGTTCAACCAATTGATTTAATTCAGGATTGTTCTTTTCAATCTCTTGATACATTGGTTGAACGGCTTCCACGAAGGCCGCTTTGTTAGGTTCAACAAACGTTACGCCCATTTTTTCTGCTTTGGCGCGCTCTTTCGCTTCCGATTCTGCCCAAAGCTTCTTCATGTATTCCGAAGAATCCGCTGCGGCTTTCATTAATGCTTTTTGCTGCTCTGGCGTTAACTTGTCGTAGGTCTTAGTCGAAATCACCAGTACATCTGGAACCATGGTGTGTTCGTCTAAGCTGAAGAATTTGGAAACTTCGCTGTGTCGACTCAAGCTAAACGATGGAATGTTGTTTTCAGCGGCATCCACTACGCCTTGTTGCAGCGCGGTGTAAAGCTCACCGTAAGCCAGTGGCGTTGGGTTACCACCCAGAGCCTTCACCATCGCGATAGCCGATGGGCTTGGCTGAACACGAACTTTCAACCCTTTCAGATCCGCTGGCGTATTAATAGGTTTGCTGGTGTAGAAGCTACGTGCACCCGCATCGTAATAGGTCACGCCAATAAAGCCGCTGCTTGCCGATGAATCGAGGATTTCACGACCAACTTCGCCATCCGTTACTTTGTAGTAATGCTCTTTATCACGGAACAAGTAAGGCAAGTTGAAAGCAGAGTAAGCCGGTGAGAAAGCCTCTAACTCAGCCGCATTGCTTTTCACCATATCAAGCGCGCCGTTTTGCATCAGCTCCATCGACTCACGCTGTGTGCCTAGCTGCGCATCAGGGTAGATACGAATACGCACTTCCCCGCCCGTCAATTCATTCACTTCTTTTGCCATGTAATCCATCGCTTTATGCACCGCATGGTCACGAGGATGGTTATGGCTCAGTTTTAATGTGGTCGCAGCATAAGCAGAAGCTGTGGCGCCGAAGGTCATTGCAGCACCCACAAGGGCACTTAATAGAGTCTTACGCGTCATCATGATTCTTGTCTCCGTGGATTGGTTATCCAATGTGTAGGGTAATTGTTCTTCTCTAACGAATATTGTTGTTTCGATGGGCATGTTGACCTTCAAAAAAGTCATCGTCAAAGCAAAAGATCAAATTGATTGACCACTATCACACTAATAACCCTCAAATTGGTTAACCAATTCATTTGTGAAGCCGCTCACGTGACAACCAAATCGACTAACTTATAATCCGCTCAAAAATACCCTACACATTTTGAGACCACACACAAACACGCGACCCAAAGTGGTAAACCAATTGTTATGAGATACGCGTGTTTACTTTAAGGAAATGAAAATGAATAAATTGGTCACATACATAAACAGAGGATTGGCGGCGTTCACCATTTCTCTTTCAAGCTTTCTTGTCTTTTGTGTTGTTTGGCAAGTGCTGTCTCGCTATGTACTTGGTAAACCAAGTACCGTCACGGATGAACTCGCGCGTTATCTGTTTATGTGGGTCGCTTTGATTGGTGCAGCCTATACCACGGGGCTAAAACGCCATCTTGCGATTGATCTGTTGACCATGAAACTGACGGGGAAACGCAAACTGATTAATGAAATCGTCATCCAAATCGCCATCGCCCTTTTCTCTTATGTAGTTTTGGTTCACGGCGGCACCCAATTAGCTTTAAAAACCTTAGCCACTGGCCAATTGACTCCCGCGTTAGGTTTAGAGATGGGTTACATCTATTTCTGCTTACCGATCAGCGGAGCACTAATGATTTTTTATTCCGCCATCTTCACTTATGAGCGCGTTAAGCAGCTCATCCTTGGTGAAGCCCTACTCACCAACTCACCACTTAACTCATAGAGGGTTCCATCATGGAATGGCAATTAATTCTTACCCTGTTTGGTAGCTTCGCCGTTTTACTCGCAATTGGTGTACCGGTCTCATTTGCAATTGGTTTATCCTCGTTAGCCACCATTTTGATGGGCTTACCGCTTGAACCCGCGATTGCGGTGGTTGCACAGCGCATGGCGGCGGGTTTAGATAACTTCGCCCTGCTAGCCATCCCATTCTTTATTCTGGCGGGCAACATCATGAACCAAGGCGGTATTGCTTTGCGCCTGATTAACTTCGCCAAAGTCTTAGGCGGCCGACTGCCAGGTTCACTCGCCCACGTTAACGTGATGGCAAACATGATGTTTGGTTCGATTTCAGGTTCAGCGGTCGCTTCTGCCGCCGCAGTGGGTGGCACTATGTCTCCGCTGCAAAAGAAAGATGGTTACGATGAAAACTTCTCTGCCGCGGTGAACATCACCTCTTGTCCATCAGGTTTGTTAATTCCACCCAGCAATACCTTGATTGTGTTCTCGCTGGTTTCTGGTGGTACTTCGATCGCGGCGCTGTTTTTAGCTGGCTACATCCCGGGTATTTTGATGGGGCTGAGCATCATGGTCGTGGCAGGCATTATCGCCAAACGCCGTGGCTACCCAGTGGCAGCGCGCCCAACGCTCGCGATGGTGTGGGATACCTTCCTCAAAGCGGCACCTTCACTCGCGCTAATCATAGTGATCATGGGCGGCATTATCGGCGGGATTTTTACCGCAACGGAAGCGTCTGCGATTGCGGTGGTGTACACCTTTGTGCTCGCGGTATTGGTTTACCGTGAAGTGAAGTGGCGCGATCTACCCAAGATCATCCTTGAATCGGCGGTAACCACGTCCATCGTGCTGCTGTTGGTTGGCGCGTCTATGGGTATGTCTTGGGCGATGGCCAATGCGGATATTCCTTACATGATCGCCGATGCTCTGCTTGCGATTTCCGATAACCCAATGATGATTCTGCTTATCATCAACATCATCCTGTTGATTGTCGGCATCTTCATGGATATGACTCCAGCGGTGCTGATCTTCACGCCAATCTTCCTGCCTATCGCACTCGATATGGGCATCGACCCTGTGCACTTTGGCATCATGATGACCTTCAACTTGGCGATTGGTATCTGTACTCCGCCAGTCGGCAGTGCGCTGTTCATTGGCTGTTCGGTGGCTAATGTGGCGATCGATAAAGTGATTAAGCCTTTGCTGCCTTTCTACGCGGCGCTGATCTTGGCGCTGATGGCGGTGACCTTTATTCCTGAACTCAGCCTGTTCTTACCAAACCTAGTTCTTGGCTACTAACTCTTTCAATGAATCATCCGCAGAGCACTCTGCGGGAGAAGGGAAATAAAATGAAAACCATTGCAAACTCCACACTAAATGCTGCTGTTTCACTGCCAGATTACGACCGTTCAGCCCTCAAAAGCCGCATTGTTCATCTTGGCTTTGGCGCTTTCCACCGCGCTCACCAAGCCCTATTCACCCATGAAATGCTCAGCAAAACAGGCTCTGATTGGGGTATTTGTGAGATCAACCTGTTTGGTGGTGAAGATTTAATTCAATCACTGCGCGCGCAAGATCACCTCTACACCGTCGCGGAAAAAGGGGCGCAATCCACAGAAGTCAAAGTGATCGGCTCCGTCACAGAATCTCTCCATCCCACTTTGGATGGTATTCAAGCGGTACTGGAAAAAATGGCCGAGCCGCAAGTGGCGATTGTTTCGATGACGATTACCGAAAAAGGTTACTGCGCCGATCCTGCCACCGGCACATTGGATAAAAACAATCCGTTGGTGATTGCCGATCTAGCCAATCCACGCGCGCCAAAATCGGCACTGGGCTACATTGTTCAAGCGCTGAAACTGCGCCGCGATCGTGGTTTGAAACCTTTTACTGTGATGTCTTGCGATAACGTGCAAGAGAACGGCCATGTCGCCAAAGCCGCGATTCTCGAATTTGCTCAACTGCTTGACCCACAATTGCACGACTGGATTGAAACGCATGTGACTTTCCCATGCACCATGGTGGATCGCATTGTGCCTGCCGCGACCGAAGAAACACTCACCGAAATCGCACAGCTGCTGGGCTGTGAAGACCCATGTGGCATCGCTTGCGAACCTTTCCGCCAATGGGTAATTGAAGATCACTTCGTCGCTGGTCGCCCAGATTGGAATGTGGCTGGCGCAGAATTTGTCGCCGATGTTGTGCCTTATGAAGAAATGAAACTGCGCATGCTCAACGGCAGCCACTCATTCTTAGCTTACTTGGGCTACTTGGGCGGCTACGCGCACATTTCAGACACCATGACAGACGAAGGCTACCGCAAAGCCGCTTTCGATATGATGATAAAAGCGCAAGCGCCATCCCTCACTATGCCAGAAGGCACCGATTTAGCAGGCTACGCCAAGCTGCTGATCGACCGTTTCACCAACCCAAGCCTGAAACACAAAACGTGGCAGATTGCGATGGATGGCAGCCAGAAAATCCCACAACGCATGGGCGGCAGCTTACGCTTCCACCTCGCACAAGGCTCTGATTTTTCATGGTTAGCCACCGCGATTGCTGGTTGGATGCGTTACGTAGCCGGTGTTGATGAACAAGGCAACGACATTGACGTTCGCGACCCGATGGCCGCAACTCTGCGCCAAATTTGCGATGAACATGGCTTAAACGTTTCAGTGGTACCAGCCCTACTCAGTGTCGAAGCGATTTTCCCTGCTGAATTAGGCCAAAACGCCAAAGTAATTGAAGCGGTCAGCCGCGCTTATCAAGCTCTACTGGATCACGGTGCACGCGCCACTGTGGCAGCGTTGTAAAAGGAAAGAACCATGAAGAATTTTTTGTGTGAAGATTTTTTACTCTCCAATGAAACGGCGCGCCGCTTGTACCACGAGCATGCATCTCATCAACCGATTTATGACTACCACTGCCACCTTAATCCGGCAGAGGTAGCGCAAGATCGCCAGTTCGAGAATTTAAGCCAAATTTGGTTGGCCGGCGATCACTACAAATGGCGCGGCATGCGTTCCGCAGGCATTGAAGAGCGTTTGATCACTGGCGATGCGAGCGATTACGACAAATACATGGCGTGGGCGAAAACCGTACCGCAAACCTTAGGCAATCCGCTGTATCACTGGACGCACCTCGAACTGCGCCGTCCATTTGGGATTACGAATACGTTGTTAAGCCCGAAAACGGCCGATCACATCTGGCACCACTGCAATGAACTGCTGGCCACACCAGAGTTCAGCGCTCGTGGCATTATGCAGCATATGAATGTGGTGATGGCAGGAACAACGGATGATCCGATTGATTCACTCGAGCACCATAAAGCGATCGCCGAAGATGACACTTTCAATGTGCAAGTGCTGCCCAGTTGGCGTCCAGACAAAGCGTTCAAAATTGAGTTTGCGGGCTTTGCTGATTATCTCAGCCAACTCGGTGCCGTGGCGGATATTGAAATTCGCCGTTTCAGCGATTTACTCAATGCCTTAGATAAACGCTTGGCGCACTTCAATGCACACGGCTGTCGCGCGGCCGATCACGGGATTGAGATGGTACGTTACGCCCCAATTCCAACCGAGCAGGATTTGGATGCATTGTTAGCTCGCCGTTTAAAAGGCGAAGTGCTTTCTGAGATCGAATGTGCACAATTCTCCACTGCGGTTCAGGTTTGGCTTGGCAAGCGTTATGCGCAATTGGGTTGGGTGATGCAGTTGCACATTGGCGCGCAGCGCAACAACAACACACGCATGTTCCAATTGCTGGGAGCCGATGCGGGTTTCGATTCGATTGGCGATCGTCCGTTTGCCTTTGAGCTGGCGCACCTACTGGATGAAATGGATCAAACCAATGAGTTGCCTCGCACGATCTTGTACTGCTTGAATCCGCGTGATAACGAAATGATGGCGACCATGATCGGCAACTTCCAAGGTGGGGGTATTGCAGGTAAAGTGCAATTGGGCTCGGGTTGGTGGTTCAACGATCAGAAAGACGGCATGCAACGCCAAATGGAGCAGCTCTCGCAGCTTGGTTTGCTCAGCCAATTTGTCGGCATGCTGACTGATTCGCGCAGTTTCCTATCGTACACACGCCACGAATATTTCCGCCGAATCCTGTGTGATATGGTCGGCCGTTGGGCAGAAAATGGCGAAGTACCGAATGATCTATCTCTGCTTGGCCCAATGATTGAAAACATCTGCTTTGGTAACGCTAAACGCTATTTTGAAGAGAGGGCGTAACGAATGAAACATATCGCCATTATGGGTGAATGTATGATTGAGCTGAACGGTAAACCGTTTGGTTCTATGCATCAAACATTTGGTGGTGACACTTTAAATGCCGCGGTATATCTGCGCCGCGGCTGTGAAGCCAATACTAACCCGGACGACATTAAAGTCTCTTACGTGACCGCGCTCGGTACCGACCCAATCAGTTCAGGCATGCTGTCGCGCTGGCAAGAAGAAGGAGTTGCAACGGAACTCGTGCTGCGTGATCCCACTCGAACGCCCGGTTTGTACCTGATCCAACTTGATGATCAAGGCGAACGCACTTTCTTGTATTGGCGAAACCAATCTGCGGCGCGTTACCTGCTGCAACACCCAGATTTTAGCCGGATTAAGCAAGCGTTAAATCAGGTCGATATGGTGTTTCTCAGCGGAATCACTCTGGCGATTTTGCCTGTCGAAGATCGTATTGCCCTGCTCAACCTGTTGGTTGAACTCAAAGCCAAAGGGGTTGAAATCGCGTTTGACAGCAACTTCCGCCCTGCCCTGTGGCCGCAAGATGACAACCATACGGTGAAAGAAATATACCAAGTCATGTACCAACTGACGGATGTAGCGCTCGTTACCTTTGATGACGAGCAGTGGATTTGGGGAGATAACACTCCAGAGCAGACCATTCAACGCCTCACCGCACTTGGCATACAAAAATGCATCGTCAAATTGGGGTCCGAGGGCTGCTTGATTCAAGATTCCTCGACTTCAATTTTCGCTCCACAAGCAGTGCCAACCCAACCGGTAGAGCAAGTAGTGGATACCACTTCCGCGGGTGACTCCTTCAATGGTGGATTCCTCTCGGCCTACTTAGCGGGTGCAGATTTAGCCACCGCATGCCAACGTGGTAACGCACTGGCCGGCACTGTGATTCAGCATCGCGGAGCCATTATTCCCAAAGAATTCACACAATCGGCGCTTGGCGTCGCTTAAGGAACCAACATGTCTAGCATTAAACAACAACTGAAAGCTCTGAAAGTGATCCCAGTGATCGCCATCGACAACGCCGAAGACATCATCCCACTGGGTAAAGTGCTGGTAGAAAATGGCCTGCCTGCTGCCGAAATCACCTTTCGCTCAGAAGCGGCGGTAGAAGCCATTCGTCTGCTGCGCCAAGCACAACCGGACATGCTGATCGGCGCAGGCACTGTGCTCAATCGTGAACAAGCGATTGCAGCCAAGGAAGCAGGTGCGACCTTTATTGTCTCCCCTGGCTTTAACCCTAATACCGTCAAAGCGTGTCAGGAGATCGGCATCGATATCGTACCGGGCGTGAATAACCCGAGCACGGTTGAAGCGGCACTGGAAATGGGCTTAACTACGTTGAAGTTTTTCCCTGCCGAAGCCTCTGGCGGTATCAACATGGTGAAATCCCTGCTCGCGCCGTATACCGATATTGAGCTGATGCCCACTGGAGGTATTAGCCCTGCCAACATCAAAGATTACTTAGCGATCCCACGTGTGTTAGCGTGCGGCGGTACTTGGATGGTGGATAAAAAGCTGATTGAAGCAGGAAACTGGGAAGAACTGGCTCGGCTGACTCGTGAAGCCGTTGCGTTAGTCAACTAACCCTCTGACTGGGCTTAACCCTCTTTACGCCCCCTTATTTAAGAGGGGCGCTTTCACTGAAGAGACACAAAAATGGACAACGCGTTAGCGCAAGGCATAGGTGGTATTGCGTTTCTGGTCGGTGTGATGGCCTTTTGGCAAAAAGACGACATGCGCTTTCGTTATCAGATGGTCGCATTTTGCTTCATCATGGGCATTCATTTTGCCTTGTTGGGTGCGACCGTCGCCGCCATCGGTGTCGTTATTAACGGCATTCGCAGTTTTGCTTCGATCAAAACGCAATCGCGCAGAGTCATGTGGTTTTTTATCGCTTTGATGTGGCTGATGACGCTGCCCAACATCACCCACTTTTTCGAGTTTATGACCGTGTTTGGATCGTCAGTGGCGACTTGGGCCCTGTTTTCTAAACGAGGGGTCGCCCTACGCAGCCTGATTCTGTTTAACTCGCTGTGTTGGGTTAGCCACAATATTTGGCTTGGCTCCATCGGTGGCACGCTAGTGGAAAGCACCTTTATTGTGACCAACCTGATGACCATTTATCGGTTACACAAAAGCGCCAATCCATAATCAGAAAACCGCGACGACATGGGCTCATGCATTTTCTGAATGCTCTTTGCCAGCCAAGCGTAACGAGCACTGCTCGATCAAAAAGTCGATAAACAATCGCAGGCGTTTGGGCTGGTATTGCCGGCTGAGATAAAGCACGTTCAAATCCGCCCCTGAGGCAGACGTGGAGGCGTTAAAATTCTTCATATAACCATTTAAGACAGTAACCAACCGCTTCTGATTGAGATCTTCCTGCACATCGAGGATCGATTTCAACGCGATCCCCATTCCCGCTAAAGCCCACTGGCGAATCACTTCCCCATCATCCGCAAAACTCTTGGGTACTACCGTGATCACCTTGTGCTGCTCATTATCTTGGAAGTACCACGTTTTCATCTCTTCATTGCTTCGGACCATGGCCAAGCAGTCGTGTTGAGCGAGATCTTGCGGAGTTTTCGGTGTGCCTTTACGCTCTAAATAAGCCGGAGAAGCGCACAACACTCGGCGACTCGCCGCCAGCTTGCGAGAAATCAGGCTACCGTCGGCCAGTTCACCGTAGCGAATCACCACATCCAAACCTGATTCCGCCAAATTCGAGATGTTGTCATTGAGGTAGAGATAAGGTACCACCTCCGGATATTGCTCAGTGAAGGCGGCAAGAATTGGAGCGATATGTTGTTTCCCGATGTCACGCGGAGCAGAGACTTTTAGCGTTCCCCGGACTTCTTTGCTGCCTGTTTGCAGCAAATTTTCTGTCTCGCGCACGCTATTAAGAATCTCAAGGCAAGCTTGATGATACAAAACGCCAGATTCGGTTAAGGAGAGATGGCGAGTGCTGCGATTGAGCAATTTGACTCCATAGCGATCTTCCAGTGCTTGTAGCCTTGCCGTTACTGTCGCGGGCGATAAACTCAACTCTCGGCCAGCCGCAGCAAGGCCTTGGTTTTTGACTATGCTGGCAAACAGCACCATATCTGCAAACTTATCCATAACACCTCCCTAAATCCTGATTATTCAATATAACCGAACAATCAATTCAGTTTCTCGCCAATTATCAATTTTTATGCGAGCAATATACTGCCTCAATCTCAACTGGATTAGGAAATCGCCATGAAACTCTATATTTATGAACACTGCCCTTTCAGTGCACGCGTGCGCTACGTGGCAGGAATGTTGAACATTCCACTTGATGTGATCATCCTTGATTACGACGACGACAAAACCACCAATGAGATCATTGGTAGCAAACAAGTGCCTTTGCTGATCAAAGAAAGTGGCGAAGCATGGCAGAAAGTCTCGACATCATTCAATTCTTGCTCGAATCGGTTAACTCAAGTGAAACCGCACAACCTGCACAAACCACGTTGGATTGGCAGCGCAGCGCATTCTTGCCTTTGCAAAAAATCGGCTATCCACGCTGGTTTAAGCTGGACTTGCCAGAGTTTAAAACCGCATCGGCTCAACGCGCCTGGCAAACGAAAAAAGAGACAGCCGAACTCAACTTTGAAACCCTACTGAACGACACCCCGCAGATTGCTCTGCAAGTGCAAGCCTGTATCGAAGCGGCTAAGCCACTGCTGAAACTCCGATCTTACCGACATGTCAGCCTGATTGATGAAGCAATTCTGTTTTCAATCCTGCGTGGTTTCTTCAGCGCCCCGGAAATCCAGTGGGACAGTGAAGTCAAAGATTGGATGGAATCTGTCAGTCAGAAAACCCAAGTCCGCTTGTTGCAAGAGACATCGCGACAAGACCCCTTGTTGCATCAACCGTTGCAAGTTACATCGCAAAAATAAGGAGGCAAAATGAGCAGATTATTTGAACCAACCGATTTAAAACAACTCACGCTACAAAACCGTGTGGTGATGGCTCCGATGACTCGCGCACGCAGTAGCCAACCGGGAAATATTCCGAACCCAATGATGGCAACCTATTACCAACAACGCGCCAGTGCAGGGTTAATCATTTCCGAAGCGACCCAGATCTCCGATGATTCGCAAGGCTATTCATTCACTCCCGGCGTTTATACCGATGAGCAAGTTTCAGGTTGGAAAACCGTAACTCAAGCGGTCAAACAACAAGGTGCAGCGATGTTTTGCCAACTTTGGCATGTCGGGCGTGTTTCTCATCCTATTTTTCAAAAAGGGGAGTTGCCGATTGCTCCGTCAGCCCTCAAACCGGTTGAGACTCAAGTTTGGATCGCCGATGAGCAAGGCAATGGCCACATGGTGGATTGCGTTGAACCCCGTGCACTGACTCAAGCCGATATTGATCGAGTGGTGAATGACTTCGCTCGGGCTGCAAAATGCGCTATTGAAGCAGGGTTTGATGGTGTGGAAATCCACGGCGGTAATGGTTATCTCATCGATCAATTCCTACGTACCAACTCGAATCATCGTACCGATAGTTATGGTGGCAACCGTGAAAATCGAATTCGATTTTTGCTCGAAGTGGTTGATGCGGTCAGCAAAGCCATTGGTGAAAACCGTGTTGGCGTCCGCTTAGCACCGTTTATTACCTTCAAAGATATGAATTGCCCCGACATAGTGCCTACGATTTTAGAAGCATCGAAGGAGTTGCAAGCACGAGATATTGCGTATCTGCACTTATCAGAAGCGGATTGGGATGATGCTCCTACCATTCCAGAAAGCTTTCGCATTGCGCTACGCGAGCATTTCACTAACGCCATTATTGTCGCAGGTCGCTACACACTTGAGCGCGCGGAAGAGGTGCTACAAAAAGGCTATGCCGATTTAGTCGCATTCGGGCGTCCTTTTGTCGCTAATCCAGATCTGGTTTCTCGCCTCAAGCACCAGCAACCACTGGCGCAGCTGGATGGAAAGACACTCTTTGGTGGTGACGAACGCGGTTACACGGATTATCCAAGCAATCCCTAACAAGCAAATCTAGCTCTATCGGATTTGCACCATCCCCACCACTTTATCCACCCATTATGGCTAACGGAGAAAAGTGATACAGGGGTAATCTAAAGGGAGATATCCCTAATCTCCCTTTCTTTTTGTGAATAACCTTACTTTTGTTTTGGTAAGAACAGCTCGGCCAGCATGCAGCGCACACTGCCACCGCCAATGGTTTCTATGGTAGGCACGGAGAAAGGCAGTAACTTACCGTGGGTCGCAAGTTGGTTGAGCTGCGCGGGTGTAAATGCCTCATAAGCCGATTGCGACATGGCGATCACTTTCTGCCCGTCACGAGTTTCTAATTGCAAGATGTTGCCACAGAAGCGATTCATCTGCTCAATTGAGATCGAAATCACCTGCTTATCTTTCGCCAGCGATTTCACGACAAAACGGCGCTCATATTCCGGGATCGCTTCATCACATATCACACAGAAGCGCTCGCCAATCGCCATCATCACATTGGTGTGATAAATCGGCGAGCCGGAAGGCAATCGGGTTTGGAATGACACCACTCGTGAGTAACCAATTTGCTCGGCATACACTTCTAGCACTTCGCGATCACAGCGCTGAGACAACCCCGCATAAATCGTACGATTGGGATGATCGATCACCATCACGCCAGTGCTTTCCAAAAACGCTTGTTGCTCGGTAAACGCGAGCAACGAGTGCTGCTTTATCACGGCAAAACCATGTTGTTGCAAACGCTCGACCAAAGCTTGCGGGCGCACTTCCAAACGTCGATTCGCACACGCCATTGGAAACAAAAACAGCTCGCCCGCTTCGGTGGTGCTAAACCAGTTATTGGGAAACACGGCATCCGGCGTTTCACTGCTCGCCAAAGGATAATCAAAGACGACAACTTCAACCCCAGCTTGGCGAAGGCCGCTTACCATGGCGTTAAACTCAGCCATTGCGCGCTGCAAAATAGTTTCACCGCTTAAAGCCAGTGGGTTTTGAAACGCATTATCTTGCGCGGTTTGCGCATTAAAACCGAACTCTTTCGGTGGCACCATCACTACGGCACGCGCATTTTGCACCACAGGGGACGTTATCGATACATTGGCTTGTTGATTGACATTCATAGACAGACACTCATCACCGATTTCACCCCAAAAGTGTAAACAGAATGTTAACCAAAGATTTGCTGATTTTGATTTATTTCAGCCAATAAACTGTCATTTTTGACTGTGAAAATCATTTATTGCAGTAAATATCACTCATGTAGTGAATTACATCCGTTAGATTCACTTCGAAACAGGTCGCAAAACTTAGAGGCTGAATCGGCATAACTTCAAGTCCCCTATGGATGACGTTATACTGCTTGCGTTTGAATAAAAAATGACATTTTGGCGGACGCTCGAACGCGTGTTCTCTCCCTCACTACCGCCCAATTCACTGCAAGGATCTTCTCATGTTTAAGCTATTCGAAGGTTTCACCGAGCCTTTCCCGAAAGGTGATCCCCAACGTCCACCCGATACCCTGTGGGCGTTTTGCCGCCACTACACCCGCGGTTTTGAAAAACCACTGATGGTGATGGCGTTACTCAGTACTTCGATCGCGATTATTGAAGTATCACTGTTTGGTTTTATGGGAAAACTGGTGGATTGGCTTTCCACCAGCCATCCAGAAACGTTTTTAGCCGAAAATCAGAGCACATTGATTGGATTGGGCTTGTTGGTGCTGGTCGGCATGCCTTTGTTGATCGGGCTATATTCATTGCTGATCCACCAATCTTTGCTCGGCAACTATCCGATGTCGATCCGTTGGCTGGCGCACCGCTATCTGCTCAAACAAAGCGTATCGTTTTATCAAGACGAATTCGCAGGGCGCATCTCCACGAAAGTGATGCAAACGGCGCTCGCGGTTCGTGAAACCGTGATGAAATGAATAGATGTGTTTGTGTATGTGATGGTGTATTTCACTGCTATCGTGGTGATTTTAGCGCAGGCCGATTGGCGCTTAATGATCCCTATGCTGATTTGGCTGACGATCTATGTCACGGTGCAAATGTATTACGTACCTAAGCTGAAAAAGGTCGCTTCTGAGCAAGCCGATGCCCGCTCACTGATGACCGGACGCATTGTCGATAGCTACACCAACATCATGACGGTGAAGCTGTTTTCTCACAGCCAGCGCGAAACTCAGTATGCCGAAGAAGGTATGCAAGATTTTCTTGGTACCGTGCATCGCCAAATGCGTTTGGTGACCGGCTTTAATATTTGGGTTGAAATGGCCAATTATATATTGGTGTTTACCATTGCCGCGCTGTCGATTTACCTATGGACGACCAGTGCAATCAGCGTTGGTGCCATTGCAGTAGCAGTAAGTTTATCCTTACGTATCAACGGCATGTCTAAGTGGATCATGTGGGAAGTCAGTGCCCTGTTTGAAAACATCGGTACGGTAGTAGACGGCATGACCATGCTCGGTAAACCGATCACAGTGACGGATAAGAAGGACGCTAAACCTTTGGTGGTTCAACACGGCGGCATTACGTTTGATGATGTCAGCTTCCACTATGGTGAAAACAAAGGCGTGATCAACCATCTCAATCTCAACATCAAACCGGGAGAAAAAGTCGGTTTGGTGGGTCGTTCGGGAGCGGGTAAATCCACCTTGGTTAACTTGTTACTGCGTTTCCACGATGTGGAAAGCGGCCGGATCCTAATTGATGGTCAGCCGATTTCGGACGTGACGCAAGAATCGCTGCGCAGCAAAATCGGCATGGTGACGCAAGATACCTCGCTGCTGCACCGCTCAATCCGCGACAACATTTTGTACGGCAATCCGAATGCGACGGAAGAACAACTACTGAAAGCCACGGCGCAAGCCCATGCTCATGCGTTCATTCTTGGTTTGACCGATCCGCACGGCAACAGTGGTTACGATGCGCAAGTGGGTGAGCGTGGGGTCAAACTCTCTGGCGGACAACGTCAGCGCATTGCGATCTCTCGCGTGCTGCTGAAAGATGCGCCACTGTTAGTGTTGGATGAAGCCACTTCCGCGCTCGATTCCGAAGTGGAAGCAGCAATTCAAGAAAGCCTCAATGAACTGATGCAGGGCAAAACCGTGATTGCGATTGCGCACCGTCTTTCCACTATCGCCGCGATGGATCGCCTGATCGTGCTCGATAAAGGCCGCATTGTAGAGCAAGGCACACACCACGAATTGATTGCGCAAAACGGCATTTATGCTCACCTGTGGGCGCATCAAACGGGTGGCTTCATCGGCTGTGATGAAGAAGAAGTGGAAGAAGCCGTACTCGCCTAACTTCCTTTCTCCCTACTGCACCCAAATGACATGGTGTTGCAGCTAGACTGCAAGTACGAAGGAAAAAGCCCGCGACTGTTTCGCGGGCTTTCCTCTTTCTGGGATTTTGACTTAGAATTCCGCTACTTTTTCCATGCATTAACCTGAAAGCGGTTGGCCGTTATGTCAACGTGAGACTTTGAGTAACCAAGAGAACACCATGAACAAAAGCCTTATTACCAATTTAGTGGCGCTGGCACTGATGGGTGTCGGCTATTTCCTGCCTAACAACTATGCTTTTTACGCTGGCCTGTTTGCCTTTTCCGGCGCGATCACCAACTGGCTCGCCATTCATATGCTGTTTGAAAAAGTGCCGGGATTGTACGGCTCAGGCGTGATTCCAGCGCGTTTTGAAGATTTCAAAGCCGCAATCAAACAGCTGATGATGGAGCAATTTTTTACCGACGCGAACATCGACCGCTTCCTCAATAAAGAGATGAATGGTGCGATGAACCTCGATCTGCAACCTGTGATCGCCAAAGTCGATTTCAACCCGACGTTTGATTCTCTGGTTGAAGTGATCAGCCAATCCTCATTCGGTGGCATGTTGGCGATGTTTGGCGGTGCACAAGCGCTTGAGCCATTGAAACAACCATTTGTGGAGAAGATGCAAGATGCGATTGTTGAGATCAGCCAGAGCGAGTCGGTACGTGAAGCACTAAAAGGGCAATTAGAATCCCCTGCCATGCTTGATGAGATTAAAGCCAATATCGAAGGCATCATCGATCAGCGCTTAAATGAACTGACCCCGCAATTGGTCAAAGAAATCGTGCAGAAGATGATTAAAGAACACCTTGGCTGGCTAGTGATTTGGGGCGGCGTGTTTGGTGGCTTGATCGGTCTAGTTTCCGCCTTCGTGGTTTAATCGGTGACAATAAACCTAGACCGATAATTATTGGGGTCGATTCGTTAACCGAACTCGCATACCCAACACTAAACACAAATAAAAAAGCCATAGGCGTAAGTCTATGGCTTTGACATTACTAGGTGACACCTAAATAAAATCGCTCAGCATCCAAAGTGCCAGCAGCAAAAATACCCCACCCATCACTTTGTGTTGATAAGTGCGAAAGCGCTGGTTGTCCAGTAATGAGCGCCCAAACACACCAACCAACGCCACCAGCAGCAAGTTAAACAGCAAGCCGCATACGTTCAGCACAAGCCCAAGCGCGAGCATCTGTTCAGCAGAGCTTGCGGCAATATTGGCGGAAACAAACTGCGGTAAAAACAGCACAAAAAACACCAAGGCTTTGGGATTAAGAAGATTGCTGACCAAGGCGCGTTGGTAGAAGGTTTTCGCCACCGCTTGTGCATCTTCTAAAGTTGGTGCTTGCGCCGCATCCGCGCGTAGGCAATCCCACGCCATTTTGAGTAGGTACGCCCCACCCAACAAATGCAGCACGTTAAGCGCTAATGGGTTCATGGCAATCAGCGCCGATACTCCCAAAGCCGCGAGTAAGGTTAAAATCATCCTGATGTGGCATTGCCCAAGCTGGCAAACAAACCAACTCGTCGTCCGTAGCTCATACTAGAGCTGGCAATCAGCAGCATATCTGGCCCAGGGATCAGCAGCAGCGCCAATACCGCGGTGAGATATACCGGTAATACCGAAACATCAATCATGTTGAAAATCTTGTTAAAACAGGAAAGCGGCGGATTTTATAGGAGAGATACCGCTATTTCCATCTTAAAGATAATCCAATCTCATTCATTTCTAGCCAGAGATAAAAAGACATCGCCTACCTGCAACTCCAAGTAGTTTGAGGATCGATGTATTTATTCGTAGCTTAAGAGCAATTTTGTACAAAAACTTCCACTCAATTTGCAGTAGACTCGCTAAGAGAAACCACAAGGAAGCGGCATGAGCGATTCAGCAGGCAAAAATAAAGAACAAGCAAAATTCCAGATTGCCGAAGAATTTGGCGGTCTAGAGCTGCTCGATGCGCAATACGAAACGCAAAACTTTTCTCGCCACAGCCATGAAGGGTACACAGTCGGAGTTATTGAGCGCGGCGCACAATGTTTCTACCGTACAGGTGGCAATCATATTGCTCCGCAAGACAGCATTATCTTGGTCAACGCCGACGAAGTGCACACCGGGCACTCTGCAGTGGAAGGCGGTTGGGCCTATAAGGCCATGTATCCACTCCCAGAGCAGTTTGAGTCAGTGGCCAAAGAGCTTGGCGCTAACACAGGTGCGCCTTATTTTCCGCAAGCTGTGGTTTACGATCCTGAACTCGCCAACCAACTGCGCTTAGTGTTTGATACGCTCGAAAAATCCACCAACCGTTTACTGCGTGAAACGTTGATTTATGCCAGCTTGGTTAAGTTGATGACGCGCCACAGCCGCACGGCTCCGAAAGCCGATCAGCCTTTATCGGCACTGCGACCGCTTCTGTTGGTAAAAGAGTTTCTCGACGATTTCCCACAAGCGGATGTCTCACTCGAAGAGTTGGCTCAACTGGCTGGATTAAGCCCTTTTCATCTGGTACGCACTTTCCAAAAACAGTTTGGTTTACCACCGCACGCCTATCAGATCCAAGCACGCTTGCGCCTCGCCAAAAAACTCTTAAAACAGGGTTTAAGCATTTCGAATACCGCGCAAGAGTGCGGCTTCCACGATCAAAGCCATCTGCATCGCCATTTTAAAAAGGCACTGGGGATCACCCCAAAGCAGTACGCAAGACCTTAAATGTTCAGAATTCTCTGCATGCTTGCCGCGCAAGATTATCCAAGCTTGTGACTCATGGCTGTGCTCTGATATACCCTTCCTGCTTGGAGTTTCAAGTCGGATGGGTATAAAGTTTTCTCCTATGAATTGGAAAGAGTATGAATAATTCCGTGTTAACGATTAATGATTCTCCCACGCCTGCTCGACTGTTTTGGCAAGGAACGGTCGCCATGCTGCCTCTGAGCATTGCGGTATTGCCTTGGGGTTTGCTGGCAGGTTCGTTTGCGATTGAAGCTGGCTTGTCAGTGGTCGAAAGCCAAGCACTCTCAGCCGTGTTGTATGCCGGGGCTGCGCAACTGGTCGCCATTGGCATGTTTAAAACAGGGACTGGCCTCATCACCTTGCTGCTCGCAACCTTTTTCATTACTTCGCGTCATTTTCTGTACAGCGTGTCGATGCGCAGCAAAATCAGCCCACTTCCCTTGCGTTGGCGGCTCACTTTGGGCTTTCTGCTTACTGATGAATTGTTTGCGATTTGCGGCTCACAAACCGACAAGCAGTTCAATCGCTGGTATGCATTAGGGGCTGGGCTCAGTTTTTATCTGATTTGGAATTTGGCTAGCTTGGTGGGCATTGTCGCGGGGCGCTATTTGCCCGATCTCAATCAGTGGGGATTGGAATTTGCTGTCGCTGCGACTTTTATCGCGATTGTGATCCCGAATATCAAAAGCTGGCCTGTGTTGATTTCGGTACTGACGGCTCTGGTTTTATCAGTCGCACTCACAGTGATGGGAATTGAAGGAAGCCTGATGTTTGCCAGTATTGGCGCGATGCTCGCAGGCTACGGTGCAGAACGTTTGATAGGAGGTCGCCCATGATCATGCTTTCGATATTCGCGATGACAGCGCTGGTATTCCTCAGTCGTTATCTGTTTCTTGAACCCAAACTGCCACTACGCTTGAGCCCCACATTGCAACGCTTACTCAGCTACTCAGGGCCTGCAGTACTGACCGCGATTTGGGCACCGATTGTGTTTATGCCCGAAAAAACGCTGTGGCTAGAGTGGAACAACCCTTACCTACTTGCAGCGCTTCTCGCGGGTCTATTAGCTTGGGTGAGCAAAAACGTGTTACTCACCACAGTCGTGAGTATGGGATCTTTCCTGCTGCTTAAATTAGTGGTTTTTGCGTAACTTTTTGACCTACCCATGATCGCGATGCACAAAAAAGAATGGCTGGTTACTCAGCCAGCCATTCCACTTCAATCAAGGTATGCTCACCGCATTTGAGACGCCCAACAAAGAGATCACCTTGATGTACTTCGCCCACGCCTTGTGGTGTGCCAGTCATGACGACATCACCATCTTCCAGCGTCAGATAGCTTTTCAGCTCTTGCAACACGGTTTGTGGTGAGTAAAGCATCTGTTTGACATGCCCTTTTTGTACACGGACACAGTTGATGAGCAATTCGAGATTCAGATCGGTGACATCCAGCCCTTCCAAAGGCACAAAACGGCTCAGTACCGCTGCGCCGTCGAAAGCTTTGGCGCGTTCCCAAGGCAATCCCTTGGATTTGAGATAACTCTGCATTTGTCGTTTGGTCAGATCTAAGCCTATTCCTACGCCCACATACTGACCTTTCTCGACCACGAAACAGATCTCCGCTTCGTAATGCAAAGGCTCTTGGTGAAAGGAACGCAAATTCGAAGTAACCGCTGAGGAAGGCTTATGAAACAGCACCATTTGCTCAGGAATGCTATTTTGCAGCTCCTGAATATGCTCAACATAGTTGCGCCCCACACACAGCACTTTACCGACGGATAAACTTCGGTTGGCAAATTGGATATGACTCATCTCTCTTCCTTGACCAGACACAAAACGGCGATTCTAAACTAGCCACTGAAAAAGTACGCAGAAATGAGTCACACAATTATCGAAAATGCGCGCTTCAGTCCATTAATCTTTCTGTCCACTAATCAAGAGTGTGCAGAATTTTTTCACACAGTGACTTCAGTGTAACGAGCTCATCCACACTGAGATTTATTTTACACAACATCTGTGTCGGAACTGCTCGCGCTTGCTGCTGCAGTTCAAACCCAGCTGGCGTGAGAAATAACTCGCGCACTCGCTCATCACTGCTACCGCGTCGACGCTCCACAATTCCTTTAACTTCCAGTCGTTTCAAAAGTGGCGTTAAAGTCCCGGAATCCAAGTGCAACTTTGCGCCGAGATCTTTCACATTGATGCCATTTTGCTGCCAGAGCACCAACAGCACTAAATATTGCGAATACGTGATATCCAGTTTATCGAGCAAAGGACGATAAGCCCGGATCACCGCATTCGCCGCGCTGTAGAGCGGAAAACAGATTTGATTTTCCAACAATAGTAGATCGCCAACGGGGGCTTGGCAGCCGATATTGGATGCGGCCATGGTTTACCCTCAAAAATTAAATTGCACACAATATACTTGCAAACAACAAAAGACTCGATATAAGATTGCAAGCAATTAAATTGCACACAACTTAAATGAGGCATAAAAAATGAATACCATTTACCAAACTTCAGCTACCGCTTCTGCAGGACGTAACGGTGTCGTCAGCACTCATGACAAACTTCTGGAACTGAACCTCAGCTACCCAAAAGAAATGGGCGGTAACGGCACAGCCACAAACCCAGAACAACTGTTTGCCGCAGGTTACGCCGCCTGTTTCTCAAACGCGATTTTGCACGTTGCCCGCGAAGCTAAAGTCACATTAAAAGAAGCGCCTGTAACGGCAACCGTGGGCATCGGCCCAAATGGTCAAGGTGGCTTTGCCCTTACAGTAGCTCTTGAAGCACACATCGCTTTGGAAGATGAACAAGCCAAACAGTTAGTGACTGTCGCTCACCAAGTTTGCCCTTACTCTAATGCAGTACGTGGCAATATTGATGTGAAAGTCAGCGTTAATGGCTTTGATCTCTAAGCAAATCCTTGAATTGATCTCTTCGGCGAAGCTCGCGACCATTAGGTCGGGCTTCGCCTTCTTCTTTTGGCTTTGTCATCCCGTCGCCATAAAAACTCAATTAAAACGTCATTAAACAGCAACGAATTATTCATTTTTAATCAGTACCTTAGCGTCATCACAAGTCGGGCAGTAAGCCCATCAATTCAAATAAGGTAAGTAAAATGAAAAAGGCAGCAGTTGCTCTAGCCGTTCTCTCGGCAGTGGTATCAGGTTCTACTTTGGCAGCCACCGTTTATGATGCGGAAGGCACTTCTCTGAATGTAGGTGGTCGTTTGGAATTCCGTGGTGACTTCGGCGGCGCAAACATCAGTGGTAAAGAGATTGAAGGCTCAATGCAAAACAAAAGCCGTATGCGTTTGAATGTGGCCGGTGAAACCTCTCTGACTGAGGGCTTAAAAGGATTTGGTTTTTGGGAAGCAGAGCAAACCGTTAAATCCTCGGCTGACAACGATGCAAACAGCAGCTTCAAACAACGTTATATGTACGCGGGTTTGAAAGGTGATTTCGGTGCGGTTTCTTTTGGTCGTCAAAACACGGCGGGTGTACAAATTTCTGATATGTCCGACATCGCAACCTTTACTGGCGACCAAAAAGCCTTTATCAACTCAGGCAATGAGCAAGTGAACAATACTTTCCTCTACGCTTACAACATGGAAAGCCTCAAGCTCAAAGCAAGCTACATTGCTGGCGAAGCGAAAGACACTGACGGCTACGGCATTTCAGGTCTCTATTCTTTACCTTTCGGCCTGGATATTGGTTTGGGTTACTCAGGTAACGACAATGGCACTGGTGCTGGCTCTGCCGATCAACTGATTGCGGGCTTAGGCTACACCATGGATGCGTTTTATCTGGGTGCCACTTACACCTCTGGCGACATCGACGACAAAACCAAAGAAGAGTTTGATGGCGTGGAAGTTTCTGCTCAGTACAAATTCACCAAAGAGTTCCGTTTGATTGCGGCTTACCAAAACCGCCAAACTGAAATCAGCAATGTCAAAACTGACAAGTCAGATTTCTTCGAGCTGACTGGCCGTTACGACTTCAACAAAAACTTCCGCACTTACGTCGCGTATATGCTGAACAATTTGGATGACAACAAAGTTGGCTACAAAGTAGAAGATACGATTCGTCTTGGTTTACGTTACGATTTCTAATCACACTGCTTAATTCCTAAATTGTCCTTCTTGGCCAAGCTTTCGCTTGGCTTTTTTGTTTTAGGATTTCGACAATCTTGAACAACCGCAACGATTGGTTTTCCCATGATTACCACGTATGATTCAGACCAACTTTTCGACCACCTCTTTGATTCATGAGTATAAAACACCACCCAATCCAAGGTGCGCTTTGGATGCTGACCGCCGGTTTATCTTTCGCTGTCGTGAATAGCATTGCGCAGTACGCCAGTATTGAATTTGGCCTCGCCTCCACTACCGTGGCGCTGGTTCAATACGCCATTGCGATTGTTGTCATTCTGCCTTATCTCAAAACTCTGGGCATTCGTCAGTCGCTTCGCACTCAGCGCTTTGGGGCGCATTTACTGCGCGTGTTTTTAGCCGTGATTGGCATTCAACTCTGGTTGTGGGCGTTGGCCTACCCAGTACCCATTTGGCAAGGTATCGCGCTGTTAATGACTTCGCCACTGTTTGCCACCATCGGCTCCGGTTTGTGGTTACGTGAAAAGGTAGGCATGGCGCGTTGGTTCGCCACCCTCACAGGTTTTGTGGGCGCCATGATCATTCTTGAGCCATGGGCGGATGATTTCAATCTGGCTTCACTCTTACCTGTTGGTGCAGCTTTTTTCTGGGCTTGCTACTCACTCATGGTTAAAAAACTCTCGGCACACGATTCACCTTCTACCATGGTGGTTTATTTACTGCTGCTGATCACACCATTTAACTTACTGCTTGCCCTCCCCGACTGGCAAATGCCGAGTGGCCAAACTCTATGGCTATTACTGATAGGGGCTGGGGTAATGACAGCATTGGCTCAGTGGGCGATTGCTAAAGCCTATTCCGTTGCAGATGCCTCTTTCGTACAACCGTTTGATCACGCCAAACTGCCGTTAAACGTATTGGCTGGATGGCTGGTATTTGGATGGGTGCCTCCAGGTCGGTTATGGCTTGGTGCGGCGATCATTGTGCTTTCCGTGGCATTCATTACTCAGTGGGAAACAAAAAAATCTCGGCGTGAAAGAAAAATTGCGTAGAACCTTTCCTATCTTTTAATGAAAAGATTTGCATGAGGAATGCCTTGATGACCACACCAATTAAAGTGACACTTTACCGCTGGGCAGGCAGTTTTGGCCCATTTAAAGTCAACATCCCCTGTGGGGAATGCACATTGACCAAAGATATTTTGGCCGATACCTTTGCTAATGAACTGGCAGGTGTTCCGATTGAATTGGAAGTAAAAGATTGGCTTTCTTACTGGTGGGAACCATTAAAACTCGGCGCATGGCATGCCCCCATTGTGGTGGTCGCAGGTAAGGTGATCAGTCAAGGCGAGGCCCTCAATCGCGGTGTATTGGTGCAATCGATCATCAAAGAGTGGACGAAGCAAGACACACTACAAGGCAATATCGTCTTTGGTAAAGCCACTTGCCCTTACTGCGTGAAAGCCAAGCAGATGCTGGATAATGCCGGTATCGACTATCGCTATCACGATGTAGTGAAAGAAAGTGCAGCACTGTACCGCATGATCCCCGAAGTGAAGGCGATCATCGGTGAGAAAACGCCGGTCACCGTTCCGCAAATCTGGTTAAACGGCCAGTATATTGGTGGCAGTGATTCGTTGGAAAAATGGCTGAAAGAGAATCCGCACCCAGTACCGGATAACGTGGTGGAGATAGAAACCACTCGCGTTGCGCAGTAAGGCTAACCTCTATTTTTGCAGCAACAGGGATTGATTGGTTGCAATAACCCCCTAAAAAAATCGCCCCACGAATCCGTGGGGCGAAATATTTCTTGGCGTAACTTTTCTTTCTCTCGCTTATCTTAAGCCTTCTGAAAGAAGCTGCTGGAAGGCTTATTCAAACCGTTTATTGGCTGAACTTCTGGCGCATTCTCTGTAATAAAGAGCGCTTTTTCGTTTTGCTTTTGCCAAATTGAGCCTGATGCATTGCTTGCTTAGCGATCAGTTGACCAAGGTAAACCGAACCCAGTTCATTATTCATAACGCATGCCTCTGTGTTATTGAGTGACATTTGGCGCTCAATATAACAGCGAAAAGCAACAAAAAAAGAGTTGCATCACGTTTTTATGTAATTTAATTACAAGCTAGCTGCGTTTTGGTTGCTTGTAGGTTTTACCTGCCGCTTGGTAAATCTCTTTTTGTTTGATATCGAAGAAACCTTCAAAGAACCAAGCCACAAATTTAACCACGTCATCACCTTCGTTCATTATGTGTTCGACGTACTCTTGCTCTTCACCCTGTTCATCCACTTCGGTCGTCACATGGTAAATACGTTGCTCACCTTCCACTTCCGCTAAGGCAAACTGACCAGAGAGTGATTGCGCCGCTTCGGCAATCGCTTCATCTTCGCTGTTTTTCAGCAGCTCTAATGCCTGCGGTAAAGTAGGTTGTTCACATAAAAGTTTAACTAAGGCTTCAAATTGACTCTGTTGCATGATGTTCCCCGTAGAAAGTGCTTCCCCGTAAAAATGAGCGCCGATTATATACGCTTCCGCACTAAAGCGTCAGCGAATCCTATCAGCTCAAGGTAAACAGATGAGCTGACCAAACAAAAAGAGGATCAAGCCTCTGGAGTATTGAATGGGCTTTGGGCATTTGTGAGTTTAGCCAGTAGTCCACCGACTCGCTCACGCATATCACGTCTATCTACGATCATGTCGATAGCGCCATGCTCTAAAAGAAACTCACTGCATTGGAAACCTTCAGGCAATTTTTCGCGCACGGTTTGTTCTATCACACGACGTCCCGCAAATCCGATAATCGCTCTTGGCTCAGCAATATTAATGTCTCCAAGCATGGCTAAACTCGCAGAGACCCCGCCCAGTGTTTGGTCGGTTAATACGGAGATATAGGGTAAGCCTTCACTTGATAAACGATTTAATGCCGCTGAGGTTTTTGACATTTGCATTAACGACATTAAAGATTCTTGCATACGTGCTCCCCCGCTAGCTGAAAAACAGACTAAGCTGCATTTTGCATCAATCGCGGCTTCCACTGCCCGAACAAAGCGGGCACCGACAACGCTTCCCATTGACCCTGCCATAAAAGAAAATTCGAATGCGCAAGCGACCACAGGCAAGCCCAAAAGCTTTCCTTGTATCACCACTAAGGCATCCTTTTCTCCTGTGCTTTTCTGAGCAAGTACAAGGCGCTCCTTGTAACGCTTTAAATCCTTAAAGTTTAAAATATCTTGGGGTTCATACTCGTCCCCGATTGAAACTCGGTCACCTTTATCCAGAAAACTATCCAAGCGGCGGCGTGCCGTAATCCTCATATGATGATGACACTTCGGACATACATCTAAGTTCTCCAGAAGAGCTAAACGGTAAAGAATTTGCTCGCATGCCGGACATTTATCCCATACCCCTTCAGGAATTGACGTTTTACGTGTTCTGACAATGTCCTTTTTATCCAACAGTTTCTCTAACCAACTCATGGGCAACCTTTCACCAATAACTTTCATCAGTGGCATTGTATAAGCCTATTTATGGCAATAAAGTGGCTTTATTGGGTTTAATAATCCAACTTTTTGGGACAAATAAAATGCTTGAGAAAATAGATCAACAGTGGCTGAAAAGTTTCCACTGTGTTTATGAGAACAATAGCTTTAAGCGAGCCGCTGAATTTCTCAACCTGCCGACGTCCAATGTCAGCCGTCATATCGCTTTATTGGAAGATCGATTGAGTACTCGGCTATTTGATCGAACAACCCGCCGGATCACCCCAACTCATGCAGGAGAGCATCTTTATCTGCGTACTCAGCCGTTGCTGG
This sequence comes from Vibrio mimicus CAIM 602, assembly GCF_000338875.1. GTDB lineage: Bacteria > Pseudomonadota > Gammaproteobacteria > Enterobacterales > Vibrionaceae > Vibrio > Vibrio mimicus. The sequence continues at coordinate 24,324 of NZ_AOMO01000027.1, read as the reverse complement.
ACAGGCTTGGTGAGGCTCTTGAAGAAGTCACGCAGCATTCCCATGAGATCGTTGGGCAACTGAAAATCCTGATGCCCGATTCACCGGCTTTAGCCCAAGCCGTGGTTTCGTTCTGTACTCTTTATCCTTCCATTTCTTTGTGCTGCGATACCAGTATCAGTCCGAAAGAAGATCTCCTCGATGGGTTTGACGTTATTTTGAGTTTTCACCGAGGGAAACTAGAGGACAGCAGTTGGGTAGCAATGGAGATCAAGCGTTGGCCGAGTGCGGTTGTTGCTTCTCCCCAATTTCTTCAACGTTATGCAAAACCTTCCCAGATTACTGATTTAAAATACCTTCCGTGCATCAGCAGCTTTACCTCACTAAATGGGACACCTTGGGTTTTCAAAAATATGAAAGGGGAATGCATCACCCAAAGGGTAAAGTCTTCTTTTAAGGTGAATAGTGGTTATCTTGCCAAATCAGGGGCATTAGCGGGGTTGGGGCTTGCGATACTGCCCATTGAATCCTGTCGCGATGAAATAGCTGCAGGGACCCTGGAAATGTTAGAGCTGGAATACAAACCTGAGGATTTAGTTTTGTATGCCTTTTACGCTTCGAGAAAACACTTGGCGAAAAGAATACCGATGTTTATTGAACACTTACGACACCAAGCGAATATGGAGAGGAACATCTAGGCAACGTCCTGGTATATTCCTTTTGCCGTCATGTATAGGTCTCTGTTTTTCGTCGCACAAGTTTACCTTGGAAAATCACTTTAACCTGAACAGAAAGAGCAATACGCCAAAGACTTGAAGTCAAAATGGCGTATTGAACGTATTAGCCAGCACCTTGCGAAGTTCGAGCAGCCTAGATACCCGCCATCAACCAATGGCGAGTTTTGTTTCTGCATAACGGAGTTTTTTCTGTCTTGGGCTGGCTAAAAATACGCCAGTGTCAGTGGACCTAAGCGCCCCATAAACATCATAAAGGTAATGATAAGTTCTCCGGCTTCGGTAAGGTTGCCCGTTAATCCGCGCGACAAACCGACCGTACCCAAGGCCGAAACCGCTTCAAATACGATATCGATCATGGGGCATCTTCACTGAGTAGTAATGCGAAGATAGCCAGCCATGTCACCACCACAGAAATCATTGTCAACGCAAGTGCTTTACTGACGGTCTCTTTGGCGATTTCTCGTTTGAACACATACACCTGTTCATCCCGTCTTAAATAGGCATAAGTAGACAAAATCAGCACCATAAAGGTCACTACTTTGATGCCACTTGCGGTACTGAGTGAGCCGCCACCAATAAACATCAGGACAAGGATGATGGAGGTTGTTGCATTCTCCAGTTGATCAATCGCCAGTGTATTAAATCCGGCGGTTCTTGGTGTTACAGCCTGAAACCAAGAGGCCAACCATTTTCCTGATTCACTCAGCGGCGCTAAAGTATTGGGGTTATCGTGCTCAATCAGATAGATCGCGATCAACGCGACGGCATTGATCAATACCGTGCCCGTGATCATCATTCGGCTATAAACCGTCAATTTCGACCAGCAACGATGACGTTTTAAATCCATCCATACGGAAAAGCCCAACCCACCCACAATAAACAGCCCGGTAATGGTGAAATTAATAACGGGATCATCCACATAAGGCATCAGGCTATCGGCGCTTAACGCAAATCCCGCATTGTTAAAGGCACTGATGGTATAGAAAAAACCGTGGAACAAACTGATTTGCCAGCCCAGCTCACCACTCCAGTGCCAAGTCAGTATTGCCATACCAAACGACTCAACAACCAGCGCAAACACCAGTACCGATTTCGCCGTCGCCACTAAAGTGGACGAGTCAGTTTGGTTAAAGGCTTCTCTGGCAACCGTGCGCTCCAAAAAGCCAATTTTTCCCCCTAAGGCGATCAATGTGACTATGGTAAAAGTCATTAACCCAAGGCCGCCGCACTGAATCAGTAAAGCAATCACCACTTGGCCAAACACCGTAAACTGCGTGCCGGTGTCAACAACCACCAGCCCCGTAACGGTAATCGCTGACGTCACCGTAAATAAGCTTTGTATCCAAGTGATCGGTTCATGGGTTGCAATAGGCAATTTGAGCAGCACGGTTCCAAGTAAAATGAGTAACAGAAAACTGCCACACAAAATCAATGGCGGAGCTCCCACTAACTTTCTGCCGGATTTCGGTTTGCGCTCAATATGCCTTACCGATGGATGCCACAACACCATGTCACACCAACCTTGGGGCTAAATATTTCAGCTCTGCTCGTGTGCCACAAAGCAGGATGATGTCATTCGCATTTAATATGAATTCGTGGTCGATCTCATTGAGCATTTCTTGATCGCGCTTTATGAGCACAGGCCGAACACTTCTTTTTACATCACCAAGAATTTGCCCAATCGATGTAGCGTGCAATGACGGTTTAATGTGAATTTCAACCACATACAGCCCATGACCTAAGGATAAGTAGTTGTTAACCATCGGGTAATTCAATGCTTGTGCAACGCGTACCCCCATTTCTTCTTCGGGGTGAATAATGCGTTGCACACCCAATTTAGAAACGATCGTGTGGTGTGCTTTGGTACTGGCCTTGACCCAAATCTCTTTCACGCCCAGATTCTTCAAGGCTAAGGTACAAAGCAAACTTGATTGCATATCTTCCCCGATAGCCACAAGCACCGCTTCGCTGCTGGCGAGATCCAATTCTCGCAAAGCATTCTCATCGGTCGAATCACAGATGATCGCTTGAGTTAACTCCTCGACATACTTTTCGACAATTTTTGGATCATGCTCAACGCCAGTGACCGTGTGCCCAAGATGAATTAACTCAAGGCTGGCAGCAATGCCAAAACGCCCAAGTCCAATGACAGTAAAATGTGCCATGACGATTCCTTAATGAATTTTCCATAAATGCGGCAAAAGCGTGGCCAGCACAGTGAAACACTGCGATAAGCCAAAGATCTCGCCAAGTTAACTATTTCTATGTCTGATGCAGGCTCCAAATGACGCGTGACGACGCCAAATGAACCGAAACATTGATGTACAAAGCTGCCGCTGAGAAAGAAGCGTCGCTGGAAAGATCACGACGCGCGGCCTGCTTAAAAACGCATGGATAACCTTGCTCTGGGCCAGCAAGCTCATTATCGATGCTAACCTGAAGAATCCTCCATCGAGACTAATCGGTAGCCGATCCCTGACTCGGTTTTGATCACCAGTTGCTCATCCGCACTGTCATTCAGCTTTTTACGCAATTGGCTGATGAGGATCCGCAGATAATGCGTATCTTCAGTATGGCTTGGCCCCCAAATCTCTCTTAGCAAACACGTCTGTTTGACCAGTTGACCGGGGTTCTCCATAAGCATGGCGAGAAACGCAAATTCCTTTCTGGTCAGAATCACTTTTTCGCCCGACAGCCAACATTGATGCGTGCTTTTTCTCATTTTCAGTCGCCCAAAGCTGAGTGTGTCTTCAAAAGGGAGCTCGCTGACTAAGTCTCTAACCAGAACTTTGACCCGCACGATTAATTCTCGAACACCAAAGGGCTTGCTGAGATAGTCATTTGCGCCCGCTTCAAGTAAGCGAATTTTCTCTTCTTCTTGATCGCGCGCCGTCAGTATCAAAACCGGGGTTTTACTGGTTTGACGAATGGTTGTGAGTAAGCTGATACCATCACCATCCGGTAACCCAAGATCGAGCACCACCACATGAGGCTGGAAAGTGGTGAGTTTCTCTTTCGCCATCGCTAAAGAATCAGCCCCCATGTATTCAAAACCTTCCGCGGCTAAAGAGATGCGAATAAAAGTGTGAATTTGAGGTTCGTCATCAACCACTAAAATTTTATAAGTCACTCGATGCTACCCCTGCTGACCACTTGGCAACGTAATTCGAATCAAACAACCTTGCTCTACATCGATGCACTCAATGGTGCCTTGATGGGCGGAGATCACCCCTTTCGCCACACTAAGCCCAAGGCCTGAACCTGAATCAGCGCTTTTCTTCTCTCCCCCTGAGTAGAAAAGCTCAAACATATTTTCTGCTTCATCCGGCTTGAGAGGCTGCCCTTGGTTGTAGATATCAATCACCACTTGCTCATGATTTTGCTCTACGGTCACTCTGACAGCTTTATCCTTGGGCGAATAACGCAGCGCATTATCCAACACATTGAATAACGCCTGCTCCAACAGCGCGCGGCTGACTTCTAACAATTTGACGGAGCCTTTCACGTCCACAGATACGCGTTCCGAGGAGGAAGAAAAACGTTCAATGACATTTTTTAGGATATGCAGAATGGATTCCTGCGCTTTGTTGATACGGACGACCCCATGCTGCAATTTGGTGGCCTGAAGCAAATTCTCAATGTATTGATGTAAACGATGGCTTTCCGTAATTGCGCTATCGAGCAGTTCGTTCTTTTCTGCCTCATTTAACTGAGCGCTGTACTCTTTGATTGTGGTGAGGTTGCCAATAATTCCTGCCAGCGGTGTTCTTAAATCGTGTGAAACGGAAAGCAAAATTTGATGACGAAGCCGCATCTGCTTTAGCGCATTTTGTTGGCGTCGATAACGTTCTGCGAGCTGGCTGGTAGTGAACGCGACTGCAACAAACACCACCAAGTTAATCATGTCATCCTGATGAAACATGCGCAGTGAGTAGCGAGGATCCGTAAACAGAAAATTAAAACTCAACGCTTCCGCTACCGCAGCAAAATACGCCATTCTTGAATGGCACTGCAGGGCGATGATGACGATCGAAAGCTGCAAAATAAGCAACACCGCAATGGTAGAACCAAGCGATTGATCTATGCCCAATGACACGAACATTGCGGTAATAAATACCAACACGGGTAACAAATAACGACGGTGAAGCCAACGCATTGCGATACATTTAGTAAGAAGAAACCAATGCCAATTACTCTATCAGATGCTTAAAAGTGCTTCGCGTAAAAAAAGCGTAAAAATAAGACCCTCGCTTTTAGAGCGAGGGCTCTTCTCCTGTCTTTGGGGTGACTAGTGTTTAAGACTTTTGGCCAAATAACGCCGCACTGAAACACTTCATGCTGGCCTCATGGCAAGTTCAAGCCCTTTATTCAAGCGAACCATCAGGAAAACCGCCGCAACCATCACCACAGAGGCAAAAAGAAATCCGAGCTGAGTGATACCAAAGTGGCTTAAGAAGGCAATGGCAACATAACTGATGCTTTGCACTAAAGTGGCGAACATTTGCAATCCACCATCGGCACGCCCACGTTGATCAATATTGATGCAGTGATGCATCCAATTGGTACGAGCAATGCGGTTCAACGCGTTAAATGTGCCAAAGAAAAACGTAAACAGCAGCAGCAGTTGGGGCGTGGAGGAAAAACTCATGCCGACCAATGTGGTCGCAGCCAGCCCCATTGCGCCAATCATGATCCCTTGATGTGAGCCTAAACCGAGTAATCGAGTCACAAATAACCCGGTGACCAAAGACCCCAACCCAAAGGCAATGTTGTAGCCCGCAAACCAGTCACCCGAAATGCCCATTTCAGAAAACCAAATCGGCACCAACATCCCCAAGAACGTTAATATGGGGTAACTCAAGGCAGAGAGCATAAGGAACGCATAAAAGTGAGGGCGCAGAGTGAAAATCTCGCGGCTTTCTTTCATCTGTTCGATAAAAGAAACCGATGTGAAATGGCGCAGTTGTCGGCGATAAGGCGTCAACATATAGCTGACAATGGCAATACCTGACGCAATGGCAGCAAAGCAGGAAAACTCAAGCATGCCCCACATTTCAAGCAGCACCACACCTAACGCCCCCGAGCCTAAGGTTGTACCCTGCATGATCACTTCTTGTTTTCCGGAGATCGACGCATATTCATGCTGATAAAAATTTTCTTGAGTAAACGCATTATTCGTTGACCAAGCTAAGTTACTCGACGTCCAAAACATCAACTGAGCGGCGGCTAATAACTCGTTAGACTCATACCCTGCCCCATAAACCAGTGCAATCACTGCCGCGGTTCCAGCTTGTAACAACTGAACCCCAACCAACAGCCGCTTTCTTGAAAAGCGATCAATCAAGCTTGAGAAAAATGGAGTGAGAATAAAAGAAAGCGCGGTACAAGCGAGGGCGACCATAGCCACAAAAGTGCCCATATTGGGGGTAGAGAGCATGACCCAAGGCAGCGCCATCATGAACAGCCCAGAAGATATCCCATCAAAAAATCGTCCTGTTAGATAAGAGAGTGCTCGCGTTTTATGATTCCTTTCCATATTTATATTTCCATTTGATGCCAACTGGGTGCTACGGTAATACCTCAAGTTAACTTCAGGTAAAGCGTTTTTTACAAAGCCAGTAGAGAAAAAGTAAGCAGCGAAAATGACAAGGCAAGTTGGAGAACACGATATGGAAATGACGGTAGGTGAAGTGGCTCAAAGAGCCGGAGTTAAAGTCTCAGCCTTGCATTTTTATGAGCAGAAAGGACTGATTCACAGTTGGCGTAACCAAGGAAATCAGCGTCGTTATCATCGCAGTGTATTGCGCAGAATTGCCGTGATCAAAGCAGCGCAAATGGTAGGGCTGACCTTAGAAGAAATCGCTGAATCTCTGGCTGATTTACCAAAACATCAAGCACCAACTCGCCAACATTGGGAACAGATGGCCTCCAATTGGAGCAATTTGCTTGAACACCGTATCCAACAATTGAAAGCACTGAAAGAAGATCTCGGCGGCTGCATTGGCTGCGGCTGTTTATCTATAGAATCGTGCGCAATCTACAACCCTAAAGACATTCGGGCGGTCACGTTTGCCAACAAAACGTTGCTCACTCACCCCGAAGACTGGACAAGTTAACACAACTCATCACACTGAGGCTTGCACGGCACTTTCTTGGGAACGCGGTTTTTTGGTAGCGATAAGCACCGTTAGCATGGTTAAGCTCACCAAAATATAGAACACACCCACAGCATTTTGGCTGGTAACCCAATGCTCAACCAAATAGCCGCCAAGCAAACCAGCGATCCCCATTTGGATTGATCCCGAGAGAGCCGACACCGCACCCGCTTGGGTTTTGTGAGGCGATAGTAAAAGTGTGGTGGCAAGCGGGAAAGAGATACCCTGCGCAATACTGAGCCATGTGAATGCCCAAACGAGGTTAAACACCGAAAAGTCTGTCAGTAATAACCAAACTCCCGCGAAGATCATCAAGCTGATCGCACACGCTAGCAGTTGTCGCGTGGAGAATCGCGAAGTCAGCATATTTACTACTAGGCTCCCCACCAATAAGCCCGCGGAAGGAATGATGAGAGTAGAACCATAGTCCGCCGCCGTCATGCCGAGCTGTTTTTGCAGCAGGAATGGCAAAATCGACAGCGTCACCAAGCTGGCTAAATAACTCAACCAGTTATAGCTCGCACTGCTGGTGACTTGGTGATTGGTCAGTAACTTGGCGTAGTTGACCACAATACTGCGCCACTGAACACGCCGTTTCGGATAAGGCAGCGTTTCCGGCAAAATCAAAAAACCGAGAGTAAAGATCGCCCCGATATAGATCAGCACAAAAATAAACACCGACTGCCAACTCAAGTGATACGCCATCCAGCCCCCTAACACGGGCGCAATAATCGGCATGATGGAAGCCGTGATCGACAGATAAGAAAGCGCTTTGGTGAGGTGAAACCCATCGTAGCTGTCACGCAGTACGCTCCGTCCCAGTACTGAGGCACTTCCCGCCCCTAAACCTTGCAACAAACGACCAAATTCAAGCGACTGAAAATGATCTGACATCATCACGCAGACGATCGTTCCAACAAGATAGATACCTTGACCGAGCAAAAACGTGGGGCGTCGACCTATCGCATCAGAGAGTGCGCCATAAAACAGCTGAGAACCACCAAAACCCAGTAAAAATAGAGTGACGAGCATCTGCGCACTCGCTTGATCCACCTGTAAATCGCGGCTAATCAGAGGCAGTGAAGGTAAGTAAATACTCACGCCGACTTGGCCCGTTGCGATGATCATCATCGCAAGCAACATCGGGGTTCGGCGAAAACGTGAAGGGGTTTGTGCGTTCATAGCAGAGAGTCTATATTGACAACTCTCATTTGATAATCTCGCAAATTGGAAATAAATTAGTTCCGATAAAGAATGAATAAGGCAAAGAGATGGATTGGCTACAGAGCGTAAAAACATACATCAAAGTGGTTGAGGAAGGCAGTTTCAATGGTGCGGCACGCAAGCTCAACACCACCAGTTCAGCAGTGAGTAAACGCATTCACTGGCTTGAGGAACGCATTGGTGTACAATTGCTTAAACGCACTACGCGCTCTGTCACCCAAACGGAAGCTGGCGCACTGTTTTATCAGCGCGCAAAAGCGCAACTGGAAAGCTGGCAATCGGTGGTGGATGAAACTCGCTCAGTCAACCAAACCCCCGCCGGGCTACTGCGTATAGGTGCGACTTTGGCCGTCGGTTCTAAATTTTTGATGCAGTATCTCGATGAATTTTTACAACGCTATCCTGATATTCGCATTCAGCTCATCACCACGACGCCAGGGCAGTTGCCCGAGCTGCATCTCGATCTCTTTATCAGCCGTGAGATTGATCAGCTCAATTCGCTCAGCTTTAAAGCCACTCCCCTCTTTGAACATCAAGCCGGGTTTTACGCCTCGCCCAGCTATCTTGAAAAGCATGGCACACCAAAGACGCTTCAAGAATTAACTCAGCACAATGTTCTGTGTTGGGGTGAGCAAACCTACCGGGAAGTAAAAACCGCTCAAGGCAAACGCATCACACTAACTGGCAATTTTGCCACTACGAACCCAGAAGCCCTTTTTTACGCGGGAAAAGCAGGAATGGGGGTGATTGTCACAGGGCATATCATGATTAAAGAAGAGCTTAAACAGGGTAATTTAGTGCGTATTTTGCCTGATGTTACTATAGATCAAGCGACAGTGTATGCTTACTACCCAAAATTGGAGTATCAGCACACACGAACCCAACTGTTTCTTGATCACCTAAAACAAAAGCTGGCACAAGCCAAACCACTCTAAGTGATTTATTAAAGGCCACGATTCGGTTCTCTTAGCGGATTTTTTTCCATTTTTTCACTGCGCTAAGCCGCTGAATTAAAAACGTAAGTCGGATTAACCGTACCTTAAGCGGAAAAGCAGGCTGGAAAATCACTCTGATCTCATCAATAGTAACTACATGCATATGAGAGAGTTTCGCAGCGACGAGCTCCATATTGTCAGTAACGGCTAGTGAGATCAGCGTATGTCTAACACTCAACTGGTAGCAGAAAAACTAAGCCTGGATGCCATACACCATTTCAATGGACTCTGTGGTCCAGAACTGCTCTTGCAAGTGACTCAATTTCTACATCGCACTTTCAGTAGCCACAGCTCAATGGTCATTGAGCTGGATAAACCACGTTACAAAGCTCACAACGTATGTTGTGCCAGCATTGAACCAAGCAGCTTAGAACTGCATTACGAGCTTAAAGGCACTCCCTGTGAACAACTTGGGATACAGCAACAATCCTACTGCATCTTTACCAGTAAAGTCGCCGAACTCTTCCCTACAGACACCTACTTGGTTGAAAACCATATCGAGGCGTATCTGGGAATTCCTATCTACTTTTCAAACGGCGAAAATTACGGTGTGTTGATCTCTACCTTTACCCGTCCATTGGAAGATTATGCCAATTTGGTGCTCGTTCATCAGGTCTTGGCCCAGATGATCGCTCATGATTTGGAATGCAAACAGATGACGGCTCGTTCTCAGAGCTTAGTCAATCAATTACGTCACGAAATCTCCCATGACAACCTGACCGGGTTAATGAATCGCAATGATTTGGCCGATAAACTCAATTCAATGATCCGTTGCAGCCAACAGCACTTCACTCTGGCTTTTCTCGACATTGATGGTTTCCGTTCTATCAACGATTTGTATGGTCACTATTTAGGGGATCTGGTGCTGAAATTTGTTGCGGATGCGATAGAGAAAGCCTTGTCGGAAGAGGGGCACGCGTTTCGGGTTGCTGCCGATGAATTTGCTTTTCTGACTACCGCTCATGAACCGATGAAAGTTTGCCAAGCCATCCTCAATCAACTGGCTCAAGACTACGTTGATCAAGATCGGCGGATCAAAATCAGTGTCAGCATTGGTATCGCTAAGTATGGTGGCGAGAAGCTAACCGCAGATCAACTGTTATTCAATGCCAGCCTTGCTTTAAAAGAGTGCAAACGAAACCACAACACACACATTCGTTTCTACGATACTTTGCTGAGTAACCAGTATTATCGGCGCACGCAAATTATCGACGCTCTGCGTCATGAACTGAGTAAACCTACCAATCAAACTGAATTGTACGTGGTTGTTCAGCCCATCGTGAAAAGAAACCAGCCGAATTGGGATTATTTTGAGATCCTGACACGCTGGAAAAGCAGCTCGCTTGGCTTCGTCTCTCCCCTCGAGTTTATTGAGGCTGCAGAACAATCTGGCCTGATTGTGGAGTTGGGCGAGCACATCCTCGATCTCGCCTGCATAGCGAAAACCGAACTAGAACAAAGCTTGGGGCATAAGGTGCGTTTAAGCATTAACTGCTCTGCAGATGAACTGACAAATTCTAATCGCTACTTAGAACATCTATTAAGAACTATCAAGAAATATGGTTTTCGGGCGGACGAATTCACCATTGAGCTCACCGAAACCGTGCTGTTATCGAAAGCCGCAGAGGCACGCAGCATCTTAACCATTTTGCGGGAGCTCGGTTTTAAAATTGCCTTGGACGACTTCGGAACAGGCTATTCAAGCTTGAACTATATTCACAGCTATCCGATTGACTGCATCAAAATCGATGCGACTTTTGTGCATAACTTACTGACCAATCATACCTCCGAAAGCGTGGTTTGGCTGATTATCCAACTCGCCAACCAACTCAAACTCGATTTGGTGGCAGAAGGTGTTGAGAACCAGCAAGCCTTGGATAAGCTGTACCAAATGGGTTGTGAGCAAATCCAAGGCTATTACTTTAGCAAACCCGATTTGCCAAGCATGATGGCTGAACGCTGGCAGCAACAGCTACCACAAAATAGCCCCAAGATTCAGGTCAGCAACGGTTAATCCTCCAGAAACAACAAAGCCCCAAACTGGGGCTTTGTTTTTAGAAGGGACATGCGCTCTTAATTATTGAGCAGCAAGTATGCTTTCTTGTTGAGCAAGCATTTGCTCAAGCTCTTTGCGTTTAGCGACAAATTGAGCCATCTCTTTCTTCGGCACTGAGCTCGCCATCGGAATGTTCGCTTTCATCGCATTCACTGCACGACCACGTACAATTAACTCGTAATGCAAATGAGGCCCCGTCACTCGTCCAGTATTGCCTGAAGAGCCAATACGCTGACCGCGTGACACTTTCTGCCCCTTCTTGACCAGGATCTTGCTCAAGTGCAGATAACGCGTCATATAAGTGCTGCCATGTTGCACAACCACATAGTTACCCGCATAAGGGTGGCTACGTGTCATCACAACTACACCATCTCCTGATGAATAGACTGGCGTGCCAATCGGCATCGCGAAGTCGGTACCATTATGAGGAGCAACGCGTTTGGTTACCGGATGCAGACGTTTAGGGTCGAAATTCGACGAAATACGCCATTTGCTATCAACCGGATAACGCTGGAAAGCGCGCTGTAAGCTGTCACCATTCTTATCGTAATACTGACCATCTTGATGCAGATAAGCCGTGATCTCTTTGCCGCGATTAAAAATCTTAATCGCCTGAATTTCAGAGTTACCTGTGAGCTTATCACCCACGAACTGACGCGAAAGCACCACTTCAAAACGATCGCCACGACGTAAATCGCGCCCGAAATTGATCTTGTCTTTCAGCAAAGTCACGATCTGATCGACATCGGCTGCACCTAATCCGGCACGGTTAGCAGATAGCGAGAAACTACCATCCACTTCGCCGATCAGCGGTTCAACTTTCCATGTGCCCGGGATTTTACGCTCTTCGAATTCATAGCTGCCGTCATCCAGACGCGTATAAACCGCGCGATCGACAAGGCTGAATTCTAACTCCATCTTGCTTAGCGTATTGTCTTTGCCTTTCCAAAAACGCAACACGTTGCCCGGTCTCAAAGTATCGAGAGCAAGATAGTTTAAATCCGTTTCCATGACCTTCATCAGCTCGGTATACGCAAAACCAAGCTGGCTAAAAATAGTACTCAGATTATCGCCTGGCTTAATCTCATACTCATAGTCTGGATGACCCGCTTTGATCACTTCCGTCTGTTCTGTCGCGCCTTCAGTATTTGCAAAAGGAACGAATGATGCCTCAGGGAGAGAGAGCTCAATTCGGTGTTGCCGAGTAGGACTGTTTAGCGAAGTTGAAATCGCGGCCACAGCCAAAAGCGGCAAACCTACCAATGTCACTTTCTTTCGCGTTGAAAGCTCAGAAAATCGCAAAATAATAGATTTAGATGTCACCAATTTACCTGTGGAGAAAAGCCCAAATTAGCCCAAGAGTAAGGGTTTCAGCACGGTTTGTCACCTGTGCATTCGTCAAATTAAAGCAAAAAAGGCACCAATGTGCCTTTCAAAAATAGAAGATTTTGTGTGGTGGCAGCAACTTAGTTCTTTGTGATTTTTTAGGCTTTCGCTTAAAAATGCTACTCAAATCACTGATAAGTGGTCAGCAGACAATTTTCTTCACCAAAACCATTGGCTATGTACTGATCTGCATGGGGATCATTGACCCATTCTTGCTGATCGAGCAGATAACGAAACTGAAATTCGCGATCTTTCGGTAAACGGGTTTTAAATTTAAAGGTGCTCGATTTGGCGACTTTTTTCATTGGCTCAGGCTGCCAACCTAAAAAATCAGCCACAATTGCAACTTCAGAAGCAGCCTCTGGTGCGTTGCACTCAAAGGTCACTTCTACTTCATCTTTTGTTTTAAGGAACTTCTTGTTAATCATGTCAAACTCCATCTTCGAACAAAAAACAATCAACACAAGGGATGATAGGTAATTTGTTCTCTATACTCAACCTGCAATCTATCAATTGAGTGCATATACGAGATGAGTAATAAACCACCAGATTTTCCGCATGAGATTCCGATTACTTCGACCCTACGAAGTTAACTTAGAGCAACACATTGGTTTAACGAAAGTTAATCGCATGAAATTAAAAGATTAATTTTTGAAACTTGCCGTTACTAAGGCTTTAGGGCTCTACGGAAGTATCCCTTTACAGCCTATAAAATGAGCGTAGAATCCTCGGCGTTTTCATTTCCCTATTTTTATTAAGGTGATCATTATGTTTGCCATCTATGAATCCTATAAAGCCGGTCAGTTGCAACCTAAACATTGGGTCAACAATATTACAGCAGGATTGATAGTTGGGGTGGTTGCACTGCCGTTAGCGATGGCTTTTGCTATTGCTTCCGGCGTAAAACCAGAACAAGGAATTTATACAGCAATCATCGCCGGGATCATTGTTTCCCTGTTTGGTGGTTCACGAGTACAAATCGCCGGCCCAACCGGCGCGTTTATTGTTATTCTTGCTGGCATCGTCGCTGAACATGGCATTGCTGGCCTACAAATTGCCACCATTATGGCGGGCTTTATTCTGGTGATTCTGGGTTTAGCTCGTTTAGGTAGCATCATCCGTTATATTCCCGACCCTGTTATCGTGGGTTTTACCTCCGGTATTGGGGTGATCATTTGGGTTGGCCAATGGCGTGATTTCTTTGGTCTTCCTGAGATCAAAGGCGAGCACTTCCATCAAAAATTGATAGCGATTTTCCACGCTTTCCCTCAATTTCATCTCACCACGACTCTGCTGGCGCTCTTGTCACTGGCCCTGGTAATTTTTGGCCCCAAAATCCCAAAACTCTCCAAGATTCCGGGACCTCTGCTGGCGTTGCTTGTCGTAACCACACTGCAATATGTGATTGGTTTCGAGGGTGTAAGAACCATTGGCTCGGCTTTTGGCGGTATTCCACAAGGTTTGCCTGAGTTTGCTTTACCAGATCTCAGCCTAAGCCAGATGATTCAGCTGATTGGCCCTGCGTTTGCCATTGCAATGCTAGGTGCTATTGAATCTTTACTCTCTGCGGTGGTAGCAGATGGTATGGCGGGCACTAAGCACAACTCTAACCAAGAGCTGGTCGGCCAAGGCATCGCTAACATCGTTGCTCCGTTGTTTGGCGGGATTGCCGCAACAGGGGCGATTGCACGTACCGCAACGAACATCCGTAACGGCGGCACAAGTCCGATTGCGGGGGTAATGCATGCGTTAACCCTCGTCATTATCCTCCTAGTTCTGGCTCCTTTGGCGGTTAATATTCCTCTGGCAACATTGAGCGCTATTTTGTTTGTGGTGGCTTGGAATATGAGTGAAGCCCCCCACTTCATCCAGCTGGCAAAACGTGCACCGCGCGCAGACGTGGCCATTCTGCTGCTGACCTTCGGTTTAACGGTATTTGCGGATCTCGTGGTTGCCGTCAATATCGGTGTGATCATTGCTATGCTGCACTTTGTAAAACGCATGGCTTCGAGTGTCGAAGTGAAAGCCAACGGCTCGCAAGATATGAGCTACGAGCTGGCTCAGCAAGGTAAAACCGCCCTGCCTCGTGAACTGGCTGTATACGCACTGGAAGGGCCTTTCTTCTTTGCCGCGGCGGAAACCTTCGAGCGAGTCATGAGCAGTATTCAGGAAACACCACAGATACTGATCTTACGCTTAAAATGGGTGCCGTTTATGGATATAACGGGCATTCAAACGCTGGAAGAGATTATCCAAAGTTTCCACAAACGTGGCATCAAGGTACTGATTTCTGGCGCTAACAGCCGTGTTTCTCAAAAGCTACTCAAAGCCGGCATTGTCGGACTGGTCGGAGAGCAAAATGTTTACCCTGCGTTTGAAGGCGCACTCAGTGCAGCCCTGACTGAAATTGATGCTAAGCAGACGGCAGAGTAAAGCGATAATATCCATCTGATGTAGAACTTTCATTTTCTAAGCAAAAAGCCCTCTATTCACAGAGGGCTTTTTTTGTTTATTCGCTTAGTCAAACGCCATCAAAGTGAGCTTCCATGACGTGAATTTCACCCTGCCAATGATAAATTTAACAATATTTATACAAAACTCCGCCTAATTTAGAAACATCAGGAAATAAATTTGAATGTATACCCAAAATAAATGAATAGTATTGCGAAGGGTGTAAAAAATAGATATTCTTGCGCCCACTGACTAAATACGGAAGTGCAGTGAATTTTTATGCCATGGTGTGGCGAATTTCGACCGACCAATGCGTCAGCATGACGCAGTATTAATAGAGAAGACGAATGCAAGATAATACGCAAACCCTAGAGCCGCCGGTAAAGAGTAACTCGGGCAATCTGTGGATGTTCCTGATCCCTTCATTGATCGGGCTTTTCCTGTTTATGGCGCCCATCAGTTACGATGGTTCCTTAACCATTCCTGTTGCCGTATTAGCGAAATCGGTTCAAGCGTTATTTGGTGACTCTCTCGTTACTGTGGTCACTGTGATCATTGCATTTATGTCGGCCGCTTCCGTAGTGACAAAACTGTTTCAGCCAAGCTGGGTAATGAACCGCCCTTTCTTAAATAGTTTGTTCAATCCTTCTTGGTTATGGTTAACCGTACGTGTAATTGGCGGAGCTGCCGTCATCATGACTTTCTTCCAGATCGGTCCGAAAGCGATTTGGGAAGAAAATACTGGCGGCTTGGTGCTGGAAGGTTTGCTTCCAACGCTATTTTCTGTGTTTATTTTTGCGGGCTTACTGCTACCGCTGCTGCTCAATTTCGGTTTACTGGAACTGTTTGGCAGCCTGCTGAGCAAAGTAATGCGCCCAGTGTTTAACCTTCCTGGTCGTAGTGCGATTGACTGTATGGCGTCTTGGCTTGGGGATGGCAGCGTGGGTATTTTGCTAACCAGTAAGCAGTATGAAGAAAAGTTTTACACACAGCGTGAAGCGGCCGTGGTCGGTACCACGTTCTCTGCTGTTTCAATCACTTTCAGTCTGGTGGTTATTGCGCAAGTTGAACTAGAGCACCTATTCCTGCCTTTCTACGGCGCAGTGTGTTTAGCAGGCTTTGTTGCCGCGGTGGTGATCCCTCGCCTACCGCCACTGTCATGGAAGAAAGATACTTATATTGATGGCAGCAAGCCTCATCCTGATGCGGATGCTGTTCCAGAAGGTCACACTGCATTCTCTTGGGGTATGGAGCTGGCATTGGCTAAAGCCGCCAAAGTAAGTTCAGTGAAATCCGTGATCGGTGAAGGCGTACGTAATGCGGTTGACATGGTGTTCGGTGTACTTCCTGTCGTTATGGGGCTAGGTACCATCGCTTTGGTTATCGCTGAATACACCTCTGTTTTCTCACTGCTTGGTCAACCTTTCATTCCATTCTTGGAACTGCTTGGTGTACCTGAGGCGGTTGCCGCCTCAAAAACCATTGTGGTCGGTTTTGCGGACATGTTTATCCCTGCCATTTTGGCGGCGTCTATCGACAACGAAATGACACGCTTTGTGATTGCTGCGATGTCAGTTACCCAGCTCATTTATATGTCTGAAGTGGGCGCACTGCTGCTTGGTAGCCGTATTCCAGTGAATATTTTCGAACTGTTTGTGATCTTCATCTTACGTACCCTCATCACTTTACCTGTGATTGCAGCGGTAGCACATCTGCTGTTCTAAACCGTCTCTCAATTAAGAAGCGCCATCAATATGGCGCTTTTTTAACTCAAAATCTCATTTCTGATTCTTTTTATCATCAATTTTATTAATATCAGTGATTTTCATATCAACCAACTCCGCCTATAATTCAACCAAAATATGGCTACTAACCCATCGAGTTATCGTTTCCAAACGATTTGACATCACACACTCAGTGAAACTCATCACAAGATCGGAATAGCCCACATAACGTTTTCTCACTTCTAGTTTTGACTGACTGGAAGAAAAGTGGGAGCTTTGTCAAACAGCACGGAATAAAAAATCATGAGATGGATGTGGCTGATATTGACCTTATTGTGCAGTTCTTTTGCTTTTTCGTCGGACATCACGATACAAGTTGCAGACGCGCCACCTAAGGTTCTTTCGCTGAAAGAGTTAAGTAGTAAGTTGCCTCAGGTTACTTTTACCACTCAGTTGCCATGGCTTTATAGTGAGCATCGCTTTACTGGCTTTAAGGTCAGTGACTTGCTCAACTATTTGGATCAGGATCAGGTACGTTCAGTAACTTTTATGGCACTGAATGACTATGCTGCTAATATTTCGATAGAGGATATTAATCAACATTCCCCGATTGTGGCGTACTACATGGATGGTGCCGATATGAAAATTCGCGATAAGGGGCCATTTTGGTTGGTATATAACTTAGATCAGAATCCGAAATTGAATGCTCCCATTTACTACAGCCATATGGTTTGGCAGATCAGTCATATCCTAATTCACAAGAAGCCATGAACACACAAAACCAGAAAACACTGCATCCAATGATATTGCACGCCAAGTCGTTACTGATCGTCATGTCGGCAATTCTGATTCTGGCTAACCTATATTTGCTCAATACCACCCGTGAATTGTCTAAATCCTACTCTTCACAAACCAATCAAGCGATCTGGTTTTTATTCCAACTCAATAAAGAATTCACCGAGCTGATTGCCCTTTCACCTTATCTGCTGGAATCTGAAAGCAACCGCAAGCAAGTTATGGTGAAATATGAACTCACTTGGAGCCGGTTTGATTTGATCCTCAATAGTCCCGAGGCAGATAGCATCATCGGCTTGCCCAATACCCGTGATTTTTTCCAAGCTGCATTTTCCCGCTTTAAGCAGCTTGAACCCTTACTGTTGGCAGCCAATGACTCTAAAAGTTTAAAAGACTTTATTTTAGCAACCGAAACAGAACTCGATATTTTCATTCAATTTATTAATCGGACTTTTGGGGTTCAAAGCCCTCTGTACATGGAGCAAAAAGAGCAGGTCAATTACCTGAGCCGGATTCAATTCATGCTGATGCTTCTGATGTTCGGGTGTGTCGGGCTCGTCAGTTTTATCCTGCATAAAGAAGCTGCCTATCACCGAATTTTGGCACTGACGGACCCGTTAACGGGTTTAGAAAACCGCACTGCCATGTTCACCGAGCTAGAGCGCCATCGCCGCAGCGGCGGTTTCTCACTGTTTCTGATTGATCTCAATGGCTTTAAGTTGATTAATGATACCTATGGGCACCAAATGGGTGACATCGTACTCAAACAGGTAGCCGATCGTTTAAATCACTCAATTCCGGCTTTCGATTACCGCGTCTTCCGAATGGGTGGCGATGAGTTTGCCTTGATTTTGAGCAGCATTAATTCCACAGAACAGATGATGATGCAGCGCATGATCAAAGAGTGCTTTGACCAAGAATTCGAATTAAATGGTTCTTTAAACGCCAAACTGAGTACCAGCGTAGGCATCAGTACTTACCCGCTTGATACCACCAACCTTAACCAGTTGATTCATTTGGCCGATAAAAACATGTATGAGATGAAGTTTCTACAAAAAAGCCCCTCATCGTGAGGGGCAAAATTTACCATCGCTTATAGTTATAATTCGTTTATATGGATTAACCGAAGTCACCGTTTACGTAACCACGGGTACGATCGTCGCGCGGGTTACTAAAGATCACTTGTGTCTCATTGTGCTCGACCAATTCGCCCATTAAGAAGAAGGCGGTGCGGTCAGAAATACGACGTGCTTGCTGCATCGAGTGAGTCACAATCACTATGGTGTAGTTTTTCTTCAGATCTTCCATCAATTCTTCAATTTTGTGCGTCGCAATCGGGTCGAGGGCTGAAGTCGGTTCATCCATCAAAATCACATCAGGCTCCATCGCAATGGTGCGCGCAATACAAAGACGCTGCTGCTGACCACCTGATAGACCAAAGGCATGAGACTTGAGGCGATCTTTCACCTCATCCCATAAAGCCGCACCACGCAATGAGCGTTCGACCACTTCATCAAGATGCTTTTTGTCCTTAACGCCTTGTGCACGTAAGCCATACGCTACGTTTTCATAAATGCTCATCGGGAATGGGTTTGGCTTTTGGAAAACCATGCCTACGCGAATTCGCAGGTCTGACACATCAATGTTGCCATACACATCTTGGCCATCCATGGTCAGTTTGCCAGTAATTTTCACCCCTTCAATCAGATCATTCATGCGGTTCAAGCAGCGAAGTAGGGTTGATTTACCGCAGCCCGAAGGGCCAATCAGCGCGGTGACTTGACGAGTAGGAATCGGCAGATTGATCGATTTCAGTGCTTGGTTCTCGCCGTAGAACAGATCAAGGTTTTCGATATTGAATTTGGTCGTTTTCATTGTGTTATCTCTAAATTCTGTCAATGACTTAATAGGTCGCAGTATTGAATCGTTTGGCGATTAACTTGGTGATCATGTTGATCAGCAAGACCACAACAATCAGCACTGTCGCCGTGCCATAAGCTTGATTCCATTCATCAATGGTGAAGAGCTCAGTCGTCAGTTTGTACAGGTGTACGGTCAGTGTGCGTCCAGAATCGAGCAGAGAATCGGGAATACGCGCCACCATACCTGCGGTCAAAAACACCGGTGCGGATTCACCAATTACCCGGCCAATACTCAAAATGACAGAAGTTAAAATCCCCGGCATCGCACTAGGCAAAATCAGCCGACGGATGGTGTAAATTTTTGAAGCACCCACACCATATGAGCCTTCACGATAAGTCTGCGGTACCGCCATTAAGGCTTCTTCGGTCGTACGGATAATCACCGGCAGGATCAAAATACTCAGCGTCAATGCACCAGAAAGAATCGAGAAACCAAGCCCCAAAATCGCTACGAAGAAGGTCATACCAAACAGACCAAAGATGATCGATGGGATACCGGCCAGTGACTCAGTACAAAAACGGATGATTTTGACTAAACGGCTGCCCACCTTGGCATATTCGGTGAGATAAATCGCCGTCATGATGCCGATAGGCGCAGCAACCGCGATGGACGCTATCACCATATAAATGGTTGAAACGATCATCGGGAAAATACCGTGTTCATCCCCTGTGTGGGTGTAGTTGTCGGTAATGAACTTCCAGTCAACGTGCTGCAACCCGTTAGACAAGATGTACCAGATAATCCAGAACAGGAAACCCACGGTTAACGCCGCTGAAAGCCAGATAAATGCGCGTAAGACATTGTCTTTCACTACGCGCGCTTGTTTGAGTTTTACGCGATCCATGTCCACTACCTCGCTTTTTCACGGTTCAAGTACAGCAACGCCGCGTTCAGCATCATGATAAACACCAGTAACACCACACCAGTTGCGTAGAGCGCATTAGCATGAACACCACTGGCGTAAGACATTTCAATCGCAATATTGGCGGTTAAGGTACGTGCCGAATCGAGCAGACCTTCGGGCATTGCAGGGGCATTCCCCATCACCATGATGATCGCCATGGTTTCACCCAGAGCGCGGCCGATACCCAAAATAACACCCGTCATGATCCCCGAACGCGCTGCCGGAACCAGCAGTTTAAAGATGGTGTAAATGCTTGAAGCGCCGAGCGCGAGTGAGCCCTCTTTATAGGCACGAGGTACTGCACGGATCGAGGTTTCGGAGACAGTGATCACTGTAGGCAGAATCATCACACCAAGCACGATAATCCCAGCCAGAATCGTGTTCCCCGCGGGAACATTAAATACGTTTTGGATCAATGGCACTATGATGACCAAGCCAAAGAACCCGTAAACCACTGAAGGAATACCAGCAAGCAGCTCAACCGCAGGACGAATCACATCTGCGACACGCTTGGGCGCAACCTCAGCAATGAAAATGGCAGTGAGAACCCCCACTGGCACACCGACAATTACGGCGCCAAAAGTGGAGACGATGGAAGCGACAATCATGGTCGCGACACCATACAGTGCAGGGGGTAACCAGTCTTGTCCAAGCACAATGCCTGACAATCCTGCTTCTTCGAACGCAGGGATACTTTCACGAACAATGAAGTACGCAATGATGGCGAGCGAAACAATGCCAATCACGGCACTGGTGAGAAACAAACCGTGAAAGATGCGTTCTTTCCAGTCAACACGTCGTTGCTCACGCAGACTACGCATAGAGGTATTATCCATAGGCTTGTCACTACTTGTTGCGATGGTCATACAATCACCTATCGAACTGATGTCGATGTAAACAAAGTACCCGACCCAATTTGGGTCGGGAAAAGAGTGTGGAGCAAATTAGTTAACTGTGATGTAGCCTTTGTCAGCAACAATCTTTTGTGCATCACCAGAGAGCATCCATTCTAGGAATTTCTGTGCTTCTGCTGATGGCTTACCTTGCTTGTAAAGCACGAGGAATGGACGTGAAACCTTGTAAGAGCCGTTTTTCACGTTATCCACGTTGGCTTCAACGCCATTCACAGACAAAGCATGCACTGAGCTATCTACCGTACCGAGCGAGATGTAGCCGATAGAGTAAGGGTTAGATGCCACCATGGTTTTCAGCGCACCGTTGCCGTTTGCCACTTGAGCACGTTGAGAAATGGCCGACACTTCTTTATCAGCAATTTTCTTTTTCAGTTCCATGATGTCTTCGAATGCACCACGAGTACCTGAAGCCGTGTCACGAGTGATCGCAACGATTGGCTTATCTTCACCACCCACTTGTTTCCAGTTGGTGATTTCGCCTTTGTAAATTTCAGAAACTTGCTCTGCGGTCAGACCTTTTACCGTGTTGCTTGGGTGAACCACCACCGCGATACCATCCAAAGCGATTTTCTCTTCAACCAGATTGGTTTCTTTTTCAGAATCTTTCAGGTTACGCGATGACATACCGATATCCGCGCTGCCGTTTTTAGCCGCTTTAATGCCTGCTGATGAGCCAGGGCCTTGTACTTCAATGAAAACTTCAGGATTCATTTTTGCGTAGGTTTCAGAAAACACTTCCATCAGCGGAGTAACACTGCTTGAGCCCACTGCTGAGATTGTCTCTTTCGCCATAACTGGAGTTACTGCAAGTGCGCCCATAAGAGCGATAGCACCGATTACTGTCTTTTTCATCACAAATTTCCTATAAGTGGCTTTGTTGCCGTTGTGTTTCACTTGAACGAGGCTCACTTTAGGCCGTGAATATGACAATTATGTTTCACTTAATTGAACCCTCTATGACACCTCCAACTTATTGTTCATTAAATCCACACACATAGCGTTTTCACCTAAGTGCTTATCAGGCTCGCAACAAAAAATTCACCACCAAGCTTTAATATTTCTTCTATCGAAATAAATTGCGCAAAAGTGTGATCTTAATCCCTTCCTTGTTGTAACCAAGGGTTTACCAACGATTGCAATCTCACCAACGATACATATTATCGAGGGGCAATACATTCTAAATAACAATAATTATTCTTACTTACATTTTTCAGAAGAGGACCACCATGCGCCAGTTACTCAGCGGTTTGTCTATCAAACTGCAGGTTGTAGTACCTGTGTTTTTCACAATGCTTTTACTCGTTACCGGGATCGTGTTCAGTACATCCACACTCAAAACCGCGTTTAGTCAGGTTTCAGACTCCACTGAACATCTTATTATTGATAAGGACAATCTCACCGCTATTATCGACAACACCTATGCCATGCGAATCAGCGCAATTTACAGCCTGTTTCGTCCGGATGAAGTGAAAGTTCTGCCCTCCGTACTCAAAGACAGACAAAGCCAAAACTTACAGCTGATGCGTGCTTTCAGTGATAACCCAGAGCTGCAAGATGAAGTCCGCGCTTTAACCAAAGCGATGCAGAACTATGTGGATTACTCCATCAACACCATGATCCCACTGTTGAATACCCGACACACCACAGAACAAACCAGTGCTGAGTTTGATCTTCAATACCAACAAGCCTCTAACGCTTACCGCGCAGCAGGCAATGACATGGTCAAAGCGATCAGTGATCTTTCCCAATCACTGAATAAACTCGCGATCCGCACCATCAAAGAGAGTGAAACACAACATGATTCCGTGCTCAGTAACTCCACGATTTCTCTGATCGCCATACTGGTTGCCGCAGCACTATTCAGCTGGATTTTGGCAGGCATTATTGTGAAACCACTGAGCCAGCTGCAACAAACCATGCGTGCCGTCGCCAGCGGCAACTTGCTTGTTAAAGCAGAAGAAGAGGGTAATAACGAAATCACACTGCTTGCGCGAGATGTCAATGCAACAGTTGACCAACTGCGCCAAACCGTCGAAAGCTTAGTACGCATCAGTACCGATGTGGCTTCGGCTTCCACCGAATTAGCCGCCGTGATGACGCAATCCAGCGTCAACTCAGATCAAGAGAAACAGGAAGTAGAACTTGTGGCATCGGCGGTGAATCAGCTTCAAAGCACTGCGCAAAGTGTCACCGACCATGCGCACAGCGCAGATGGTGCCGCGCAACAAGCCACTCAGCTCGCGTCACAAAGCTTGCGTATGTTTGAAGAAAGCCATCGAGCTACCGCGAAAATGGCGGATCAGCTTGCCGAAGCGGCGCAAGTCGTGAATCAGCTAAAAGAGCAGTCTGAACGCATCGGAAACGTGACGGAAGTGATCCGCAGCATCTCCGAGCAGACCAATCTCTTAGCTCTGAACGCCGCCATTGAAGCCGCGCGTGCGGGTGAAAGTGGACGGGGTTTTGCCGTTGTTGCTGACGAAGTACGTATGCTAGCGGCGAGAACGCAAACCTCAACTCAAGAGATCCAAGCCATCATCGAAGAGTTGCAAAACCAGTCCAACACCGCCAACAGCAGCATGCACTCTAGCCTGCGTTTGCTCGAGCAGAACCAATCCTTGGCCGCTAAAGTCAGCACATCGCTCAGTGAAATCAGTCAATCAATCGACGCACTGGGGCAGATCAATGCGCAAGTTGCCACAGCCTCGGAAGAACAAAGCCAAGTGACAAAAGACATCAACCGCAATCTGAGTAACATCTATGAGCTAGTGAGCCAAAATGTCACTGGGATCACTCAGTCAGCCGCCGCCAGCCAAGAGCTTTCCAATCTTGCTGAACAACAAAACCAGCAGTTGCAATACTTCCGGGTATAACACGCGCAGCTCTGAGTTAATCCGCATAAAAAAACCGCCAATACTGGCTGTCTCTTGATCACATTTCATGCTCAAGAGACATTGCAAGCTCGTAACCTTCAAGGATGGTTTGTAGTTTGAACCATCCTTCCCAAAGTCGCTCCCAGCCCACTATTCCTGTTCGTTTACTATCGTGCCACCCAGCTAATTTCCCTAAGCCAAGATAAGCCCA
>NZ_AOMO01000026.1 GCF_000338875.1 Vibrio mimicus CAIM 602 | reverse complement strand
GGGTGGCACGATAGTAAACGAACAGGAATAGTGGGCTGGGAGCGACTTTGGGAAGGATGGTTCAAACTACAAACCATCCTTGAAGGTTACGAGCTTGCAATGTCTCTTGAGCATGAAATGTGATCAAGAGACAGCCCAATGGGAGGTTTTTTAGTTTTGGTCAGGATTACACTTTGAACTTATTCAAAATCGCATCCTGTTCACGGATGTTTTCTGTCTGCACTTGCATAGACATGTTTGCTTCATCCGCAGAGATGGCGACTTGATCGGACAGGTCTTTGATCTTCACTGTGTTGTTGTTGATCTCTTCAGCAACTAGGCTCTGTTCTTCCGCTGCGGAAGCGATTTGAATGTTCATATCACTGATTTGTTGAATCGCGTGACGAATTTTCTCTAACGCTTCATTCGCGCCCTGTGCCTGAGTTACTGCATTGGTCGCCGTATCCTTGCTGTGTCCCATTGCTACGGCAACGGCATTGGCTCCTGATTGCAGTTTCTCAATCATGCTGCGAATTTCAGTCGTAGACTGTTGAGTACGCTGCGCTAGTGTACGAACTTCATCGGCAACCACGGCGAAACCACGTCCTGATTCACCCGCACGAGCCGCTTCGATAGCCGCGTTGAGCGCAAGCAGGTTGGTTTGGTCTGCGATGTCGTTGATCACTTTCAATACGGTTTCGATGTTGGCTGTGGCACTTTCTAGCACTTTCACATCCGATACGGCGGCATCAATCGTCGCTGAAAGGGTATCGATCGCTTTGGTGGTTTTGGTTACCACGTCGGTACCGGAAGCGGCTGCTTCATCGGCTTCTTTCGCCGCCGTCGCTGCACCTTGTGCGTTGTTTGCTACATCGGATGAAGTGGTGGCCATTTCATGCATTGCGGTTGCGAGTTGTTCCAATTCATGCAATTGAGAACGCATCGCTTCTGCCGATTGTTGTAACGTCATCGATGTCGATTCTGAACCTCGTAAGATCTCAGCACCAATCGCTTTAGATTGAATTAACTGTTTCTGTAAGTTTTCAGTAAAGGTGTTGAAGCCGATGGCAAGTTTCGCAAACTCTTCATCTGTGTTGGTGCTTAAACGCTGAGTTAAATCACCCTCACCGGAAGCAACGTTTTGAATCGCATCGTTCAGTGTATCCAGTGGTTTCATGAGTAGGCGAACGATAAACAGCAGAATAAACACGCTGACTGCTAACGCTATCGCGGTAAAAATCAGTGTGCTTCTTCTGAGTTCATCCAGTGCGGCGTAGGCAATTTCTTCATCAATCACGACACCGACGTACCATTTTTCACCTTTGACATCAGAAAAGCTGACGGCATAAGGTTTGCCATTGATGATCACTTGATGGGTATCGGGATTAATTCTGCTTTCACCTAAAAACTCCGACATAGGTTTGCCGTTGTACTCTTTTTTCGGGTGAGCGATGGTGGTGCCATCTTCGGCCACGATGAATACATAGCCTGCATTAAACAGTTTGACTTCGTTTACCAGTTGGGCAAGTTCCGCCAAGCTAACATCGTAAAAAATGGAGCCAAGGAACTGGCCAGTTTTATCTTTTACTGGAGCGGCGATAGAAACCAGAATTTCCCCTGATGCAGAATCGGCGTAAGGAGCGGTAATGACGAGCTTGCCCGCATTTTTGGCGTCTTTATACCATGGGCGAACACGAGGATCCCATGTTGGTCCAGGGTTCCAACTTGGGTCGTTGTTGATATTGGAGCCATCTTTTTCCAAGCCAAAACCAACTAAGAGGAAGGTATTTTTGACTATGGGTTGGCTGATAACGGCGCGCACACTGTCAGCTTCAGGATTACTTTCAACCAAACTGGTTGCGTATTGAGCGATGTTTTTTCTTCCGTTGATCACTTCTGCAGTGGTTTTACTTACGCCATCCACAATTTCATCAACGCTGGCCGCAACCATGCTGCGGATTTCATCACGGACTTTGAAGTATTGGCTTCCAGAAAGTAATGCAACGGTAGTAAGCAAAAGTACAGACGAGGCAGCGACAATTTTATGGCTGAATTTCATCTTGATTCCTTTCTATAACTATAGGGTTATTGTTATTAATAAATTTATAGTTACGTTTCTGAAATTCAGCCAGTTAGCGATCACACTTTTATATAGAGTTTGTGATAACGATTTGATTTGTATTGGAATATATTCTGTGCAATTACATGCTTATAGTGTGCGACCTAATATGAGCATACACAGTTGCTGATACTGCACCGCGCTACCAGAAAATAATTGCTCAATAATGCTCTGTGTCTGAGCACCGGATTGCGAACGCTTTAAGGCTTCGCGCACCAGTAAGACCACATGCTGTTCTTTGGTGACACTCGAATGTGCTTCTGGTTGCCAGGTTGCGAGTGCTTGGCTCAGTGGTGAGTTTTTGAGTTTAGGCTCACAAGAGGTGAGATCCAGCATCAACAATTGGGTTAAATGAGCGAAAGCTGGGTGGTCACGCTCACAGCCTTGTAGGCGATTAAGCAGCGCAATGGCCAGTTCAGACAGTTTGATAAAGCCCGCATTGTGAGGGAAGTGTGCATTTAAGCGCAGTGAAAAATCGACGCGAGTGATCTGCGTATCAGGAAAAAATGTGAGGCCACACAAGCAGTCGAAAGGAATCCAAAGCGTTTGTCCGCGTTCCACGGCATACTCATGTTTCCCGAGTCTACAGAGTACTAAACCTTGTTCAACGCGGATCAGACTGTGTTTTAGCGAGCGTTTACGAGCCGTAATCTCAAGGTAGGGATAATGGCGCGTTTCAGACTGAATAGCGTAGTTCATAAGATGCCTCGGGAATTTTAAGGGCGCTAAGATTAACGCTTATCGCATAAAAAGCCAATTCCCGTTATTTTGGGATACATTACTCTGGTCTGACCTTAGACATCCTTGCTGATAGCATGGCTAACTATGCGTAGAATAGGCCAGCTTTTTATCTGATGTACAAACCTATGACTTCAACAACTGATCCTTATATTGATATTCGTCCTTACAATGATGACGAGATACCTGCAGCGCTCTCTCGTCTGATCAATGACCAAGAGTTCATTTCTGCGATTTTACAACATCGTTTCAAACACCATGCCGCTTGGTTACGTGCGTTGATGGCACCACTCGTTAAGATTTACCTGAAGCGTAAATGGGCGAAGCTGGACAGCGTAGAAGCCATTCAGCTTGAGGTGAAAAAATACCTAGACCAAACGCTAGAGCAAACCACCCAAGGTGTGACTTACAGTGGTTTGGATAAGCTGGCGAAAGATCAAGCCTATTTGTTCATCTGTAATCATCGCGATATCGCGATGGATCCCGCGTTGGTTAACTACGGGTTACATATGGCTGGCCACCGCACCATGCGTATTGCAATCGGTGATAACCTGCTGAAAAAGCCCTGTGCCACAGAACTGATGCGTCTGAACAAGAGCTTTATTGTGAAGCGTTCTGCGAAAGGCCCGCGCGAGATGATGAAAGCACTCGGTACACTCTCGGCTTACATCAAGCATTCACTGGATACGGGGCATTCCATTTGGATTGCTCAGAAAGAAGGACGTGCGAAAGACGGTAACGATCAAACCGATCCTGCGATTTTGAAAATGTTCCATGTTGAAGGGCGTCGTCAAAAGATTGAGTTTGCTGATTATGTCCGTTCACTCAACCTAGTGCCTGTGTCGATCTCTTACGAAAACGACCCTTGTGACATTGCCAAAGCTCGTGAGCTTTACGAGAAAGCGACACAAGGTAGCTATGAAAAAGGTGAGTTCGAAGATATCGAAAGCATCATTCAAGGCATTGTGGGTGATAAAGGTCGTGTGCATGTGGCTTTTGGTGATGTGATTACGCAACCGTTCGAGACACCAGAAGCGCTAGCGCAAGAGATTGATAGACAGATCCACCAAAACTATGTGCTGTACCCGATCAACCGCTTAGCGGCTGGGCAGGACGATCAGGACATCAGCGAAGACGTTCGCGCAGTATTAAAGGCGAAACTGGCTCAGTTACCAGAACCTGCGCATTCTTATCTGCTGGATGCTTACGCGAATCCTGTTCGCAACCATATCTAAATCTAACCCGAAGATGTTTTATCGCCGTCATTGAGAAGAGGAGCTTAGGCTCCTCTTATTTTTTACTGCTCTAAGCGGCTCTTTTAACGAGCCACTGCGCCACCAAGAGTCAAATTCGTCGGCCATTGACTGATTTGGTTTCCACCTAGGTAAATATTGCCTTTGACCGTCATAGTTTCAGGGAAACGGGTAATTTTAGAACCGCCGATGTAGAGATTGCCTTCAATCACGACACCGTCAGGCAGCTCAGTCAGTGGTGTACGAATCACACTCAAATCACCTTTTACGGTTAAACGGGGAGGGAGGTTGGTGAGTGGGGTATCGGTGAGGTTCAGATAACCGCCGACACTAATGCCTGAGGGCCAAGACTGAATTTTCGTCCCGAGTAAATTGGCATAACCCTTGATTTTGGTACCACGCGGGATCTTTTCTAACAAACTGTTAGAGGCATCGAGGCTGCCATCAATCGTGGTGCCTTTGGGTAAGGACTTCATAGATGTTTTTGCGATGTTCAAATTGCCTTTGATGTGGAAGTTTTCAGGCAAGGACGTATAAGGCTTGCCTCGTAAATCGAGATTCCCATAGTTATCCAGATGGTTGAGTACCATGTACAGATCGAGAGCGATCGCTTGCGAGTAACCCGCAATAAGCGAGAGAGAAAGCGCAATAATACGAAACATCATGGAGTACCATTTATCCTGTGTGGCGAGTTCTGCAAGTATAAAGAGTATCGGCGGGAGTGGAGTAAGCTTTATTTCTCTTCCTATTTGGAACAGGAATCGGATAGAAAGTGAATAAAGAAAAGCGGGCTAAAAGCCCGCTCAATGTTATTGCTTCACAACTAGCGTGCTAGCGCACGTGTTTTCAGTTCAAAAATCAGTTTTTCAGCACTCACTTCAAATTTAAAACGCGCATGCAGCTCAGTAGCATTATCGGCAGCAGGAGCCACTTCATATTCCACGTTTGCACACACTTGTTTTGCCAGCGTAATGTACTCGGCTAGCTTGCCTTCGAGATGCGCTTTATCAGAACCAAACAGAGAAACTTCAGCAACATCGTCACCTTCACGAATGATAAAGCCGATTTCTCCGGCACAGCCGCAAGCTTCACAGACTTCATTTTCTACACAGGCTTGTTCACTCATACTCTAATCCTCTTACTAATAATGTGGCCATTTTAGTCCTCTCTTCGCGCTTACGCTACAAAAATGGTCTGCTACTTTATGGCCGTGATATAGAAAATAATGCAACAAAATGCTTAATAAAAGCATAATCCTACGGCTGAGTAGAGTAGGGACTTCTGTGATCTTCTCCGGTAATTTGGCGTTCCAAGTGTCGGAAAATTGTCAGAATTTCGACCAGTTCATTGTCAGGCTCAATACTTTGTTGGATTATTTGCATACCAAAATATGATTTATTGCGGTGATATAGCCAGCTCTGTTTTTTGCAAGTGACCTTGTTCAAAAAAAGTAACAAAGACTTATGTAAAAGCGAGAAATCATGGGTTGGCTGTCTAGTATTGAATTGGCGAGCCAAAACGTAAAAAATGGGTTCACTTCGTCTTTGTGTTTGCCCCGATCATTTTAATGAGAATTATCGTGCTGCTTGGTTTGTAAGCAGACAATGAATTGACGTTAGAAAAGAGCCTTAACCATGCCTAAGCGTAGTAAAGAAGATACTGAAGTGACGATTCAGACTATTATGGATGCAGTTGTCGACCAGTTGCTTCGACTGGGTTATGACAAAATGTCTTACACCACACTCAGTCAGCAGACTGGCGTTTCTCGAACGGGTATTAGTCACCATTTCCCGAAAAAAACGGATTTCGCCTCCGCTTTAGATGGGCGGATTTTTAAGATGTTTATGGAACATCTTGATTTTGACAATGATATCGAAGCGTTTCGCTCGAGTTGGTTACAAGCGATGGAAAAATCGGAGTTCGTAGCGATTTTACGTTTGCTTTTTCACCATATCGTGACGGCAGAACGCGCCCATGATTTTGCTCATAAAGGCGTGACTCGTTTGTACAAAATGACTGAAGAAAAATTTGGTCAAGAAAGCCAAAAAGAAGTGGAGTGGCTGCTTGGGCGCTCGCTCGTTAGCATGGTGAACTAAGAAAGTTCACCATTCTTTTCCTAATTAAACTGAATTAATCATGAGTTGAATCCCCATGTTCATGGGGATGGCACTTCTTATTTGTTGTATCTGATTGCTGTATCTGATGGTCTAGCAATAAACATAAGCTGAACTATGTGTCACTTTAGGTTGGGTAAACCATCGGAAAATCTTGGGTTGGGTGCGCCTCTATCAAGGCCTGATAACCATAAACTTGTTCAATCCTTTCTGCTGTCAGCGCTTGCCAGGGCGTTGCGTCACACACTATCTTGCCTTGATGGAGCAGAATCATGCGGTCTGCATACTGGGCTGCAAGGTTCAAATCATGCAAAACGATGACCACAGCGCATTCTTCCTCATTAGCTAACTGTCGCGCTAATTGCAGCGTATTGTGCTGATGAGCCAAATCCAGTGCCGATGTCGGCTCATCGAGCATCAGAATTCGTTGTTTTCCCGCTTGATGCAATTGAGTCAAAACACGAGCCAGATGTAAGCGCTGCTTTTCGCCGCCAGAAAGGGATGGATAGAGGCTTGAGGCGAGATGCAGAACATCAGTTTTCTGCATGTAATCGCGTGCGACACGCTCAACCTCTTTTCGGGGTAATTTGAGTGGAATAGCCCCCAACTCAACGACTTCCTGAACCGTAAATGGGAAGCTTAGCGTGCTTTGCTGGGGCAAAATCCCTAAATGGCGAGCCAGCTTCTCGGCTGGCCACTGCTCAGATGGACGATCAAAATAACGCAGCGATCCTGTGCTAGCCATTTCCCCACTGAGTAGCTTTAGTAAGGTACTTTTGCCTGCACCGTTAGGGCCAAGTAAAGCCGCGACTTCGCCACAACGTAGAGTGATGTCCACATGGTCGAGTACGAGGCGTGATCCGTAGGTGACACAGAGGTCTGAGCCTTGAATGGCGATAGTACGCATCAGAATATTCGCCCTTTTTGTTGGAATAACAGATAGAGGAAGAAGGGAGCCCCCACCAGTGCAGTGACGATCCCAATCGGTAATTCAGCAGGTGCTACAGCAACACGCGCTACCATATCGGCAAGGGTCAGCATTAAGGCACCCAATAGGGCAGAAATGGGCACGAGGTTACGATGATCTGGCCCGACTAACATGCGGCCAATATGGGGGACAACCAAGCCCACAAAGCCGATCATTCCCGCTGCACTGACCGCGACACCCACACCAATCGCCGAGAGCAAAATCATCTCACGTTTAAGTTTTTGTACGGGCACTCCGAGGTGACGAGCTTCGGCCTCTCCGAGTAAAAGCGCATTCAGCGCCATGGCTCGCCAGCGAAAATAGCCAAATAAAAGCAGTAAAGTTGCGCTACACAGTAAGAGGCTAGCAGTGTTTGCCCCCGCCATTGAACCCATCGACCAAAGGGTGAGATCGCGCAGCATTTGATCACTGGCCAGATAGTTGAGATAGCCAATGCCCGCACCCGCGAGAGCCGAAATGGCCACCCCTGCGAGCAGCATGATGGTGACTGAAGTGCCGAACTTGGATGTACCTAAGCGATACACCAAAACCGTAGTCAGCGCACCACCGATAAAGGCTGCGATTGGCAACATCAGTCTAGTAAACCAAGATGCATCGAAGGTCACTTCGCTTAATAATACGATGGCGAGAGCGGCACCAAGTGATGCGCCGGAGGAAACGCCAATAATGCCGGGCTCGGCTAAAGGGTTACGAAACAGCCCCTGCATGGCGGTGCCGCACAAGGCCAGAATTGCCCCAACCAGCAAACAGAGCAAGGTGCGAGGTAATCGAATGTCATGGATAACCAAGTGAATGGAATTGGCGAGCTGCTCTGAGCGGAAAAGCAGGCTATGAATACTGTCGGCGATGGTGATGTTCATCGGCCCGACGGTAATCGAGTAGAGTCCTGAAAAAACGACGGCCAGCAGAAGGAAGCTGACAGTCACAGCAAATGGAAATCGTCTTAACACTGGGTGGAGCCTCAAGGGTAGAGCAGAGCTTGAATGCGTTGTGCTTCTTGTAAACTTTTTAGCCCTAGCCCACCCACCAAAGCGTGTCCATCAATCGCGACGATATTTTTGTTCTGGCCCGCAGGGGTTGCCGTGAGCATAGGTACGGCTTTGAGTACCGCATCGGCACCGCCGAGTTTTTCTAAGCTGCGGCCGCTCACCAAAACCATGTCAGGCTGCATTTCAATCATGGCTTCCATGGAAAGTGGCTTATAAGAGGAAATCGCATCCGCCGCGGGGTTTTTTGCTCCGGCTAAACGAATAATGGTGTCGGGCACGGTATCGCTCCCTGCAACATTGGCAGCGCGCCCTTCATGCAGCAGCAAAAAGAGCACTTTTTTAGCTGTATCTGGCTGCTTGGCTTGCAGGGCATTGATTTGCTGCTCAACCGTTTCCTTAATCGCATGCGCATTTTGCTCGGTATGGGTGAGCTTAGCAATTTGATCAATACGGCTTAACAACCCTTGTGCTGTGGAATCACTGTTGATCACGCTGACTTGGATCCCAGCGCTGCGCAGCTGTTGCAAGGCGGTCTCCGGCCCCATTTCATCAGAACCAATCAGTTGAGTCGGCGCGAGAGCCAGCAAACCTTCGGCGGCTAAACGGCGGTGATAGCCGATAGTTGGAAGATTGAGTGAACTTGGCACTTCACTGGTCACATCGACAGCGACCAATTGTTGCTCTGCGCCCAGTGCCAACATTAGTTCAGTGACGGCGCTTCCCGCACTGACGATCCTTTCTTGAGCAACGCTCACACCTGTTGTGCAGCAGGCCAGCAATAAAGCCAATGATTGAGTCAATTTCATCTTGTTTCCATTAAGAGTGAGGGGGTTCAGTGAGTAACTGGGTGGCCTGAATGCCATGCTCTTGTAAAAAGCCCAACAGTTTGACCAGTTGTTGCACTTCTGCGCCTTGATCTGCGCCGATCACAATCGGTCGCTTACTGCTTTGCACGGTTTCGAGCAGTGCCAGCGAGAAGTTATGCCAATCTAGATAAGGTTTGCCATCAATGGCCCAATAAGGCTCAGTAGCGAGGAGATTGATGGTGATGGACTCTTTATCCACCTCATTTACTACTGGAGAATCGGTTGTTGGCAAAGCCACTTCTAAAGACTCAAGGCGTACCGAAGCGGTCAGCAGCAAAAACACCATCACGATGAAAATGATGTCCAGTAGTGGTGTGAGATCGGGCGTGAGCCCTAAATCGTTGGGTTTGGTGGGCGACTTAATCATACATTTTCCGCCGGTGATTCCTGTGGAATCACTACCGATAAAGATCCATCGGTGTGTAACGTCATGCCCTCTAACCAGAGATTGACGTAGTTGAGTGTATGTTCCAACTTAGCCATGGTTCGGTCGGCCCACAGATTCAACAGTTGAGCTCCTGCTACAGCGGGTAGCGCAATCATCAAGCCTGCGGCGGTGGTGTACATGGCAATCCCTAAACCATCTGCCAACACGTTTGGAGTAACACTGCCTGTCGTTGCTGCCACGCCCTTAAACATTTCAATCAAGCCCAACACCGTACCCAGCAGACCGAGCAACGGGCTGATCACGCCAATCAGTGTCAGCAAACGTAACCCCGAGCTAAATTGGTGACGCTGCTCTTGCAGCCAGATACCCGCAGCGTCTTCACGCAGCACTTTGTCGAACTGATGATGGGCTAATAACATGGCTACGCCGCGGTAGAGTACCGGGCGCTTACTGGAAAAATGCTCGGTCAGTTCGGCGAGTTGCGTTGTGTTGTTTGGAGAGGCCGCCCGCAACGCATGGCGAATCGCTCCTTTGCCTACGGTGAGGCTGAGAAGAACTTGAAATAGGCGCTCTGCCAGCAGCATTACCGTCAATGCAGAGCAACTGAAAAGTGGCCAAGCCATTAGGCCCAGCTGTTGTTGGAGTTGTTGTAACGGTTCCATTAGCCTTCCAATTTGAAACGAACAGGGATGTGAACTCGGTGAGCGACGGGCACACCATCAAGAATGCGTGGGGAAAATTTCCACTGTTTAATCGCTTCAAGAGCCGATTTATCTAAAACTTCTGTCCCTGATGAGGTGATCAAATATTGCTGGATCTGATTACCTTGCTCATCAAGCCATATTTCATACATTACAGTGCCTTCGATGCCGCGTTTTTGTGCCACACGCGGATAACGAGGTTGTACTGGAGCACTGACGAAAGCGGGCTTGTCGACCAAAATCGGTTGGCTACTGACCCCTTTGCTTGCCGTCGTAGGTTTGGCAGCCGTTTGCTGGGTTTTTGGCTCGTTCTGAGTGTTTGTTTCAACTTTCTCTGGTACAGGTTTAGCTGCCGGTGCTTGCTTTGCTTGTTCTACCGGTACGGGGTTTTTGGTTGCTTGCGGTTGTGGCTTGGGCTTGACCGCTGCTTTCGGTAGCACGGGTTCCGGCTTAACTTGCTTTTGAGGAGGCGACGGCTTCACGGGATCGGTTGGGGCGGGCGCGGATTTTGGCATCGCGACCATGTTGAGCGAAACGTATTGGCTCGGATTTCCGGCAGGCATAGCAAAGACTTGGGCTTCATCCGTCGTGATAAGCAATAAAGCATGAAAAGCCATAGAAAGCCCTCCCGCAATAACATATCTCTTCAGATTCACGTTTCTCTTCCTCGCTGATGAACAACATATTCCAGCATGTCGCTTTAACTCGTGTTGATGACGGAGTGCGGTTTAGCTATGGCGACACGCATTCCTTTCAGGGTGTAGAGCAAGTATTATTGCTCAGCGATTAAATAAGATCAATTATCAATTGCATTATCATTTGCATCAAATTATCATTTTTTCTTGTGTTGAATGAAATGAAGCGCAGCCCTTGCTGTATAAGTGTTGGCTTGAGAAATGGTATGTTGATTTTAGATAGTTTTGATGAATCGATCTTGGGTGCAGAAACATCTGATCCCTTGCGTTTCGCTTTCAAAAACAAACACTCAGCCCACGCAGGTGGCGTTGCGACGCCAGTGCCTGCTCATGAGCAAACGACACTATGGCAGCAGGTCACACAGCAAGTCAGTCAGCGCCAACAGGTTCGTTGTCTTTATATTCATGTGCCGTTTTGTCGGGTTCGTTGCACCTTCTGCAATTTCTTTCAAAATGCGGCCAGCCGCCAGTTAGTGGATGCGTACTTCGCTGCATTAATGGAAGAACTCAAACAAAAAGCCGCCTTGCCTTGGACGCAGACAGGCGTATTTCACGCGGTCTATATTGGTGGGGGAACACCTACTGAGTTATCACCGCAGCAAATTCGTCAGTTGGGCAGGGCGATTCGTCACTCGTTTCCGCTGACGGTGGATTGCGAAATTACCTTAGAAGGTCGGATTAATCGTTTCAGTGACAAGATGTTCGATCAGGCGCTTGAGGGTGGTTTTAACCGTTTCTCTTTTGGTGTGCAGAGTTTTAATACCCAAGTGCGCCGTCGTGCAAAACGACTTGATGACCGCGAAGTGGTGATAAAACGAATCGCCGCGTTAGCCGCGACTCAGCAAGCGCCGATTGTGATTGATTTGCTGTATGGTTTGCCATATCAAACGGCGCAGGTGTTCGAGCAAGATCTGCAAGACTTTATGGATACAGGCGCACAAGGCATCGATCTTTATCAACTGATGGTTGGGGGCTCAGCGCCAATGCTCAATCTGGTTGAGAAGGGTAAGTTGCCACCGCCCGCGACCACGCCAGATAAAGCCACCTTATATCAAATCGGGGTAGAGTTTATGGCGAAGCATCATCTGCGCCCAGTCAGTGTGAACCACTGGGCACGTGATAATCGTGAACGTAGCCTTTACAACAGCCTTGCGAAAACGTACGCAGAAGTCTTGCCGATTGGCTGTGGTGCTGGTGGCAATATTAGCGGTTATTCCATCATGCAGCATCGCCAACTATCTACTTATCTTGATGCGATGCAAAATGGCCAACCTTTAGTTGCCATGATGGCTCGCCAGCATGCGTGTGAACCGTTATTCGCGGCCTTAAAATCGGGTTTTGATTCAGGGGTCGTTGCCAAACAGCGCTTGCCAAAATTCAATCACCACTCCACATTTGACTGGCTAATGCCGCTATTTTTACGTTGGCAGTCAGTGGGCTTAGTGGAAGTAGAACACGAGTATTTGACCCTCACCACCGCTGGCCGTTTTTGGTCGGTCAGCTTGGCGCAAGCGTGCATTCAAGTGCTCATTCATTCGTACCAACATCAGCAGCAGCGTATCGCATAAGCATCACGAAATTGGAAAAATTCATGGAATCATTACAACAGCAAGTCGCTCAACTGCTTGAGCAGCAACCCACTCTATTACCCGCCGCAATGGCAGAACAGCTTAATGTGACTGAATTCGAAGTGGTCAATGCGCTGCCAGATGATATGGTCGCCGTCGTGGATGGCAACCAAGCACAAGCCATCTTGGAAAGCCTGCCGGATTGGGGCCCAGTGACCACAATCATCACCGTCGCGGGATCTATTTTTGAAGTGAAAGCACCGTTTCCTAAAGGCAAGGTGGCGCGTGGTTACTACAATTTAATGGGGCGAGAGGGTGAGCTGCATGGCCACCTGAAATTGGACAACATCAGCCATGTTGCGCTGGTGAGCAAGCCATTCATGGGGCGTGAAAGCCACTACTTTGGTTTTTTTACTGAGCAGGGTGACAATGCTTTCAAAATTTATCTTGGGCGAGATGAAAAGCGCGAATTGATTCCAGAACAAGTTGCACGCTTCAAAGCGATGCAGCAACAACACAAACAATAATAACTATTGCCATCGTTGAGGAGAAAGAGATGGATCAGCAAGTTAAGCAAGAGCGCTTACAAGGTCGTCTTGAGCCTGAAATCAAAGAATTTCGCCAAGAACGTAAAACGTTGCAGCTCGCGACAGTGGATGTGCAAGGCCGCCCAAATGTCAGTTACGCTCCTTTTGTACAAAATCAGGAAGGGTATTTTGTGTTGATTTCGCAAATTGCCCGTCATGCGCGTAATTTAGAAGTGAATCCGCAAGTTTCGATCATGATGATTGAAGATGAATCAGAAGCTAAACAGCTGTTTGCCCGTAAGCGTTTGACGTTTGATGCAGTAGCAAGCATCGTTGAACGTGATAGCCAATTGTGGTGCCAAGTGATTGCTCAAATGGGGGAACGCTTTGGCGAGATCATTGATGGGTTAAGCCAACTGCAAGACTTTATCCTTTTCCGTTTAAAACCAGAGCAAGGTTTGTTTGTGAAAGGTTTTGGCCAAGCGTACCAAGTTTCGGGAGATGATCTGGTTGATTTTATCCATCTGCAAGAAGGCCACCGTAAAATTTCTAACGGCTAAACCTGCCGATGTCCTCTATTGATCATCCCTGACTAAAACGTAAGTTTTGGGTTCGTAGATTAAGCGACTGAGCTATCAGTCGCTTAGTTTTTAGCCGCTACTTAATGTTTAGTTAGAGAATGCAGCCAGTCACTTTGCTTTCTGCTGTTCATTTTTCATTAAATTTGTTTGATGGAAGTCACGCTGAGTTGGCATTGCTAATGATTATTAAGTCAAAAAATGCAAGCCATGCATCATTTACATCCCTTCTTATTTAGTACTCACAGAAAAAAAGCGTAATTCGCCTACAAGTTTTCTGGTCATCTTCTAAGCTGAAAGTAACAACAAGAAAGTCATGATAAATGACCGTATCTGCACTTTTTTCCTAGAAGGAACTTCCATGAAAATTAACACAACGATGAAGCTTGTTTTTGCCGCTATTGGTGTCGGGATTGCGATCACTATGGTTACCGTATTTCAACTCGATAGCCTTGAAAAGCAAGCCGACCAACTGGCGAAGATACGTTATCAATCGTATCAGGCTGCGGACGAGCTACGCCAAAGCTCGGATGACCTTACCCGTTTAGGCCGAACCTATGTGGTCACTGGCGATGAAAAATACGAAAAAATGTACATGGATATCCTAGATATTCGTAATGGGAAAAAGCCTCGCCCTGAAAACTATCACACGATTTACTGGGATCTCGTGTTGCAATACGGCCAAAAACCTAAGCCAGATGGCAAAACAATTGCTTTGCAGCAAATGATGAAAGATCTGGGTTTTAGTGACAAAGAGTTTGCCTTGCTTAAAGAAGCACAAAATAACTCGGATGCCTTAGTCAACATGGAAGTGAAAGCCATGAATGCGGTAAAAGGCTTGTTCCCGGATGCCAGCGGTAACTATACGGTGAGAGGTGAGCCTGACGTAAACATGGCCATCCAATTACTACACAGTGACGAATACCATCGTGAAAAAGCAAAAATCATGGCACCGATTGATCGCTTTTTCCAAGAGCTTGAAGCTCGTACAGCAAGACAATTTGACCAAGCCGCCGCCGATGTTCAAAAAGTGGTGTTGATTGGGAATATCTCTTTAGTGTTGGTGGCCATCATTGCGATTATTGGCTACGTCATCGTCAACCGTAAAATTGTGGCACCCGTTGATAGAATGGCGCTCCTTCTACAAAAAGTGGACGATAACTCAGACCTTACTCTGCGGGTTGATGAGAAAGGTGAAGACGAGTTAGGAGTGATCGGGCGTACAATTAACAAAGTGCTCGCGAGCTATGGCACCACGATTACTAAGATCAACCAAGTGAATCACACCATTTCTTCTATTTCGGAAACTATTCGCAGTATCACAGATCAAAACGTGAAAATGGCAAGCCAGCAAGACCAAGAGTTGGAAATGGCTGCAACCGCGATGGAAGAAATGACCTCCGCGTTGTCGAGCGTGGCACAAAGCACCAATATGGCAGAAGAGTATGCGGGTAGTGCAGAAAAAGAAGCCAACAGCAGCAAGCATGTGTTTGAAAAAACCATCCGGGAGTTCGCGGATTTGGATGGCGAGTTCCAAAAAACCTCAGAAATCATTCAACAGCTGGCAACCGAATCCAATAACGTGGGCAACGTGCTTGATGTGATCAAAGCCATTGCTGAGCAGACCAACTTGCTGGCTTTGAACGCGGCGATTGAAGCGGCTCGTGCGGGTGAACAAGGGCGCGGGTTTGCGGTGGTAGCTGATGAGGTACGTTCCTTGGCGCAACGTACTCAGGAATCGACAGGTGAAATTGAAACTATGATTTCGATGCTGCAAGAAAAAGCCGAAATGTCGACCAAAACGATTCGTGTCAGTGCCGATAAAATGCAATCCACCAGAGGCAATATGGGCGTAGCAAATGAATCTTTGGTTGCGATTCAAGGTTCTGCCGTCGAGATCCATAAACTCAATACTTCGATTGCAGCCGCGACCGAAGAACAATTGGCAGTGAGTGATGAGATTTCCAGCAATCTCAGCACCATCAAAACACTCTCAGGAGAGATGAACCAAGCGATTAAACAACTGGGGCCAGTGGTGGTTGATCTTCAACATAACGTTGATGACCTCAATAGTGCGATTGCCCATATTCGTACTTAACATCGATGATGTTGCATCAAAAATACCTTCGCTTGCGAAGGTATTTTTTTGCCATATACGAAATTGACCTAAATCAAGACAAGGTGCGATAGAAATTGTTGGTAAATTGTTTCATTGGACAGGGTTATTCTTCGTGAGGGGTTTGATGGTCAAGTTTTTGAGTGTTTACTTTTTTGTAACATCGATTTTTGTCATTAAGTTTATCGCTTTTTCCCTTTTTAACTTCCCTAGACTTTCCCTTACTTTGGCGCCAGCGCATCGATTAAGAAATGCGCAGAGTAGTGAGGACACTCGCCATTTGCTCAAAAAGGAAGTCATATGAAGCGTATGTTAATACTATCTGTGTTGGCCGTTGCCACGAGTCCTTCTCTGGCAGAACGTTTAGCACAAGAACCGATCAAGCCAATTGAACTTATCCAAGGGCTTGATAGCCAAAAGGTTGAATTAGGTAAAACGCTCTGGTTCGATCCTCGCCTTTCCGCCTCCAATACTATTTCGTGTAATTCTTGTCACAACATAGCGAAAGGTGGCGTAGATAACTTACCAAGTTCAATAGGTCACAAATGGGCGATTGGCCCCATCAATTCGCCAACGGTGTTTAACTCGGATCTGAACTTTGTTCAATTCTGGAATGGTCGCGCGAAAGATCTGCAAGAACAAGCGGCAGGCCCGATTGAAAACCCGTTGGAAATGGCGTTTAGCCATGACCTAGCGATTGAGACATTGCAATCCATTCCGCAATATCGTCAATGGTTTAAAGCCGCCTATGGCAAAGAAGAGTTCACGATCAACGAAGTGACCGATGCCATCGCCACCTTTGAAAAAACCTTACGCACTCCTAATGCTCCTTTTGATTTGTGGTTAAAAGGGGATGATGCCGCGCTCACCACTGCTCAATTACAAGGCTATCAACTCTTTAAAGAGAAAGGATGTACCGCTTGTCATAGTGGAGAACTTGCGGGTGGGCAGATGTACCAAAAATGGGGTTAGTGAAGCCATTTGTCACTCAAAACCCGGATGAAGGCCGTAAAGCAGTGACGGGAAATGACGTCGATAAATTCGTGTTTAAAGTTCCTACTCTGCGTAACATCGAGCTGACTTATCCCTACTTCCATGATGGCTCTGTGTGGGATCTGCAACAAGCGGTGGAAGTGATGGCGGATATTCAGTTGGGGCAAAAGTTAACCCGCGAAGAATCTGGCAAAATCACCGAGTTTTTGAAGTCACTGACGGGTGAACAGCCACAGGTTGTATTACCTAATCTTCCACCCTCAACGTTGGAAACGGCTCGCCCGCAAATCTAAAGAGGAAATACTCTATTTTTAAGCTGCCTACGGGCAGCTTTTTTGTGCATCATCACAAAACGCCGTTCTTATCACTGACTCGAAGCTGGGAAAGATTTATATACCCTCAAGCTTGGTTTCGCTGCCGATGAATCAAGTGAAAACCTAGTGAAGAGTGGAGACGAGAAATGATCTTAGATGCGCAACTTGCCCAGCAAATTGTCGATCGAACCATGGCCATCATCGGTTACAACATCAACGTGATGAATCAGGCGGGGGTGATCATTGGCAGCGGCGAGAAAAAACGCTTAGGTCAGGTGCATGATGGCGCTATTTTAGCCTTGAAGCATGGTGATTCAGTCGAACTGACCGCACAGAGTTGTGTGTCACTAAAAGGTGTGAAACCGGGCATCAACATGGTGCTGCGAAATCAGCAACAAGTGGTGGGTATTGTCGGGATTACCGGAGAGCCAGATGAAATCCGCGATTTTGCCAACTTGGTGAAAATGAGTGCCGAGATGATCATTGAGCAAGCGGCTTTGGTGGAGCAGTTGCAATGGGATCGAAGGCACAGAGAAGAGTTTATTTTTGCTTGGATCAACAACACGCTCGCCCCTTCAGAGCTAGAAGCATGGGCTGCAAGGCTTTCCATTGATTTGTCGAAACCGCGAGTCGCGGTAGTAATTGCTTTTCGCCAACCGCGCAGTGGGCAAAGTTTGGATCAAATCCGCCAAGTGGTTGAGCTGCTAGAGCACCCAGAGCGCGACAACCTTGTTGCTGTTGTTTCAATGCAAGAGATTGTGGTGCTCAAACCCTGCCGAACACCAGAACATTGGACCAGCGAATACGAAAGCCTGCGAATTGATAAGCTAATGGCAAGGCTGAAAACCTATGACATTACGGGGTATGACATTGCGCTGGGGCAACTGTTCTTAAATCCCAATTCGATACACCTTTCGTACCAAAGCGCCAAACAGGTGTTGCGTATTGGCCAAGTGCGTCAGCCACAAAAACACAAGCACCTCTATGAAGAGTTGCGTTTGCCAGTATTGCTTTCCCCTTTACGTGAGTGTTGGCAAGGCGAGCAATGGGTAAGTGTGATGACTCAGTTACAAACCGCCGATAGGTCAGGGCAGTTGTTGCGTACGTTAGATGCGTTATTTAAAGCAAATGGCAATTTGAATGAATGTGCACAAAGTTTGTTTATCCATCGTAATACACTGCGCTATCGATTAGAGAAGATCACCGAAATCACGGGTATTGATACCACTTCATTGCTTGGTCTGGCGGAACTTTATATTGCGTATCAGCTCTCAAATTCTGAGTGAGTTTGTGCATTTGCCCAAAATTTAACATTCTATTGATAAATGTATTTGTTGTTCTGCCTAAAGGAATCGCTCCGTGCAGGGCCGATAATATCCCGACCCTACCAAGAAGCTGGAGGCATACGATCATCCAGCTTCAGCCTATAAAGAAGACATGGAGTGATTTATGAGTCTGATCTTAATTCTTTTGGCGGTGATAGCCTTCATTGTGCTTGCCACCACCAAATTCAAACTGCATCCATTTTTGGCTCTGCTTATTGCTGCCTTTGTGGCAGCGTTTGCCTATGGTTTACCGGCTGACAGCATTGCTAAAACCATCACCACGGGTTTTGGCGGCATTCTCGGTTACATCGGGTTAGTGATTGTACTAGGTACGATCATCGGTGTGATTTTAGAGAAAAGCGGTGCGGCCATTACCATGGCAGATACCGTAATCAAGCTGCTGGGTGAGCGTTTTCCAACGCTGACCATGAGCATCATCGGTTACATCGTTTCGATCCCTGTGTTTTGTGACTCAGGCTTCGTTATCCTCAACTCATTAAAAGAGTCGCTGGCAAAACGTTTAGCGACATCCAGTGTGGCAATGAGCGTGGCCTTAGCAACAGGCCTGTACGCCACTCATACCTTTGTGCCACCCACACCGGGCCCGATTGCTGCGGCAGGTAACCTAGGTTTGGAATCACAACTTGGTCTTGTGATTGCAATTGGTCTGTTTGTGGCGGCAGTGGCGGCGATCGCCGGTATGTTGTGGGCGAACCGTTTCCAAAAGGTTGAAGCAGATATCGTCGATTCTCAAGAAAGTTCAAAACAAGATTGGCAAGCGCTGAAAGCTTCTTACGGTACATTACCGACCGCAAGTCAGGCATTTGCCCCCATTTTTGTGCCTATTCTGCTGATCTGCCTTGGTTCTATCGCGAAATTCCCGAGTTTCCCTGTCGGTAAAGGCATGCTGTTTGAAGTGCTGACTTTCCTGGGTCAACCACTGACCGCATTGTTGATTGGTCTTCTGTTGTCAGTGCGTTTGCTGAAATCAACCGACAAAGTAGCCGAGTTTGGTGAGCGTATCAGCCAAGGTATTACTTCTGCAGCCCCTATCCTGCTCATCACAGGTGCAGGTGGTGCTTTTGGTGCAGTATTGAAAGCGACTCCGCTAGGGGATTACCTAGGCACAACGCTCTCTGCATTGGGTGTGGGCATCTTCATGCCATTCATCGTGGCCGCGGCTCTGAAGTCAGCACAAGGTTCTTCTACGGTAGCGCTGGTTACTACCTCTGCGCTTGTTGCGCCACTTCTGGGTCAACTGGGTTTAGACAGTGAAATGGGACGTGCCCTTACCGTAATGGCGATTGGCGCGGGTGCGATGACAGTCTCTCACGCGAACGACAGCTTCTTCTGGGTGGTTTCACAGTTTAGCCGCATGAGTGTGGGCTTGGCCTACCGCGCACAAACCATGGCGACCTTAGTACAAGGGGTGACTGCGATGGCTGTGGTTTATGTTCTAAGCTTAATATTGTTGTAAAAGATTGAGGAGCGTGTGATATGAAAGTGGTTATCGCCCCAGATTCCTTTAAAGAGAGCCTGACGGCTAAGCAGGTGTGTGATGCTATTCAGGCCGGGCTTGCACGGGTATGGAATGATGCAAAATTTGTCGCCATTCCCGTAGCCGATGGCGGTGAAGGGACAGTGCAATCACTGGTGGATGCAACACAGGGACGCATTGTTGAAGTCAAAGTCATGGGGCCACAAGGTAAGCGAGTGGAAGCCTTCTATGGAATGTTAGGTGATAATCAAACCGCGGTAATCGAAATGGCTGCTGCCAGCGGTTTACACCATGTTCCCCCCGCCCAGCGTGATCCCAAACTCACTACCAGTTTTGGAACAGGTGAGTTAATTCGTCACGCATTGGACCAAGGGGTCACTAAGCTCATCATTGGTTTAGGTGGCAGCGCAACCAATGATGGTGGTGTGGGTATGTTGGCCGCACTCGGCGCACGTTTTACTAACGCAGACGGTGAGCCGATCCAGCTCACTGGTGGTGGTTTACGTGAACTGGCAAATATTGACCTGAGCGATTTCGATCCTCGCCTTCAGCATTGCGATTTGCTGGTGGCGTGTGATGTGAATAACCCGTTGTGTGGTGACAAAGGCGCTTCTGCCGTGTTCGGTCCACAAAAAGGCGCAACACCGGATGATGTTCGATTGCTGGACGGTGCCTTACAACAGTTTGGTTTACTCACGGAGAAAGTCACAGGTAAAGCCGTGTTACAAAGTGCAGGTGCGGGTGCTGC
The DNA here is from genome assembly GCF_000338875.1 of Vibrio mimicus CAIM 602. Taxonomy (GTDB): domain Bacteria; phylum Pseudomonadota; class Gammaproteobacteria; order Enterobacterales; family Vibrionaceae; genus Vibrio; species Vibrio mimicus. Next base: position 36,607 of record NZ_AOMO01000026.1, on the reverse strand, counting down.
AGGCGGCATGGGCGCTGCTTTGCTGGCTTATACCCACGCCACATTGCGCCCCGGCATTGAGATTGTGCTGGATACGGTACAACTGGCTCATCAAGTGAGTGATGCCGATTTGGTGATTACTGGTGAAGGGCGGATTGATAGCCAAACCGTACATGGCAAAACGCCAATGGGCGTGGCGAAAGTGGCGAAACGGTTTGATGTGCCGGTGATTGCTCTTTCTGGTTGTACGGGTGAAGACTACCAAGCCGTTTATCAGTGTGGAATCGATGCCGTATTTGCGGCGGTTCCGCGGGCAATGACATTAGAAGACGCATTGAAAGAGTCCGATTTTAACCTTGCCGATTTGGCGGAAAATGTCGCCAGATTGTGGGTTCTCTCAAAATAAACCCGAAAGCTGACGAAAGTCAGCTTTCTTTCTTTTCAGGCTTAAGCCATTCTTTTTTCAATCTCTTGATTCCGTTTTGAACGATAGCCGCGGTTATTGCGTAGAACCTAAAGAGTAATTTGGAAAGGACTTCCTATGTCGAAATGGCTTCGCTTGCTCTTACTTTGTAGCGTGTTGGTTGGGTGTGGTACTAAATTCGTCTACCACAATCTGGATTGGTTTGTGATTGAGTTCGCGGAAGACTATATCGATCTCAACGATCAGCAAACCGCATTGATCGAACAAGCTATGCCCAACCTTTTACAATGGCATCGCACTGAAGAACTGCCGCTGTATGTTGAGCAAATCGATGAATTGTTGGTGTTACCACTTCGTGACGTGACCGTAGAACAGATCGCCTTGTATCGGGATCGCGCGCGAACACACTATGAACGCTTGATTCGTCGTGTCCTGCCTGATGTCACCGTGATAGCCGGGACATTAAACGCCGACCAAACCGAACAATTCATGGAAGCGGTTCTCAAACGCCATGAGAAATTTGCGAAGAAGTACCGCGCGATGGATGAACCCGAGCTTCGCCAGTTTTATCAAGAGCGGGTGGAGGAAGATTTAGAAGAGTGGTTGGGAGCACTCACGCCAGAACAGAAAACGTTAGTTAAAGAGTGGAGCCTCAATATTCAATCTACCATCAGTGACTGGATGGTGGTTCAAGTCATCTTTCGTGAGCAGATTCAGTCGTTGTTTGATAAGCGCCACCAGCCCGAGCAATTCCAAGCTCATCTTGAACAATTACTGCTGAATGCAGAACATTACTATAGCCCGATATTGAAGGCCAAACTGGCGTATAACCGCGAGTTAGCGCAACGATACGTGGTTGAGATCCTGCGCATCAGCTTGCCCAAACAACAACAGCATTTCCGACAAGAGTTACAAGATTGGAAAGAAATAGGCTCGGATCTGCTCGCTACAAATTAAACAAAGGTGTGACTCCCCCTGTTGAAATACGCGATTCAAGCGGTTAGATTTTGAGTCATAAAACAAAACCATAGGATAATAAAATGAAAAGGACGTCGTTGTTGGCTGCTCTGGCTTTAGTTTTGCCTTTGGCTGCGAATGCTGCACCTTCATACAGTCATTACACCTACGTAGCGGGTGGAATGCAGTTTGCGGATATTGATAGTGATGATTTAACCCAGTACATCGGTGCACCTTATTCCAATATGGATACTGAGCAACTGTATGGGGTTTATTTTAACGCCAGTTTCTCTACGGCCCGCATTCCTGTTTTTTTCAAAGCAGAGCTCAGCGGTATGTATTCCAGCGAACTAGAAATTGAAAACACCTTCGGTGGCATCGGGCTTTATCAGTATTTCGGTAATCACTCGGTGTATGGCGCTGTAGGTTATAACAAAGTTGAAGTTTCACGCGAGACAGATCAATTCGTCCGTGAATTCAATGAGGGCGGTGCGAGTGGTGAAGTTGGTGTGAACTTGCAGGTATTGCCTTTCTACAAGTTGGTGCCTAGAGCGCGTTTCACTCGTTTAGCGGGTGAAATTATGGATGACTACCAACTGAGTAACCAGATTATGTTTGGCCCAGTCTTGGCGGTTGAGCTGAACATCGGGCACAACAAGTTTCAAGATACTTCGCAAACCAGTTACCAAGCGGGGATCCGTTTCTCGTTCTAGAACGAGCATAACCGTATCGATTGGTTAAATAAGAAAAGCACCCAAGGGTGCTTTTCTCGTTATCAGTGCAAGCAGGTTTGAATTACAAACCGCCTTGTTGCTGTGCTTCTTTCACCATTTGTTGGCGCTGAGCTTCCATGTCAGATGCAACGTCACTGTCCTTATGTGTTGACTGTTCCAAAGCCTGTGGAACCAAAACATAGTACTTGTTGATTGTCATCATCGATTCTCTTAAAAGCGAAATGTGCAGAAAAAAATAGAGGATGCCGGTAAAACCGACATCCTCCCTGAACGGCGAAATTATAGGCTGATACGAAAGAAGTAGCTAGCTCTAATTTCATCCTTATCAGTATGACGCTTTCCTACTAGGTGCGATTACACGTCGTAAGTGGTAGACGCAGTATTACCGCCTGTACCTGTCCAATTGGTGTGGAAGAACTCACCACGCGGACGGTCAATACGCTCATAAGTGTGCGCACCAAAGTAATCACGCTGTGCTTGCAGCAGGTTCGCTGGCAGACGAGCAGTGGTGTAACCATCAAGGAAGGTCAGTGCTGAAGTCGTACATGGCATTGGAATGCCGACTTCCAGCGACTTCGCTGCCACTTTACGCCATGCAGCCAGACAGTTGTCCAGAATACCTTTGAAGTACGCATCAGAACCTAAGAACGCCAGTTCTGGGTTCTTTTCAAACGCATCACGGATGTTGCCTAGGAACGCAGAACGGATGATACAGCCACCGCGCCACATCAGAGCCACGTTACCGTAGTTCAGGTTCCAACCATTCTCGTTTGATGCTTCACGCATCAGCATAAAGCCTTGTGCGTAAGAGATGATTTTTGAAGCTAGCAGAGCTTGACGCAGTGCATCAACCCAAACTTGTTTGTCACCTTCCACTTGCGTTTCAGTTTTGCCAAACAGTTTTTCTGCTTCAACACGTTGATCCTTCAGCGCAGACAGGCAGCGAGAGAACACAGATTCCGTGATCAGAGTCAGTGGAATACCCATGTCCAGCGCGTTGATGCCCGTCCATTTACCTGTGCCTTTTTGGCCAGCAGTATCGAGGATCTTCTCAACCAGTGCTTCACCATCTTCATCTTTGTAGCCAAGGATGTCAGCGGTGATCTCAACCAAGTAGCTGTCTAGTTCAGTTTTGTTCCAGTCAGCAAACACGGCTTGCATTTCATCTGCCGACATTCCCAGACCATCTTTCATGAACTGGTAAGCTTCAGTGATCAGCTGCATGTCGCCGTATTCGATACCGTTGTGAACCATTTTCACGAAGTGACCTGCACCATCGTTACCAACCCAGTCACAGCAAGGCTCACCAGCGTCAGTTTTTGCCGAAATGCCTTGGAAAATCGGTTTTACCGCTTCCCATGCTTCAGGTGCGCCACCTGGCATGATGGAAGGTCCGAAACGTGCGCCTTCTTCACCACCAGAAACACCCGTACCGATGAAGTGAATGCCTTTTTCACGCAGTGCTTTTACACGGCGGTTAGTATCTGGGAAGTTGGTGTTACCACCATCAATGATGATGTCGCCTTTGTCGAGCAGTGGAACCAGTTGCTCGATGAAGTCATCAACCACTTGACCTGCACGAACCATCAGCATCACTTTACGTGGTGTCGCCAGTTTATCGACCAGCTCTTGCAGCGTATAAGCGCCAACAATGTTAGTACCTTTTGCTGGGCCTTCTAGGAACTCGTCCACTTTAGCCGCGGTACGGTTGTGTGCCACCACTTTGAAGCCGTGGTCGTTCATGTTGAGGATCAGGTTCTGGCCCATTACTGCAAGGCCGATTACACCGATATCACCTTTCATTTATTGCTCTCCTTCACGCAATCTTTGCTGCGGCGTCTGAATCTAAGTACCACTCGGTCACTCCTGAAGTGGAGTGAATTTTTGCTGCCGGATAAGGCAGTTGCTCGGCTGGAGTGGTGTGAATTTGTTCTACGATCTCGGCTTTACCTGCGCCAAGAACGAGATAGCTGATGCGTTTTGCGGCTTGCAGCACTTTCGCGGTTTTTGAAACGCGTAGCTGTCCGGATTCTGGATGACTTGCCACCACCGAAAGATTCGCGTCTGCATAGTCAGTTTGCCCTGGAAACAGGGATGCGGTATGACCATCCGCACCCACACCCAGTAGGATCCAATCAAACACTGGCGTGCCGTTTTCATTGGGGATCACATGCGCCATCGCTTGTGCAAAACGTTCCGCTTCAGCTTGTGGCTCGTTTTCACCCAGAATGCGGTGAATGTTCTGCGCAGGCATGTTGATTTTGCTAAACAGCAGCGCATTGGCTTCACCGTAATTGCTTTCTGCATCATCCGGTGCCACACAGCGTTCATCACCCCACCAGAAATGCAGGTTTTGCCACTGAATGTCGTTCGCGTAAGGCTGGCTTGCCAGCAGCTTAAACAGCATTTTTGGTGTGCTGCCGCCAGACAGGGAAATGTGTACTGGCTGACCTTGCTGGCTGTACGCCAACATATCGTCAGCAAGACTTTTCACCACGGCATCCGCAGTTGGGAAAATTTTATGGTTGATCATAATTCGCAGTAATCCGTGTTAGTGAGGTTTTTACAAGGGAAGCGCCACTCACGGCCGTCACGGCGTAGCAAGTCATCCGACTCTTTAGGGCCCCAAGTACCACAGGCGTAGCATACAGCGATTGCGGATCTTGTTTGAAATCGAGGATCGGCTGCACAAACTTCCAACAGGCTTCTACCGCATCAGTACGAGCAAACAGTGTCGCGTCACCATTGAGTGCATCCAACAGCAGACGCTCATAAGCGGTCAGCATTTTGATTTGCTCAAGTGAGGCGTAGTGGAAATTCATCGACACTTCTTTGGCTTTGAAACCTGCGCCCGGTTCCTTCAAACCGAAGCTCATCAGAATGCCTTCATCAGGCTGAATACGGATGATCAGCTTGTTCTCTGGCGCATTTTGCCCAAAAACAGGATGCGGTGTACGTTTGAAGTGAATGACCACTTCGGTTACACGCGTTGGTAAACGTTTACCGCTGCGCACATAGAATGGCACACCATTCCAACGCCAGTTATTGATGAACATTTTCAGCGCAACGTAAGTTTCGGTGCGTGAATCAGCGGCCACGCCCGGCTCATTACGGTAGCTTGGTAAAAACTGCCCACGCACTTCCGATTCGGTGTATTGACCGAGCACCAGATTATTGCGCAGATCAGATTCAGAAAGCGGTTGTAGGCTTTGCAGTACCTTGTTCACTTCATTACGAATGGAATCGGCGTTGATCGCCGCAGGCGGCTCCATACCGACCATAGCCAGCACTTGCAGCAGGTGGTTTTGGAACATATCGCGTACCGCACCAGAACCATCGTAATAACCGCCACGCTCTTCTACACCTAGGAATTCTGCGCCTGTGATCTCCACGTAATCAATAAAGTTACGGTTCCACAGTGGCTCAAACATGCCGTTGGCAAAGCGGAATACCAGCAGGTTTTGCACGGTTTCTTTACCAAGGTAGTGGTCGATACGGTAGATCTGATGCTCTTTGAAGTGGTGGTGGATTTCCACATCCAGATCTTGTGCAGATTGCAGATCGTAACCAAAAGGTTTTTCGATGATCAGACGCTTCCAGCCTTGGCTCTCATCGTTGAGGCCATGTGCCGCAAGGCAAGCTGGGATCACGCCATACAGGCTTGGTGGCGTCGCGAGATAGAACAAAGTATTACGCTGTTCAAACTGATAGTCGCTGGCTAGCGTATCGAGTCGGGTCGCCAAGTGTTGGTAATCACTCACTTCGGAGGTATTCAGTGCTTGGTAATGAACGTGTTGCATGAACTCGTCCAAAATGGCTGGTTCAGTTTTTTCCAGCTCTTGCAGCGAACGTTTCAACTTTTCGCGGTAAGTTTCGTCACTGTATTCGGTACGGCTAACACCCAAAATCGCAAACGATTTTGGCAGTTGCTGACTGGCATAGAGGTGATACAACGCAGGAATAAGCTTACGGTACGTCAAATCTCCCGAAGCACCGAAAATTACGATGCTGCTGTTTTCAGGTATTACCATCATCTTTCCTTTAGAAACGAGGTACTCCCTTGATTTTTCGGTGAATATTTGTCCATCTTCACAGGAAAATCTTTGGGTATTGTTAGCATGCGCCAACCCTAGCAGCGCAATACACAAATCAAAAACCGATCTTGCCTATAGGTCCAATAGGAAAAATCAATCAACGGGGAGAACTACGTGCTAGCGAAACTCATCCCCGGCTCGGGGGCGTATTGTCTACGACTCTTTGACATACATCAACTATTGATAACGCAATCGATTGAATTGTGAATAACGAAAAAGTTAACTACCAGTTTTTAAAGGAAAAATATGAAAAGTAAGTTTATGCCTTCATTTAACCTATTTAGAAAGAATCGACACCACGCAGAGTGACCTACAAAGGTTGCATATCCCATTTCAAAGCAGGGACAAACGATTTCAGTTGGCAGAGCGAAGTATTGTACATAGCAAGCCAAAGTGGAGACTGCTACACTGGCCGACAATGCGTTTGGAAGGACTGTTGAAATGAATTTAGCCGTAGATACTCACACTCATACTTACGCCAGTGGCCATGCTTATAGCACGCTGATTGAAAATGCGCGTGCGGCGAAACAGAATGGCTTAACGCTGTTTTGTACCACTGACCATGCCGAATCTATGCCCGGTGCACCGCATTACTGGTTTTTCTCCAACCAGCGAATCCTGCCCCGTTTTCTTGAAGGCGTTGGCGTGATTCGCGGTGTGGAGGCCAACATCCTCAATACTCAAGGTGAAATCGATTTGCACCCCAGTGTGGATCACAACTTGGATTGGGTCATTGGCAGTTTCCACGAGCCGGTGTTTCATCCCTCTTCAAAAGAGGAGCATACCCAAGCGTTGATTAAAGCGATTGAAGGTGGCCGAGTCGATGCATTAGGGCATCTGGGTAATCCGCATTTTGATTTCGATTTTGAGCAAGTGATTGCCTGTGCGGAAGCCCATAATGTGGCGATTGAAATCAATAACAGCACACTAAAAGGGCATAGCCGTGTGGGCAGCATTGATCGTTGCTACGAGATTGCTCGAGTTGCGAAATCGCTTGATGTTTACATCACCACTGGCAGTGATGCGCACTTTTGCTTGGACATCGGCGGATTGTCTCTGGCAAGTCAATTGATTGATGAAGTTGGCATTAATCCGCAACGCGTTATCACTCATACCGCGCGTCAGTTCCTCGATTTTCTTGAGTTACGTGGTCGTCAGCCGATTGAAGAATTTGTGGGTTTATTTTAGCGTCAACTTTGGTCCGCACCCACTTCGGTTCACGTTGACTTTCTTCCTAATTCGATGACAACGCACCTAATCGTTTGGTCTTAATGCAGTCTGGAACTCCTCTTTCCGGCTGCATTTTGCAACAAAACTCAACTCACTGTCGCCGTGAGAATGACGTACAATTCGGCTCCCTTCAAAAGTGAGTAGAAAAATGAAAAGAACACTGATTCTAACGGCGGTATTGCTCGCCACTCCGGTTTTTGCCGCTGGGCAAGATCTTAAATCGATCATGCAGGACATGAAACTGGCTTTTAAACAGGCTGCTGAAGCGACGACGATCGAAGCAATGCAAACTCCGGTGACCACTCTCGAAACTTTGGTTGAGCAAGCCAAGCGTGGTCAATACCCTGTTGAAAAAGAAGCCATTTACCAAGAAGGTTTCAACAAGCTCGATGTGACACTGGAGAAGGTAGAAGCCCATCTGCAAGCTGGTGAGCTTGAAGCGGCCAAAGCCAGCTTAAAAACCGTGGACGACCTGCGTATTGAATACCATGACAAACGTAATCCAAGCTTCTGGAAACGTCTGTTTGGCTAATCGAATGGGTTAGTCGGATCACCTAACCAGTCCAACTGCTGCGCTTGCACAAAGGGCAGCAGTCGTCTTTTTATTACAGCTCTTCCCATAACAAATCTTCTTGATTCCTATCTCGTCATCTCAAAGTTGCCTAAGTCATTGCTAACGTTGTACTTGTGAATCCTGCGCCAATACCAGCTTATTGTTCCACGTATCTTACTTATCTCTCATAGGACAACAGACGTAGTGCATTTACGGTCAGGTGATGACTTTGAGTAAAAACAGAGAGTTGTCCTATAGACGAGGTTCAAAAATAATCAACTTTCAGAGGAATGTTGTTCTTTCCCTTCTACACTAAAAGGTAGTGTGGGTTATGAGTTTTATTTCATGGTGTTGATACTTCAGGAAATTCAATGGAGGCCCAGCGTTATGCCTCTGCCTTATAGATACGGTTAAACACTAAGAGTGATTGCTATAGATGAGCAAAGAAAACTTAGGCAAGTTTGATGTGATCACCAGATGGATTCCTCTGTTGGTAGGGTTTTTACTCACTTTTTCTGCCGCTGGAGTGTTGCATTACCAGAATCAAATTGAAGCCCGAGAGCACATTCATGAGCTTGCTAACCAAGCGGAATCACTGATTAAGGAAAGGTTCAGCCGTTTCGAATATGGCTTACGTGGGGCGAGGGGGGCAGTGCTTGCCGCAGGGGTTGATAAGCTTACTCGTAAGCAATTTGAGGACTACATCAATAGCCGCGATATAGAACGAGAGTTTCCGGGCGCTCTAGGGTTTGGGTTTATTCGGCGAGTTCCCGTGGATAAGGAAGCGGATTTTATTGCTACCGCGCGCCGAGATGATTTTCCCAACTTTACCATTCGCACACTCACCCCTCATGATGGCGACCGCTTCATTATCCAATACATCTATCCTGAGAAACCCAATCTTCAGGCGATTGGGCTAGATATCGGTTCCGAAACCAACCGTCGAAAAGCGGCGCTGGCTTCAGTTCGAGAGCAGCAACCCTATCTCACCGCGCCAATTACCTTAGTTCAGGCGGATAGTAAGCCGCGTCGTGGCGTACTCATTCTGTTGCCGGTCTACCCAAGCCGAATGGAACTCAAAACCCCAGCTGAAAGAGAGAAATACTTTTTAGGATGGGCATACGCCCCCTTAGTTGTGGACGATGTGTTATCCGATTTAAGTTCGGTCATGGCCCATGCCATGATTCAACTCAGCAATACCACCGAGAATGAACCCTTCTTTCGCTCTCAAGTTTCCAACAATAAGTACTACCCAGAAGAAAGTATTACCCGAACGATTTCAGTGCTTGGGCAAGAGTGGGTGCTTGAACTTGTGCCCAATGATCTGGCTTTCCAGCATGTCCGGTGGGATATCCGCTGGGTTATTGTGCTTGGTCTTGGGGTGACGTTTTTAAGTGTATTAGCGCTGAATGTATTGCGGACAAGCGCTGGCGGAGAAACGGTCGCGGAAGATGTCATGCCCAAAGGGCTAAAAGGCGTGTCCTTATTCTGGAATAGCTCAGTAAGAAGACGCACTTGGCCGCCTGCTATAGCCGCTTTGCTACTTATCTTCCTCACCATTGCATGGCTGATTGTTGAGCGTGAACTCAACGATGTGAAAGCAAATCTAACCAATGCGACAGGCACTTCTTTGGCTCGATTAGAAGATGCAGCAAAGCAATATAGCCGAGATACGGTTTCTCTGGCCAAAACGCCACCGTTGCATGCATTGATAGAAAATCAAGGTAATAACGAAGCTGTGGAACAATGGAAAGCGCGGCTTGCCGATGTGTTTAAGGCTTACATGTTGGCGACCCCGGAAATTTACCAAATTCGCTTGCTCACCGCTCAATCTGGTTGGCGTGAGCAGGTGAAAATTCAGCAAAGCGAAAAGTTGTTCGAAACGTTCAAGGATGATGCTCTGCAAAATAAAAGCGGAGAGCTCTACATTCGGGAAACCCTGAAAATGGGTGCGGATAAAGTCTACATGTCCGATATCAGTCTGCATCGGGAGTTTGGGGTAATTGTGCACCCTGAACGCCCAATTTGGCGCTTTTCCACCCCCATTTTTGCCGATGATGGGACACCGTTTGGGATTGTCATCATTAATATCAGTGTGAAACCCGTTTTGAGTGAGATTGCCGGAAATGATCGCCATGATGTGATTATCTATGTCACTAATACAGAAGGCGAATTTATCTATCATCCTGATCCGGAAAGCACCTTTGCGTTTGAGCATGGGCACTCTTTTCGTTGGCAAGATGCGTTTAAAGAGGCTGACTTTCTCAGTTTAGATGTGGCGGGGGTTCTGAGCATTAAAGGTTGGCGGGGAAATTTCTGGGAAAAACAAGCGAAATTGTTGCTTGATGCCGGCTCGGATCAACGTTTTATTACCATTCATACCGCGCAACCGCAGCTACCTGTACTCATGCGTATTGCGACACAAATATTGATAGTGATCGCCATCATGATGGTTTTTGTATTGATGAGCGTCAGTATTCAGTACTGGTTGTGGCTAACTTCTATGGTGAAGCAAAGGGAAGAGTGGAACCTTCAATTGCAGAACCAAAAAGAAAAAGAAGTGCTTCGGTTTAAAGCTTTATTGGAATCTTCTCCTGAGGCGACGCTGATTGTGGATGCCAATGGCATCATTAAAATGGTCAATGAAGAAGCGGAAAAAGTGTTTGGGTATGGGCGAGATGAATTAGAAGGGTATCCCATGCATCGCCTGTTTCCTTATGATCTCGAATCAGCGCGAGCGAAACATGCGCAATGGTACGAGTTACGGCCGGGTAATCAAAGAATAGAGATCGCTGTGAGGTCTGATGAAACGGAATTCCCCGTTGAAATTAGTTCCAGCTCCGTTCAGATGGATGACGGGCTATTAATTTCCGTCTCCATTCGTAACATTACAGACAGGTTGGCGTTTGAGCAGACACTCAAAAAAGCATTGCACGATGCTGAGCAAGCCACTCAGGCAAAAAGCGTGTTCCTTGCCAACACCAGCCATGAAATCCGTACACCGCTGAACGCCATTCTTGGCTTAACCTATTTACTGTCGGATGAATCGTTAACCGAATCTCAGCATCGTTTGGTGGATAAAATTGGCATTTCAGGAAAATCGTTATTGGGGATCGTCAACGATGTTCTTGATTTATCGAAAATTGAAGCCAATGAGATGATACTTGAAGCGTTACCGCTCGATCTCAGAGAGTTTCTCGAAGAAGTGGCCAGTGTTTTCTCCACTCAAGCCGAAGCTAAGAATCTCAATTTCAAGCTTGAAATGGGTGTGGATTTGCCGCATTGGGTCATCGCCGACAGTATGCGCCTGCGGCAGATATTAACGAACTTGCTGAGTAATGCGCTGAAATTCACCAGTGTGGGACATATTGCATTGCGTGCAGAAGTTATCGACAAATTTAGCTGGAAGGGTGCAGAAAAAAACATTGTCCGTTTCTCTATCACGGATACTGGGATAGGAATATCAGAAGAAGCGCAGAAACGTTTATTCAAACCATTTTCGCAAGCTGACGCGAGCACAAGCCGCCGATTTGGAGGCACAGGTTTAGGGCTTTCTATTGTTCACAAACTGTTGGGATTGATGGAGGGGAGAATTGGCGTAGAGAGCAGTGAAGGGCAAGGAAGTACATTCTGGACAGAAATGCCGTTACAAACTCTGTCGGATGAAGACATTATCCTACAAGAACAGCAGGCGCAGACTCTGTTCGTGCTGATCGCGGAAGATAATCCTAAAGAAGCGAAACATCTTCAATCTGTCGCGCATTCCCTCGGTTGGCGTTCGGAAATTGTGCATGATGGTGCCGCTTTGGTGGATGCCGTGAAGGTGAGAAAAACACAAAAATTGCGTCTTCCGGATGTGCTTATTGTGGACAACCAAATGCCTGCAATGGATGGGTTAACTGCAGTACATCACCTCGCCGAAATATTCGGAGCGAAGAGGCCGCCTGTCGTATTGATCAATTCCGATGGCAGCTTAGAACAACACAAAATTGAAGAAGACGAACTTGGGATCAACAGCCTATTAGATAAACCCATTAATGCTTCTGCTGTGTTTAATGCAGTGAATAGCGCTGTAAGCCAACATTCTGGAAATGCCAACCGGGTTTTACAATCGACACGTACTGAAGCGATCAAGGCGAAATGGCTGCTTGGTTTTCGAGTGCTGGTGGTGGATGACAGTGCCACTAACCTTGAAGTTGCAGACTATGTACTGACCCAAGCGGGAGCGACCACAAATGTGGTCGCCAGTGGTGAAGATGCGATTAACAAGCTAAAGCAGAAAAACGAGTATGACGCAGTGTTAATGGATGTTCAGATGCCGGGAATGGATGGGCTGGAAACAACGCGCTATATACGCAATACATTAAAACTACACTCATTGCCTATTATTGCTTTAACCGCGGGCGCGTTAGTTGAGGAACGTAAACGTGCCTTTGCGTCTGGGATGAATGACTTTTTGACCAAGCCGATCAGCCCATCACGTTTGATTAGTGTGTTGCGTACCCAAGTTGCAAAGTATCGAGGAGAGGATTACTTGTCTGAAAATATCAGTTCACAACCGCTTAGCGTTAATGATTGGCCGCAAATTGAAGGGCTTAATCATGAGCAGGCACAAGAGTTTTTCATGGGTAATCAACAGCTCTTTTTTACCGCCTTGAGTCATCTGATAGAAGACAATACGAATCTCACCGAAGGTGAGCAGGATTTTGATGGCCTAGACGCTAAGCCGTTACGTCTGGCTACCGCTGAACAAGTTCATAAATTGCGCAGCACTTCTGGAATGATAGGTGCTGAAAAAATGCAGCAAATGGCTTCGGAAGCAGAGGTGATACTGCGCCAGCAAGGTGTGCCAGCCAATGCCATTATGGAGGAGCTTTCCTCTGAGTTGCTCACCTTGATTCAAGTGAGCAAAGACGCGATTGCAGTTTGGAAAAAAGCCTCTCAGCTTGAACTGTCTCTGGCAGAGAGGGATGCGGTGGATACGATTTCACCTGAAACGCTCAAACTCTTGCTGCAGCTGTTGGCTGACCAAGATCTGGAAGTATTAGATCTGGTTGAACAGCATCGTGCTGCTCTGCATTCGGCAATGGGCGGTGAAGCCTTCCAACAACTGTCAGATTCATTGGAACGGTTGAACTTTAAACAAGCGAAAAGCCTACTTGAATCACTCACTCAACACATGGGGGTATCAGCATGAATGAAGTGGGCGATACGACATTACCTGACATCCTCATCATTGATGATGACAGCACAGTCGTGATGTCATTGCACAAAGTACTATGCAAAATAGGGCGCATTCGCTTTGCTTCGGATGCCGCTCAGGCTTTCTCAATGATAGAAGCATTAAAGCCCGATCTTATTTTGCTGGATGTTGAACTGCCGGATATGAACGGCTTAATTGTGTGTGCCAAGCTCAAAAGTAACCCCGCGACGCAAGACATCCCAGTGCTGTTTATTACCAGCAAAACGGATACTGGATTTGAAGAAAAAGTGTTTGATGCAGGGGCGGCGGATTACATTGTTAAGCCACTTAAACCGCGTGTTGTCGCGGCTCGTGCCCAAACTCATCTGGCTTACCACAAAGCGATTCGGTTGCTGGATAAAATGGCGCACACTGATAGTCTCTCCAGCCTCGCCAATCGGCTCAAGTTTGATGAGCAACTCAATGTCGAATTTAAGCGTTCTCGGCGGCAAAGTGAGCCTCTTACCGTTGTTATGATCGATATCGATGAGTTTAAGAAATTTAACGATCATTTCGGGCATATCGCCGGCGATGAATGCATTCGGAAAATTGCGCATACCCTACGTAGCATTACCAAAAGACCCGCAGATTTAGCCGCGCGTTATGGCGGTGAAGAGTTCGCGCTTATCTTGCCAAGCACTGAGGAAGAGGGCGCTAAATCCATGGTGAATGAGTTAATTAATGCGGTTGAGCAGCTTGAAATAGCGCATTCACCAGAGGCGATGAACCAATGCGTTACGGTGTCTGTGGGCTATACCGTTCTTTACCCCGAACAAGTGGATTTTGAACAACTGAAAGCTGTCGATGTGGCTCAAACTGCGGATAATGCGCTTTATACCTCAAAACATAATGGCCGCAATCAAGCTACGTTTGAACCCATTCCCACCACGACATAAGACAAGATTTGAGAGTCAGGCGTACTCATCGCTTTGCTCTCCATTAACGCGTTTGTAAACAAAGCTTGGTTTTTTGTTAAAAACTTAGGCACGTCCCACTGTTATGGTTATCACTAATGGTTATAGTAGTGCTCAATCCATAAAGAGTGTTGTTATGAACCCACAACGTGCTTTTCACCGTTTGATGCTGAAACTCAGCCTGTTTAGCTGGCTGATGGTTTCGCTCATGCCCGTGCTAAACGCACACGGCAATGCGGTAGGCGTATGGGCGACACTCTGTACCATCAATGGTTTTGAATTAGTCAAAATTGAAGATGGCAAACCGCAAACTCAGCACAGTAAACCGTGTCCGTTTGCCCATTTCTCCAATTTTCATCACACCGAACTTCCAACCACACTACTTCCAATTCGACAAACGACGGCGCAAGTAGACGGCTACACTTATTTGGCTCTAAGTGTCCGTTTTGAAAGCCCCGTCCCTCGTGCCCCGCCTTTGGCTTAACTGAATTATTACCTAATAACAATAAAACCATTTTTACCCTTCCTACTTGAAGCTGCAGCGGTGTTGGCTACGTTCATTCACCCCAATCACATAGTTTGTCTATGCTCATGGGGATGAACTCACTCGCCGCCTACCTGCAACTCCAAGTATTTTGGGTACAGTAAAGTCATACGCACATATCCCATTTGGTCTTTCGATCGAAGGGATAATTTGCGTTTAAAAAAGGAAGAAATACGTTGAGTACCGTTACTACACCTCAACCGACGCTGACTGCGCGTCGTAAAACCCTCTATTTTCTCACTTGGCGTTGGCATTTTTATGCAGGTCTGTTTGTTGTGCCTTTCATGTTGATGTTGGCGCTGACGGGCTTAGTCATGTTGTTTGATGATGAAATTGAACAAGCCCGCTACGCCGATGTGTTGAAAGTGACACCTTTAACGCAGGTAATGCCAGTTTCTCAGCAACTTGCGGCAGTGCAAAATGCGTATCCCGAAGCGCAAGTTACCCAGTTTATTCCTGCGCCTCAGCCTGATTTAGCCAACCGTTTCTCAGTGCGTTTGAGTGATGGTTCGACCCGCTTTGTTACCGTAAACCCTTACAGCGCAACTGTACTGGGTAGCATCGATCGCAGTGAAAGCTGGTATGAATTGGCGAACAGCATTCATGGCACTTTATTGATTGGTGATTGGGGCGACTATTTGATTGAAGTCGCGGCGAGTTTGGGGATGATTTTGCTCGTGAGTGGTATCTACTTATGGCTGCCGCTGGATGGTGCTCGTAAAGCGGGGTTTCTCAAAATCCGAGTTGGCAGTGGCGCGCGAATTTTATGGCGTGATCTGCACGCTAACTTAGGCGGCATGCTTTCATTGGTCCTGCTGTTTTTCCTGATTTCCGGTCTTTCTTGGGCGGGAATTTGGGGCGGAAAACTGGTACAGGCATGGAATACTTTCCCGACTTACTACACTTGGGGAGAAAAGCCGCAATCTTTGCTCACTCACGCAGAACTGAATCATGGTGCGGAAAAAGAGATGCCGTGGAACTTGGAGCAAACGCCAGTGCCGCAATCTCATCATCATGGTGGTGAGCATGAAATGGTTGCGGTTAATCCTCAATTCGGTATCGACCAAGTGGTTGCTCAAGCCAAGGCTCTGGGTTTTACGCAGTACCGCGTTGCTTTTCCGCGTGGGGAAACGGGTGTTTATACTGTTTCTGCCAATACCATGGCAGGCGATATTGTCGATCCGCGTGATGATCGCACTGCGCATTTTGACCAATATTCAGGGGCACTGTTGAGTGAAGTTACTTGGCTAGATTACTCACTCTTTGCCAAAGCAATGGCGGCGGGTGTCTCGCTGCATCAGGGGGATTTGAGTGTATGGAACAAAATTGCCAACGTGCTGTTTTGTCTCGCCTTTATTCTTATCTCAATTTCAGGAGTGGTGATGTGGTGGCTGCGTCGCCCAACTGGTCAGGCGCGGCTTGGTGTTCCGCCCCGTTTTGAGCAAGATGGAGTATGGAAAGCTGGCTTAGCCACGTTACTGGTGATTGGTGTGGCATTCCCACTGGCAGGAGTAACGATTGTTGTTGCTCTGCTGCTTGATTGGTTACTGGTGAGCCGCATTACTAAGCTGAAAGTCGCTTTTAGTTAAGTGATAAGTACGTAAAGAATGTACAGGCCAGTTTCGATTGGCCTGATTTTTTAGGCTTGATACAACTCAAGTGGCAACCCATCCGGATCGGCAAAAAAGGTGTAGGCTTTGCCTGTGTATTCATCAATGCGGATCGGCTCCACACACACGCCTTTTTGCTCTAGCTGAGCTTTTATTTCAGCCACATCATCCACCACAAACGCCAAATGGCGCAGTCCTTGTGCTTCAGGAAAACTTGGCCGTTCTGGTGCGTTGGGAAAAGAGAACAATTCGATTTGCGAGCCATCAGGCAGGGCTAAATCCAGCTTGTAAGAGTCTCGCGCGGCGCGGTAGTTTTCTGCTACAACGCGCAAGCCCAGAATTTCTGTATAAAACGCTTTCGAGCGAGGGTAATCCGAACAAATGATCGCAGCATGATGAATGTGTTTTAGCATGTGGACTCCTTACCATTGAGCTTAGGACTGAGATGTTCGAGCACAAAATCAATAAACACCCGTAGGCGAGTTGGCATGTATTTGGTTTGCGCGTACTGCATGGCAATCGCGCCGTGATAATTACTCTTAATATTCCACTCTTGCAGTACTTGCACCACCTTGCCCGCAGCCAGCGCATCTTGCACCACAAAATCATGGAAAATCCCGATACCGAGATGATTCTTCACCCCAGTTAAACGTAACTGCGATTGGTTCACGGCGTAACGACCACTCACAGCAACTGTGTGTGTTTCGCGGCCTTTGGCAAACGTCCAGATATGATCTTTATCGGTTTCAGCGAGGTAGAGGCAATCATGCTCGGCTAAATCGGTGGGGTGAATCGGTGTACCCCGTTGCGCCAAATATTCAGGGCTGGCACACAGCACCAAATTGGTTTTGCACAGTTCGCGCAGCACTAGGTTTTCATCCGGCTTATCCGTCAGACGAAAGGCGACATCAATATTGTGTTTGAAGAGATCAATGTCACCATCGGCGGCGCGAAGCTTGAGCTGAATGTGCGGATATTGGGCGAGAAATGGCACCACAAACGGCTGCAATACGGAATTTAAAAACGCCTCTGGCGCAGCAACTGTCAGGGCGCCAGCAGGTTCGGCATGTTCCGAACTGGAGATTTCGATCGCTTGCTGCGCCGCATTGACCATCAATAAGCTTTGGTCATACACCTTTTGCCCCGCTTGGGTGATGATGAGTTTGCGCGTAGTGCGTTCAAACAGTTTGACTGACAAGGCTTGTTCAAGGCGAGTAATCAGCTTACTGAGCGCGGAAGGTGTTACGCCAAGTTTGCTGGCCGCAGCGGTAAAACTGCCTTCATTGACCACCACAATAAAAGTGGCGAGGTCGGGCAGTAGGGCAATCAATTTGGGAAGTAACATAAGTGTCGATGAGTCGGCCAACAAGTGGCGTCACTGTCGCAGAATCATCGGCTAAATGCAATTTGGTGAAACTAAAGTGAGGGGTTGTCGGGCAAGAACAGTATCCCGCCTAGATCTAGATATAGACGGGACAAGGTACGCTTCGCTTAAGCGTTCAGCGCTTGTTCTAAGTCGGCCAGAATATCATCGATGTGTTCAATCCCGACAGAAAGGCGGATCATCTCCGGTCTCACGCCCGCTTTAAATTGCTCTTCTTCACTCATTTGACGGTGAGTGGTGGACGCGGGATGGCAAGCGAGTGATTTTGCATCCCCGATATTGACCAAGCGTTTGAATATTTGCAGCGCATCGTAAAAACGCACGCCTGCTTCATAACCGTCTTTCAAACCAAAGGAGAGAATTGCGGAAGGTTTACCGCCCATGTACTTTTGCGCCAACGCGTAATACGGCGAGTCTTCCAATCCGGCATAGCTCACCCAACTGACTTTCGGATGCTGTTTGAGATATTGCGCAACCTTGAGGGCGTTCTCGGTGTGGCGTTCCATACGCAGTGGCAGTGTTTCCAGACCTTGTAGGATCATGAAGGCGTTCATGGGAGAGAGGGCAGATCCGGTATTGCGTAGTGGCACAGTGCGTGCGCGGCCAATAAAGGCGGCGTCGCCAAAGGCTTCGGTGTACACCACACCGTGATAAGACGGTTCTGGTTGATTAAATACGGGGAAGCGGTCTTTGTGTTGCGCCCACGGGAACTTACCGGAATCGACAATCACGCCGCCCAAAGTTGTGCCGTGTCCGCCACAATATTTGGTCAGCGAGTGGACGACGATATCTGCACCAAAGTGAATGGGTTTGCACAATGCAGGGCTGGCGACCGTGTTATCGACCATCACGGGCACACCTTTGGCGTGAGCATAAATCGGCGAGCCGTTGTAAATCAATAATGTTACCCGCTGGGTTGCCAATGCTTTCGCAGTACACCGCTTTGGTCTTGTCATCGATAAGCTCAATCAAACTCTCTGGGCGATCGTCCTTGGCGAAGCGCACTTCAATCCCTTGGCTTGGCAACATATGTGCGAATAGGGTGTAAGTGCCGCCATACAGTTGCGGGGTGGAAACAATGTTATCGCCCGCTTGCGCCAACGTCAGAATCGCGTAGTTGATAGCGGCACTGCCCGCACTCACTACCAGCGCGCCAATTCCGCCTTCGAGTGCGGCCATGCGCTTTTCCAACACATCATTGGTTGGGTTCATGATCCGCGTATAAATGTTGCCCGGCACCGCCAAGTTGAATAGGTCTGCGCCGTGTTGTGCGTTATCAAATTCGTAAGCGACCGTTTGATAAATCGGAGTAGCTACAGATTTAGTAGTAGGGTCGGTGGTGTAGCCAAAATGAATAGCCAGTGTTTCGTCTTTCATAGTCCGTCCTTTGACTGGATAGGTGATATCCCTTCCTACTTGAAGCTGCAGCGGTGTTGGCTACGTTCTTTCACCCCAATCACATAGTCTATCTATGCTCATGGGGATTCACTCACTTGCCGCCTACCTGCAACTCCAAGTAGTTTGGGTATAAGCCATCTTTGAAGTTTAATGTTGAGAAATCAAGCGTTCGGTATTCAACACGAGAAGCATGACACAATGAATCCTCGATAAATTTACAATAGAAAGGGCTTATCTGTGCCTGAGGTTCACGAATGCTTTTCCGTTATCGCAGATAATCGCTTGAGTGACCTTGGATTACACTAAGGGAAAGGTTTTTTACAGTGTAAATATACCCTTCCGACTTGAAGCGTACCCGCTAAGTTGTTTGGGTATAGATCCTGTTACCCGCAAAACGAAAACAAGAAGGAATACGCAATGTCTTCTGCTTTTTATCAGCAACTCCGTACTCAGCTTGAGGAAGTGAAAGCTGAGGGGCTTTATAAATCCGAACGTGTGATCACCTCGCAGCAACAAGCGGCGGTCGAAATTTCTACTGGCGAAGAAGTACTGAACTTCTGCGCTAACAACTACCTTGGTTTAGCCAATCACCCAGCGCTGATTGAAGCAGCGAAAGAGGGGATGGATAGCCACGGCTTTGGAATGGCTTCGGTACGTTTCATCTGTGGTACGCAAGATATCCATAAACAGTTAGAACAGAAGCTCTCTCAATTTCTAGGTAAAGAAGACACCATTCTTTACACCTCATGCTTTGATGCGAACGCGGGTTTGTTTGAAACTCTGCTCGATAAAGAAGATGCGATCATCTCTGACGCACTAAACCACGCTTCGATCATTGATGGTGTGCGTCTGTGTAAAGCGATGCGTTTCCGCTACTCGAACAACAACATGGTCGAGCTGGAAGAGCAACTTATCGAGGCGGATGCTGCCGGTGCTCGGCACAAGCTGATCGTCACTGACGGTGTATTCTCAATGGACGGCGTAGTCGCTAACTTGCCTGCAATCTGTGACTTGGCGGATAAATACAACGCCTTAGTGATGGTGGATGACTCTCACGCCGTGGGCTTCATGGGCGCGAGTGGTCGCGGCACACACGAATACCACGATGTGATTGACCGCATCGACATCATCACCGGCACGCTAGGTAAAGCCATGGGCGGCGCATCCGGCGGTTACACCTCTGGCAAGAAAGAGGTGATTGATTGGCTGCGTCAACGTTCACGTCCATACCTATTCTCTAACTCAGTTGCACCTTCGATTGTTGCGGCGTCACTGCGTGTGTTGGATTTGTTGCAAGAGAGTGGCGATCTGCGTGAGCGCCTATGGGAAAACGCAGCGCACTTCCGTACTCGTATGGAAGCGGCGGGCTTCACCATGGGGGGCGCTGACCACGCCATCATTCCAATCATGCTAGGCGATGCCAAAGTGGCTGCAGAATTTGCGGAACGCGCACTGGCCAAAGGCATTTACGTTATTGGTTTCTCATTCCCGGTTGTACCAAAGGGACAAGCGCGCATTCGTACGCAAATGTCAGCCGCACACAGCCGTGAACAACTGGACAAAGCCATCGACGCCTTCATTGAAGTGGGTCGTGATATGGGACTTATTTAATTATGAAAATCAAAGCACTTTCAAAACTGAAACCAGAGCAGGGCATCTGGATGAACGAAGTGGACATGCCTGAGCTTGGCCACAACGACCTGCTGATCAAAATTAAGAAAACCGCCATTTGTGGTACGGATGTACACATTTATAACTGGGATGAGTGGTCACAAAAAACCATTCCAGTGCCTATGGTAGTCGGTCACGAATACGTGGGTGAAGTGGTTGGGATTGGCCAAGAAGTGCGTGGTTTCCAAATTGGTGATCGCGTTTCTGGTGAAGGTCACATCACTTGTGGTCACTGCCGTAACTGCCGTGGTGGCCGTACACACCTGTGCCGCAACACCATTGGTGTGGGCGTAAACCGCACGGGTTGTTTCTCTGAATACTTAGTGATCCCAGCGTTTAACGCATTCAAGATCCCGGATGGTATTTCAGATGATCTGGCGTCTATCTTCGACCCGTTTGGAAACGCTGTACACACCGCGCTTTCATTCGACTTAGTGGGTGAAGATGTTCTGATCACCGGTGCTGGCCCAATCGGCATTATGGCCGCCGCTGTTGCGAAACATGTAGGTGCGCGCCATGTGGTGATCACCGATGTGAACGAATACCGCCTCGATTTAGCCCGTAAAATGGGTGTGACTCGCGCAGTGAATGTCGCTGAGCAAAACCTAGAAGACGTGATGAAAGAACTCGGCATGACCGAAGGTTTTGATGTGGGCTTAGAGATGTCTGGCATACCAAGTGCATTCAGCGCAATGCTCAAAACCATGAACCATGGTGGCCGCATCGCTCTGTTAGGTATTCCCCCATCATCAATGGCGATTGATTGGAACCAAGTGATCTTCAAAGGTCTGGTGATCAAAGGCATCTATGGCCGCGAGATGTTCGAAACTTGGTATAAGATGGCGAGCCTGATCCAATCAGGTCTCGATATCAGCCCAATTATCACTCACCACTTCAAAGTGGATGACTTCCAAAAAGGCTTCGACATCATGCGCAGCGGGGCTTCCGGCAAAGTTATCCTCGATTGGCAGTAACCGAAAATCTCTCCACAGAGCGCTCCGAAAGGGGCGCTTTGTTTTTGGCTAACACTGTTTTTATAAACAGTAAAGTGGAAAATAAAACCGTATTCAACCTTTCAAAAAGCCCCAATTTAGCCCCAAACACTTTCAAAAATTCCACTGCTAGTAGCCAGTTTAGCCCCAAGATTTCGAATCAAAGTTGAGGTGTCTGTTCTTCACAAGGCTAATGGTTGGTGTTTTTTTGTTGCTCAAAATCGTTTTTGGACAAAAGTTGTTTAGATCATTGACACTAACTAAACCCTCAAAGATTAGTAAAAATATGGCGATAGCTTAAAACACGTGTACACTTTCAATCATCTTTACCAACACTAAGCTAAGCCTTAGATTATGGCTAACCTAAGACTTAATTGTATTCCTAACAAGAGTGTTTATATCTTGATCCTTCTTAGTTTAACTTTGAAAAAATCAATATCGTATCGAGTTTTTGCATAGTACAGATCACCTCGTTTAAGGCTCTTAGCCGCAAAATCCAAAAGAGTTTTAGCTTCTATTAATCGTTCTTCCACACCATCTAACTCTTTATTTCTTTGCCAGTAGTAGAAGCGCGCTTTAGCTTTATTTAGCAAACAAAATGAGTTAGATCTAGATAAAGCTCCAGCTTTCTTTAGCAACTGATCCCCTTCTTCGAGATCATCACAACGATATCTACATTGTGCAAGGTTAACGATAGCGTCACAGTTGTTTTCATTAAGCTCAATAGACTCACGCCATAGTTTTTCAGCTTTCACTTTAGCTATATTACTTGCTACCTTGTGGTACAGGAACCAAGCATAACGATCTTTAAGTGCGGAGTTCATCGGGTCTTCAGCAATCGCCATTTCGTAGAATTCTTGAGCTTCTGGATAGTTTTCTTTTCTTACAGCAGTTCGAGCGGCCTTCGCATATGGATGACGGAACGCTTCTGCGACCCTATCTAACTCATACTCCTCCTCGATTTTGTGGAAATTACCAACTACTGCATCCAACTCTTGGGCTTTACTTTCAAAAGAAATTTTCACGCTTTGAGGAAGATCTTTGATTTTTTTGTTGAAGAATCGAACTGCAAGCTCTTCTAGTTCAATAGAAAACTTTTCCCCATGATTGGTCAATGAACCAAAATAAGTTTCGTCAAACGTAGTATGAAATTCCGTCAATGGTATTTGCATAATCTTACATGCTTCCGATACGGAAAAGTGATCTAATGGGCTCTCAGCAATAACAAGAAGCATGTACACGTTTTGCTGTAACTCTGTCATCCGAGCCCATGCATCTTCATATAGGAATTCTAGTAGCTCATGGTTAGATTTCTTAAAAACTGAATTAATCGCATCATCGATTGATGATTGAGTTCTACTTATATGGGTAACCAATGTATGAAGAAGTAAGGGCTTAAACATTAGTGATTGACTTATTTTTCGTAGCCTTGCTTCTCCAGCCTTTAGGAGTGAGTCAGCATGATTTTCTTTCGCTAACCTATCAAGCAAAGTTATACACTCTTGCTCACTCAACCCCTTAACTGCAATTGGAGTTGCATTAATGAACTCTCGTCTTCTTGAAGTTACAATCATTCGCCCCAGCTTTTTGGTTACTCCCTGTAAGAAATCACCTAAATCTTCAACTTCATTTGTAGAAGTAGCTAGGGTTTCTGTGTTATCGAAGACAAAAAGCACATCGTCTCGGTCTAACCCCTCATCTTTCAGGAAGTTAGCAGCTTTCTGAATTAGACGGTCGCCATGAGTTTCGTACCAATCTTTAGTTAAAACAGGATTAAATGCTTTGATTAGTTCTCTGATACACTCGTCCATAGAATCAGAAACCCCTTTCAGGTGCACCAACCCCTGATCAGTCCAACGCGTCATTTTAGCCGTGAAAAATGAAATGACTTGAGGGCGTGGGTGATCAATAGCTACTTTTCCTTCTAACAATTTATTCAGAAACTCTAGAACTAAAGTTGTTTTTCCGAAACCACCATCGCCAAATACCAAACAGGCGCGAGAGTCATAGTCATTAAACCATTCCGCTAGTTTTAATAATTCTCTTTTACGGCCCTCAAATGTATCTGTTTGTCGAAGTGGTACATTGTGTATAAAACTATGAGTTACCGCGCTATTCTCTACTGTGATGTCATTTGAAGCTAAATAGTCGCCATATTTTGCTTGTGATCGCTGACTAAAAATACATCCTTTTTCAAGTTCAGCACTGAACCGTTGAGCATCTTCTAAGGAGAGTACTTGCCCGCTTAACTTCCAAATACTGCGCTGGCATTTGGCTTTTCTTACAACAATAGGTCTATAAGAACGAACTAGTGGGAGAGTAAGCTTTACGTCATATGATTTCAGTTCATGAGTTTTATGATCGAACGAAGGAAGTAACCCGTTTAGAATATTTAAGCTAGTATGAATAAGTTCTTTAGATTTAGGGGCCCAGATATTTGCATCTTTTTGACTCAATATCCCATGGGCAGTTGTATCATTTCTAAACGTAACCCATTCATTCAATTGAGCAGATAACCCACTATCTAAGCCATTCTCCTTGTACCATCCTTTGCAAAGATTTCTGTCTACGTAGGTTCTGAGTAGCGGGATAAGGGCCTCAAGTATCTCTATAGGTGTACCATCTGAAGGCTGCTCCATTCTTCGGATAAAACGAGAAACATCTTGCTCATTTTCTGGCACTTCAGACACGCATAATTCCAGGCTAGTCAAAGCTGTTACCTGCAATAATGAACGCAAAACACTTGTTAGAAAGTTGACTTCCTCTGTAGGTGACAAACTTGAAGGCAACTCAGATAGTATTTGAAGATATAGATCTTTCATAGTTCGATTTTACATGGCTCTTTTAGTTATGAATTAACAATCAAAATTACATTAATATATACCAAACGACTTGGAGTTGCAGGTCGGCGGCAAGTGAGTGAATCCCCATGAGCATAGACAACTCTGTGATTGGGGTGAACGAACGTAGCCAACACCGCTGCAGCTTCAAGTAGGAAGGGTATCTTGATATAAAATACTTAATTATTCAGTAGCGGTGTTGTTCAAGACCTCATTTTCGTATTCAGAACGCAGATCTTCATATAGTTCACCTTGTAACAATCGATTATCATCGAGTTCGATAACGTGTGCTTCTTTCTTGTATGCAGCTAAAGCATCATTGTCATCCATTGCACACAAAATCACTTGATATCCACGCGGAATATTTTCAGTAATAACATCTATGACCTGTTCATATCGATGTTTAGCCTGCTCTTGTTGATTCGGTGTGTCTAAAACAAAGGGAGCAATTTGGCAGTTACCAGCATATTCAATTTGTCTAAGGACTGATAACTGATACGCCAGAGTACCTCGTGTTCCTTCTGCAGCTCCACCACCAAGAAGCTTTCTATAATCCATAGGAGACTTAACACCATTTAGATTCACCCCAGTAGCAGCTAGAGTTGTAATACTTTCAACTAAATTACCGATAAACAAATCATTGAGGTCATCCTTCTCTTTCTTCTTAAGAAGTTTCCTCTGTTCCTTTTTGATGTCTTTCTGGTTGTCTTTAGCCTTCTGGGATTGAAACTGAAAATGCTCTTTCTTCTGCAAAACACTGCTGTTTACCTTTTTTTGCGAAACGGAATACAAAGCGTGTTCAAATGCACATTGGGTATCAGACTTTTCCTCAGATGAGTCCTCTTTTATGTATTTCTCATTGATTCGATCGATTTCAGATGCGACAAATTCTAGCTCTTGGACTAGCTCTTCTCTTTGTCTGTACTTTTCGACTAGAGCATTTTTTATACTATTGGCTTGTTGTTCAAGCCCTTCTTTATCCGCTAGCAAACCCGCACGGCTAAGCAATGAATTGTCATGCTCAGTACCGCATAAAGGGCATTCCAAAGAATCCGATGACACATTTTCTACAGCGAAAATGTAATCTTCCTCAAGCTCTCTTGCCGAAGTGCTTGCTAAAATATGTTGCTGTTCTAAGTCGTGAATTTCATTTACTAGAACTGATTGCTGATCGAAGAGGTTAGTTTGATGCTTCGAAAATTCTTTAAGTTCTACTTCAATCTCAACCTGTATAGACTCTAGCTCTTTCTGTGTAACAGCGACTGTGATTTCTGGAGCTGCTTCTTCAAGGACACTTAAAGCCTCGGAAATACGTTCAGCTTGCTGGGTTGCCTCTCTATCTGCAGCCTTTTGTTCGAATATTTCGCTTTCGAGTTCAAAGTGCTTACGCGACAAGTATCCACAGAAATACTTAATTAGGTTTGTTCTGAAATTGCCGTACTGTTGTAGTCTTTCAAACCCGTTCCATGGTTCATCCCAACTTTTCTGTTGATCGATGTAGAAGGGTAAAAAGTAATACGCTGGAGGAGGGCAATCTAACTCACCAATTTTGTTTTCCAGTAACAAATCAAAGCCAACTTCTCTTGCAAAGTCCATTGCAAAATTCCCTGTTACTTTGGAGTATTTCTGCAATGGCGAATTTTTTTGTCCGAAGTAGAGGCCATCCACATAGCGACTAACAACATACTCTTTTTCGTTTACTTTGAAGTAAAGGACCGTTTTAACGTCAAGTAGTTTCCAGTCTTCATTAAACTTTGGGTCACACCCAATAGCCCAAAATAAGCTTTTTACTAACGTTGATTTACCAATGCTATTGTCGTTTCCTGTAACGAGATTGAGCCTCTTCGGAAACATGAACTGATTCGCCAACTTTTTCGAATCGGACAGTAGAACTAGACGTTGAAATTGCAAGCCTTTCATTTTTGTGTTTCCTAAGATTTCTTATCAATAATTTGTAATTCTTTTTCATTGTCAGACCTTTAATAAGCAGTAGACAACTTCGAGCAACAACTCATCTTGATTACTTACTTTCGCACATAAGCCATCATCATTAGCTTGTTGAAGCAAGGCTTCTATATACGTCGAGTCATCGTTATAGTTATCTTCGTCAATTTTGATATGGGACTGCTTGAATAAGTCTGTAATTTCAATGTCCAAGGCACTCATAAAGCCCGCTCGGCGTAATGCAAGTAAGGCTAGTTTTCCTTTGAAAGTACGCTTCTTCTTTGATTTCCAACCTAAATCATTAGCTAAGTCGTCGAAATCACTTTTTAAGTCATCAACACAGGGGTGACTTGAATGCAGAGAAAGTACTTTATGAACTTCCGTAGAAGTGAGTGACTTTTTATCAATAAGCCTTACCCAATCCTTGTAATCATACTCTATGCGGCCTATTCGCCCCATTTCATCAACAACAGAGCGATAGATGTTTACTGGATTACACAAAGCCCCGGGGAATAAGGATTCGACGAGCCGAGCAAATTGAGATAATACATAGTCTTCCTGATTTTTGAGTTGTATCTCAGGAACTATGAATTGTAGGTGCTCTGGTAATACATCAATACCTAACTCGGCGTTTATATTTTCGGTCAACTTAGCCAGATCAATCTCAGCAATATCACCTACTTTGAGCACATCCAGCTTAAGATCTTTATTAACCTTGAAATTAAATCCACTTGATGAAACTAACCCGATCTTGGTGATACGATCTTCATATTCAGTATTGATGCAAGAGCTCAGTAACTTACCAAGAACGGAATTCTTTAGTTCTTTATTCGTGCCTTTTTTTCTCTTTGTTAAAGCTGCTGATGTAAAAGTCGCGCCCTGATTCTTGACTTGGTAAAACTCAAACTTAGCTAGTTTAGCGTCTAAACTATCCGCAATAACGATATCTTCATGATACTCAATTAGCAGAGCATACTCTTTGTTATTTTTATGCTTTTCAATAACTTCGCACAGCGCCCAATGGAATTGAAAGTTATATTTTCCAAAGGTGCTTGCTCCTGCGAATTCTCGTTGGGCTGCTGCGAGTGGATTGTCTGCCATATGCTCTATACCAACCAAAAAATGACTACTCTTTTAAGTGCGCATAAGCATATGACATTAGTTGAAATTAAGCTATTGAAGATCCTTAACATCAGTTGGTTACGGACTATTTTGAGATCTAACCGCAAGCTGAAGTCAAAAGTGGCAAGGCGACGAAAAGCATAAGAAAATGTAGGCCAAATCTCAAACTAGGTAATGTCATGAAGCCTATCACTAGCAAGGAATGGGGCAAAACTGTGCCAGAGCCAGAGCCAGAGCCAGAGCCAGAGCCAGCAGTGCTCTAGACATTTTTCGACTAGCGCTTTTGCTAAATTGGTAGGATCGGATGAGGAGAGGTATAGCTCAACTGGCATTTTTAGAATGATCTCCAAACTGAAGCAAAAAAACTTTGCACAGAAGACTGGTCAATTCAAATTGTTTAGGAGTATTCGATTATTTGATGCCACTCTCTGATCATCTTGGTGTTATGCAATAAAGTGTAGCACAACAAGATGAATAAGTTATTGGAAATCAGATGGCTAAAGTCGAAATGCAGTTATTGCTGTACCAATTCTTGCGGAAGCATCAAACAGAGAGTTCAACTTTCACCAAAGAAGAGCTTATCGCGCATGTAGGCTGGAAGCCAAGTACATTCAAATCTTACTACGGGAAGGGTCAGATAACTCAATTCTTAGCAGAGATTGGAGTTAATACATACGAAGCAATCAATGTACTAGATGTAAGTTTTATCGAGTTCAAAAAGCGTTTATCTCAGAGTAAGCACTATCAAGAGCTAGGTCATAAATGTAAATCTAACTTAGCTAAAGCCCTGCTCAAAAAGTCCAAAGATAACATGATGCTTGCATTAGAGCTTTACAACAGACCGTCACTTGAAAACAAGTTAGATGGATTTGTAATGATGTACTCAACTGCTTGGGAGCAGCTTCTGAAAGCAATAATCATTGAGCGAGATGGTGAAGAAGCGGTATTCGAGAAAGCGAATAAACAAGGCGTAAAGAAAACAATATCTTTGAGGCAATGCTTGGATAAATTGTTCAAAGAAAATGACAATGTAAGAAAGAATATCTCTCGTATAGCTGATTGGCGTGATGGTGCTGTTCATCTACTTATGCCTGAGCTTC
Organism: Vibrio mimicus CAIM 602; assembly: GCF_000338875.1. Classification (GTDB taxonomy): domain Bacteria; phylum Pseudomonadota; class Gammaproteobacteria; order Enterobacterales; family Vibrionaceae; genus Vibrio; species Vibrio mimicus. The sequence continues at coordinate 7,875 of NZ_AOMO01000026.1, read as the reverse complement.
AAGGGTTGGCTTCTCGCATATTCCAATCTGGTGTGCTGAATTATTCATCTAAGTTTCAGGAGTTTGCAGAGGTACCATTTATGCGCTCTCAGCATGCTGGAATGATATCACTAGTTGGTGATTTTAAGATGCCACCAGAGCCAGTGTTGCGATCATTGTATGGTAAGGTAGCGGAAGATATGCTCGAACTAGCTAAAACGGTGCAAGATGAAATCGAGAAAGAAGATGATATTGAGTTCGCTATACCGATTAACGTATCACTTGTGTATGCTCGTGATGAGAAAGACAGTCAGATAATACTTGCTGCAGCTAACGGTAAAGCTCAGGACTTGGAGCAGTTGAAAAAGGCTCTTGTAGTTGAGAAGCAAGTAGATCCAGAGAAAACTCATACTTTCACTCAAAAGACTGCTATTGATGCTATTAATAAGACCCTTCATGCTAACTACGATATGGCAAAACTAGAAAAGTGCTTAGTAGCTCGAGACAAAAAGGGAAAGCCAACAATAAATAGTCATTGCTTCCAAGCTGCAGTCTCAAAGCTGAACTGGAAAGCAACTTGTAACAAGCACCACCACTATCAAAAGATATCTAACACACATATTTATTCCCAAGATGCGGTTGATGAGCTCGTTAGGCAAATTACGACGAAGGATAATTTTATCAAGCAAGCAAAATCTCAAGCTAAGAAGAAAAGAAATAAACAGGCTGCTCTTGCTTAATATTTTCGATATGGCTCTTTTTGATATTGGCTAGGAGCCAGTTATTAATCTCCCTCTAATTTTTAGGCCGACTACTTGCATTAGAAAAAGTAACCCGACTAAGTGTCACGCAATTTGACAATGGTGTTAGTGCTAACAACGAATGGAGCAAAAGTTTGTTGTCATACCCACTTGTTTGGTCATGTACAGTTTCGATACTCCATTCTATAGGTTCAAAAAACCGCCTAATTGGCGGTTATTGATTCCTGACTCTTTCTAGCTCTTGCCATACCCGTTCGGATTCTTTCTTGTTCGACTCAACCAGCCATTTACCATAGACCCTTGCGACCATGGTGATATCTGCGTGACCCATTTGTTGTGCCAAGTAACTTACGTTGACGTTAGCATGGGTGATCATCCAACTGGCGTAGGTATGTCGCAGTTGATACTGATTACGGTAACGGACACTTCCTTTTTTACACAGTGCCGTCCACATTCGGCCTAGTGCTCGTTTGCCGTAATAGTCATAACCACTGACCTTCTGCTCCCGAACGACTTTGGGATTAAACACAAAACGCAGAGACTCTTTTCTGTAGGCCTGACCGGGTAATTCGACATCGTACTCTTTAGGCTCGAACGAGTAGGTTAAATATTGTTGAGCTTTTAAAGCATCTAAAGCTGGTGGTAGTAGGTCAACAAACCGCTCTTTGTCTGTTTTGGTGGTTTTTAATCCGCGCATATCATAAGTCGAACGGCGGATATGAATCGTTTTATTCTCAAAATCCACATCCTCCCACGCCAGTGCACAAAGCTCGCCACTACGTATGCCACTATAGACAAGCAAAGTCACGATATTGCGGTGCTGCAGTTGGTGGCAGTGTTTCAAAATGTTGTCGATCTCCGCCATCGAAAAGGGTTGAATATCGACTTCGCTTTCTTTCACCCTTTGCAAAACCTTGGACAAATCGCGACTGACGTATTCCATTTTATAGAGCCAAGCAAGGAAAGCGTTGATTGTCACCAGATTTCGGTTAATGGTGCGCCCCGTTTTTCCTTTAACGAGTTCTTGGCGAAACTCCGTCAAAGTGCGTGGTGAAAGAGTGTCGCTACTTCTTGTTTTGCCATATATTTCAATAAAATCTCTTAACACCCAATCATATCTTTGCAACGTAGATCGGCGGATATCGTGATCTTTCGAGGCAAGGAATTGCTTTGTGAGTTGTAGCAAGTTTTTTGCTTGCGGTACACCTGATGCATGTTTCGACTCTGGAAAATGCGCGGAGTAGTTAAAAGTCCCGATTTTCATTTCATAGAGAATGGCTTCTCTTTTCTGTCTAGCAAAGTTTATGTTTTGTTTGTTTGGTGTTAGACCTAAGGATTCCCTATATCTTTTGCCGTTATAGTAAAAGACGATCCTTAAGCTGTTGCCATGTACTTCAATGCCTGATGGAAGATTATCCGTTATTTGGTTCGATGCCATTTATTCCACTCCTCAATATCAATCATCCAAGTACCACGAATTTTTTTCATGACCGTTGATGGATAAAACCCATCGAGAGCTTTCTCTCTTAGCGTCTTTGCACTGAGGCCTATGACCTCGGCTGCTTTTTTAAGAGTGATGATGGAAATTTGTGATTGACTCATATTGCCTACCTTTCGATGCCATATTGTTCACCAATCTTTTTGGTGGAGTGCATTGCGCCAAGCTTTTTAGCGAGTGGAGCGGCATCATTGGCAAACATGTTGAGAAATGATGGTGTAATCGTGATTTCTGCAGGGCATTCGCGGCTTAACCCCCAGCTATCGTCAGTGGGATAAAGCGTTAGCGCGATTACTGAACGATGTAAGCGTTGGCTAAAGTAAGGTGGTGAAGTGGTTACTGTTCCGTATTGGGTATCAATGGTTGCCGCCATGGATATTTCCTCGCATTGTAATTTTGGACTATGAGCAATAGTTGCCCTTGATATGCGCCATTAGTCTCGCAGCAGTATTAAATATTACATATTGGAATTTAATTGTAAATTACAAATTGGAGTTTTTTGGTTTTTTACTAGATAGGGGATGTCTGATTGTTACAATTTGGGCAATAAAAAACCGCCTTGCTTGGCGGTTCGTATCTAGTGGGAGGTCGCTAAAAGAGTTTTAACTTTGCATCAATAACAACACCGATAATTTTACAGTTACCATTAACGGCGATGGCGTTATAGGAGGGGTTGAGCGGTTTTAAGTACTTCTGACCAGCATCAATAACTAGTTTTTTGAATGTTGCTTCATTCACATCAGTCAGCTTGGCCACAACCAGAGAACCATTCTGATGATCTCGCTCCGTATCTACCAGAACAAGAGTGCCTTCAGGAAAACTGACTCCTACGCCAGATGTCATAGAGTCACCTTCAACTCTCAACCAAAAGCAGCGTTCACTTGTTCGTTCAGTCGTTTCGTACCACTCATTAATTTCCTCAGCTGTATAAGGCTCAATTGCTTCTGACCACATTCCTGCTTGTACTGAACTTAAAACGGGGAAGGACTTCTGGTACGAAGGTTGTATTTGGGGACGTGAAATATTCGCCCATGCTTCATCGGGATACTCCACTAATCCATCAGAATTTAGAGTGACGTGGTCTAACCCTACGATTTTCATCATAGCGGCTATCTCTTCGATACTCGGCTTACGATTTCCACCCAGCCAATGAGCAATCGCGCTTTGGGATTTGTCCAAACGCTCTGCAAGCACGGCTTGAGTGATGCCGTTATCTTTCATTCTGGCCTTAACCAGATCTTTCCAATCCATCTTCATAACGATGATTATTACTTAATGTAATTACACTTGAAACATCCAAAATGTAATTTATCTTGTTTTTATAAATTCCATTTCGTAATCTTTATGCGTATTCCTATGGAGGCAAAATGTTTACATGACCAATATCAAGCAGATTCTTAAAAACATTGGCAAGTCACAGGGATTGCTTGCGAAAAGTATCGGTATTTCCCAAGGGGCCGTAAATCACTATGCCAATGGTAATCGTAAGCCTAGCTACGAGATGGCATGGAAAATTGTTAAAGCTTTGAATGAACTAGGAGCAAGTTGTTCATTCGATGATGTTTTTCCTGAGCCAGCTTTTGAGGCGCGGCAGGAAACAAAGTGTGGTTAGTCGTTGATCTATCAAGCTAACAGTAAATCTAGAGGTACAGAGCATGAGAACAAGCTCATTTTGGACCACAGTGGAGCAGCTTGCCTGTATCACGGTGAATACCTGTCGCGTAGCGTTATCGCAGGGGCAGGAGACATTAACTTTCGAAAGAGATCAAATTCAGCGATTGAAGGATAAGTGTGAGCATTACCTTCGAGTATTGGATGAGGAAAGAGAGTTGGCTTTAAACCGCGGCAACGGTTTAAAGCCGAGTGAAAAGTCTTGCGAGGAAATTTCACATACCACTTCGGAGAAGCAGTGATGGGAAGAATAGCATTAAGAGCTCGGATTGAGAATCTTCAATGGCGTCTGTTCAAGGTTGAGAAAGGTCAGCTAACCGAGATTACCTACGACGAAATGGCTGACCTTTATGAAGCTAAGCGTCTGTATGTCAAAGCTGTCTATGAGGGGTTGGTCCGTGGTTAGAAAGAGGATGCCATGTTTTCCGTACCGAATGCTCGGTGAGTGGATCTGGTTGGTGGCAAGCTTACTTCATCACTTTCTGATTGCGAGGAAACGGGCTTTCTATTGGCCATGGGGAACTATTCGTAGACGGCCAGTGGCTTTGGATAGATTGATCATTGAGGTAATACGATGTCCGTTAAGGTAATGAGCTACGTATGGGATATTTCTCTTTTCAAGGGCTCTGACAAACTCATTATGCTTTGTCTGGCGGATCATGCTGATGATGCCGGCGTGTGCTGGCCTTCCATTGAAACCATCGCCCGTAAAAGTGGTGTCTCACCAACTACAGTCAAAGCAACCTTGAAGAAGTTGGAAGCGGGGGGCTGGATTGTTAAACGAAACCAGTTCAAGAAAGCCGATTCAGGTCGATTAGTGCGTTCCAATAACCAGTATCAACTGCCCGTGAAGCGATTGAAATCTACCGCCGATGAACAGTCGGATTTCGAACAGACGGATTTCGTCCATTCAAAACTCGAACATTCGAAATACGAACAGACGAATTTACCCGAGGGGGTAGGTCAGATCTCGGCTGGGGGTAGGTCGAATTTCGGCTATAAACCATCAATAGATCCATTATTAGATCCACCAGAAGATGATGCGCCGCTTTTCAGTGCTCAAACTGATCCTATTTTGGATCCGGTTGTGTTTGAGATCCCACTCAAAGGTAAAAATGTTTCGTATCAGGTGACTCAATCTCAGTTGGTGGAATGGCGCTCGCTCTATCCTGCCGTTGATATTCACCAACAGCTTCGCAACATGATCGGTTGGTGTCAGGCAAACCCAACACGCCAGAAAACTGCGCAAGGGATCCAGCGATTTATCCACGCTTGGCTTTGCAAAGAGCAAGACAAGGGGCGAATCGTCGCGGTGTCTCAGGCTGCGGCAAAGCCCATTGATGATGCGCAGTTGTTGAAGCGAAAGATCCAGCAAATTGAAATCGATATTAATAACGAGAACGTCGCGCTGATTTCATTTAAACAGCGCAAGTCCGCGGTATCAGAGCAGGCTGCGCAATCGGCGGAGCGTAAAATCAAAGCCATGATGGCTCAACGAGAAAGTTGGCTTCGAGAGCTTTCGGTGCGAGCGAATGAGCCTTGATGTAATGAGCCCATACCGTTTTGCCATTTTTAGACCATATTCTCAGAGTAAGGAGTCACGACAGTGAGTAAAAAGCTTGAGCTTTTAACACTATTAAGCGCCGCAAGAACCATGAAATGGGAAGAGTCTGTCAGTAAAAATGGACCGACCAAAGAGCAGCTTCTTGGTGCGATGGGCTTAGCGCAGCGCGATAATCCTATTGGTATGGCAATCCTTAATGCCAAATACTTGCATTGTGCTTATTCGTTGGTGGTATTGATGGATTTTCTTGGCTCACTGGAGATTCATCGCTTAGAGATCGCTTTGGCTTCGAATGAGCTTAAACATTTGCATTATCTGGTCATGGCGGATGTGTTGAATGTTCCGATAGACAGTCAGCAAGCTCGTTTGGCTTCAGTTTGGCGACGATACAGCGCCTACGCAGCGAGGACCCAGAAATCGATTGAAGCACTTAGTAAAGCCACGCGCTCGATGGAGCGAGCAATTGAGATCAAAACCAATCCATTTGAGAGCAGTCGTTTGCAGGCCAACATTGTGTCACACCAAACGCGTATTGACGCGCAGAAGCAGCTATTGGCCGATTACGCACAGAAAAAGGCGGCAGAATCAGCAAAATGTCCGCGTTGCAAAGCAACAGGTGTTATTCCCAAAACGCAGCGACCTTGTGAGAGTTGTGATGGTGTAGGTGAGTTTCGAACGACGGAAGCGGATTGGAAAGCCTCATTTTTGGGAGCAGCTTTGCCGACTCACAAAGAGCTTATTATTCGTCATTGGCCTGCGATTATTCGCCTACTTCAAGAGTGGAGAACGCAATTGTATCGGCATGAAGCCGAGGCACTTTCGACGCTTGAAAAGCGCTTATCTGCTGAGTTCGAAGATTGAGTAAACTCGAGTCGCTCATTGATATGACAAGGTAATTGCGGTAGATTTTCCAACAATAGCGAGGCTGCATCTTTTGATGCGGCCTTTTTTATTGCTCGCAATTCGGAGCCTTAATGATGGCAAAACGAGATTGGAAAGCGCTGCAACAAGAGTACAAACTCGCGTTTGAACAAACAGGCATCACAATCAAAGCGTGGTGCAATCAAAACCAAATCAATTACAACACGGCGCGTCGATATCTGCAGGTGTTGAATTCGCCACTCGAAAACAGCGAAAACCCAGCAAAAAACGTTCAATCCCCACGTGCTATCACTTCTTCTCCCGATGTGGAACGGCTCGCTCAATGTGATCAGTTAGGAGGGAGTAGGGAAGAAAAGGGTTTTAAATCAAAAGGTAAGGGTGAAAAAGCATCAGTGATCAGTGAAAGTGATCAGTTCACTGATCACGTGACTGATCAACACTCACCGAAACCGACCCATGCGCAATTTTTACAGCGTGTTTTGCATCTAGATACGACTCATCAACGCGATGAAAGTGGGCGGTTTATTCATGGCAACCAGTGCTCAACCAAACACAATGGCTATGCACAGCGCTTAAATGATCCAGATGCCATTTTTGATGCAGCGAACTCGGATATTGACCACGAGATTGTGTTTTGTCGGGCGCGGGTGCTGAAAGCCATGGAAACCTACCAGAAGATAGGAGCAGAGCTTGGTAAGGAAGGCTTGGCGCTTGCTGAACGCGTCAAACTGTATGAGCTCTACGTCAGCACCGACAACATTGTTGATAGAAACATGGCGCGCGTGGAATCTCTACTGCGAACCAAAGCTCAGGTGAAGAAAACGGAATTGGAAGCTGAGCGGATTGCACAAGAGTCTGCTGGGCTTGGAACTGCAATTGCCGACATTGTGCAAGAAATTCAAGAGATGGGATCGGACGGGTTCGTACTGAATGATTAACCTTGGTTCCGTCCCCCAAGAGCAGATAAGCGCGCAGGATCGCGCTTTTCTTTTTTCTCGACTGAGCAATAAGTGGTGGCGGCTCAATCATCTTTACAAGATAGAGAATGAAGATGGCGAGCTGGTGACGTTCAAGCTTCGCCCTGCCCAAGCATTACTGTTTAAGATGATGGGCCATCGCAACATTATCCTAAAAGCGCGCCAGCTTGGTTTTTCGACCGCCATTGATATCTACCTACTCGATGAAGCGCTATTCAATAAACGGCTTAAGTGCGGCATCGTCGCGCAGGACAAACAAGCTGCGGGGGAGATTTTCAGAACCAAAGTGGAAGTGCCTTACGACAACCTTCCGGCATGGCTTAAAGCGGCAATCCCAACAGAAGAGCGTAAGAGTGGAGCCAATGGTGGGCGCATGGTGTTTAAGAACGGCTCAAGTATTCAGGTCGCCACCTCCTTTCGTTCCGGTACTGTGCAGCGCTTGCATATTTCTGAGCATGGCAAAATTTGTGCGAAATACCCACACAAAGCTAAAGAGGTGAAAACGGGTACGCTTAACGCGATACATCAGAATGCGATCTGTTT
>NZ_AOMO01000025.1 GCF_000338875.1 Vibrio mimicus CAIM 602 | reverse complement strand
TTTCAGCTCAACGGTTTTCAGCTTCTCACCTGAAGACAGTGCGTTGTACAGCAGAGGAACCGCTTTGTTCAGCGCGACAGTGAATTTGAATGGCTTGTGCACACGTTGGCCTGAAGGCTGACCAGATTGTGGGTCAGTCGGTACGGTCACGACGTGGTCAAACTGTTGCACCAGCATCTCATCTTCGTGGCCTTCAACGAATGAATCACCGATAGAGTCTGCAGTACATGCGCCCGCAGTGATAAGGCCCTGAGTTTGGCCATCGATAGAGATATAACATGGAGTTGGCATGGCTATTTCCTTTCTAAAAAATCATTAAATAAAATGAAAGCGTTAACGCGCTAAGCGCACCGTCGCCATAGAAAGAGCAAGGTCGATGCCAACTTACTTGCCATTTAAAATCAATGTGTTATTCAATCATCTCCATCAATAAAGCAAAAACCTGCCTGTCCTTGAGCAAGATCTTGCTTGGTGGGCAAAAAGTCTCGGCAGAGCGAAAACCGATCTCTCTGAAAAATCCCACCATCGGCGATAAAAAACCAACCCGCCGTAGCGGTTGATTGTTTGATGAGGAAATATCGAAAAGTCGCGAGACTTACTCCGCCATCCACTGATAAAACAGCGTCGCAAGCGGAGGAACACGCAATAACAGGGATTGATCTAAGCCTTCACTGCCCACGGCTTCGCTACTGACTTCCTGCAACACAGAGTAATCACTACCATTGTATTGCTTGGCGTCGGTATTGAGTAGCAGGCGGTAACGCCCCTCTTTGGGAACACCTAAGCGGAATTCCTGCTGCGGAACAGGTGTGAAGTTGGTGATCACTAACACGCGATCGCCAGCTTCATCCATACGCTCATGGGCGATCACACTGAGATCGGCATTATCTTGCAAACGCCACTCGAAGCCACGCGGATCGCAGTCAAGCTGATGCAGTGCGGCTTGTGATTGGTACAGATGGTTCAAATCACGCACTAGGCGCTGAACCCCAGCATGGCGTTCAAACTGAGTCAAAAACCACTGCAACTGACCATCGTGATTCCACTCGGCGGTCTGCCCTAACTCGGTGCCCATAAAGTTGAGCTTTTTACCCGGCTGGCCATACATATAGCCCAAGTAAGCACGCAAGTTGGCGGTTTGCTGCCACTCGTCACCCGGCATCTTGTACATGAGTGAGCGCTTACCATACACCACTTCATCGTGTGACAAAGAGAGCACGTAGTTTTCACTAAACGCGTAAATCAGCGGAAAAGTCAGGGTATTGTGGTGATATTTGCGATGAACCGGATCTTCTTTAATGTACGACAAACTATCGTGCATCCAGCCCATGTTCCACTTAAAGCCAAAACCTAACCCGCCCATAAAGGTCGGCGCAGAAACACCGGGGAAAGCCGTCGATTCTTCGGCGATCGTCATCGCATTCGGGAAGTGTTTGTACACTTCCTCGTTCATCCACTTAAAGGTGGCGATGGCGTCGTAGTTTTCACGCCCGCCATCAATGTTCGGGATCCATTGATCGTGACTGCGCGAATAATCGAGATAGAGCATCGAAGCCACTGCATCAACACGAATACCGTCGATATGGAACATCTCAAACCAATACAGCGCATTAGCAACTAAGAAACGGCGTACATGCTCACGACCTAGATCATAGATATAAGAATTCCAGTCTTGGTGCCAGCCGCGGCGTGGATCCGGATCATGGAATAGCGGCGTGCCATCAAAATTGGCCAGACCGTGAGAATCTGATGGGAAATGTGCAGGCACCCAATCAAGCACCACACCAATCCCCGCTTGGTGACACAAATCGACAAAATATTTGAAATCATCTGGCGAACCGTAACGGCTAGTGGGCGCAAACAGACCAACCGGTTGATAGCCCCAAGAGCCATAAAATGGGTGCTCCGCCACGGGCATCAGCTCAACATGGGTATAGCCCATATCAGCCAGATAAGGCACCAATTGATCGGCCAATTCACGGTAATTGAGGAACTCGCCGTTTTCGCCCCGCTTCCATGAGCCAACATGTAGCTCATAAAACGAGAGCGCTTGTTTACGCTTTTCGGTCACAGGGCGTTGCTGCCATGCACTGTCTTGCCACTGATAGCTTTGATGATCGTATGTGACGGAAGCAAAAGAAGGGTATTGCTCGGCATAAAAACCCCACGGATCGGCTTTATGCGGTAAGCCTTCTCCGTGTGGACCTTTCAACTCAAATTTATATTGAGTGCCTTCCAGTAAGCCGGGGATAAAAATCCCCCAAATGCCGTAATCAAGGCGTTGCATTGGGTGACGACGTCCATCCCACTGGTTAAATGCGCCAATCAAACTGCACGCTGCGGCGTGAGGAGCGTACACCAAAAAGCGTACACCTGAGACATCTTCGCCATCGCGTTCTAAAGTGACAAATTGCGCACCCATGTGGTGATACATCTGCTTCGGTGTGTGCAAATCATCGTATTCGGCATAAATGGTGTGGTATTGGTACGGATCGTCCAGTAACTGTTCAGTACCTTCCCAATCAACAGCCAATTGGTAGCGGGTAAAACGCAGGTTACGGCCATCTTTCAGAATAAAGCCGCCTTCACCTTCACGCTCTAACGCAACACGTGGTTCCCCTTCAACCACCAGCTCAACTTTATTTGCTCCCGGCATCCAGACCCGCAATGCGCCTTGTTCTGCGGGAATGTAAGGGCCTAAAAATGAAAAGGGATCAGCAAACGCAGCACGCGCTAACTGATCATAAATCCGTTCAGCCTTAAATGGCTTTTTTGTGATCTTCAAACCTAACTCCTAACCTAGCTAGCGAAACATTCCCTTCCGGCTTAAAGATTTGTGTGGTTCTGGGTCTATATCTTTAAGTTGTTTGGGTATAGCAGAAAGCCCGCAAACCGCGGGCAAAGCGTGTGTCCATCTTACCGGACTTATCAAGGAGGAAAGAGTGACCAACCCTCAACTTCTTTGGGTCATAGTTAAGAAATTGGTCACTGAGTTCCTTATTGGCTGGCTTTACCGCGGACTTCAGTCAGTCGAGCCGCAATGCGGTTCACTTCTTCGCGCGCAAAAATCTCGTCCAGATTCATGGAGAGCTTACGTCGCCAGTTCGGGTATTCGTTCACCGTTCCCGGAATATTGACCGGCTTATCCATCTCTAGCCAATCTTCCAACTGTACACTCAGTAGCGCGGAGGAACCTGCCGCTACATGCAGTTGCAGTGCTTCGCTCAGGTAGGAATCCATCGGAACCTGCGTGGCATCACGCCCCACTCCGGCTGGCAAATAACCGTGCCAAGCCACAGAATCGAGAATGCCTTGTTTGGATTTCAGGCGATCGTCAAACAAACCTTGCAGCTGCTCTTCATCCGGATAGAGGCCAATTTCACGTCCCATTTTGAGATCATCACAGTGCCAGAAACCGCGTAGGGTTGGCATATCATGGGTACAGAGTGCCGCCATCGATTGCTCCGCGTAATGCGCCGGAGAAACGTAACCGCCATCTTCCTTCGACGTTTCAAAGAAGAACACTTTGTACGAATGCACGCCCGCATCACGCAGTAGCTCAACGATTTCATCCGGCACGGTTCCCAGATCTTCACCAATCACACTGCACTGGTGGCGGTGAGATTCGAGAGCCAAAATCGCTAACATATCTTTGACTGGATAGTAGATGTACGCGCCTTTGGTGGCGTTTTCACCTTTCGGGATCCACCATAAGCGCAGCAAACCAAGCACATGGTCGATACGCAAGGCGCCGCAGTGCTTCATATTGGCGCGCAGCAATTTGATGTAGGCGTCATACGCAGTCGCTTGCAGCACTTGCGGATTGAGTGGCGGTAAACCCCAGTTCTGCCCCAAAGGCCCAAGCACATCTGGCGGCGCACCAATGCTGACATCTTGCAGCAAGTTGCCCTGATCGGCCCAGGTTTCGCTGCCAGAATCGGCCACGCCAACCGCGAGATCGCGATACAGGCCAACGGCCATGCCTTTCTCTTCCGCTAATGATTGCGCTTCATGGATCTGCGCATCAGCGATCCACTGCAAATACATGTAGAGATGAACCTGATCTTTCTGCTCATCAATAAATTTTTGTACCGCAGCACTGTCGAAACGGCGGTATTTCTCAGGGAAAACTGGCCAACCCCACACTGAAGCATCTTCCGCATGCAACTCGGCATGCAGCGCATCAAATGCCGCTTGATGCAGTATGCTCTCACCGCCCTGTTCCACGAAATTCAAGAAAGCATGAGCACGATCAGAATGTTTATCCAGATGACGCTTTTTGAACTCAGCAAACAACAGCGGTAACACGCTCATTTTCAGCTCAGCCACTTCGCTGTAGTTCACCCAATGGGCATCACGCACTTTTTGCAGGCGCAGCTGGAACTCTGGACTCCCCACTTTTTGCTGCGCTTCGGCACTGAGTGCGAACTCAGGCACAGAGCTGACATCAATGTACAGAATGTTCAACCAACGGCGAGAGGATGGGCTGTACGGGCTGGCGCCCTCAGGGTTGGCTGGGAATAGTGCGTGAATCGGGTTTAACCCGACAAAATCGCCACCGCGCGAAGCAATATCCGCCACCAACTGTTTCAAATCGCCAAAGTCACCCATGCCCCAGTTGTGCTGAGTACGCAGGGTATAAAGTTGAATGCTCGGTCCCCATAGCTTTTTGCCTTGTGCCAAGGCTGGTTGCTTGTAGCAAGCTTGTGGCGTAACAATCAGCGCCATTTCGTAAGGTGCTTTGCGGCGCTTACGGGCAATCAATAAGGTGTGATAACCGAGCGGTAGATCATTGGGCAACGCAAACACTAATGGGCCGCCTTCAGCGCGCTCATCACGTACAATTTGTGATTGCAGATAGCCTTCCAGCACCTCGCCTTGCTCGGTCTGCAAGCGCCAATCAAATTCACTTTCGCGCGCACTGACGCCGAGATAAAGCGGCACTTCAATCGCCGCACCTTGGTGCACCACGAGTACCGGATCCACCACATCTTTCTTGTGTTTTTTCTCAGCCGATTGCAGCAGGGCTTCATCGCTGCTGGTGTCATAGCCAAGAGACGCCAAAAGATGACGGATCGTGTCATCTTCTACTTGAGCTTCACTGCCCCACGCGCTGACATATCGATCGGCAATTTTTGCCATTTCAGCGACTTGTTTTAATGCATTGTCTTGATTCATCGCTCTCTCCGAAGGGACTGCTTTACCCTTCTATGTAGGGTATGTAGAAAAAGGTGAGCCAGAAGGATCTGACTCACCAAAGGGGCTTAACGCTGAACCGCGCTCAGTTTCCAAATGTTATTCACGTAATCACGGATACTGCGGTCGGAGCTGAATTTGCCCACTAACGCGGTATTGAGGATGGCTTTCTTCGCCCAGCCCGCTTGGTCACGATACTGTTTGTCGATCGCTGCATGCGCTTTCACGTAAGAGGCGAAATCCGCCAGCACCAGATATGGGTCACCGCCATCGAGTAAGCTGTCAAACGTTGCACGCAGTTTGCCCGGAGCACCCGGCGTAAACTCTTCGCCCACCAGCAGATCCAGTGACGCTTTCAATAGCGGATCGGCATGGTAGAAATCGTATGGGTTGTAGCCACGCGCTTTCAGTGCTTCTACGCCATCCACTTCTAAGCCGAAGATGTAGATGTTGTCATCGCCCACTTCTTCACGAATTTCGACGTTCGCGCCGTCCATCGTTCCGATGGTCAGAGCACCGTTGAGCGCCATCTTCATGTTGCCAGTACCGGATGCTTCTTTACCTGCGGTTGAGATCTGCTCAGAAACATCTGCCGCCGGAATGATGATTTCCGCCATACTGACGCGATAATCCGGAATGAACACCACTTTCAGTTTGTTGCCGATACGCGGATCGTTATTCACTTTCTGCGCGATCATGTTGATGGCGTAGATGATCTCTTTCGCCAAGTGGTAACCCGGCGCCGCTTTCGCCGCGAAGAACACCACACGTGGATGCATGTCAAAGCTTGGATCATTGATGAGACGGTGATAGAGCGACAAAATGTGCAGCATATTGAGGTGCTGACGCTTGTACTCATGCAGACGTTTGATCTGCACATCAAAGATTGCATTGGTATCGAGCTCGATGCCCATGTGATCTTTCACCCAATCGGCCAAACGCGCTTTGTTGGCTTTTTTCACTTCCATAAAGCGTTTTTGGAACGCGGCATCTTCCGCGTACTGTGCCACTTTGGTGAGTTGATCCAATTTCGCTGGCCACTCCTGACCAATCTTCTCGGAGATGAGCGCAGACAAATCTGGGTTACAGAACTTCAGCCAGCGACGCGGCGTGATACCGTTGGTCACGTTCTGGATTTTGCCCGGATAGAGCTCAACAAATTCAGGGAACAGGTCACGCTTCACCAATTCAGAGTGCAGCGCGGCTACGCCGTTCACCGCATAAGAGCCGACCACACACAGGTTGGCCATACGCACCATACGGTGGAAGCCTTCTTCGATAATGGAGAGCTTTTGCTGTTTCGCGACATCACCCGGCCATTTGGCACGCACTTCTTGCAAGAAGCGATGGTTGATCTCGTAAATGATCTCCATATGACGTGGCAGTAAGCGTTGGATCAACGATTCGCTCCAGGTTTCCAATGCTTCTGGCAGCAAAGTATGGTTGGTGTACGCGAACGTTTTCGAACAGATCGCCCACGCCGCTTCCCAAGACATCTGCTTTTCATCGATCAGAATACGCATCAGCTCAGGGATCGCGATGGTTGGGTGCGTATCGTTAAGCTGAATGGTTTCGTATTTCGGCAGATCCGCCAATGCATGACCTACGGCTTCATGGCGACGCAGAATATCGCGCACCGATGCTGCACTGTGGAAATACTGCTGCATCAAACGCAGGGTTTTGCCTTTTTCGTGGTTGTCGTTTGGATACAGAACTTTGGTGATGTTGCCTGCATCGATCAACGCGTGCTGCGCTTCAAAGTAGTTACCGTTGTTGAAGCTTTCCAGTGAGAAAGGCGCGATTGCGCGACATTCCCACAAACGCAGCGGGTAAACCGTATCACTTTGGTAGCCAACGATCGGCAAGTCCCATGGCATGGCTTGCACTAACATGCCCGGCACCCAACGACGTCGCTCTTTGCCATTGTCGTTGACCACTTCAACGTGGCCGTAGAAGCCAATTTCTTGCTTCAGCTCAGGACGCGCCACTTCCCATGGGTAGCCTTCAACACCACACCATGCATCAGGGGCTTCTTTTTGGCGGCCTTCTTCGAAAGACTGTTTAAACAAACCATATTCGTAGTGCAGACCGTAGCCTACGGTTGGGAATTCTTGCGCCGCACAAGAATCCATAAAACAAGCGGCAAGACGCCCTAAACCACCGTTACCCAATGATGGGTCGCGCTCTTCTTCCAGTAAGTCAGTCAGGTTTTGGCCGAGTTCTTCCATTGCTTGAGCAACCGCTTCGTACACACCCATGCTGATCAAGTTGTTGCCGGTTAAGCGGCCAATCAAAAACTCCAGCGATAGGTAGTTCAAACTTTTACTATTGAGGATGCGTTCATCCTGCTCGGTTTGCAGCAAATCAAAGGTGGTAAATTCAGCAAGGGCTCGTCCCATCGCCAAGTACCATGCACGCGCCGAAGCATGCTCTACCGTCGTGGCGTAGGTCGCGGTTAAATGGCGCTTCACGTTTTCTTGGAACAACTTCTTGTCAAACTGTTTCTGTTGAGTAGGTTTCATTGTGAACTCTCACTTTTTGGTTCTAATCCATCTGAGCTCTATCCTGCCTTTACGACTTTGGCAAAACATCCTCCTACTTTTCTCATCAATTGGGAGGAGGAACCAAGGCGTAGAGGCGCAGGAGTCCGGTAGTGAGTGATCTAGCTCCCATCAATGCTCAGTGCAGCCAGAGATAGCAGTGATTCGGATCACACCACCCGCCGATTAACCATAGCTAGGCTTTATGAAAGTTCGGAAAACACTGAGCATGACATTTGTCCACTCTGCTAAATAGATCACAATAATTTTGCTTCTGTTACCGAAGTTTCACTCCATTACGTAGAGGCCTAGACAATATCCTTGCTCACAGGAAGATTGATTAGTGATGAAAATCACAAATATGGGGCGTAGTTGTGAGCGAAACGTGAAGGACCCAGAAAACTCAGTATGGATCTATAAACGCACCGAATGACTTCAAGTAACATTCGTCCATCTGAGTGTGATACGCCTCGCGTATTCACCTCCACCCTACGCTTGAAACTTGCGTTTCAAGTTAAAAGAGCATGAGGCTCTGACTGAAATAGACGAGAGAAAGAAGATGTGGATCCCTTCGAAACTGACTCGCCCGGGACGTTTGCATAACGCCATCGTCCGCCCCCGTGTTCTGGAATTATTGCAACACGCCACCTGCTACAAATTAGTGCTATTCCGCTCACCGGCGGGTTACGGCAAAACCACCATGGCGGCTCAATGGCTTTCGGATAAGCCCAATGTGGGTTGGTACAGTATTGATGATAGCGACAACGATCCGTTTCGCTTCATGAACTATCTGCTGCAAGCCATTAATAAAGCGACCCACAATGCCTGCCCCAACGCACAAAAATTAGCGGAGAAGCGTCAGTTTTCCTCACTACACTCGCTGTTTAGTGAAGTGTTTGCCGAGATGGCTGACTACCACGGCGAATGCTATGTAGTGCTGGATGATTACCATCTGATCAGCGATGAAGCCATTCACGAAGCGATGCGCTTTTTCTTAAAACACATGCCAGATAATTTAACGCTGGTGGTGACGAGCCGCTCAACGCCACCTTTGGGTACCGCCAATCTGCGCGTACGTGATTTAATGATTGAGATCGGCAATGAGCTTTTGGCTTTTGATACCGAAGAAACCACGCGCTTTTTCAACCAACGCGTTTCCGATGGGATTGATGCACTGACCGCCCATCACCTGCGCGATTATGTGGAAGGCTGGCCTTCAGCAATGCAGCTCATCGCTCTACAAGCGCAGCATCAACACCGCACGCTGGCTCAAACCATCGAATCGGTTTCGCATTTTAATCATGCCCACCTTTGGGATTATCTGGTCGAAGAAGTGTTTGATCTGCTCGATGATGAAACACGCTATTTCTTGATGCAGTGTTCGGTACTCGACCATTTTGACGATGCCTTGGTGAGTAGTTTGACTGGGCGTGATGATGCCTTGGCGATGATTGAGTCTCTCAACCGATTTGGACTGTTTATCTCGCCACTGGAAGGGGAAACCAACTGGTATCGCTTCCATAATCTGTTTGCCGAATTCTTAGCACACCAACGCCAAGCACGCATTCCACAGCAAGAGCAAGATTTGCAACGCGCCGCCGCCAAAGCATGGTTAGAAGCCGCAACCCCTCACCAAGCCCTGCGTCATGCGCATTCAGCGCAAGATAGTGAGCTACTGGCGAGCATTTTGAGCCAGTTTGGTTGGAAGATGTTTAACCAAGGTGAGCTCGAAGTGTTGGAAGCAGCCATCAATCAACTGACTCCAACTCAACTGTATAGCGAGCCAAAATTGTGCATGCTGCAAGCGTGGCTGGCACAGAGTCAGCACCGCTATAACGATGTAGCGCATTACTGGCCAAAGCAGCGAAAGAGATGAAAGCGCTTAACGTCGAACTCTCAACCAAAGAGCAAGGCGAATTTAACGCGCTGCGTGCGCAAGTCGCCATTAACCAAAACGAGCCAGAAAAAGCACTGGAACTCGCCGAACTGGCCTTAAGCCAGCTTGACCACACCACGTATCGCAGCCGTATTGTCGCCACTTCTGTGGTTGGCGAAGTGAACCACGTATTAGGTCATCTCAGCCGCGCACTCTCCATGATGCAGCAAACGGAAAAACTGGCGCGCCAATATCAGGTGTATCACCAAGCTCTGTGGGCACTGCTGCAGCAGAGCGAAATCCTACTGGCGCAGGGTTATGTGCAAGCCGCATACGAAGTGCAGGATAACGCGTTCAAGTTAATTGAAGAGCAACAGCTGCACCAAGTTCCGTTGCATGAATTTTTGCTGCGCATCCGCGCGCAAATTTTATGGTGCTGGAACCGCTTGGATGAAGCCGAGCAAGCCGCTTACCAAGGGCTGAGCGTGCTAGAAAACCATTCCCAAAATAAACACCTGCACTGCTATTCCATGCTGGCCAGAATCGCTATTGGCCGAGGTGAGCTGGATAAAGCCGGACGCTTTATTGAGCAGATCCAACACCTGCTCAAGCAATCTACTTACCATGTGGATTGGACAGCAAATGCTTCGCTCTCTTTGCTGCTCTACTGGCAAGCCAAAGAGAACAGCACCGAGATCCGCCAATGGCTGCAATCCAGCATTCGTCCCGATAAAGCGTGTAACCACTTCTTCCAATTGCAGTGGCGCAATATCGCCCGCGCGCAGATCCAATTGGGTGAACTGAATGAGGCACGTGCGACTCTAGAATTTATTCAGGAGCAAGCACAGAAATATCAGTTAGTCACCGATACCAATCGTAACCTGATTGTGGAAGCGCTTTTGGCCATTACTGAAGGGGATGATCAACAAGCCAGTGACAAGTTAAAACAAGCACTGCGCCTGACCAACCAAACCGGCATGATTGGTAACTTTCTGATCGATGGTGGCAAAATTGGTCATTTGCTGGAGAAACTGGTTCAAAAAGGTGAGCTGGGGGATTTGGAGCGCCATCGCGCACATCTGCTGCTCAAAGAGATCTCAACGACTCAACGCAGCCGCTCCATCCACTTTGACGAAGAGTTTGTGGAAAAGCTGGTCAATCATCCGAATATTCCCGAACTGGTGCGCACCAGCCCACTCACGCAGCGTGAATGGCAAGTGCTTGGGCTTATCTATTCCGGTTTCAGTAATGAGCAGATTGCCCATGAGTTGGATGTGGCGGGTACAACCATTAAAACGCACATTCGTAACCTGTATCAGAAACTCAATATCGCCAATCGCAAAGAAGCGGTACACACCGCCGAGCAGTTATTGCAATTGATGGGCTACTAAATTTGAGTCAAACAAACGCAAAAGAGCCAGCAAACGCTGGCTCTTTTTATCTCGATTCTTTGCCGTATTTAGAATGGCTTAGGCGCGAAGCCCGTCATCACTTCGACACGCAATGCTTTACCGATTTTGGTGGTTGGGTGCACGATCACCAAGCCTTTCACCGACTTTTTCAGCTTACCCAAATCCGCTTGCTCAAGCTTAGTGAGTTCACGCGAGAAAGGCATATCGGCGATCGTTTTACGCATTTTATTCAGATCGTAATCTTGTTTTCCTTTCACGCTATTCAATCGCTTAGTCAGAGTTTCTAATTCATCGGTGAACTTGCTGATCATCTCTGAATCGGCGCGACTTTTTGCGGCATCCAACTTACGACGGCAAGTATCGATGCGATTGTTGAGTTGTTGAATATCGGTTTTGAGGTTCATGATTGTCGCTCTATCGAACAGAAAGGGCGCAGAGTATAGCATGGTAAATGGACGAATACCCAAACAACTTCCTGCCTCAAACTACACAAGCCTCTCTTTTGAACTAGGCTTATTAAGAAAGTTCTCATCACAACTAACTATCTGAGTACCCATTATGAGCCTAACCATTCGACAACGCTTGTACATCCTTTCATTGGTGCCTTTGCTCATAATAGCGCTAAGTATGATGTACTTTAGCTTTAATGAAACCCGCCTGTTAAGCCAAGAGCAAATGAGCAATACCCGCGAAGCGATGATGGAAATGAAACAGGCCGAACTCAAATCCTATCTACAGATTGCCGATACTGCACTGAATCCACTCAAAGCACGCCAAGCATCGCTGGATGAGGCACTGACTGTGCTAAGTGAAATCCAGTTTGGACAAAATGGTTATATCTTTGGATACGATTCTCAAGGCACTCGCTTACTACTGGGTAAATCCACCAATGGATTGGGCGAGAATTTTATGAATATGCAAGACACCCAAGGTAACTATCTGATCCGAGACTTAATCAAAAACGCCAGATTAGATCAGTTCACAACTTACTATTTCCCAAAACCGGGCGAACAAACACCATTACCCAAACTGAGTTACTCCGTTTATCTTCCTCAGTGGGATCTCACCATAGGTACTGGGTTTTATACCGATGATGTCGACGCCGAAATAGCCGCCATGGAAGCCCGTGCTGAACAGCAACTCGAGCATGGGTTATACACACTTGGCAGTATTACAGCCGTCATTGTGGTGTTGGTGAGTATCATGGCCATTCTTATCAACCGCAGCATCATGCGCCCCCTCGAGCTATTCGATGCTTCAATCAGCTCTTTTGCCAGTGGAGATGCCGACTTAACCGCCCGAATGGAGAACTTTAGTGTTCCTGAGTTTGCTAAGTTGAGCTCCAACTTCAACCGCTTTGTAGAGAGCCTGCAAAATATCATCAAACGGGTGAATCAGGTGGGGCAACAGGTCGTTGAAGAAACCAATGCAATGAGTCAACGTGCTGCACAAGTAGATAGCTTGGCTTCCAATCAACGTGAAGAGACAGAGCAAGTGGCGACCGCGATGACAGAAATGACCACCACAGCGCAAGAAATTTCAAGCAATGCCAATAATGCCGCTCAATCCGCTCGTGATGCCGAAGACAACGCAACCGATGTTCACAAGATCGTTAACGCCGCTGCACGTTCCGTTCAGTCGCTAGCGGAAGAAGTAGCGGACGCCAGTAGCGTGATTGCCAAACTGGAAGGCGATGTCAACAACATCACCTCTTCACTGGCGGTCATTCAAGACATTGCAGAGCAAACCAACTTGTTGGCACTGAACGCCGCAATCGAAGCTGCAAGGGCGGGCGAGCAAGGACGCGGCTTCGCCGTGGTTGCTGACGAGGTACGCAAACTTGCCAGCCGTACCCAAGAAAGCACGCAAGAGATCCATACCATGATCCAACAGCTAAAGTCTGGGTCAGATGCAGCAGTTAAAGCCATGGAATCAAGTCAGCAACGCAGTATTTCTACCGTACAAGAGGCGAATGCTGCAGCCGAAGCGCTACAAAAAATCCAAGCTTCCATTGGCACCATTATGGACATGAACGCACTGATCGCCACAGCAACCGAAGAGCAAAGCATCGTCGGCCAAGAAATCTCACAACGTATTGTGGTGATATCCGATCAAAGTAGCGAATCTGCGACGCTCGCAAATCAAAACCGCCAAGGTAGCCAAACCTTGAATGGACGCGCTCATGAGCTGTATGAGTTGGTGGCACGCTTTAAGGTATGAGATGTTTACAGTGTAAATTGATTCTCTATGGTTTCTTAATGCATCGTTAAGAGTTGATATTGAAACAATCAGGGTCAAAGATAACGAAACAAAGCGCTTCAATTGAGGCGCTTTGTTTCATCGAAAAGTTACTAACCGTTTGTCTCTTTAATCGCTTTGATCAGCACCGATGTATCCATACGGCCCAACCCTTGTTGGGAAAGACGTTGATATGCCGCGATCGTGCTTTCTGTCATCGGCAGCTTCAAGCCTAAATGCGCAGCTTCATCCAGACAGAAACCTAAATCTTTGATCATCCAGTCAATCGCAAAGCCAAAATCAAATTTCTCTTGGCTCATAGTGAGCGCACGATTTTCCATCTGCCAAGACCCTGCCGCACCATTTTTCAAACAGGAAACCAGATTCGGAATATCCAGCCCAGCTTGCTCTGCCAGCAGCAATCCTTCAGACAAGCCATTCAGTACGCCCGCAATACAAATCTGGTTCACCATCTTAGCGCGCTGCCCCTGCCCTGCTTTCCCCATCAATACAGAAGAACGTCCGTAAGCGGCAAAAATTGGTTGCATCTCATCAAAAAGCGCAGCATCACCACCACACATGATCGTTAAGACGCCATTCTCAGCCCCAGCCTGACCACCCGAAACGGGTGCATCCATAAAACGTAAACCCGCTTGTTGCGCAGCCGCTGAGAGCTCTTCTGCAAGCAGTGCGGAGGTCGTGGTGTGGTCGATCAATACCGCGCCCGGCTTCATCGCTGGTATAGCGCCTGTAGGTGCCGTGGTCATGCTGCGTACGTCATCATCATTACCTACGCAAGTCAGCACGACATCGGCTTCCCTAACGCATTCCACAACTGTTGCAGCATATTGGCCGCCAAACTGCTTTGCCCATGCTATGGCTTTCGCTTGAGTACGGTTAAACACCGTCACCTCAAAACCCGCTTTTTGCAAATGCCCCGCCATGGGATAGCCCATAACGCCTAATCCAATAAAGCTGACTTTCATCTTTTTCTCCTTATTGTTTTTGTTCTTATCCTAAAAGAAAAAGCCGAGCTTTCGCTCGGCTTTTAAGATAACGATTATTCGATATCAGCGTTGTGGTAAACCTGCTGTACGTCATCGCAGTCATCCAGCATGTCTAGGAATTTCTGGAACTTTTCTGCGTCTTCGCCGCTGACTACTGTGCGGTTTTGTGGAACGAAAGTGATTTCTTCCACATCCAGAGTCAGGTCTGGGAATGCTTCGTTCAGAGCGGTTTTCACTTTAAAGAACTCGGTGTTTGGTGCGAATACTGTGATCACGCCATCTTCCAGTTCAATGTCTGTCACTTCAGCATCAGCCATCATCAGCGCTTCAAGAATCGCTTCTTCATCATCGCCTTGGAATTGGAAAACAGCTTGGTGATCAAACATGTGAGCAACCACACCAGGGGTACCAATTTTCGCACCTGTTTTCACAAAGCATTGGCGAACATCTTGATAAGTACGGTTACCGTTATCACTCAAACAGTCAACGATCACGCTTGCGCCACCTGGGCCAAAACCTTCGTAACGTGCTGGTTGGTAATCTTCACCTGCACCACCGCTGGCTTTATCCAGTGCTTTTTCAATAACGTGTGCTGGTACTTGGTCTTTTTTCGCTTTCGTGATCAGGTGACGAAGCGACAAGTTCATATCAGGGTCAGTACCGCCGTTTTTCGCACAAACGTAAATCTCTTTACCGTATTTTGAGTAAACTTTAATTTTTGCGCCTTGAGTTTTCGCCATTGAGGCTTTGCGCACTTCAAAACTTCTTCCCATTGGGATGTTCTCTCTAATTCAATTTGTTGCGACGGATTTTAGCAGAAGGCTTGGTGTTTGCCACCTGCAGAGCATAGACGCTACGCAACGCCCATCACTCTTTTGTACTTCTCTATCGACTGTTGAAACCACTGTTTTTCGCTTTCAGAAGCAATCTTGGCCATCTGCTTAGTGATCTCTTCCGGTCCTGATTTTACTTGCTTAAGTCGCCAAACAAGAAAAGAAGCTTGTTTATCAAGTTCTACTTTGTTTTTTTCTTCCGCAGTCAGTAATGCAAGGTTGAAAGACATTAGTAAGCCCACAGTCAATAAAATCGTGAAGCGAAATATAGCATAGGAATGCAGAAAATTAAGAGTCAAAATGTTGCTTTGGCTGCTTCAAATCAACTAAAGCGGTAAAAATAAGTAAGGGTGACCTAAGTCACCCTTAATCGATTTTGCGTAACGCCAAGTGCTAGTGTAGTAATCCAAGCTCTTTGGCTTCTTCAATAGTAAGCCCGCTTTCACGTATCTCACGTAAGGTTTCGATACGGCGACGGGCCTCCGCAGACTTCACGTTTTTTACAGGTTTCAGTGACTCAATTTCCTCAACGGAATCCCATTTGTTGGCAATGTTCGTCATGTCATCATGGTCAATTGAATTGATGGACATAAATACCTCCGAAAAACCATGCTAGGAACAACTAATCTGTAGCAAAGGGGCTGTACTTTGTTAAGTAGATTTAATCCGTATTGTGACTGTGGCAATACTTCAGAAATCTTATCAATTAAACTATAGATATTCTTTTTGCCAATCCACAAGCACATCGCTAAATTAGTGGGCTGCCCTGCCAAATAATGACCTTATTCCAGCCCTCAACTCTGTTCCTTTTCAATAAGATCCCTGATTTTTATTTTTTCCTCGGCCGATATGCATCAAATGGCAAATTACTGAATCGTGGGCCAAACTTTCGATATCGTCGCCGTTGATCCGAGCCATCAGCATCTTTGTCCTGGTCGTATTGATCAAACCGGATCAAGCCATTTTGTTAATGGGATCTTGCTACATGAATGAATTACATCTTTGGTTAAGTGAGGTTCACGATTGGTATCAAAGCCAAAGCCGTGAACATGTCGTCATGCTACAACCATTGATCTTCAACGTTCCCGATCAAATCTGGGGACCTGAAGTGAATGAGACCCAAAGCAAAGCCATCGCTTGTTGGCTTGACGCTTGTTTACGCCAATTTGAACATTATCGAAACTTAGATACCGCTCAGGCGCAGCAATACTTAAATCTAGCTTATGGCCGTTTTCAGCTATGTGTGACACAACCTGAATGTGATTTGGAACTGAAATCTTGGTGTATGAGGCGTATGCAGCAACTGATGGTGATCAATCTTGAACATCTCAACCATCAACCGGATGGACAAATACAGTCCAAGGCGTTGATTGAGGCGCATGTGCAGTTTATGGCATTCCATGCTTGGAACGATGATCAAGGCGTTGTTCATCATGAGCTCGGTAAAAACTGAAGACATTGTTGTGCTTGCCAAATTGCAGACAAAAAAATAGCGAGTTATTCAAACTCGCTAAAAACATATGAGCCAATCTACAATTTCATCAGATAGGACAAAAGGTTGTCTATTCGAGAAACAGTGTAGCCACGGCCATTAGGCAAAATGTCAGCCTGCTGTCAGGTTTAAGTCACAAAAATCTCGCCATTTTGCGCTTAAACCCCAGCAGCCATTTCATCCAAAGCACGGTACACGGTTTCGTCAACATGGCCATCCTGAACCATTTTGCACACTTTACGGCGCACAGCTAAACCGGCGATCAGTTTCTCGATCGAAAGGTGTTTGCTCTCATTTTGACCATTATACAGCTCCAACAGCTTACTCAGGGTCTCATATTGGATCACATCATTTTCGACACGCAGCCAATCAAGCTTGTCAATCAGCTCTACGCACTCTTCTTTGATGGATGAAGGGGCATGCCCAGTCATTGCAGCTAAAGCCGTTATACTACGTTCTAGCGCCTCTGAAGAGGTATAACGAGATAAGGTAATGGTTATCTCGTCAGCATTGATCTCAACCAGATGTTTACGCAGTTTCACACGGCGGCCCAATCGTCCTCGTGGTGACGGCGCTTTACGCTGGATAGGTTCAAACTCACCGTCAATAATGCTCGAAAGCTCAGCCAACTTTTGTTTAGAAACTAACTCGTTACGAAGTGGGTTTGGCAAGGTTGGAGCCATATTGCGTTTGCCTGCGTTAGTGGTTTTCGCACGAGAGTAACGCAGTACTTCTTCCACATCGCATTTGATATCCACTTGGTAATCAACCACTTTGCCTTTTTCTTGCACTGTGGTGACCGTGAGGTGATAACCCCACAGGTTGACGACAAACAGATCCTCACTCCCCTTCCCTTCTGAAAGACGGCGAAGCTCACGGATCAGATCCATTGAAAAACGACGCCATTCAATGTTTCTTGCCAGTTTTTGATTCAATTCACTGAGCAGCATCACATCAGTATGACGACGTGACATACGGCTACGGAAGTACGAGTAAAGCTGGAAGACTAAAGTGTGTTGCTTCAGGATTTCCGGTGGAAACAAGAAGAAGTAGTCACGCGTTAGCAGTTCTTCAAAAAATGAGGGTTCCCACACCAAAATGTACAGGTTGGGTTTGATCCGGATCTCGCCATCGCTTCCCTCAACAGGAGCTTCTTCTGAAGCGGTGATGGTGCGAGCTAAAAACCGGAAACGATCACTCTTAAAACCTTCAGGCATGTTCTCACTGAGCCAGCGGCCAGTCAGTTCATGCAACTGAAAATCGGTAAATTCAATGCGATCAATACTGTCACGGATCGAATCGCGCGCAGGCCCACTGTCTTTTTTACCACGTAAGGACAGAATATCCGTGATGTAGAGTGGTGTTTTATTCGGTGCTTGTTTTGCGTTGAAATGATAATCGTCTTGATGATGATCATGGTATTGAACAGTCAAAGTAAACAACGCAAACAAGGTCATCAGATCATCAACGGTCATTATATTTTTTGACGATCGCGTTTCAATCACCGCGCGCGTGCCAGAAATAGACACCATGGACTTTTGGTAACTTTTACGTGTGCGAGGTGGCGCTAACGCTTGATCAATGATCCCAGCCCAGTTGGTCGGTGAGACAACAAATTGCTCGGATTCATCTTTCATTGCTGGTGGCGTATTTAAGCCATGTTCATGCAACAAACGTTGATTGACTTGAGTCTGTGCTAAAGCTTTGGAACGTTTTTGCTTTTCGCTTTGTTTTACAGACTCAGTAACTAAACTGGTTGATCCTAGTACTGAGATCAATTGATTAGGATTGATGAAGCGATGCAGCATGGTTTTACCTGCTAACCCTTCTTCAAATCGAACCGGTATTTGTTTAAATAACCCAGTAGCCACCGCGGCTCTTAAGCGCTGTTGGATTGCCGCACGGGTCAATTGACCATCAGTGGCATCAATCAACTCTGTCGTAGAAACTAATCCATCTTTGCTGCGTAATCCACGCAATGAGATGAGATTCAATAATTCAACGATACTTTTAGTCACACCTTTGAAGTGTTGATACTGTTCAATCCAGTCAATTGCTGCTTCAGAGACTTCAAAAAGATGACCATCTTTGTGAGTTCTTGGCAACTTGATCAAGAGTTTTTCTTCTGAGCTCATGGTTAGATCCGTATCACACTTACCGTAATATCACTATAGTTCCACGAGAATAAAGAAAAAGAGATCATAAATAAAGAAAAATTTGTTGTTTTTAAATAACTGATCTTTCTGATTTAAATGATTAATTATGATTAGAGTGATCTAATGATCTGAGTGCGAATTCTGCTCTAACATTATGTAATATAAGCGAATTATTTTTATCGCGTCAGAAGCATGATCATAGGGGTATTGAAACCATGATCAATGCCAGATCGAAAGCATGATCATTTTTTTCCTAAAGCATGATCATATGACGATCGCACCTATGATCAAAGGCATGCGCTAAGCATGATCAAGGTAGTCACACAGTTTATCCACAGAACCTATTTGTTATTGCGTAATTTACGGTTGGTTCCACTCATACAGAGCCACTTTCGTTTCGGAAAGATGATCAAGAGCAGGCTTAATATTAAGCAATTTTTTAGAATACTCTCTGATTTGATGTCAAATGGACAATGCACATTCACCGCTTTGCCTCTATTGAAGAGTTTTGCTCGTTACGAAAGCATGATCATGGTTGTAAGTTTGCGTATCTCATTAAGACCCATCTCTTTTTGTGTCGGGGATTTCAAGCCTATTAGAGCCAGAAGCCTTTCTCTATCTGACATTGCCCGTAAAAGTATGGAAAATTTACATGCTTCCGTGCTGACAGAACTCTTGATCATCGATCCGCAAAAGGATCATCAATGAAGGATCATATTTAACCTATTTCTAGAGCTGATACTCTCTTGATCATCTTTCCATATTCTTTGATTTTGTTCGGAAGCATGATCATGATGTTTCTCTTGATCATCGTTTCGGGGCTGCTGGAAACATGATGGATTTCCTCTCAGTGTAGACTTTTGGCTTAATTTGAAGAGTAATCGAAATGTAAATAGCATTAACCGTAAGTTAGTGGCTGTATTTAATCGTTCCGTATATTGTCATTGCTATACATATTTATCCTTACTTTACATTGTAAATAAGTGACGTTGTAATATTTTAAATTTATAACCGTTTTTGACGCATTACCTTCTTATCGAAAACTATTTTTGATGAGTTCTTTTGTTCATTTGATATCAATTTTCTGTTAAGAGTCCAATATGTGTGATTTTAATTCATAGTTTTACGTTCACCTTTTTGTTGTTTTAAGTAATCTATGCTGTACAATTGGTTTTAAGCCCTAATAACGGAAATTGGCAATGAAAAGAGAACAAACGATAGAGAATCTCTACCAGCTTGCACAACTGACCCAACAAGTGCAGGCTGATCGTATTGAGATTGTATTAGAGGAGCGCCGTGATGAGCATTTTCCTCCGATGTCAAAAGCACTGATGGAAACTCGTTCAGGTTTAACTCGTCGCAAGCTGGATGAAGCGATTGCGAAGATGGAAGAAGCGGGGCATCAATTTACTAAAAATAACGCTAACCACTACTCTATCTCTCTTTCCGAAGCACATATGCTGATGGATGCGGCGGGCGTTCCTAAGTTTCATGAGCGTAAGAAGAACAACGACAACAAGCCTTGGATCATCAATGTGCAAAACCAAAAGGGTGGTACAGGCAAGTCGATGACAGCAGTGCATTTAGCCGCTTGCTTGGCACTCAATTTAGATAAACGCTACCGTATCTGCCTGATTGACTTGGATCCGCAAGGCTCACTGCGTTTATTTTTGAATCCACAAATCAGCCTAGCTGAGCACACCAATATCTATTCAGCAGTCGATATTATGTTGGATAACGTGCCAGATGACGTGCAAGTAGACGCTGATTTCTTACGCAAGAACGTGATGTTGCCGACGCAGTATCCAAACTTGAAAACCATTTCTGCGTTTCCTGAAGATGCCATGTTCAATGCAGAAGCGTGGCAATATTTATCGCAAAATCAATCATTAGATATCGTTCGTTTGCTTAAAGAGAAGCTGATCGACAAGATTTCAGACGATTTTGACATCATCATGATTGATACTGGTCCACACGTTGATCCACTGGTGTGGAATGCTATGTACGCATCGAATGCTTTACTGATCCCATGTGCGGCGAAACGATTGGACTGGGCTTCAACAGTGAACTTCTTCCAGCATTTACCGACGGTTTATGAAATGTTCCCTGAAGATTGGAAAGGGCTAGAATTTGTTCGTTTGATGCCGACTATGTTTGAGGATGACAACAAGAAACAAGTATCGGTACTGACCGAAATGAACTACTTGTTAGGCGATCAAGTGATGATGGCCACTATCCCACGTAGCCGTGCTTTTGAAACTTGTGCAGATACCTACAGCACAGTGTTTGATTTGACCGTTAACGACTTTGAAGGCGGCAAAAAAACGCTAGCCACCGCTCAGGATGCCGTTCAGAAAAGCGCATTAGAGCTAGAACGCGTACTTCATTCTCATTGGCCTTCACTTAATCAGGGGTAAGTAACTTATGGCAATTAAAACTTCTGAACTCAATGCAAAACTTTTTGGGAAGGCGGATAAACGCCGCGCTACCACGCCTGCGGAAGCTCAATCGGCTGCGAAAGCGCAAGCACAAATGATTGAACTGGCTGTTGCTGGTGAAGAGATCGTTACATTCGAACTGGTGCGTATTCCCGCACAGGAAGTCGCTGAAAAGACTGTCGTATTTGCTCAGAATGCCCGTGAACAGGCTTTCTTGACTGAGCATGCACTATCCGATGTGCTGACAACCTTGCGCGAACGTGGTCAGCAGTACCCGGCTGTTGGCCGTAAGACAGCTGAGGGTAAGATTGAGGTTCTCGATGGTAGCCGACGCAGAATGTCTTGTATCTTGGCCGGCAAAGAGTTTCTGGTTTACGTTGCAGAAAACATTAATGCTGAACATGCTAAGTTTCTGTCTGATGTCGCGAATGCTCATAAACCT
The DNA here is from genome assembly GCF_000338875.1 of Vibrio mimicus CAIM 602. GTDB lineage: Bacteria > Pseudomonadota > Gammaproteobacteria > Enterobacterales > Vibrionaceae > Vibrio > Vibrio mimicus. Next base: position 29,435 of record NZ_AOMO01000025.1, on the reverse strand, counting down.
CTTTCTCTGTATGAAAAAGGTAAAGAGATGCAGGCTAAGCTCGATAGCGGTGAAGCGGAAGATCAAAAAGCACTCGCGAAAATGTTCCAGTGCAGCGAAGCTTTGGTTAGTGGTGCATTAAAAGCGGCAGCACTGCCGCTGGAGCTTCTGCAAGCTTATCCCAGTGTGGTTGAGTTAGGGCGTCCAACTATCGTGAAATTGCACAAGCAATTTAATGAGTTGAATGAGGCTCAGCGTGAGCAATTACTGGCGAAATGCCATCAAACCAATGGCTTCGTTTGGCAGCGTTCTCAAGCTCAAGGTGTTGCACGTATTACGAAAGATGTGACGGAAACCATCGAAAGCTGGATCCAAGATGTTCTGCCACCGAAACGCAATGAAACGCCTAAAGTGGAGTTGATTAAAGGTCGTGCAAGCTATGCGCGTAAAGGCAGCAATTTAGTGCTGAATCTGAAGAAAATTGATGATGATCTGATGCAAGACATTCTGGATTTTGTACAGCGCAAACTGAATTAATCGCTTTCTCTAATAACAAAGCCCGCTTAATGCGGGCTTTGTGCGTTTTTGGCGCGAAGTCTTATTGGTTTCTTAGACGCTGCCAGTATTTTTCGTAGATCGCCAGAGTTTCTGGGCCTACATCATTAGTAAATTCGCCTTTCTTCATGTCTTCTTCAGACGGGAAGATGGTTGGGTTATCACGCAACTCTGGCGGTAGGAGAGCTCGGCCACCATTGGTTGCTGAAGCGTAGCCTAAGCTTTTCACGATTTCAGCTTGGTTTTCTGGTTGGTACATGAAATTCACAAACTTGTGTGCCAACGAGATGTTTTTGCTGCCAGAAGGGATGGTGAAGTTATCCATCCACAGTACCGCACCTTCTTCAGGCATGACGAATTTCAGCTCAGGCATTTCAACTTGGCCTTGATACGCGTTACCGTTCCATTGCATACCCAGTGTCGCTTCACCTGATACATAAGGAACATGTGGTGCGTCTGAGTTATACAGCAGAACGTTATTTTTCAACGCTACCAGAGATTCGTATGCTTTCTTGATTTCATCTTCATTTTTGGTGTTGATGCTAAAACCATTAAGCTTAAGCGCCATACCAAAAACGTCACGAATATCGTCGATCAGCATAACTTGCTGTTCGTATTGCTTATCCCACAGATCAGCCCATTTGGTGATGCCGTTAGGCAGTAGGGCAGAGTTGTAGTAAAGACCAGTAATACCCCAAATGTATGGCAGCGAATATTTGTTTTGAGGATCGTGTGCTAAACCGAGAACCGTTGGCATTGCATCTTTCATGTTCGGGATTTGGTTATGATCGATTTCTGCTAGCAGCCCTTCGCGACCCATCTTTTCGATAAAATAAGCTGACGCAAACACGACATCGTAACCAGTGCCTTTCAGAAGTTTGAGTTTTGTGTACATTGACTCATTATTCTCAAAGGTTGAATAGTTAATGGTAACGCCTTCTTGTTGTTCAAAAGCTTTGAGCGACTTTTCTGGTAAATAGCCACCCCACGCGTAAACGTTAAGAGTTTGCTCGGCATAAACCTGAGAAGAGGCAACGACTGCAGAAAGTACCAATCCTTTAATGAAAGTTTTCATTGCATTTTGATTCCTTTTTAGCCCAGCCCAATGCCGGGATTCGAGTGCATAATTAGTGAATTCTTTGTTAGGATAAAGCAAATATAATTTGTCGTTAAGAAAAAATATTTTAGCCTTCTATTAACAAAGAACTGCATTCCTTGTGATGTGTTTCAAGGCGTTACAGCGATCAGTGTTGCTTGTGCTAACATGATGCATCATTTTCGGGATATCGCTTGTTATGACTCAGCCACTCACCTACTTATTGCAACTTCAGCAACTGGCCCAACAGCAAAACACCCGCTTCGGATGCTGGTTACGTGGTGATACACCATGGTTGCACAGTACGCTAAAACCACTGATCAGCCACTTTGCCAATCAATCGGTATTTATGTTAGGCGATACTGAGTTAGATGGTGTGACTTGTGTCGACTATCGCCAAGGTCAGCAGTGGTTGGGTAAAGAATGCCAACTGTTAATCTGCGATTTAACCCAAGGTTGGGATGCCAATAGTTTTAATGCTTCACTGGGTACATTAGCCGGTAGTGGGATCCTGATTGTTACGGGAGAGGCGAGTTCACTTCAACAAGAAGCTCGTATTTGGCTGGAAAAAGCATTGGATGAGTTGTTGGTGATTAGTCCTCAAGGGATCCCACCATTGCCTCAGAGTGTGATCGCATTACCTGAAATGAGCTATGCGCAGCAGGAACTCGCGATTGAGAGCATCATCAAAGTCGTAACCGGACATCGTAAACGTCCATTAGTGTTAACGGCCGATCGTGGGCGTGGAAAAACCAGCGCGCTCGGTATCGCAGCGGCTGAACTCATGCAGTCGCGTTCAGTGCGGATTTTAGTGACAGCTCCTGCGTTAGCATCCGTTGATCCTCTGTTTATTCATGCGCAGCGCAAACTTACCCAAGCCAATGCGAAACGTGGCCATATGCAGTGGGAGAATTCAACGCTGAGTTTTATTGCGCCTGACGAACTGCTTCGTACTCAGCCGGAATGTGATTTATTGCTGGTTGATGAAGCCGCCGCGCTTCCTTTGCCATTGCTAAAACGTCTGGTGGATAAATATCACCGCATCGTTTTCTCTTCGACGATTCATGGTTATGAAGGCTGCGGACGTGGCTTCTCCCTCAAATTTCAACAGTGGTTGCACACACAGCGTCCACAGATGCGCGCACTGCACCTTGATCAACCCATTCGCTGGGCAGCGGGCGATGCACTTGAACAATGGCAAAACCGAGTTTTTCTGCTGCAAAGTGAGTTACCTGAGCTTACTGTTGAACGAACTGAGCCACTTAAGTTTGTTTGTCTCACCAAAACCGACTGTGTCCAGCAGCCCGAGCGTTTAGCGGAAGTGTTTGCGTTACTGGTAAATGCGCACTATCAAACTTCTCCGAATGATTTGTTCTCGTTACTTAATGATGAAGCGATGACGCTTTTTGTTGCGTATCGTGCTGAGCGGTGTGTGGGTTGCCTGCTTGCTGTTAAGGAAGGGGAGTTGGATGAAGCCTTGATTGAAGCGATTCAGCTTGGCACTCGTCGCCCTAAAGGGCATTTAGCGCCTGTGACCTTGGCGAATCAATTAGGGATTGCAGAGGCGGCGCATCAGTCTTGTTACCGCGTGTTAAGAATTGCTGTTCATCCGGATTGCCAGCGTGAAGGTATTGGCAGCCAGTTACTCAATCAATTCACTGAACAGCATCACGCGGATTACTACGCCACCAGCTTCGGAGTGAGCGAGGATTTGCTTCCTTTCTGGTTAACGAATAATTTTGTTCCAGTCAAATTTGGTTCGCATCGAGATCAAGCCAGTGGCTGCTACTCCATTTTGATGGTGCGCTGTGATGAACTTACATGGTTAGAGCAAGCTCAGCAGCAGTTCAGCGCGCATTGGATTTTTGAACTCAGCGATTCACTGCAACCGTTAGAGCCAGAAATTGTTCAGCAGTTGCTGCCGTATTGTGTTCAACCCCACAGCCAATTTCAGTCTCCGGCCTTGATTGAACGCTATGCACAGGGTGGCGCGAATTATGAGAGCGTCGCGGTGTGGTTATTTGCTTGGTTAGTGGATGTAGCGACTTCAACACCGCACATTCCTTCGCCTCTACTGATCGGTAAAATTCTTCAACGCAAAAGTTGGGCACAGTGTGCTGAGCAATTTCAGTTAAATGGCAAACGACAGGTCGAACAAACACTGCGAGCGGATATGTTGACTCTGCTTAGTAATTTACACTGTAAATAGCCTCTTCTTTTTAGTCGGCCTTGTCTGCTTATCGTCATTTCATTTTCAGTCTTTTCAGCGTCGTGAATGTTTACACGGCGCTGAAGTTTTATCTTATCTTTTGGTGCAGTAGATTTTTAGTTTCTTAGTTAGGTACTAAGGGATTCTTAAGTTAAGCGGATTACTTTTGACTTAGAGAGTAAGCAAAGGGAAACGCAGATGAAACACTTACCTTGTCTATCTGATCTCAAATTAGAAGTGATTAATCCAACTCATCCACGCTGGGATGAGGCGATAGCTCTGGTGCATGAGCGTTATCAACAAGCCTTTGACGCCAATCTCACGTCATTCATGCCCGCCTATTTGGCGTTACTTGACCAAAATGAGATGAAATCTGTGTGTGGTTTTCGCATTGCCGAGCAAGAGCCTCTGTTTCTTGAGCAATACCTTGATGAACCCGCAGACGTGATTCTTGCCCACCGCTTTGCTTGCTCAATTCCGCGTTCCCGATTAATTGAGTTCGGCCACCTTGCTTCCTTTGGCCGCGGACTTTCGGCATATCATTTCCGGTTGATGGCACAGCAGTTAGTCGCGATGGGATTCGAGTGGTGCATTTTTACCGCGACCGATCCGCTACATGCTTTGATGCGTCGCTTTGGTTTGCAACCGACTCTGATTGCTAAAGCTTCGCCCACTCGTATCCCGGATGCCTCTCAAGTGTGGGGCACTTACTATCAGCACAGTCCTCGCATACTGGCAGGAAATCTGGTGCAAGGTTGTGCGCGTTTAAACCAGTTAAACCTTAATCAAAAACAAGCGTGAGTGATGAAAGATGAATCGAATTCTCGCTGCCTTGCAGCAGCATGCTCAGTATCAACCTCAGCAGATCGCGTTCGTTGGTCATAACGCGCAGCAAGAAAGCGTCAGCCTAAGTTATTCGCAGTTGTTAGAGCAAGTAGAGCAGGCCGCAGACCACTTGCAGCAGTTGAAAGTCAATTGCATTGCGCTACGCGCTGAAAATAGCGTGGATTGGGTCGTGATGGATTTAGCCGCTATGTGGTCACACATCGTCATGGTTCCCGTCCCCACTTTCTTTACGCCTGAGCAAGTCTCGCATCTGCTCAATGAAGCGGATGTCGATCTCTGTATGGGTGATTGGTCAGAATTGGGTGAGCCAACCGTGCAGTTAGAAGGGTATAACGCTTGGCACTATCAAAGTGATAAACCGAATCGTGTTCTGCCCGATACTCAAAAAATTACCTTCACATCGGGTTCGACAGGGACGCCTAAAGGTGTGTGTCTGAGTGAGCAGAACTTAGAACGAGTCACCATCGCCATTGCGGAGCAGATGTGTGCCCAAGTCAAGCAGCACTTAGTCATGTTGCCGTTATCGACACTGCTGGAAAACATTACAGGAATTTATGTGCCGCTGTTCTTGGGAGTCACTTCGACAGTACTGTTTGGGGACGAAGTGGGCTTATCGGGTTCCAGCCAGTTTTCTCCGGTTCGCTTTGCTCAGGCTCTCGGGCAATACCAGCCTTCCAGCTTAGTGCTCACTCCTGCTTTGTTGATTGCCTTGATTCATGTGGTTAAGCAAGCCCCAGAGCTTGCTCAATCCTTGCAGTGGGTGGCAGTGGGCGGCGCCCGAGTTGCGGCTGAACTCATTCATTCCTCCCGCGCATTGGGTATACCCGCTTATGAAGGTTATGGGCTTTCAGAATGTGCTTCTGTCGTCAGCATGAATACTCCGCAACAGGATCAACCGGGCAGTTGTGGCAAGCCGCTGAGCCATCTGCAAATCAAATTGGCGGATGATGGCGAATTGTGGGTGCGTGGTAACCGCGCGCTGGGTTATATCGGTGAACCATTTACGGACGAATGGCTCGCAACGGGTGATCTCGCCACTCTCGATACGAACGGCTATCTGTGCATTGTTGGGCGTAAGAAGAATCTCATCATCACGCGTTTTGGTCGCAACATCGCACCAGAGTGGGTCGAATCTCGCGCTTTAGTGTGGATGCCTGAATGCCGTTTGGTGGTGGTAGGGGATGATGACGAGGGGTTAACCGCAGTTATCGACCGACCTTTGCCTGAGATGGAACAACGAGTACAGCAGCTTAATCGCAGTTTGCCCGATTACGCTCAAATCCAAAGTTTACTTTTAGTGAATCAGCCGAGCACTTGGCAAACCTGGTTAACCGCCAATGGTCGCCCAAAGCGTGCACTGATTGAACAAGCGCAGCGAGATTTTCGCACTGGCCTTATTGCTCCCAGTTGTGGCTGGCAACAGTTGTCGTTCACAACCTCAACCTCTTCACAGTTAGGAGAATGATCATGACTTCATTTTTTCAACGTTTACAAATCGAGACTCAAGCGGCACAGCAGCAAATGTTACAAGCCCCTGTGTTTGAAGCGTGTGCCAGAGGTGAAATCACATTGAGCATGTACGTACGCTTTTTGACGCAAGCCTACCATCACGTGAAGCACACCGTTCCGCTTTTGATGGCTTGTGGCAGTCGATTGAATGATCGCTATGAATGGGTGCGTACGGCGATTGCCGAGTACATTGATGAAGAAAAAGGCCACCAAGAGTGGATACTCAATGACATTCAAGCTTGTGGGAGTGATGCGCAAGCGGTGCGGAATAACCAAGGTGAAGGCCGAGTGAGTACTCCGATTGAGTTGATGGTGGCGTATCTGTACCACCAAATTGATCGCGGCAATCCTATGGGATTTTTTGGCATGGTTTGGGTGCTTGAAGGAACCAGTGTTGGCGTAGGCGGCAATATTGCTCGTTTGGTCAAACAGCAATTGAATTTACCAAATAAAGCCATGAGTTATCTCACCTCACACAGTGAGCTCGATCAGGATCATATTCGCTTTTTCGAATCCCTGATGAACAAGATTGAATCGGAAGAAGATCAGCAAGCGATTATCCATTCGGCTAATCAGGTGTTTTACCTCTATGGCCAGATGCTGCGTGAGTTAGTACCACTCACCAATCAGAAGGCTGCGTAGGAGCAAGCGATGGACATTAAACAGCAATACGTGTTGTTGACCGGAGCGACCGGCGGAATTGGTGAGCAAATTGCCCGTGTATTGGCAGAGCGTGGAGCATGGCTGATTTTGGTGGCTCGCGACAGCCAAAAGCTGGAATCACTGCGCCAATCACTGCCGATGGCTGAAAAGCACCTCACCCTCAGTGCTGATTTAAGTCGCGAAGAAGGAATTGCCCAGCTTCAGACTTTGGCTGAACAGTTTAGTCAGCGTGGCGAGCGGATCAGCGTGGTCATCAATAACGCCGGAACCAATCAGTTCTGCTTGTTTGCCCGACGCCCGATGGAGTCAGTGCAACGCGAACTGGCACTCAATTTATTTACGCCGATCCAAATTACCCATTTGGCTTTGCAGTGGGTAAGTAAACCGGAACTGATTGTGAACATTGGTTCAAGCTTGGGAGCCATTGGTTATCCCGGTTATGCCACGTATTGTGCGGCCAAAGCAGGGTTACACCGATTCAGTGAAGCGATGAGCCGTGAGTTAGAAGGCACGGGAGTTAACGTACTCTATCTAGCTCCGAGAGCCACCAACACGTCACTTAATACCGAAGCGGTTAACCAGTTGAATCGTGCCCTTGGCAATCAGAGTGATGAGCCAGAAGTCGTTGCAGCACAAGTCGCGAAAATGATTGAAACTGAGCAAACCGTCATGTGGATCGGGTGGCCTGAAAAGCTGTTTGTCCGTCTAAATCAACTGTTGCCGAGCTTGGTTTCCCGAGCCATTAAAAAGCAGCAACACATTCTATTGTCATTTTTAAACCGCTAAAGCTTTAAACCACTAAAGTTTTAAACCATTGAGGCTTTAAATCACTAAAGCGTGATAGTTCAAGGAGATCAGTGTATGAACACTATGTTTAAATGGATGAGTATCAGCACTTTGCTAGTAGGGAATGTTACCGCGGCTTACGCGATTACCCCATTAGAACAAGTGCAGAAAGATTGGGCCAAATGCCAATACCAAACCCCTTCGGCTGATGAGCAAGAAAGTTGTTTTGAACGGACTATTGCTCGTACTCGTTTAGAGCTGAATATGGCCGGAGACAATCCTGAGTTGAAAGTATGGCTTGCGATCAACCAATCTTCATTAGCGGGTGTTAAAGGCGGCTTAGGCGCACTATCCTTGGTGAAAGAAGCCAAAAGCTTATTTGAAGAAGTGATTGCACAAGCGCCCAGCACATTAGATGGCTCTGCTTACACAAGTTTGGGAACGTTATACTATAAAGTGCCAGGCTGGCCAGTAGCGTTTGGTGATGATAAAAAAGCCGAGCAGTTACTAAAGCAAGCGCTGGACATGAATCCTAATGGCATTGATGCCAATTATTTTTACGGTGATTTTTTGGTGCAGCAAGGGCGTGATACCGAAGCGAAGCACTACCTGCTGCAAGCACAACAGGCTCCCGCGAGACCTCAACGAGAGGTAGCGGATGCCGGACGCCAGAAAGAAATCGCGCATTTATTGGAGAGCCTCAAATAAAGTTATGCGTTTATTATTAGTTGAAGATGACACGCTACTCGGCGAATCGATGCAAGTGGCCTTGAGCCGACAAGGATACACGGTAGATTGGTTGGAAAGAGGCGCTGGTGTTGCCAGCGCATTGAAAACCGAACAATTTACCGCGCTGATTTTGGATCTCACCCTACCGGATATGGATGGTTTGGAAGTGCTCCGCCAAATCCGGCGCGCGGGGTATACATTACCTGTGATGATTTTGACCGCTCGTGATGACATCAGTGATCGTGTTAAAGGTCTGGATGGTGGGGCAGACGAGTACATAGGTAAGCCTTTTGCCCTAGAAGAATTGCTTGCCCGTTTGCGGCTCATCATTCGGCGCAGTTCCGGGAGTGCGGAAGAGCTGATCTCTGTCGGGGAACTCAATCTTTCACTCTCCAAACAAGAAATCTATTACGCTCAGCAAGCCCTTAAATTGACTCGCAATGAGTACAAAATCCTCGCCAGTTTGATGACGCAAGCCGGAAGAGTGATGAGCAAAGAGCTGCTGCAGCAAGCTTTACACGGATGGGATGAAGGCAGCAGTGATAACGCGATAGAAGTGCACATTCATAATCTGCGAAAAAAACTGCCGGACAATCTGATTAAAAACGTACGAGGTGTGGGGTATATGATTGAAAAATAAACGCCTATTTTCTATTAAACGTCGACTCACCCTGACCTCTGTGCTGCTTAGTACGGGGTTGATGCTGATCTCCCTCTATTTCAGTTATACCAACGCAAAACATGAAGTGGCAGAAGTGTATGATGCCCGCCTTGGGCAATCAGCCAAATTGTTACTCATGGCAACTTCCGTCTCGGGCAAAGCACTTGCCGCCCAAGATCAGCGAAAACATTTCGATCAGTGGATGGAGAACATCCAGCGCCTTTCCAAAGCCAACGATGATGTTGCCACCTTATTTGGTCACCCTTACGAGCAATATTTCCTGTTTCAGTTTTATCGCGATGGAAAGCTGCTGTTCAGCTCTGATGCTCATTTACCTCCGTTGAGTTCAGACAAAGAAGCGATGGGCTTTTTCGATATCAACCTCAATGGTGAACGTTGGCGCTACTTTCAACTCTCACAGCCGGAAGGGTATAACGACGAGTATGTTTTGGTAGCGGAAAAGCAAAGCATCCGCGATGAAGCGGTTAATGAGATCGCGTCTTCGACAGCGCTTCCTCAGTTGATTCTAATCTTCTGCTTGATTGTGGTTTTGATTGTGCTGATTGAACGCAGCTTTCAACCTATACAATCACTCCAATCCGCTATTGCTATTCGCAGTGTACACAAATTGGATCGCATCTATGTTGAAGAGCCAACGGTTGAGTTATCCCCTTTGGTGGAAACACTCAACCAACTGCTCAGTGAGTTAGAACAAGCATGGGAACGCGAAAAACGGTTTACCCGTATGGCGGCACATGAACTGAAAACGCCGCTCACTGTACTGAGATTGAATGCCGAAAATGCACTGCGCAGCACCAACCCGGAACAGCTCAAACACGATTTAGATCGCATTTTGAAAGGGATTGAGCGTACCGATCGTCTGATTCATCAACTCTTGATGCTAGCTAAAGTAGAAAGCACACAAACCTTGGCGAAACAGCCCGTCGATCTGGCACACGTGATCAAACAAGTGATTGCTGATTTGGCTCCCATTGCATTTAAGCAGGATCAACAGTTGAGTTTTAGTGGTGAAAGCCCGCGTTTGTGGGGGGATGAACTACTGCTGGGGATTTTATTTAAAAACCTGCTGGATAATGCAATCCGCTATTCCGGCCATGCCAGCCAGATAGAAGTGCAGCTTAGCTACCATGATGATGAGATTGAGGTACAAGTGTCGGATACTGGCGTACCGATTGATGACCTTACCCGCGAAAAAATGTTTGAAAACTTCTATCGTGCCAACAGCCAAAAAGGGGATGGCGCTGGGCTTGGTATGTCCATCTGCCGTGATATTGCCGCGCTGCATGGTGGGCAGGTTATGCTTTTGCCACGTAGCGATGAGCGTAATACCTTAGTGGTTCGTTTTCGAGATATCGAATAAAAAAACGGACTCGGAAAATGATTCCGAGTCCGGCACTGCAGATCCAGTCCATATTGGTGGTGTTAAGACTTCGTTGCCCTACACTGCGCAAACAGATCCAAATTAGGCTGGTAAGCCTCCGTCGAAATATCCATCATGCCGAGCAATGAGTGAAACAGATTATCGTGGCTGTATGATGACTCTGTTTTGCTGCGCAGGCAGTTAGTATCAATGCCCTTGCTTTGGCTAAAGCCTTTCGACATCCAAACCAACAGCGGCACTTTAGTTTGGTAATCCGGTGCTAAGTTATAAGGCATACCGTGTAAAAACAGCCCATTTTCACCCAGTGATTCACCATGATCGGAAACATAAACCAACGCCGTGTTGTAGCGATCTTGCAGTGATTCCAGTTTGCCAATCAGCTGCCCCATTACATAGTCGGTGTAGCGTATGGTGTTGTCATAAGTATTGACGATCTGTTCAACACTACAGTTTTCAATATCCGCTCTTGGGCAGTCAGGTTGATAAGTGGCCATCTCTTTCGGGTAGCGCTGAAAGTAAGTCGGGCCATGGCTACCAATGAAGTGCATGAAGATCATGCGGTTGCCTTTTTGCTTGAGCGATCTCTTGATCCAAATTTTCTAACATGGCGATATCGTAGCAAGTATCGCCATCACAGAATCCTTCTCGCTTATCTCTTGCCAGCTCTATGAAGGGGATATTTTTGGCTACACCTTTATCGCCACCGTCATTCTCTTTCCACAGCAAACTGATGCCAGCACGCTGTAAAATGTCCAACACATTGTCTTGGTTATCTGCTCGGTTGCGATCAAAGTCATGGCGCGTCATGTTGGAAAACATGCAAGGAACGGAGATGGCTGTTGCTGTTCCACAACTGGCCACATCTTTAAAGAAAATCGGTTGATAAGGCTCGGTGTACGCATTGGTGTCTCGTGGGTAACCGTAATATTGATAGTTCTGAACCCGTGCTGTTTCGCCAAGTATGAAAAACACTAAAGTTGGTTTTTGTGCTTCACCAGTCGGTACTGCGCTCGGTATTTGTTTCGCATCCGTTCCAATCATTTTGTAAACCAAAGGTTCGGTGAAATAGCGCTGTTTCACCAAGCCAAAAGTGCTGTAGATGAAATGGGTTGGGATGATCATTTTCTTGAGGGAACTGTTATTGCGTCCCACTGAAGAGTAATTCTGGTAATAAAGCCCAGCGATCAGTGCAACCGCCAGTAGAGAGATCAGCATCGATAACCCCTTTTTCGCCAAAAAGCGAAGCGCGCCTTTCTCTTGGCGAATGGGGGTTAACAGCAACCAGAGCGCCGGCAATACACCTAAAAACAGCAACCACAGCACAGAGTAAATAGTGAGATAAGAACCCGCCTCACTACTGTTGGTTTCCAACACATTGACCAACATGTCTTGATCGATAATGGTGCCATACTGATAACCCGCGAAGCTTATCAAGGCCGATACCACCAAGAGTACGGCGAAGAATGGCTTGAACAGGTAAGGCCAACTAAATATTTGGAAAATAAAGTTCAGCGCAAACAGGAAAAAAAGCGGAATAGAAAGAGCAAACCCCCAATGAATTTGAGAAGCCTGAGTGAAGATTTGCTCTAACTTGGCGTAAACCGGTAGATTGATCGGCAATGCGAAATAGACTGCCAGCAGAAATACCAACTGATTATATGAAAAGGCTTTTAGCTTCATGATTCGCATGCATACCTCAAAATTGCGATTCCATTGATAGATGCTGACTCCCAACGGTTTCCTGGCGATACAACACTGAAAAACTCAACGAAGAGTGGTAAAGAAGATCTCCGTACAAGCGAATGAGGTGGGAAATTTTCAACATGAGCTTTTACACATGAACCCATATGAGTAAATTCACCTAAACTAATTAGAAACTTAGCAACGGTTTCTTAATAAAACCTTAAGAAACCAGAAATCAATTGCGGCCTATGCGTTTGCTCACATATAAATTGATAAGTGGTGTGATTTGCAAAAATAACTGCAATCTATGTACATGATCTCAGTCCATTTACACTGTAAAAGGGTGGGATGATGAATGAGGCCGTTTGGCCTCATGTGGGTTATAAAGTGAGGATGCGATGACAAGTTTTCTCAAGCATGGTTTTTTCATGGCTAATTAACACCAATGCGCAGCCAATTTCTTGAGTTAATTCGATAATCAGTTTGAGGGTGCTGGTGGCTGTGATGGGATCCAACCGAGAGGTAGGTTCATCCGCCACTAAGATCTTAGGGCGAGTCAGTAAAGCTCGCAGAATGGTAAAGCGTTGTAATTCTCCCCCCGAGACTTGGTTGGCTTTGCGTGACAGCAGTTTGGGGGATAAACCTAACCGCTCAAGTAAGTGCGGAATTTGGCTTTTGTCTACACGGTGCCGCTGGCAAACATCATCCAACAAGGTGTGCAAAGTCACGCTTCTGGCTAATGCACTTGGCGGATCTTGATACAGCTTAAGTGCCTTACCCAGTTCTAGTTTTTGCAAATGTGTTACCTTGCCTTGCGTTGGTTTGAGCAGCCCGAGCAATAAGTCAGCGAGGGTTGATTTTCCACAACCACTATCACCACTGATCCCAAGAATTTCGCCTTCATGGAGGGTGAAATTCAATGAATCAAATAAACGTTTTTCTCCCCAGCGCATCGCGAGATCTTCTGCCTTAAGCAGTGGCGAACCCATAGTGCAGAGCTGCGTTGCTGACCAATGTCTGGGATCGGCGTTGATTAACGCTTTCGCATAATCCGATTGCGGATTGCTCAACACCTGCTGCGCCGGCCCTTGCTCTTGAATCACGCCTTTACGCATCACCATGATCGTGCCGCCTAATTTCTCGGCCACTTCAATATCGTGGGTAATGGTTAGCAAAGCGCCACGGGTCAATTGCGCTTGTAGCAGGTGGATGATTTGATCGCGACGGCTTGCATCGAGCCCTTTGGTTGGTTCATCTGCAATCAGCAAGGGCGCTTTAGTTTGAGTGGCACATAAATAAGCGACACGCTGCGCCATTCCACCAGATAGTTGATGCGGATATTTGGCTTGGTCATGAGCTAACGCGACCTGCTGAAAAGCATAATCCGTTAATTCAGCACTGCCATCGTGATTACCCATCACCCATCGATGAACTTCTGCTACTTGTTCACCCGCCGGCATAATGGGGTTTAAAGCGTGCCATGGTTCTTGTGGCAATACGGCTAACTGTTTACCCCATAGTGCTTCGCGTTCAGCTTGCGAACGTAAATGCTGGTAGTGTCCAAACAGCCTCACACTGCCTTGGCTACGCACTCCATCCGGCAAATTTCCGATGATGGCATTCGCCAATAAACTTTTTCCGGATCCTGTTTCCCCCAAAATGGTGAGTGCTTGATGAGGGTGTAAATCAAACGACAAGCTTTCAACCAGAGTTTCTTGCACGCTCGAGATGGAAAGCTGTTGTACAGAAAGTAAAGCAGTCACGATATTCTTCCTTTCGCGAGCAATTGAAAACTGAGAACTAAGGTAAACACCACCAAAATCGGTTGGGCGAGCACCCAAGGCGCTTGGTGGTAGTAGCGAAACAGTTCCACCATCATCATGCCTAATTCCGCTTGTGGCGGCTTAAGCCCAACATAAAGAAAACCGATAGAGGCGAGAGCTAAAATCGCGTTTCCGGCACCAAAGCAGCCGAGCGTAAACAAGTCTTCACGCAGCTCAGGCCAAAGATGGCGACGAAACAGATACCAAGCATTGAAACCATACAGGCGTGATGCCTCGATTTGTGGTTGCTCCAGCAAAGAGAGTGTTTTACTGCGTACCACGCGGAAAAATTCCACCCAAAGCATTAATGCAATCGCGAGATAGAGGATGAAAAAGGAGCCTGGCACCATAGCGCCAAACAGCAACACCAAAATTAAACCGGGCATTGCCAGCAGCATATTGAGTAGCCAAGAGAAGCTTTTATCCCACCAGCCTCCTTTCCATGCGGCAACGATGCCCGTGATTAAACCGAGTAAAGCAGAACTGAAAACGCAGGCTACTGCCATGGCGAAAGAGGTGGCGATGGCTGAACTTAAACGCGCGAAATTGCTGCGCCCGTAGTGATCTCTTCCTAGCGGCTCATCCCAAGTGGGAGTGGCTAAGGCTTGGCTTAAATCTTGTTGGGCTGGATCGCCGCCGTATACCAGATTTTCGATAACGACGAGTGAAAGCAACAAGAAGAGTAGGCTAAACCCTACCCATTGTGATGGAGAGAAATGGGGTTTCATCCTCTGGCCTCCTGTTGTGAATGGCGGCTTAAGCGCAAACGAGGGTCGAGTGCGTATTGGGCTAAATCCACCAGCGTATTGAGGGCGACAAACAGCAAACCCATTAAAAGTGCTGAGCCTTGGATCATCGGAATATCACGCTGGAAAATGGCATGGGATAGGGCATGACCGACTCCCGGCCAAGAGAAGAGCGATTCAATCATCACAATACCTTCTACCAAGCTAACAGCTTGAATACCGACAAATGCCATGACGGGAAGGGCGATATTACGCTGTGCGTGACGCTGAAAAGCCTGTTCGGCATTTAGGCCTTTTAAACGTGCGAAAGCGTAATACGGGGAGCGCAGCACTTGTGCGGTGGAGTTACGGATCATCCGGCTCGACATGGCCGCCATCCCCAGTGCTAATGCCAATGCGGGCAGAATCAGGAATTTGGGGTGTCCGAAACCAGCAACGGGCAACAAGTTCAGTTGTAACGCGAAGAGGATGACTAGGCCTAAACCAATCAAAAAAACGGGTTGTGCTTTGATCACTATCGACATCAGTAAGGCAAGGTGATCGGCCCACTGATTGGTGCGTTTACCGCAATACACCCCAATCGGGATCGCGATGAGGAGCGAAATCAGCGTGGCCGCAAACGCCAGCAAAAGGCTATGCCCAAGGTTATGCACAATGGCATGGATGACAGGCTCACCACTGACCAAAGAATTTCCCAAGTTGAGATGCAGTAGATCCCACAACCACTGCAAATAAAGTTCAAAGGCCGAACGATCCAACCCCAGTTCAGCACGCACGGCCAGAGCGGCTTCCGCATTCACGTAATCATAGCCATAACGACCTGCCGCAATGCGGTAAGCCACATCGCCCGGGATAAAACGCATTAAGATAAACGTCAGTGTGCCCACTGACCAGGCCACAAAAAGGGCTTGGTAAAAACGATGAAGAAGAATTTTAGTCATTGAAACTCATCTGTGCGACGCGGTAGTTAATTTCAAAAGGATCGAAGGAAAAGCCTGCGACTCGTTTATTCACCGAAACAATCTGGCGGTAGTAGGTGACTGGGATAAGCGGCATTTCATTAGCCAATAGCTGAGCAGCTTGGCCAGTAAGTTGCTGGTAACGCGCGTTGTCTGACTCCGTCGAAAGCTCTGCCAGCAATTGGCTAAATTGTGGCGATGACCAATTGGTCGGCCCCCAGTCAGAGCCTTGATGAGTCGCGAAATCACTGAGCAAGAGTGGCAGTGGATCGGCGATAGTCCCAAAATTGCGCGCAATCAGCGCCATTTGTAGGGTGCCATCATGGTGTTTGGCTGGGATAGCGCTTGAGTTATCAATCGAGATATCTACCTGAATTCCCGCTTCTTTCAGTTGAGCTTGCAGAGCGGTGGCAATTAAAGGCAGTTCGGGGCGATCGGAATAAGTCAGTAATTGGACTCGAAAAACTTGGCCTTCACGTTCCAGTAAACCTTGGGAATTCATCGTCCAGCCTTGGTTGGCTAAAAGCGTTTTCGCGGTATCCAAATTACGTTGAGGCGGTGTTTTTTCTGGTAAATGCCATGCTCCGAGTGCTGGAGAGAAGAGTTGATAAGCTTCAGAACCCGGCAATTTCAAAACAGATTGAGCAATGCCTTCACGGTTGATCGCCAGACTGATGGCTTGACGAACATCGGGGTGGTTCAGCAACGGATGTTCATTGTTCAGTTTGATCAGCACTGTGCGAGGCATAGATTCAATGTACAGATCCAAATCTTGGCTCTGTTGCAGAGAAGGAATACTGATCGGATCAAGCGTGTAAACCAGATCGGCCTGTCCGGTTTGGGCTAACAACGCACGGCTTTCTGAACGGTGTCCGGCTAAGTAATTCACCGTTTCTATGCTGGCTGGTGTCCCCCAATACGGAGTAAAACGCACCACACTCGCTTTATGAGGGACTTGTAACTCGGCAATTTTGTAAGGGCCAGTTCCTGAAAGTTGGATGATATTGCCGTTTGCGTCATAAGAATCAGGCGAAGCAATCGCGAGTGAGTAGTGAGCCAACACCGCAGTCATTGGGCGATAGACGGAATTCAACTCAATCACCACTTCATCGCCTTCAGCACGAATGGATTTGATGGGCACTTGTTTAACAACGCCCGGCTTACTTAATGCGTGATTGAGCGCATTGGCTGCGGCCTCTGCTGTCAGAGGGGTTCCGTCATGAAATTGCACACTAGAA
Source organism: Vibrio mimicus CAIM 602 (assembly GCF_000338875.1). Lineage (GTDB taxonomy): Bacteria > Pseudomonadota > Gammaproteobacteria > Enterobacterales > Vibrionaceae > Vibrio > Vibrio mimicus. Next base: position 12,551 of record NZ_AOMO01000025.1, on the reverse strand, counting down.
CGCAGAGTAAAGCGCCACACTAATCCATGGTTACTCACGTTCCAGCTTTTTGCCAGCAAAGGGTAGGGTTGTGAGTTTTCATCGATCCCCACCAAGGCTTCAACCACTTGTAAGCGCGAAAATAGGTATCCATCTTTGGCCAAATCTTGGCTGTTGAACTCAAAAGGGCCTGAAATTTCTAGAGAAGTTGGTGCAGGCTCCGCTTTGGTTAGCCAAAAAGTTATGCCCGCCAATACGGTAATCAGGCTGAGCAACATCGGTTTTTTCATCAAAAAATCCTTAATTGAAATGTTATAACATAACAATCAATTAAATCATGAGAATAAAAATCATGTCTATATCTGTGAGAGGAAAAAACAGAACTCTTTTGTTCATGGCTAATTTCATCGGTCGTCTCAGGAAATCCAAGCCGAATACCTCTTTGGTACGAGATATTTTAGTTGAGTTTGATAATTGGCTAATCCCTCCTAAACTCAAATCGTGAAGTACGAAAATGGTTGATTATTCATCTCATCTTAAAGATCGGATTTTTCATGTTGATATTGAATGAAGCATTGGACATTGCGCATGTGCAGGAGTGTAAAGAGCTCTTTTTGCCTTGGATTGCCAAAGGTGAGCCAATTCTGATTGATGGTTCGGCGGTGGTGCGAGTCGACGCTGCGGGAGTTCAGTTGCTTGCTTCTTTATTTATGACTGCACAACACAATGGGCTTGAGATCCATTTAGAAAAATTATCTGACGTATTAGAGGAAGGGCTTGTTCTATTGGGGATGACACACCTGATGCAAGCTGAAAGTGAATGAGGGAAACGTTATGGCTAGAGTTTTGGCAGTGGATGATTCAATTTCGATTCGACAAATGGTCTCTCACACCCTTCAGGATGCGGGCTATGAAGTGGAAACCGCAACAGATGGGCGTGATGCATTAACCAAGGCGCAAAAATCGCGCTTTGATGTGATTATTTCAGACGTCAACATGCCTGTGATGAGTGGTTTTGAATTTGTGAAAGCCGTTCGTATGCAAAGCCAGTACAAGTTCACTCCCATTTTGATGCTAACGACAGAGACTAGCCCTGAAAAAAAACAAGAAGGTAAAGCGGTAGGGGCAACCGGATGGTTAGTAAAGCCTTTTAACCCAGAGACATTATTAAAAACTTTGCAGCGCGTTTTATAAAAAGCTGAGCTCTAAAAATAATCAAAACAATTCAGTCGGCGGGTGAGTTATGGCTTTAGATATGGAGCAACTCCGTAAGATTTTTCATGTTGAATGCAGGGAAAATCTTGAGACATTGGAAAGGGAATTACTGCAACTGGATCCTTCTGAGATGGATCTTGAAGTGCTGAATACTATCTTTCGTGCTGCTCACTCCATCAAAGGGGGAGCGGGCACTTTTAATTTGCACGAAATCAGCGAATTTACCCACGCCGTTGAAACTTACCTCGACCTGATCCGTACCCAGAAAAAACAGCTGACCACTCCAGGCATTGATACTCTACTTAAAAGCTGTGATGTGATCCGTGACATGCTTGATAGCCGTGAACAGCAGACGGAGATTGATGAAGCTTTAAAAGAGCAAGTCAGTGCTGAGTTACAAGTTCTGTTAGCGGAAACTTCTACCGTCTCAGCAGAATTAGAACCAGATCAACCCCATTCCGCTGCTGCGACGGACACCGCTGATTCCATGGCCACAGAAGGCTGGCAAGTTCATTTTGTTCCTCATCAAACTCTGTTCTATAGCGGCAATGACCCGTTACGGATTTTGCGTGAGCTACGTGAATTGGGTGCGCAATGCCAAATTGAGATGCACCATCAGGCCTTGCCTGAACTGGCGGAGCTGGATCCCGAACTGTGTTATTTGAGCTGGACGATTCGTTTAACGGGTGATGTATCCGAAAATGAGGTTCGTGAACTGTTCGAATGGGTTGAGGATGAGTGCGACTTAACCTTACAGCCTTTGCATTCCTCAGAGCAAGAGCTTGCCGATACCGAAGCCAGTGAACGTGCTGAAACACCGGAAACCGAACTCGCCTCCGCTAGAACTGAACCCGAAGAGCCACCTCATCCCGTGGTGGCGTGTGAGCCTTCCTCACCTGAAAAAGCTCCACTGGTTGAAGTCGCTTCCTCTCCAAGCAAAACCGAGGCTGCGAATAAACCTGCCAAAATGGAATCGAGTGTTTCTTCGATCCGCGTCGATATTGAGAAAGTGGATAACCTGATCAACCTTGTCGGTGAGTTAGTGATTACGCAATCCATGCTGACTGAGCTGGGTAATGACTTCTCGATGGACAAGCTGGATAAGTTAAAAGCGGGTTTGGCGCAACTGCTGCAAAACAGCAAAGACTTGCAGGAAAACGTGCTGAATATTCGCATGTTGCCGATGAGTTTTGCTTTCAGCCGCTTTCCACGTTTAGTGCGCGATTTGTGTGGTCGCTTAGGCAAGAAAGTCGATTTACAAATCCAAGGTGAGCAGACCGAGCTGGATAAAACGGTGCTGGAACGTATTGTCGACCCACTTGTGCATCTGGTGCGAAATGGCATCGATCACGGGGTTGAAATGCCAGAAGTTCGGCTTGCCAAAGGCAAACCAGAAACCGGGGTGATTACCCTGAAAGCCTTCCATCAAGGCGGCTCCATCATCGTAGAAATCAGTGATGATGGCGCTGGTATTGATTGTGACAAATTGTGGCGCAAAGCCGTAGAAAAAGGTGTGCTGGAGCCGCAGACCCAGCGCAGCGATCTGACTGACAAACAAATCATCAATTTGATTTTCGCGCCCGGTTTTTCCACCGCAGAGCAAGTTTCGGATATCTCAGGCCGTGGCGTCGGCATGGATGTGGTGAGACGCAATATTGAAGAGCTTGGTGGCCAAATCGAAGTGGAATCAGAACTTGGTCGCGGTAGTCGCTTTACCATCAGTCTTCCGCTGACATTGGCCATTTTGGATGGTCAGTTAGTGAAAGTTGCCGATCAGGTTTATGTCATCCCGCTGCTGACTATCGTGGAATCCATTCAAATCAACATCGGTAGTGTGAAACACGCCGCCGGTGGGATTGAACTCTATCGTCTGCGTGAAGAAAACATCCCGATTCTGCGTTTGCAAGATGAACTCGCCATGGGGCGCAGTGGCAGCTTGGAAAAACGCCTGCTCTGCTTTGTGGAATCTGCAGGGCATCGTGTTGGGTTGTTGGTGGATGATTTGCTCGATCAGCAACAAGTGGTGATCAAAAGCCTTGAATCCAATTACGCCAAAGTCGCTGGCATTTCTGGTGCCACCATTCTAGGCGATGGCTCTGTCTCGTTGATCCTCGATATTCCCGGCTTGATTACGCACTTTATGAAGCGGACGGCCACTTCCACCAACAAAGGCAAAGCGGCGTAAGGAGCAGGTATGAATTCAGCGGATCTCAATACATCGCCAGCCTCGCAGCCCATGCCAGTTCTTTCGATGGATATGGGGTTAACTGGTGGCGCGGATTTTTTGAGCTTCATTCTCGGTATGGAACTTTACGGAGTGGCGCTCTCCCATGTTGAAGAAATTCGAGTGTGGGAGAAGCCCACACCAATCCCAAGATCGCCTGATTTTGTCAAAGGGGTGATTAACTTACGCGGCATGATTGTCCCCATCATAGATTTGCGCCAGCGCTTTGGTTTAGACCAATACGATTACTTACCGACAACCGTGGTGCTGATTCTGAGAGCTTACCAACAAGAGCAAAAACGCCTCATGGGTTTAGTGGTGGACTCCGTAAGCGATGTTCTTGGGCAAGGGGATGCCTCCCTGCACCCCGCGGTAGGTGAGAGTGTTGTCGTGCCTTTCTTAAGCGGAATTTTGAATGTTGGGGACGAAGTGATGTCCCTGCTTGATGGTGATGCGTTGCTGGATATGGACAGAATCCTCAGTGAGGGACAGGCATGATACAGCGAGAGTTTCTGAGCTTCGTTTTAGATGATGAAGAGTATGGCATCCCAATACTGGAAGTGCGTGAAGTGAGAGGTTGGAACCCGGTACGCGTTCTGCCTAACGCACCACCTTTTGTGCTGGGGTTGCTGGATATTCGGGGGGAATACATTCCGATCGTCGATCTCAAGCGACGTTTGGGATTGGTACCTGTGGAGATCAATGCCACTACCGTGGTGGTGGTGATCAATGCTGCTAACCAGCAGCCGTTAGGCCTGATTGTGGATGCCGTGGCAGAAGTCTATGCGTTGTCTGAGCAAGAGATTAAGCCCGCACCCAGTATTTCAACAGTGATTGGCAATCAATACGTGAAAGGGATTGCGGCAATCAAAAACCGACACTTAGTTTTAATTGATATTGATGCGCTGTTTGATGTTGAGGCGCTGCGCTTAAGCACCATTGCTGAAAGCACACAATGAGGGAAGACACATGGCATTTTGGAATCGTAAGCAACAGGTTGTGCCTCAGTTTGTTGAGCCAGCCAAAGAGAGTGCAACCAGTGAGTTTGAGGAAACAGAGACAAGTGGTGGGATATCCAACTACCAGCTTTTGTCCGCACTCAATGCGGCGCAAACAGCCTTGATGATGATCGACCGTGATTTTCGAATCACCTATTTCAATCATCAAACACTCAAGTTGCTCAAAGTGCATGAAACTCTGTTTCGCAGCGTATGGCCTGATTTTCGAGCCGAAGCCAATTTTTTACAGGGCTACTGTATCGATAATTTCCATATCAATCCTCGCCACCAGCGGAGTATGCTCGCCGATCCCAAAAATCTTCCCTACACCACGGTGATCAACATCAAAGGGGTCAAAATTGAGCTCAATGTTGGAGCGATCATCGACGATCGTGGTTCCTATATCGGTAACACCCTTGAATGGCGTGATGTGACAGAAGAAATCGTACGTGAGCAGCAAATTGGTCGCCTGGCTTCTGCCGTGGAAGGGATGACCACTAACCTGATGATGGCCGATAAAGACGGGATTATTCAGTATCTTAATCCGGCACTGTTACAGCTTTTGACCCATCGCGAACCGGAATTGGCTCAAGCCTTTCCTGGATTTAAAGCCTCCGATCTGGTGGGCAAAAATATCGATATTTTCCATAAAAACCCAGCGCATCAGCGCTCTATTATCAATAACCCCGATCGCTTGCCTTTTAGCTCGATGATCAAAGTGGGTTCTTTGGAATTTAACCTCACTTGTATCGCCATGCGGAACGCCAAAGGTGAATACATTGGCCCTGCGCTGCAATGGGTGGACATTACCGAGCAGCGTGACGGGCAGCGCCAAGTGGAAACCTTGATCCAAAAGGCCATCAAGGGCGATTTGCATGACAGAATCAACACGAGCGTTTACTCCGGCTTCATGCGTGAACTCGGTGACGGCATCAATAACTTGCTCAACACTTTAGTCGAACCTTTAGGACAATGTATTACCGTGATGAGCCGAGTCGCAGAAGGCGATCTCAATACCAGTATGTCTGAAGAGTACCAAGGCGAATTTGGTCGGCTAGCGAGCGCAGTCAATGCGTCCATCGTGAACCTGCGCAACATGGTCGACAAAATTACCGTTTCTTCTGCTCGCGTTGCTACGGCTTCCACCGAAATTGCGGATGGCAACAACGATTTGAGCCAACGCGTGGAAGCTCAAGCTTCTAACCTAGAAGAAACCGCTGCGAGTATGGAAGAGATCACCGCAACGGTACGCCAAAACGCTGATAACGCGAAGGATGCCAATGTTCTTGCTACCGATGCCGCGAAAAAAGCGACGCGCGGTGGGGAAGTGGTCGGTGAAGCCATCAGTGCGATGGGGGCCATTAACACGGCGAGTAAGAAAATTGCCGACATTATTAGCGTGATTGACGAAATTGCCTTCCAAACCAATCTATTAGCGCTCAATGCCGCAGTTGAAGCGGCGCGTGCCGGAGAACAAGGCCGTGGGTTTGCTGTGGTAGCGGGCGAGGTGCGCAATCTGGCGCAACGAAGCGCCGGAGCGGCCAAAGAGATCAAAGGGTTGATCAACGACAGCGTCGACAAGGTGAATGAAGGTTCACGCTTAGTGAACGAATCAGGATCCACATTGAAAGAGATCGTTGAAGCGGTGGCGAGAGTGTCAGATTTGATCGCGCAGATTGCCGCTTCCAGCGTTGAACAATCGACCGGTATTGATGAGATCAACCGTGCGATTGCCGCGATGGATGAAATGACCCAACAAAATGCTTCTTTGGTTGAGGAAACTTCTGCGGCGAGTCAGTCACTGAAAGATGAAGGGAAAGAGTTGCTTAATCTGATGAACTTTTTTGTGACAGAAAACAACGTCACCACATTTGAGCGAAAAACACGTCAACCCACATCGCCTCCCAAAGCGAAGCCTGCCGTCAGTATGCATAAAGCACCGGTTCATCAAGCCGTGCACAAAATGCCACCTCGGGCTGCGGAAGAGGGTGATGAGTGGGAAGAGTTCTAATGCAGGGATAAGGTATGTTGGCGGTCAATGAGCAAGAATTTGAACTCACCGATAAGGATTTCAAATTCATTCAATGGTTTATGCATAAGACGGTCGGGATCTATCTGCCGGACTCAAAGCGTGCCATGGTGTATGGCCGCCTGAGTCGGCAGATGCGCCGCAGGGGGCTGCGTCGCTTTAAAGAATTCCGGGATCTTATTGAAAGTGATGAGCAGGAACGCATTCACTTCATTAATACCTTGACCACCAATAAAACAGAGTTTTTCCGTGAGAGTCACCACTTTGATTTCATTGAAAAAGTACTGGTTGAAGAGTGGCGTAAAGAGCGCGTTGGCCAGTTACGGTTTTGGTCAGCCGGATGCTCGACGGGTGAGGAGCCTTATACCCTCGTTTCAGTACTCGAAAATGCGGGTGTCATGGGCTTTTGCCTGATGTGAAGATTTGGGCGACGGATCTGGATACGGCAGTGCTAGAAAAAGCGCGTTCGGGGATATATCCGATCGAATTGCAAAACTCTATTCCGGCTCCTTACCTGCGCCGCTGCTTTGTTCGTGGCGTGAAAGGGCAGCAGGGCAAGATGAAAATTAAACAGGAGCTGCAGCGTTACATTGATTTTCGTCAGTTAAACCTGATCCAAGACTGGCCATTTAAACAACCGCTGGATCTGATCTTCTGCCGTAACGTGATGATTTATTTTGACCGGCCAACCCAAGAACAGCTGATTGAACGCTTTCATCAGCAACTTAAGCCGGGTGGGATTTTAATGTTGGGACATTCGGAAAGCGTGGGGCGTTGCCTCTCTCTTTTCCATCATCTGGGGCACACCATTTATGTCAGACAGTAAACTCGCCACCAAACGTAAACTGAAGCAGGAAGAGGCAAATGGTCATTACCATCGCTTCAATCATCCTAGCGATCTGCGGCATTGGGTAAAAGTGATGCCTGGCGGTGTTTATGCTACTGCCGATCACGAAATCATACACACTGGATTAGGATCCTGCGTTTCAGTCTGTGCTTGGGATGTTCAGATCGGGGTCGGGGGAATGAATCATTTTCTGCTGCCTTTTCACAGCCAGTTTGAGAGTCATCATTGGCACCCTCAAGCCTTACTGTCGGATACCTCTCGTTATGGATGCTATGCCATGGAGTTGCTGATTAATCGTTTATTGTCCATGGGTGCAGAACGGGAAAGGTTGAGTTTTAAGTTGTTTGGTGGCGCTCATTTGATGGGCTACCAATCTCAGGTTGGAGAGAAGAATGTCGAGTTTGTTCTTGAGTATGCCCACCGTGAAAACTTGCATGTGGTTGCTCAAGACTTAGGGGGTTCTTTGCCGAGAAAAGTGCTGTTTGATCCGCAAACTGGTCAAGCGTGGATTAAACGGATTGGGTTTAGCTCTGCACATGCCATTAAGCATGATGAAGAAGAGTATCAGCACACTATCGACAAACAGATCACTTCCGATGATGTGGAGCTGTTTCAATGAAAAAAATCAAAGTGTTGATTGTTGATGACTCCCCTGTATTTCGAGCACTGCTCACTCAGCTCATTGATAGCGATCCTGAGTTGATCGTGATTGCCAGTGCGGAAGATCCTTATCAAGCTCGCGAGTTGATCAAACTCCACAAACCCGACGTGCTGACCTTGGATGTGGAAATGCCCAAAATGAATGGCGTGCAGTTTTTGAAAAACCTGATGCGTCTGCACCCTCTGCCTGTCGTGATGATTTCAACCTTAACTCAACACGGTGCAGAGGCAACCTTGGCGGCACTGGAGTTGGGGGCCGTGGATTATTTCCCCAAACCATCATCGGATAACCCGGCAGAGATGCTCAGTTACAAAGCCTTGGTTAACGAAAAAATTAAGGTGGCGGCACAAGCTAACGTAGGCGCGCAGAGTGCTGCACCTTCACACCATATTTCAGGTCAGGTGGCTAGCGATTATCAGTTGATTGCAATTGGTTCATCGACGGGGGGCACAGAGGCAGTAAAACAGGTGTTGTCTGCATTACCTGCGGGTTTACCACCGATTGTGATGACTCAACACATCAGTGCTCTGTTTACCCCTTCTTTAGCCAAAAGACTCAATGACAGCAGTGCTGTGCATGTTCAAGAAGTCACACAGCAGATCACGCCATTGGAGATGGGGTGTGCCTATCTCGCCCCCGGCGATCAACATATCGTGATCGTGAAACGTTCCGGAAAATTATATGCAGAGCTTGACGATAGACCTGCGGTGAATCGGCACAAGCCGTCTGTCGATGTCATGTTTGATTCCATCGCCCAAAGTGTTGGTAATAAAGCCTTGGGAATTTTGCTGACTGGGATGGGGCAAGATGGTGCGAAAGGCATGCTGGCCATGCATCAACAAGGTGCAGTGACGGCAGCACAGGATGAGCGATCAAGCGTAGTGTGGGGTATGCCGCGAGTTGCGATTGAGTTAGGGGCAGCAAGTGCCGTAAAACCTTTAGGCTTAATGGCTCCATGGATCGTTGAGCAATTACAAAAAAGACCCAAATCACTTCAGTAGGGCGTCGCGAGGTTCAGGATGATAACCAGAAAAAATAAAATTACGCTGATACTAATAGGGCAAATCCTCCTACTGTGGGGGCTTTTTCAGTTTGGAGTTGTTTGGTGGCTGATCTTGATTGCGGCACTGAGTGCGGCTTTGCCTTGGTGGATGAGCTTTGAATCTCAACCCGCCAGTGCTATTGGGAATGCTACTCAACAAGCTACCGACACCCCTTTGTCTGCGGATCAAAAACAGGCATTAAGTCAGCTTGAACAGATTTTAAAAGACAATATTCAGCGCATTTCGGATCCCTTGGAAAGGCAGCGCCAAATTGTTCTCACATCCGCCGAAACCATCAATCACAGCTTCTTTGGTCTGCAAAGTGTCAGTGAAGAACAATCGGCAGTATCGACCCAGTTGGTGGATAACTTAATGGCCAACCAAGGCAGTGAATTTGACTTAATGGAAGTGCTGCCCAAAACCGAAGCGATCATTCAGCAATTCGTACAAATTCTGGTGGATGTTTCGGAGAAGAGTATTTCGGCCGTGCATAGCATTCACGATATGTCACAGAAACTGGATGTGGTTTTCAAACTGCTGAGACAAGTGCGTGGTCTTTCAGAGCAAACGAACTTGCTCGCCCTCAATGCGGCAATTGAAGCCGCGCGAGCGGGAGAGGCAGGACGCGGTTTTGCCGTGGTGGCACAAGAAGTCCGTGATCTATCGATTAAGGCGGACAGCCTAAACAGCCAAATTGAAAAAGAAATGATGGTGGCTCAAGACACGGTTTCCATCGCCAATCGCACCGTGGGCGAGATGGCTCATTCGATATGACCAAGGCAATAGAATCAAAAGAAAAAGTGGATTACATGCTGCGTGGTGTTCAGCAGCTTAATACCGAAATAGAACAAGAAGTGAATAAACTTCAGCAGTTGGGGCAAAAACTTACGCTACAAGTTCGTGATGGCACACGGGCATTACAGTTCACCGATATTGTTTCTCAGCAAGGGGAGTATGCATTGGGTTCTCTCTCCTTTTTACAAGAAGCAACGAGTTTGCTTAAAGCCGTTCATTCTAGCTCACGAAATATCCATCAAATCACGGAAAGCATTGCTGCTTTACAGGAACGCTCTCGTAATCGTAGTGCGTTAGCAGCCAATCAACATTGCATAGATGAAGGCGAAGTCGAGCTATTCTAGGGAGAACGAGATGACAATCCATACCAATATCGATAGCCATAATAAACACATCACCGTTTCGATCGAAGGCGCTTTTTGCTTCAACCTTGTGCATGATTTTCGTGCGAGTTATGCAAAACGCCATGATCATCGTTTCACGATTGATCTGCGTAAAGTCGACTATATTGATAGCGCAGGGCTTGGCATGCTGCTCAATATGCAGAAATACCTAGAACAGGGTGACGGCATGATCCGAATCGTCAATATCTTGCCTCAAGTGAGGAAAATTCTGTTGATATCGCGCTTTGATAAAAAATTCGATATCGAGTGACAGAGAGCCATAGGAGCTGTTTTGTGAGAGTAATGATTGTTGATGATCATGCTACGAATCGTGAATTGTGTCGCTTCATCTTGGCGCACATCGCATCACATATTGATACTTATGAAAATGGGCAGCAAGCACTGGACGCGATGCGTGATATGGAAGCCCTCCCTGATGTGATTCTGCTCGATGTAATGATGCCGATTAAAGATGGATTTACGACCGCGAAGGAGATCCGTCACGGGTTTGTAAAGCACCATATCCCGATTATTTTCCTTACCGTATTGGATGATCGCGATTCATTTGAAAAATGTCTGGCACTGGGCGACGACTTTATCCTCAAACCCGTTGAACGCAGTGTGCTGATTGCCAAAGTTCAGGCGCATTATCGCATTGTGAAAATGCACAATGAGGTGATGGAACAGCGTGATGAACTGCGTCATTTTCGTGAACAAGTTCAGTATGACTACGCCATTTCAGAATCGATTTTTACCAACCTGATGGAGGAGATGTGTCACCAAGTCGAGCACATCTTCGGTATTCACTACATTTCGACCCCTTCGACCATTTTCAATGGTGATTTGATCGTGGTGGCTAACCGACCCCATGGCGGTGTGTATGTGATGATCGCGGATGCTACCGGCCACGGGCTACCTGCGGCGATTTCGACTATTCCGGCGACACGCACTTTCTTCTCAACCGCGCAAAAAGGCTTATCGCTTGGGGAAATGGTGATTGAGCTTAATCACTCGTTGGAACGCTTCTTACCCATGGGCATGATGCTTGCCGCTAGTGTGTTTGAAGTGCGCGCAAACGGCTTTGAAATCTCTTGGTGGGGAGGTGGATTGCCTGAAGCGTATTTGATCGATCATGAAGGAAAAATTGTCAGCCGTCTGATGTCAAATCACATGCCGCTGGGCGTATTGCCTTCTAATGAGTTTGAAGCGGATGTGCAGCACTTCAAATTAGAGCCGAACCAAAAATTGGTTTGTTACACGGACGGGATCATCGAAGCGATGAATGAGAAGGGTGAACATTTTGGTCAAGGCCGCCTTGAACAAGTGCTCACACAAGCCTACTCGGAAGCCTTAATCCCCACGCTTTATGATGCCGTTAAAAAGTTCTCCAACCGAGGCAAAGGGGATGATCTGTCCATTTTGACCATGACTTTCCCTATCACCAACAGTAATCAGAGTGATAAAGCCTTACCTAAAGTGGTGCAGAGTTGTATCCCGCTGCAAACCGAATTGCATTTCCCGGCAGATGTTTTACGCAAAATCACATTGATGAATGAAGTACGTCGTTTCCTGACGGGGATTGTGAGCGGCGGAGAACACCTCGACCTGCTCTGTTCTGTGCTCTCCGAGCTATTTGCTAATGCGATTGAACATGGCTTATTGGAACTGGATTCGTCACTGAAAGATACACCAGATGGCTTTTTTGAATTCTATCAATTAAGAGATAGACGCTTAAAAACCTTACCTGACTATCACTGGTTGATCCTCAAAGTAAATTACCAACCTGAAAAGCAGCGTATAGAGATAGATTTAGAGCACAGTGGCAAAGGGTTTGATTGCAGCATAGTGAACGAAGTGCCCAATGAAAGAACCTATGGTCGAGGCATTCTGTTAGCAAAACAGTTGTGCGAATCACTGGAATACTCAAATCAAGGCCGCCGCGTTACGGCAGTCTATTCTTTTGTTCACAAAGACATCCTGTTGTAAGCACGTAAGCGGTTTGCTTGCTGTTTACAGTGTAAACCTCCATTTATGCTGCTTAAGTTTAAGTGTCATGCCATGTGGCCTGAAACATGCCTAGCCTTAACTTTGATTTTCAAAAACCTTTTTCCCTTATTCACAGAGTGACATAAGCCTGAATTTGCGGGCTATGAAGTTCAGCAATTCGCATTCTTCTTATACACTGAATTCATGGATATTCTGTACCGTAAAAGATAAAGCGTTATGTGGAAAGAGATTCTTGAACTCACGCCAGATAGACAGCAAGTGATCGCTAAATTAGGTGCTCAAGCCGCAGTGAAAGAACTTAATCGCAGCGAGCTGCCTATGGTGTTGGCACAAATGGGGGGCGGGTAAACTGTTCGTACTGGATGAGAAG
>NZ_AOMO01000024.1 GCF_000338875.1 Vibrio mimicus CAIM 602 | reverse complement strand
CCGAGAGTTTAATCAAGCGGTTAACGCGTCGGCTATCACCTAAGTTGGCATGTTGAAAGACATGTTTAGCCCATTGTGCAGAGTTTGATATAAAGTTCATAGTGTTTGCCTGATGTTGTAATGAAGATCAGATCGACAACATCAAACAGAGTTCAAAAAAATCCCCCGTACTTGACGGGGGATTTGTGTATAAGAGACAGGCGTAATGCGGCTTTTTGACGATCAGGCTTAGCTAAATGCTTAAGCAACTTGAAGTGCAAAGAGTGGGTTTTGCGCAAGATGATCTTGAATGGAGCTGAGAAGCTGCTTTTGTTCTTGCTCCGAACGGAAAACACCTTGAGTACGACCCCATACCGGACCTGGCCATGCCATGTCATGAGTAAAGCGAGCGATATGATGGATATGCAGTTGTGGCACCATGTTCCCAAGTGCGCCCAGATTGAGTTTATCGGGCGAAAATAAGCTTTCTAATGTTTGGCAAACGATCTGAGATTCAACCAAAAACTGTTGTTGCTCATTCATTGGCAAATGATGCAATTCACGTAGGTTTGGCTTCTGAGGTACCAAAATAATCCAAGGTACGGCGGAGTCTTTATGTAAAAGAGCAACACAGAGCGGGAAATGTCCGATGACGTCGGTATCTTTTTTCAGTTGTGGGTGCAGTTCAAAATTCAGCATGACATTGGCCTCATAAAGAGAAATGCGTTTCCATCAATGGTTGAGTTAAGAGGATAAAAAAGGTTGGCAATGTGCCAACCTTTTGTGCAACTCAATTACATTCTTTCGAGTGTTTCAATACCCAATAGAGCAAGACCTTGCTTGATGGTTTTGGCCGTCAATGCAGCGAGCTTCAAGCGGCTCTGTTTAACACTTTCTTGTTCAGCCACCAAAATTGGGCAGGCTTCGTAGAAGCTAGAGAAAATACCAGCCAGTTCAAATAGGTAGCTACACATGATGTGTGGCTGACCTTCGCGAGCCACTGACTGAACCGCTTCTTCGAACTGAAGCAGTTTGGCGATCAGAGCTTTCTCTTTTTCTTCAGTAATTTGGATATGTCCAGTTAGCTCGTTCATATCCACGCCTGCTTTAGCAAATACAGAAGCGACACGGGTATAAGCGTACTGCATGTAAGGGGCTGTATTGCCTTCAAACGCCAACATATTGTCCCAATCGAACACATAATCTGTGGTGCGGTGCTTAGAAAGATCCGCATATTTCACAGCGGCCATCGCGACAGTATTGGCAATCTTAGCTTTTTCGTCAGCTGATAGATCTGGGTTCTTTGATTCGATTAGCGCTTTTGCACGTTCTTCCGCTTCATCCAGCAAATCAGCCAAGCGAACGGTACCGCCTGCGCGAGTTTTGAATGGACGGCCATCTTTGCCCAGCATCATGCCAAACGCATGGTGTTCTAAGCTGACTTGCTCTGGGATATAGCCCGCTTTACGCACGATAGTCCACGCTTGCATCAAGTGTTGATGTTGACGTGAGTCGATGAAGTAAAGTACACGATCGGCACCAAGCGTTTCATAACGGTATTTCGCACACGCGATGTCAGTCGTGGTGTACAGGAAGCCGCCATCACGTTTCTGCACGATAACGCCCATCGGTTCGCCATCTTTATTTTGGAATTCATCAAGGAATACCACTTGAGCGCCATCGTCTTCTACTGCCAAGCCTTTGGCTTTAAGGTCGCTAACAATCAGCGGCAGCATGTCGTTATACATGCTTTCACCCATCACGTTTTCGCGAGTGAGAGATACGTTAAGGCGGTCGTAGTTACGCTGGTTTTGAATCATGGTGACGTCAACCAACTTCTTCCACATCTCTAGGCAGAATGGGTCGCCACCTTGCAGTTTCACCACGTAGTTACGCGCAGTTTCAGCAAACTGTTCATCTTCGTCATACAGCTTTTTCGATTCACGATAGAAAGCTTCGAGGTCAGACAGCTCCATCGAGATTTCGCCAGATTCTTTTTGCACGCGCTCAAGGTTGGCGATCAACATACCGAACTGAGTACCCCAGTCACCAATGTGGTTCGCACGAATCACCTTATGGCCTAGGAATTCCAGAGTTCGCACGACTGCATCACCGATGATGGTTGAACGCAAGTGACCTACGTGCATCTCTTTTGCTACGTTAGGAGCAGAGTAGTCAGCCACGATGGTTTTTGGAGCTTCTTGAGCAACGCCAAGGCGTTCATCCGCCAGTGCTGCTTCTGCTTGTGCAGCCAAGAATTCTTCGCTTAAGAAGATATTGATAAAGCCAGGGCCTGCGATTTCAGTTTTACTCGCAATGCCTTCTAGGTTGAGAACATCCAAGACTTTTTGTGCAAATTCTCGAGGATTGGTACCCAATTGTTTGGCTGCACCCATAATGCCATTCGCTTGGTAGTCACCAAATTGTGCTTTTGCTGATTGACGAACCAGAGCAGGGGTGCCTGCTGGTGCGCCTGCGGCTTCGATAGCCTGAGAAACTCGATCATTGATCAGTGCTTGGATATTCACACGCTTACCCTTCAATTCAAGGAAATAGGTAGGAATGCCATCATTTAGGGAGTGAGGCATGTCACAATAACATTAGTTAATTGGCGGCCATGATAACAATATTCAGCTTATCCACCTAGGGAGAAACGCAGGAAATTTTCACCTTTTTCCGTCAATCTTGGTAGTATCGCGCTCAAACAGGCATTTTAAGGCAATCAGATGCAACAACAACTTTGTGAGACAGGGCTTGCCCCGGAACAACTGCTCGGAAAACTCGACACATTCATCGCAAAAATAGAGCAGTTGCTTGATCTTTTAGGCTTGGATCTGCGAGCTAATCAGCTAGACCACATTGCACTGCGAATTAATGAACAAGAGTTGGCGCAAGCAGCACATCAGGCTTGGCTGGCTTATGGTGAAGAAATCTCTTGCGCGCAGATTAATGGTCGTCCGATTATCGTGATTCGCTTTAATGAGCCGCTGCGTTCTAGTCATTGGCAGATTGAGTGTCTTGAATTGCCTTACCCTACGTTGGGCAAAACCTATCCAGAGCAGAGTTGGGAACACGTTGAGTTTGTGATTTCGTCACAGGCGCAGAGTGTGCAAGCCTTCTGTGATGAACTGAAAGCACATTACCCATTGCTTGCAGAAAAATGGGATGAACTTGCTGAACAAGGCATCAAAGTAAAGCTTTCGAGCCCACAAGGTGAAGGCGAACGCTTAGCCAATCCAACGGTTGCGTTTCAGTGGCAAGGGGTGTGCATTAAACTGCATCCACACCCGTTACAAACTATTGTTGAGTCGGAAAGAGCTTAGTCTTTTAACCGATATCGTAAGCTTTCGGACGTAATTGAAATTCCTCTACTGAGCCGATTTCCTGACCAAGTTGCAGGGCGGGCGAATCGTGGTGCGCTCGCCCTTGTGTATGCATGATCAAACGGTGAGCCGTTCTTGGTTTGAGTTCGTTGACCACAAAGCGAATCATGTCTGTACGGCTCAGGTTTTTGAGTTCTTCAAGAACCTTCTCTCGTTGATAAAAATCGGTATCTTTATTGCCAATCGCAACCCATAAGCGTTGTGCTCGCACGCGCAAAGTTGGGTCTGGTGCCGATATTTGATTCCACAAACCGCGCTTACTGCTGTGCCATTGATATTCGTTCAATTCAAGCAGCACCATGTATAAGGCATTCAAGAATTCATCAATCGCGCGGATCAATTCACTCGGCGGAGCTGAAGGTGATTGAACATACAGAATCAATCCCGGGTGACGGTTGAGCGGCATATTGCCAGTTCCCACCATATAGCCAAGCTGTTGTTTTGTGCGGATTTCGTGGAAGAAAGTTGCCGACATCAAATGGTTTGCCAGTGAGTACAAGGCGATGCTGCGCGGGCTTATCTCTTCACATTGGTAGTAAACCACAATCGCAGAATCATCTTGTTGGCAATTAACCTCACGTTGGAACGTTCCATTCTTTCCTAGCATGATCAGAGGTCGGAGCGACTCTTCGTAGGTCTGCCCATGAACGCGAAGCGCATCTTTCAACACTTCCGCCATTTTTTGTGCTTCTGCTGCTGGCCAGTCACCATAAACAAACATTTCAACGTGCAGTTGCGACAAGATGGCATCAACAAAATCAGCCAATTCTTCCACTTGCACATCTTCAATGGCTGCCAGCAAATCGGCATAAGGTGGGTTATTGGGTTGCAGTAACCCAGTCATCGCATTAAACAGTTGGGATATGGGCTTATCGTGCGCGGCATTGCGCCAGTTTCGGATCATCTGCTGTTTGATGGTCGCAAAACGTTTATGCTGAAAATCACGTTGGGCAAATTTATGTAAAATCACTTCCATCAATTGTGGAAGTTTCTGGCTAAAGCCAGAAAGCGTCAGAGTCACGCCACCTTGATGTGCATACAGGTTGTAGCCCATCCCTGCGATTTCCGCTTGATAGGTTTCTTTGGCGAGGGCATCCAAAAACATCTCGACACACAGGCGAGTCATTACGATGTTGCGACAGTTAGCCACAGCGTGTGGGCTGTCGATTGCGATGTAAATCACCCCTTTGGGGACATTAAATTCAGTGTCCTGTTGATGCCAAAGTTTAAAACCGGGTAAGTCTTGCAATACCTGTGGCAGTTGACTGGCTTCTTTGATTTCAGAAGGATCAAGCTCATAACAGATAAACGGATTAGGCTCAGGTAAGGTGAGCGGTAAATCTAATGGCTGATGGAACATATTCAGCTGCTCAGTGCTGAAAGGCTGCACCGAGTAAGGCGTAAAGTACCATTGCGCCGCTTTATCAAAGTCATCACCCTTGGCAATCAAGGTTGCACGCAGGTTTTCTGGGGTCAGATAGCTCAGAATATGTTTGAGTAGCGGCTCATCATAACCCGCCATCATGTAGTCCCCATAAGCAGTATCTTCAGGGGCATAGTGCTGCATATTCACTACCAAGTGGCTTACCATATCCAGCGGGCGTTGTGTTTCTTGAAAACGAAAAGCGGATTCAAGCACGGCGCGTTTTTCTTGATAACGCCATTCCTGCAATCCTTGAGTCGCGATCAGAACCAGCGTTTGGAATAAGCTTTGAATGATCTCATCAACATGTTCTAGCCCCTCAGGGGTGAGCACACAACTGACCGCAAACTCACGGTAGTTACTGCCACTTACACCGCCACCGGCAGAGAGAGTTGTGATCCAACCTTTATCTTTCAGCGCTTGCAGCAAGCTGCCTTCACCTTCATAACCGATTAGATGAGCAAAGTAGGAAAGAGGCTTTTTCTGATAGTAACTTTCAGTGCTTGGCATCGGGAAAGCCAGTATTAGCTTGCGGATCTCTTTGAGTGGCTCAACTCGGATCAGAATTCCGGTGTGTTCATCACAAACAAAAGGAGGCAAAGGTTTGATGTCGCGATGTGGATTAGGAATTGCGGCGAAATACGTTTCAGCCCACTCTTCAAGCTCATCAAAACTTTGTGAACCAATTAACGCTAAAGTCATCAGCTCGGCAGAGTAATGTGATTGATAGAACTCGATAATTTCATCGCGAATGGAGCTGTTTTCACGATCTCCCAAAGTTTGCTGATTCCCGACAGAGAATTTGCTAAACGGATGCTGTGGGTTAATGGTTTCCTTTTGCACTTGATAGAGGCGGCGTGACTCATCTTTAATTTTGAGTTTGTATTCAGAGTCTACGGCTTGACGCTCTTTATCTAGCGCTTCGGCATTAAATAGGGGAGCGATAAAAAATTGGCTAAAACGGTCAAGCGCTTTAGCAAAGGCATTCGGCACAACATCAAAGAAGAAGCAAGTGTGTTCGGTGCCCGTCCATGCATTATTGGAACCACCATGTTGACTGATAAAAGCTTGAAATTCTCCAACTTTAGGGTATTTTTCTGTGCCCAAAAACAGCATGTGTTCAAGATAATGAGCTAACCCTTGGCGCTCGATGGGATCATCAAAATGCCCTACGTTGACAGCCAGAGCAGCAGCACATTTAGGTGCTTCAGAATTCTGGATGAGTAAAGTCCGCAAGCCATTGCTCAACGTAAGATAACGGTACTGGTGAGTATCATTGGGGCTGATATGCACAGCAATTCTCCGGATTGATAGGGGCAAAGACGAGTCACAGAACACCAAACTGACACATCGTACTATTATTACTCCTGTCAGTTTAGTCTGTAGCTTGGCTTTTTAATAGACTGTTAACGAAGTCGAAGTCTTTGCTCAGACTGCTGTTATAATCAAAAAATCAAGCAGCCAGAGACTGCATAGCGTAGGTAGTGTACATGAAGATTTATATTATGCGTCATGGTGAAGCGCAGCAGTTTGCCTCTAGTGACGCGGAAAGAGCATTGACTGATCGAGGCCGCCATGAATCCGAAGCGGTTGCCCGAGCATGTGCTCGCCAACGAGACGTCCAATCGTTCGATCTTGTGTTGGTGAGTCCCTACTTACGGGCTCAGCAGACCTGGGAGCTATTGGCTGAGCATTTCTCCGTTCGTAAAGTAGAAACGTGTGACGGTATTACTCCTTATGGTCAATCGGATCGCGTGTTTGATTATTTATCCGCTTTGATTGAAGTCGATCAGCTTGAGTCGCTTCTGTTGGTTTCTCATCTCCCTCTAGTCGGCTATTTGGTGTCTGAATTTGTGGAAGGGATGATTCCGCCTATGTTCCCAACCTCAGGAATGATCTGCATCGAATACGATCCTGTGACGCAAACAGGACAACCTTTGTGGAATGTGCATCCTTAAAACAGACGAGTCACGAATTCTTATTGAATGCATGATGAGAGCCTTAAGTGGCTCTCATCGTTTTTAACTTATTGTTTTAATGATGATTCGCTGTCTTATTGAGATTGCCATAAAATTGACGTATACGCTGGACTGAAACTTGCATTACAGCAATCGCGTTTTAGCTGCGCTCCATTGATGTTCCGATTAACCATTAAGTGACTGCCAGAAATCTATGAAGTTTACTCTGCCATTTGCGGACAAATTGCCTTCTATCCCACAGCGCAGCATGCCAGCCATCGGTGCACCGGTCATGGTTTTGGCGGCATTGGCGATGGTTGTCCTCCCAATGCCCGCGTTTCTGCTCGACTTATTCTTTACTTTCAACATTGCCTTATCGCTGGTGGTGTTGCTGGTTACCGTATATACGCGGCGTCCACTGGATTTTGCGGCATTCCCTACCGTATTGTTGATCGCCACCTTACTGCGTTTGGCACTAAACGTGGCCTCAACTCGGGTTGTATTGCTGTATGGTCATGAAGGCCCCGGTGCTGCGGGTAACGTGATTGAAGCCTTTGGTAACGTTGTGATTGGCGGAAACTACGCTGTGGGTCTGGTAGTGTTCCTTATCCTGATGATCATCAACTTCATGGTAGTAACCAAAGGTGCGGGACGTATTTCTGAAGTAAGTGCTCGCTTTACCTTGGATGCCTTGCCCGGTAAGCAAATGGCAATTGATGCTGACTTGAACGCAGGTCTGATCGATCAAGAGCAAGCCCGTGTGCGCCGCTTTGAAGTAACCAAAGAAGCAGACTTCTACGGCTCGATGGATGGTGCGTCAAAATTCGTTAAAGGCGATGCGATTGCCGGTATTTTGATCCTATTTATCAACATTATCGGCGGTTTGAGTATCGGGATGATTCAATACGGTCTTGGTTTCAGAGAAGCGATTGAAATCTATACCTTGTTGACGATCGGTGATGGCTTAGTGGCTCAAATCCCTTCATTGCTCCTCTCAATTGGCGCTGCGATCATGGTAACGCGTCAAAATACCGATGAGGACATGGGACAGCAGGTCATCTTCCAGTTATTTGATAACCCTAAAGCCTTAACCATTACCGCTGCGATTCTTGGCGTAATGGGCATTGTGCCGGGGATGCCACATTTTGCTTTCTTATTATTGGCAAGTTTGGCAGGCGGAGCCGCTTATTGGATGCACCGTAAGCAAAAAACCAAAGCGCAAAATAAACAGCTCCCGGCTAAGAGCGAGGCGGATGCGCCAACCCAACGTGAACTGTCATGGGATGATGTACAACCCGTTGATGTAATTGGTTTGGAAGTGGGATACCGCCTAATTCCGTTGGTGGATAAAGACCAAGGCGGGGAACTACTCGAACGAGTCAAAGGGGTGCGCAAAAAACTGTCGCAAGATTTTGGCTTCCTTATCCCTCCTGTGCACATTCGTGACAACTTGGAGCTGACACCGAATAGCTACCGAATCACCTTGATGGGGGTTGCGGTGGGTGAAGCTGAGATTCGCCCCGACCAAGAGCTGGCGATAAACCCGGGACAGGTGTATGGCATGATCGATGGCGAGCGCACGCGTGACCCAGCTTTTGGATTGGATGCTGTATGGATCCGTGAAGAGCAGCGTGAACATGCACAAGCGCTGGGTTATACCGTGGTGGATTCGTCCACCGTATTGGCAACCCACTTGAGTCAGCTACTCACCAATAATGCGGCACAGTTGATTGGTCACGAAGAAGTGCAGAACTTGTTGGAAATGCTTTCACGCTCTGCGCCTAAATTGGTGGAAAACTTTGTGCCTGACCAGCTATCGCTTGGTGTGGTGGTGAAAGTGCTGCAGAACTTACTGCACGAAGCGATTCCGATCCGAGATATTCGCACGATAGTACAAACCCTCTCCGAATACGCCAGTAAGAGTCAAGAACCCGACATTTTGACTGCGGCTGTGCGCATCTCGCTAAAACGGCTAATCGTCCAAGAAATCAATGG
This sequence comes from Vibrio mimicus CAIM 602, assembly GCF_000338875.1. Lineage (GTDB taxonomy): Bacteria > Pseudomonadota > Gammaproteobacteria > Enterobacterales > Vibrionaceae > Vibrio > Vibrio mimicus. Next base: position 380,932 of record NZ_AOMO01000024.1, on the reverse strand, counting down.
TGTAGAGCCAGAGCTGCCTGTGATTACCTTGATTCCTGAGCTGGAACAAATTTTGCATCAAACAATGCAAGCTTCGGGTGGCGAATCGGCCGGTATTGAGCCGGGACTGGCAGAAAGACTGCAAATGGCGTTAAGCCATGCTACCCAAGAGCAGGAGTTGAAAGGGGAACCCGCAGTATTGCTGACATCTGGCGTATTGCGTTCAACACTGGCGAAGTTTGTGAAAAATACCATTCCCAACCTTCGTGTGCTCTCCTATCAGGAGATCCCCGATGAGAAACAAATTCGAATTGTGCAGGCCGTGGGTAATTAATCGTCCGCACGTTTTTTAAAGACGGAAATCTGCTTTGAAAATAAAACGATTTTTTGCCAAAGATATGAAAACTGCGCTGCTTCAGGTCAAAGAAGAACTGGGCGTGGATGCGGTGATCATGTCGAATAAAAAAGTCGCGGGCGGGGTCGAAATTGTGGCGGCGGTCGATGGTGATACTACACCTGCGCCAGCTAAACGTTACAGCTCGCAGCCTAGACACGGCTATAACCAAGTTTCTCCCTCAGTCGCTCCGACCAAGAGCCGAGAATTGGTAGATGATCGCGTCAGTCTACAGTCGAATGCAGACAGCGGCCGTTCTATGACCCAACGTTTTGCCAACATGCTGAAGCAATACAGCAATGGTACAGCGGATGAACAAGAGCATCGTGCGGAAAACGAAGACTCACTCTCTGCGCTCCTCAAGCGTCAATCAGAAAATCGTGCACCACAAAGAGGCGTGAACAATAGCAACGATCGTCAACGTCCTGACTCTGCACTGAGCAAATTGCTGCAAGATGATGCCAATTCACGTCGCAAACCTCGACTTGATCCTACTCGCTATGACCGAAAAACGCCGGATGAACCCATGGTGGCGGTGAGCGAATTGGAATCGATGCGCGAAGAAATGACGTCCATTCGTCGTCTGCTGGAGCATCAAGTTTCTGGATTAATGTGGCAAGAAGTGGAGCGTCGTGAGCCGCTGCGTGCCATGTTGATCAAACGTTTAGAACGCATGGGTGTTTCTTTGGAAATGGCTGACCAACTGGCTTGCTACATTCCTGAAGACACGCCTCCTCCTAAAGCGTGGAAGGCACTGCTGGGCTTGGTATCAGACCAAATTCCAGTGGTCAAACATGACATTCTTAAACGCGGTGGTGTCGTGGCGCTACTTGGGCCTACTGGCGTAGGTAAAACCACAACCGTAGCCAAACTCGCTGCACGTGCTGCGATGGAATACGGTTCAGACAACGTCGCCCTAGTGACAACAGACACTTATCGTATCGGCGCGCACGAACAATTATCGATTTATGGCCGAATTATGGGATGTCCTGTAAGAGTTGCTAAAGATTCCAACGAGTTAGCCGATGTAATCTATCAGCTACGTAATCGTCGCCTGATTTTGGTCGATACCGCAGGGATGGGGCAGCGAGATGTTCGGTTGTCAGAGCAGCTTGATACCTTGATGCAAGAGAGCGGAGAGACCATCCACAGCTATCTCGTTTTGCCTGCGACAGCGCAGCGCAAAGTGCTACAAGAAACTATTGAGCATTTCAGAAGGATACCACTTTCTGGATGCATTATGACCAAACTAGACGAATGCCTGAGCTTAGGCGAGTTCGTTAGCGTGGTTGTACAAAATGCGTTGCCTGTAGCGTATATCGCTAATGGACAACGAGTGCCCGAAGATATCGTAATCGCGCAACCCAAATACATGGTCGCAAAGGCAAACGAATTGCTAGAGAAGTCGACTGAAGATGAACCTCATTACTGGACCAGTGATTCAGAGAGATTCTAGGCGGCGGACAGGTATGACAAACAAAATGATATATGACCAAGCAAGCGGCCTACGTCGCTTAACGCAACCCTCAGTGACCAAAGTGATTTCGGTTACCGGGGGCAAAGGTGGTGTAGGGAAATCGAATGTCACCCTAGGCATGGCTATCTGCATGGCAAAACAGGGCAAAAAAGTCATGGTGCTGGACGCCGACTTAGGGCTCGCCAATGTTGACGTGATGCTCGGCATTCGCCCTAAACGCAACCTAGGCCATGTTTTAGCGGGAGAGTGTGAACTCAAAGATGCCATTGTTGAAGGTCCACATGGTATTCGTATCATCCCGGCAACCTCTGGTACTCAATCGATGACCGAGCTATCACATGCACAGCACGTGGGATTAATTCGGGCATTTGGCACTCTTGAAGATGAGATGGATATTCTGCTCATCGACACTGCTGCAGGCATCTCTGACATGGTGGTGAGTTTCTCACGCGCCGCGCAAGATGTGGTGGTAGTGGTATGTGATGAACCTACGTCAATCACCGATGCGTATGCTTTGATTAAGCTACTGAGCAAGGAGCATCAAGTTCAACGATTTAAAATTGTTGCTAATATGGTGAGAAGTTATCGTGAAGGCCGTGAATTATTTGCTAAATTAACATTAGTGACAGAACGGTTTTTAAATGTGAGCTTGGAACTTGTGGCTTGCATCCCACTCGACGACAATGTGCGTCAAGCAGTGAAGCGACAAAAAATCGTGGTGGATGCATATCCACGCTCGCCAGCTGCACTGGCGATCAGCTCACTCGCAAACAAAGCGTTAACTTGGCCGATACCACGGACACCAAGTGGACATTTAGAGTTTTTCGTTGAACGCTTACTTAATCGGTCAGAAACAGTAGGGGAACCTTTCGGTGAATAAAGCGCTTACATACGATCAATACGGAAATCTTAATAGCCAGCAGCTATTTCTTGAGAAGTACTCTGTATTGGTTAAGCGTATCGCTCATCATTTAATTGGTCGTCTTCCCCCAAGCGTTTTGATTGAAGATCTCATTCAAGCTGGCATGGTTGGCTTGCTTGAGGCACAAAAAAATTATGATGGAAGTAAAGGCGCGAGCTTTGAAACCTATGCCGGAATTCGGATTCGTGGAGCTATGCTCGATGATATCCGTCGTGGTGACTGGGTTCCGCGATCCGTTCACAAACATAATCGGGAAATCAGTCAAGCGATTGCCGTTCTTGAGGGAGAACTCAATCGCGATCCAACGGATGCTGAAGTGGCGAAGTTTTTAGAAATGTCGCTAGAACAATATCATAGCGTGCTGATGGACATTAACTGTTCACGCATTGTTGGGATAGAAGATCTCGGCGTTTCTGATGACGCAATTTCACCGTTTGAAGAGGGCGAAGATAATTCGCCTTTTCATGGTGTCGCTGAAGAATCTTTCCGCAAAGCACTCGTTGAATCAATAAAATCGCTCCCGGAGCGTGAAGCTTTGGTACTTTCGCTCTATTATGATGAAGAGCTAAACTTAAAAGAAATTGGTGAGGTACTTGGAGTTAGTGAATCTCGCGTCAGCCAGATACTCAGCCAATCAATGCAGCGACTAAGAACAAAGTTAAGTTCTTGGACTCGGAATGATTAAATATCACTGATCTCAAACTCAGTGGAGGCAATTTTGAATAAAAACATGAAGATCCTTATTGTTGATGACTTTTCAACAATGCGCCGAATCGTTAAAAACCTACTTCGAGATCTGGGGTTCAATAACACGCAGGAAGCGGACGATGGCCTCACGGCATTGCCTATGCTCAAGAAAGGTGATTTTGACTTTGTGGTCACAGACTGGAACATGCCAGGAATGCAAGGTATTGACCTGCTCCGTAACATCCGCGCTGATGAAGAATTGAAACATCTGCCTGTGCTCATGATTACGGCTGAAGCCAAACGTGAGCAAATCATTGAAGCCGCTCAAGCGGGTGTAAATGGTTACATCGTTAAGCCATTCACCGCTGCTACGCTCAAAGAAAAATTAGAGAAAATATTTGAGCGTTTATAAGGCTTTTGCTGCGGCAAAAGGTGTTCTATTCACACGCGCAAAAGGCTGATTCAGGATGATTTCATTAGAACAGGCTAAAGAACTCGTGCAACTTTTGGAACAAGGGCAGCAAGATGATGCGAATCGTCTTCTCACCTATGTCTATGAGTCCGCAAATAATCCCATGTTCAAAGAGATAGGAATGTTGACACGGGATCTACACGAAGCGCTGAATAATTTTCACATTGATGAACGTTTCAGTGAAATTGCGACCGATGAAATTCCAGATGCTCGGGAAAGACTGCATTACGTTATTCAGAAAACGGAAGTTGCGGCGAACAAAACAATGGATGCAGTAGATCGGTGTATGCCGATCGCCGACAAATTACATGATAGTTTGCTCCAGATTCGTCCTGAGTGGAACGGCTTGATGAACGGTCGGATTGAACTCATGCACTTCAAATCACTGTGTCACCGGATTGACGATTTGCTATCGCAAGTTGAAGGTGACAGCAGTGAATTACGTGGAGAACTGACCGAAATCCTGATGGCACAAGACTTCCAGGATTTAACAGGGCAGATCATCAAACGCGTGATTAATCTGGTGAATGAAGTCGAAAATCGATTAGTAGAAATATTGAAGGTTTTCGGCGCGACGCAAAAAGAACAAAAAGCAGATAAGACGACCGTTGCACCAACTGAGCCTGAGGGACCTATTATGAACCCTCACGAAAGAGTTGATGCTGTCTCATCTCAAGACGAAGTTGACGATTTGTTATCGAGTCTTGGATTTTAGGGGTAACCTATGAGCTACGAATTAGACGAAGACATCCTGCAGGACTTTCTGGTAGAAGCCGGCGAAATTTTGGAGCTGCTCTCTGAGCAGCTCGTTGAACTGGAAAATAACCCCGAAGACAGAGATTTGCTGAACGCCATATTCCGTGGTTTTCATACCGTTAAAGGCGGTGCGGGTTTCTTGGCGTTATCTGAGTTAGTGGAAACCTGTCACGGCGCAGAAAACGTGTTCGACATTTTACGTAATGGTCAGAGACATGTTTCCCCTAGCTTAATGGATACCATGCTGAAAGCATTGGATACCGTTAATGAACAGTTCCGCGCGGTACAAGATCGTGAACCGCTGCAACCTGCCGATCAAGAACTCCTCGATGAACTTCATCGTTTAAGTAAACCTGCTTCAGATGATGAAGCAGAAGAAGAGCACTTTGATGAACCCGAAGAAGAGTTTGTCGAAGAGGTCGTTGAAGACATTCTTGAAGAAATCGCTCCTGAAGTTGAAGAGATCGTTGAGATACCAGCACCGACCAATAACACCGTTATTGATAAAGGTTCGATTGACGACATCACTGATGATGAGTTCGAAAAGCTGCTTGATGAACTGCATGGCAAAGGCAAAGCACCAGGTACTGAGCAAACTAAAGCGCCTGCTGCGCCAGTAAAAGCCGCGCCAGCCGCAAGCTCTGATGTGAGTGGTGATATCACAGATGATGAGTTTGAAAAGCTACTCGATCAGTTGCACGGTGTTGGAAAAGGTCCATCAGTCGAATCATCTGCGCCATCTCAACCTGCTGCTCCTAAGGCTGCGGATGTTGCTAAACCGGCCGCTGCAGCAAAATCAGCCCCTGGTGGCGATGATTTAATGACAGATGAAGAGTTTGAAAAACTCTTGGATGAGCTGCATGGCACGGGTAAAGGCCCGTCAGTTGAAGAGCTAGATATGGCGACTCGTCCTGTTGCCACCAATACCGCTTCATCTGAACCTAAAGCATCAGAAAGCAAAGCACCCGCTGCCAAACCAGCCGCTGCGCCAGCAAAACCGGTTGCTAAGCCTGCCGCTGCGCCGAAACCAGCAGCAAAAGAAGCACCAGCAAAAGCACCAGCCGTAAAAGAGGCGGATGACTCTCGTGAAGTTGCGGTCGCAGGTGGTGCGAAGAAAGCCCAAGCAGAATCTACAGTTCGTGTAGACACTTCAACGCTAGACACCATCATGAACATGGTGGGTGAGTTGGTGTTAGTACGTAACCGACTATTAAGCCTTGGCCTGAATAGTAACGATGAAGAGATGTCCAAAGCCGTAGCCAACTTAGACGTGGTTACAGCAGATCTGCAAGGTGCGGTAATGAAAACGCGCATGCAGCCAATCAAAAAAGTATTTGGTCGTTTCCCTCGCGTAGTTCGTGACTTGGCGCGTAGCTTGAATAAAGAGATCGATCTTGAGCTACGTGGTGAAGAAACCGATTTAGATAAAAACTTGGTAGAAGCACTCGCCGATCCATTGATTCACTTGGTGCGAAACTCGGTTGACCACGGTATTGAAATGCCGGATGAGCGTGCCAAAAATGGCAAATCGCGCACAGGTAAAGTTATACTTTCAGCGTCTCAGGAAGGGGATCATATCGAACTGGCCATTGTGGACGATGGCGCAGGTATGAACCCGGACAAACTGCGTTCTATCGCAGTAAAACGCGGAATTATGGATGAAGATACAGCCTCGCGTCTGTCTGACAAAGAGTGTTTTAACCTGATTTTCATGCCGGGCTTCTCCAGTAAAGAACAGATTTCCGATATTTCTGGTCGTGGTGTAGGGATGGATGTGGTGAAAACCGCCATCAACACACTCAATGGTTCGATTGATATCGACTCCACGATTGGCAAAGGCACAAAAATCACCATTAAAGTGCCGCTGACACTGGCCATCCTACCGACCTTGATGGTAGGAGTTGCCAATCACCCATTTGCGCTGCCTTTGGCGAGTGTGAATGAGATCTTCCACTTGGATCTACGTCGTACCAACGTGGTTGATGGTCAGCTGACTATCATAGTGCGTGAAAAATCAATTCCGCTGTTCTACTTACAAAACTGGTTAGCACCGAAGAAAGGCAAAGCACAGCTTCGTCAAGGTCATGGACATGTCGTGATTGTGCAAATCGGTAGCCAGCGCGTTGGCCTTGTGGTTGATACCTTAATCGGCCAAGAAGAAGTGGTGATTAAGCCGCTTGATAAATTGCTACAGGGTACCCCAGGTATGTCTGGTGCAACCATCACGAGTGATGGTCATATCGCTCTGATTTTGGATGTGCCGGATCTGCTTAAGCAGTATGCCGCAGCTTCTAGAATCTGATTAGCGGTACAACGATAAGGATAAACATGGCGATTAAAGTATTAGTTGTTGATGATTCGAGTTTTTTCCGTCGTCGCGTGAGTGAAATCATCAACTCCGAATCGCGCTTAGAAGTCATTGATGTTGCTGTAAATGGTAAAGAGGCCGTAGAAAAGGCCGCTCGACTCAAGCCAGATGTGATTACCATGGATATTGAAATGCCCGTCATGGACGGCATTTCAGCCGTGCGTGAAATTATGGCTAACAATCCAGTGCCGATTCTGATGTTCTCTTCGCTGACTCATGACGGTGCGAAAGCGACACTAGATGCCCTAGATGCAGGTGCGTTAGACTTTTTGCCTAAAAAGTTTGAAGACATTGCCCGTAACCGTGATGATGCAGTGACTCTGCTTCAGCAACGAGTGCTATCCATTGCGTCGAAAAAAATCTTTTTACGTCGCCCATCGATAGCGCGTCCAACGCCAGCGTCATCTTTGTCGACAGCAAGTTCATCAGTGGCGCAAGAGCGCGCAACTTCATCTACATCGGCTGCGGGTAATCGTACGGCAGCGCCAGTCAGTGCTGCGGCTCGCTTCAAAGCAACCGGTAAGAAATATCAGCTAACGGCCATTGGCACCTCAACAGGTGGCCCGGTTGCGTTACAGAAAATTCTGACTAAGTTGCCAGCTAATTACCCACATCCGATCGTTTTGATCCAACACATGCCAGCAACGTTTACGGCTGCTTTTGCGAGCCGACTCAACTCACTGTGCAAAATTGAAGTCAAAGAAGCGGAAGATGGTGACGTGCTACGTCCTGGTGTTGCTTATTTGGCTCCGGGCGGTAAGCAGATGATGTTAGACGGACGCCCAGGTGCTGCGCGATTGCGCATCATTGATGGTGGTGACCGAATGAACTACAAGCCATGTGTAGACGTGACTTTTGGTTCAGCCGCAAAAATCTATGGCGACAAAGTGTTGTCGATGATTTTGACTGGTATGGGTGCTGACGGACGTGAAGGGGCGCGAATGCTGAAACAAGCAGGTGCGACCATTTGGGCACAAGATGAAGAGAGTTGTGTGGTGTACGGAATGCCACAGGCGGTAGCCAAAGCGGGAATCTCAACAGAAGATCTACCGCTTGACAGAATCGCAGAGCGCATGCTGGTAGAAGTAGGGCTCGCATAAGGAACCACAATGATCGTTTGGAGTGTAGCAAACCAAAAAGGTGGGGTAGGAAAAACCACCACAACGATTACATTGGCCGGCTTGTTAAGCCAGCAGGGTAAGCGTGTCCTGCTGGTCGATACGGATCCGCATGCCTCGCTGACCACCTATCTGGGCTATGACTCTGATGGTGTGCCAGCCAGCTTATTCGACCTTTTTCAATTGCGTGAATACAATGAGGCTTCTGTTAGGCCTCTGATCTTAAACACCGACATTCAGGGTATTGACCTCATTCCTGCGCACATGTCACTGGCGACACTGGATCGCGTGATGGGTAATCGCAGTGGAATGGGGTTGATCTTAAAACGTGCATTGCTCGCGCTGCGCCATGCCTATGATTATGTTCTGATCGATTGCCCGCCGATTTTGGGGGTAATGATGGTGAATGCATTGGCGGCAAGTGATCGCATACTTATCCCGGTGCAAACTGAATTTCTGGCTATGAAAGGGCTAGAACGCATGGTGCGTACACTGGCGATTATGCAGAAATCGCGTAGTCGCGAATTCAAAGTCACCATAGTGCCGACCATGTATGATAAGCGCACGAGAGCTTCTCTGCAGACGTTGAATCAGTTGAAAAAAGACTATCCGGATAAAGTTTGGACCTCAGCGGTGCCTATCGATACCAAGTTCCGTGATGCCAGTTTACAACGTTTGCCCGCATCGCATTTTGCTGAGGGCAGCCGCGGCGTGTTCGCGTACAAGCAGCTTCTGCTTTTTTTAGAGAGGCTAGCGATCGATGAGTAGCGCGTTGATATCCAGCGAACAAGCACTTAACGACTACTTCACTGCGTTATTGGATGAAGAAGCGGCAGAGTTTGAGCAAACAATGCCCAAGCAAGATTCTACTTGGGAACTGGCTCCTGTTGTTCAGTCTGTGCCGAACAAAAGCTACTTTGATGCGGAAGTTGAAGAACTCGAACTCCCCAACTTAGAAGATGTTCAGCGTTTACTGAGCCAATTAGAGTCGAGCAACCCAGTCGCGGATTTGGATCTTGAGCAGATTCTTGAAGAGAACACAGCCAAGATTGCTCGCGTTGAACCTGTGGTTCAACCAACCATTGTGGTGGAAGAGATCCAAGAATGGCAAATTGAAAGCGACTATGTTGAGCCAGAACTTGCGATTGAAGAAGAAATTGAGCCTGCTTACGTAGAAGCGGAGCCTGAAGTTGATATCGCAGTTGCTGAGGTTGTGCCTGAGGATGTGGTCGAAACTTCTGTTACTCCTGAAACACAAGCTGGGCAACATAAACTGGGTACTTGGACTAACACGATTCGTGAGAAAGATTTCCAAGTGCTCTATTTTGACGTAAATGGTGTCACTTTTGCGGTTCCACTGGACGAGCTTGGTGGGATTCATCGTATGAGTACCCTTAACCATCTTATTGGTCGTCCGCCATGGTATTTGGGTCTGCAAACTAATCGAGATTCACAGCTTGATGTGGTGGACACAGCGAAATGGGTAATGGCTGAAAAACTGCATGACGATAGTTATAAGCAAGCTTATCAGTACATTGTGATGTTGGGTGAGAGTGCATGGGGACTCGCCAGCACTCAGCTCATGGGCACGGAATTGCTCAGTACAGAAAAAGTGCGGTGGCGCGAACAGGTCGGTAAACGTCCTTGGCTCGCTGGCATGGTGAAAGAAAAAATGTGCGCTTTGATCCATGTTCAAGCATTGGTAGCTATGCTTAATGCAGGGCTTGATGTAAAAGCACTGGAAAATTAAAACATTGGGTGTCGGAAACGACTCAGAGAGGGAAAGGTATGTCTCAGGCGAATGAAGTGAAAGTCAGAAAAGAAAAGTCGAACGATGAAGTACTTCAATGGGTGACGTTCCAATTGGAAGAAGAAACGTACGGCATTAACGTAATGCAAGTGCGTGAAGTACTGCGCTATACAGAAATTGCTCCAGTACCGGGCGCGCCTGATTATGTATTAGGCATCATCAACTTGCGCGGTAACGTAGTGACAGTTATTGACACTCGTTCACGTTTTGGCCTGATGCAAGGTGAGATCACTGATAACACACGTATTATTGTGATCGAATCAGAACGTCAAGTGATCGGTATCCTAGTTGATAGCGTAGCTGAAGTGGTTTACCTGCGTTCATCAGAAATTGATTCAACCCCAAGTGTGGGTACTGATGAGAGCTCGAAGTTTATCCAAGGGGTAAGCAACCGCGATGGCAAACTGCTGATTCTGGTGGATCTGAATAAGTTCTTAACCGATGAAGAATGGGACGACATGGCTCATATGTAATGGTTGATTTGATTTGGTTAACCCCTCCTGTTATGGCGGGAGGGTTGGTTTTTGTTGTTTTGTGCATCATGTTGGCGTTGTGGCGTCTCAAGCGTGGTCAACATCGTCAAAGTGAAACCTTACGCCAGCAAATCCGCAATCTGGATAAAGAGCTACAAAAATCAAACAAACAGTTGCTTGAAGTTCGTTCAGTGATGGTTGGCTTAGGGCAGAAAGTCAGTGAGCAACAAGACATCATCCGTCATTTGAATGAACGTTTGCTTGAGCTAGAGAATACGGACTCAGATGCGCGTCTGTATACTCGTGCCAGCAAAATGGTTCAATTGGGGGCGGATCTTAATGAACTCATCCAAGAGTGTGAGCTACCCAAAGCAGAAGCTGAGTTGATGATGTCTTTGCAGAATAAGCTGGCAGGCAAGGAAAGCATTCCTCCTCTTGAAAGCCACCCTGAGGGACGAGGTCAAGCGAGAAAAGCCAAACCTTAATTCATACAAGTTTGCTGTATTTCGAAGGAAGCCAAGGCTTCCTTTTTTTATTCAATGGGTTTCATTGATGCGTTTGCCACTAGCATTCAAACGCATTTGTACAGGTGTGTGACCGTAGTCTCGCTTTTTAAAGATGAATTCCAGTCGTTGATTATGGTTGTAACCACAAAGGGTTAGATGCAAACAAAACTCGCTAATTTTTAATAGTTTCTTACTTAGTTTCGTGATTCGTAATTAGCTTCGTGGGTTTAGTCTCCCCCTTGCTGTGTTAATATAATCGTCCCAACGCTCATAGAGATAAGCATGTTAGAAGTAAAAAATCTCACCGCCATTCGAGATGAACGGGTCTTATTTGAATCGCTCTCTTTCGAGATTCATGCAGGCGAATTAGTCCAGATTGAAGGCCGCAATGGCACGGGGAAAACCACCTTGTTGCGGATCATTGCCGGCCTTGGAGAGAGCGAATGTGGTGAAATCCTTTGGCAGCAGAAAAAAATTCAAAGTGATCGTGAGAGCTATCATCAAGATTTGCTGTTTTTGGGGCACCAAACGGGAATTAAGCGGGAACTCACCGCATTAGAAAACTTACGCTTTTATCAAGCAGTTCACCAACAAGTTATTGATGAGCCAGCTATATTTCAAGCCTTAGTAAAGGTTGGTCTTGTTGGCCGAGAAGATGTGCCAGTGGCTCAACTTTCTGCTGGGCAACAGCGCCGTGTAGCACTGGCAAGATTATGGTTAAGTCAAAAGCGGCTATGGATTTTAGATGAGCCGTTGACGGCGATAGATAAACAAGGCGTTAAAGTGCTTGAAGCACTGTTTTTAAGCCATGCCGAGCAAGGGGGAATTGTGATCCTAACCACGCACCAAGATATGTTTGCGGACAATCCCAAGCTACGCAAAATTCGCCTCGGTGGTGAGATGTCATGATCGCTGCCTTTACTCAGTTTATCCGCCGCGAACTCTTGATTGCTTTTCGCCGTCAAGCGGATGTGTTTAACCCACTGTGGTTTTTTATCATAGTGATTACCTTGTTCCCGCTCAGTGTGGGGCCTGAGCCCGCTTTGCTCGCGCGAATTGCTCCAGGTATTGTCTGGGTGGCGGCACTGTTGGCAGCATTGCTCTCTTTAGAGCGACTATTTCGTGATGACTTCCAAGATGGTGCGCTAGAGCAATCAATGCTGACACCACTGCCACTATCCGTTGTGGTTATGGCGAAAGTGATTGCTCACTGGCTATTGACTGGTTTACCGCTGATTTTGTTAAGCCCACTACTGGCGATTTTGCTCTCTTTTGATAGCTCAACTTGGTTATCGGTTGTATTAACTCTTTTGTTGGGCACACCAACCTTAAGTTTTATTGGTGCGATTGGAGTGGCTTTGACGGTAGGGCTACAGAAGGGGGGAGTGCTGCTGAGTTTATTGGTATTACCGCTCTTTATCCCAATATTGATATTTGCTACATCAGCCATTGATGCAGCAGCACTGGGTATGCCGTATAACGGACAATTGGCCATTTTGGCCGCAATGCTGATGGGTTCAATGACCTTGACCCCATTTGCGATCAGTGCAGCGTTACGAGTAAGTGTTCATTGATTGTTCTCGATCAAGCACGAAAATGCTGCGTTAGATAAATTATAATAACTTAGTTAAAACTCAATAAATTGAAAGCAAAGTGAGATAAACATGTGGAAATGGCTTCATCCCTACGCCAAACCAGACGCGGCTTACCATCTTTGCGGTAAGTTGCTACCTTGGTTTGCCAGTTTAGGATTCCTGTTTCTCGCGGTAGGGACTGTGCTTGGCTTAGCCTATGCACCGGCAGATTACCAGCAGGGTGACAGTTTCCGAATCATCTATATCCATGTACCGGCGGCGATATGGTCAATGGGTGTTTATATGTCGATGGCGATTGCAGCTTCATTGGTATTGTCTGGCAAATTCGTATTTCGGATATGGCAGCGTTGGCCATGGCTCCGATTGGCGCGGTGTACACCTTTATTGCTCTTATCACCGGTGCGGTTTGGGGCAAACCCATGTGGGGCGCTTGGTGGGTATGGGATGCCCGTTTAACTTCTGAGCTTGTACTCCTGTTTCTCTATTTGGGCGTGATTGCGCTTTATCATGCATTTGATGATCAAAAAACCGCAGCGAAAGCCGCAGGGATCTTAGCCATTGTGGGCGTCATCAATCTGCCCATCATCCATTTTTCTGTTGAGTGGTGGAACACCTTGCATCAAGGCGCGACGATCACTAAGTTCGCCAAGCCGTCGATCGCTCCTGATATGTTATGGCCACTACTGTCTTGTATTTTTGGCTTTGCTTTCTTCTTCGCTGCCGTGACTATGATCCGCTTACGTAATGAAATCCTTAGCCGAGAAAGTCATCGCCCTTGGGTTTGTGACTTAGCTAACCAATCTGTGCGAGGAACTCAGTGATGCATTTTGAATCTTTCAGTGATTTTTTAGCCATGGGCGGTTATGCCAGTTATGTCTGGAGTGCTTTTGGTATCACCTATTTTTCGATGGCTGTGCTCTGGGTAGCCAGCGTGCGACGTAAGAACAAGTTACTCAATCAAGTGCGCAATAAACTGGAGCGTCAGGCTCGTGTCGATGCCGCAAAACATATGGAGAACACACTATGAACCCAAGACGTAAAAAGCGGCTCGGTGTTGTCTTGGCAATCTTACTTGGCCTGAGTGCAACGGTCGGGTTAATCATTTATGCCCTGAATCAGAATATGGATCTTTTCTATACCCCGACAGAATTGGTGTATGGCAAAGAAGGTAAAAAGCCGGAAATTGGCCAGCGTCTGCGTATCGGCGGTATGGTGGTTGAAGGCTCAGTGAAACGTGATCCTAACTCTTTAAAAGTGAGTTTTGATCTGCATGATGTTGGCCCAAGCGTTACCGTTACTTATGAAGGTATTCTTCCTGATCTGTTCCGTGAAGGTCAGGGTATTGTAGCGCAAGGGGTTCTTACCGACCCAACCAATATTGAAGCATTTGAAGTGCTGGCGAAACATGATGAAAACTACATGCCGCCTGAAATTGCAGAAGCGATGAAAAAAACACATGAGCCTTTGCAGTATTCAGAAGAACAGAAAGGAAGTGCTCAATGATTGCTGAAATTGGCCATTTTGCACTGATCATTTCGTTAGGTTTAGCGATATTACTCAGTGTGTTACCTCTTATCGGTGCATCACGTAATAACACATTATTGATGAATACCGCTCGCCCCTTGTCATGGGGCATGTTCTTCATGCTGCTGATCTCTTTTGTCATTTTGTTGTGGGCGTTTTATGCCAATGACTTTACCGTTCAGTATGTGGCGAGCAACTCAAACAGTGAATTGCCTTGGTACTATCGGTTAACGGCAGTTTGGGGAGCGCACGAAGGTTCATTATTACTTTGGGTATTGATCCAAGCGGCTTGGACGGTTGCGGTTGCGACGTTTAGCCGTGGTATGCCACAAGAGTCGGTGGCTCGAGTATTGGCTGTGATGGGTATGATTGGTGTTGGCTTCTTGCTGTTCATCATTGTTACCTCTAACCCATTTGTGCGTACTTTGCCTTATTTCCCGATTGATGGTCGTGACTTAAACCCTCTGCTGCAAGACCCGGGTCTGATCATTCACCCGCCTATGCTGTACATGGGCTATGTAGGTTTCTCTGTTGCGTTTTCCTTTGCAATTGCTTCTTTGATGACAGGCCGATTGGATACCGCATGGGCTCGCTGGTCGCGTCCTTGGACAATCGCTGCGTGGCTATTTTTAACACTGGGCATCGTGTTGGGTTCTTGGTGGGCATACTACGAACTTGGCTGGGGCGGCTGGTGGTTCTGGGATCCAGTAGAAAACGCCTCTTTCATGCCTTGGCTTGCAGGCACCGCGCTGATGCACTCATTAGCGGTGACTGAAAAACGTGGCACGTTCAAAGCTTGGACAGTGTTACTCGCGATTTCTGCTTTCTCGCTGAGCTTATTAGGTACTTTCTTGGTGCGCTCAGGCATTCTGGTTTCCGTGCATGCATTTGCGTCAGATCCTGCGCGCGGCATGTTCATTCTCGGTTTCTTGATTGCAGTGATTGGCGGTTCATTACTGCTATTCGCGATTAAAGGCGCTTCAGTACGAGTACGTGGCAACTTTGATCTGGTATCGCGTGAAAACAGCTTACTAGCTAACAACGTGCTGCTGATGACAGCACTAGCCGTGGTGTTAATCGGTACCTTGCTCCCATTGGTTCATAAGCAGCTTGGTTTGGGATCTGTCTCCATCGGTGCGCCATTCTTCGATATGTTGTTTGCATGGCTGATGATCCCATTTGCTTTCTTGATGGGAATTGGTCCACTGATTCGTTGGAAGCGTGACCAAATTTCAACCCTGTTTAAACCTATGCTGATCACAGCTGTTGCATCCTTAGTCTTATCAGCAGTGATGATGTGGTTAAACACTTCAACCTTTAGCCTAATGGCTTATATCGGTTGGGTTATGGCGTGGTGGATTCTGTTACTGCATGGCTATGAACTGTATACACGTGCCACCCATCGCCATACCTTTATGGTGGGGGTGAAGAAGCTGCAACGCAGTCATTGGGCAATGATGATGGGCCATGTTGGTTTAGCGGTCAGCATCATCGGTATTGCTATGGTGCAAAACTACAGCATTGAGCGTGATGTTCGTTTGGCTCCGGGTGAGAACTTCCAGCTCAATGAATACAACTTCTATTTCCAAGGCGTACGCGACAAAGATGGCCCGAACTATGATGGCTACATCGCTGACTTTGAAGTGACCAGCCAAGGTCAATATGTGAATACGCTGCATGCGGAGAAGCGTTTCTACCGCACGGCAAAATCCATGATGACTGAAGCGGCGATTGATCGCGGCATCACGCGTGACCTGTACATTGCTATGGGTGAACGTTTGGAAGATAACCGCTCGTGGGCTGTCCGTATTTATTACAAACCTTATGTGCGCTGGATCTGGGCTGGTGGCTTACTCATGGCGCTGGGTGGTGCTTTGGCAATCAGCGATAAGCGCTACCGTTTTAGAAAAAACGCACATCAGGAGGCTTAAGTGAATAAGAAGATTCTATTTATCCCACTCATTGCCTTTTTGTTGCTGGCTGGAGTGTTTGCAACGCAATTGATGAGAAACTCGGCGGGTGATGATCCCACTAAGTTGGAATCCGTTTTGGTTGGTAAGTCAGTACCTCAGTTCCGCCTCGAAGATTTGGCGGAACCCGGCAAGCTATATGATCAGTCAATTTTTAAAGGTGAGCCTTTACTACTGAATGTGTGGGCAACATGGTGCCCAACGTGTTATGCCGAGCACCAATACTTGAATGAACTGGCTAAGCAAGGTGTAAAAATCATTGGCCTTAACTACAAGGATCAACGAGATAAAGCGACTCAGTGGCTTAATGACTTGGGCAATCCTTATTTGATCAGCTTGTTTGATGGTAATGGCATGTTGGGATTGGATCTGGGTGTTTACGGCGCACCAGAGACCTTCTTAATCGATGCCAATGGCGTGATCCGATATCGTCATGTTGGGGATGTGAATTCACGCAACTGGCAAGAAACGCTTGCTCCTATCTATGAAAAAATGCTGGTGGAGGCGAAACAATGAAGAAGTGGCTGTTCGCGGCTTTTGCCGCAATGCTGGTTTCACTCTCTGCATTAGCGACCATCGAAGTGTATGACTTCGATACACCTGAGCAGGAAAAGCAGTTTCAAGAGCTAGGAGCTACGCTGCGTTGTCCGAAATGTCAAAACAACACGATTGCAGATTCCAATGCTGAATTGGCGCAAGACTTGCGCCAAAAAGTGTATGAGATGACTAAAGAAGGGAAATCCAAATCGGAAATCGTGGATTACATGATTGCCCGTTACGGAAACTTTGTAACTTACAATCCACCGTTTACTTTAGGTACCGCCATTCTTTGGCTAGGCCCCATTTCGGTGTTAGTGATTGGTTTTACCGTGATTGTACTGCGTAGCCGACGTAAAGCGCGTGGTGCAGTGAATGCAGCGGATTGGAATGAAGAACAAGAAGCGCGTTTGAAAGCATTGCTAAAAGAAGAGCAAAAGGGAGAGAAGTAATCATGTGGATGTTTTGGATCTCGACCTTATTGCTTGTTGCGATTGCGGTGGTATTCGTCATTATTCCGTTTATTCAGAAGCGTGCGAATAATGACCAAGAACTGCGCGATGAGCTGAATAAAGCGTTTTATAAAGACCGACTCAAAGAGCTTGAAGAGGAAACGGAAGAAGGGATTGTGGTTGATCAGCAAGATTTGATTGCAGATTTAAAGCAGACCCTACTGGATGATATTCCTACTCAGCAAAAACACCAGCAAGAAAACAAGGTTTCGCTTTGGATGGTTGTCGTCCCATCCGTTCTGTTGGTGGTCGGTTTGAGCTATGCCTTATACGCTAAGTTTGGTAACTATCAGCATGTACAGGCTTGGCAGCAAGTCTCGGCGCAGCTACCTGAACTGTCCAAAAAACTCATGTCGCCTCAAGCTGAACTCAGCGATGAAGAGATGAATGATTTGACGTTGGCACTGCGTACTCGACTGCACTATCAAGCGGATGATGTGACAGGGTGGTTGTTGCTAGGCCGAATTGGTTTAGCTAATCGTGACCTTGAAACCGCAATTGGAGCGATGAAGAAAGCATTCGCACTGGATAGCGAAGACCCAGATGTGAAATTTGGTTATGCGCAAGCGTTAATGCTTTCAAATGAGCCAGTTGATCAGCAAGAGGCTAAATCTATTTTGCTCAAACTTGCTCAACGTGGTTATGCAGACTTGCGTGTTTATTCTCTGCTCGCGTTTGATGCCTTTGAAAGTGGTGATTTCCCAGCGGCGATTAAATACTGGAGCTTAATGCAACAGGCAATTGGCCCAGAAGATGCGCGCTATGAAATGCTCAGTCGTAGCATTGAAAGTGCTCGTAAGAGAATGGGAGAGGGTATCGCGGATGGAAAATCGGTTAAGGTGACGATCAATGTTGCGGAGCAGGTAAAAATTGATCCGAATGCAGTATTGATCGTATCTGTTCATGCACCGGGCTCTCCAATGCCAGTTGCGGCAGCACGTTATCCGATAGGTGAGTTCCCAAGAACCGTTGTGTTGGATGACAATAACAGCATGATGCAAGGTTCTAAGCTTTCTAGTCTTGAGTCGTATGTTGTACGTGTGCGCATCGATACTGATGGAAATGTAGCGACTAAAACTGGTGACTGGTACGCAGAAAGTCCCACAATGAAAGCAGGTGAACCAGTTGACGTTGTATTAGATAAGCAGTATGAATAAAATCACAAGCTGAAAAATAATATAACCACAAGGCCGATGTGATCATCGGCCTTTGCACATGGAATAACGTATGGTTGGCCGTTTATCTTGGATTGTTCTATTCACAACGTTTTTGCTTGGGTGTAGCAGTGCACCTGATGAAAGTTCGACCCACTCGCAAGTTAATGATCCCCTTGAAAGTTTTAACCGACAGATGTGGACAATTAACTATGACTATTTAGACCCTTATGTCGTACGTCCGGTATCTCTGTTTTATGTGGGGTATGTTCCTAAACCGCTGCGAATTGGTGTCGCGAACTTTCTCTCAAACTTAGATGAACCAGCCAGCATGGTGAATAACTTGCTGATGGGCAATGGCTCAAAAGCCGTTGATCATTTCAACCGTTTTTGGATTAACACCAGCTTTGGTCTGCTCGGTATCATAGATATTGCTACTGAGGCAGGCATCAAAAAATACGATGAGAAAGCCTTCAGTGATGCGGTTGGCCACTATGGGGTAGGCAATGGTCCCTATTTAATGGTGCCGGGTTACGGGCCTTATACTGTCCGTGAAGTGACGGATGTGGTGGATGGCTTCTATTTTCCACTCGCGTATCTCAATATTTGGGCGGGAATAGGCAAGTGGGCATTAGAAGGAATGGAAACGCGCGCCGCTTTAGTTTCACAAGAGGCTCTGCTCCATAACTCGCCAGATCCTTATAGTTTGACTCGCGATGCTTACATCCAGCGACGTAATTTTGAAGCGGAAATCCAAGTCGATGATTACGACCCTGTCGAAGAAGAGTATCTCGATGACTATCTGAGTGAAGGGCTATGATTAAAAGCGGCTTAGCTTAGGCTAAGCCGACATCACCCGCCCACTAAAGTATTCATTAGCAACAATATATTCTGTATTGCGGATCAGCTCTTCACGAATCTCAGACCAGTGCACCATCTCATCATTTGCACTGGCGACTTGCGGAACGACCCCACCGACTCGAATGTTGAATGGGGTTAACTCCTTCGCCCAACTTTGTGTAAACCCCGATACCATCGAGTTCGCACTCTCAATCCCCGACATGTCTTGCGGTGCGTGATTGCACACCACATTCACAATCACTCCTTTGGTTTTCCTTTGGCGCATTCTCACGGAGCAAGCGTGGCTGAAGTTAAACAGTGAGGAAGCGATGGATGCCAACTGTTGAATAAACTGTTCACTAGGTTTTTCATCAGTCAAAGATGGCAATGACGCTGAAGGTAAATTGTTAATCAATACATCGGGTACGCGCTCAAATTTTTGTTCCGCCATATCGAGCAGGTGTTCAATACTTTCAGGTGAAAAATCACTGAGGTGGAAGTAAGCGACTTGATTTGAGATAGCATGACAGCGCCAATAGGTATCAACCAAGCCTTGTTGGTCTCGATCACAAAGGATCACCTTAGCGCCCAGCTTCACAAAATGAGTTGCTAGCGTGCTACCAAGAATAGAGCTTGCCGAAGTAATTAATATTACTGCACTTTTTATATCCATGAGTGCCACCTCATCTTGTTTTTATCTGCCGATTAAATCGCAGGTTACGCAGGGGTTCGGACAGCATGGTTGATTAGATGTGCATACGGTGTGAATAACTTCAAATAACTTCGGATTCACTAAACAGAAAGTTGATAGTTTGCATTCATTCACAAAAATAATTTGTGGCTAATATCGTTTGCAGTACGGCTTATGTAATAAGTGACACTGAAAGATCAAACTGCCATGCGCAATTGATCTTGGCGATAAGCCGTAGCGAGGCGATGATAGAAATCTTTTGCAAGCAGGGAGATAGGAGTTTTTTCTGCCAGATGGCGTCTTTCATGTCCTGAAAGGTTTAAATACACCTCTTCAGGTAAGCTTGGGTATCCTGAGGGCGGTAAGTTAATGCTTCTGGATTAAGGTAATGGCTGAGTTTGGCACTTGCCATTCCACCTTCATGGAACATGGCTGCTTGTTTCGCTGAAACTTGATAGGAACTCTCATCATTTTCCAGTGGCTGTGGTTGCGCCAATTCGAAACGCTGACGTAGTACCTCTTCGGTGGTTGGCGCTTCATTGATTTTGTCGACCGGGGTGTTATCACGAACATCATTGGAAAAAAGCGCGAGCAGTAGGGCAAAGTCAGCACGACGCCCCTGCGTAACTGCTTGGCTAATACCTTGGCCAAAATGCAGCTCGCTAATGATTCCCGCTTTGTCTAATGTGTGGACTTGCATGGCTCTCTCCCCTTGATGTTTATTTAACGGCGCGAGAGCAGAAAACTTGAGTGATAGAAATGAAAAAAGCCTGCAAAATTGCAGGCTTATGTCGATTTATTAGGCAAATAGCACTTATTTGGCTAGGTTTTGCGCTACGAAATCCCAGTTAACGAGTGCCCAGAAACCGTTCATGTAGTCTGGACGCACGTTACGGTAATCGATGTAGTATGCATGTTCCCACAGGTCAACAGTCAGTAGCGGTGTCACGCCTTCTTCAGTCAGCGGAGTTGCTGCGTTTGAAGTGTTAGTGATTGCTAGAGATCCGTCAGCTTTTTTCACCAACCAAGTCCAAGATGAACCGAAGTTGTTGATTGCAGAATCAGTGAATTTTGCTTTGAAATCAGCGAAAGAACCGAATGCCGCATTGATTGCTTCAGCAACTGCGCCAGTTGGCTCACCACCACCGTTTGGTGACAGACAGTGCCAGTAGAAAGTGTGGTTCCAAACTTGCGCTGCGTTATTGAAAACACCGCCAGTTGAGGTCTTGATGATCTCTTCCAGTGATTTCTTTTCAAACTCAGTACCTGGGATCAGACCATTCAGTTTTACCACGTAAGTGTTGTGGTGTTTACCGTGGTGAAAATCCAGAGTTTCTGCTGAGATGTGTGGTTCCAGCGCGTCTTTCGCGTAAGGAAGAGCGGGTAGTTCAAATGCCATTGCTCGATTCTCCGTTGAGTGTAAAGAGAGGGTTCTCTTTAGTCATTGCTTCCAGTGTATTGTTTTCTTCGTCGTTACGACTGACTTGCCAAGTATTTTAGCAACTTTTTACTTTATTAAAACCCCGAAGGCAGAAAAAGATCCTCAGGGATTAATGGCAAGAGGCATAACCTAGATATGCAAGAATAGTCTAGTCTTTATCCACACAGAGAATATGCTTTTTATTCTCCGGTATTGCTTTAGAATGTGCCCATATTTGATGACATCCATTAATGAGGAAGCGATGGAAACTATTGACAAAATCAAACAGCAAATCGCCGAAAACCCGATTCTGCTTTACATGAAAGGCTCACCAAAACTGCCAAGCTGTGGTTTTTCTTCGCAAGCTGCACAAGCTTTGATGGCGTGTGGTGAGAAGTTTGCTTATGTAGACATTCTACAAAACCCAGACATCCGTGCTGAACTACCTGTTTATGCTCAGTGGCCAACTTTCCCACAACTGTGGATTGAAGGTGAACTGATTGGTGGTTGTGACATCATTCTTGAGATGTTCCAAAAAGGCGAACTGCAAACTCTGGTTAAAGAAGCTGCAGCACGTTCAGCAAGTGAAGAATAACACTGTATAAAGTTACAGTTTTTCTTGATTTTATAAGGCCACATTGAGTAATGTGGCCTTAATTTTATCTCGTCAATGATTGTCATGAGCCGACTATTTATTGCTGAAAAACCAAGCCTTGCTCGAGCGATTGCCGATGCCTTGCCAAAACCCCATAAGAAAGAACAGGGCTGTATTCGCTGTGCCAATGGCGATGTAGTAACTTGGTGTATTGGGCACCTTCTCGAGCAAGTCGAACCTGATGCTTATGATGAACGCTACAAAAAATGGAACATGGCGGATCTGCCGATTATTCCGCAGCAGTGGCAATTGCGCCCGAGAAAATCTTCCTCCCAACAGCTAACTGTCGTACGTAAGCTGCTTAAAGACGCCAACCAAATTATTCATGCTGGAGACCCTGACCGTGAAGGGCAACTGTTGGTGGATGAAGTGCTGGATCATTGCAAAGTTCCGAATCATAAAAAGGAAACGGTACAGCGGCTGCTGATTAGTGATTTGAACCTTTCTGCGGTAAAACGCGCCTTGCAAGGTTTGCGCAGTAACCGTGAATTTATTCCACTCTCAGTCTCTGCGTTGGCGCGTTCACGCGCTGACTGGCTATATGGCATGAATATGTCGCGAGCTTATACTTTGCTTGGAAAAAAAGCCGGTTATCAAGGCGTGCTCTCCGTGGGGAGAGTGCAAACACCGGTACTCGGTTTAGTGGTGAGACGGGATGAAGAGATCGAGAATTTTGTCCCGCATGATTATTTTACTCTTGATGCTTTAATTCCATACCCAAATGGAGCCGATCAATTCGACATACGTGCCCGCTGGAAACCGAGTGAGGCTTGTTTACCTTGGCAAGATGAAGAAGGGCGGGTCACTAACCGTAAATTGGTGGAAAATGTCGCTGGCCGCATTGCTAACCAGCCCGCGACTGTGACTGAATCAGAGCAAGATCAAACCAAGCAAGCAGCACCTTTGCCTTATTCACTGTCTGCGCTGCAGATAGATGCCGCTAAGCGTTATAACTTTAGTGCGCAGCAAGTCTTGGATCTCTGCCAATCGCTGTATGAGAAGCACAAACTGATCACCTATCCGCGTTCAGATTGCCGATATCTCCCGAAAGAGCATCTGGCTCAGGCTGCTGATGTTGTGGCGGCGATTGCCAACAACGCACAAGAAATGGTCACTGCCGTTAATAATGCCGATTTGTCACTGCGTTCTAAAGCCTGGAACGACAGTAAAGTGGATGCTCACCACGCCATTATCCCCACGCCCAAAAAGGCTAGCGTGAATGCGTTGTCTGGCCATGAGATGAAGGTGTATCAACTCATTGCTCGCCAATACTTAATTCAGTTCTATCCAGCGGCAGTGTATGCAGAGGCTAAATTGGTTTTCAATATCGCTGGCGGCGTTTTTATTGCTAAAGGTCGTCAACTGCTTAGTGCTGGATGGAAAGCGCTGACAGGTCATCAAGATGAGCAAGAAGAGGGCGTGGATAAAGTACCCCCTCTGCCTGTTGGCACTGTGCTTCAGTGCCGAGAAGGGGAAATCAAACAAAGACAAACCGAACCTCCTCGCCATTTTACCGAAGCAACTCTCTTACAAGCGATGACGGGGATTGCCCGTTTCGTTGCAGATAAAGAACTCAAGAAAATTCTGCGGGATACGGATGGTTTGGGTACAGAAGCAACTCGGGCCGGGATTCTGGATACCTTGTTTAAACGCGGACTTTTGCTGCGCGATAACAAGCTGATTAAAAGCACTCCTGCTGGGCGAGGTTTGATCCATGCTCTTCCGGTTGAAGCGACTTATCCAGATATGACAGCGCATTGGGAACACCAACTGCAAGCGATCTCAGAGAAAGGACAAGCTTACCAACCGTTTATGCAGACTTTGCAAGTGCGTCTTGAACAGCTTATAGAACAAGTGAAAATGGCCCCAGTGCCAGTTTCACTACAAGCTTTGCCTGCGGTGAATAAGCCAACTTTCAAGCGCTCACGCCGTGCGCCAAAGAGTAAAGCTAAAACGTATAAAGCCTAAATTAACCAAAACTGAGCGCAGTATGATCCCGCTGATATACCATCCAATTTATTCGCAACTGGATTTGCCTGTCGGCCATCGATATCCAATTAATAAGTACCGCTTACTGTATGAAGACATTGTTCGCCAACAAACACAAAACGAAGAGTGGCGAGAAGCATTTGGATTTTTTACACCACAAATAGCTGAACTCTCCTTGGTGAAGTCATTGCATGATTCAGAATATGTACAGGCCCTGTTGGAGGGAGCATTGCCAGCAGCCAAGATGCGCCGAATTGGCTTTCCTTGGAGTGAAAAACTGATTGAGCGTACGTTGCTTTCTGTGGGGGGAACCTGCTTAACGGTCGAGCGAGCTTTGCAGTCAGGCCTCTCAATCCACCTTAGTGGTGGGTATCACCATGCTCACGCGGATTTTGGCAGCGGTTTCTGTCTGTTTAATGATTTGGCGATAGCAGCACACTTCGCACTCTCTTTGTCTGGTGTTGATAAAGTTCTGATCATTGATAGTGATGTGGATCATGGTGACGGCACGGCAACGTTGTGCGCGGAACGTGAAGAGATCATTACCCTTTCTTTTCACTGTGATAAGAATTTCCCTGCACGTAAACCCGCTTCTGATATGGATATAGAGTTTATTAAGCAGACAGGGGATGAGGAGTTTTTATCAACGTTTACTCAGGTGGTTGAGATGGCGGTGAATCTCCATCAACCTGACCTCATTCTTTACGATGCGGGGGTGGATATTCATAGTGATGATGAGCTGGGCTATTTGTCGATTTCACAAGCTGCGATTGCAAGAAGAGATTATTTCATGCTGAGTTTAGCAAAACAGTCCAACATCCCAATTGCTTGTGTGATTGGTGGTGGTTACCGCGAAAATCATGCTTCACTGGTTCCACTGCACCTTGAGCTGTTAAAGGCCGCTTTGCAAACTCAAAAGTGAAACTCACATTTAATTGTGCTTAACGCTGAAGTTTACACCTCAGTCACTCCTAAAGTGGCAGTATTGCTTTGGTGACATACCCGTCCACTTTTTAAATATTCGGTTAAAGTGTGCCTGATCTGAGAAGCCACAGATGAATCCTATCTCTGCAAAACTCAAATTGTCATTCAATAGAAAATGACTTGCATTGTGAACCCTCACTTCCTGCAGAATTGAAGCAAATTTCGCATGCTCCACATTGAGATAGCGTTGCAAGCTTCGCGTTGATAGCGCCATAAAATTTGCGGTGTTAAGAATGTTCGCCTCCAACAATCCAACACTATTTATCGCTCTTTTGGTTTTACCAATCACATCATTATCAAATGGGGAGCACACCTTAGAAACACTTTGAGAAGGCAGAGTTTCAGATAGAGGCAAGTCTGGGGACCAATGTACATACCATTCACTGATATGTGTTATTGGTTCGCAGACAGTGAAATCTGGATAGCTAAATATTTGTTGTTCGCCATCCTCATCTGAGGTCAGTGTTACACGAGAGCTTGTTAAATGGTGGATTAATCCGCATATCACACCTAATACTGCCAAGTCTTCCTCAATGGTTGGTGCTTGATGCCCTCTGGACTTATGAGATATTCGAGCAAATGTTGGTCGTGTTTCACACTCGATATAGTGACTGCTGTGAATATAACGCTCAAGTCTTTGCCACTTGGTTAACAATGAGTGGGGCGTACTTCGAGAAAGAAGTGCTTTACCTGTCGGAGTATCCACAAACTCACTAACACCTGCACCTGTTTTTAATAATGTAGAAAGCCCATATTGCCGACCAATAAAAGACACAAATTCTCGTTTTGTTTCTAAAGAGACATGTGCTTGATCGTGAGAGTAAGTCGGAGATAACTCGTGAAATGATAGTTTGTTTAAACCCGCTAACAGAATGTCCAGCATGGCGCGACTTGCAAAATCTGTATTTCGATTTTTTCCAGACATTCGTTAGGCGTTCCATGAAAAGAGAGTCTACTTATCAGCATTGAAGCTCGTTGTTGCTTGATGTAACTGCGATTGCTTCTGAGATATAGACTGTGCGATTTTTCTGCCGATCCATGGCAGTTTTATTAACCACTTTGGCGAACGAGACACAGTGAAGACTACGCCACCAAACCACATCAGCTTACCTAAAAATATGGTCGCAACAACCCAGTAGCCAGAAATGCCCGACAACAAACTCAAAATGACCATAGTTCGTGGAGGTGTAGGCAATAAAGACATTGAAACCAGAGCGTAAAGCCCGTATTGGCTAACATAACCTTTTAACTTCTCCCAATTTTGGTAATGGCTTAATTGCTCAGTTGGAATCGCACTTTGTAGATAGTTATCAAGCAAAATAGAGAGAAAACATAAAATACTTGCTCCAACTGCAGCTGCGAAAGCAAACATCAGCGTAATAACCCAAGCCTTTCTGGGCTGAAGCCAAGCAAGCAACATTACTGATGTTTGAGTCGGAAGGGCAGGTACAAAAAAGTCACCAATCGAAATGCCGGCCAGAATGTATACAGCTTGAGGTTTTCGATAAGATTTGGGAAAATCCGTCGTGCTTGCATTAGCAGTTTCATTTTTCCTATATGAATTTCTTTCTTACCCTCTAATGCGCCTTGAATGATCTCGTTAGCAGCTTGTTCTGCCGATATTTTTCCTCTGCCACGCCCTCTAGTCATATCGGTATCGACTAACGGAAGTATCGCTTCGCAGACTTTTATCTCACTGCCTTTGAGTTTTATCTGACCATTAAAAGATTTACAAAATGCACGCAAGCCCGCTTTATTTGCACAATAAATGGGTGAACTTTGTTTTGGCGCAATGGCCGGCCCCGAAGTGACATAAATCCATGTGCCTTTCACGCTTTCCACATTCCTAAATAACAACTGCGTCAATTCAATCGGTGCATTAAAATTAATTTGCGTTTCAACGGCTACGCTTAAATCATCGTGAGCGGGATCAAATAAGTCTCTAGCTTGCTGTACACCTGCATTATGGATCACCATATCCAATGGTTCGCCATTAATGACCTCAGCCAGTAGCGTTATGCTTGCTTTATCGGATAAATCGCAACATATCCATCTAACGCTAGGTGAACTCAGTTTTGCTGCATCAACCGTTCTATCATTGCTTCCTGTTGAAATGACTGTGTACCCAAGAGAAAGACATTTGGAAACAAGCGCTTTGCCAACACCACGTGTGCCTCCAGTAATCAGTACGGTCTTAGACATTTGCATGCTCCTTGATAATAGATAAGTCGATTGCTGTATCGAATGTTGCCAATCCTAAATATTCGATGTATTTCCCTCGAATATTTCTATCTCTAGGTTCTAAAAGACCATCTATTTTTTCTAAACAGTGTGTTTCACTGTTTAAGTAGAAATCTGTTGATCCAAAAAGCATTTTCCAAAACCATTTTTGGGGTGTAACACGAATAACAAATTTGTCTTGGATATTGTGTTTTTGTAGTGTTATCCCTGTATGCGCTTGGACTTTCAGGACTGTGTAGTCCAACTCGATTTCTTCGCCACTCATTAGTGCATCCCAATGCTTAGCAATTTCAAAAGGGATGCTTAATAACGTGCATGGGGATGTAATAAAACTCAGACTCTTTTCTTTGTCTCTGTACTTGGTTTTGTAGCTGTTTAACTTTGATATGCCGCGTTGCTCCATTACATTCAAACACCCAGTTTCATTTAAATGAGGGTGATTCATTGATGCAAACTGAAGCCCTTTTTGGGGGCACCACAACACTTCTTCTATTGCGATGTCTTTTCTGCCTGTTCCTTGCCAAATTCGCGTGGCTTTAAAGAAGCCGTTATCTAACTTCTCTATAGTGATGTTGTATTCAAACACCACCCTTGGATTAAGTTGGCGATTATTTGTCACTTCTGCATTAACTTGTCCAATTTGAACTGCATTACTCTTTTCCATATATCCTCCTCCATCGGCCAAAGCAATGTAACGAGGTTCGATAAGGAAATATTGAATATTTACGCCAGTTATCTTTACTCATAGCTGTAAAAACGAGGAGGGTAATAAAGTTGAAAGAGGTAATCTTTTGAGAGTCTGGCGACACTTACTGGAAAATTTATTATCGGAGAAAGTGGGTTTGTGGCTATTAACTAACCAATAGAGGGAAAAGGCGGTTGTTTGTCGTGTTACGATGATTTCATATCAGGGACTTAACTGCATTATCCCTAGCTTTGTCGATATAGATATATCACCCACGTTTCTTAGGTGATATTTGATGCGTCCTAAAACAAAAAGCCCCTGATAAATCAGGGGCTTAGAATGTGGCGGAGAGATAGGGATTTGAACCCTAGGAAGGCTACAAACCTTCGCCGGTTTTCAAGACCGGTGCTTTCAACCACTCAGCCATCTCTCCTTTGTGGGCGCATAATATCGACCTGAAGTTCGCTTGTAAAGCCCCTAAAATGCTGTTTGCTCTAATTATGTACACTTGGTCGCTTTTTTTATTGGTAAGCGCTTATTTTTCACATATTCTAGAACGGAAAAGGGGAGTTTCTAAGAAACTCCCCTTTAGGTGTATGGTCGGACTGAGAGGATTTGAACCTCCGACCCCCGACACCCCATGACGGTGCGCTACCAAGCTGCGCTACAGTCCGATGGGCGTAATCTAATAACTTTTACCAAATGCGTCAACCCTGAACCGACTTAAAATAATGAATTTAATTATCTTTTGCGTAAAAACGCTGCAATTCGGTTAAACCCTGCATTAAGACAGGTAGAGTCGGATTCGTTTGTTTAAGACGTTGGTATTCACCGTCATAAACTTTAAAGTTCCCAAATTTATCGATGACCGTAGTTTGTTCATCGGTAATTAAAGCCAACTCACGCGCATCGCCCGCTAAAATCCATTTACGCTTACTTTCATTAAACAGATTTTTGCCGCTACTGTAATCGATAGGATTCGAGGAGACTCCAAGCAAATCTTGCATCAGTGTCACCGAAAAATCGAGGTGGCTTGAGCGGTGGGCATAAGTGCCAGCCACTTTACCCGGCCAATGAATCACCATAGGAACCTGTAGTTGATAGCGACTGTAGTTGCTATTTGAACCCCAAGTGTTGGTTTTCGTTTCATTAAACTCGGTGCCGTGATTAGACGTGATCACGATAATGGTATTATCCAGCAGGCTTAAAGATTCAAGCTGCTCTAGCAAACTCTTAACCACTAAGTCGGCTTGTGTTGCCGAAAGATTATAAGTGGTACGTAAACGCTCTTCTGCTGATTTTTGAGCTGCGTTAGTAGTGAGCTCTGAAAACTCCTCCACAGTTGTTAGCTCTAAATAGCTGAACCATGGACTTTTCTGTTTGGTTTGCACCCATTCAGACCAATTTTTCACGGCTTGTTCATCAGGGCTGATGCCATCACTAGCTGCGACTTTTTCAAGTTCTAGAGAGCGGAAGATGGTCTCTTGGTAAATCGAGTCTGCGAAGTTGTTGCCGCTAAATAACCCAAATTGATAGTCATTCTTCTTCATGACATCAATAAACAATGGGGGATTACCTTGTACACGTACGCTGCTGGCGTATGTGCTTGGCAATCCGTAGAACAAACCAAACAATCCAAACATATCGTTGCTTGAGCTGTAATGGTTTGTGAAGTTGAGGTTCTCATTGGCAAACTGATACGTGTTTGGCATGAGCTCAGGCGTCAGTGCATCTGCACGTAAATTATTGATGCTGACCACTAGCACGTTCAGGTTGTTCGCTCGGCGATTGAACTCAAGCGGTTCAAGCGGATAAGCAAGAACATCAAAATCGCTACTCTGCTCTGCAAGGCGCTTGCTGTACTCTTCTTTATCGAGCAAACCGTGTTTTTCCATAAAGGACTTCGCGGTCATTGGATAAGAAAGAGGGAAGTTCGCTCGTTGACTGGTCACGGGAGAATACAGATAAGCGTCTGACCAGACATAAATTAAGTGGCTTGCGATAAAACTCACGAAAAACACTGCGGCGAGTGGGCGTCCAATACGCTTGTGTGATAGCTTGCGCTGCTTACGCCATACCCATTCAGATAGGCCAAGTTCGAGTAGAAATATCAGTGGTAGTACGACAAACAAATGTTGTAAATCAGCGCTAACACTGCTTGTTTCATCGCTAAACAGTAACTCCCACACCACAGGGTTAAGGTGCAGGTTAATGATCTGGTAGGCTTGAGTGTCAATCAGTAAAACAGTCAGGCCTAAAGTCGAGAAGCAGACCGCTAAGAAACGGAATAGGCTTCTCGATGGAATAATAAAAGTGAGTGGAAAAAGCACTAATAGGTAGAGTGCGAAAACAAGAAAACCAAAATGACCAACCCAAGACAGCACCAAATAGAGCTGTCCAAGCAAAGTTTCTGGCCAAGGTGATTGAGAGATATATCGCGTACCAATCAACATAGCTGCGATGATATTAAAGAAGGCGAACCAATGTCCCCAACCTACCAAACGAGATACTCGATCGCCGTATGTGTTTTCGCTGTCTACCATGTGCTTTTTCTATTTATTGGTTAAATGGGTCAATTTAGCTTTGCAAAGATGACACTAACGCTTGCGCGAATTTTTCTGCAATCACTTTACGTTGCGCAGCAGCAACGTTTTGATTGAGTACATTGGTAGCGATATTACCAACCACCATTAAGGTGAGTTCTGGTGACGCATTGTGTTTGTTTAGTACCGCAGCAATTTCAGTCAGAATGGATTCAACGTGTTCGTCACTGTATTTAGATGTAATAGGCATATTGACTCTGATGATGATAGTAAAAGCGGCTTATGATAACCTACTATGCCTGACAACTGAAACCAGAACGATGATTATTTCACTATGAGCCTATTCCTTTCTAACGTGATTTTGCACCAACTACGTAAAAACGATAACGATGAGTTGGTGGTGAACTATCGCGCCGAATCTCTTCGCAATGATACGTCAACTGAAAACTTAGTCGCTGAGTTACATCGTGTTTTTAATGCGAAAGCAGGTAAAGGTTTCGGTTGCTTTAAGTCAGACAGTGAATTTCAGCTTTGGTTGCAAGAGATGCGCCGTGGTGATTTGCCGTTCTATGATTTTTCACAACAAAGTGCGCAGCGCCTGAAAAATGAGTTAGCCAAGTATCCTTTTGCCGATGAAGGCATTTTGGTTATGGCGGAATATCAATCGCTGGCTACCGATTATCTGTTTATTGGCTTACTGCCACTCAACCAAAGCCTGAAAGTTACAGAAGGGTTAGACATCAGTGCCACCGATTATTTGGATATCAACAAAATGGATATCGTGGCACGTATTGATCTCTCCAGTTTTGAAACCGACAAAGAATCAAAACGTTACCTGAGCTACATTAAAGGTCGAGTTGGTCGTAAGGTAGCTGATTTCTTCCTTGATTTTCTGCAGGCGGATATTGGCCTTGATACTAAGCAGCAAAACCAGGTGCTGATGCAGGCGGTAGAAGATTTCTGCGCTGATGCAAAATTCGAAAAAGATGAAGTGATCAGCTACAAGAAGCAGGTTTATGAATATTGTAACGATCAAATCAAATCGGGTGACGAAGTTAAGGTGCAGGATCTTTCTGGCGAATTGCCGCCAAGCAATGAAGGCGTAAGCTTCTTTGATTTCACTCGTGAGCAAGGTTATGAGTTAGAAGAGAGCTTCCCAGCCGATCGTTCAACCGTACGCAAACTAACCAAATATGTGGGCGCGGGCGGCGGTTTGAATCTGAGCTTTGATAGCTTGCTGCTTGGAGAGCGCGTTTTCTATGATCCAGAAACCGATACTCTTACCATCAAAGGTACGCCGCCAAACTTACGTGACCAATTAACGCGTCTGCGTTAAGGACATGGTAACGAAACCATAATTGGTTTAACCATTATCTTGATAAAGAGAGCGATCACGCTCTCTTTTTTTCACGCAAATCACCGCATTGCCAATCAAGTGGAAAAATAGCGTATATGCTTGATCTTAGGTTTTAAACAGGATCAGTGTGCATGGAACAGCTTTTATCGAACAAGCGCTTTAGGAATAAAGCGGTGATGACGATTTGCGTTGTCTGGAGCATCGTTGCTACTTTGATACTGTGGCAATTTCATAACATCTCAGCTTCCACTCGTAATCTCGAAGAACTCACCAACCGTTTAATGCATTTTCGTGATGCCCTGTATTTTCCGCAGCCCTATCGCGCCAATCAAGCGTCGGACCTAGAGTTGGAATTATCACTACTGCAAGCATTACGAATGCAAATTGAGGCTGAGCACCCAAACATCTGGTTTGCTGGTGATATACAGCAGCTCTTATATCAAACGGATCGATTCGTGGAACAGGCTCGATCTTTTACCAACATTGAACTTCATTCAACACAACTGGCGGAGTTATTGCACCAAAGCCGTCAACGAGTGCTGTCTGACGACAGACTCTTGGGTGAATATTTTCAGTTGGGGGCATTTAGCTTTGAGGCCTTGTTTGCTGGCCTCAAAAATAATCCGGAAATTTATCGCAGTTTAGATCGGATCTTGAAGAACTCATTGAGCCTACCTAATGCTGAGCAGGAACATCTGCAAATAGCACTGGCACAAATATCTCGTCTTCTCACTCAGTATGCAGAAGGGGACAACATTGCCAATAAACTGCTCAAGCATGCAGTGTATGAAGAAGCTAGCTTGCTTGAAATGGAATATCACCATCAACTATGGATGATGATCGTTATTTTGGTGGTGAGTAGTCTACTCGCTATGTTCAGTTTTATGTTGCTGCTGTCTTGTCGTCAGTTTCAGTCGTCACTAATCACTCCACAAGAAACATCCCTAGGTTGTTCGATGGATGGAGCGAGTAGCCATGTGAACATTGAACAAGTTAAACAAGCTATGAATGGCAATATCGAGTCGGTTCGGCAACTGCTGAATGTATTTTTAGAAGATCACAAAACTGATGATGAGCAGATACGAACGTTATTGCTAAATGATCCTGATGGCGCACAGCGAGTTAGCCACAGTTTAAAGAGTGTGGCCGCAAGCTTGGGCGCTGAACGGTTAAAAAATGCAGCGGCAGAGATTGAAGGTGAATTGCGTTTAGGACAGATACCGAGTGAAAGACTCTTGGATAATCTTTCCTCATATTTAGCAAAAACGGTGCGTGAAGCTGAATGGCATGTGGTGCGATTAGAATCACACAATGCTTCTCAATAAACAAAAAGAGCGCCGAAGCGCTCTTTAGGTAATATTTAATGTAGGGTTATGCCGACACTGGAACTTTTTGAGATTCTGAATTTTCTTCAGCACTCACCGAGCTGTCGGTTCACACTTATCGACAAACCAACCACAGTAAGACGTGACGATGGTTACGATAATACACACGAAGCTCAGCCACATAAATGGAGCGTAAGATAGGGTAGCAACACCCAAAATACTCGCCATATAGATGCCGTTATCACTCCATGGAACCATACCTGAAGTCAGCGTGCCGCCGAATTCTGCGTTACGAGACAGATTTTTACGTTGATAACCGAGGCGGTCATAGTTTTTAGCGCAGATTTTTGGCGTCAGGATTAGTGAAACATACATCGCTGAACCAAACACGTTACCCATAAAGGCTGTACCAATTGTGCTTGTTGCCAATGAGCCTGGGCTAGTTACACGACGTTCAAATAATTTAGCGATGGTTTCAAGTACGCCAACCTTATCTAACAGACCACCAAAGCCAAGGCCGAACACGATAACCGCTACAGAACCCAGCATAGATGACATGCCACCACGGTTAAGGATCGCATCAATGAAGCTCACGCCTGATTCAATATTGTAAGGTGCCCATGCAGTGTTGAAGGCTTGTAGGAAATCCACATCCTGAATCATCACGGCCCAAATAATTCCCAGTAGTGAACCAAAACTGATCACTGGGAAGGAAGGCATACGCATTGCCAATAGGCCAAGTACGATCAACACAGGGACGAAAGAATAAGGCGTGATGTAGAACTGCTGTTCCATCGCTGCAATGACAGTCTCCACTTGAGACATATCAACATTACCTGCGTAGTGGAAACCAAACAGAGTGAACAGAATGCCAGTGATGACATAGCTGATCAGGGCAATTGGCAGCATGCCTTTAATATGCTCCATCACTTCTACATTAGACATGGATGAAGCCAAGATCACCGAGTCAGAAAGTGGAGACATTTTATCGCCGAAGTAACAGCCTGAAAGCACCGCACCCGCAGTGATTGGTGCAGGAATGCCAAGGCCTTGGCCGATCCCCATCATTGCGATACCCGCTGTACCGGCTGCACCCCAAGAGGTACCTGTTGCTAAAGCGGTTAATGAGCAAATCACCATAGTGGCTAATAAAAAGATAGAGGGGTGAATTGCTTTCAAACCGTAGTAAATAATGGTTGGAACAATACCGCCGGAAATCCAAGTACCGACCAGTGCACCAACAGCAAGTAGGATCAGGACTGCACCTAAACCATTTGAAATGCCATTTAAAGCCGCTGTTTCTAGATCTTTATATTTGTGCCCTAGGCGAATACCTAAAGTAATAATAACGAACCAGCCGATGTACAGAGCAAGTTGGATTGGTAGATCCAATTGCGCAGTAAATGAAAACGCTAACAGTAAAAACAGGCCAAGAGAGACAATCACTTGAGTCAAACTTGGTAGGCGTTGTTGGGCTTGTAACATACTAAGAGCCTCTTATCCAATCGTTAGTAAGGAGTCAGGATATCCTTATTGAGTCGGAGTGCACTTTACCGTAGTTAAAATAATATATCGACATTAATGCTCTTTGTTGTGATTTATATCGTCCAAGTGGTTAATTTGTAGCATTTAGTGTTTAAATTTTGAGTTATTAATGAAAGCAAATCTTTTGTAATGTGGATTTATTGTGTAACAAGAAATAAGTTTTTTGGTAAAAATCTGACGTCAATGCTCTAAGTTGGTCAAAAAGTGAGAGTTTTAAGGGGCTTGCCATCAAAAGCACAACAACTCGGTTAGAAGAACAAGAAAAAGTTGTGAGATTTGGTAAGAAACGCTTGAGATTTAAGGCTGAACCACTTATAGATGGAGCCAGTGATTTGACATTGGATCTACACGGAGAGTATGGGAAATGAGAGTAGGTTTAGTAGGTTGGCGCGGCATGGTGGGCTCTGTCCTGATGCAGCGTATGGTAGAAGAGCGCGATTTTGATCTGATTGAGCCAGTTTTCTTCAGTACATCGCAAATTGGTGTACCTGCACCTAATTTTGGTAAAGATGCAGGCATGCTGCAAGATGCGTTTGATATTGAAAGTCTCAAACAGCTCGATGCAGTGATCACCTGTCAAGGTGGTAGCTATACAGAAAAGGTTTACCCAGCATTGCGTCAAGCGGGTTGGAAAGGGTATTGGATTGATGCCGCTTCTACTTTGCGTATGGATAAAGATGCCATCATTACGCTCGATCCGGTTAACCTAAAACAAATTCTGCACGGTATTCACCACGGTACCAAAACCTTCGTGGGTGGTAACTGTACCGTGAGCCTGATGCTGATGGCATTAGGTGGCCTATATGAGCGTGGCTTGGTGGAGTGGATGAGTGCAATGACTTATCAAGCTGCATCCGGTGCTGGTGCACAAAATATGCGTGAGTTGATTTCGCAAATGGGCGTAATCAATGATGCAGTAAGCTCTGAGTTGGCAAACCCAGCAAGCTCAATTTTAGACATCGATAAAAAAGTTGCAGAAACCATGCGTTCTGGCACTTTCCCAACTGACAACTTCGGCGTTCCTCTTGCGGGTTCACTGATCCCTTGGATCGATGTGAAGCGTGATAATGGACAGAGCAAAGAAGAGTGGAAAGCTGGCGTAGAAGCCAACAAAATTCTTGGTTTGCAAGATTCTCCAGTTCCGATTGACGGTACTTGCGTACGTATCGGTGCAATGCGTTGTCACTCTCAAGCTCTGACTATCAAGCTGAAACAGAACATTCCACTGGATGAAATCGAAGAGATGATTGCCACTCACAATGATTGGGTGAAAGTGATCCCGAATGAGCGTGATATTACCGCGCGTGAACTGACTCCTGCGAAAGTGACAGGTACATTGTCTGTTCCTGTTGGTCGCCTACGTAAGATGGCGATGGGTGATGATTTCCTCAATGCCTTCACGGTAGGTGATCAATTACTGTGGGGGGCGGCTGAGCCACTGCGCCGTACTCTACGTATCATCCTAGCTGAGAAGTAATTCGCATTAATCCCAAGTTGTTACCAGCACTAAAATAATGAAAGCGCCGATCGGCGCTTTCTTTTTGCCTACGCATTTTCTTATCGTTCCTCACTATTGAGGTGATTGTTTTCAACAGGAACAACTCGTTTATCAGGATCGGCTAATTCGCTGCCACAATGCTTACAAAACAAAGCATCAGACTCATGGCCAGGTAGGGCGCAATTCGGGCATTTCACTAAGGTTCGGTGAGTGTGCATCTCATTATTCAGTTCGGCGGTGATGATCCCCGTCGGAACGGCAAGAATGGAGTAACCCAATAGCATAGTCATGGAAGCGATTGCTTGACCTAAAGGGGTCTTAGGCACTAAATCGCCATAGCCGACTGTGGTGATGGTGACGATCGCCCAATAAATACTGGTAGGGATACTGGTAAAACCATTCTCAGGACCTTCAATCACGTAAATCAATGCGCCAAAAATCGTTACTAAAATAGCGACTGTACTGAAAAAGATGAAAATTTTACGTCTGGCAGCCAGTAAGGAACGCAAAAGAAGATTCGAGTCTTGCAGGTAGCGTACGAGCTTGAGAATTCGGAATATCCGCATGATGCGAAGTAATCGAATGACGCCGACAATACTGGCCGATGGGAAAATAAAGCTTAGATAAGTCGGCAAAATCGCAAGCAGATCCACGATGCCGTAAAAACTGCGTGCGTAAGCACTGGGCTTGGGTGAGCAATAGAGTCGTAAAGCGTATTCAATCGTAAATAAGGCTGTGAAAAGGTATTCCGCGATCCGGAGCGAAGATTGCCATTCGCTCATAGAGGGGAGTGATTCCAACACCAACAACACAAGCGAGGAGAGAATAGCGCAGATTAAGCAGAGATCAAACAGCTTACCCGCAGGAGTGTGAGTGCCGAAGATAATCACATAAAGACGATGTTTCAAATGAGCTTGATTGGACATGATATTGCGACGTCAAAGGTACATCGCAATATCATAGCGGTGTTGCTAGCGTTAGGCTAATCCAGGGAAAAGGCTTCTTAGACCGTTAGCAATGAACTCAATCCCCAAGGCTCCCAAGATAAGCCCCATGATACGAGTGATCACGTTAATGCCAGTTTGTCCTAGCAAACGCACAATATAAGGTGCGGAGCGGAACAGCAACCAAGAACAGAAGCTGAAAGCAACAACGGTCAGAATGATCCCCAATGTATCAAACATATTCGGATAACGCGCACCATAAACGATGGTGGAGCTGATAGCACCAGGGCCCGCCATCAGTGGCATTGCCAATGGAACAACAGCAATTTGCTCGCGGCTAATGTATTCCGATTTCTCTTGTTTGTTCTGTTTATCCTCACCGAGCTTACCGCTCATCATCGAAAACGCGATGCTCAACAACAATAAACCGCCCGCAACACGGAAAGAATCAAGAGAAATACTGAAGAGATCCAGCAACATTTGGCCCGCCAGTAGCGCAATGATCAAAATAATCGCGACGGCAATATTGGCGGTTGCTGCAGTTTTGTTTTTCTCTTCCAGCGTCATATGACCGGTCAGAGAAACGAAGACAGGCATAATGCCTACGGGGTTAACCGCAGCCACTAAACCAAGAAAAAATTGAAGAAAAATCGCAATTTCAAAGCTTTGCATGATGAAGTCTCGTAACCATCACAGGGACGTAAAGAAGCGTGCGTAATGTAAGTTAAAGATAGCAAAAGCACGAATGAAAAAAATTGGGTCGCCACTGATTATTGTGTGAGAAAAACTAATTGATGAATAACTATGAAAAAGAAACGTGTCACCCTTGTGTCAGTTTTGTTTGTTTGCGCCCTCTCTTGTTAACATCTGCACATTTTTTGTAAAAACTAAGATGAGCTCTGGTGGTCATAGTCGTAACCGATATACTCTCAGTAGCACGTCATGACCCCGTGAGAAGTGGTGGTTGTGTATAAAAATGAAACTTTTTTACAGGCTGTTGTAGTTTTTTTAGTTTTTAGAAACTGAGTGCTACTTTTTAAATGGTTGAAAAAGGATGCTCTAATTCCTTTTAATTCAATAATTTGTCCTGTATTGGCTTAGCTAATTACCACTTCTTAGGTAATTAATTTTTCATAACTGATCTGAGTCAATTTTTTTCACAGTCTGAAATATTATACTCAGTCGTGAAAGCAATTTACTAAGTCGGTCGTAAGTTAAGTCTTTGAACCAAGGTAAAAACTGACTGCAGCACACTTACTAAAGAGTTTTTAACATTTTTTTATTTTAGGAGATTCATTATGCCTGTTACTAATCTGGCTGAACTTGATGCTCTAGTTGCTCGCGTTAAAGCAGCACAAGCTGAATTTGCTACTTTCTCTCAAGAACAAGTAGACAAAATCTTCCGCGCAGCATCTCTGGCAGCAAACCAAGCGCGTATCCCGCTAGCACAAATGGCGGTAGAAGAATCAGGTATGGGTATTGTTGAAGATAAAGTTATCAAAAACCACTTTGCTTCTGAATTTATCTACAACAAATATAAAGACGAAAAAACCTGTGGCATCCTCGAAGAAGATGACAACCTAGGTACTATGACCATCGCTGAGCCTGTAGGTATCATCTGTGGTATCGTCCCAACAACTAACCCAACCTCAACCGCTATCTTCAAATCTCTGATCTCTCTGAAGACTCGTAACGGTATCATCTTCTCCCCACACCCACGCGCTAAGAATTCAACCAACGCAGCAGCGAAACTGGTTTTAGATGCAGCGATTGCAGCGGGCGCACCAAAAGACATCATCGGTTGGATTGATCAACCTTCAGTTGAGCTTTCAAACGCACTGATGAAGCACGAAGGTATTGCTCTAATCCTTGCAACTGGTGGTCCAGGCATGGTTAAAGCTGCGTACTCTTCTGGTAAGCCAGCGATCGGTGTAGGTGCAGGTAACGTTCCAGTTGTTATCGATGAAACTGCAGACATCAAACGTGCAGTAGCTTCTATCCTAATGTCAAAAACCTTCGACAACGGCGTAGTATGTGCTTCTGAGCAAGCAGCTATCGTAGTGAGCGAAGTTTACGATGAAGTAAAAGAGCGTTTCGCAACGCACAAAGCACACGTACTAAGCAAAGCTGATGCGGATAAAGTACGTAAAGTTCTGCTGATTGATGGTGCATTGAACGCGAAAATCGTAGGTCAGCCAGCAGCGGCTATCGCTGAAATGGCAGGCGTGAAAGTTCCTGCAGACACTAAAGTGCTGGTAGGTGAAGGCCTAGGTAAAGTGTCTTATGACGACGAATTCGCTCACGAGAAACTGTCTCCAACTCTGGGTCTGTTCCGTGCTGACAACTTCGAAGACGCTGTTGCACAAGCGGTTACCATGGTAGAAATCGGTGGTATCGGTCACACCTCTGGTCTATACACCAACCAAGACGTGAATGCAGAACGTATCCGTTACTTCGGTGACAAGCTGAAGACGGCTCGTATCCTTGTCAACATCCCAACCACTCACGGTGGTATCGGTGACCTGTACAACTTCAACGTTGCACCGTCTCTAACTCTGGGTTGTGGTTCTTGGGTGGTAACTCAATTTCTGAGAACGTAGGTCCTAAGCACCTAATCAACAAGAAAACTGTTGCGAAGCGAGCTGAAAACATGTTGTGGCACAAACTACCTAAGTCTATCTACTTCCGCCGTGGTAGCCTTCCAATCGCACTGAGCGATCTAGAAGGTAAGAAACGTGCATTCCTAGTTACTGACCGTTTCCTATTCAACAACGGTTATGCAGATGATGTTGTTGCCCTGCTGAAAGCGCAAGGCATGGAAGTTCAGACATTCTTCGAAGTAGAAGCGGATCCAACGCTGTCTGTAGTAGAGAAAGGTGCGGCAGCAATGCAAAGCTTCCAACCAGATGTGATTCTCGCTCTAGGTGGTGGTTCACCAATGGATGCAGCGAAGATCATGTGGGTAATGTATGAGCACCCAGAAACTCATTTCGCGGAACTGGCAATGCGCTTTATGGATATCCGTAAACGTATCTACAAGTTCCCTAAAATGGGTAAAAAAGCTGAGCTTGTGTGTATCACTACCACTTCAGGTACTGGTTCAGAAGTGACTCCATTTGCGGTTGTTACTGATGATAAGACTGGCGCTAAGTACCCACTGGCAGACTACGAACTGACTCCTCAAATGGCGATCGTAGATGCAAACCTAGTGATGAACATGCCTAAGTCTCTGACTGCTTTCGGTGGTTACGATGCGGTAACTCACGCACTAGAAGCTTACGTATCAGTTCTAGCGAACGAATACTCAGACGGTCAGGCTCTGCAAGCACTGAAGATGCTGAAAGAGTACCTACCTTCAAGCTACGCGAACGGCGCGAAAGACCCAATCGCTCGTGAGAAAGTACACAACGCAGCAACCATTGCAGGTATCGCATTTGCGAACGCGTTCCTAGGTGTATGTCACTCTATGGCGCACAAGATCGGTGCTGAGTTCCACTTACCACACGGTCTAGCTAACGCGCTATTGATTGCTAACGTGGTACGTTACAACGCGAACGACAACCCAACTAAACAAACTGCGTTCTCTCAATACGACCGCCCACAAGCACGTCGTCGTTATGCAGAAGTGGCTGATCACTTAGGTCTGAGCCAAGCGGGCGACCGTACTGCGCAGAAGATTGAACGTCTGCTTACATGGTTGGATGAACTGAAAGCGAACCTAGACATCCCAATGTCTATCCAAGCGGCTGGTGTAAACGAAGCTGACTTCTTGGCAAAAGTGGATGAGCTAGCGGTTGAAGCGTTTGATGACCAATGTACTGGTGCAAACCCACGTTACCCACTGATTGCTGAGCTGAAAGAAGTTCTGCTGGCTTCTTACTACGGTAAGCCATTTGTTGAAGGTCAGACTTTCGAAGGCACAACTGTTATCGTAAAGAAAGCAGATCAAGAAGCAGCGAAAGTAGCGCCAAAAGCGAAAAAGTAATGTGATTGGTTTTCGCTAGCACGAAACAAATCGGGAAATACAAACCCTCCGCAAGGAGGGTTTTTTTATGTTTTCGTTAAAGTGTAAAACAGAACTGGAGTGGTATAAGTTCTGTTTATCAACCTGTATTAGTTAGTCGCTTCGAACGCTAAGTCCACATCACCAAAATAGCGGCAAGCGCGACGAGAATGAGTCCTAAGCCATCTTTAATCCGTACTTTCTGGCGCAGCCAAAATACAGAAATCAGCATAGTAAAAAATATTTCTACTTGGCCGAGCGTTTTTACATAAGGAACAGCTTGCAAAGACATTGCGCCAAACCAGCCAATTGACCCCAAACAGCTGCTTGCACTCGTCAACATAACCAGTTTTGGGCGATGCCAGAGTTGCCATAAAGTCGGACGCTCTTGAATGAGTATGTACCCGATTAAGCAAAGCGTTTGCAGAGAGATAACAAAAAACAGCACCCACGCCGCACTATAGGGAAAGGGGAGTTCAGAGGCGATGCTGGCTTCTCTCACCCACAGTGACGTAAGAGCAAAAGCACTGCCACTGCCTAAACCTAGCATTACTGTAGGCAGTGAAAGTTGCCGAAAACCACCGTGCTACTGAGTATAAATACCCTACGCCACCAATAACCACGCCAACCCAGCCTAACAGAGTCAGTTGAGTACCAAAAAAGAGCACACCTAGTATTGCCGCAACCAAGGCTTCACTTTTAGCAAGCCCAGCCCCGACAGCATAATTATTGAATTTGAAAAGCTTTACCATGAGTGCAGTTGCGAGAATCTGCATAAATGAGGCTCCGATGACATAACCCCAGAAGGTAATGGAAAAGCTAGGCAGCGCAGCTGGTTGCCACTGATAGAGAGTTACAAGATAAACAGCAGCAAGCGGGCTTGCCCATAGAAAACGTGCGAGGGTAACACCAGCGGTGGAGACATCACCGGACAAACGACTTTGAAAAGCGTTGCGCCAAGATTGCATAAAGGCAGCAAATAAGGTGAGAAAAATCCATGTCATGACAAGCTCCTGAGAAAAGCAGAAGTTCTATGCTAGGGAAAGGTTAAATTATCAGCAAGTCAAAATCATCGATGGTTGGAAAATGCTAAACAAAAGGCAGCGAGAGGCTGCCTTTTATGAATTTATCCCGCCAAAACATCGCTGGCGACTTTGTAAGTCGGATCTTCCTTGAGATTGATTTCAACCAAACTGCCAGCTTTGTGGAGTAAGGCTCGGCAATCTGGACTTAAATGTCGCAGGTGCAAGGTTTTACCTACAGCTGCGTAGCGCTCAGCTAAGGTTTCAATCGCATCAATTGCTGAATGGTCTGCCACGCGTGAATGAGCGAAATCGACAATCACTTCTTTGGGATCATTGTGTGCATCAAACAGATCAAGAAAGTTCGCTGCAGAACCAAAGAATATCGGGCCGTGCACTTGATACTCCTTATGGCCATCTGCATTCATCTGGCTTGAAGCGTAAATATGCTTAGCGTGCTCCCAAGCAAACATCAGCGCGGAGGCAATGACGCCAACGCCAACAGCAATGGCTAAATCGGTAAACACAGTGACCACTGTCACCAGTACAATCACGAAGAAATCTTGTTTAGGGACACGACGTGCCAATTTGAAGGTTGCCCACTCAAAGGTACCAATCACCACCATAAACATCACACCAACTAAAGCAGCGAGTGGGATCATTTCAATCAAAGAGGAAGTGAAGAGAATAAAACAGAGCAAGAGAACCGCAGCTACAATGCCAGAAAGTCGTCCACGACCTCCAGAATTGACGTTGATCATCGACTGACCAATCATGGCGCAACCACCCATAGCACCAAACATTGAGCAAGTGATATTGGCTAAACCTTGACCCATACACTCACGGTTCGATTGGCCGCGAGTTCCAGTCATTTCATCCAACACCGTAAGTGTCAGTAGAGACTCAATTAATCCAATTGCTGCCAAAATTAATGCATAAGGGAAAATGATCTGCAGTGTTTCCCAAGTCATAGGGACAGCTGGAATCGCAAAAGAGGGCAGAGTACCAGCGAGAGTCGCCGCATCGTTACCCGACATCGCGCGAAGGAAATCAACCACGGTGCGTGTTTCCAATCCCAGCCCTTGAACGAGCAAAGTCACTGTTACAATCGCTGCTAGCGAAGAAGGTACTGCTGTGGTGATTTTTGGTAGGAAATGGATGATCGCCATGGTTAAGGCGACTAATACCAGCATCAAAAGTAATTCATCTTGGGGTAACCAAGTGAGCACGCCATTCAAGTCAGGTGCTTTGAATTGGCCAAGTTGGGCAAGAAAAATCACAATGGCTAATCCATTCACAAAGCCAATCATCACTGGATGGGGCACCATGCGGATAAATTTGCCTAATTTAAATAAGCCTGCGGTGACTTGCAGTAAACCAGTGAGAAGAATAGCGGCAAATAAATATTGCACACCATGACTAGAAACCAAGCTCACCATCACTACTGCCATAGCCCCTGTTGCGCCAG
This sequence comes from Vibrio mimicus CAIM 602, assembly GCF_000338875.1. GTDB lineage: Bacteria > Pseudomonadota > Gammaproteobacteria > Enterobacterales > Vibrionaceae > Vibrio > Vibrio mimicus. Next base: position 337,468 of record NZ_AOMO01000024.1, on the reverse strand, counting down.
AAATCATGCCGGGACGACCACCAAAAATGGAGGTAATCAGTCCTACGATGAAAGCGGCGTAAAGTCCTACCATAGGGTCGACACCTGCCACAAAGGCGAAAGCAACAGCTTCCGGAACCAATGCTAACGCGACAGTTAGTCCTGATAACACATCATTCTTAACGGAATGATGAGAGAAAGAGGGAAATTCAAACATGGGAAAACGAGATTCCATTGTTGTGTTGCTCGTAGATTAGAGCATGCAGTGAACCGAACCGCTTAATGTAAAGTGAAAGTTCAAGGTGTGACTAAGCGGATTAATTTTGAACCGCGGATGCTACAGAATTGAACGATAGGGTGCAATCATCAATTACTTTTCGATCAGATATAACAAGTGTTAATGAGTGTTATACGGAATAGATGATGATAGGAAGGTGAAGAAGGAGTAAACATAAAACTAAGTGGTAAAAGAAAGGGCTGCGTTAGCAGCCCTTATCGTATCGTTTTACCTATCAGAAACTTTGTGGTTTGGCCATGGCTGCGCTGGCTTGATTGCGCGCAACTTGACTACCCGCACCACGTGCCTGATAACGCTCTGCACGTAGTGGTGCTGCGTTAACCAACACTTCACTGATCTCTTGTGAACCCGGTGCTTTAGTCATCGGTGATGATGCACTAGGTTGTTCGATTACAGCTTTAGCCGTGAGCTTTTTGTTGCTCGTTTTCGCAGGCTTCACAACTTTGATTTGCTCAGCTGGTTTTTCGGTAACCACTTTATCTTCAACAACAGGCTGAACTGCAGGAGTAGCTTCTTCTTCATCCACCACTGGAGCTGAAACTTCAATTGCAGGGATGTCAGCGACTGGAGTCTCAACTACGATTTGCTCAACTTGCGCTACAACAGTTTCAGTGACGGGCTCTGCAATAACCGCAGGCTCTTGCACGACTGGAGCCGGTTCAGCTACAGCAGGTTCGCGGCGTAGGATCACTTTACCCATTGCCATTTCTGGGAAAGCAAAGCCACCTAAAGTACGCGGAGCTTCTTCTACTTTTACGCTTTCTACCACAACAGATGGGGTGACATGAGCTACATGTTGAGCCACTTCAGCGGTTTCATTGCGAGATTGCGGACGCGGCGCTAAATCGTAACGAGGCATCACTTTACCCATTGCCATCTCAGGAGAGGCAACCCCACCTTTACGTAGACGGAATGGGTTAGGACGACGATCACGACCACGGCGGCGGCGCTGACCACTTGCACGTAAATGGCGTGGAGAGCGGCGATTGCGGCGTTGTTTCTGATCGTCTTGCTCGTTCTCATCCTGAGTTGAATCTGCGAAATCATCTGTTGCTGGCAGATTGACTGATGCAGGAGCCTCGAACTCATTGCTGATAGGCGCTGATTGAAGATTGTCTAACTCTTCAGCCGCAATCTGATCTTTTACGCGAATTTGCTTGGTGAGCTTACGGCGTTGACGACGTTCTTTAACAACTGCAGCTTTCTCTTCTTTTGGCTCAGTCGTTTTCACTTCTTGCTGCTGAGCTTCTGCCGCCAATTGACGACCTTGCTCTAGCAACTTAGCAGTTTTGCTTTCGTCACGTTTGTTACGGCGATCTTGACGCTCTGCACGTTCCGTTTCCGGACGCTCATTGCGTTCTGTACGTTCACCACGCTCTTGCTTCGGTTTACGATCTTGTGGCTTACGATTATTTGTCGCGCCTTCTTTATCGTTACGCTCGCTGCTCTCCTCATTACCGCGGCGGCGGTTTTTGTCACGAGGATTACGACGGCGATCATTACGCTCATTGCGCTCACGACGCGGCTTCTCTTGCTCGTTGCTTTGCGCTACAGCCGCTTCGGCTTTTGCAGCCTCAGGTGCAGGAGAGAACAAGTTAGCAATCGCTTTGAATAAGCGGCTGAATAAGCCCGGTTGAGCAGGTTGTGCCGTTTCAACTTGTTGTTGCGTTTCTGCTTTAGCTTTTGGTGCCGGTGCAGGTACGGCTTCAGCTGGTGCAGCAAAGCCTTTTAGCACAGGTTCTTCGATACGTTTTGGCTTAAGCTCAACATCTGGTGTTTCTTTGCCTTCTGCTTCTTTCATCGCTTCCAGCTTTTTCGGGATCAAGTAAGACAGGATGTCTTGCTCTTCACCGTCACGTACACGGATCACTTCAAAGTGCGGAGTTTCCATGTCGGAATTTGGCACGATAGTGATGCGAACTTGTTGAGCTTTTTCAATGTGGTTGATTGAGCGACGTTTCTCGTTCAGCAAGTAAGAAGCAATAGAAACAGGCACAACAGCAAGCACTTGAGAAGTGTTGTCTTTCAGTGCTTCTTCTTCAATCAAACGTAATACAGAAAGTGCCAAAGATTCGTTATCACGAATTACACCAGTACCTTTACAGCGCGGACAGATGTGATGGCTAGCTTCTGCTAAAGAAGGACTCAAACGTTGGCGTGACATTTCTAGCAGACCGAAGCGAGAAATACGGCCGATTTGTACACGAGCACGGTCAACACGTACCGCTTCACGCAGACGGTTTTCTACTTCACGCTGGTGGCGTACAGGAGTCATATCGATAAAGTCGATAACGACCAGACCACCAAGGTCACGCAAGCGCAGTTGGCGTGCAATTTCTTCCGCTGCTTCTAGGTTGGTATTGAGAGCGGTCTCTTCAATATCGCCACCTTTAGTCGCGCGGGCAGAGTTGATGTCAATAGAAGTCAGGGCTTCGGTTGGGTCAATGACGATTGAGCCACCAGAAGGCAGACGAACTTCACGTTGGAAAGCGGATTCGATCTGACTTTCAATTTGGAAATGACTGAACAGCGGTACTTCGCCTTCGTATTTTTTCACACGGTTGACGAAGTCAGGACGCACTAAACGAATATGCTCAAGTGCACGTTCGTAAATGCTGGTGCTGTCGATAAGAATTTCACCAATATCACGACGCAAGTAGTCACGGATCGCACGAACAATCACGTTACTCTCTTGGTGGATAAGGAAAGGTGCAGGGTTAGAATCTGAGGCTTGTTTAATTGCACCCCAGTGCTTGAGCAGTACATTTAAGTCCCACTCTAGCTCTTCTGCACTCTTACCAACACCTGCAGTACGGACAATCAGGCCCATACCTTGTGGTAGTTCAAGAGAACTGAGTGCCGATTTAAGCTCAGTGCGCTCATCACCTTCGATACGACGAGAAATACCGCCAGCACGAGGGTTATTTGGCATCAGAACTAAATAGCTACCCGCTAGAGAGATAAAGGTTGTCAGTGCAGCCCCTTTACTACCGCGCTCCTCTTTTTCGATCTGCACGATCACTTCCTGACCTTCGTTCAGAACGTCTTTGATGTTTGGACGGCCTTGGTAGCTGTAACCATCAGGGAAGTATTCACGAGCAATTTCTTTGAGAGGGAGGAAACCGTGTCTTTCAGCACCGTAATCAACGAATGCGGCTTCCAGACTGGGTTCAATACGGGTAATGCGGCCTTTGTAGATATTTGCTTTTTTCGATTCGTGCCCCGGACTTTCAATATCCAGATCGAACAGACGTTGGCCATCAACCAACGCGACACGCAACTCTTCTTTTTGAGTTGCGTTAATTAGCATTCTTTTCATTTAGAAATCTCATTTTCTTAATATAGTTTTGATTCTTGTTTTTGTTGCCGTGTTTCGTTTTCACGGTGCCTGATCCCATGGCTTATTCGATACAGCCTCCCGGCTGGAGGGGATGCTCTGGGGCACAACAGTATTCACAAGCATTCGATTGCCTGTGATCCGCTATAGAGGCGGTGGGTACTCAACATGAAAAGGCGATGAGTAGAGCAACAAAAAGTCTTAAATAGTGTGTCTTACGCCGTTTGCTGCACCCAATTTTTCGACTGACTACTCATTAACTTGCTAGAAATTGAACGGTAAAGAACAAAATGCCACCGGTTCAGCTCTTGCAGCTGTGAACTATAGCAGTGACAGCTAAAATCAGCAATCAGCTTTAATCTGTAGCGCAAATTATTTGCGGGAGATTACAAAAAATGATTGCTATAACTTATTGTTATTTAAGATTATTGTGCGTGAATAGTCTCTTGTGTGACTGTCATGCTTCCAGATTGACCAGTAGCCCCAGTGTTAACATGGTCAAATTGTCGACAAAAGCGATAGAGAGCTAATGAAAATGGCTTTTTTGTTTCTAAGAAATGTGACTTTAGCAATATTCCAGATAGAATAGCGCCATGAACGAAATTAGAACTCAAGTCCAGTTCATCGACATTGATGAAGACATGGCTGGTCAGCGCATTGATAACTTTTTGCGTAACCAATTAAAAACTATCCCTAAAAGCGTGGTTTATCGAATTCTACGTAAGGGTGAAGTACGTGTGAACAAAAAGCGCGTTAAGGCTGAATATAAGCTTGAAGCTGGCGATGTGGTGCGAGTGCCCCCCGTTACGGTTGAAGTGAAAGAGAATGAGGCGACGCCGCCAAGTACTAAACTCAACAAAGTGGCTGAGTTAGAGCACTGCATCGTCTATGAAGATGAGCATTTATTGATTCTCAATAAACCATCTGGCACGGCGGTGCATGGCGGTAGTGGTTTGCATTTTGGTGCTATTGAGGCATTGCGTGCTCTGCGACCACAAGCGCGTTTTCTTGAGTTAGTGCATCGTATTGACCGTGATACTTCCGGCATTCTGCTTGTCGCTAAAAAACGCTCGGCGTTGCGCCATTTACAGGCCCAGTTTCGCGAAAAAACGGTGCAGAAATATTACTACGCCTTAGTGATGGGGCATTGGGATCCTGAATGTAAGGTGGTCAATGCTCCGTTACTGAAAAATGAAGTTAACAGCATTGTGCGGGTGAACCCCAACGGTAAACCGTCAGAAACACGATTCCGTATTCTTGAGAAGTTTACCGAAGCAACTTTAGTACAAGCGAGTCCAGTAACAGGGCGTACTCACCAAATCCGTGTACACACTCAATATATGGGTCACCCGATAGCGTGGGATGATCGCTATGGCGATCGTCGGTTTGATGCTTACACGGCAAAATTTGGTATTGAACGCTTGTTCTTGCATGCGGCGAACATTCAATTTGTTCATCCGGCAAGCGAAGAAAAACTGGAAATTCACGCACCGCTCGAAGCACATCTTGAGCAGGCACTGACCAAAATGCGTCAAGCTCAGTAATCACGATTCAAAAGGGCGATATTTCGCCCTTTTGCTTATGGGGTAGAAGGTCAGATTACTCGTAAACCTTCTTGTTCAAGCAGTTGAATCAGCTTAATCAGCGGCAAGCCGATGAGAGAATTGGGGTCATCACCTTCCAATCGCTCAAACAGCGCAATTCCTAAGCCTTCACTTTTAAAACTACCAGCACAATGAAGTGGTTGTTCAGCTTCAACATAACGTCTGGCCATACTTTCTGATAAGGTTCGAAAATGAACAGTGAAGGTATCGCAAAGGGCATGGGTTTGCTGAGTTCGGTTATTAAAAAGCGCTAAACCCGTATAAAAAGTAATGGCCTTGCCACTTTGACGTAAAAGTTGCTCGACGGCCTTTTCCGTGGTTAAGGGTTTGCCGATGATTTCATTATCGATCACACAAACCTGATCGGAACCAATCACTAAGCTTGGCTCCTCCAAAAAACAACTGCGCGCTTTGTTTTCCGCTAAGCGCATCACCAAATGTTCTGGCGATTCGCCGATTAGTGGGGTTTCATCGCAATCTGGCTTGGAGGTGATAAAAGGCAACTTCAGTTTCGCTAGAATTTGTTGGCGAAATGGAGAAGTGGAAGCTAAAACTAGTTGGTAATTTTGCATTTTACTTTACAATCATCGCGTGTTTGGCAGCAGCATAACTTATCCTAATGCGCTGTTCATAATGCTCTCTGTGGAAAGGGAAAAAAAACCAAGTTTTTTGCCTTTTTCTTTGACTAAATCTGTTTTGGAAGATAATATTCGCGCCCTATGCAAAAGGTAAAAATACCGCGAACGGTTGATCCGGCTAAAGCCGCTCAGAAAAGATTAGACTTTGATGGTATCATCCAAGTTAATCTGTTCAAGCGCTTAGAGGAGTCAGTCGCAGGCGTTAAACGCGACGCTGAAGTTTCATTGTCATTTGAGATTGATGAACAGCAACTGGTTGTTATCTCTGGTAAAGCTAACATCGGAGTTGATTTAGAGTGTCAGCGCTGTAACGAGGTTTTCGCACACGAGTGTGAAGTTGAATTTACTTATACTCCTTATTTAGGTCGTAAAAGTGAAGAAGACGCCCCAGACGAGTATGATTTGGTAGATCTAAACGAGTTTGGCGAGGTTGACCTAGTTCAGTTAGTTGAAGACGAGTTCATCTTAAATTTGCCTCAAGTAGCAATGCACGACGAAGCGGATTGTAGCGTTGATTCAGACAATTTGGTGTTTGGTGAACTTCCGGAAGAAATTTTGGAAGAGAAGCCGAATCCATTCGATGTTTTAAAAAGCTTGAAGAAGTAATTCGCTAAGCATTCTTAACATAGGAGTAGGGTCCATGGCCGTACAACAAAACCGTAAAACACGTTCAAGACGTGGTATGCGTCGTTCACACGATGCGCTAACAGCTGCAGCGCTATCTGTAGACGCAACTTCAGGTGAAACTCACCTGCGCCACAACGTAACCGCTGAAGGTTACTACCGTGGTAAAAAGGTTATCAACAAGTAAGGTTGACCTTTGCAAAATTTAACCGTTGCACTTGATGCAATGGGCGGGGATTTCGGTCCGCGCGTTACAGTGCCTGCCGCCGTGCAGGCACTGTCACATTTCCCAGAGCTAAAAGTGATCTTAGTGGGTGATCGTCATCAGATTGCTCAACAACTCTCTCTCCTAGGTTACTCACCCAATACTCGTTTAAGTATTGTGCACAGTGACCGTGTTATCTCCAACTCCGAAAAACCCTCTCTTGCCTTGCGCCATAGTACTGGTAGTTCAATGGGTATCGCGATTGATCTCGTTGCTGATAATCAAGCGGATGCGTGTGTCAGTGGTGGAAATACGGGTGCTTTGATGGCGTTGTCACGTTTTCGTCTCAAGCTTCTGCCTGGTATTGACCGTCCAGCACTGGTTTCGGCATTGCCAACCATTTCCGGACGCAAAACCTGGATGCTTGATTTAGGTGCAAATGTGTCGAGTGATGCCGATTCTCTGTTTCAATTTGCCGTGATGGGCGCGGCGTTAGCTGAGCAACATTTGCAGCAGACTCCTCGTGTAGCGATTTTGAACATTGGTGCAGAAGAGATTAAAGGTAATGATCTGGTTAAGCGTTGTGCTGAGATGCTCGCACAAACTCAGGCCATTAATTTCATCGGCTATATTGAGGGTAATCAGCTATTAACCGATGCTGCAGATGTGATAGTGTGCGATGGCTTTGTTGGAAACATCTGCCTTAAAGCGTGTGAAGGAACAGCGCAACTCTTTATCGATAAGTTAAAAAAATCACTTTTAGGCTCATCCATAAAGGGTTGGATAGCAAGAAAACTGTTTTCTGAGCTTTTTACTGAATTAAAAACCCTGAACCCCGACCAGTATAACGGCGCAAGTTTGCTAGGATTGCGCGGCATTGTCATTAAGAGTCATGGAAGTGCTGATGTATCCGCTGTCGTGAATGCGATTTCTGAAGCGGTACATGAGGTGAAACGACAAGTACCCAGCCGTATAAGCGATCGTTTGGAAACGGTTTTACTCGAGAGGCATTATTAGTCTTCATGTATAGCAAAATTTTAGGTACTGGCAGCTACCTGCCATCTCAGGTGCGTACAAACGCAGACTTAGAGAAAATGGTAGACACCAGTGATGAGTGGATTGTTGCTCGTACTGGTATTCGCGAGCGTCGCATTGCTGCTGACAATGAAACTGTTGCCGATATGGCCTTCTATGCTGCACAAAATGCCATAGACATGGCGGGTATCGATAAAAACGACATCGATATGATTATTGTGGCAACGACAAGTCCTAGCCACACATTTCCGTCTGCAGCTTGCCAAGTACAAGGTAAGCTCGGCATTAAAGGTTGCCCTGCGTTTGATTTAGCAGCCGCTTGCTCTGGTTTTATGTACGCCTTATCGATTGCTGATCAGCATGTGAAATCAGGTGTCTGCAAAAATATTTTAGTGATTGGTTCCGATGCACTATCGAAATCTTGTGATCCAACCGATCGCTCAACCATTATTTTGTTTGGTGATGGTGCAGGCGCGGTGGTGATTGGCGCAAGTAATGAGCCGGGCATTCTTTCTACTCACATTCATGCGGATGGTGAGTATGGCGATTTACTAAGCCTTGAAGTGCCTGTTCGTGGCGGCGACAGTGATAAATGGCTGCACATGGCAGGTAACGAAGTGTTCAAAGTTGCGGTGACTCAGTTGTCTAAGCTAGTAGTAGATACTTTAAAAGCCAATGATATGCATAAATCCGAGCTTGATTGGCTGGTTCCGCACCAAGCTAACTATCGAATCATTTCCGCAACAGCGAAAAAGCTCTCGATGTCGTTGGATCAGGTTGTGGTGACGTTAGATCGCCACGGCAATACCTCAGCGGCTACCGTGCCAACGGCGTTAGATGAAGCGGTTCGTGACGGCCGTATCAAGCGTGGGCAGATGCTACTGCTCGAAGCTTTTGGTGGCGGTTTCACTTGGGGCTCTGCTCTGGTGAAGTTCTAAACGCACGATGAATTTTGACTTTAAGGGGTCGTAAGACTCCTTATCCATTCTTAGATGAAGGAAAGATTTATGAGTAAGTTTGCTATCGTTTTCCCAGGTCAGGGCTCGCAAGCGGTGGGTATGCTGGCTGATCTTGCGCAGCAGTATGATGTTGTAAAACAAACGTTCGCAGAAGCCTCTGAAGTTCTTGGCTACGATCTGTGGGCTCTGGTTCAAGATGGCCCAGTGGAAGACCTAAACCAAACTTTCCGTACTCAGCCTGCTTTGTTAGCAGCATCTGTTGCAATTTGGCGCGTATGGCAACAACTTGGCCTTGAGCAACCTGTGGTATTGGCGGGTCACAGCTTGGGTGAGTATTCAGCATTAGTGTGTGCGGGCGTTATCGATTTTAAACAAGCGATCAAGCTAGTTGAATTGCGTGGACAACTGATGCAACAAGCTGTGCCAGCAGGTACGGGAGCAATGTATGCGATCATTGGTCTAGAAGATGAAGCGATTGCTAAAGCGTGTGCAGAAGCGGCGCAAGGCGAAGTGGTATCTCCAGTTAACTTCAACTCTCCAGGCCAAGTGGTTATCGCGGGTCAAAAAGACGCCGTTGAGCGCGCCGGCGTTCTGTGTAAAGAAGCGGGTGCAAAACGTGCTCTGCCTCTGCCTGTTTCAGTGCCTTCACACTGTGCACTGATGAAGCCTGCGGCAGATGAATTGGCGAAAACCTTAGCTGAACTTGAATTTAATACACCACAAATCCCAGTAATCAATAACGTCGATGTTGCAGCTGAAACTGACCCTGCCAAAATTAAAGAAGCACTGGTTCGTCAACTGTATAGCCCAGTACGTTGGACTGAGTGTGTTGAACAAATGAGCGCACAAGGTGTCGAAAAGCTGATTGAAATGGGACCGGGTAAGGTATTGACTGGTCTAACAAAACGTATTGTAAAAACCCTTGAAGGTGCCGCGGTAAACGATGTGGCTTCTTTGGATGCGGTGAAATAACAACAGGAAGAAAACATGAGTCAATTCATGAATCTAGAAGGCAAAGTTGCCCTAGTGACAGGTGCAAGCCGCGGTATTGGTAAAGCGATTGCTGAACTCTTAGCCGAACGCGGTGCCAAAGTGATTGGTACAGCAACCAGCGAAAGCGGTGCGCAAGCGATCAGTGACTACTTGGGTGACAATGGCAAAGGCATGGCACTGAATGTGACCAATCCTGAGTCTATTGAAGCGGTTCTGAAAACCATCACTGATGAGTTTGGTGGTGTAGATATTCTGGTGAATAACGCTGGTATCACTCGCGATAACCTGCTGATGCGTATGAAAGAAGAAGAGTGGTCAGATATTATGGAGACCAACCTGACTTCGATTTTCCGTCTGTCTAAAGCAGTATTGCGCGGCATGATGAAAAAACGCCAAGGTCGCATTATCAACGTAGGTTCTGTTGTGGGTACTATGGGTAACGCGGGTCAAGCAAACTATGCCGCAGCAAAAGCGGGCGTAATTGGCTTTACTAAGTCAATGGCGCGTGAAGTTGCATCGCGTGGTGTGACAGTCAACACAGTTGCACCAGGTTTTATCGAAACTGATATGACAAAAGCGCTGAATGACGAGCAACGTACTGCTACACTAGCGCAGGTTCCAGCAGGTCGACTGGGGGATCCTCGTGAAATTGCGTCTGCGGTTGCTTTCCTTGCATCACCAGAAGCGGCATACATCACCGGTGAAACTCTGCATGTTAACGGTGGTATGTACATGATCTAGCATTTTTGCCTCATTGAAACTCACAAAATATGAGTTGTATGAGGCGAAATTGTGTGAAAAATGTAGGTAACATGCACAATATTTATGCATGATTTATATCAAAAATGGTGTGAATTTCGGTTAAAATCGCCTAATTTGTGGTTAGACCAGAAACCTCACGCTTGCAACTTTCCCTAGTTCGAATAAACTACGGAATCATCGCATTAGGCGAAATCTGTAAAGGAAAAGAAAAAATGAGCAACATCGAAGAACGCGTAAAGAAAATCATTGTTGAACAGCTAGGTGTAGACGAAGCAGAAGTAAAGAATGAATCTTCTTTCGTTGAAGACCTGGGTGCTGATTCTCTTGACACTGTTGAGCTGGTAATGGCTCTGGAAGAGGAATTCGATACTGAGATTCCTGATGAAGAAGCAGAGAAAATCACTACTGTTCAAGCTGCGATCGATTACGTAACCAGCAACGCTCAGTAATCTCTCCTCAGGCGGCTCACTGGCCGCCTGAATTTTTCTTAGTTCTCAAAAACTCTCTCATTTCAATTTCAATTCCGGAGAATATTATCGTGTCCAAGCGTCGCGTTGTTGTCACTGGCATGGGTATGTTGTCACCGGTAGGCAACACTGTAGAGTCATCTTGGAAAGCCTTGTTGGCCGGCCAAAGCGGCATCGTCAACATTGAGCACTTCGACACTACCAATTTTTCTACTCGTTTCGCAGGCCTAGTAAAAGATTTTGACTGCGAGCAGTACATGTCAAAAAAAGATGCCCGCAAAATGGATTTGTTTATCCAATATGGTATTGCTGCGGGTATTCAGGCTTTGGAAGATTCAGGCCTAGAAGTTAATGAAGAAAATGCTGCACGTATTGGTGTAGCGATTGGTTCTGGTATCGGTGGCCTTGAGCTGATTGAAACGGGACATCAAGCATTGATGGAGAAAGGCCCACGTAAGGTTAGCCCTTTCTTCGTACCATCGACCATTGTGAATATGATTGCGGGTAATCTGTCTATCATGCGTGGTCTACGTGGTCCAAACATTGCGATCTCAACTGCTTGTACGACAGGCTTGCATAACATCGGCCATGCAGCACGCATGATTGCTTACGGTGATGCAGATGCCATGGTGGCTGGTGGTGCAGAAAAAGCATCTACCCCATTGGGTATGGCTGGTTTTGGTGCTGCGAAAGCACTCTCGACTCGTAACGATGAACCGCAAAAAGCTTCTCGTCCTTGGGATAAAGATCGTGATGGTTTTGTTCTGGGTGACGGTGCTGGTGTCATGGTGCTGGAAGAATACGAGCACGCAAAAGCGCGTGGCGCGAAAATCTACGCTGAAGTAGTCGGCTTTGGTATGTCGGGTGATGCTTATCACATGACTTCACCAAGCGAAGACGGCTCAGGTGGTGCGCTGGCGATGGAAGCTGCAATGCGTGATGCAGGTGTGACTGGTGAGCAAATCGGCTACGTCAATGCTCATGGCACATCAACACCAGCGGGCGACGTTGCTGAAGTGAAAGGCATTAAACGCGCTCTGGGTGAAGCGGGTACTAAGCAAGTGTTAATTTCATCGACTAAGTCAATGACGGGCCATTTGTTAGGTGCTGCAGGTTCAGCGGAAGCGATCATCACTGTGATGTCTTTAGTTGACCAAATCGTACCGCCAACCATCAATCTGGATAATCCAGAAGAAGATTTAGGTGTGGATTTGGTGCCACATGTAGCACGTAAAGTTGAGAACATGGAATACGCAATGTGTAACTCGTTCGGCTTTGGCGGTACTAACGGTAGCTTGATTTTCAAACGCATGTAAAAACTTCACCAGTCTTTACTTGAGTTAAGACGGCTTGATGCATAGCATTGAGCCGTTTCTTTTTATGGAGTGAGATCATGTACTGGGTTAATGGCAAACGGCTCAATGATGTGCCGATTCATGATCGATCTTTTCAATATGGCGATGGCTGTTTCACTACTATTCTGACCAAACACGGACAAGTTCAGCATTGGTCTTTGCATATCGCGCGATTACAAGCAGCCCTAAATGCTCTACATATCACTCAACCTGATTGGAATCTGGTGTTACAGGGCATTCAAGCTATGTCTCTTCCCGATGAAAAAGCTGGACTGAAAATACACATTAGCCGAGGTGTAGGTGGGCGTGGTTACAGCCCTACTCAAGTGAGTGAAAGCAGTGTTACTATTAGCGCCTTTCCTTTTCCTCCTCACTATGAGCAATGGCGTCAAACTGGGGTGGCATTAGGTATTTGTGAACAGCGAATGGGGTTAAATCCTCTGCTAGCGGGGTATAAGCACAATAATCGACTTGAGCAAATTTTACTTAAGCGAGAGATGGATTTCGCTGGGCTGGATGATGGTGTTTGTCTCGATATCAATGGTAAGGTGATTGAAACGACATCTGCCAATCTATTTTGGTTTAAAGAGGGGCAGCTTTACACGCCTTGTTTAAAAAATGCGGGAGTTGCGGGTATTGCTCGTCAGCGCGTGATTGAACAAGCGAAACATGTCGGGCTTTCTGTTGTTATAGATGATTTCACTATTGAGATGTTGTTGGCTGCGGATGAAGTCTTCATCACCAATGCGCTACTGGAAGTAGCCCCGATAAAACAAATTGGCGAACAGCGGTTTACGCTAGGTAGTATGACGCGACGATTTCAGGAGAGTAGTAATTCGTGATTAAAAAGCTGGTATTGGTTTTTATTGCCCTGATCTGTGTTGCGGCAGGGAGTTATTTCTATGTTGTTCAACAGATGGACAGGTATCTTGCTCAGCCACTGAAGATTGAGCAAGGGCAGTTTGTGACGATTGCGTCGGGAACAAGTCTTAATAGAGAACTCGTCCTGTTAACCGAACAAGGTTGGATAAACGATAGTTTTGTTTCTGATTGGGTGCGCCGTTTTCATCCTGAGCTCGCTAAAATTAAAGCTGGCACATACAAACTGTTGCCTGAAATGTCGCTACAACAAGCGTTGGCTTTGCTTGTTTCTGGTAAAGAGCATCAATTCGCGATTACTTTTGTTGAAGGAAGCCGTTTTCAAGAATGGCGAACTATTCTAGAAAATAATGAATTCATTGAGCATCAGCTCACTGGGCTTTCAGAGGCTGATATTGCTAAGGCTTTGGGTATTGAGCAGGAAAAACTCGAAGGATTATTCCTTGCCGAAACCTATCATTTCACAAAAGGTACGAGTGATTTCGACATTCTTAAAAGAGCGAATCAGAAGCTAGAAAAATTTCTGCAGGTAACCTGGGAGCACCGTCAAGAAGGCTTGCCGATCCAAACTCCATATGAAGCGCTCATTCTGGCCTCAATTATTGAGAAAGAAACATCAATCGCTGAAGAACGTGAGCGTATTGCGGCTGTGTTTATCAATCGCTTAAATAAACGCATGCGTTTACAAACAGACCCGACGGTGATTTACGGCATGGGTGAAACGTACGATGGCAATATTCGTAAGAAAGATTTGCGTGCTCGTACACCATACAACACTTATGTAATCAATGGTTTGCCACCGACGCCTATTGCTATGCCGGGCGAAGCATCAATTTATGCGGCACTCAATCCTGAGCAAAGTAATTATCTCTATTTTGTGGCCAGCGGTGAGGGTGGACATACATTTTCAAAAACGTTGGCCGATCACAATCGCGCTGTGCGTGCCTACCTAAAAAAACTTAGAACAAAACAATGAATGCAAAATTTATCGTAATTGAAGGCCTTGAAGGGGCAGGGAAAAGTACGGCTATTCAAGTCGTTGTAGAGACGTTGCACCAACACGGTATCGATCAAATCACACGCACTCGTGAGCCGGGAGGCACCGCGCTTGCTGAAAAACTGCGAGCGTTAGTGAAAGAAGATCACCCGGGAGAAGTGCTGCAAGATATCACAGAGCTACTGTTGGTTTATGCGGCACGGGTACAATTAGTCGAAAACGTGATTAAGCCTGCCTTGGCTGATGGTGTGTGGGTTGTTGGTGACCGTCATGACATGTCATCGCAAGCTTATCAAGGTGGTGGTCGACAAATTGCACCCAGTACGATGAAAAACCTTAAGCAAACAGCATTGGGTGATTTTAAGCCAGACCTCACTTTGTACTTGGATATTGATCCTAAACTTGGTTTAGAGCGAGCTCGTGGTCGTGGTGAGCTAGACCGTATTGAAAAGATGGATATCAGCTTCTTCGAGCGTGCTCGTCAGCGTTATCTCGAATTGGCTGAAAGCGATGAATCTGTCGTATTGATTGATGCTGCACAATCCATTGAGCAAGTGTCGAAAGATATTCGCACCGCGCTTGAACATTGGCTAAGCCGAGTTGGTCATGTCTAGCATGAACACGCTATACCCTTGGTTGGCTCCGGTTTGGTTGCCGTGGCAAGCCGGACTAGCTGCCGAGAAAATCTCGGCGGCTACTTTGATTCAAGCCCCTGAAGGTGTAGGTGCTGAGAGCTTGGTTGAGCATATGGCTCGCACATTAATGTGTACTAGCAGCAACAGTGAACCATGTGGCTTTTGTCATAGTTGCGGCCTAATGCAGGCTGGAAACCATCCAGACTTTCATGTAGTTAAGCCTGAAAAAGTAGGTAAGTCGATCACGGTTGAGCAAATTCGGCATATTAATCGCGTTGCTCAAGAGTCTTCCCAACTCTCCGGTTACCGTCTGATTGTTGTTGAGCCTGCCGATGCAATGAATGAATCGGCGGCTAATGCGCTTCTGAAAACACTCGAAGAACTCGCGCCAGATTGCCTTTTTATCTTGGTCACTTCACGAATCAATCATTTATTACCGACGATTGTGAGTCGTTGTCAAAGGCTAGTGGTGCCAACACCCTCAACGTCTTTGGTCATGGAGTGGTTAAAAGATCAGAGCATTGATGCTCCAGCTTATGCCTTACATCTTTGTGCCGATTCGCCACTCAAAACTCGTGCGTTTATGCTTGAGGGGGGAGTGGACAAATATCGTGAGATTGAGGCTCAACTGGCTGCAGCGGTCAATGGCGATGTGAGTGCGCAATTAAAGTGTATCTCTTTGATTGATGCTAACTTAACGACACATCTCTATTGGATTTGGTGTGTACTGGTGGATGCGCAGAAAATCCAGTTTGGTGTACAACAAGACTATTTCACCCCTGTCAGTTCATCGCTGGCGAGTCGATTTACTTACCAAAAACTTTATGCACAGACTGCTGCTTTAGAGGCGCTTATCGAGCAGCTAAGCCAATTTACCGGTTTGAATACAGAGCTACTGTTGTTGCAATGGTTTTATCAATTTATTGATGAGGAAACATGTTTGTAGATTCACATTGTCATCTCGACAAGTTGGATTACCAAGATCTGCACACGGATGTGAGTGACGTAATTAAGAAAGCACGTCAAGCGAAAGTGGAACATCTACTATCGGTAGGTGTCACACTCGGTTCTTTCCCCCAAATGTTGCAAATGATTGAACCCTATCCGCAAGTTTATGCTTCTTGTGGTGTTCATCCTCTGGATGTCGAGAGTGACTTTTCTCTCGATCTGTTCCACCAATATGCACAGCATTCTAAAGTGGTTGCGATAGGTGAAACAGGGTTGGATTACCACTATCAACCAGAAACAGCAGAGTTACAAAAATTGCGTTTTAGACAGCAGATTGAAACTGCAGTCGCACTGAATAAACCACTGATTATCCATACTCGTAATGCTCAGCAAGATACTTTGCAGCTACTGAGAGAAGGACATGCAGAACGTTGTGGCGGTGTAATTCATTGCTTTACCGAAGACTTGCCTTTTGCGCAGGCGGCAATGGATTTGGGTTTTTATATCTCTATCTCTGGGATTGTGACCTTCAGACAAGCAACGGAACTGAAAGAGGTTGTGAAAACCTTGCCACTGGATCGCCTATTGATCGAGACAGATTCTCCTTATCTGGCACCTGTGCCGCACCGAGGAAAAGAGAATCAACCTGCCTATGTAGTCGAAGTTGCAGCTTATATTGCCCAGCTTAAAGGGGTTTCACTGACTGAAGTTGCAGAAAAAACCACCGCGAATTTCCAAAATCTTTTTTTGCGATAAAAATAATAAATAGATAAAAAAGCGAGCAAATGCTCGCTTTTTTATTCTCCAAATAAATAACAAATTGCAAATCGGTTAGTGTTTACTATATATGTTGAAAAATGAGGCTAAATTCATCAAATTGTAATTTTGTTACTAAAAATAACATAACAGCTGATTTTATTTATCCAATAAAATTAATCTTATAGATAGTTTATTTCAATCAAATCAATTTGTTATATTCATTTTTATATTAAAGATGTATTGCCACTGATTGTGATCTAATTAGTAATTTGAAACTTAATTTCGCCTCAAACTAGAAAATTTGAGGGTTATCAAGATATATTTAGAGCCGGAAAATATAATGCAAAAAGTGGTTACATTTTCACTGGGTGCTAACATTTAGGCTACGGGGGTATGCCGTTAGCCCCAGCAATTCTAATAACTTAATCAGGAGCATAAACATGTTTAAGAACGCTTTTGCGAATCTGCAAAAGGTCGGTAAGGCTCTGATGCTTCCAGTATCAGTATTGCCTGTTGCCGGTATTTTGCTGGGCGTAGGTGCTGCTAACTTTAGCTGGCTGCCAGAAGTTGTATCAAATCTTATGGAACAAGCGGGTGGTTCAGTCTTCGGTCAAATGGCTCTGCTGTTTGCTGTAGGTGTTGCACTTGGCTTTACTAACAATGACGGCGTTTCAGGCCTGTCTGCGATTGTTGGCTACGGCATTATGGTTGCTACATTGAAAGTAATGGCCGGTGTAATGGGCGTAGACAATATTGAGACTGGTGTACTAGGTGGTATCCTAGCTGGTGGCGTAGCTGCTTGGTCTTTCAACCGTTTCTATAAAATTCAGTTACCTGAATACTTAGGTTTCTTCGCTGGTAAACGTGCTGTTCCAATCATCACCGGTTTTATCTCGATTGCTTTGGGCGTTGTTCTGTCGTTCATTTGGCCACCAATCGGTTCAGCTATCGGTACTTTCTCTGATTGGGCTGCTAACCAAAACCCAGTAACCGCATTTGGTATCTACGGTATTGTTGAACGTTCACTAATCCCATTCGGTCTGCATCACATTTGGAACGTACCTTTCTTCTACCAAGCGGGTACTTGTGTGAATGGTGCGGGTGAAACAGTTCACGGTATCATGACTTGCTTCCTGACTGCAGATGACGCTTCACGTGCGGCAGGTAACGGTTTTGGTCAATTGGCGGGTGGTTACCTGTTCAAAATGTTTGGTTTGCCAGCGGCTGCTTTTGCTATCGCTCACTGCGCTAAACCAGAAAACCGCGCAAAAGTGATGGGTATCATGGCTTCTGCAGCGCTGACTTCATTCCTGACAGGTATTACTGAGCCAATCGAATTCTCATTCTTGTTCGTTGCACCAATACTGTACGCTATCCATGCGGTATTGGCGGGTCTGGCTTATGTACTGACTAACGCACTGGGTGTGGTTCACGGTCATACATTCTCTAACGGTTTCATCGACTTCGTTGTTCAATCTCCACGTGCAGACAACATGCTGCTGTTGGTTGGTTTGGGCATTGGTTACGCTGTACTTTACTATGTCGTGTTCACTTTCGTGATTCGTACACTGAACCTGAAAACTCCGGGTCGTGAAGATGAAAGTTCAGACAACACGGTGACTAGCGGTAATGAGCTGGCTGGTGACCTGGTTGCTGCATTTGGTGGCAAAGCGAACATCACTAACCTAGATGCGTGTATTACTCGTCTGCGTGTATCTGTAGCAGATACAGCTCTGGTTGATCAGGACAAACTGAAGAAACTAGGTGCAGCTGGTGTTGTGATGGTATCTGGCGGCGTTCAAGCTATCTTCGGTACCAAATCTGATAACCTGAAAACTGAAATGGATGAGTGGATCCGTAACCACGGTTAATCTCATTCTTCCCCCTAGAGAAAAGGAGACTTCGGTCTCCTTTTTTTATTGCTACAGATTCGTTCATACTGCCGTTTGTGAAGCAATGAGCCAAATACTAAGTGGCGAAAATTTAGAGTAGACGTTAAAGAGGGAGTTTTCATTTTCTTAGCAGAAGTCACACCCCAACTGACATCGGCCTGACACCATATTTTGATGAGCACAGTAGATTGGCACTTCATTTTATTCATCACTTTTAGGAATACATTGTGAAATATCGATTGGTCGTCTTAGGGGCGTTGTGTATTTCAAACGCTGCATTTGCTAAATCTAATGATGTTGCTGTTGGTTTGGCTTTCGATCAAGGGCTTAGCGCTGTTGTTGAATTGGGTCAACAATACCGACTGACAGTTGGCAATGATGGTATCGCAGCCGATTACCTGTTTAAAAGGGGAGCGTTGTCTTCATCACAGATGCCTATTGACTGGTATGTTGGTGCAGGTGCATGGGCCGAGTGGGATGATGAGTTTGGAGTCCGGATACCGATTGGACTTGATTGGACGGTTGTGCCTAACGTTAATATCTATGGCCAATTGAGCCCGCAAGTGAACTTTTACAGTGGTGCGGAGCTACAATTGGGCGCTGCGGTAGGTATTGCTTACCGTTTCTGAAATTAAAAGGCCAGCTTACCGCTGGCCTTTGCACAACAGATATTGATTATTTATCCATCGCTTTTTTAATACAGATGGCTGCGCCACCCCATGTGATCCCAAGACCGATGATCATCATGATAATTGCACTAAACGTCATTAGTATGCCTCCTTGCGTGAGCCAGCATTGATAAGAACTCCAGCCATAAACAGTGCAGCAATGATTGCCCAACCGAGTGTTAAATCATAACCGCCGTAGCCTTCAGTTAAGAGTGTTTGCAGTTTTGTCGCCACAATAATGGCGAGGATAACTGGCGAAATAAAACGTAGGCAGATATCAAACCAAACCCCAACACTGAAATCCGAAATACTATTTACGTATTTACGAACATCAGAAATTTTCAGTAACCAAGTCATCAGCACCAATTCAACTAAGCAGCTGGCCATGATGCCCACGTTGTTGGCGAAATGGTCCACCAGATCCAACAGCAGCAAACCACCGTTTGTTGCAAAGGCCATAGAAACGAGTACACCTGTACCAATAACGATGTTTGCGGCTTTTTTACGGCTCCAACCCAGTTTGTCGATGATGGCTGATGTTACGGCTTCCATGATCGAAATGTGTGAGCTCAAACCAGCAACAACCAGAGCAAGGAAGAACAAAGGGCCAAGGATGTATGGGATTGGTAGCAAATTGATCGCAGCTGGCAGAGTCACGAATGCAAGGCCAACACCAGCTGAAACTACTTCAGTCAGAGGCTTACCTTGTTCTTGGGCCATGTAACCCAGCACCGAGAAAATCATGATGCCGGCAAGTATGGAGAAGCCACAGTTGATCAGCACAGTCATAAAGGCGTTGTTGGTGATGTCTGATTTCTCCGGCAGATAGCTTGAGTAAGCCAGCATAATTGCGAAGCCAATACTAAGTGTGAAGAAGATCTGTCCGTAGGCCGCTGCCCAAACTTTCACATCCCAAATTTTGCTGAAATCAGGCTGGAACATGTAGTTCACACCATCAAGCGCTCCGGGTAGGAAAATCATTCGCGCAATCAAGATAAGAACCATGATGAACAGAATTGGCATCATGATTTTTGAGGCACGCTCGATGCCTTTTTTCACCCCACCGACGATCGCTGCGTAAGTGATCACCCAAGCGATCAGCATAGCAAATGCGATGTGCCATTGAATGCTACCTAGATTGGTTGGCGAATTATCACCTAATTTAAGGTATTCACTGAAGAAATAAGCATTGGTATCACTGCCCCAACTTTGGGTAAATGACATACCAAAATAAGAGATCGCCCAACCGATAACGGCTACGTAGTACACCGCAATAACTGCTGCAATACCCACTTGGAACCAGCCTAACCACTCAAATTTTGAATGGATCTTGGCGAGAGTCGTTGGTGCCGAGCCACGATTTTTTTGCCCCATACTGAACTCTAGGATCATAAACGGAATACCCGCGGTGACCATAGCGAAAAGGTAAGGGATAAAAAAGGCTCCTCCGCCATTTTCATAGGCCATATAAGGGAAACGCCAGATGTTACCAAGGCCAATTGCTGACCCTACGGCGGCTAATACAAATCCAACACGGGATCCCCATTGTTCTCGCTTCATAAACAACTCCTTGTAATATCCTAGGGTATGAAGCTTTCGTCAGCGGTCGCTGAATGTGGGGATGGAAGAAACCAAAGTCACCTGTACTGTTTTTGTCCGGTTAACTTTTGCTCTATCATCCATGATTCAGCAAAAAGTTAGTTATATATATTGGCTGCTGAGCGAAAACCCAGGATTTAATTCTTAGTAACGCGATGTGTGTTTGCGGGATCTGAAATAATCAGCTACGCAATGATTCGAGACTACCGTTTTATTTTGTAGGTGGCAATAGATTATGAAAGTTGATTTATTGTTAATGTTAGGTTGTACTTTTTGTGTTTGCGAGCTTTTGGCGAGGAATATTATTTGAGGGGTAGTAAATGCAGTGTAAGTGACTGGCGGCCAGACCTCTCACTGATAGAACTATCTAATATGAAGCAAAGAGTGTCTGTCTAAAAAACAGTCACCCTTTAGAAGATATATCCAGTTTTGCGACTTTGTTAAAATCTGGAACTAGAAACGGATTGTAATCCCAACATGGGCTGAACCCTGATTGAGCCAGTCGGTTTTAAATTTAACTACACAGCTTTCGGAAGAGGGCAAAGTACAAACTGCACTCGAGTCGTTATCAACCATGGTACCTAACCAACGTAACTGAGCATTGACTGCAACGTTTGAAGAGATTTGGTATTCAACTCCACCAAAAGCACTCGCAGAAAAGCCATATTTCTTATCAGCCCAATCTACATCTGTATATGCACCACCAATGCCTAATCCAATGAAAGAAGAAAAGTTTTCAGAAATAGGGTAGTAGATGCTGCTTTGAAAGTGCAGATAGTGAATGTTCGCGTCTTGATTGCTTAGCGTTTCAACGTTTGTTGGTTGAGCTGAATAAAAAAGGCCAACTCGTCCTTTATCGTAAGGGAGTTCAACTGCTAGAGCGTAGCTGCTTGAACTTTCGAGGTCGTATTGATTGCCTGCTTGATTGAGTACTTTGCCACCGAAGGTGTAACCGACAGAAGGCGTTACCATCCATTCAGCGGCTAAAAAGGGTGAGAAGAGAAGAAGTAATACATTGAGAACGAAGATATTTATTTGACGCATTGTATGATCCTGGCCAAGTTATTGACGATAGGGGTATTGTGATAGTAACTGCATATTCGTGCACAAAAAATCCGCAATTCTTGAAGATACTTCACACAGATGTTATTACTTTGTTATGTCACCAAGGAGGTTAAAACATGGAACAAGATCTGAAGTTTGCGCTGACCATTGTTGTGATTACTTTCACTGTTCTGATAGGCTTTGGAGTGATCGCGATTACGCACTAGTTTTGGGTGGTCCTGCATATGAATAGTGGTGGAGTTGTTTCTGATGCAAGGACGGAACTTGATACTCAGCGTTTAGCCAAATACATTGGCGGTAAACATGCACTGGTTGCCCAAGGTGGTGGCCAGAGAGGTATTTTTACTGCTGGCGTGTTGGATGCATTTCTTCTCTCTAACTTCGACCCCTACCATGAATTTTATGGCACTTCTGCTGGTGCCCTGAATTTGTGTGCGTTTTTGTCTCGCCAGGCGGGTCTTGGTAAATCCTTTATTCTGGAATTGACCACGCGATCCGAATTCTTTCATTTGTTCAGTTATATTCGACGTAAGCAATATATGAATATGCAGTGGGCGTTGGATCGTATCTGTGAATATCCCTACCGCCTAGATCTGGGAATGGCGCGTCAAGTTTTAGGGAAACGCAAAGCTTATGCTGCCGTAACTTCGGCGGACGATCTCAAAGATGCTTACTTTCCTATGTTGGGGGCAGATTGGCAGCAAGTGTTGCTGGCAACCTGTGCGATTCCCGGCCTTTATCCCGAGCCAGTTGCTTTGAATGGAAAACATTATATTGATGGCGGTGTGTCAGCATCAATTCCAGTGCAAGAGGCTTGGCGCAAAGAAGCGCGCTTTATTACTGTCATTCGCACTGAGCACACGCCACCGCAAGTGAACCTACCATTATCACCAGAAACAGAGCAACCACATTGGCTACCTGAGTCACTGAATCATCTTCAACAGCAGTGGCAGCACAAATGGTTGGGGTGGCGTCAGGACTGGAGTGATTTTTTTCAACAGCAGAAATTACGGGCGAGAGAACAAAAAAAAGAGCAGAAGCATTTGGATGCACTAAATGGTGGACGTTGGTTGTTTGGCGCTGATGATATTTATCGCCTTAGCCATCTGCTAGGTAGTAAGTTCGATGCAGGATTAGCGGATTTACTCATGGTTCATTATCAAACCTATACGCTGACCAGTGAGTTTCTCGAAGCCTCTCATGATGATACTTTTATTGTTCAGATCATGCCGAGTGAGCCGCTGCGTTCGAATTCGTTGCTGAGTTCGTCAGAGGATCTTGAGCATGATTATGAAGTGGGCATTAAAGCGGGGTATCGTTTTTTAAAAGCGTACAATGAGGCCAATGATTTACGTAAGCGTATAGCCCAATACGATAACCTGAATCAGCATGGTCTAGAGAAGAAGGTACCAAAGCCTCCTTCTCTATCCGATTCATAAGTATCTAGTTAGTAAACAGGTAGAATTCGCATACAGTTTGTTGAACCTTCCACACCCATAATATCTCCTTGAGTAATGATGACTAAATCACCTTCTTCCAGTAGTTTCCGCTCTTTTAAGGCATCTAGAGCTGCGATTGCCACTTCCAAGCCACTGGCCTGTTTGGTATCAAAGTAGAATGGGATCACCCCGCGCAATAATGCACAGCGATTGAGTGTGGCTTGATTTGCTGACATCGCGAAAATAGGGAACACGGAATTGAGGCGTGAAGTCATTAAAGCAGTACGCCCTGACTCAGTGAGAGTGACCATAGCTTTGACGCCTTCTAAGTGATTTGCTGCATAAATCGTAGACATCGCAATCGCTTCTTCTTCAGTGAGGAACACACTTTTGATGCGGTAATTCTGCTCATTAGACTCAATCATTTTTTCGGCACCAATACAGACTTCTGCCATGGCTTTGACTGTCTCGACAGGGTATTTACCTGCAGCCGTTTCGCCAGAAAGCATCACAGCATCAGTGCCATCGAGTACGGCGTTAGCCACGTCCATAACTTCGGCGCGTGTTGGCATCGGGTTACTGATCATCGATTCCATCATTTGTGTTGCGGTAATCACAACACGATTGAGTTTTTTAGCGCGAGAAATCAGTTTTTTCTGCACCGCAATCAGTTCAGGGTCACCGATTTCAACCCCAAGGTCGCCACGAGCGACCATGATGACATCAGAGGCGCGAACAATATCGTCAATATTCTCATCACAAGAGACCGTTTCAGCACGCTCCACTTTAGCAACCATACGAGCATGAAGGCCTGCTTCTTGCGCTAAACGACGAGCGTACTTCATGTCCTCACCATTTCGAGGGAAAGACACTGCTAGGTATTCGACCTGAATTTCAGCCGCGAGACGAATATCATTCTTATCTTTTTCGGTTAAGGCATCGGCAGATAAGCCACCGCCTTTTTTGTTGATCCCTTTGTTATTGGAGAGGGGGCCGCCAACCAGCACTTTGGTATGTATCTTATTGGCTTCCACACGCATGACTTGTAGCTGAACACGGCCATCATCAAGCAATAAAATATCGTCTTGGCGAACATCCTGAGGTAACTTTTTGTAATCGATGCCGACGCTTTCTACCGTACCTTCGCCTTTGGCTAAGTCGGCATCAAGAATAAAATTTTCCCCTTCATTTAAAATGACTTTTCCTTCTTTAAAGGTCGATACGCGGATCTTAGGGCCTTGTAAATCCCCGAGTAATGCGACATGACACCCTAATTTTGCAGCGATCTCACGTACTTTCTGTGCTCGATTTTTATGATCTTCGGGTGAGCCGTGTGAGAAATTCATTCTGACCACATTAGCTCCTGCGCGAATGATGGCTTCTAGTATTTCTGGGCTTTCGGTGGAAGGGCCTAAGGTGGTGACGATTTTTGTTCTACGTAGAGTTGAGCTCATATCAAGGTTCCTTAGAGGTGTCGATGTGGACGAGCCATACGCTAAGTATAGTGACTCAGAGAAATTAGATCGTTTTAGCAATGTAGGATGTGTTTAAACGAGGTATTGCTCCTTGTTTAAGGCTGCGACTTCACTTGTTTTGGTATACCGTGCGAATCAGTAAAAAGGGGAAATGAAGCCCAATAATTGGATATAAAACACAAACTTCTAGGGATATGCGTGATATTTGTCACGCCTATCCGACAAAGAACTTCACAATTACTTCGCAAAGTAAAAAAATTGGTCTGTCGTTGAATTCCGGAGCGCCGCATGTACATGGCTCAACCCGGCCATATTGATCACATCAAGCAGATCAATGCGGGCCGCGTATATAAATTGATAGACCAAAAAGGGCCAATCTCTCGCATCGATTTATCGAAAGAGAGTGAGCTTGCGCCAGCCAGTATTACCAAAATTACCCGTGAATTGATTGACGCGCATTTGATTCATGAAACCACAGTTCAAGAAGCCATTAGCCGTGGTCGTCCTGCCGTTGGTCTGCAAACCAACAATATAGGTTGGCAATTCCTTTCTATGCGACTTGGTCGAGGCTATCTTACGATTGCCCTTCACGAGTTAGGTGGGGAAGTGCTGATCGACACTAAAATCGATATTCATGAAATCGATCAAGATGATGTGCTCGCGCGTTTATTGTTTGAAATTGAAGAGTTTTTTCAAACTTACGCGGCACAGCTGGATCGTGTTACCAGCATCGCGATTACCTTGCCAGGTTTAGTCAATTCTGAACAAGGCATTGTGTTGCAAATGCCCCACTACAATGTAAAAAACTTGGCCTTAGGACCTGAAATCTACAAAGCTACAGGTTTGCCAGTTTTTGTTGCCAACGATACTAGGGCATGGGCTTTGGCTGAAAAACTGTTTGGTCATTCCCAAGATGTTGATAATTCCGTGCTGATTTCGATTCATCATGGGTTGGGTGCTGGGATTGTCCTTGATGGAAGAGTGCTGCAAGGCCGGCATGGCAACATAGGTGAATTAGGGCATATCCAAATTGACCCGAATGGAAAGCGTTGTCACTGCGGAAACTATGGCTGTTTAGAGACCGTGGCATCCTCACAGGCGATTCGTGACCAAGTGAAATCAAGAATTTCGGCTGGAGAGCCAAGTTGCCTTGAGGCAATTGAAGATATCTCGATTGAAGACATTTGCGCTGCGGCTGCAGATGGTGACCCACTAGCCGTTGATGTGATTCAACAACTTGGCCGCTATTTAGGGGCCGCTATCGCTATCGTAATTAACCTGTTCAATCCTGATAAGGTCTTGATTGGCGGTGTAATTAATCAAGCCAAAGCGATTTTATACCCCTCTATTGAACAGTGCATTCGTGAACAGAGTTTGCCAGTGTACCATCAGGATCTTCAGTTGGTGGAATCGCGTTTTTACAAACAGGCGACTATGCCGGGTGCGGCTTTGATCAAACAGGCGCTCTATGATGGTCTACTCTTAATGAAAGTGGTCGAAGGATAATCGATAACTACATTAGTAAGAAATTCAACCTTGCTTACATTTACATTCATACCTAGGGACTATACTGTTACCAAGGTATTCATTTAACGGAAATTCGTATGTCAGGTGTTTTAAACACGGTAGACCAACGGACTAATTTGGTCGGTGAAAACCGACTAGAGCTTTTACTGTTTAGTCTCAATAGTCGTCAGGTCTTCGCGATAAACGTTTTTAAAGTCAAAGAAGTCATCAAAGTCCCACTTTTGACTAAGATGCCGGGCTCGCATCCGCATATTACTGGTGTGGCTTCCCTGCGTGGTGAGCCTGTACCTGTTATCGATTTGCGTTCAGCCATTGGCTTCCCACCTCGTCGGGCTCAGGACACCGAGCAAAATCTCATCATCACCGAATATAACCGTACTGTGCAGGGTTTTTTGGTGGGGCAAGTTCGCAACATCATCAATACCGCATGGACTGAAATTCAACCGCCACCAAAATCGGCAGGAAGAGCGAATTACCTTACTGCGATCACACATGTGAAAGAGCAGGGCAATACTCAGATTGTTGAGATTATTGACGTTGAGAAAGTGCTAGCAGAAATTGTCCATTATGATGTTTCCATCTCCGAAGAAGTGCTGGATCATGAGCTTCTCAATGATATGTCTGGACGCACAGTACTGATCGTGGATGATTCTTCAACTGCCAGAAACCAAGTTAAGGATACGCTTTCACAGCTTGGTTTGAACATTATTGAGTGTCGGGATGGATTGGAAGCCCTGCATCTTCTGAAATCTTGGTGTGATCAAGGTAAAAACATCTACAAAGAACTGCTGATGATGATTACGGATGCTGAAATGCCAGAGATGGATGGCTATAAATTGACTCACGAAATTCGTAATGATCCAAGAATGAAGGATCTGTTTATCACCCTTAACACATCACTCAGTGGTAGCTTCAACGAGGCGATGGTGCAGAAAGTGGGCTGTAATCGCTTTATTTCCAAGTTCCAACCAGACTTGTTGGTACAAGTTGCTCAGGAAAGATTGAGGGAAGTACTCTCCTGAGCATTGTTCATTGATCGAACAGAAATATAGAAGGCACTCATTGAGTGCCTTTTCTTATTATTAGCTCAGTGAAGAATAAAACTGCAGTACAGGTTCATCGGCTAGTAAGCCGTTAAGAGCTGCAATAAATTGTTGAAAGTGTTCGCTTTGGCAATGGCTGTCAAAAGCGGCTTGATCAACAAACTGCTCTTGGAAAAGGAATACTCCCTCCGTGGCTTGTTGTTCAAATAGCTCGTAACGAACGCAGCCGGGTTCTTGGCGAGTTGGAGCTAGCATTCCTTGCGCCAATTGGCGAACGGCTTGTTTGTGGTCAGCTTTAGCGTGCAATGTTGCGGTTAAATGGATCAAGGTTATTTCCTCTGTAATTGTTATAGATAGCGGCCCTGACGTTGCAAAAACTCAATTTTGTAACCGTCTGGATCAGTAAGAAAAAAGAAAGTTGCGAGGTGTCGTCCGTGATGATCCAGCACTTTTATGTCACTGGGCTGCAAGCCTTTTTCAATGAGTTGTCGATGAGTTGTATCGATGTCTGACACACTGACTGCAACGTGTCCGTAAGCATTACCGAGAAGATAAGGCTCCGATTGATTGTGGTTATACGTTAGCTCCAGTTCTACTTCTGTCTGTTCGTTGCCGAGGTAAGTGAGAGTGAAGGTGTCAAAAATGTATTGTGCACGTACATCAAGTTCTAATGCTTGCTGATAAAAGTGGATTGAGCGTTCTAAATCGTTAACGCGAAGCATAGTGTGGATCAGTTTAGTCATGTTTCCTCCAGCGAATTGGAGTAAAGACTAATGATCTTGAAGTGGTTGGTGGTAGTACTTGAGTACGACAGCGCCTTTTCGTGACGAGGTTTACCGCTTGCTGGAGTTACACAGTAGATGTGCGACTTGCAAGTAGTTGACTACGAACATGAGTCATAACATCAGTAGGATCACGTAGATAGATTAGGCAAGCGCAACGCAATAAAGAAGCAAAATTGGTGATGTCCCCAGTATATTCAAGTGCTTCTCGATAAATGAGGCCTATGAATTTAGGAAGTGACATGGATTGGGCTTGTGCAATTTCTTCTAAAATATTCCAGAAGCTGGCTTCTAGCTTTACGCTTGTCGCATGGCCATCGATACGCACTGAACGGGTAATAAACTGGTAATTTTCTTTAGGTTGATTGGCAAATATTTCACACATAAAGTCGATCTTCGATGGATTAAAACCCAAGAATCTAGGGATGTTGACCTCTCGAGTCAATCAACTTTCATCATTTGTGGCAGCAAATAACTGCCACAATGAATGGTTATTTACAGCAGAGCTAAAATAATGCCGCCTACAGTTGCCGCTGCGGAAAGATATTGCCCCGCAGAGTAAGAAGTGTCTTCTACCTCTTTTACTTTATCTGGATGATTCATTCCTAGTGCGCCATAAGTGAATGATTCAACCTTGTCTCCAACGGTTTTATCTTTATTTTCAGCCGCTTTACCCTCTTTCTCGATCTCCTGTAAAGCGGCAAGCAAGGCTTTGCCTTCTTCAGACAAGGTGACTTTATTCTGTTCCACTTTTAATGGGGCAGGGGCTGTTTCTGGCTTAGCAGGTGCCTGAGATTTCACCGCTTGAGGGGATGGCAAATGATGCACTGATCCTGCGCCTACTGGGTTCATACATCTCTCCTAAGTCATTACTCTGATCATATATCGACCGCACGTAATAAAACTTGCGTGCTTTTTACACTTTATGTGTGAAAAACAGACAGGCAAATGCTATGCCTGTTTTGAGCGTTTGATAGAAGAGAAGATAGATTTATTCGCAAACGAGATCTGTATTGCGATTTTTCAATGCTTTAATGGCTTCGGCTTGGTGAGCCTTTTGTACGTAACGGACTGGGGGAGTCAACACCTGCAACTGGTAATCGTCACTTTTGGTTGTGATATCGCCAACTGGGGTGATGATAACGACTTTAAGATTAGGATTACGACGCAAAATCGATGCCGCGGTACCTAACCCCTGTTGAGTGTGGAACATGCCAGCAATGTGCAGCACTTTACGCTCAGGGTTGGTTCTGAGATAGCGAACGATACTCTCTGCCATGGTTTCATCCCAAGTGACTTGAGCAGCAAACTGATTTTCATTTTGAGCAGGATTGCCATGGTGCATGGAAGCCATAAAAGTGCTTTTGTAAGGCGAATCTTGAGTATTGATCTCGGCTGCAATCAATTGGCGTTGGTCTGGTGTTAAACGCTCAATGTAGTCAATGCCCACTCTGCCTATACAACGCACAATCGGCTTGGGGGCATTAGCTGCAATAATAGGTAATTGTTGGCTCTTTGCGAATTCAACAAGAGGGCGATAATCACTTTCGTAATTGGGCCAAGCATTGGCTTTTTGAATCAAGTATTGCTCACCAATCTCGCCAGCCAAATACTCATCAAGTACAGGTTGAGCATCGCGAGCGAATTGCTCCATTGAAAGGGCCATTGGGTGTCCATTTTCTACCATCTGCTGGAGTAAATCGGTTTGAAAACGGTGGATGCCAGCATGGGTATGCCACTCACCAATCAAAATGACATTGGCATTTTCAATATCAGCAGGTAGATTCTGGATAGAGATCCGCTCACCTTTGGGGGTAGCGAGTTGATAATCATAGAATGTGCTGATGTCCGATGGTGTAGACGCACAGCCAATCAGGCTAAGAGTAAGAGAAAGTGCCGCAATAACACGCATAACAATGGCCTCCATAAATACCCTGAACATGGTAATGGAGGCCACAGACTTATGCAAATTAATGAGAACTATTATCAGTTATTTTCTTAGGTAAACCCGAAGCATAAAATCGGCTTCACATTCGAAGGTTGCACTGGTACTGACATGAGTTTTAAATGTGTCGCTCGCTCGCCATGCAAAGGGCGTCATTTGTAGCAAATCCGCGGCCTCTGCACCGCTGAGTGTCATTGGGTAGTGAAGCTTGCATTCTTCAACCAGTTCAAATCCAGCCAGAGCTTCTGGTTGTTCCTCATGTAAGCGAACTTGATCGTAGATCCCTTGTTTGAATTGATAAAGATGACGAGCAGCTGGAGTTACGGTGATTACAATACCGCCCATTTTAACGCAACGTTCTAATTCGGTGTCTTTGCATGGCGCGTAGATGCGGATCACGCCATCTATGCTTTGTTCTGCAAAGGGTAGGCGATGGCTGGATGCGACGGCAAACTGGCATTCTGGGTAGCGTTTTGCGGCGTAACGAATGGCAACTTTGGAAATATCTAGCCCAAACGTTTGGCAGAATCATCTTGTTTTTGCAGAGCTTTGGCGAAAAAATCTGTGTAGTAGCCCTCTCCACAGCCGATATCAAGCAGCGTCTGTTGATGGCCAGTTAAGTATTTTTGGCAAAGCTCGGCGACTTTTTCACGCATTGGTGCGTAATGGCCCGTTTGTAAAAAACGCCGGCGTGCTTGAGTCATCTCTTTGCTGTCACCGGGATCTTTGGAGCGCTTATGCTGAACTGGCATCAGGTTGACATAGCCTTCTTTTGCCACGTCAAACTGGTGACGATGGACGCAGGAATACGTGTTTTGGTTAAGCGTCAGAGGCTGCTCACAAAGGGGGCACAAAAAGGTCATAGTGGTCTCAATCAACAAAATAGAGGCGTAAGTTTAGCGGTTGAAGCGTGAAATAAAAAAGGTAAGGATAGGTTTTGGATTTGCTGGTGGTGGTTTGCTAAGCAGACTGAGGCCGACTAACAAGCAGCGACCTCAGTCCGGTTTTCAGAGTCTAGAAATTAAAAGCGATACCTGTTGAAAGGAAGGTTGATTGCTGGTCAAAAAACGTGATTGCGTCATTGGTTTCACTGAATCCTGCCATCGCATTAATTGCCACATTGTTCCAGCCGAAGGGAGCACGGTAGACATAAAGCGCAAATGCACTCCAGCGATCCGCCTCTCTCGCTGCTGCAAAGATGGGGTGTGCGGTGTTGTAGTCCTCTTGACCATAACTGAAGGTTAAAAATAGCGCTTGTGGACCTGCAAAGGTATTGATTCCTAGCTGATAGTCGAAGGCAGTAAAATCAAAAGCATCACCCTGAGCGTCCCGTTGGGTATAACTGATTTTTGGCACTAAAGACCAAGAGCGGCTAAATGGTAAAGAAACCTCCGCGGAAACCCTTTGATAGTCGCTGTTACGATTCAACAGAGCGGTTTGCTCGTTACTTAACCCAGACACTGTGCCACTTTGTTCTTCGTCGACTTGATAGTCTAGGTAGGCATAGCGCAGAGTCAGCGGAAATGCGAAAGGGGCGGTATAAGCTAAGCGTCCACCTTGCGCGCTAATGTCAGTAGCTGATCTTGCCGTTTGCGTTAGGTAGGGGTCACGCCATGTCTCGTTCACCCCTGGCAGAGAGGGAAAATAGGCTAGCGTAATTTCACCCAATCTATCAAATCTATGGGTCACGCCGAGTTCCGCTTGTAGATGCCCTTCAATGATTTGATCCGAACTTTGACCTGCAAAAAGCTGAGTGTTTCCAGAAGCAAAGGTGTATTGAATATTTCCTAACGGAGCAAACAACAATTCAGCAGTGCTCTGTCCGGATTGCTGCAAATTCTCGGTTACGGCATTGTCATCATTGGTGTTCATTTGCGACTGACTACGCACGTAAAAACTGTTGAGGCTTAACGTAACGTCCCACCCCGGTTGATTTTTATCCGAAAAGCTTTGAGCGTGAGTAACCTGTGACAGAGAGGAAAAAAGCAGAGTAGCGAGACAAAAGTGTACATTTTTCATTAGGTGTCCTTACCAAATGTATGCTGTGCATCGAGAGGCACGATTATACCGAGCTGAGTAAGAAGCGCCATGACGAAAATATGAACAAAAAATGATTATGTGAATGATATCGTTGAGCTGTTCGTGTCAATAAGTTGCGCAAAACATGAGGGTTGTGGATGAAAAAGCAGCGCGATTCGAGTTGAATTCACCATGTATTGTGTGTTCCATCTCGTTCGAGATGCGCGCTGCTTGATAAGGAATTAATGCTTATGGCTAGAGATCTGTGTGCTCAACTGATGGGTTTGCCCAGGTTGAAGTGTTTTGCCTGCGGCCAGTGACGGAGCATGAAGCGTCGATTCCACACACAAGAAATGTAAGTAACCATCATCATTCATATCAGCCATGGATTGAGCGCCTTGTTGCCAAGGATTCCATAATACCGCTGAGTTGTGACCTTGATTTTCAACCGTCAACGTTCGTGCTAGCGTCATGTCTTGCACTTTGATCAAGGATTCCGGCTGGGTATAAACACGATCTATGGTATCGATGAGAGCCAGTTGGCCATCGCCTGTGCAGAGCTGTTCCCCTTGGAGACTGTCGAGATACTCAGCACCTACGCCTGTGGTTTGAGTTTCACGTATATCGCCCACATGCAGATAAGTGTGTAGCGCACCAGAGAATGTCCATGCTTTTTCGTCAGTGTTAGTCACATCAAGCGTCACTTTCAAGTTCTCACTGATTTCCACATGCAAGCGAACATCAAATAGGTATGGCCAAATCGCCAAGCTCTCAGGTGTAGTTTGCAAACCGAGAGTGACAATAACGCCTTGATCATTTTCTCTGTGTTCAACCAGTTTCCATTCTTGATTACGTGCAAAACCATGCGCTGGTGCCGCTATACGGCCAAACCATGGCCAACAGACAGGAATGCCACCACGTAGTGCCGCTTTACCATCAAAAATGGCTTTTGAGCTCATCCACAAGAGATCGGATTGGCCTTTAGGTTGAAAGGAGATGACATGGCCGCCGTGCAGTGAGATAGCTGCGCTGGCTTTGTCGTGAATAACGCGCACAATTTTGATTTGATCCTGTTCCACAATAGTGACGCAATCAGACAATACGGCGACGGTGTTCAGAGAGTGTAAATCCATCTTAGTTTCCTTGAATCTGCATTTCAGCCTGATCTGAGATTGGTTAACCCAGGAGTGCAAGACACTGAATTACCAAAGCCCAGATACCAAAAAGGCGACCCTAGAGTCGCCTTTTTGTCTAACGAATTTCTTCGCTAATCACCACATTACTTAGAGATGTGAGCGATCAGGTCAAGAACTTTGTTTGAGTAACCGATTTCGTTGTCGTACCAAGATACAACTTTAACGAATTTGTCAGTTAGTGCGATACCTGCGTCAGCATCGAAGATAGAAGTGCGAGTGTCACCGTTGAAGTCAGTAGAAACTACTGCATCTTCAGTGTAGCCCAAGATACCAGCTAGTTCGCCTTCAGAAGCTGCTTTCATAGCTGCTTTGATGTCGTCGTAAGACGCTGCTTTTTGCAGGTTAACAGTCAGGTCAACTACAGAAACGTTAGCAGTTGGTACGCGGAAAGCCATACCAGTCAGTTTGCCGTTCAGTTCTGGAAGAACAACGCCTACTGCTTTTGCTGCGCCAGTTGAAGATGGGATGATGTTTTGAGAAGCACCACGGCCACCGCGCCAGTCTTTCGCTGAAGGACCGTCAACTGTTTTTTGAGTTGCAGTTGTTGCGTGAACAGTAGTCATCAGGCCAGACTCGATACCGAAGTTGTCGTTCAGTACTTTAGCGATAGGCGCCAGACAGTTAGTAGTACAAGAAGCGTTAGAAACGATGTCTTGACCAGCGTAAGTCTTGTGGTTAACGCCCATTACGAACATTGGAGTCTTGTCTTTTGAAGGACCAGTTAGAACAACTTTCTTCGCACCAGCTTCGATGTGTTTACGAGCAGTTTCGTCAGTCAGGAACAGACCTGTTGCTTCAGCAACAACGTCAACACCGATTTCACCCCATTTCAGGTCAGCTGGGTTGCGTTCTGCAGTTACACGTACAGTTTTGCCGTTTACGATCAGGTTACCACCTTCAACTTCAACAGTACCGTTGAAACGGCCGTGAGTTGAATCGTACTTCAGCATGTAAGCCATGTAATCTACGTCGATCAGGTCATTGATACCTACAACTTCGATGTCATTGCGCTCTTGCGCTGCACGGAAAACGAAACGACCGATACGGCCAAAACCGTTAATACCTACTTTGATAGTCATTATAGTTGCTCCACAACTTAATTTCTGATTAAAGATAACTGGTAGTAAAATTACAGAATCCAGTTAAAAGCTGCAACAGATAATCGGACTTAACTTGTTTAAAGTCAAAAAAAAGCGTCGCTTTTTTTCACAATCGTTTGCAACTGATTAACTTTTAAACTTGAGCCTGCTTTTTATGCTTACCAATTGACGTAGAATGTGACGGAATTTAAGCCCCGTACACATCAAAAAATCTTGCTCAAAATAGAGTGAAAAAGTATGTGCCACAAACTCTAAATAAGGCAAGTTTTTCTCAAAAAATGCTTGACCAAACGATAACGAAAAAGGAAGTAAAAACGGTGAAATTTGAACCAGAAAACGAGCTGAAGCCTGATGAATACTGGCGTGAGTATTTGACGGATGAGCAATATTTTGTCTGTCGCCAGCAAGGAACCGAAGCTCCATTCTCAGGCAAGTTGCTGCATAATAAAGAAACAGGGCTTTACCATTGTACTTGTTGCCAAACACCGCTTTTTAGCTCAGAAAGTAAATACGATTCGGGTTGCGGTTGGCCGAGTTTTGATGCACCCGTTGATGAACAAGCGATACGCTATTTAGATGACATGAGTCACGGAATGGTACGTACGGAGATCCGTTGTGCGGCTTGTGATAGCCACCTTGGACACGTTTTTGAAGATGGCCCTAAGACGACTGGGTTACGATTTTGTGTTAACTCTGTGTCGTTAATTTTCAACAAAAAGTGAAAAAGCGGTGAGAGACTCACCGCTTATTGTTGAGGTTTTTCATCCTTCATTCGGTTTAGGTAGTAGTGTTTTGGTGTAGCTACCGTTACGAATAGCTTTGACAATAGATGCAGCGGCTTCATCAAGCGCTGCAAACTTCTCTGGGCTAAAGCCATAAAGTCGTTTCATCTCAGTAGAAGAAGCAACAGGAACACCAAACTCCTTGCCGACCATAGCCCAAAGATAGGCATGTTCTTTATCGTGCAAGGCGTGATAGTTACTGGCTAACGCTTTGAGCAGTTCGGTATTGAGTGGTTTGCCATTGCCTAGTTCCAACGATTTATGCAATAGCTCAATGGTTTTGGGTTTGTCACGATCGGTATAAAAGGTGGCAAGCGCGTATTGCATCTCAGCTGTTTCAAGCTCTGGCTTACCTTCCAACTGCAAGAAAGCACGCCGTGCGCTGTTATCGCCAATTTGGCTCCACAAAAAATACAACGCTTCCGGTGAGTTAGATTGTTTTAGTTGGGTCGCAATACGTTCTTGTTCTTTGCCCATATTGACCAAAGCATTAAAACGGTTCTCTTTTAACTTAGTTTGATCAATGGCTTGGATTTGCGATGCAAGCTCTAGGCATTTTCGATAGGCGCTGACTAGGCTGTACTCTTTGATGATTTTGTCATCGCTCGGTGATTTCAAAATTTCAAAACGGTGCCAAATCAGATCGGTACGCGGAATGCGGCATTGTCCATCGTCCATATTGAGTTGCTCACAGCGAAGATTCGGGTTATCAGCGCAGAGTTTCTCAGTATTTTTGCGACTCTCGAAACAGCCACTCAAAAGAGTGAGGCTGGCGAGTATAAGTAACGGTTTAGTCAAATTCATGATATCGGCTTGTGATCAAATACACTTATTTATTTAGCTGTTCTTGACGCATTATGCTAGGTCGTTATGTTGTCGCCACATCACTTTTAAGCAGGACGAGATCATGGATACCCAACAACTGATTAATGCGATTACGCCTGAGGCCTATCAGCGTTTGCTGTATGCCGTAGAAACGGGAAAGTGGCCTGAGGGTACACCACTTTCACAACAGCAGCGAGATTCCTGTATGCAAGCTGTGATGTTGTATCAATCTAAGCATAATACCGAAGCGGATCATATGTCGGTTGGCGTGGGTGGCGAGGTCGTTTTTAAGTCAAAAGCAGAACTCAAAAAGCGTTTCACGGTAGGGGAAGAAGACATCCTGCGTGTTAACCCAAACCAAGAAGCATAAAAAAGCCCCGCACAGTGCGAGGCTGATTGGCAAGTGAGCTGAACTGGCTAGATCTATTTCAGCTCTTGTCACCGATAATTACAGTGTCATTTCACCGCGTAGCACTTGCTGCATTTTCGCTTTCACTTCTTCATAAGAAAGATCTTGGCTGAGCAGATAATGCAGTTTGGCGAGTGCCGCTTCAGGAGTCATGTCATAGCCACTGATCACGCCTGAGTCTGCCAGCGCACAACCAGTCGCGTAACCACCCATGTTCACTTTGCCCGCAAGGCATTGTGTTAGGTTCACAACAATCACTCCACGCTCTGATGCAGCTTTTAGCTGAGCCAGCAACTCTGGATTTTGTGGTGCATTACCGACCCCGAAAGTGAGCAGAATCATCGCATTGACCGGTTGCAATAGCGTGTTGCGGATAACCTCATGAGAAATCCCCGGGTACATGGTGATCACCCCAATCGGTTGTGGTGTGATGGGGTTGACCTTGAACTTGCCACTCGGTTTCTCATCCACTTTCACATTAGTACTCAGTTCAATATTAATACCTGCTTCCAATAGAGGTGGCAGGTTTGGTGAACTGAAAGCACTGAAGCCATCGGCGTGTGATTTGCGGCTACGGTTGCCACGCATCAAACGGTTATTGAAGAACAGGGTGACTTCATTGATTGGGTAATTGGCGGCAATGTGCAGGGCATTAAGCAGGTTGGCTTGACCATCTGAACGCAGATCGGCCAGTGGGATTTGTGAACCAGTCACAATCACAGGTTTACCTAAGTTTTCGAACATGAACGACAGAGCTGAGGCAGTGTAAGCCATGGTATCCGTACCGTGGAGGATCACAAAACCATCGTATTTGTCGTAGTTGGCGGCGATATCATCAGCGATGATTTGCCAATCCGCAGGAGTCATATCCGAAGAATCCATCAATGGATCATATTCGTGGATAGTAAACAGAGGCATTTCAGGGCGGTGAAACTCAGGCATGCTGGCTAATTG
The DNA here is from genome assembly GCF_000338875.1 of Vibrio mimicus CAIM 602. Taxonomy (GTDB): domain Bacteria; phylum Pseudomonadota; class Gammaproteobacteria; order Enterobacterales; family Vibrionaceae; genus Vibrio; species Vibrio mimicus. Next base: position 300,274 of record NZ_AOMO01000024.1, on the reverse strand, counting down.
TTTTTCCATAAACCCTGCAACAGGGACGTAGCCGTGATCCGATTTTTTCATGCCAATGGTGCCGCCTGTATAGGCGATATAAATATGTTTTCTTGCCATAGCGAGAAATCACTCAGTGTAGGGAACAGAGCGGCGATTATAGCGAAAACTCTTGCAATAAAAAGAGGCGCTTCTTGCAAAGCGCCTCGGTATATCAAGGGTTGTGACCTCGTAGACTATTCTACTTGGCAGGGTAAACAGAATGCGTACTGCCCTTTGGGATCATTCAATTGATTGAGTAGTGACGTTTGTTGTTGCCACTCAGTTGCTAAAGGTTGGAGTGATTTTGGCAACAGTGCCGAAACATCTAAACCTAAGCTAACACGCACTTGGCCAAGCAGATCTTGCAAGAACTGTTGTGCTGGTGTGAGTGGTTCTTCAACCCAGTAAAGGTTGTATTGATCTAGCTGTGCCAAATCCGCTGCCAAATGTACAGCATCATCGAAATCACCGAGCTGATCGACTAAGCCCAGAGTTTGCGCATCTTGTGCAGTCCAAACACGGCCTTGAGCAAGTTCATCCACCGCTTTCAACGTTAGGCCACGCTTCTCAGCAACCAAGGAGATAAAGCGTTGATAACCATGCTCGATACCCAGTTGAATAGCGTCTTTTGCACCTTGAGTCAGGCCAGTGGTAACACCTTGTCCTGAGAATGGTGTAGTGCCCACACCATCGGTGTAGATACCAAGATTATTCAGACCTTTCTCGAAGGTGGTGATGACACTGAAAATACCGATTGAGCCTGTCAGCGTGGTGGGCTGCGCCACAATTTTATCTGCGCTCATTGAGATCCAATAACCACCGGAAGCAGCAAGGCTAGACATAGAAACTACAACTGGTTTACCTGCGGCTTTCAGCGCTTCAATTTCGTTGCGGATCACCTCGGAAGCAAAAGCACTACCTCCTGGGCTATCCACACGAAGTACTACTGCTTTCACATTGCTATCGTTACGAGCTTCACGCAGTAACCCAGCCACAGTATCTCCGCCGACAGTACCGCGCGGTTGTGAACCATCCATAATGGCACCACTTGCAACTACAACAGCGATGTCATTGGCTTCATTAAGCAGAGTCGGTTTCACGCTGGCTTTGTATTCGTAGTAACTAATGGCGTTATAGCTGTCTTTACCATCGCTACCAAAGGTTTCCGCCAATGTTTGGCGCACTTGTTGGCGTGTTGCCAGCTCATCAACCAAGCCAACTTGTTTGGATAGCGCCGCTAAATCACCGCCCACTTCTTTCAGTTGAGCGACAAACTCATCCATTGTCGGAGTCAGAGTTTTAATATCAATTTGGCGATTGGCCGCGACGTCATCGACATATGCGCTCCACAGTTGAGTTAACCAACGAGAAGCAGACTCACGCGCTGCATCTGACATGTCATCACGTACAAATGGCTCAATCGCTGATTTGTAGGTGCCGACACGAAAGACGTGAGTCGTTACATCCAATTTCTCAAGCAGAGTCTTGTAATACATGGAGTAGGCGCTATAGCCTTTAAGCAGCACGGCACCATCTGGAGCGAGGTAGATTTTGTCTGCATAGCTCGCTAAGTAATATTGGCTTTGATTGTAAAAATCACCCACGGCGTACACAGGCTTGCCAGATGACTTGAATTCGTTGATGGCTTTGGCGATGTAACGCAGCTTGGTCAAATTGGTTTCTGGCATATCACCTAAAGCCAGAACGAGTCCGGTGACATTGTTGTCATTTTTGGCATGACGCAAGGTGTCGACAATATCAAACAGTACGTTCTCACGTGGCAGTTCTTCACCAAACACTGAGCCTGCGAAGGAATCCATCGGGTTGATATGCGTGCTCTGTTCAACAATGGGACCTGAAAGGTTAAGGATCAGCGCAGAGGCTTTATTGACGCTAGGCAGCGGGGCATCTGCGTGAACATATATAAAATAAATGATGCCAATACTGAGTAGGAAAATAAGGTTAGTGAGTGCCAGCCGAATGAAAGTGATGGCTTTCCAAATCCCTTTCAAAATCAGACCAACAAAACGAAACAGTGATTTCATGGTATCTCCAGACCAACGGAGTGGCGCATCACTCCAAAGCTTCAGATTTCTAGTGCAAATTAGCGCACAACGAGTCACATCCTACGTTATCTGATCGGGGCAAACAACAACCTTGCAAACAAGCGTAACCTTGATCGCTGTTACACAAATGTAAACGCTCGTTTGATTTTTGTAACTGGCGAGAATATTCTGGTCAGACCATCTAATAAGAAGCAAAGTGAAGTCGCCATGTACCCAAATCTGTTTCAGCCTCTCGATCTTGGTTTTACTCAGCTCAAAAATCGTGTGTTGATGGGCTCCATGCATACTGGCTTAGAAGAAAATAAGGAAGGGCTACACAAGCTTGCGGCCTTTTATGAAGAACGTGCCAAAGGGGGCGTTGGCCTTATCGTTACGGGCGGTTTTTCCCCAAATTTACGTGGTCGTTTGCATCCTTTTAGTGCTGAATTTAGCAAGACCAAACATGCCAAAGCGCATAAAGTTGTAACGGAAGCGGTGCATCGCCATGGCGGTAAAATTGCGTTGCAACTGCTGCATGCAGGTCGTTACGCCATGCATCCTTTTTCGCAAAGCGCTTCAGCCATTCGCGCTCCAATCGCCAAGTTTGCTCCCAGTGAAATGAGCTCTCGCCAAATTCGCAATACCATTAATGATTTCGCCAATAGTGCGGAGTTGGCGCAACTGGCGGGCTATGATGGTGTGGAAGTGATGGGCTCGGAAGGATACCTTCTCAACCAATTCATCTGTAAACGCACCAATATGCGTTATGACGAGTGGGGCGGCAGTTATCAAAATCGCATCCGTTTTCCGGTCGAAATTGTCAAAGCCATTCGTGAAGCGGTTGGCAAAGAGTTCATCATTATCTTTCGCTTGTCGATGCTCGATTTGGTTGAGCAAGGCAGCACCTTTGAAGAAGTGGTAGTACTAGCCAAAGCCTTGGAAGAGGCAGGAGTCACTATCATTAATACGGGTATCGGTTGGCATGAAGCCCGTATTCCGACCATTGCTACCCAAGTGCCGCGTGCCGCCTTTAGTTGGGTAACAGAGAAGATCAAACCCTACTTGAAAGTGCCTGTGGTGACCTGCAACCGAATTAACACGCCTGAACAAGCGGAGAAAATTCTGGCCAGCGGTCAGGCGGATATGGTGTCTATGGCACGTCCGTTTTTAGCCGATGCGGATTTTGTACGCAAAGCACAAGAAGGGCAGAGTGCGCTGATCAACACTTGTATCGGTTGTAACCAAGCCTGTTTGGATAACGTATTTCGTGGCAAACGTGCGAGCTGTTTAGTGAACCCGCGCGCCTGTTATGAAACCGAGATTGTGGTGAAACCCGCGCAGAGCAAAAAGATTGCGGTTGTTGGTGCTGGCCCTGCGGGCTTGGCGTTTGCGACGACTGCATCAGAACGCGGTCATCAGGTGGATCTTTTTGAACGCAACGATCGGATTGGTGGTCAATTCCGCCTTGCGATGCAGATTCCGGGGAAAGAAGAATTTCGTGAAACCATTCGCTACTTTGCCAATCGGCTTGACCAAACTGGCGTGAAGCTTCATCTAGGCTGTGAAGTGCAATTCAGTGATTTGCGTAGTTATGATGAGGTGGTGATTGCCACGGGCGTCACGCCACGCAAAATCGCCCTGACAGGGATAGAGGATTCTCCAAAAGTGGTTGATTACCAAACCTTAATCCGCGAAAAGACACCAGTAGGCCAAAAGGTCGCGATTGTTGGTGCAGGCGGAATTGGTGTGGATGTGGCGAGTATGCTCACCGAGCCGAAAGATCAAACATTAGATGATTGGTTATACGAATGGGGCATCGATAAAACCATCGAGCATCCCGGTGGTTTGTACCCTTATCCGGATACCACCAGTGAGCGAGAAGTCTGGTTACTACAACGGCGTAAAGGTGCGGTGGGTAAAGGGCCGGGTAAAACTACGGGCTGGATCCATAAACGCACGTTAGAAAAACGTGGAGTGCATTTGGTAGGTGGCGTTCAATATCAGAAAATCGATGAACAGGGTCTACATATTGAACGTGATGGCAAACCAGAGCTTATTGAAGCAGACAGTGTGGTGATCTGTGCGGGTCAAGAGTCGGTGCGTCCATTTGAAACGCAGTGGGCTGAACTGGGCGATAAACTGCATGTAATTGGCGGCGCGGATGTGGCAGGAGAGTTGGATGCCGCGCGCGCGATTCGTCAAGGTGTTGAACTGGCGGTGCGTTTGTAATCCCGTATACGAAACAACAAAGGGCACTTCGGTGCCCTTTGTTGTTTTCGGTTGGAAAATAGGATTACAGAATGACAGTTTTGTTGCCGTAGACAAACACATGGTCATTCAGCACTTTATTGAGTGCTTTACTGAGCACATTTTTCTCCACATCACGTCCTGCTTGCGCCATGTCTTGCGCGCTAAAGGTGTGGTCGACCGGAATCACGTCTTGCTTGATGATTGGGCCTTCATCGAGATCGTTTGTCACGAAGTGTGCCGTCGCACCAATGATTTTTACCCCACGGTCATAAGCCTGTTGGTAGGGTTTCGCACCAATAAAGGCAGGCAAGAAGCTGTGATGGATATTGATGATCTTATGATGGAAACGCTCAACAAAACCGGGTGTTAAAACACGCATGTATTTGGCGAGTACCAGATAATCCGGCTGATATTGGTCAATCACCTCTAATAGCGCTTGTTCGTGCTCTTCACGAGATAAACCTTCATGGGAAACAGAGTGGTAAGGAATATCAAAACGTTCGGTCAAACGTTGCAAAGTGTCATAGTTGCCCACCACGGCAGCAATATCGACATCCAAGCTGCCATCGTAATTCTTCATCAGAATGTCGCCTAGGCAGTGTGCTTCTTTCGTTACGAGTACGACGATGCGTTTGCGGGTAGAGCTGATCAGTTTACGGCGCGTGCCTTGCGGCAGAGCATGGTCAAGGTCAGCCAATAAAGTGGCGTCATTGAAATAACCTTCCAATTCCGTACGCATGAAGAAATGGCCGCTGGTGTTATCCACAAATTCGTTGTTGTGAATAATGTTGAGTTGATGTTTATAACAAATATTGGTGATTTTGGAGATCAGTCCCGGCGCATCAGGGCAATGCGTCAGCAGGGTTTTTTTTTCCATTGATAACTACTTCCATGCAAAAAAGAAATATGCCCTAGCTATTTGAAACCGCAACGGTATTGACTGCAATTTCAACGAGTTTGGGGCTAGCGATTTTTTTCATTCTAAAAAACAAATTAGCGGCGTCTGAACGGTGAGGCAGCACGCAAATACGCACCTATAATTAATCTATTATCAATACAGATTCAATCGCTTTAGCCAAGGAATACTTAGGTTTATTCAGCATTGAATCAGCCGTTTCTTATTAATGAGAGCTGTAAGGTGGTCGTATATGGATAAAGAACTTCTCGCACGTAAATTGTATGTCGAACGGGTTGAAGCACTGCTCGGGGATCAACCTATAGATGAGCATATTCTGGAAGAAATGTGGGAAAACCGAGCTTCTCCTTCTGAAGCGGCGAAAGCTATGACGACCATGGGCTCATCTTCTGGTTACGACGCACCACCTTGGCTGGCCCGTTATCTCAACCGTAAGTAATGTCTTCTTAGCGGCGTGAAGGTGATTGCCATTCGCGCCGCTGTTCAAAACCTGCCATAATCGCGCCATTTCCGTTGCACATAGAATTGGCATGATTGAAAAAACCTTTTCCCAGCAAGGCGCATTAGGCCAAGCGATTCCAGGCTTTCAACCCAGACAAGCACAAGTGGATATGGCGAAAGCCGTTGCCAGTGCTATTGCCAACCAATCTCAGTTGGTGGTCGAAGCGGGTACAGGAACCGGAAAAACCTTCGCGTATTTAGTGCCAGCCTTGCTCAGTGGCAAAAAGGTCATCATCAGTACTGGTTCTAAAAACCTGCAAGAGCAGCTTTTCCATCGTGATTTGCCTCTGATGGTCAGTGCATTAGGCTTTTTCGGCCAAGTGGCACTGCTTAAAGGCCGTGCTAACTATCTCTGCCTCGATCGCTTAAGTCGTCAAATGGTGGAAAGCCACACTCCGGAAGCGGATCCTGCGTTGCTAACTCAACTGGTGAAAGTGCGCAGTTGGGCAGCCAGTACGCAAAGTGGTGACTTAGGTGAATGTGACGATCTGGCGGAAGATAGCCTGATTATCCCCACCATAACGTCGACTAATGACAACTGCTTGGGCAAAGAGTGCGCGAGCTACCAAGACTGCTTTGTTTCCAAAGCGCGCCGTCGTGCGATGGATGCCGATGTGGTTGTGGTGAACCATCACTTGTTTCTGGCCGATTTGGCGATCAAAGAGACGGGCTTCGGTGAGTTAATTCCTGAAGCAGAAGTATTTATTTTCGATGAAGCGCACCAACTGCCGGACATCGCGAGCCAATATTTTGGTCAGTCAGTATCGAGCCGCCAAGTGCAAGAGTTGGCGAAAGATATTGAACTCGGTTATCGCACCGAAGCGAAAGATATGCGACAACTGCAAAAAGTGTCGGACAAACTGGTACAGGCGGCAATGGATTTACGCATTGTGCTTGGTGAGCCGGGCTATCGCGGCAACTGGCGTGAAGTGCTGAAAGTGCCGACCGTGGCAAGAGAAGTCGAACGCCTCAATGAAGCGCTGCAATTTGCTTTGGATGTGCTCAAACTGGCTTTGGGTCGCAGTCAACTTCTGGATACGGCGTTTGAACGCGCCACGCTGATTTTAGGCCGCATTCGCCGTGTGTGTGATGTCTCTATCACCGGTTATTCCTATTGGTATGACACCACGCCGCGTCATTTCAGTTTGCACATCACACCGTTGTCTGTGGCGGATAAATTTTGTGAGCAGATTGAACAAAAAGAGGGCGCGTGGATATTTACTTCCGCGACCTTGGCGGTCAACGATGATTTCAGCCATTTTACTGAGCGACTCGGGTTAATCCCGAGCGCGCAATTCTCACTGGTCAGCCCGTTTGATTATCAACAACAGGCCGTATTGTGCGTGCCTCGTTATCTGCCAGAACCGAATAGTCCCGGACTGGCCGATAAACTGGTACGTATGCTCGCGCCCGTGATTGAGCACAACCAAGGGCGCTGCTTCTTTTTGTGTACCTCGCACAGCATGATGCGTGATTTAGGCGAACGTTTTCGCGAACGTTTAACCTTACCGGTTTTGATGCAAGGGGAAACCAGCAAACAGAAAACGCTGGCCGAATTTATGGAGCTGGGCAATGCGCTATTGGTGGCCACAGGCGCGTTCTGGGAAGGGATTGACGTTAGAGGCGATACCTTAAGCTGTGTTATCATCGACAAACTTCCGTTTACCGCACCCGATGACCCGTTGCTCAAAGCTCGCATTGAAGACTGCCGCCTGCGTGGTGGTGATCCATTTGCGCAAGTGCAACTGCCGGAAGCGGTGATCACTTTAAAGCAAGGTGTGGGTCGTCTGATCCGCGATAAAAACGACAAAGGCGCGTTGATCATCTGTGACAATCGACTGGTCACGCGCGATTATGGCGGGGTGTTCCTCGCCAGTTTACCGCCGATTCCGCGCACACGGGATCTGGACGTAGTCACTACTTTTCTACAACAATTAGCTGTAACTGAAATCAATCAGAGAGACTCATGAGCGTAAAAATTCTCGCCTTAGATACCGCCACCGAGCGCTGTTCCGTCGCGCTACTCGTCGGCAATACCGTTTATTCACGCAGTGAAATCGCCCCGCGTGATCACACCAAAAAAGTATTGCCTATGGTGGATGAAGTATTAAAAGAAGCAGGCGTAACGCTACAAGAATTGGATGCTTTGGCTTTTGGTCGTGGCCCTGGGAGTTTTACTGGGGTACGGATTGGCATTGGAATTGCACAAGGTTTAGCATTTGGTGCGAATCTGCCGATGATTGGCATTTCCACCTTAGCGGCGATGGCGCAAGCAGCGTATCGCCTACAAGGCATGACCCATGTTGCCAGTGCCATTGATGCGCGCATGGAAGAAGTGTATTGGGGGTGCTATGTGCGTCAAGAAGATGGCAGTTGGCAAGCCGCGGAAGCGGAGTGTGTGATTGCGCCTGCGCTGTTGGCGCAGACCTTGACGCAAGACGAGCAAGTTTGGGGCAAAGCCGGAACAGGGTGGGACGCTTACCCAGCACTGGCGGATCTGCCGCTGCAAGTGCAAACCAGTGAAGTGCTTTACCCAGATTCGCAAGATATTGCTTATTTGGCTCAGTTTGAATTGGCGCAAGGCAATACCATGAGTGTTGAGCAAGCGAGCCCAGTGTATCTGCGTGATACCGTGGCTTGGAAAAAGCTTCCCGGCCGAGAATAAGGCAGAAGATGAGCGCTCACTCACTCGCTAATCGATAGGAACAGTATGGTTTCAATTAATGGATTACCTCCGGCGCGGCTGCCCGGCACCAATAAAACCTCCAAGGCGGGGAAAAAGGGCGAAGTCAGCCAGAGCGAGAGTGGCAAGAGCGTTTCATCGACCAGCAAAGTTGCCAATGCGGTTGCGGAATCGATTCGCCAAGTCAGTGAGTCGGATATTCACCGTGCGCAAGTGCAGTACGATTTACCCGAAGGGCGTGCTCGCAAGGCGATGGAAGAGTATCTGGATGTGATGAACCAAGCGCGTAAAGAGGAACTTGCGCAGCTGCTTGGGGTCGATATTTACATCTAACCATGGGATAAATTCGATGAAAATGCATTTTCTGAAACTATTTGTACCCACAATGGCGTTGCTGCTTTCAGCTTGTACAAGCTTGCCGCCAGAGTTGGGGAACCCAGATGATAAAAGCGTGGTTACCCAATATTCGGCTTGGCTTGAGCTTGACCCTGCTTCAACGGCACCGGTTCGAATGGGTGGTGTTGTTGCCAATATCAGCAATCAAAAAGATCGTACCCGCGTTGAATTGGTTAACTTACCGATCGACAGTGCGGGACGTCCTAACATTCAGCGAGATCCACAAGGTCGATTCGTCGCGTACGTGAAGGGTTTTTTGGATCCCGTCACCTTTGGTGAGGGCCGGTTACTGACGGTGTATGGCACAAGTGCGGGCTCAGAAGAGGGCAAGGTTGGCGATTTTGAGCATCGTTATCCAGTGATTAATGCCGAAGGCTATCATTTATGGCGAGTTGAAGAGCGAGTGCAAGTGGATGACATTGGTCCTTACATGTTCCCATGCCGTGGCTTCTATTGTTGGCCGCATTCTGTACCCGAACGGGATGGGCGGATTATTCAAGAAGTCAAATGAAGCTGATCGAAACAACGTACCCGCTTGAGCAGGGGCAGTTAGCTGCTGTGGAAGTGGGAGATGCAAAAATGGCCGAGGTATCGGTCATTTTTATTCATGGCTGGCTTGATAACGCCGCGAGTTTTTTCTCACTCATGCAGGCACTACATCATCTGTGCCCCGATTTGCATTTGTGTGCCATTGATTTACCTGGGCATGGTTTATCCAGCCACAGAGTGGGTTATTACCCATTTCATGACTATATCGACGATATTGATCAGCTTTTGCTCAACTTATCGCCAAACAAACGGCTGCTAGTAGGCCATTCGCTTGGTGCTTTAATCGCAAGTTGTTATAGTGCCGCCTTTCCTGAGCAAGTGAACGGCTTAGTGCAGATTGAAGGCTTTGGCCCACTCTCTGAACCAGCCACGTACAGTGTCACGCGTTTGCGGCAAGGTGTTCGCTCTCGCCATGCGTTACGTAACACTAAGCCTCGCGGTTATTCCAGCTTCGAACATGCACTTCGCCATCGTGCTTTGGCCAATCAGTTGCCCGGTGAGTTGTTACGCCCACTGGTAGAACGAGGCACTCAAATGCGTGATGGGAAATGCTTCTGGCGACATGATCCTAAGCTCAAAGCAGATTCTTTGTATCGTATGTCGCCTGAGCAAGCGGCGCAGATCCGCGAGCAAGTGTGTTGCCCGCAACAGGTGATTTTAGGAACTCAGGGGTTTGCTTCGCTCCAGCAGAAAGTGCAAGAAGAGAATCTTGCGGCAATCCCCATTCACACTGTAACGGGTGGTCATCACTGCCATCTTGAACAGCCACAATCAGTCGCTGAATTGATTTTTGGCTTAGTTAACAAAATTTAAACAAGTGTTTGAGAGTTGCGTGCTCAACCACTTAGGCTGTGCTGTAATAGTGGTCAGCATTTGCATAACAACTGCATGACAACAACAAGAATAGCGCCAGCCAATAACGAGGAGTATTACCGTGGATAAACCTTGGCTTTCACGTTATCCGAAAGACGTACCGGAAACCATTAATCCTGATCAGTACCCATCACTGGTCGAAATGTTTGAACAATCGGTACATAAGTACGCGGATCAGCCAGCCTTCATGAACATGGGCGCGGTGATGACATTCCGTAAGCTGGAAGAGCGCAGCCGTGCATTTGCGGCTTATCTGCAAAATGATCTGAAATTGAAGAAGGGTGACCGTGTCGCCCTGATGATGCCGAACTTGCTGCAATACCCTGTGGCGCTGTTTGGTGTACTGCGTGCAGGTATGATCGCAGTTAACGTGAACCCACTTTACACCCCACGTGAGCTAGAGCATCAACTGAATGATGCAGATGCGCGCGCGATTGTGATCGTTTCAAACTTTGCCAACACCTTAGAACAGATCGTCGCGAATACTCAGGTGAAGCATGTGGTTCTGACCAGCTTGGGACAGATGCTGCCACGCGCGAAAGGCACGGTTGTCGACTTCGTAGTGAAATATGTTAAAGGCATGGTACCTAAGTACGATCTGCCGGGCGCGATTTCGATGCGTAAGGCGCTGCACAAAGGTCGCCGTCTACAATATGTGAAGCCGTTTATGTCAGGTGAAGATATTGCCTTCCTGCAATACACCGGTGGTACAACGGGTGTGGCTAAAGGCGCAATTCTGACTCACCGCAACATGGTGGCAAACGTGCTGCAAGCCAAAGGTGCTTATGGCCCTGTGCTGCAAGAAGGTCGTGAACTGGTGGTTACAGCGCTACCGCTGTATCACGTGTTTGCCTTGACTGTAAACTGCCTGCTGTTTATTGAAATGGGTGGCCGCAACTTACTGATCACTAACCCGCGTGATATCCCGGGTTTTGTGAAAGAGCTGCAAAAGTACCCCTTCACGGCGATTACTGGCGTAAATACTCTGTTTAACGCGCTGGTTAATAACGAAGATTTCCACGAACTGGACTTCAAAAACATGAAGTTAGCTGTGGGTGGCGGTATGGCGGTACAACGCGCTGTTGCTGAGCGTTGGAAAAAGACTACCGGTGTCCATTTGCTGGAAGGCTACGGTTTGACCGAATGTGCGCCATTGGTAACGGGTAACCCTTACGACTTGACCGATTACACCGGAGCCATTGGTTTGCCTGTGCCTTCAACCGAAGTGCGCATTATCGATGATGAAGGCAATGTACTGTCTAACGATCAAGTCGGTGAGCTTCAAGTGCGTGGTCCACAGGTCATGCAAGGTTACTGGCAACGTCCAGAAGCAACCAAAGAAGTGCTGAATGCCGATGGTTGGTTATCGACGGGCGACATCGTTAAATTTGATGACCAAGGTTTGATCCACATTGTCGATCGTAAGAAAGACATGATTCTGGTCTCTGGCTTTAACGTCTATCCAAATGAAATTGAAGATGTGGTGGCGCTTCACGGCAAAGTGCTTGAAGTGGCAGCGATCGGTCAGCCAAATGATGCTTCTGGTGAGTTAGTGAAGATCTACGTGGTGAAGCGTGATCCAAGCCTGACCAAAGAGGAAATCATTGCTCACTGCCGTAAACATCTGACTGGTTATAAAGTGCCTAAGCTGATCGAATTCCGTGAGGATCTGCCAAAAACCAACGTAGGTAAAATCCTGCGTCGTGTGCTACGCGAAGAAAATGACGCACAATTAGCGGCAAAGGCTGAAGAAAGCGCATAAGCTGTATCCATCTGCGAGTGTTTTTTAATGTTAGAATGCCGGCCTTAACTGCCGGCATTTTCTTTCAAAAGAAGTGTCTCTTCTTTTGAGCAACAACAGCGAGTTATCTGTGAATTATCAAATTATTACCCAACTTGGCGATCTACAACGAGTCTGTCTTGCCGCCCGTGATGCGGATGTGGTGATGCTGGATACTGAATTTGTCCGCACCCGTACTTTCTTCCCACAACTGGGATTGATCCAGATGTTTGATGGGGAAAACCTGTCGCTGATCGATCCGACTGTGATTGATGAAATGACACCGTTTGTCGAGTTATTGCAGGACACTTCCGTATTGAAAGTGCTGCATGCCTGTGGCGAAGATTTGGAAGTATTCCAGAACGCGTTTGGCTGTACTCCTTTCCCTATGGTGGATACTCAGATTATGGCCGCGTTTTTGGGCTACGGTTTATCCACCGGATTTGCGGCGTTAGTGCAAGATCAACTGCAAGTTGAGTTAGATAAAAGCGAATCACGCACCGATTGGTTAGCACGCCCACTGAGTGACAAGCAACTCGAATACGCAGCGGCCGATGTGTTCTATCTGTTGCCGATGTACGAAAAATTGCTGGAGCGAGTGACTCACGCCGGTTGGTGGGAAGCGGCGCTGCAAGAAAGTGAACTGCAAGTCGCGAAGCGCACCAAAGTCAGCAACCCAGAGCTCGCTTACTTAGACATCAAAGGTGCTTGGCAGCTTAAACCTAAAGAACTGGCGATCCTCAAACCATTAGCAACATGGCGTTATCATGAAGCAGTGAACCGAGATTTGGCGCTGAACTTCGTGATTAAAGAAACGGACTTACTGACCATTTCGCGTTTGGCACTCCGTAGCCCGAAACGCATGGAAGAAGAGGGTGTAGACCCTCATGCGATCCGTCGTCATAGCAGCAAAATTATCGCTATGGTGAAGGCGGCACTGGAAACGCCAGCCGATGCGTATCCACCAGAAATCGTGCCGATTATGGAATACCCAGGTTACAAGCAGTTGTTCAAACGTTTGAAAGATGAAGTAAAGAGCGTTTCGAACACCAGTGGTCTTGCGACTGAGTTTCTGGCGTCGAAAAAACAGCTTAACCAGCTGCTGAGTTGGGTGTGGAAACGCGATCGTGACCCAGCCCGCTTGCCTGATTTGATGCAAGGGTGGCGTTTGCCACTACTGGGTGAAAAGCTTAATACGCTCGTCTCGAAATAATCCCTTTCCTACTTGGCGCTGCAGTGGTGTTGGCTACGTTCGTTCACCCCAATCACATAGTTTATCTATGTTCATGGGGTTTCACTCACTTGCCGCCTACCTGCAGCGCCAATTAGTTTGGGGAGAAGTGCTTTATTTAGTTTGAGGGTAGGCGTTTTATTCACGTATTTTTTCCGCCAGTAAAATTCAATGGACAGTAGGCTCTATCGCATTTCTCGGAGTGCCTGCTCGCATTGTGCAGCATCGTGCGATAATGCGCCTTCATCGACTCTTCTAATCTCGACAAGAAGAGCAAGGAAAATCATCAATAAGGATTGTTATGTCTGCGACACACTACCTCAACCAACTTAACCACCGTTATCTGAACATCCATCGTGTCAAAGAAGATTTCTTCTGGGATACCTACATGGGGCTGAGTGACGATCATGCGGGTTCCGCGCAAGCACAAACCGAGTGGACTCAGTTTCTGAGCAATGGTGCGCGGATTGAGGAAATTCGCCAGCAAATCGAATTGGCAGAACAGATCACCGATAGCGAAGAAAAAGCACAAACCTTAACGGGCTTACAAGGCTGGTTCGCGATGTTTGAAAGTCATGCGCTGGAATCAGAGCAAGCACAGTCACTCAAAGCCGGATTAATCCAATTTGAGGCCGATTTGTTTGAGAAAAAACAGAAGCATGTGCTGACTTACACCAACGAACAGGGCGAAGCAGTCGAAGCCTCGATTGTCACTTTGGGTTCCACGGTGCGTACTCATGATCAAGAAGCGGTACGTCGCAGCGCACATCAGGCTTTCTTGGGTTTAGAACAGTGGCTATTACAAAATGGATTGTTAGAGCTGGTGAAGCGTCGTAACCATTTTGCACGCAGCTTAGGTTATCAAACCTTTTTTGATTACTCGGTTGCCAAAAAAGAGAAGATGACCACTGAGCAACTGTTCACCATTTTGGATGATTTTGAACAGCGCACGCGTGATCGCCACTTCACCAGTTTGGCGGAACTTGCACAAAGTAAAGGTGAGCAAGCGCTGCAAGGACATAACTTCATCTATTCGTTTGCGGGCGATGTGATGCGTGAGCTGGATCCTTACGTGCCATTTTCACAATCGCTGCGTCGTTGGGTGGAGTCTTTTGGTCGCCTCAACATTGAATTTAGTGGCGCTGAGCTTACGCTCGATTTGCTGGATCGCAAAGGCAAATATCCAAACGGTTTCTGCCATGGGCCAATTCCGGCGTTTTACGACCAAGGTCAGTGGGTGGCGGCGAAAGTCAATTTCACCAGTAATGCGAAGCCAGATCAGGTGGGTAGTGGTTACGATGGCATCAACACCTTGTTCCATGAAGGTGGGCACGCGGCGCACTTTGCTAATGTGAAGATGAACGCGCCGTGTTTTTCACAAGAATTTGCACCAACTTCTATGGCGTACGCCGAAACGCAATCCATGTTCTGCGACAGCCTATTGATGGATGCCGACTGGTTGAAAACCTACGCCAAAGATGCGCAGGGTAATACCGTACCTGACGAAACCATTAAAGCCATGGTGTTTAGCCGCCAACCGTTTAAAGCTTACGAAGAGCGCAGTATTTTGTTAGTGCCGTATTTTGAGCGAGCATTGTATGAACTGAGCGAGGAAGAGCTGACCGCAGAGCGAGTTACCGAACTGGCCAGAGCAACCGAAAAGCGTATTATCGGCCTAGAATGCAGTCCGCGCCCACTGATGGCGATCCCGCATCTGTTATCAGATGAATCGGCGTGTGCTTATCACGGTTACTTGTTGGCACATATGGCGGTATACCAAACCCGCGCTTATTTCCTTGAGCAGTTTGGTTATCTCACCGATAACCCTGCCATTGGGCCACTCTTGGCGAAGCATTATTGGTATCAAGGTAACGCACTTTCTCACAATGACACTATTGTGAACCTTACTGGCGAAGGCTTTAATGCTCGCTATCTTGCGGATGCCTGTAACTTAACTCCGGAAGAAGCATGGAAAAAGCAGCAGCACAAAATGGTGCAATTGGAGACGCGTAAGCAAACCAAACCCGCTTCATTAAATGCGCAGATTCGAGTGATTGATGGCGCCACTGAGTTGGCTTCTAACCGTGATTCGGATGAGGAGCTGTGCCGCCAATTTGAGGCGTATATTGCTAAAGAATACGGCTGCTAATTGGTGTTTTTAAGTGGCATTCAACGACTAAAAAAGTAAGAGAAGAAAAGGCTGAACGTATAATGTTCGGCCTTCTTTATCGTGTTTATTGCGATAGTTTACGCCGCAAGAAGAAATGCCCAGCAGCAAGCAACAAACCGCTGACTAAACCAGCCAAATGGGCTTCCGTCGCTACTCGTGCGCCAATCAGTTCTGCGGTACTGGCAGATGCGCCAAACCACTGCTCCCATCCCACCTTACCGATAACGCCAAGCACTAACAGCCAACTGCTGCGTCGTCCATTAAGGGCTTCATTCAGCGCGTAGTAAGCAAATAGACCATGCAAGGTGCCAGAAAGCCCAACATAAAACTGCATATCGGAAGCTAAAATCATCCCCCCCACCGCAAGGCTGATCAGTACCAGAGGGATCAGCAGCTGACGTGGCGTGGGTTTAAACACAAAACTGATGATCCATAATGCGGCAAGGTTCATCGCCCAGTGGGCAAAGTTGGTGTGTGCGAAGTTTCCTGCTAGGATGCGCCACCATTGACCTTGTTCTATGGCGCTGAAGTGCCACAGAGTCAGCTCATGCAGTGGTGGCCACTGCAGACTTAAACTCAACAGGCTTATAGCCAATAACAGCAGGTAAAGATTCACGTCATGTCCCGTTATTGTTCCGAGTGTGGTAAAGCGCGTAAAGCGTGCTTGTGTCCGTCAATTGTCGCGCTGGAAAGTGCGGTTGAGCTTATCATTCTTCAACACCCAACGGAACAAAAGCGCCCATTGGGTACCGCGCGCATTCTCAGCTTGTCATTGGACAATTGTCGGCTGTTAGTGGGTGAAGATTTTCGTGAGCATGACGAGTTAAACCAACTGCTGGCAGAGCCGGATGTGGATCACTATGTGCTTTACCCGAATGAACATGCGCAAGAATGCACCGAGATAAGCCTTGCGACAGCGCGCAAAAAGCGGGTGATTTTGCTCGATGGGACGTGGAAAAAAGCCTACAAGATGTGGCAAATCAACACTCAACTGCATGATTTACCGAGTCTGCGTTTGCCGGTCGAGTGTGTTGGGCATTACCGAATTCGCAAAGCGCCGGATGATACAGCGCTTTCTACTGTGGAGGCGGGGTACCATCTGCTCCAGCAGTGGCAACCTGAGCGTGACTTTTCGCCACTGCTTAAGGTGTTTGATGCCATGATTCAATATCAGATCGATCAGATGCCGGAAGGCGTTTTCGAGCGAAATTACCGTCAGTAATGACTCTGTGCCGAGAAGAGTTGCTGATGCAGTCGCTGCGCATATGCATCGGTCATCGCCGCAATGTAATCACAGATCACGCGCATTCCTTCATCTTGCTTTTGGGCTTTTCGCCACTTTTCGCCGGTGGCTTGTGGCAGTAGGCGCTCAGGGTCAGCACTTAGCGCTTCAAACAAGTCCATGATCAGTTGCTGACCTTTGTATTCAAAGCGCTGTACCTGCGGAATTTGAATCACGTATTGGTTTACAAAGTGTTTGAGCACTTCAAGTGCAGCGCCCATGTGCGGCTCGATATAAGCGTTGAAGGCCAAGAGTTCATTATGGAAGGGCGCTTCAACCGGCTTCACGCTGATGCTGGTTAAAAGCGCATTCACAATGCCGCCAATCGCATCTTTGCGTACGTAGTGCTTGCCAGAAAACAGCATGTCACTCAACTCGGCAATATGCTCTTCAAACCAAGGGTCACCACACTCGGCAAGCTGTGCCGCTGCGGCTTCTTGCCATTGAGCTCGCGTCACCATGCCAAGCACGATGGCATCTTCCAGATCATGTACGCCGTAAGCGATGTCATCCGCCAGTTCCATGATTGAGCAATCAAGCGATTTAAAGCGTGTCTTGCGATGCTCTTTGGGTGAGTTGGGTTCTGCGCGCATTTGCCCCAGCAATTCACGGTCACTTTCACATAGAGGTTCGAGTACCCAGTCCAAACTGGCTAAATCACAGTCGTATATGCCTTTCGCTGGCGACCAATCTTTGGCTTTCAGTTGGCGTTGGTGGGCGACCGAAGGAGGTGGTGTAGCGGCACGCGTGGCACTCAGCAGAGCAGGGTATTTCAAAAGTCCCAGTAGCGTGCGGCGCGACAGGTTCATACCGTGATGCTCGGTGTAAGGTTCTAAGCTGGTGACGATGCGAAAAGTTTGCGCATTGCCTTCAAAGCCACCGTGATCGCGCATCATGTAATTGAGTGCAATTTCACCGCCATGCCCATAAGGGGGATGACCAATATCATGAGCAAGACAGAGTGAATCAATCAGGCTATCAGAAGGTAATAGCTCACGAAATTCTGGTTGTTTGAGTTTGATTTGCGCGACGATGCCCGTACCGATTTGTGCCGCTTCCAGTGAATGGGTGAGGCGAGTGCGATGAAAGTCATTCAAGCTAGTACCGTGGACTTGAGTTTTGGCTTGCAAGCGCCGAAAAGCCGCCGAATGCAGAATGCGTGCGCGATCGCGCTGAAATGGGCTGCGGTGATCGTTGCGGCGAATTTTGTGCTCATCGTTGTTACGAGCTAACCACTCAGGGCTTAGGGATACTTGCATCGCGTTACTCCTTGCACGGTTTTATTTTATACCCTTCCTACTTGAAGCTGCAGCGGTGTTGGCTACGTTCGTTCACCCGAATCACATAGTCTGTCTATGCTCATGGGAATTCACTCACTTGCCGCCTACCTGCAACTCCAAGTCGTTTGGGTATACGCTACAATGTCTTAAGTTATAGTGACTTAGCTGATTTCGTCCAGTGTTAGTTCAAAACTTGGGGCAAAGGTTTGCAGAAAGTACTCCATCTCCTCACTGTGCCGTTCACGCAAAGTCACATCGAGGCGCTTTTTCGCTTGGGCATATTCGTGGTTACCTGCGCTGAGCTCTTCCAAACATTTCAAATATGCGCAAATCGCATCGGCTTGCTTAACGATGGCACTCTCTTGCGGGTCGGCCGCGTTAGACACCAGAAACGGGCGAAAATCCTCGCGCAGTTCTTCTGGGAGCATCTCTAATAAACGCAGCTCTGCCGCCGCTTCGATTTTTTTGTACTCTTTGGCGATCTCAGGATTGAAGTATTTGATGGGCGTTGGCAAATCACCCGTCAGCACTTCGCTGGTATCGTGATACATGGCGAGAACAGCAATGCGCTCAGGGTTGAGCGTTCCGCCAAATTTTTTGTTTTTGATCACCGCCAGCGCGTGGGCCACAAAGGCAACTTGCAGGCTGTGCTCAGAAATGTTCTCACTGGAGATGGAACGCATTAATGGCCAGCGCTGAATCAGTTTCATGCGCGCGAGGTGGGCGAAAAAATGGCTCTCTTGCATAGCGCTCTCACTTCCTTGCTGATGGATTCCCTTTCAACGTGCAAAATACATTGAAGAGGGAAGGTTAAAAAACAAAAGGCTCTCTTCAGTGTACCGAAAGAGAGCCTGTTTCGCCTACCCATAACAGCAAGTCGTTTTGGGACTTGCTGCCAGTTTGTTATTGGCTATAAGTGGTGATAAAGCGTTCAAATCGACCGATGGCGATTTCCAGATCTTCAACATGTGGCAGAGTCACAATGCGGAAATGATCCGGTTTTGGCCAGTTAAAGCCGCTGCCTTGTACCAGCAGCACTTTTTCTTGCACTAAGAAATCGAGCACCATTTTCTGGTCATCTTTGATCGGATACATCTTGGTATCGATTTTCGGGAACAGATACATAGCACCTTTTGGCTTCACACAGGAAATTCCCGGGATCTGGTTAATCAGTTCCCATGCGCGGTCACGCTGCTCCAGCAAACGGCCACCCGGCAAAATCAGTTCATTGATACTTTGATAGCCACCTAATGCGGTTTGAATCGCGTGCTGCATTGGTACGTTGGCACACAAACGCATCGAGGCAAGCATATCCAGCCCCGCAATGTAGCCTTGCGCTTGTTGTTTTGGGCCAGTCAGGAACATCCAGCCACCACGGAAACCACAAACGCGGTACGCTTTTGACAAACCATTGAAAGTCGCCACTAACACATCATCTGCCAAGGTGGCGATTGAGGTATGTACTGCGCCGTCATACAGTACTTTGTCGTAAATCTCATCGGCGAAAATGATCAGCTTATGCTTGCGAGCAATCTCAACGATTTCCAGTAAGAAATCACGGCTGTACACTGCACCCGTTGGGTTATTTGGGTTGATCAGCACAATGCCACGGGTTTTCGGAGTGATTTTGCTGCGAATATCGTCGAGATCGGGATACCAATCGGCTTCTTCGTCACAGATGTAGTGCACAGCTTTGCCGCCAGAAAGTGCAACCGCGGCTGTCCACAGTGGGTAATCTGGGGCGGGTACCAGCATCTCATCGCCGTTGTTCAGCAGGGCTTGCATCGCCATCACGATAAGCTCTGAAGCACCGTTGCCGATGTACACATCTTCGACGTCCAGACTGCGGATACCTTTTTTCTGGTAGTACTGCACTACCGCTTTGCGAGCGGAATAGATGCCTTTAGAGTCACAGTAACCTTGCGAAGTCGGCAGGTTACGGATCACATCAACTAGGATCTCGTCTGGGGCGTCGAAACCAAATGGGGCAGGATTACCGATGTTAAGCTTCAGTATTTTGTGCCCTTCTTCTTCCATGCGCTTAGCATGTTTAAGTACTGGTCCTCGAATGTCATAGCAGACATTATCGAGTTTTGACGACATCCCGATATTTTGCATTGTAATTTTCCTGAAAATGAACTGTTTGCTTGTTCAAGCTACACTAAGTTGTCAATTTTTAGAATAAAAATCTATTGTGAAAACAGGTTAAAATCCGAGTACATGTTGCGCCGATCACTTGGTGGAGCAAAAGATACCCCATAACCTTGATTTCATAAGGCTCTCTCAATAGAGTAGCCACAGTTTACCGAATCTCACTCCGTACGAGGTCGCTTTGTTGCATTTTTCTCAGGCCGTTGCTCAATTGATGGAGCAAATCCGTGGCGCGAAGGATCATGATGTTCGTTTTACTCAGCCGCTGGCCGATAAGCCACCGTTTGCGCTGATTGACTGGCTTGATGCTCAACCGATTTTCCCCAAATTTTATTGGCAGTCGCGTGATACTCGTGAAGAGGTGGTTGCACTAGGCCAAGTCTACACTTTTACTGATCCCGCACCGGCTTACGCAATATTAGGCGATGACCAACGTGTTTGGGGGGGCCGATCTTTTGATGGTCATACACCGAAAAATCCACGCTGTATGTCCTCTTTCTTCTTTTTGCCGCAGATTGAACTGAGTCGTTTTGATAATCACTGGTCATTGTCAGTCAACCTGAACAATGAACCACAACGCACTCTCAGCGCGCTGCAAAAATTATTGCTCGAAGTGCCCACATTGCGCTCTATGACGGCAGAAGTAAATACCGTTGAACATACGCCAACACTTCCGCAGTGGAATGATTTAGTTGAGAAAGTGTTGAGTGGGATTACTCAGCAGCAGTTTAAAAAAGTGGTACTGGCGCGTAAAACCAAGCTTTCGCTGGATGTGCCGATCAGTGCGGCTCAACTGCTTAAAGCCAGTCATGCGCAAAACCATCACAGTTTTCATTTTTTACTGGCACTCGATTTTCGGCATAGCTTTATGGGGTCGACTCCGGAGCGGCTCTATTTGCGTCACGGCCAAACGCTCGAAACCGAAGCGCTTGCTGGTACGATTGGTCGCGGTATGAATGCCGCACAAGATATGGAATTAGCGAACTGGTTGGCCCACGACAGCAAGAACCTCAATGAAAATCAGCTGGTAGTGGAAGACATTATTGAAAGTCTTGCGCCATACGCAGAGCAAATTCATAGCCAGAGTGAAGCTCAGTTAGTGCGCTTGCGTAAAGTACAACACCTGAAAAAGCGGATTGATGCGGGATTAAAATCGGGTATCAATGGTGTACAACTGCTGAGTGTGTTGCAACCTACGGCTGCGGTCGCGGGTTTGCCACGCCAAAGTGCGCTGGCTTTTATTGCTGAAAATGAGCCTTTTGCGCGCGGTTGGTACGCCGGTTCTATGGGCTACTTTAGCCATGCACAAGCGGAGTTTTGTGTGGCGATTCGCAGTGCTTTAGTGGTGGATAAAGAAGTTCAGCTTTTTGCGGGTGCGGGTATTGTACCGGGCTCGATTGCTGAGCATGAATGGCAGGAGCTGGATAAAAAGCTCTCTACCTTACTGAGTTTGATTACCGACCGTCTACCGCTGGGAGTGGCCTCATGAACCACGACCAAGCCTTACTGAACCGCCTTTGGTCGCGAGTTTTACTCGAAGAGTTAAGCCGTTTAGGCGTAACACAAGTGTGTGTGGCTCCGGGCTCTCGCTCTACGCCTTTGACGCTTGAAGCACATGCCAATGCGGCGTTCACTCTACATACTCACTATGATGAGCGCGGCTTAGGTTTTATGGCGCTGGGTCTAGCGAAAGCCAGCCAACAGCCAGTAGCGGTGATCGTGACTTCGGGCACCGCGGTGGCGAACTTGTTGCCTGCCATTGCCGAATCCAAACTTACTGGTGAACGTTTAGTGGTACTCACTGCGGATCGCCCGCCAGAGCTGGTGGGTTGCGGTGCGAATCAAGCCATTGTTCAATCTGGAATTTTTTCTCATCACGTTAATGTAACCCTTGAGCTGCCAAGTCCTGCGATACACCATCCACTCCCTTGGTTACTCACTACGATTGATGATGTAATGGCTCGCCAAGCCCTGCTCGGTGGCAGTGTACATATCAATTGCCCGTTTCCTGAACCTTTGTATTCGGCTGGTGATGAAGCGATTTATCAGCCTTATCTGGCCAGTGTGCAAAGATGGCGCGAACATCAACGTCCTATACTGAGCGTCACCAAACTTTGGCGCAAAGCGTACCTTCATCATTGGACGGTTTTTTAGTCAAAGGTGTGGTGATTGTCGGTTCGTTGACATCTGATGAAGCACAAGCCGCGCAGCGTTTTGCGCAAGCGATGGGCTGGCCGCTACTGTGTGATCCGCAATCGGGAATCAGCAGTGAGTGGGCGCATTTCGATTTGTGGTTACAACATCAACCTGCGCGTGATGTGCTCAATCAGTGTGAAGTCGTGGTACAGTTTGGTTCACGAATTGTCTCTAAACGCTTAGCGCAATGGTTAGCCAATTGGTGTGGGCAAGCCCGTGGTGAATATCACTATGTTTCGCCACAGACTGAGCGTAACAACCCTTGGCATGCGATGCAGCAGCAGTGGGTGTGTGATATTCCAAACTGGGTAGAAGCTTTGCTCAGTAAACGCTTAGCGGGTCAAAATACGCAGCAGGGCTGGGCGGATGAGTTAACGCGTTATGCGCAATCTGTTCGCCAATTGGCGCAGTTGCATTTCTCTTCTTCTGCTCTAAGTGAAGTGGCTCTGGCGTTGGATTTAACCGAGCGAGCCACGCAAGCGGATCTGTTTTTGGGCAACAGCCTGATTGTTCGTTTGGTGGATATGTTCAGCGCTCTCGATGGGCGTGAAGTGTTCTCTAATCGCGGTGCATCCGGCATTGATGGTTTAGTTGCGACGGCGTCAGGCGTTCAACGTGCACGACAGAAACCTCTGTTCATGCTGATGGGTGATACCTCGCTGCTGTACGATCTCAACTCGCTAGCGCTGATGCGCAATCCACCGCAGCCGACAGTGATTGTGGTGACGAATAACGATGGTGGGGCAATTTTCGATCTCCTCCCTGTGCCGAGTGAGCAGCGTGAAGCGCTCTATCAAATGCCGCATGGAATGGACTTTGCCCACGCAGCCCAGCAATTTGGCTTGGCGTATTGCGCTGCACAAACCTTAGAGCATTACCAAACCTTGGTGGAAGAGCATTTCGCGCAAAGTGTTGGCACTTTACTGATCGAAGTGAAAACACCACCCCAGCAGGCCTCTATGCACATCAAACAACTGACGTCGCAACTTCATGCTCTCTAGCACGCTGCATTTTGCCAAGCCTACTGTACGAACACCTTTAGTGGTGTTGGTGCATGGTTTGCTTGGCAGTGGTGCTGATTGGCAACCGGTTCTCTCTCATATGGCTAGCATGAAGTACGCCGTATTGACGCTGGATCTTTCTGGTCATGGCGCAAACCCAGAACTGCATTGTGATGATTTTGCTCAAGCGGTCGCCATGATTGAACAAACCGTACAATCATATCTAACACCTGAGGTGCCAGTCATTTTGGTTGGGTACTCGCTTGGCGGGCGATTAATCATGAATGGGTTAGCTCAGGGTGCTTTTTCGCGCCTTAATCTGCGAGGGGCTGTCATCGAAGGCGGTCACTTCGGACTGCAAGATGACGAGGAAAAAGCGGCGCGTTGGCAAAATGATCAACAATGGGCGCAGCGATTTTCTAAGCAACCGATTGAGCATGTGTTGAGCGATTGGTATCAGCAAGCGGTATTTAGTTCACTAAACCATGAGCAAAGACAAACTTTAATTGCGCAACGTAGTGCTAATCTTGGTTCATCAGTAGCACATATGTTACTGGCAACAAGTTTGGCTAAGCAGCCCTATTTATTGCCAGCACTACAAGCACTTACTCTACCGATACACTATGTGTGTGGCGAGAAAGACAATAAATTTCAGCAACTCGCACAGCATTGCGGGTTGAGTTACAGTCAGGTTGCGCAGGCCGGCCACAATGTACACCACGAACAGCCGCAAGCCTTCGCAAAGATTGTACAAGCGATGATCCACTCGATCGCAGATTGAGTGATAACGACAATGGGAACCACCATGGCTAAAACTACAGGCATTTCTGAGCAAGAACTTTACGCACCAGTGATTTGGCAAGATTGCACCGGTGACTATCAAGATATTTACTACCACAAGTCTGAAGATGGGATTGCGAAAATCACCATCGCCAGACCACAAGTGCGCAATGCGTTTCGTCCATTGACTGTGAAAGAGATGATCCACGCGCTGTCAGATGCTCGATACGATGACAAGGTGGGCGTAATTATTCTGACCGGTTTAGGTGAAGATGCGTTCTGTTCCGGTGGCGATCAGAAGATCCGTGGCGACTACGGCGGCTATCGTGATGATTCTGGTACTCACCACCTGAACGTGCTGGATTTTCAACGTCAGATCCGCACCTGTCCAAAACCTGTGATTGCGGCAGTAGCCGGTTGGGCAGTGGGTGGAGGTCATGTTCTGCACATGATGTGTGACCTGACCATTGCGGCAGAAAATGCACAATTTGGTCAAACTGGCCCGAAAGTGGGCTCATTCGATGGCGGCTGGGGTGCTTCTTACATGGCGCGTATTGTCGGCCAGAAGAAAGCGCGCGAAATCTGGTTCCTGTGCCGTTTCTACAATGCCCAAGAAGCGTTGGATATGGGGCTGGTGAACACGGTTGTGCCAGTTGAAGAGCTGGAAAGAGAAACCGTGCGCTGGTGTCGCGAAGTGCTGCAACACAGCCCAATGGCGATTCGCTGCTTGAAAGCGGCACTTAATGCAGACTGTGACGGCCAAGCTGGCCTGCAAGAGCTGGCTGGCAACGCGACCATGCTGTTCTACATGACCGAAGAAGGTCAGGAAGGTCGTAATGCGTTTAATGAAAAACGCCGCCCGGACTTCAACAAGTTCCCGCGTAACCCATAATTCTTCTCAGAGCGGCGTCCTGCCGCTCTTTCTCTTTGAGCATAAACGTCGGTTTATGTGGATGTATTGGATATAGGAAGAGATCAGCATGCGTCATGCAACCCTCTATCGCTACCAACTGCCGATGGATAGTGGTGTCATCCTTCGCAATGAGAAACTGACTCAGCGTGAAGGCTTTATTGTCGAACTGACCGAAAACGGCCGTACTGCACGCGGCGAGATTGCACCGCTGCCCGGCTTTAGTCGTGAAACGCTGGAAGAAGCGGGCGTACAAGCGCAAGCGCTGCTTGAGCAGTGGGTCAAAGGTCACGCTATCGAGTGGGATGCTCAGCATCCTTCGGTCGCCTTTGGTATTTCGATGGCGCACTACGAGCTAGAACAAGCGCTGCCCACACAAGGCAACTACTATGTTGCGCCGCTGTGCACGGGCGATCCTGATGATCTGTTGCCCGTGTTGAACAATTTGCCGGGGCAGAAAGTCGCTAAAGTTAAAGTTGGACTGTATGAGCCGATCCGTGATGGCATGCTCGTCAATCTATTCTTGGAATCGATGCCGGATTTAACGCTGCGTTTGGATGCCAACCGCGCGTGGACTCCTGCCAAAGCGCTTAAATTTGCTCAATACGTCGCGCCGTCTTTACGCAGCCGTATCGCCTTCCTGGAAGAGCCATGCCAGTCGCCGAGTGAAAGCATCGCATTTTCGATTGATACCGGTATTGCAATTGCGTGGGACGAAACCTTACAAGAAGCGGTTCGGGATGCAGATTTTGCTTTAGAAAATTTACTTGGCGTGAAGACCATAGTGATCAAACCGACCTTGGTTGGTTCTGTGTACCGGGTTGAGGCTTTGGTCGAGAAAGCGAAAGCACTTGGGTTGCAAGCGGTGATCAGTTCTAGCTTAGAGTCGAGCTTAGGATTGAACCAGTTAGCGCGTTTGGCGCATAAATTACTGCCTAATGAAGTGCCGGGACTGGATACGATTGGGTTATTCCGTGCTCAGTTAGAAACGCCTTGGCCAAATAGCTCACTGCCCGTGGTTACTCTGCAAGAGCAGCAAATCGTATGGCGCTCGGAACCGGCCCTGTGAACAGCCTTTGGCATGCTTGGATTGAGCGCGACCCCAATCAGGTCGCGCTGAACCATGCCGGGCAAACACTGACTTGGCAAGCCCTAGACCGCCAAGTCGCACACTACGCCAAAGCGCTGCGTGAGCAAGGGGTGCAAGCTGGAGAGGTAGTGACGCTGGTGGGGAAAAATCATCTGCACACTGTGCTGTGGTTTTTGGCCTGCACTCAAGTGGGCGCACTGTGCTCTTTTGTCGCACCACAACCTTTGGCTCGTTTGCAGGAAAAGCTCGCCACGCTTTATGCGGAGCAAAGTCCAAAGCACCTTTGGCTAGCACCTTCTTGCGCGCTGAGTGAAGAAGAGATTGCGGAGCTTAATGCCCATCGCCTGAGTTTGCCCGATGAGCGGGATGAAACCGTTGATGATGAGAAAGTCTCTAGCCAGTTCTCTTGTGAACAACTGGCGACATTAATTTTCACCTCGGGTTCGACGGGCGCAGCCAAAGCCGTCGTGCATACTCATCAGCAACATTTGGCTTCGGCACGCGGTTTGCTGACTCAGTTCGCTTTTACTGAGTCAGATTGTTGGTTACTGAGTTTGCCGCTGTATCACATTTCCGGTGTGGCGATCCTCTATCGCTGGCTTGCAGTGGGTGCAACACTCAAAATCGGAGTGGGTGATCTGCAAAGCGATATTGCCGGCGTGACCCATGCTTCACTGGTGCCTACTCAGCTTAAACGTCTATTGGACAGTCGCTGCCCATTGACGCTCCAACGTGTTCTGCTTGGTGGCAGCCATATCCCCGTTGAACTCGCCGAAGCTGCGGCAAAGCGCGGTATTGATACTTGGCTGGGCTACGGCATGACCGAAGCGGCTTCGACGGTTACCGCAAAGCGTGTTGATGGACTTGCGGGCAATGGTGAGCTTTTGGCTCATCGTGAGCTGCGCATTGTTGATGGGCGGATTTATATCGGTGGGCAAACGTTGGCACAAGGCTATTATCGGCAAGGTCAGCTAGTGCCTTTCACTGATGAGCAGGGTTGGTTTGACAGCAAAGATCTCGGTCGCTGGCAGGGCAACAACCTGCTGATTGATGGTCGTGCCGATAACCTTTTCATCTCTGGCGGTGAAAATATTCACTGTGAAGAGATAGAGGCAGTATTAAATCAGCACCCTCATGTGCAAGTGGCGATCGTAGTGCCAGTTCAAGATAATGAGTATGGTGCGCGACCTGTTGCGATTATTCGTAGTGAAGCACAGTGGAGTCAAGCCATCGGTGATGCTTGGTGCCAAGGCAAACTCGAAAAATTCAAATGGCCTATCATGTACTTTTTACTCCCCGATACTTTGCTGGATGGGGGAATTAAGGTGTCTCGTGCAGCCGTCAAAGCTTGGCTGGACACGTACCAAACCACGTTTAAGTTATTGTAATACTCGGATAGCTTGAAGTCGCAGCAGCGATATTTACTGCTTAACTGTAACGCCAAGCCATTTGAGTAGCGTTCTCTTGCCGTTATTTTTTCGATGTCGCGCTCAAACGTAAGTAGACCAAACCCACCACAAGGCCAATCAAGGTTGCACTCATCCCAAACAGCGTTGCGCCAGAAAGCGTGATGATAAAAGTAAACAGCGCTGGCTCACGATATTCATCTGTTTTAAAGGCGGTGTGCAGGCACATCATCAAAGTGCCGAGCAGGGCTAAACCGGCAAGCATGGCAGAAATAGGCTGGGGGAGTGCGAGGAAAAGGTTGACCACCGCAGCAGCAAAAATCCCTGCCAATAAATAAAACACACCTGCCCACATCACTGCGCGATAACGCTGAGTTTTATCGCTGTCGACTTCCTCTGCCATGCAGATCGCAGCTGAAATCGCGGCTAAGTTCACGCTAAAACCACCAAAGGGAGCGGCGAGCATGTTGGTCAATCCGGTTCCGAGCAAAATCGGTTTGATCGGCGCTTCATATTGATAGCTTTTCATCATCGCAATCCCCGGTAAGTTTTGCGAAAGCATGGTGATGAGGTAAAGCGGCAGAGCCAGATTGAGCAAAGCCAACCAATCAAACTCCGGCTCAACCCAAAGCGGTGTTGCAATGCTTAATGAGAGGTTTGTGTCAGCAAAGCTATCCAGAGCGATAGAACAACCGATGCATGCAATCAGCAGTACCAACATGGTGTATCTAGGCACAAAATGTTTGGCTAACAAATAACTGGCAAACAGCAGGAAAAAAAACACGGTCGTATGGGTGAGTGGAGTAAAAGCTTTGGCACAAAAGGGCAGCAAAATAGCGCCGAGCATGGCCGTGCCAAGAGGAACCGGAATTTTGCTCAGTGCACGAGTCAAAGGCGTGATCATGCCAGTGAGAGCGATCAACACACCGGAGAACATAAACGCCCCAATCACGACCGGTAACGAGTATTGACCCGCCGTTGCAGCCAGCATCACTGCGCCCGGCGTTGACCATGCGGTTAAGATGGGCGTTTTGTAAACCCAAGAATAAATAAGTGACGTCAACCCCATCACCACACCCAAAGTCAGTAACCAACTTTCGATTTGAGCAGGGTTGGCACCTGAGGCTGTAGCGGCTTGAATCACGATCACAACTGAACTCGTGTAGCCAACCAAAACCGTGGTAAAGCCCGCAGAGAGGTGACTGAGATTGAATAATCCTTTCATCATGGGTTCCTTTTTGGGTAAAGTGTTTGTGCGTAATAACGCACGTTTCGAGTATAGCTCTGTGCGTTATAGCGCACAATAAGAGGTTTTCCGCATGACTGACGCTATGTTTAAGTCACAAATCGCTAATCAATTAAAAGTACTGCGCAAAAGCAAAGGCTTGAGTCTGGATGCGACAGCTCAACTTACGGGCGTTTCCAAAGCCATGCTGGGTCAGATTGAACGCGGCGAATCGAGTCCCACCATCGCGACGCTTTGGAAAATTGCCAGTGGTCTTGAGGCTTCATTTTCCGCCTTTTTTGCGAATGATCCGCAGCTGTTATCGAGTGAGCGCTCCTTTCCTGATGATCCCAACATGAAAGTTCATACCTTGTTTCCTTATGCAGCGGACTCTGGTTTGGAGATGTTTGAAATTACACTGCTTAACCATCACGAGCAGATGTCATCACCTCATGCATTAGGGGTGATTGAATACATTCACGTTTTGGAGGGGGTTATGAAGGTGTTTTTTGATGATCAATGGCATGAGCTGAAACAAGGAGAGCACATTCGCTTTTTTAGCGACCAGCCCCACGGTTACGCGGCGGTAACCGACAAGGCTGTGTTTCAAAATATTGTCTCTTATCCAAGAGGCTGATAAGTCTAAGAAGTTGGCAGCTTTGGTATACGGAAACAAAACTGCCAGAATCCTCCTGTCATTAGATCTTAAATTTGCTCACCTTCAGTGCCAAATCGTCTTGCTTAGCTTTGAGCGATGAAATAGTAAGCTCGCTCTGCTGGATTTTCTCTTGAGCACTTTGGCAAAGTGCTTGTAGGTGAGAAACGCTGGACGAGATATTGGTTACCGAATGCTCTTGATGGGTGATGGCAACTGAAGTCTGCTTATTCATTTCCGTCAATTTAGTGATTTCAACAGCCACTTGGTGTAACGACTCTTCAGCCAGTGACGTGATTTCAGTCGTTTTGGTTCCTTTTAGCATACTGTTGTTAATCACTCTTACCGATTCATCAGCGCTGCTGCGTAGCTGAGTGATGCTCTCTTGAATGGTGTTGGTGCTGCCTTGAGTTCGAGTTGCGAGGGAGCGCACTTCATCTGCAACAACCGCAAAACCACGCCCTTGCTCACCTGCACGAGCGGCTTCTATAGCGGCATTGAGTGCCAGTAAATTGGTTTGCTCGGCGATGCCGTTGATATCAGCTAAGACCGGTTCAATACTGGTGACATGATTTTTCAACGAGTTGATGGTTTCCGTGCCTTGAGTCACTTCAGCAACCAATTCATTAACGGCACTGGCCGCTTGCCTTACATTGGTGAGCGTATTCTGTGCGTTTTTGTCTATAGTTAAAACTGACTGACTTATTTCTTTGGCACCACTCGTGACTTGCAAAGCATTAGCGGTCATTTCGGTGGCGGCGTGGGAAATGGCGTTGACTTCAATAGTCTGCTTATTGACTGCATCAGCGGTTACTTTAAATGTAGAAGAGAGATCGCCCACGGCAACTTTTGCTGTGTTGATGGATTGGTTGATATCAGTGACGAGGGAATGAATTTTCTCAATAAACTTGTCTACTGCGTTGCCTAATGCTCCAAACTCATCTTTCGTTGAAATATTGACTCGCAGGGTTAAGTCACCGTTGCCTTCGGAAATATCGGTTACTCTATCTAACAAACGTTCTACGGGAGACAAAACTTGTTTGCCTAGAATCCAACCCAGTATCCAGAGGATGACAATGCTTGCGGCCGTCAACACCTCAAAAGTGGCGATGGCAACGGCCTGTTCATGCAAAGTAACATCAGATTGTTGCTCAACTTTACTATCCGCAATGCTTTCTAATTCGGCGATGAAATTCAGAAAATCTCGAGAGAGGGTGGTGTATTGCGCATAAGTTTCACGATAGTGTCGATAGTTGTCTATCACTGTCGTCATAGCCTTTTCATGCTGCGAGTTTAATTGGGTGAACACTTCGGAATAACTGGCCTCTTTCCATTCAGGGCCTGCGGATACATCAAATCGCCCAGTGGAGAACATCTCTTGGTTAGCCTGTTTTTGGAATGTAATGGCTTGTTCAATGGCTTTCATTTGGGCTTGATCATCTTGCCCATCCAGTAAACGCTGGGTGTGATACATTTTCCACAGTAGTCCAATGTTTGACTCCATGCCACCATCTGCTGCCTGCCAACGTTTCACGACATCGGTTTCCCATGTCAGCATTCGAGTTGGGTCTCGTTCTAATTCTTCAACGGCCGTATCACCGAGTGCTTCCAGTTTCTCTCCAAAATCCACGAGCTCGATGGTCGATTTATCGTAAGTGGTTTTACTTTGGATATACGTTTCGTAACTTGATATCAGCTCATCACGTGCTTTCTGATATTGTGCGTTGAATTGAGAGAATTGACGGGATTGTTCGGCACTGAGCAGCCCTGCCTGAATCATCCGTGAAGAGGCATTATCGACATCTTCAATCGCACCTTTAAGGGTGGTTTCAACCTCCTGTCTGTCGCCTCCGAGGATCAATCGACTGACGGCAAGCATCTGAGCTTCGATTTTGATTGAAGTTTCCATGGCACCATCCGCTGTATTCCATGCGGGTCCGACAATGTAATTCAGGGAGGCTGAGCTGGAGTACATGGTCTTTACCGCCCACAGCCCTAGCGCCGCAACAATAATTCCTACGAGTCCAAATGTAAGCAATATCCGTGTTTTTACTCTCATAAAAGAGTCTCCTAACCAATCTGATCTTACTCGACGAAACCTTTGAAGCAGGGATTAAAGGCTGAAAGAGTATGTTATGTGACTTTGAGTCTAGAACAGTTTTAGAGGTGTCATTGGTTAGTTGGGAGGAAAAAGAATGGTAGTTCGGTGCAATGAACTGAAGTTGCAGTGTTATTCACTGCAACTTCAAAACGTTATGCGTAAAGCTAGGGAGGGAGAAGAATTACCGCCAGTCACCGCGTAGCTGAGCCACTTTTTCTTGCATAACGGTAGCATTGGCGAGTTCGGGAAGAACAGGAAATCCAGCTTCAATCTCTAGTTGTGAGCGAAAACGGTTTGGCAGACCTTGGCAAGCTCGCCCTCTATGGCGGCTGAAATAGCTGCCCCATAAACCTTTAAGCGCCAAAGGGATAACCGGAACCGGGCTGCGGTGGAGGATTAAATCCAATCCCCGCATGAAAGGGTTCATTTCGCCATCCGCCGTTAAACGGCCTTCAGGGAAAATACACACCAAGTTTCCTTCTCTCAATGAGTGTTCAATTTCAGTGAAGGCTCGGCGAAGTGAAGCTCGGTTGTTGGCAGAAATGGGGATTACCCCCGCGCGTTTCAAAAACCGTTTGAGCAGTGGCAGATTGGCGTACTCTTCTTCCATCACAAAGTGAATCAAACGTGGGCAAACCGCACTGAGCAGTAGAGCATCCATATAGCTCACATGGTTGCACACCAGTAGAGCGCCACCTTGCTCCGGTATATGGTGCAGATTTCTGTGCCGAACTCGGTACAGAGTATGAGTCAGTATCCACACCAGAAAGCGCACTGCAAAAATCGGCACTTGTAGGAAAATATACAAGGCAACCAGCACGTTGAGTACGGCAAGCAAGGCAAACAGTTGCGGAATACTCATCTCCAATATGCTGAGAAATACAATACCCAGTAGCGCACTGCCTACCATAAACAGCGAGTTATAAATATTGAGCGCAGCGATGACTTGGGCTCGTTCGGTGACTTTGGCGCGTTGCTGCAACAAGGCATACAGCGGAACAATGAACACGCCACCAAACACACCAATCAGTAATAAGTAAGCAAATAGCGGCCATAATGCTGAATAAGAAACGAAGTCAGCAAAAGTGGTGAAAACGGGCAGATCAGCCGGAATGCTGGTGGCCATGAGATAACCAAATAAGCTGATCCCAATGCTGCCCAGCGGGACAATGCCCACTTCAATTCGATGTCCTGAGAGTTTATCGCAGGTCAGTGAGCCAACGGCGATACCAATCGAAAATAAGGCAAGCAGGAAAGAAACCGCTGCTTCATTACCATTGAGATAAAGCTTAGTGAAATTAGGGAATTGGGTGAGATAAACAGCACCGAGGAACCAAAACCAACTGATCGCCATAATGGATTGGAAGATAGCGCGATCGCGCTTAGCAATGCGGAGCGTCTGTTTGGTTTGAGCGATCGGTTGCCAGCGAAAATCGAGATGTGGTGCACTGGCAGGTGCAAGCGGAATAGCTCGACTGGAGAGATAGCCGAGTAGCGCAAAAATTAACACAGCGGCAGCTGCAAAGTAGTGTGCGTAGTCTGCTGAGGCAATCACGCCAGCCCCCACAGTGCCGAGCAAAATGGCTAGGAAAGTTCCGGTTTCCACTAAGGCGTTACCGGGGACTAACTCTTCCGATTTCAGCTGTTGTGGCAGCAGCGCGTATTTGACTGGGCCAAAGAAGGCGGATTGTGTGCCCATCAAAAACAGCAGAAACAATAAAATGCCGTAACTTTGGGTGAGGAAACCGATGGCTCCACCGAGCATGATGACGATTTCCAGCAGTTTCACTTTGCGGATATAGCGCGACTTTTCCAGTTTATCAGCCAGTACACCGGCAGAAGCAGAAAACAGAAAGAAAGGCAGAATGAATAACCCTGCTGCGAGATTGATAAAAAGATTACTGGAGATGGGGAGGGCTTGAGGGCCAGCAAAGGCCACAAACAGTAACAAAACATTTTTAAAAATGTTGTCGTTAAAGGCACCGAGAAACTGAGTAATGAAATAGGGTAAAAAACGGCGCTCAGTTAAAAGTGCCGAGGTGGACTTTGCCATGTTTCCCCCATTACCAGTTGGCTAGGTAGTGATTGAGTAGATTCTCAATCAAAGCATTGCCATCAATAGGCTCAGTTGCAAAAAACTTATCATCCACACTCAAAACGGTAATTCCGTGTACGCCAGACCAAAGTACACGGCTGGCTTGCAATACTTCTTGCTCAGAACGCAAAGGCG
This sequence comes from Vibrio mimicus CAIM 602, assembly GCF_000338875.1. Taxonomy (GTDB): domain Bacteria; phylum Pseudomonadota; class Gammaproteobacteria; order Enterobacterales; family Vibrionaceae; genus Vibrio; species Vibrio mimicus. The sequence goes on along the minus strand of NZ_AOMO01000024.1, from coordinate 266,552 downwards.
CAATCACTTTCAGCAATCCTTCTAACATGCTGGTCATGTTATCAATCCGCTGCACTTGCCATTCCGGCAAGGCGTCACCATTCATATTGTGCTCAAAAATCAGCTGCCAACGGTATGGGTTACGTTTCGCAAAATCATGGTAACAGTAGGCGAGTTGATACAAAGCATCCTTAGGATAAGGCGTCGACTTCACCGCTTGCTGTGCTTCTTGTGCCAACTCATCCAAAGTTTGTGCGACCACATGAAGCAGCAACAAATTGTAATTGCCAAACACGTTGACCAAGGTTCTTGGCACGTAGCCAATCATAGTGGCAACTTTACGCAAGCTTAGCTCATGATAGGTATGCGTATCGAGGAACTGCTTGACTCTGTCTAGGGTGAGAGCCACCAGCTCTTCTCGGGTATGATCGTTTCGTCTTGCCATGATCTGGATTCAATAATGAACAACGTTCGATAGTCTAAACATCCCCTTTGGGAGCGTCAACGCATCGATTTGCAATATTCTGATACATGTCGATAAATGCAAAACGTTTCCATAGCGGGATGAACTGGCTATAGTGAGTCAGTAAAGATAGATAGGCTCAAAAGCCCCATAACATCTAACCCTAAGGAAGTGTATGAAACGTCTGTTTTCGCTTATCGCGTTAATCATGGTTTCGGTTGCGGTAACTCCGATTGCTGAAGCCAAAAAAATGGGTGGCGGTAAATCGTTTGGTAGCAGCTACAAAACGGCACCGGCACCGAAACAACAGCAACAAAAGAACGATACTTTAAAGAATGATACGGCTAACCCTGCCAGCTCAACCAAGAAAGGTTTGATGGGCGGCTTGTTGGGTGGCCTTCTGGCTGGTGGTCTGCTTGCTGCCTTCTTTGGTGGTGCGTTTGAAGGTATCCAGTTCATGGATATTCTGATCATGGGCCTGATTGCGTTTGTGATCTTTAAACTGATGCGTGGTCTGCTTGCTTCGAAGCAAGGCAGTATGAACCAGTCGCAACAGCAACCAGCATACAGCGGTATGAATCGCACATCATTTGAGCAACCTAATGTTCATAACTTTGAACAACCACAATCTATGGGTGGTGGTTTTGGTAGCGCAGCACAAAGTGATGTACCGCATAACTACCCAGCAGGTTTTGATCGTGTGGCGTTTGTCAATGGCGCACGTGAGCACTACCGTATTCTGCAAGGCGCATGGAACCACAACCAACTAGAAACCATTCGTGAGTATGTGTCACCAAGCCTGTTTGAAGATCTTCAAGCAGAGCGTGCTAACTACGAAGGCGATCAACATACTGATGTGATGTACGTGGATGCAGAAATTGTTCGCGCTGACTACGATGCAAATCGCGCTCAGTTGAGCCTACAGTTCAGCGGTCGTTACCGTGATGCGGTAGAAGGCATTGAAGAAAACATTGAGGATGTATGGCACTTAGAACGTGACCTGACTGTCCCAAATGCTCCTTGGTTGATTGTTGGTATCCAAGGTTAAAAAACAGGCCAACGCCCAATTTAGTCATTGTATTTAGCACCCAGCATTTGCTGGGTGTTTTTTTATCTTCAGAATAACAGATACTTGGATTACTCACCTGAAACGCTAGGCTATTTGGTATATACTCGCTGCACTATAAATCGCACAAAAGGAAAGTCACGTGGCTCAATTTAAACACCAACAACTTAGTCAAGCCGAGCAAGATAAATTGGATGCAGCGGTTTTTCGCCAGTTGCTGCAACATCTGGATCAAAACAAAGATGTGCAGAACATCGACCTGATGATTTTTGCGGGATTTTGCCGTAACTGTTTATGTAAATGGTATGCCGCAGAAGCACAGAAGCAGGGACTTGAACTGGATATTGATGACGCTCGTGAGCGCGTTTACGGTATGACTTACGATGAGTGGAAAGCGAACCACCAACCGCCAGCAACGCCAGAGCAGTTAGCCGCTTTTGAGGCGAAAAGTAAGAAGTAATTTGCGGATAAAAACAAAACGCGCCAAATAGTTTGGCGCGTTTTTAGTGAGAAGCGATAAGCCGTCAAGCTAGGCTTTCGTTGCTTGTTGAGGGCTATTGCTTGAAGAACTATTGCTTGCTGAGTACGTAGAATTCAGCCAGCTCACCATCGATTTGTTGACCATGCATATCCAGATGGGTCAGAGTGTTTTCGCCCACCAAGTACTGTCTGCCAGTCTGTTCGCCAGTTTGCAATGTCACGATGCTGCCTGTTTCATCCCAAACGAATGTACCTTCAGAGGCGAAAGGTTCACCTTCTTTATCGAGGTATTTTTCAGTAAGCGTATAAGTACCATCAGCATTGATCGTTAATGCGGTTTCAATACCGCCGCAGTCTGCACAAGGCAGAGTACCTTGGTAAATACCGGCCCAATCTAGGCTGTTTTGGGAATTATGTGCTGCATCCACGCTTTCTGTTGATGGTTGAGCCGCTGGTTGTTCAGTAGATTGTTCAGCCACGTCAACGATTTTTTCAACTTCCACTTTTGCGTCTTGCTTGTTATCACAACCGACAAGAATGAGAGTCAGCGCGCTCAGGGCAAAAATACTTTTTTTCATCATAAATCCTTGGTTAAGAAATGTTGACCATCTAAGACACGGCTCACTATGAACCCACGCCGTTAAGTCTGGGTCAAACGCGCGTCATTTTAGCGACAAGTTGTGTGTGATCTAGCTCAACAAAAGCGACATTTCCCAACAGATAATAAATCGTTATGCCCTTGTCTTTTGAAACAGCAGTTCCAAGTCGAAAAGAGAGAGATAAAAAAAGACCCTCGAAGTCGAGGGTCTGTAAGTGCTTATTTTTCGTCATCCGGTAGTTTGACGTTGAGTTCGAGTACCGAGATGTCATCATCTTTATGTTCGAAAGAGAGCTCGACCATCGAAGGGTCAATCGCAACATACTTGGCAATCACGTTCAAAATGTCTTCTTTGAGCTGTGGCAAGTAACTTGGTGCCGGATCGTTTTGGCTGCGACGTTCGGCAACAATGATCTGCAAACGCTCTTTGGCAACGCTCGCGGAAGTCTTCTTCTGTGGGCGGAAAAATTCCAGCAATGACATAGCGCTAACCTCCGAATAAGCGTTTGAAAATACCTTTCTTCGCTTCAGTCAGGAAACGAAATTCGACTTGTTCACCCAGCAGACGTGCGACTGTATCTTGATATGCTTGGCCAGCATCTGACTGATCATCAAAAATTACTGGAACGCCTTTGTTGGAAGCATTCAGTACCGCCTGACTTTCTGGGATGACACCCAATAGAGGAACATGCAGGATCTCTTCGACGTCTTGTACGCTCAGCATCTCACCTTGAGTAACGCGCGCTGGGTTGTAGCGGGTTAGCAGTAAGTGTTGCTTGATAGACGCCTGGCCTTGCTCTGCACGCAGTGACTTAGAATCGAGAATGCCGAGAATGCGGTCAGAATCGCGTACCGATGATACTTCCGGGTTGGTGGTGACAATCGCTTCATCAGCGTAGTAAAGCGCCATTAATGCGCCTTGTTCGATACCCGCTGGTGAGTCACAAATGATGAAATCAAAGCCCATCTCTTTTAGGTCACCTAACACGCGTTGCACGCCATCTTTGGTTAGCGCATCTTTATCACGAGTTTGAGAGGCAGGCAGGATGAATAAGTTTTCGTTGCGTTTGTCTTTAATCAAGGCTTGGTTCAGTGTTGCTTCACCATTGATGACATTGACAAAGTCGTACACCACGCGGCGCTCACAGCCCATGATTAAATCGAGATTACGCAGACCAATATCGAAATCGATCACTGCGGTTTTTTTGCCTCGCAGCGCGAGACCTGAAGCAATAGCAGCACTGGAGGTGGTTTTGCCAACCCCGCCTTTTCCTGACGTGACGACAATAATGCGCGACATGTTATATTTTCCTTTCAATCTTAAATCGTGAGCGTTTCGAGATAGAGTGACTCGTCAGTCATACTGAGCATCACCCTCTGTTGCCAGAACTGACTTTCAATCTGATCGCTCAGCCAGTAACGGCCCGCGATGGAAATCAATTCCGCTTGCAAATCATGACAAATAATTCGTGCTTCTTTTTGGCCACTCGCTCCAGCAATCGCTCGGCCACGTAACGTGCCGTAGATATGGATTGAACCATCGGCGATCACTTCTGCTCCGGCGCTGACATGGCTTAAGATCACCAGATCGCCGTCTTTGGCGTAAATTTGCTGACCTGAGCGTACCGGAGTCCGTACCACTTTGGTAGGCGCCATTTTCGCAGGGGCTTGAGTCGGAGAGTTGGTTGCCGACATCACCGCAAAACCCGCTTCGGCTGCGAGATTTTGGCTACGTTTGTCTTTACATCCTGTGACACCGACAGGTATTAAACCTGCTTGGCTGATTCCTTGCTTTAAAGTTAGATAATCAAGATCACCCTCCACTTTTGCCACATTAATTACCACAGGGGCATGAGCAAAAAAAGCAGGAGCTTGCGCGACCTTTTCTTGAAGAAATTGAACAGTATGCGCAATTTGGTTGTCAGAAAGGTGTAATACCGACAAAGTAAAACTACTACCTTTCAGGTCAGGGGTTTTCGACATTGTAACGTTGACCTCAATAAACTCTATGCCTTGCGGAGAGAGCATTGGCTGAGAACAGGGCTGTCATGTTATATTCAGCGCCAAAGCACAGCAAGTTATCTTGCGGTGAAATAAGTGATTTGGCATCAATTTTGGTCAAGGTTAACTGAATTAAGACAAAATGCCCTAAGTGGTCAATCATCTAATTAAAAGGCTTGTCATGCTTTGCTCTATTTATAAAAGTCCTAAAAAAGAAGGCACTTATCTCTATATTCCGAAACGGGACGATTTTTCACAGGTTCCTGACACCTTGAAACAGATGTTTGGTAAACCTATTTTTGTCATGTTGGTCAATCTTGAACAGCGCCAGCTTGCGCAGGTAAATGTGGAAAAAGTGAAAGAATCACTGCAAGAGCAGGGTTTCTTCCTACAATTACCACCACCGCCAGAGAATTTGCTTGAGCAACATAAAGAGCGCAAAGCGCGCCAAACTCCCTGATGAAGATCGCTCAAGGAGGGCATCTTGAAAAAATTATTATCGATAGTATTGGGCTTGACCCTGTCTGCACCAGTACTCGCCAATGAAGTCAGTTTTGAACAATATGTCGAAAGACTAAAGCAGCAAGCGCGTGAGGAAGGTATTTCTGAACGCATACTCAGTGAAGCGTTTCGTGATGTTGAATATAAACCGCGTGCGGTTGTTGCTGATAAAAACCAGCCAGAGAAAAAGTTGACTCTGGATGAATATATTCCTCGTGCAGTGCCAGAATGGAAAGTTAAGCAAGCTCAGTCACTGTACGAAAAGCATTATGATGAGCTGCAACGTATTGGTAAGCAGTACGGTGTGCAACCCAGATTTATTGTGGCGTTGTGGGGCGTTGAAAGTAACTTCGGTGCGTTAACGGGTAACTTTCGAGTGATTGATGCCTTATCGACACTGGCTTATGAAGGCCGTCGTGAAGAGTTTTTCCGCAAAGAAACCATGGCAGCATTGCAGATTTTAGAGCAAGGCCATATTGCGCCAGAAGCGATGAAGGGCTCTTGGGCTGGTGCCATGGGGCAGTGTCAGTTTATGCCGAGTTCGTTTTTGAATTTTGCCGCAGATGGCGACGGTGATGGCAAGAAAGATATTTGGGGTACACGTTCAGACGTATTTGCTTCAACTGCGAACTATCTAAGCCAGTCGGGTTGGGATGATAAGTACACTTGGGGACGCCAAGTGAAAATCCCGAAGGGTTTTGACCATGATCTTGAAGGGCGTCAGTCTGAAAAAGGCAAAACCTTACAAGAGTGGAGCAAGTTGGGCGTGACCCGTTATGACGGTAAACCACTGCCAGCACTCTCCGACGATATTAAGGCTTGGCTGATCATGCCGGACGATGAAGCAGGGCGCATTTACCTTGTTTATAACAACTACAATGTACTGATGAAGTGGAACCGTTCTTACTACTTCGCTCTCGCTGTCAGTCATTTAGCGGATCGGATCAAATTCTGATTTCTGTATACCCAACGGGAGGGCTCTAATGAGCCCTCTGTTTTTTCAGTTCATAGTCATAATACATGGTGAGGATATTTCTTTTATGGGGATAGAGTTTGCTTGCTGAACGTGCCAGTCAAATGGCTTTATTCGCGGTGTTAATCCAACATCAGAGTTTTACTGCAGCAGCACATGCGTTGGGTGTGTCGGTTTCTCATGTCAGTAAGCAGCTCGCTGCGTTAGAAGCGTCACTAGGGGTAAAGCTGGTACAACGTACGACGCGCAGTTTTACTCTGACCGATGCCGGAAATCTCTTTTATTCCCAATGCCGTGAACTGTTAACGATTGTGACCAACGCGCAAAGTGAAATGGAAGATCAGCGTGATGAAGTGGCTGGGCTTATTCGTCTTGGTTTATCGCAATCGTTCGGTACTTTGCATGTTTTGCCCGCCTTGGAGCAGCTTCGCCAGCAATACCCGGAATTGAAAGTCGAAGTGCATCTGTTTGACCATAAAGTCGATATGCTCAAAGAAGGGCTCGATTTGTGGATCACCAGTAATGAACAGCTGCCAGAAGGTTATGTTGCCCAACGGATTGCGGATTGTCGCTTTGTGGTTGCCGCATCAGCAGAGTATTTGTTACGCCATGGAACACCAGCTCAACCTATGGATCTGATGGATCATAACTGCTTGATTTATCGAAGCTGGGAGCGAGATTACACTCGCTGGTCATTCAGTCGGGATGGGCAAAGTCAAACCGTTAAAGTCTCAGGTAACTATTCGGTCGATCTGGCGGAAGCGGTGCGCGATGCCGCAGTAGCAGGGTGGGGCATCGCTTATTTGGCGACGTATTTACTGCGTGATGAATTTCGTACCGGGCAGTTGATTCAGTTGTTGCCTGAATGGTGCGCCAATCAACAGATGCCGTTTTATGCTGTGTATCCAAGCCGTCAACATATGCCGAAGAAGACTTCGGCGGTCATTGAGTTTATCAAACAAGCCTTAGGTAACCCTTGCTACTGGGATTCGCGATTACAACCTTATGTGCGTTTTACATCAGGATAAAGAGCAATGAATTGTTGCTGACTTTAAAAAGATATTTTCCAAATGGAAAAGATAAGTTTTAGGCAAACGTTTAGTTTTAATAAAATCAGCAAGTTATGAAAAACCGCATTTTGTTCACTTCTTTGGTAATGAGTGATTAACAAACTCGCCTTGCGCATACGATTTCCTTCACTAAAATCGCCGCCTTTCCTGTTCTACTCACATTTTGGGCGGCGTTATGTCATCACTCCTCGGTATGGGCGCAATTTTATTGATTGCGTGGCTACTTTCTACCAATAGAAAAAATATCAACTTGCGCACAGTCTCGTTAGCGTTACTGCTGCAAATTTTCTTCGCATTACTGGTGCTGTACGTGCCAGCCGGTAAAGATGCACTGAATAGTGTGACAGGCGCAGTGTCACAACTGATCAACTATGGACAAGATGGAATTGGTTTTGTGTTTGGTGGCCTTGCCAATGGCAGTGTGGGTTTTGTGTTTGCCATTAATGTCCTCGGCATCATTATCTTCTTCTCAGCATTGATTTCTGGTCTTTACCATTTAGGCATCATGCCGAAAGTGATTAACCTGATTGGTGGCGGCCTGCAAAAACTGCTTGGTACAGGTCGTGCGGAATCACTTTCTGCCACCGCGAACATTTTCGTGGGCATGATTGAAGCGCCGCTGGTGGTAAAACCTTATCTGAATAAGATGACCGATTCGCAATTCTTTGCGGTGATGACTGGCGGTCTTGCCTCTGTTGCTGGTGGTACATTGGTGGGTTATGCCTCTCTGGGTGTTGAGCTTAACTACCTTATCGCTGCGGCATTTATGTCTGCGCCAGCAGGTCTGTTAATGGCAAAAATCATGTTGCCAGAAACCGAAAAAATCGATGTTGTGACGGCGGATGACGAACTGGATCTGCCTAAAGCGACTAACGTGTTGAAGCGATTGCTGACGGTGCGATGTCCGGCGTTAAAATTGCCGTTGCAGTTGGTGCTACTTTGCTGGCCTTCGTGAGTGTGATTGCTTTGCTAAACGGCTTGTTAGGCTGGGTTGGTGGCTGGTTTGGCATCGAGCTGAGCTTTGAGCTGATCATGGGTTATGTTTTCGCTCCTGTGGCATGGCTGATTGGTATTCCATGGCATGAAGCGATCACCGCTGGCTCGCTGATCGGTAACAAAGTGGTAGTGAACGAGTTTGTGGCCTTCATTCAGCTTATTGAAGTGAAGCAGCAGTTGAGTGCGCACTCACAAGCGATCATCACTTTTGCTCTGTGTGGTTTTGCTAACATTTCAACCATGGCGATCTTGATTGGTGGTCTGGGTAGCCTTGTTCCTGAGCGTCGTGCCTTTATTTCAAAATACGGTTTCCGTGCGATTGGTGCTGGCGTGTTGGCCAACCTAATGAGCGCATCGATTGCCGGGGTAATCTTGTCCTTGTGATCTCTATAAAATAAAGAAAAAGCCAGCGATGATGCTGGCTTTTTTTATGCCCATTTTGGCAACATAAAACACGATATACGTTTTATGAGAGGGATTCGTGAATCGCGCCGAAAAAGCATTGAAAGCAATGTTAAGCGCTCAATAAGTCAGTGACACTGTGCCGAGAAACATAAACTAATCAGATGATTAGCATGCAAAACTTTCGCTCTGGAGTATTAGTTATAAGCGACCCCATCTAATACAGGAGAGAAAGATGACGCGTTATTGCTTAGCGGCAGTGATTGCTGCGACCTTGGGCGTGAGTTACTCCGCCCAAGCCTACAATTGTGCCGGAGTGCCAGTTTGGGACAGCAGCACAGTGTATGTCGGTAGTGACAAGGTTCAACAGTCCAATACGGCTTATCAAGCTCGACACTGGACACAGGGTAATGATCCAGCAACCTATTCTGGCCAATGGGATGCATGGCAAGTTCTTGGTCAATGTGAAGGGGGAGCCAATAACCCACCACAGGTATCCATTCAATCTCCCTTGAATAATGCAAAGATTCCTCAAGGCTCTGTCGTAGGATTGCAAGCCAATGCATCCGATACCGATGGCAGCATTGCTCAAGTTGAGTTTTTAGTTGGTACGCAGAGCATTGCCATTGATCAACAGGCACCGTACCAAGTTGATTGGACAGCGACACTGGGCGCAACATCCGTAACAGCAATAGCAACGGACAACCAAGGCGCGACGAGCAGTAACACAGTGAATATCAGTGTAACGCCAAGTGGTAGCCTAGTGCCGCCGACGGTTGCGTTAACGAGCCCGACAGGTAATGAGCAGTTAAAAGCCGGGGATGTGTTAGCGGTAGCGGCTAATGCCAATGACACTGATGGCAGTGTGGCGTTAGTGGAATTCTATGTGGATGGCCAACTCGCGGTTTCGGATAATTCTGAGCCTTACCAGTTTAATTGGGATGCCGCTGTCGGCAGCCACACCTTTAAAGCCAAAGCCGTCGATAATGACAACCAAGCCACGTTCAGCCAAGAAGTCACGCTGACGGTCAGCAGTGGTTCTAACGCAGGTTGTGCCGGATTACCTGCTTACTCCGCAGGAACGGCTTACTCTGCAGGTCAACTGGTACAAAATCAGAATCAAAAATACCGTTGTGAAGTCGCTGGTTGGTGCTCTTCTAACTCAGCATGGGCTTATGAACCGGGTGTTGGCAGTAACTGGAAAGAAGCTTGGACTGGTCTGGGTGCCTGCACGACGCCTCCTGTCGTGACTTTAACGAACCCAAGTGCAAACCAAGTTATTCTTGCTGGATCTACCGTTAACGTTGCTGCCCAAGCCAGCGATGCAGATGGTACTGTCACACAAGTTGAATTCTTTGCTGGCAATAGCAGCTTAGGCGTTGTGTCTCAAGCGCCATACGCAGTGAATTGGTTAGCGACTACCATTGGTAACAACACCATCAAGGCAGTGGCGACGGACAATGACAACAATCAAAGCGAAAGTGCAGTGAGCGTGACAGTAAGCGATCAAGATCTTGTCGTATCACTCACATCGCCGACTTCTGGTCAAACCGTTGGTTTAGGTAAACCTGTCAACATTGCCGCTGATGCGACTTCACTGACCAACAATGTTGCGAAAGTGGAATTCGTCGTCAATGGCGCTGTTGTCGCGACCGATACCACAGTGCCATTTGCATACAGTTGGACTCCGAGCGCTATTGGCAACTATACCGTTGCAGCGAAAGCGACCGATGCTGCCGGAACCAGTATGACTTCTACTGCAGCCGCAATTAATGTGGTTGAGCAAGCGCAGAAGAAACACCGCTTGATTGGTTACTGGCATAACTTCGTTAATGGTGCGGGTTGTCCAATTCGCCTTGCTGATATGTCTACCGCGTGGGACGTGATTGATATCGCGTTTGCGGAAAACGATCGCAGCAGTAATGGAACCGTGCATTTCAATCTTTACTCTGGTGACATCTACAGCAGCTGTCCTGCTCTTGATCCTGTTCAATTCAAACAAGATATGAAAGCTTTGCAGGCCAAAGGTAAAGTCTTTGTTCTCTCTTTAGGTGGAGCAGAGGGTACGATCACCCTTAACACCGATCAGGATGAAGCTAACTTTGTAAACAGCTTAACTGCCTTGATTAAAGAATGGGGCTTTGATGGTCTGGATGTGGATCTCGAAAGTGGTTCAAACCTAGTTCACGGCTCGCAAATTCAAGCTCGTTTAGGTCGTGCCTTGAAGCAAATCGAGAGAAACATGGGTGGTGATATGTTCCTCACTATGGCGCCAGAGCACCCTTATGTGCAAGGTGGTATGGTTGCTTACAGTGGCATTTGGGGCGCTTACATTCCGGTAATCAACGAAGTGCGCGATACACTGGATCTTCTTCATGTTCAGCTCTACAACAACGGTGGCCTACCTAACCCATACACACCGAGTGCAGCACCAGAAGGCTCGGTAGATATGATGGTAGCGCAATCAAAAATGTTGATTGAAGGCTTCACATTAGCCAACGGAACACGCTTTGAACCACTGCGTGATGATCAAGTAGCGATTGGTTTACCTTCAGGTCCAAGCTCTGCCAATTCTGGTCAAGCACCAACACAAAATATCCTCGATGCGTTGGATTGTTTAACTAAAGGAACCCGTTGTGGCACCATCAAACCTGCATTCCTCTATCCTAACTATGCAGGCGTAATGACTTGGTCGATTAACTGGGATCAGCATGACGGTTTTAACTTTTCCAAACCTGTAGGCGATAAGCTCACTCAAATGAATAACGCGCAATAAACATCAGCGTTTCTAAAATAACACCCTGGCTTAGCTGGGGTGTTTTTTCTCGTCTTCATTTTCATCACCTCCTTCTTCTCGCCATGTCTCTGGTCAGTCCACAATGAATACTGAGCATTTCAAACAATTAAAATGTGTCTTGTGAACTTGATAGTGAATTCACACCTCGATTTCAATCGGGTGTTCTAAACTAAAAAGGATTTCAACCTAAGTCAGGCTAGGAGAAATACGATGATTACTGTACATAGGCATTACCGAGTGGCCGGTAAGCCACAGTTACATGCTCATATCGAAGTCAACCCACTGGGCAAATTATGCGTCGATGTGATGGAAACGCACCAACACCATGTCGCGGAATTTGAACAAGTGAAGTTTGAAAAACAGAGTGGGCATACTCGAATTGTCAGCACCAACAAAAAACGTCCATGGCAACTTTCTTTGGAAGAACCAGATGCCCGCGAGCTCAGTCATCTCATTGAAGATGCGACGGATGAGTTAGAGCAGCTCATGAACGATCTCTAATTCTTGCGCTGTTTTGTGATGATGAGACTTCGGAGAAAAGTGAGTGCCAAAAGGAAGAACAGAGGTCAACACATACAATGCGTTGACCTCTGTTTTTTGAGCTTTTAGATCCTGAAATTGACTAATCAAATATCAGTGATGGGTTCAGCTCTATTCCACGATTTGGAATGTGAACCGCTTAAGCTTGGGTATGGAATTGTTCACACGCCATCATGGTATTTTCAATCAGGCTCGCGACAGTCATTGGCCCAACACCGCCCGGTACAGGGGTAATGAAGCTAGCACGAGTACGAGCAACATCGTATTCCACATCGCCAACTAACTTACCAGTTTCTAAACGGTTGATACCGACATCGACCACAATCGCGCCTTCTTTAATCCATGCTCCAGGGATAAAATTCGGTTTACCGACGGCAACCACCAAGATATCCGCTTGGCGCACGTGTCCTTCAAGATCTTGAGTAAAGCGGTGGCAAGTGGTGGTGGTACAGCCTGCCAGTAAGAGTTCTAAAGTCATCGGGCGACCCACAATGTTGGATGCGCCGACAATCACTGCATGTTTGCCGCGCAGTGGAATGTTGTAGCGTTCAAGCAAAGTGATGATGCCTTTGGGCGTACAAGAGCGCAGTTTAGGAATGCGCTGTGCCAAACGACCTACGTTGTATGGGTGGAAACCATCCACGTCTTTTTCTGGATGGATGCGCTCCAACACTTTTGTGGTATCAATACCTGCTGGTAAAGGCAACTGAACTAAAATACCGTCGATTTGTGGATCGTTATTCAGTTCATCAACCAGTGATAGCAAGGTTTCTTCACTGGCGGTTGCAGGTAAATCATACGATTTGGAGACAAAACCGACTTCTTCGCAGGCACGACGCTTACTGCCGACATACACTTGTGAAGCAGGATCTTCGCCCACCAACACAACCGCCAGCCCCGGGGCTCGTAACCCGGCTTGAATTCGAGCTTTAACACGGGCTGCAACTTCTGAGCGCACCGTTTGCGAAATCAGCGTTCCATCAATATTTTGAGCAGTCATGACTTTCCTTACAGATTTGGAGCGAAAATTTTTGCGCGCATTGTCGCAGATATTTTTGATAACATCCACAGGCAAACGTTTGCTTTGTTCTGTTTTTCGGCAATTGAAGTGAGATTGGCAAAATATTGCTCATTTGAAACAGAAAGTTAGACAAAGGCGTTGATCTAGCCCGTTTAACTCGTATAATCCTGACCCTGTAGCGCGCCCTTAGCTCAGTTGGATAGAGCACGTGCCTTCTAAGCATGTGGTCACAGGTTCGAATCCTGTAGGGCGTGCCATTATTCCAGACCCCAGCAAAGCTTATTTGCTGGGGTTTTTTGTGTTGGTTTTACTTGGTTGGCTTATCCAAGGAGTAGGGTTTTCAGGTGTATCATCAGCAAGGTGTGCGACCTCTCGGTTTTTTCTGTGCGTCCTATTTACAAAGCCATCAGGTGGTGCAAGGATCCGCGTACTCGGGGAGAGGGTAGTCCAACGCCAGATATCACCGTCCTTCCATATTACCTATTATATTCAACCGTTTATCCGCATTTTCAGTCAGAGATTGGTACTTTCGTATATCGCCGATTTGCCTCACTGAGAAAGCAGGGAGATCATCGATGAAACGCATCCCCGCATTGGACAGTATCCGAGGATTATTGTTGGTGTTAATCACCTTCAACCATCTGATCTGGTATAGCGGCGGTACAACCATACTGCAATTGTTCACCCATGAGCCTGTGGGAGTATTTGGTGCAGCTGAAGGTTTCATTTTTATGTCTGGATTACTGGCTGGCATGGTGTATAGCCGCCGTGAGTATTCTGACCGTCAAGCGACCAGTAAAGTGTGGCATCGAGCCCTGACCATCTACAAATATCACATCGGTGGATTGTTCATTGCGATGCTCTGGTTTTTGCTGGGAAGCGTTTATTTTCCTGAGCAAGTAACAGTATTTGGTGGAAGCTTCAGTAATCTGCTGACGATGCCTTGGCTGACTATGCTGATGAGTTTCCTGCTGCTCAATAAACCTGCGTATCTGGAGATTTTACCGCTCTACATCATGTATATGCTGATTTTCCCTCTGGCTCTGTATGCATTTCGCCGTGGCTACCTCTGGTTAGTGCTCGCGGTCAGTGTCGCTTTGTGGGCAGGCAGTAGCTGGATTGAAGCTTCTATGTTGACACCTATATTCAAGCAGGTTTCAGCGAAATACATACCTGAGCTGGGCTACTTTGATCCGTTTGCGTGGCAAGTGTTATTTGTGTTTGGCGGAGCCTTGGGTTTTGCTAAACGTCAAGGCGATTTGGCTTGGTTCAATCCCAAATTAGCTTGGGCGTGTGGTGTGTTGGCTTTGATTATCTTTGTGGCCTACCGTGATCTTTTAGCGCCATTTGGGATCACCAAACAAATGGTGTTTGCGGCATCCAGCAAACCAGAACTCGGTTGGTTACGGGTACTTAGCCTGAGTGTGTGGATTTACCTAATTGCGGTGATTATTCGCTTTTTCCCATCTGCTTTGGTGTTTGAACCGCTCAGCTACCTTGGCCGTCACTCACTTCAAGTATTTACTTGGCAAACCGTGTTGATTTTCTTAACTGCGCCTTGGTTGTTGACGACGCGTGATTCATTTTGGCACACATCCATTATTTTATTGTTGTGCACGACATTATGGATTGCAGCTTGGTTACAGGAACAACGTAAAGATAAAGTGATGAATCTGTCATCGGCTGTAGTGGCTGGTCTTTCCCTGCTCTTGGTTGCGACCACCAGTTTTGCTGCTATCCCTCAGCCACAGAAAAGTGACGTTATCGCGATTAGTGATGAGGTTATCGCTGATCCGTTATCCGGCAGTGAAATTGCGAATGATGAAGTAGTGAGCGAGCCAAACAGCAGTGAAGACAATCCGGTGAATTAGCTCAAAGCATCGTGGGTATTGTTCACTGTTAGTAGCGGTGACTAGCCAACGAGATATATCGGATACATAGATAATCAGCCTGCATTGTGCAGGCTGATTTGTTTTTATCGCTTAACTAAAATAGAGCCAAATTCCAACGCCAACCATAAGTGTGCCCGCTATACGATTCAATAAACGAACGTGGCGTGCTTGGCCCAATAAGCGTTTTAGCCCTTTTCCGCCAGTCGCGTACAGACTCATGCTGATAAATTCTGAAAGCAGGATGATGGCCACCAATAGGGTGAGTTGTGGAGCAAGGCTTAGAGATTGGTCGATGAAGGGAGGAAGGAGCGAAATCATAAAAGCCCAACCTTTGGGGTTGGCAATCGCAGTGACAAAGCCTTGCACTAATAGTCCCCAATCACTGCCTTGGTAAGTTGTCTCCTGTTCGACATTGATCGCCAGTTTGCCGCGTGATCGCCACATCTGAATGCCTAAATAAATCAGGTAACTCGCTCCCACTATCTTAAATAGAGTAAAGATGCTCGGGTAACGCAACATTACCGCTGCAATGCCAACGACCGCAGAAACAGCAACCAAAGCGACCCCGAGTAGTTCGCCAACCATCATCCACAAGGTTCGTCGATAACCCACACTCATTCCTAACGTGAGTGCTAAGGTCATGTTCATGCCCGGAGTGATCGAGACAAAAAAGAAGGTGGGAATAAACAGTCCCAATAGAGCGCTATTCATCAAGTTATCTCCCTAACCAGATTATTATCGTGTTATATCCATTAACAACAGATTCACAATATAGGCCAGTCTCAAAATGCGCAATCTTCAATTAATTCAATCTCTCTTTTTATTCACGTTAAATAGATAGGTTTGCAAATGGATGACCTGCTGTAACCCTAAGAAATTTGAGGTATAGCGAAGTGGCAAGATACAATTACGGCATTGAATCTAAATGGATAGCGTTATGAAGAGAAAGCTTTGGTTGAGTAGTGTTGTGATGTCCGTGGTTTACTCTGGCGCCGTGTGTGCGGACAACGCTCAAAATTGGGAAACCTTGAGTGATATTGGTACTTACGGCTTGGTCGGATTGGCGTTTGCTATGCCAGCTTATCAGAGCGATTGGCAAGGTTTTACACAAGCAGGGCTTAGCATTGCCACCGCTTCAGGAGTGGGGCTTGTGACTAAATCGTTGATTGATGAAGAACGCCCAGACGGCAGTGGTAATGATAGTTTTCCGTCAAACCATACCGCGAATGCTTTTGCAGCTGCGACGACGTTAAACATTCGTTACGGTTGGGAAGTTGGTTTGCCTGCGTATGGTGTGGCGGCGTTATCTGGCGTTGGGCGAGTTGAAGGAAATAAACATTACTGGCGAGATGTGCTCGCAGGTGCGGTTTTGGGAACCGTGTCGGCATGGATATTCACCGAATCATTGGATGATTCGGTTCAAGTATTACCTTGGATTGATGGGGAACAAGCGGGTATCAGTGTGACTATGCGTTGGTGATAGCGGAAGAAAAGCTTGTTCAATGTTTGAATTGCAACCCCTATGCGTTTTATTTAAAAGCCCTAGCTTTCAGCTGGGGCTTGGCTTATTGGCTGAAGGGTAACGATGTGCGCTCCAGCCTTGAGGTTGATTTCTGCTTAATGCAGAGGGTTTGCTTTGAAGTATTCAATCATCCAGTTGGTGTGATCTGGTGCTAGTGGTGTACGAATGCCGTTAGAAACCGTATTGTGCAGCAGCTCTTGTGGCGATGCGTAAAACGCATTGATCTCTTCATCCACATACGGCAGCACTTTATCAAGCAGCATCATATGGTGCATTTGGGTGAAAAGCGGTTGTAACCCAGCACCACTGTTAGAAAAGGCACTACTATGACTGCCGAAGCCATGGCCAAACTCATGAGCGAGAATACCAAAACCTGAACGATAGTAGTGGCCGTAGAAAAGCCAAGTATCAATGCCAAGTACGGTACCGCCACCAAGTCCGCCACCAATGGTAGATACACCCAAATGGATCAGATCGCGGTTCATGAATTGCTGGTATACACGTTGGTAATCCGCCGCGGTAAAGTTACCATTTGGAGCATTCACAGGGCCTGCATTACCGAAGAACTCATTGGTTCCTTGACCAAATGTCTCTTTGTAATTGAACCAGATGTGTTCAAACTCAGGGCTGTTCATGATGTACGCAAAGTTAGTCATCATAATCATCCACTCACGAGCATATGGACCTGTAATGCGTCCCCATTTGCCGTGTGTTTCAGGACTGTAGTTACCAAAGCGCAGACGCCAGCTCGGTTTTAAGTCAGTGATTTTTTGTACAAAGGTATCGGTGTCTGAAGTAAGACGAATATCAATCAGATCTGATGGCAAGTAATCCAAGTTTTCCAGGCCAGAAATCGCATACGATTTTAGTTGGTCTACGCTGGTGTAATAATGCCCATCTTGTAACGTATAGTTCAGCTCATGTTTTGAGAACGGCTCTAATTGGGTAATGGTTCCCAAGTTGATCCATTCGCCCTTTGAGCCAAAGCGCGCTTCTACATCCAGATCGTAAGTTGTTTGAGCTGCGTAGCTGGTGATCTCAAGCTTATCAATCCCTTGCTTACCAGAAAGGATGCGGTTGACACGTACTTCATGATTTTGAATGAGACTTTCCCAGCTTTCGTCATTTTGCAGTAGCTTGGCTTTACTAACCTCTGGTGAAGTCAGATCAAAATCGGTTGGCTGTTCATTGTTCGGCATATCTTTTACCGACACAGTGAGCTGGACTTTATCTGCCAGTACCACGGTTTTACCCTGCAATAGAGCAAGGGTGTTGTTTTCAACAGCAAAGTCGAAAGCTCCGACGGGCATTTCTTCACGATTTTCTGCTGTATTGTAGTAGCGGTTAAACGTATGTAGAGGCGCAGTAGCAACGCCATTTTCATTGAAGCTAAATTTACCCGCAGGGTACTCTTCAATCATACCCGAGCGTGTACCCGCGAAAATGGCACCATTTTGCGCTTCATACATGCAGCGTCGGTTGGCATTGTTGACAACATATTTCGCTTCAACCAGCTTTTGGCTCTCTTCGATATTGGTAATGTCGAAGACATAAGTTTTACCATTATCAAAGCTAACGATCAGTTCGTCCCCAACCACTTCTAGTTTCAGATTGCGATGGATGGAGTTGCTGTCTGGCAAATCAAAAAAAGCATGCTTAACCGCACGTTTATGGTTTTCTAACGTGACATCACTTTGTAGGTAAATTGAAATTTTACCTGTGATGTCTGCGACAAACACATAGTTATCGTTAGCCGCAACAGCGTAAGGGTGAGTCAGCGCATCGCGGAATTTATCACCCCAATACACTCCCGTACCTAATGACATGATGATCTGGTTGTTGTTCTTGGTGTCATAAATATCGACACGGTTAGACGACAGTGATGCCATGTACAAGCGGTCATTGTGAACCGTGATGTCACTCACCACACGAATAGTTTCCTCTTTACCGTTCAGAGTGAAACCCGTTATTGGTGATAGTGCACGTTTGTTCACTAAGTCGTAGCGGTCGATGTTTGATTTTTCGTCTTTTTTGGCCGTGTTACCGACATATAGGATGTTATTGTTGATGGCAATAGACTCTGGTGCGAATTCAGATTCTGTTGCGTAGCCAAAGGTTGAATGGTTTAGTTTAAAGCTGTTACCCAGATAGCTGAGAGAAAAGGTTTCGGTAACGGTTGCTTCAATTTCTTCCCAAGCGTCTTGCCAGACGTTGCCTTGGCCTGGTTCGTAAGCTGGTTGTGAGCACCATCCTTCGGTTGCCCCGAATTTACAGCGATAGTAACGACCATCATTTTCGACAATATCTCCGCCTACATAGCGATTACCTTCAACGTAACTCGGATGATTACCATCTGTAGGTGGTGGGGTAGGAATTTCTGGTTCGACAGGCGGTTCTACTGGTGGTGTGATTTCAGGGCTATCAGAAATAAGAACCCAAGGGGAATCCCAGCTATTTTCCGTGATCTCAGCAGGCGACTGATTCGGATTTGCCCACCACTGCGCCTGATAAAGCTTACCGTCGAAGTAAACTTGTTCACCGCTTGCGTAGCTTTGGTGTGGGTCGTAGTTTTCTGCGGCCAGTACAGAGCCTGCGCATGAAAGTAACAATGCCGTAGCAATTATGTTTTTTTTCACAATATAAACTCACTTTAAGAGAAGTTAAAAAATCGGATATTCAACATAGAACTATTCACTGCCTACAGAACGCTCAAACAATGAAGAGCCTTATGTGAACAGTTTCAGTGTAAATTTTGTGTATTAACCCGAAAATCTCAAAAAAGAGATTTTTGCCTTAGTGTCAAAAAGATAAATAAGCACAGTTGATTTTATGGAATGGTGTATGTTAAGTGTGAAAGGTGACAATATATGGAGCAAAAACCATGGCGAAATGCACATACAGATTTAGCATAAAGAGTTGTGTCGGTATGGTGATTCACCGAGCCATTGATGACTCGGTGCAAGCGTTACTTTGGAGAGGGGTCAAGCTGGTATGAGTTTGACTATGCGTTGGTGATAGAAGGAGATAAACCTTCCAAAGCTTGAATTGTGTCGATGACTGCTGGTGGCAATAGCGCTTTTTCGCCAGTTTTGAAGTTAAACATCACCACGGTTGCGCTACCGACGGTGGTGACTTTTCCCAGTTTCTGGCTAACCACTTGGTACTCCATGCTAAAACGATCCGCTTGCACGGCTGTGATTCGTGAGCCAATCAGTAAGGTGTCAGGAAAGGTTACTGGAATTTTATAGCGCGCTTGAGTCTCCGATAAAACGGGGCCAATTTGGGTGCTCTGCAACTCTTCCATCAGTTTTAAATGGGCGAAGTAATCGATTCGCGCGGTTTCAAAATAGCGGAAATAGACGACGTTATTGACGTGTTGTAGAGCATCCATCTCTCCCCACGCGACAGTGATGCTGGTCACCACCGGAAAATCCTTTAAAAGCGACTCCATGTTTTTTACTCATGTTGTTATTAGAACATTTAGTCTAACGACAAGTCGCTATTCAGAGCTTGAGTTTGTTAGCAAAACGTTAAATTTCTTCGCTGTCGAGAGCCGTTTGGGTTTGAGTTATGCAATGTGTGGCCAGTTGTTGGTAACTCTTCTGCATAGTCAGTACAAAATGATCGGCATCGGTAAAACCTGTTAAAGGTTCACCAATGACCACATCACAATTGAAAGGCACAAACATCACGGTTCCTTTAGGCAGAGAGCGACCTAGACCACGCATCACGACAGGCAGTACCGAACGGTTAGGATGGTTTTTGACCAGATGATAAATGCCTTTTTTCAAACCACTCATGATTTCTGGCTCACCGCGACTGCCTTCAGGGAAAAGAATCAGGATTTCACCCTGTTCTAAAGCATCATGACAGGCTTGTAACACGGCATCTCTTTCGTTACTCGAAGGCGAACGACGGATAGGGATGATCCCAATAATATTAAGGGACAACCAAGCTATAAACGGATTGACCAGAAAGTAATCTGCTGCGGCAACTGGCCGCACTCGATGGATCAAGTGCAGCGGAAAAAGTGCCATTAGCACTAACGTATCCAAGTGGCTGTTATGGTTGGCTGCGATAATGATTGGCCCTTGGCTTGGCAAATTTTGTCGCTGCAAAATGTTTAGCCCTAAACCAATGAACACTAAGGGTTTTACAATCAGCAGAAAAAACATCACTTTTAGAAAGCGCGCCATAAATACCTCAATAATAGAGATAGTAGATGTAGTGGAAAAACAGCGGTGCGGTAAACATCAAGCTATCAACTCGATCTAAAATGCCACCGTGACCCGGAATAAATTGGCTGGTGTCTTTAATGCGCAAGTCGCGTTTGACCGAAGAAATCACCAGATCACCAATAAAGCCGCTCAACGCAATAATGACCCCAGCGACCAGTCCTTGAGTTGCGGTTAAAGGAGTTAAATAAGGTGCGGCAAAGTAAGAGACGGTAATGACAGTCATTGTGCCACCAATAAAGCCTTGCCATGTTTTGTTTGGGCTGACTTTGGGCACGATTTTGTGCTTGCCGAAGCTTTTGCCCCACACATATTGGGCTACGTCATTGAACTGGGTCATGACTAACAAAAACAGCAACATACCTAATGAACCCGCATCAGCATTCAAGCTAGGTAAAACCAATAGGTACGCCATATGGCTGATACAGAAAACGGTCAGCATCATCGCCCAATGAATGATCCCTGCAGAGCGAATAAAGCCCTTAGTGTCACCAATCAGTACCATCACCATAGGGAGATAAAGGAACACATAGACCGGAATAAAGATGATGAACATGCCGTACCAGCCAATCGAGAGCCAGTAATACTGGAACGGAATCGAAAGGTAAGCCCAGAAAATCACCCGGCGATCGGTCATTCGTGTTGGCACAATGGAAAGAAATTCCTTCAGTGCCATAAAACTTAGGAATCCGACAAAAAAGAGTGTGTAGTTGAGGGGCAATTGCAGCACTACAAAAACGATAGCCACCATCCACCACCAAGAGCGGATTCGCAGTTTAAGTTCTAAGTAATCTCGCTCTGGATGGCGACGAGACAGCCATAAGTAAGTGAGAGTGCCAACCACTAAAATGGCCAATATCACCAACATCAAATGCAGTGAATGATCAGGAATGTTGAGCATGTTTATTCACCTTGAGTGGGCGATGACGGCACGCGAGTTGCGTGAAATTGATAGATGTGTTGTAAACGTCGCCAAACAGTGGCCACTAATCCAACGAGCATGACAGCCAAAACACCATCCATGCTGTAGGCCAAAAGTGCTGGCGGCTCACTAAGCAGAGACAGTGCAGCAATCATCAGTAAACTGAATGTCAGTAGTGCCATGCGGTGCTGTTTGGCCATAGGGCCACGAAAATCGGCTTCTCCACCCATACTGACTCCCAAAACCCGAACGTATGCCGTCAATACTGCAAGGAGTGCGCAGAGCCAAGCCAGTGTCATCCCTAAGGCCGAAGCGGTGACAAAACCTGCACCGATAATCAGTAAAGGGTCAGCGATTCGGTCGGGAACATCATTAAAAAGCTCGCCTGCTAGGGTTTTCTTGCCGCCTTCCACGGCGACCATGCCATCAAAAAGATTGCACAGTAAGCGCGCTTGAATACACAAAGCCGCAACGATTAGCCACAATGGTGAAGGGTGGTAATGATAAAGAGCCAATAGGGCACAACCGAGTAGCGCAAAGGCAATACTCATTAACGAAATTTGGTTGGGGGTGATCTGTTTTTGGCTCAACCAAATTGTGATGCGTTTGGTGAATTTGAGTTCTCTCACCGCTAGAGGACGGCGGTTTTTCTCTTCGACTGTTGTCATTTCCATATAACCTCTTGTTACCACAAATGAAAGTGTGGTTGGCAATAGGCGATGTGGTATCACCAATCTGTAGTTAAAAGAAGCGCTACACAGTAGGAATGAGTGATTTTTGGCACGCATCTCAATCTTGTGGCAGTGAGTGCTAATGCATCACTCATTAATTTGAGTTGAGGTTAAGGTGTTGCCTGAAGCAAAGTGGTGCTCGCAAAAGGTTGCAAACTCTTCCTTGGTGATGGGGTAAGAGAAGTAATAGCCCTGAAATTCGTCAACCCCGAGCTGTTTGAGCTGTTCTAATTGCGCCAGTTGCTCAACCCCTTCAGCAACAACCGTCATCCCCAACTGGTGAGCGAGATTAACAATCGAGGCAATAAAGATCGCTTGTTGCTGGTTCTGGTTCATATTGTCGACAAACGATTTATCAATTTTCAACTTACTGAATTTAAGGTGATTGAGTTGATACAAAGAAGACCAGCCAGTTCCGAAATCATCGAGGGCGAAGCGGACTTTCATCTTTTCCAACTGATTGATGATTGCCAGACTGTGGGCGAAATCTTCAATGGTCATGGTTTCGGTCAGTTCTAAAATGATCGAGTTGAGGAAGCTTTCTTGGTGGTCAAAGATATCCTTGATTAACGTGGGAAGTGTCTCATCAAACAGAGCATTGGATAGATTGATTGAAACATCTAACCGATGGTTATACTCATGCCACTCCTTTTTCAGTGCCAAGTAAACCTGTTCCATAATCCATGTGCCGAGCTGCTTCCCAAGCCCGTACTCTTCGGCAATCTCAATCAGATATTGTGGGTCAATCAAATCAAATTCATCGTGTTGCCAACGCAGTAAAGCCTCGCACCCTAAACGTTCAGAATGACAAGATAAGATGGGTTGATAACACACGTACAAACTAGTTTGGTTGGGGTCGGAAAGGAGCTGTTGTAACTGCTCCGCAAGTATCCGTTTTTTATTGTAAGCACACTCGATTTCACGGGTGTAATAGACCACTTGTCCGTCAGGCGTTTTTTTTGCGATGTGCAGAGCCAAATCGGCATTATTTAGTAAGCTACTGGCACGCAGTGCTGAGTTCGCTTGGCCTGTATCTGGATTTTGATACGTGACCACCCCCATGGCGATGCTTAAGCGCTTGGTTGGATCATTGTCTTTAACGAGTTTGGTTAAATCATTCCATAGGTTACGGATAAAAAATTCTGCATTTCCACTACAGGGATGGAGCAAAACCGCAAATTCATCAGCACCAATTCGAGCGCATTCATACCCAAAAGGTTGGCAGCGTATCGCTAATAGTGAGGCTATTTTGATTAAGAGTTGATCACCAAAAGCGTAGCCTATGGTGTCGTTCAATTCTTTGAATCGATTGAGATCTAACAAAACCAGTGCGATAGCATCTTCTTTGCCAAGATGGTTTTTTTTCAATGTCTTCACGATGAAATTGCGGTTTTTCAGTTGAGTTAATGGATCATGCCAAGCTAAAAACTGTTGGTAATCGGCAGAGCGATAAGTCAGGTATGAAAGCAGGATCAAAATGAGCAGAATTGCAGCAAAAAAAATAGAGTAGTTGCTGCTTATTTTCAGCAATCATATGTAGATGGGAGTTCGCGCTTTCCCCTGTGAAATTCACAACAGCTAAGTCCCGGATTCGATCACTGTATGACTCCAGAACCTGCCTTAGCTGTTTTAGTTCAGTTATATCACCGTGACTGACGGCCAAATCGTAGCTTTTCAGTTGGGTAAAGGTTTCTTGAATGATCTGCTGCGCACCGTGCTGCTCTCGAATATCTTGTGTTTCTTTGCTGGTCAGAAAGAGATCGAAACGATTCCACAAAATATCGTAATTGATGGTCATCGAATGGTAATGCTCATTACTGGCGGTAAGTAAATAGCTATCCAGCCGATGTACAAAATCGAGGGTTTCGACTTCAAGTTGAGCCAAGGACCAAGCGGCGATTTGGGTATATTTGGTCAACATATTGTAGGTATTGGTAAAGCGCACCATCGCCCACAAAGAGAGCAGGATGATGGCGAAAACCAATACAAAAAAAGCAAGCAGAGACTTTTTCATAACCGTTATTGGCTGATGACATCTATGCTGCTGATTTGCCAAACCATGCGGCTGTGGAGGATTTCATTATCCAGTTCTTTACTGCTGGTCAGTGGGTAAATTGACCAGATGGGTCCTCGATCACGAATAGCCATCGGTTTCCCATTTTTCTGAATCGCAAATACCGGATTGTATTTTTGGATGTCGGAATAAGGGATGATCGCCCAGTATTTGTTTAAAGCAGTCACCTTCAGATCAGCTTGCTTGACCCCTAACCAAGCGAGAAGCGCTTGAGCTGAGATGCCTTTAAACTCTGCACTGCCTTGTGTCCATGGTGTTTCGGTTGTGATGGTTAAATCGCTGCGTGCAAGAAGTTCTTGGTAGGTGGCTGTAAATTGCTGGCCTTGATGGGTTAACGTGAGAATAGGTTCATCGGCAAACACTTTGTTGCTCAATAACGTCAGCAATACCAAGAAAAAAGTACTCAGTGCTCTCATTGGTTATGCCCTCTATGGTTGAGTATCTCTAATAGGTATAGGTAGCTCATGTGCCACGTGCAAGGTACATCTCTGGCTTAACACTAAAGTCGCGTAGATGAATCGTCTGGGTGAGCGAGTGAGACTAACTTTTGTCACAAAAAATTAACTTTTCGAACTCTTGCTGATTTTCTGAAACTTCACCATATTGTCATTGCCGTGTCATAAACATAAAGGTGGGGGAATCGATATGGAACACGTTGAAATGGTTCAACCTAGCACGCTAGGAGTTGTGGGTCGTACTTTGGTGTTTTCCTTGCTGGCATTAGGCTTCACCTTCATGCTTTTGTAATGACACCGGATCCTTGTGAAAGCCGAGTTTAATACTCGGCTTTTTTGTCTCTTGAAGAGCAACTTTCGTGTGATGGAAGCCCACGATAAAAGTGGTCGCAATAAAACCTAGTGAAATGGTCAGGTATTTGCTAACGTGCGGACAAACGATTTATCACGAGTGAAGTTATGTCGGTGTGGAATTCTGTTCGCCTCAGTCAACGTTTTGCGGCTTTGCCCAAAGCTTTTTATACCTCAATTCATCCGCAGCCTTTAGAGAACGCGCGTTGGGGGATGTGGAATGCACTTTTGGCACAAGAGTTTGGCTTGCCCGAAGTGCCGAATTCTGAATTGCTCGCAGCGCTTTCAGGGCAACATCTTCCTGCTGATTTTGCCCCACTCGCGATGAAATATGCAGGCCACCAGTTTGGTGTGTATAACCCAGATTTGGGTGATGGACGCGGGCTACTGCTGGCAGAAATGGCCTCAAAAACCGGGGATGTCTATGACATTCACCTGAAAGGCGCAGGGCTTACACCTTATTCAAGAATGGGAGATGGCCGCGCAGTGCTGCGTTCTTCCATCCGTGAATACTTGTGCAGTGAAGCCATGGCAGGGTTGGGGATTGCCACTACTCGAGCCTTAGCTCTCATGAATAGCGACACACCGGTTTATCGTGAACG
Organism: Vibrio mimicus CAIM 602; assembly: GCF_000338875.1. Lineage (GTDB taxonomy): Bacteria > Pseudomonadota > Gammaproteobacteria > Enterobacterales > Vibrionaceae > Vibrio > Vibrio mimicus. Next base: position 240,881 of record NZ_AOMO01000024.1, on the reverse strand, counting down.
TGAAGAACGCGGAGCCTTGTTAGTGCGTGTAGCGCAAAGCCATATTCGTTTTGGCCATTTTGAGCATTTTTATTACACCGAGCAGCATACCGAACTGAAGTTACTGGCGGATAAAGTCATCGAATGGTATTTCCCAACTTGTGCGCAGAGCACTAAACCTTATGCCGATTGGTTTCATCAAGTTGTTGAGCGTACGGCGCTTATGATTGCCCAATGGCAGGTTTACGGTTTTAACCATGGGGTAATGAACACCGACAATATGTCGATTTTGGGGCAGACTTTTGATTACGGGCCCTTTGCCTTCCTAGATGACTACGACCCGAACTTTATCTGTAATCACTCCGATTATCAGGGGCGTTATGCTTTTGATCAGCAGCCGCGGATTGGGCTATGGAATCTGTCGGCATTGGCGCATGCACTCTCACCTTTAATCGAAAAAGCGGATTTAGAAGCTGCTTTGGAAAGTTACTCTGAGCACCTTAACCGTTATTTCAGCCAGTTGATGCGCGCTAAACTCGGTTTAGCGACTCAGCAAGAGGGGGATGGGGAACTGTTTACCGATTTCTTCGCGCTGCTTGCTAACAATCACACCGACTACACTCGCTTTCTGCGTGAACTTTCTTGCCTTGATCGACAGAGTACAGAGGCTGTGATTGATCTGGTGGTCGATCGCCAAGCGGCGAAGGCTTGGTTAACTCGCTATCTTGAACGTGCGGCTCGCGAACTTGGCCAAGATGGTCAGCCAATCAGCCAAGTTGAACGTTGCCAAGTGATGCGTCAGGTGAACCCGAAATACATTTTGCGCAATTACTTGGCGCAACAAGCCATTGAATTGGCGGAGCGAGGCGATTTCCAAGAGATGCAGCGTTTGGCCCAAGTGCTCGCGACCCCTTATGACGAACACCCTGAGTTTGAACATTATGCGAAATTACCTCCGGAGTGGGGTAAAAAGCTGGAAATCAGTTGTTCATCCTAACCGCAACTCATGGGTGGAAACTCACACATAATTCAAATTTGATGGGTGGATTTCCACCCATTTTTTATACCTTGAACAGCGAGCTTGCGAGATTGAACCTAGAAAGTGAATTGCAAGTTACTGATTTTTAGTAAATGTTAAATTTGTGTAACTTTTGGCGCGCTTGTTGCTTTGGTAAAGGTACGCAGTCCAATGATGGGCTGAAAAATCCAACCAAGGAGAATAAGAATGTTCAAGCCGCTTACCCTAATTGCCGCTTCTGTCCTCGCTGTCACTAGTTTTAATGCTGCTGCTAACTGTGACCCTGGTGAAATCGTTATCAAGTTCAGCCATGTGACCAACACAGACAAACACCCGAAAGGGATTGCTGCGTCATTGCTCGAAAAACGAGTGAACGAAGAAATGAATGGCAAAGCTTGTATGCAAGTGTTTCCTAACTCAACGCTGTACGATGACGACAAAGTGTTAGAAGCGCTGCTGAATGGCGACGTGCAACTGGCGGCTCCTTCGCTGTCAAAATTCGAAAAATTCACCAAAAAGTACCGCATTTTTGACCTACCTTTCCTTTTTGAAGATGTTGATGCCGTTGACCGTTTCCAAAGCTCTGCTAAAGGCGAAGAGCTGAAAAACGCCATGACTCGTCGTGGTGTGAAAGGTTTGGAGTTCTGGCACAACGGGATGAAACAGATTTCTGCGAACAAACCTATCCTCGTTCCAGCGGATGCCAAGGGTTTGAAATTCCGCGTACAGGCATCAGATGTTCTGGTTGCTCAGTTTGAGCAAATCGGTGCAAACCCACAGAAAATGTCTTTCGCAGAAACCTACGGCGGTTTGCAAACCAAAGTTATTGATGGCCAAGAAAACACATGGTCAAACACGTACGGCCAAAAATATTTCGAGGTGCAGGATGGGATTACTGAAACCAACCACGGCATTCTTGATTACCTCGTCGTGACCTCAAGCAAATGGTGGGACGGCTTACCTGCGGATGTTCGTGACCAGTTTGCCAAGATCCTCAACGAGGTAACGATTGAGCGCAACGCTGAATCCAACAAAGTGGAAGAACTCAATAAGCAATACATCATTGAAGCGGGTGGTGTGGTACGCACATTAACGCCTGAGCAACGTCAGCAGTGGGTCGATGCACTCAAACCAGTATGGAAGAAGTTTGAGAAAGACATCGGTGCTGATCTGATTGATGCTGCATTAGCTTCGAACCAGAAGTAATCACTCTTTGGCCCCATGTTAATGGGGCCTTTTGCCTGTTCGTCACACTATTAGAGCGATGTATCACATGGAACAGTCATGGTTTTCGAGGGTTGGCCAATTCACCGACTCGATAGAAGAATTTCTGATCGCGTTTTTCATGGGCGCGATGACCCTACTCACTTTTGCTAACGTCATCATGCGTTATCTATTTAACGACAATATTCTCTGGGCGTTAGAAGGCACCGTATTTATGTTTGCTTGGATGGTGCTGGTGGGCGCGTCATTTGGCGTAAAAAGGCATTTCCACATCGGTGTGGATGTGCTGATTAATATTGCTCCGGAAGGGCTGCGCAAACTGTATGCGTTGGTTGCGGTGGCATGTTGTTTAGCATTTTCAATCTTGTTGCTGATTGGCTCTTGGAACTACTGGCATCCCTTTATCACTGAACGTGCTTGGTACGAAACCGACGATATTCCTATGCCTGATATGCTGCAGTTCCTCGCTGATTGGGTTAACGAAGGCGAGCGTTATGAAAAACTGCCACGCTTCATTCCTTATGCCGCTCTACCGATTGGCATGGCATTACTGACTTTCCGATTTTTACAAATCGCTTGGCAAATCATCACAGGCAAGCTGGATCGCATGATTGCTGGGCATGAAGCAGAAGAAGACTTGGAAGCACTGAAAGCTGAGCTTTCAGAAGCCGGTGAGGCAATGATGCCTAAGACTCAAGGCAAGGAGAAGTAAGCCATGGCCGTTGCACTGTTATTTATTCTTGTCATCGGCATGATGATTGTTGGTGTGCCGATTGCTATTTCACTGGGTTTATCCAGTATTTTGTTCCTGCTCTGGCATTCGGATGCTTCTTTGGCATCGGTTGCACAAACCTTGTTTAACGCTTTTGCTGGCCACTACACCTTATTAGCAATCCCGTTTTTCATCTTAGCTTCAACCTTCATGTCGACAGGTGGCGTGGCGAAACGGATCATCCGCTTCGCGATTGCTATGGTTGGTTGGTTCCGTGGCGGGTTGGCGATTGCTTCCGTTGTGGCCTGTATGATGTTTGCGGCCTTGTCTGGTTCATCACCGGCTACCGTGGTGGCGATCGGTAGTATCGTTATTGCGGGTATGGTTAAAAACGGCTACAGCAAAGAGTTTGCCGCAGGGGTGATTTGTAACGCGGGGACTTTGGGTATCTTGATCCCACCTTCGATTGTGATGGTGGTGTACTCAGCAGCAACCAACGTATCGGTTGGACGCATGTTCTTGGGTGGTGTGATACCAGGTCTATTGGCTGGTTTAATGCTGATTGTGGCTATCTACATTACTGCTCGGGTTAAGAACTTACCGAAACAGCCCTTTGTTGGTTGGAAAGAAGCACTAAAATCCGCCAAAGAAGCGAGCTGGGGTTTACTGTTGGTGGTGATCATTCTAGGCGGTATCTATGGAGGGATTTTCACTCCAACTGAAGCTGCAGCCGTAGCCGCAGTGTATTCGTTCTTGATTGCCAACTTTATCTACCGCGACATGGGGCCATTTGCGGATAAGAACAACACCAAGCCAGCACTCGTCAAAGTGTTTGAAACCTTCGTGCATAAAGACACCAAAGCCACTTTGTATGATGCGGGTAAGCTGACCATCATGTTGATGTTCATCATTGCCAACGCTTTGATTCTTAAGCATGTGCTGACTGAGGAACGCATTCCGCAGATGATTACGGAGTCCATGTTATCCGCAGGTTTAGGTCCAATCACTTTCTTAATTGTGGTTAACCTTATTCTGTTGATTGGTGGACAGTTCATGGAACCTTCAGGTCTGTTGGTTATTGTTGCACCATTAGTGTTCCCAATCGCTATTGCACTGGGTATCGACCCGATTCACCTTGGTATCATGATGGTGGTGAACATGGAGATCGGGATGATCACGCCGCCCGTTGGATTAAACCTGTTTGTGACTTCCGGGGTCGCCAAGATGTCGATGATGAACGTTGTCAAAGCTGCACTGCCTTGGGTCGGCGTCATGTTCTTATTCTTGATCATCGTGACCTATGTACCTTGGGTATCTACTTGGTTGCCAACCCTCTTAATGGGGCCAGAAATCATCACTCGTTAGAGGTTGACTTACTAATCAAAGAAAAGCCCTTCGTATGCGAAGGGCTTTGTTTTTACGATTGCCTTTTAAGATGACATCTGGGCAGACCTTAGGGTTTGTAACTCTCTTTATCGAGCTGATACTTCTGCATTTTGTCATACAAGGTTTTGCGCGGAAGATTGAGACGCTCCATGGTGGCTTTGATGCTGCCGCCACACTCAATTAAGGTCTGTTCTAAGATTGATTTCTCAAACTCCGCCATTTGCTCATTAAGTCCTAACAATTTTGATTTTGGCTCGCTGCTTTCAGCAAATTGAGCCAGCTTACCCAATAACACATAACGCTCGGCGGCATTACGCAATTCGCGCACGTTGCCCGGCCAGTCGTGACTAAGCAGGTTTTGTACATCATTGGCAGTCAGGGCGGTTGCGGCTTTGCCATAACGTGCGGCAGCAACAAGCAAAAAATGGTGGAACAGCGCCGGAATATCTTCTCTGCGCTCACGCAGTGGTGGAATATCCAAGGTCACAATATTGAGCCGATAATAGAGATCTTGCCGAAAATGCCCTTCGGCTGCCGCTTGTTTTAAATCGATTTTCGTTGCAGCAATTACCCGAATATCCAGTGGGATCAACTCATTGGAACCAATGCGTTCTATCACACGCTCTTGCAGCACACGCAGCAGCCGGATCTGCGCCTGCATCGGCATTGACTCAATCTCATCCAGAAACAGTGTGCCGCCTTGCGCATGTTCAAACTTGCCTACGCGTCGAGTGTCAGCCCCAGTAAATGCACCTTTTTCATGTCCGTATAGCTCACTCTCAATTAAGTTCTCCGGCACAGCACCACAGTTAATCGCAACGAAATTCTGTTCACGGCGCGAGCTTTGCTCATGCAGCGAACGCGCGACCAGTTCTTTACCCGTTCCGGTTTCGCCAAGCAGTAAAATATCAGCTTGAGTATCAGCCACTTGAGCAATCGTATCGCGCAGAGACTGAATCGCTGCTGTCTCACCAATTATCCGCGGGCCTAAGGTTTGGCTGACTTTTAGGCTGCGTTTTAACTGACGGTTTTCAAGGGTGAGGCGTCGTTTTTCGATCGCGCGATGGACAGTATCAATGAGTCTTTCGGGGGCGAAGGGTTTCTCAATAAAATCGTAGGCACCATCGTGCATGGCTTTGACCGCCATTGAAATATCGCCATGTCCAGTCATCAGAATAACGGGCAGTTCATCATCTTGATGCAAAACCGAGCTGAGTAAGTTCTGCCCGCTTAAACCGGGTAAACAGATATCGCTAACGATAACCAATGGCAGACCTTGTTCTTTGATGGTCAGCAGCGCTTCTTCTGCGCTAGCAAAAAATTGTGCTGTTAGATCGGCTAACTCAAAACTTTGTGCGAGTGCGATACGAATATCGCTCTCATCATCAACTAAAAATACATCACACATGGTCATTCCATATTGAGTGGTGTGAAACGGGGTAGGGAGATAATAAAGCGCGCACCACCAATGGGTGCGGTTGCTACGTTCAGTTCTCCCTGCATACTGTGCAAAATTTGCTGTGATATCGAAAGCCCAAGTCCGAGACCATTTTTCTTGGTGGTATGAAATGGCTCAAAGAGTTTCGGCAGCGTTTCAAGGCCAATACCCGGGCCGTTATCATCAACGAAAATCTGCACCTGCTGCTCAGAAATTTGCAGCCTAATTTGTACTAAACGCTCAGCTTGTTCATCCAATGCCTGTAATGCATTCGTGAGTAGATTGATCAAAACCTGCTCCAACTGGATCGGATTCACCCGCACCCAAACTGGAGTGTCAACCTCGCACAATTCCAGCTTAGTCATCTGGGTTTTAAATTGAGCGGTCATCAACTCTTTGGCCGATAGAATCAATGGGTACAGCTGAACGTCTTGCTGCTCATTTGAGGTAGATTTACGTGCAAAAGATTTAAGTTGCTCACTGATTTTGGCCATACGTTCAGTCAGTGCGGAAATGCGTGTGAGATTTTCTTCGGCTCGTTCAGGCTTGTTGGTGGCGAGGAAACGGCGGCCGTTATCCGCAAAACTACGGATTGCCGCAAGCGGATTGTTCAGCTCATGACTAATACTGGCTGACATTTGACCCAACACCGCCAGTTTCGCCGCTTGGATCAATTCATCTTGCGTTTGGCGCAGCACTTGCTCGGTTTTGATCCGCTCGGCAATCTCGGCATGCAGCTTGGCTGTACGCTCCATCACCTGAAATTCGAGTTTCTGTTTGGTTTCTTGCTGGATCTGCTCAATCTGTCGCTGACGCATCACGCGGTGATGCCAAAGTTGAAAACCCAGATAGACAATGGCAAACACCATACAAAGGATTATCACAAGGCCAAACGCTGACCAAAATAGCTCGATTTTGGGTGAGAGTACGCGAATGGTGAGCGCAAGTTGGGGTAGTGCGCGGCTCGAAACGATGTAGTCATCTTGCAGCCAATGTTTTTCTGGTTTACGCCACTCGCTTTGCTCTGCTTGTAAGTCCCCTTGCCAACCTAATGATGGGATAGGGCTATCTAAATATTGTTGGCTGGCTCGAATCTCTTTTAGCTGCGATTCAGGCAAATCGGCCACACTATGAAACAACCATGCAGGCTGGCTCGACATAAAAACCACCTGATGATCATCGGTAGCCACAAAATAGCTACTTTTGCTTTGCCAGCCATCTTCAATGGCAGACAGATCCATTTTGACGACAATAACCCCAAGAGTTTCCGCCGCATAAATCACTGGATAAGCGTAATAATAACCGCGCTGTCCTGAAGTGGAGCCTAATGCGAAATATTGGCTTTTTTCACCCGCAATCGAGAGATAGAAGTAGGGTCGCCATGCAAAATTGCGTCCGATAAAAGAGCGATCCAAATTCCAGTTACTTGAAGAAATCGTGTTGCCAAAGCGGTCAATCAGATACGTGTCAGCCGCTTGAATCACCTCGTTGACCTGTTCTAAATAACGATTGGTGATATCAATTTGCGCTGAATTCTCAGGAGCAAGTAGAGCATCAATCAGCTCTTTATCTTTTGAGATTAAGTGGGGAATGTGTGCGTATTTATCTAAAGTCGCCGCAATATGACTAGAGAAGCGATCAAGCTGCGACTGGTGTTCATCAAGCAAAGACTGATACTGGAAACGCCAGTACAAGTGTGTGCTTAAGCTCGCCAGCACAATAAAAATCACCCATAGCATCAGGCTAAGACGACGAATCGATGGCATCCTTGACTCTTCTTTTGCAAATCCTTAACTCTCATCATACTGAGAATGGCTCGCTCAGGCGTCTAAAAAGATCGCAATCTCCGCTTACAAAACAAGAGCAAGATCTCTTTTTACGCTTTTCAATAAAAAAAAGCCTCGATTCCGTTGAAAAAGCCTATATTGTCCCCATTTCAGAGTGGCTATTGGTTTCCTTTTGATGGAATTTTTAGCACTTGATTGGGTTTTCAGGAGATTGGCTTGACTCTGACCGGGTATTAACTCGACAGCTCCGGTTGTGGTCGTTAGAATGTCGCGTCTGAAATTTGGTCCTGAGACTAATCGGAGATACCTTTGCTAAAAGATATCGCTCATTAGTCAGGTTTTCTGGTGATTCGCTTGAAAGCCGATGCTCAATATTTACATTTAAGTGTTCAATCGGGCACAACACAAGGATGCAGCCACACGTCGTGTTGGCTCATGACGCTCAGAAACCCTGAGCCAGTTTTGAGGTTTAGAAATAATGCAAGTTACTGTTGAAACGCTAGAAGGCCTACAGCGCCGTCTGAATATTACTGTTCCAGCTGCAAACATCGAAGACGCTGTAACAGCAGAATTACGCAACATCGCGAAAAACCGTCGTTTCGATGGTTTCCGTAAAGGCAAAGTGCCAATGAAGATGGTTGCTAAAATGTACGGCAAAGCAGTACGTCAAGACGTGCTGGGTGAAGTAATGCAACGCCACTTCATCGAAGCAATCGTAAAAGAAAAAATCAATCCAGCTGGCGCACCAATTTTTGCTCCAGTTGAAATTGGCGAAGGCAAAGATCTGGTTTTCACAGCAACATTCGAAGTTTACCCAGAAGTTGAGCTGAAAGGCCTAGAAGACATCGCTGTAGAAAAGCCAGCTGCAGAAGTGACTGACGCTGACGTAGCAGAAATGCTGGAAACTCTGCGTAAGCAACAAGCAACTTGGAAAGAAGTTGACGAAGCGGCTGAGAACGGCAAACGCGTTTCTATCGATTTCGTTGGTTCTATTGACGGTGAAGAGTTTGAAGGCGGTAAAGCTGAAAACTTCCCTCTGGAAATGGGCGCAGGTCGCATGATCCCAGGTTTTGAAGACGGTATCGTTGGCAAAACTAAGGGCATGGAATTCGTTATCGACGTGACTTTCCCAGAAGAGTACCACGCAGAAAACCTGAAAGGTAAAGCAGCTCAGTTCGCTATCAAAGTGAACAAAGTTGAAGCTCGCGAACTGCCAGAACTGAACGATGAATTCGTTGCACGTTTCGGCGTTGCTGAAGGCGGCGTTGACGCCCTGAAAGCTGAAGTACGTAAGAACATGGAACGCGAATTGAAGCAAGCAATCAAAGCGCGCATCAAAGAGCAAGCGATCGAAGGTCTAGTTAAAGCGAACGAAATCGACGTTCCTTCTGCACTGATCGACCAAGAAATTGGTGTTCTTCGTCAACAAGCTGCACAACGTTTCGGTGGCAATGTTGAAGCTGCTGCTCAACTGCCTCGTGAACTGTTTGAAGAGCAAGCGAAGCGCCGCGTAGTTGTTGGTCTGCTGCTGGGTGAAGTAATCCGTACTCACGAGCTGAAAGCTGACGAAGAAAAAGTGAAAGCACTGATCACTGAAATGGCTACTGCGTATGAAGATCCAACTGAAGTTGTTGCTTACTACGAGCAAAACCAACAGTTGATGAACAACATGCGTAACGTTGCTCTAGAAGAGCAAGCGGTAGACGCGATCATTGCAAAAGCAAAAGTGACTGAAAAAGCAATCAGCTTCAGCGAGCTGATGAACCCAGTTGCTGCTTAATAAGCAAACTGTAGCGTAGAAGGTTGACGAAACAATCAATCATCTGCTAACAATGGTCCGTGTGATACCCATCATCCGGGCCATTTATTTTAGGGATATAAGACTATGAGCTACCAAGAAAAAAATGCAATGTCGCCCATTTTTGACGCACTCGTACCTATGGTGGTTGAACAAACCTCTCGTGGTGAGCGCTCATACGACATCTATTCTCGCTTACTGAAAGAGCGAGTGATTTTCTTAACCGGTCAAGTAGAAGATCACATGGCAAACCTTGTCGTGGCTCAACTGCTTTTCTTAGAATCTGAAAACCCTGATAAAGATATTTTCCTGTACATCAACTCACCGGGTGGCAGTGTGACTGCGGGTATGTCGATCTACGACACCATGCAGTTCATTAAACCGAATGTGAGCACAGTATGTATGGGGCAAGCCTGTTCAATGGGCGCTTTCTTGCTTGCTGGCGGTGCGCCAGGTAAGCGTTATGTACTGCCGAACTCTCGAGTGATGATTCACCAACCACTGGGTGGATTCCAAGGCCAAGCCTCTGATATTCAAATTCATGCTAAGGAAATTCTGACCATTAAAAACAAACTGAACCGTTTGTTGGCAGAGCACACTGGCCAGCCACTTGAAGTGATTGAGCGTGATACTGATCGTGATAACTTCATGTCAGCTGATCAAGCAGTGGAGTACGGTTTGGTGGATGCGGTTCTTAAACACCGTGGCGAGTAAGCTCGTAATTGTATAACGCAATTTTTATCGAATTGTTATACACTCAAACCAAAGTGAGTAAAGGCTAAGAGGTTAGCGAATGACAGATAAAAGCAAAGAGGGCGGTAGTAGTAAACTGCTGTACTGCTCTTTCTGTGGCAAAAGCCAGCACGAAGTTCGCAAACTGATCGCAGGTCCGTCCGTTTACATTTGTGATGAATGCGTTGATCTATGCAACGATATCATCCGTGAAGAGATCAAAGATGTTCTGCCAAAAAAGGAATCAGCGGCGTTACCGACGCCAAGAAAGATTCGTGAACATCTCGACGACTATGTGATTGGTCAAGAACACGCCAAAAAAGTGCTAGCGGTCGCGGTATATAACCACTACAAGCGTTTACGTAATGGTGATACCACAGGCGATGGCGTTGAGCTGGGCAAAAGTAACATTTTGCTGATCGGCCCAACGGGTAGCGGTAAAACGCTGCTTGCTGAAACGTTAGCGCGTTTTCTGGATGTGCCATTTACTATGGCAGATGCTACCACGCTGACTGAAGCTGGTTACGTGGGTGAAGATGTAGAAAATATCATTCAAAAGCTGCTGCAAAAATGTGATTACGATGTCGCAAAAGCAGAGCGTGGTATTGTTTACATCGATGAAATTGACAAGATTTCTCGTAAGTCTGAAAACCCATCCATTACGCGTGACGTTTCGGGTGAAGGTGTTCAGCAAGCGTTGTTAAAATTGATTGAAGGTACCGTTGCTTCTGTTCCTCCGCAGGGTGGACGTAAGCACCCACAGCAAGAATTCTTGCAAGTGGACACCTCGAAAATCCTGTTTATCTGTGGTGGTGCTTTTGCAGGCCTAGATAAAGTGATTGAACAGCGTGTAGCGACAGGCACTGGTATTGGCTTTGGTGCAGATGTCCGCTCTAAAGACAACAGCAAAACGCTGAGTGAACTGTTTACTCAGGTTGAGCCAGAAGATTTGGTGAAATACGGTTTGATTCCAGAGTTCATTGGTCGCTTGCCTGTTACGGCAACGCTGACTGAACTGGATGAAGCGGCATTAATCCAAATTCTGTGTGAACCGAAAAACGCGTTGACTAAGCAATATGCTGCGTTGTTTGAACTAGAAAACGTTGACTTAGAATTTCGTGAAGATGCTCTGAAAGCGATTGCCGCTAAAGCGATGAAGCGTAAAACAGGTGCACGTGGCCTACGTTCTATCCTTGAAGCTGTTCTACTGGAAACCATGTATGAACTGCCTTCAATGGAAGAGGTTAGCAAAGTTGTGATTGATGAATCCGTGATTAACGGTGAGTCAGCACCGCTGCTAATCTACAGCGCGAATGAGAGCCAGGCCGCTGGCGCGGAGTAATTCTCAGCCAACAAAACATAACGAGGAGGTATTCTATACCTCCTTTTTTTTATTCTGTCATTGAATCCAGTCAGTTAGCCCCCATATACTGCGTAACAAATGCAAGCGGAAGAGAGAAAAATATGAACTTGGAGCGTTCCGAGCGTATCGAGATCCCCGTACTACCCCTGCGCGATGTGGTTGTCTATCCACACATGGTCATTCCTTTGTTTGTTGGCCGAGAAAAATCGATCCAGTGCCTTGAAGCGGCGATGGATAACAACAAGCAAGTCCTGTTGGTAGCGCAAAAGAAAGCGGAAACCGATGAGCCGAAAGTAGCGGATTTATTTGAAGTCGGCACAGTCGCCACTATCTTACAATTGCTGAAATTACCCGACGGCACGGTAAAAGTGCTGGTCGAAGGTCAGCAACGCGCCAAAATCACTCAATTCTACGAAGAAGAATATTTCTTCGCGGATGCACAATATTTGGTAACGCCTGAGCTGGATGAGCGTGAACAAGAAGTGGTTGTTCGTAGTGCCATTAACCAGTTTGAAGGCTTTATCAAACTCAATAAAAAGATCCCACCTGAGGTTCTGACTTCTCTTAACGGGATTGACGAGGCGGCGCGCCTTGCTGATACCATCGCTGCGCATATGCCATTGAAATTGGTTGATAAGCAAAAAGTGCTCGAACTGCTGGATGTGACGGAGCGCCTAGAGTTCTTGATGGGACAGATGGAGTCAGAAATCGATCTGTTGCAAGTCGAGAAGCGTATTCGTACCCGCGTTAAAAAGCAGATGGAAAAATCACAGCGCGAGTACTATCTGAATGAGCAAATGAAAGCGATTCAGAAAGAATTAGGCGAAATGGATGATACGCCTGATGAATTTGAAGCGCTGAAAAAGAAAATCGAAGACTCGAAAATGCCGAAAGAGGCGCGCGAGAAAGCGGAACAAGAGCTGCACAAGCTGAAAATGATGTCTCCGATGTCAGCGGAAGCGACTGTTGTGCGTAGCTACATCGATTGGATGGTTAATGTTCCGTGGACGAAACGTAGTAAAGTGAAAAAAGATCTCTCAAAAGCAGAAGAGATTCTTAATGCTGACCACTACGGTTTGGAGCGTGTTAAAGAGCGCATTTTGGAATATCTCGCCGTTCAGAGCCGTATCAATAAACTCAAAGGCCCAATCCTATGTTTAGTAGGACCTCCAGGTGTGGGTAAAACGTCATTAGGTCGTTCAATTGCTGCTGCAACAGGACGCCAGTATGTGCGTATGGCTCTGGGTGGGGTTCGTGATGAAGCTGAGATTCGCGGCCACCGTCGTACCTATATCGGTTCAATGCCGGGCAAACTTATCCAGAAAATGGCTAAAGTTGGCGTAAAAAACCCACTGTTCCTGCTTGATGAAATCGACAAGATGTCATCAGACATGCGTGGTGATCCTGCGTCGGCACTGTTAGAGGTGCTCGATCCTGAGCAAAACAACTCGTTCAACGACCACTATCTGGAAGTGGATTACGATCTGTCAGATGTCATGTTTGTGGCGACCTCAAACTCGATGAATATCCCAGGTCCACTGCTGGATCGGATGGAAGTCATCCGTCTATCGGGTTACACCGAAGACGAGAAGCTCAATATTGCTAAAGACCATCTAGTGAGTAAGCAGATTGAGCGTAATGGCCTAAAACCAAGCGAAATCGTTATCGAAGATTCTGCCATCATCGGCATCATTCGTTACTACACGCGTGAAGCGGGTGTGCGTGGCCTTGAGCGTGAAATCTCTAAGATTTGTCGCAAAGCGGTGAAGAAGATTTTGCTGGATAAGGGTGTAAAAACCGTTGTTGTGAACCAACAAAACTTGAAAGAGTTTTTAGGTGTACAACGTTTTGACTACGGCAAAGCTGAAGAAAGCAACCGTATCGGTCAAGTAAACGGCTTGGCGTGGACCGAAGTAGGCGGCGATTTGCTGACTATTGAAACCCAATCTATGCCGGGCAAAGGCAAACTCACCCAAACAGGTTCGCTGGGTGATGTGATGCAAGAGTCGATTCAAGCAGCGATGACAGTAGTTCGCTCTCGTGCAGAGAAACTGGGCATTAACCCAGACTTCTACGAGAAACGCGATATTCACGTTCACGTACCTGAAGGTGCTACACCAAAAGATGGTCCAAGTGCAGGTATTGCCATGTGTACCGCATTGGTTTCCAGTTTGACGGGTAATCCTGTGAAAGCAGAAGTGGCCATGACGGGGGAAATCACTCTGCGTGGTGAAGTTCTGCCAATTGGTGGCTTGAAAGAGAAACTGTTAGCCGCTCACCGTGGTGGCATCAAAACTGTACTTATCCCGAAAGATAACGAGCGTGATCTGGAAGAAATCCCAGACAATGTGATCGCTGATCTGCAAGTTATCCCAGTACAGTGGATTGACGAGGTTCTCAAAGTTGCTCTGGAGCAAGACCCGACAGGGGCTAGCTTTGTGAGCAAAAAGAGTGATGCGCAGCAAAAATAAGTAAATCTTTACGCTGATAGGCTTAAAAAGGCTTGTCAGCGTTTTTTTTGAAGGCTAACGTTACTGTCAATAGCTTGTAGCCCTGATACAACAAGGCTTTAGGCTAGTTTAAAAACTTTAATGGAACGAAATCGGCACCGATAAAATAATAAAGGGTGACCAAAGGGGAATCACAGTGAATAAGACACAACTAGTAGAACAAATTGCAGCGAACGCAGATATCTCTAAAGCCTCTGCAGGTCGCGCTCTTGACGCATTCATCGAAGCAGTTAGCGGCACACTACAATCAGGTGACCAAGTTGCACTGGTTGGTTTTGGTACGTTCAGCGTACGTACTCGCGCAGCGCGTACTGGCCGTAACCCAAAAACTGGCGAAGAGATCAAAATCGCTGAAGCTAAAGTGCCTTCTTTCAAAGCAGGTAAAGCGCTGAAAGACGCTTGCAACTAATTTGAATGAAGATTTTGCACTTTTTTGCAAAATAAATTCGAACCTTTTGAAATTATGCGCATCCTACTGATGCGCATTTCTTTTTCTGATATTATCGCGCCATTCATTTTGGGCTAACGTGCCTGATATCAACCCCGGAGAGTAGTAGCACTATGATGGATCGATTACGCGAAGGCGTGAACAGCATCGCGGTTAAAATTATCCTTGGATTAATCATCCTGTCTTTCATTTTTGCTGGTGTAGGTAACTACCTGATCAGTGGCGGTAATAACGCAGCCGCTAAAGTGGGCAATGCGGAAATTAGTCGTGGCGATTTTGAGCAAGCCTACCAAAACGAACGTAATCGTATGCAAGCTCAACTGGGCGATTATTTCTCCAACTTACTGGCAGATCCGACTTATGTCGCTTCTTTCCGTAAATCGGTACTGGATCGTATGGTTAACGATCTGCTACTGGAGCAGCATGCTGCTTCATTGGGTCTGCGCGTTAGCGATGATCAAGTACGTCAAATGATTTTGGAAATGCCTCAATTCCAATCTCAGGGCAAATTTGACCAAGAGCTGTACCAAGCGGCATTGCGTCGTGCAGGCTTCACGCCAGATATGTTTGCAGAATACTTGCGCAAAGATCTGGTACGTAATCAGCTGATGACAGCATTGCAAGGCAGTGAATTTAGCTTGCCAGGTGAAGTTAACCTGCAAGATCAACTGATTTCTCAAACTCGAGATATCCGTACTATCACGCTTTCACTGGCTGAGTTTGCAAAAAAAGTGACGCTCAGCAATGAAGACATTGAACAGTACTACAAAGCGAATACTGAGCGTTTTACTCGTCCTGAGCAGGTGAAAGTCTCTTATGTTGAGTTGTCTGCCGATGCTCTGAAAGCAGAGATTGCAATTGACGATGAAGCGGCACAACAATACTACCAAGAGCACTTAGATAAATACTCAAGCGCTGAGCAGCGTAAAGTGAGCCATATCCTGATCGAAGGCGATGACGAGCAGAAAGCACAAGCGATTTTGGATGAGTTGAATGCAGGGGCGGATTTCACCACTGTAGCGAAAGAAAAATCGCAAGATGTTGGCAGTGCACAAGATGGTGGTTCACTAGGCTGGATTGAGCGTGACACTATGGATCCGGCATTTGAAGCAGCAGCTTATGCTCTGACTGAAAAAGGTCAAATTTCAGGTCTAGTGAAGTCTGATTTTGGTTACCACATTATCCGTTTGGACGATGTAAAAGCACCTGTTGTTAAGCCTTATACTGAGGTTGCACAAGCGATCAAACAGGAACTTGTTGATCAACAAGCATTGGATAGCTTCTATGCTAAACAAAGTGAGCTAGAAAAACTGGCCTTTGAACATTCAGATTCTCTGGATGAAGCGGCGAAAGCGATCTCTGCTAAGGTTGAGCACACAGACTTTATTTCAGCAGAGCAAGCTCCTGATCTACTCGCAGTACCAGCAGTACTTCAGGCTCTGAAATCACCAGAAGTAAAAGAAGATGGTCTGAATTCAGAAGTGATCGAAGTTGCACCTGAGCATGTGGTTGTTGTGCGCGTTGAAGAATCACGTCCTGAAACAGTACTTCCTCTGCAAGAAGTCAAAACTCAAGTTGTTGAGCAGCTTTCTCAATTGAAAGGTGAGCAACAAGCACTTGAGTTGGGCAACAAAATCGTAGCAGCTCTCAAAGCTGGCAATTCAGATGTACTGGCCGAAAATGGTGTTGCATTCGGTGAAGTGCAAATGATTGACCGTAGCTCGCCTCTAGCGAATACCGTTTACTCGATGGTTAAGCCACAAGATGGTGCGAAAGGCTACGCTCAAGCGAAAGACTTTGATGGCAATGTAGTGGTGATTGAACTCGACAAAGTTGAGTCAAAAGTTACTCCTGCTTACCACGAGCAAATTGCTACGCAACTATCACGTATTGGTTCACAGCAAGACTTGGCTGGAGTCATTAGTGTACTGCGTCAGAGTACGGATATTGAGTATCACATTGCGACTGAATAACCATTCGAAATGTAATTGATATGTTTAAAGAAGCGGGCTACTGCGGTAGCCCGTTCTATTTGTATAAAGTTGAAATTTTCACCTTAAGCTCTCTAGCTATCATGATGACTCAAAAAATAATACTGAGGGTCAATCATGCAATTCAAAACAACACTTATGACAGTTCTGCTTTCACTCTGTTTACCAGCCATGCCTATGCTGGTTAGTGCTGAGGAAACAAACCCGACGGCGCAAACTGAAGAAGGTATTGTCATTACTGTGAATATCAATACGGCTTCGGCAGAAGAGCTTGCCACTTTGCTAAAAGGTATCGGGCTTAAAAAAGCACAGGCGATTGTCGATTATCGTGAGGCTAATGGTCCTTTTAACAGCATCGACGATCTGACGAAGGTGAAAGGCATTGGTGAAGCAACCGTACGCAACAACGCGACTCGCATATTGCTGTAATGTGAACTATCGCAAAGTGTTAACCCGGTTTAAGCCGGGTTAATTTTTTTCTTCTCAGTATTTTTATGGCTAATCTGGACTCTTACCTAGCACCTAAGAGCCTTTGCACTTATAATTCTTCGCCGAAAACGCGGACGTGTAATCGACCGCCTAAAACAATAAAGTGGAGAAATACATGTCCTCTTATACGCCAGTTGTTACCGTTGATGGACCGAGTGGTGCAGGGAAAGGCACATTATGCATGTTGTTGGCAAAAAAACTTGGTTTTCAACTGTTAGATTCCGGTGCTATTTACCGTGTGCTAGCTCTGGCTGCCATTCATCATGGTGTCGATCTCGAATCTGAAGATGCCTTAGTGCCTCTTGCAACACACCTTGATGTGCAGTTCATCGCTGAAGGCGAATTAGTAAAAGTGATTCTTGAAGGCGAAGATGTTTCTCGTGAGTTGCGTAAAGAAGAAACCGGTATGGCTGCGTCAAAAGTGGCTGCATTACCGCGAGTTCGTGAAGCGCTATTACGTCGTCAACGTGCTTTTGCAAGTGGTACAGGCTTAGTTGCTGATGGCCGTGATATGGGAACTGTGGTTTTCCCAAGTGCCGAAGCCAAAATTTTCCTTGATGCGAGTGCGGAAGAAAGAGCACGTAGACGCTTCAAGCAGTTGCAACTGAAGGGGCTTGATGTTAAATTTGACGCCCTTTTAAGCGAAATTCAGGAAAGAGACGATCGCGACAGAAATCGCGCTGTTGCTCCTTTACGTCCAGCTGAAGACGCACTAGTGCTAGATTCAACCTCATTGACTATCGATGAAGTGGTTGAACAGGCGCTACAATATATCGAATCTAAACTGGTGTGAGTTAATCACGCTAAGTAAGAACGTCGGTCGCAAGGATGATGACTGGCGAATTTAATAACCCCATGTGGTAGGACACCCGTGGCCGTTTAATTATTGAAGATTAAATAAATGACTGAATCTTTTGCTCAACTCTTTGAAGAGTTTCTGAACGAGACCGAATTCCAACAAGGTACTATCGTTAAAGGTACTGTAGTAGCGATCGAGAACGGTTACGTTCTTGTTGACGCTGGCCTGAAGTCTGAGTCTGCTATCCCTGCTGAACAATTCAAGAACGCTGCTGGCGAACTAGAAGTTCAAGTTGGTTCTGAAGTTGACGTAGCTCTGGACGCGGTTGAAGATGGTTTCGGCGAAACTCAACTTTCTCGTGAGAAAGCGAAGCGTCATGAAGCTTGGATCGTACTTGAAAAAGCATACGAAGAAGCTGCTACTGTTGTTGGTATCATCAACGGTAAAGTTAAAGGCGGTTTCACTGTTGAACTGAACGGCATCCGTGCGTTCCTGCCAGGTTCTCTGGTTGACGTACGTCCAATCCGTGACACAGCTCACCTAGAAAACAAAGAGCTAGAGTTCAAAGTTATCAAGCTAGACCAGAAGCGTAACAACGTTGTTGTTTCTCGTCGTGCAGTAATCGAATCTGAAAGCAGCGTAGAGCGTGATGAACTGCTTGAAACTCTGCAAGAAGGTACTGAAGTTAAAGGTATCGTTAAGAACCTTACTGACTACGGTGCATTCGTTGATCTGGGCGGCGTTGACGGTCTGCTACACATCACTGACATGGCTTGGAAACGCGTTAAGCATCCATCAGAAATCGTTAACGTTGGTGACGAGATCCTAGTTAAAGTACTGAAGTTCGATCGTGATCGTACTCGCGTATCTCTAGGTCTGAAACAGCTGGGCGAAGATCCATGGGTAGCAATCGCTAAGCGTTACCCTGAAGGTCACAAACTGTCTGGCCGTGTAACTAACCTGACTGACTACGGCTGCTTCGTTGAAATCGAAGAAGGCGTTGAAGGCCTGGTACACGTTTCTGAAATGGACTGGACTAACAAGAACATCCACCCATCTAAAGTTGTTAATGTTGGCGACGAAGTTGAGGTTATGGTTCTGGATATCGACGAAGAACGTCGTCGTATCTCTCTAGGCCTGAAACAGTGTAAAGCTAACCCATGGCAATCATTCGCTGAAGCGCAAGCTAAAGGCGACAAAGTAACTGGTAAGATCAAGTCTATCACTGACTTTGGTATCTTCATCGGTCTAGAAGGTGGTATCGACGGTCTTGTTCACCTGTCTGACATCTCTTGGAACGTACCAGGAGAAGAAGCAGTTCGTGAATTCAAGAAAGGCGACGAAATCTCTGCAGTAGTTCTAGCAGTAGACGCTGAGCGTGAGCGTATTTCTCTGGGCATCAAGCAAATGGAAAACGATCCATTCAACGCTTATGTATCAGACAACAAGAAAGGTGCTCTGGTTAACGGTACTGTAACTGCTGTTGACGCGAAAGGCGCAACCATCGAGCTGGAAGACGGCGTTGAAGGTTACATCCGCGCTTCTGAAGTATCACGTGATCGTATCGAAGATGCATCACTGATCCTGAGCGTTGGTGACAAAGTTGAAGCGAAATTTACTGGCGTTGACCGTAAAAACCGCGTAATCAACCTGTCTATCAAAGCGAAAGACGAAGCTGAAGAGCAAGAAGTAATGGCAACTCTGAACAAGCAAGACGAAGCTGCGTTCGGTAATGCTATGGCTGACGCTTTCAAAGCGGCTAAAGGCGAATAATAGCCAAACGCTAAAAGATAAAAGGAGCCGAAAGGCTCCTTTTTTGTCTTTGCAATCTCATGATCGCGACCTAAGATTAATCACGAAAAGTTGCGAAAGTGCATTATAACGTTCACTCTTATGAGTAGAACCGCAAACCTAATGTGAGATCTCGCCCAGCGCCGAGTTCTTTTTCTACAATGTAAATCAAGTGTTTGTTGGAATTGATATTACTGACTATAATTAAGCAGTAAAAACTCGAAGAGGGAAACTATGACTAAGTCCGAACTGATTGAAAGACTCTGTGCTGAACAAACACACTTGTCTGCGAAAGAGATCGAAGATGCGGTAAAAAATATCCTTGAGCATATGGCCTCTACGTTAGAAGCGGGTGAGCGCATCGAGATTCGTGGTTTCGGTAGCTTTTCCTTACACTATCGTGAGCCGCGCATGGGTCGCAATCCTAAAACTGGCGATAAGGTTGAGTTGGAAGGTAAATACGTACCACACTTCAAACCTGGCAAGGAATTACGTGAACGCGTTAACTTGTAATGTGTAACTGAGTAAACTTTGTTCATATAGGCGGCATGCTTTTCGAGTGTGCCGCTTTTTTATGGAAGCGCAGTTATTAGCCGTGGTTTGTCTCTCCGTTTTCCTGCATAATCTGTGTGCCAATTTGTGAAAAGGTAATGACTTATGAAAATTATAAAGATAGTCGCCGTACTCGCTCTTTTCTTCATCGCATTAGCACTAGGCTCTCAAAACCAGTCGGTTGTAGTGTTTAACTATTTATTAGCACAAGGCGAGTTTCATCTCTCTACCTTGCTTGGTAGTGTCTTCATCATCGGTTTTGCTTGTGCTGGGGTTATTTTTGGAAGCCTGCATCTCAAATCACAGCTGAGAATTCGAAAATTGACCAAACAGCTCAAATTGGCAAATCAGCAGTCAGCACCAGAAACTAAAGTGCATACCGGATAAGGCTGTTTTTCGATGTTAGAAATACTGTTCTTGTTATTGCCAATTGCCGCCGCTTACGGTTGGTATATGGGGCATCGCAGTGCCCAGCAAGACAAGCAGAAACAATCGCACCAAATTTCTCGCCAATACGTAACGGGTTTGAACCTGTTGCTCTCCGATCAATCGGATAAAGCGGTGGATCATTTCATCGAATTGCTTCAAGTGGATAATGAAACCATTGATACACACTTGGCTTTAGGAAATCTTTTCCGTTCTCGTGGTGAAGTTGATCGCGCTATTCGTATTCACCAAAATCTTATTTCTCGCTCAGGTTTGACCATAGATCAAAAGAACCTTGCTCTGCAGCAGTTAGCTAAAGACTACATGGTTTCTGGCTTTCTTGATCGTGCTGAGAAAATTTTTGAACAGCTCATTGATGAACCAGAGCACCGCGAATCCGCTCTTCAGCAACTTACCGCGATTTACCAGCAGACTCGTGAATGGCATAAAGCCATTGAGTGTGCCTCTGCTCTCGTTAAGCTTGGGCGTAAGCGTATGAAGGTGAGCATTGCTCACTTCTATTGTGAGTTAGCCATGCTTGAAAAGGCCGATGGTAACGACAATAAAGCGATCCAATTATTCAAAAAAGCGCTCAATGAAGATCCTAAATGTGTACGCGCCACGATTTCACTCGGCAAACTCTACCTGCAAAACGAAGATTATCAGAAGACGATTGACCATTTAGAAATGGTGCTTGATCAAGATATCGATTTTGTCGGTGAAGTGCTGAACACCTTAGCGGAGTGTTACCACCATCTTGGGCGTGAACAAGATCTGATTGCTTTCTTACGCCGCTGTATCGCCAATAAAGCGGGTGTATCAGCAGAATTAATGCTAGCCCAACTCGTTGCTCAGCATGAAGGTACCGCAGCAGCACAAGAGATTTTAACCAGACAACTGGTGAAGAACCCCACCATGAAGGGTTTCTATCGCTTGATTGATTACCATATCGCGGAAGCGGAAGAAGGCCGAGCCAAAGCCAGTTTATCAACCCTGCAACGCTTGGTTGGAGAACAGCTCAAGGTTAAACCGCATTACCGTTGCCGTAAGTGTGGATTTTCAACACATTCCCTCTATTGGCATTGTCCTTCATGTAAGAACTGGGGTTCAATTAAGCCGATCCGAGGCTTAGATGGTGAGTAGCCTGAGAATTCAAATAACGATGCAGCTATTAATGGCTGCTTTTTTTTAAACTCGATGTACAGATAGGAGAAACGATGAACGACCCAAAAGTGATTGTTGCACTGGACTATGACAATCTGGCGGATGCGCTCGCGTTTGTGGACAAGATCGACCCAAGCACTTGTCGATTAAAAGTGGGTAAAGAGATGTTTACTCTGTTTGGCCCAGAATTTGTGCGCGAGCTACATAAACGTGGTTTTTCTGTGTTTCTGGATCTGAAATTTCACGATATTCCGAATACTTGTTCAAAGGCTGTAAAAGCTGCAGCAGAGCTTGGCGTATGGATGGTGAATGTACATGCCAGCGGCGGTGAACGCATGATGGTGGCATCTCGTGAAATTTTGGAGCCGTATGGTAAGGATCGTCCATTGCTGATTGGTGTGACAGTGTTAACCAGCATGGAGTCATCCGATCTACAAGGAATTGGGATTCAAGCTTCTCCGCAGGATCATGTACTAAGGCTGGCTACTCTGACCAAAAATTCAGGCTTAGATGGTGTGGTTTGTTCCGCACAGGAAGCATCATTACTAAAACAGAATTTGGGAAGTGAGTTTAAGCTGGTGACTCCTGGCATTCGACCAGCTGGTGCAGAGCAAGGCGATCAACGCCGTATTATGACTCCAGCACAAGCTATCGCGTCAGGTTCAGATTATCTGGTAATTGGCCGTCCTATCACACAGGCTGCGCACCCAGATTTAGTGCTGCAAGAAATTAATCGTACGTTGATTTAGTTTCTCTTCTAAACATGCGGTCGGAGTATGACTTCGGCTGCATGTTGGTTTATTACATTTCAGGCCGAGAGTCATCCGCGGCCGAAAGCCACTTTTGTAGAATGGCTTTCAAATCTTCTAAACGGTAAGGCTTACTCAGCACATCGTTCATACCACATTCTATGCAGTGCTGCTTTTCATGTATGGTCGTGCCTGCAGTGAGCGCAATAATGGGCTTATTGTAACCTTGCTCACGTAGGTGTTGGCTTGCTTCAAAACCATCCATTTCTGGCATTCGGCAATCCATAAAGATCAAGTCGTACTGTGTATGTTGGACTGCATCCAATGCTTCTACGCCATTGTGGCTAAAATCGGGAGTGATACCGAGTTTTCCTAACATACCTTGAATAATAATCCGGTTCATCTCTATATCATCGGCCACAAGAATGGCCAGTTTTCTACCATTCCATTCACTGGCTAGAGTATTCGTTATTGTTTCTGTGTTAGGTCTATTTGCGGCAGGAAGCGGAAGAACAACGGAAAACTCGCTGCCTTCTCCTTCTGAGCTCTTAACGCTTAATAATCCATTCATGAGTTTGGTTAAACTTAAACAGATAGCTAATCCCATACCTAAACCTTCAAACTGGCGCGTGGAAGAACGATCAACTTGATAAAAGGCATCAAAGATTTTTTGCTGCGCATATTCAGGAATGCCTATGCCGGTATCTTTCACATCTATTTTCAGTTTGTCATCAGCCCAAGAAATATAAATATTAATTTCTCCTTTAAGAGTGAACTTCAAACTGTTGCCAATCAAATTTAACAGTATTTGCTGAATGCGTTTTTTATCACCATAGACGTATTCTGGAAGTGTATCTTTGTAAATGAAATTTAGAGTAGTATTTTTATTTCTCGTTTTTATCGAGACTAAGTTATAAACATAATTATGAAGCTGTAGCCACTCAAAAGGCTGAGCGGTGATGCGTAATAAACCTGAGTGGAGCTTATTAAAATCAATAAGGTCATTGATAACGAAATTGAGCATCTCTCCTGAATGTTGGATATCAGCAAGGTACTTTTTCTGTTCTTCGGTTAAGTATGTGGTTCCCAGTAGATCTGCGCTGCCCAGTATGCCCACCAACGGTGTACGGATTTCATGGTTGACCATAGCAACAAACTCTTTCGTTGCTTTTTCTGAATCTTCGGCTTGTTTTCGGGAAAGCTCTTTGCTCTGGATATCAAGGTGTTTGCTCAGTGCACCACTTAGCAAATCGATCAGCATGTTGACTTGTTTGTCGATGAACTCGAACTCAATTTGATGGGTTTGATAAGTAAAGATTAACTCACCGACTTGTTGCGTGTTCGAATAAATAGGGATCAGAACTTCTTTCTGTGATGTCATTTTCTGTTTGTTAGGAAGCCAACAGTTACTGAAATGAAACTGACTGTAAGTGGGGAATAAATCTGCCTGTAATATCAACTCACATTGAAGGATATTTTTTCTGTCTGGAATACTGTCTATAAAGGTGTTAATCAAAGCTTCGTTGAGTTCGGTAAATAAAAACCGTCTCCCAAAACGAATCAAAATAGCATCAATGTGTTCTTTCAATTCTAATTTGAATATATCCACCATGGATTTTAATTTTTGCGCTTCAAGTGCTTGCTGCAAGTATTGGTTTATTTCATAGATTTCCCGGCTTTTCTGCTCAAGCAATTGTTCTGCGGCAATTCGCGCCGCTTTTTCACGCAGTAAACGTTGCTCCCAGAGAGAAGAGGCTTTAGTCATGATCAGCTTTCACTTTTGATAATCGTAAAACGGACAGCACTGCCATCAGGTTTTAGGTGGTGGCTAGCAATCGTTATAGGTTGGGAAAAGTGTGCGGCACATCCTTCCAACAGCCCTAAACAGAGTGACGACAAACATCGGTGGCTTTGATATTCAAAAACGGTAGATTCTCCACTCTGTTCAATGAAAATGAATTTGGGCGGGCACGCACTGGGGTACAGTTTTTTAACTTCCGCATGAATTTCATCTTCCACCTTTTTGAGAAACTCAACGAAAGGAAGATCGTGCTGAATCGGGATGGGTAACGTTTGATAAAGAGAGCCAAACATGGCTTTGCCCACTTCCCGTTGCAGGTTGTCAATGCTTTCCCCCGTCAGCTGGTGTATGGCTTGTATCATTGCGATCAGTTCGTGGTGTTTATAATCTCCAACCGAGGTGAATGGGTGAGTGAATCCAGTCCGTTCGAGCATAGTTTCTAATGTCTCCATGCCAAACCGCTGTTCGATGATGTCGAAAAATAGACTAAATACGATACCCTTCATCGTGGGTTCTCCCGTTGGGGGGAATAGTTATGCCCATACTTTTAAGCATGGTGGAGAAAACTAAGGTACGCAAGTGAGAGGATGGGAGCCAGTTCATGGGCTCCCCCTAGTTTTCGCCAAACTTTTCCACTCTGTTATTTCATTTACTGGCCTCGGCTGCCCACCATCACCATCACGGTTTTGAGCATAATGCTGACATCTGTATTGAACCATGAGCGCAGAGAGTACATAGACAGAGCATAACTATGATCAAAAGCCACTTTACGTCTCACATCATCAATACAGGTGTCATAACCTTGGTTGACTTGAGCTAAGCCAGTAATACCGGGCAATAGTCCATACGTACGTTCAGCAAAGTAAGGGATGGCATCTTCAAGCTTTTTGTAGAATCCGGGGCGTTCTGGGCGTGGGCCGACAATCGACATATCGCCTTTTAACACATTGAAGAGTTGAGGAATTTCATCCAAACGTGTTTTGCGTAAAAAGCGCCCTACAGGAGTGATACGTGGGTCATTATCGGTTGCCCAAACAGCTCCAGAGCGGCTTTCGGCGTCTTGGTACATGGTACGAAACTTAATAATTTCAAAAAGCATGACCCGATCGGGGAGTGATTTGCCTACTCGCCATTGTTTATAAAACACAGGGCCTGAAGAGTTAATTTTGATGGCAAAGGCAATAATCGGAAATAAAGGGGAAAGCAGGATTAAACCTACGATAGCACCCAGTAAATCCATAGTGCGTTTGAACACGGTAATTGACATTTGAGTGGGTTGATGGCGATTCATAATAGGGTTCCTTAATGGTTCACTTTGATCCAACGGCCTTTTTCGTATCCACAAAGGTAACGAAGACCACCGATGAAATTGGCAAGATGTCCAAACACCAAATAGTGCAGCCAGCGTAATAGGCTTGGTTGGCGTTGTTCTGGCATCCAATGACTGCATGTCGCAATCAAGTAGAGGCTGATTTGTCCACCGAGAAGCACAACAAAGAGTGGGTTGTGAATCGCGAGTAGAGCGCTGCTGATCAAGCAGGTCAGCATCAGATAAGGAGTAAGCAGGCGCAGCCCTTTGCCAGATAGGAAAGCAAAAGCAACTTTGCCGTGTTTGGGACTAAAGAGTCGAAATAGGGTAATCGCCTGCTGCATATTGCCTGCGGAGATGCGAAGCCGACGTCGAAAATCTTCAGGCTGGCCTGTCGGTTCCATTTCAATCGCCAGCATATTCAGGTCATAACGTGCTTGATAACCTTGCTCAACAATCCGCATAGGCAGAATAAAATCGTCATTGATGGTATTGGCTGGCAAAGGAGTAAACAGTGAGGTGCGAAATAGGTATAACGCACCATGAGAACCGAGTGTGCTCCCGAAGCTGGATTCATGCAGTTTGATTTGGTTTTGATACTGCCAATAGGCTTTTTCCTCATTGGAGGCGTTAGGCAAACCTTGATAGGTTGCATTCACGACGCCAACCTGAGCATCAGTAAAGTGCTGTGCCGCAATCAGCATGGCATCAATCGAAATCAGGGCGCTAACATCACTCAATGCGGTAATGTCACTGTCCACCATGTTCATTAGCTGGTTGATGACGGCAACTTTGCCTCGATTTTGTGGGTAGATATGTATTTCAAATAAGGTATCGGCACAGATGGCTTCCTGAATGGTTTCTTGCGCAATTTCTGCCGTTTTGTCTTGGCATCCATCGCAAGCAATGACGATACGCAGCTTGTCTCGTGGATAATCTAATGCACTCAGGTTACGAATTTTCTCTGCAATCCAGCGCTGTTCATTGTAAGCCGGCACCAAGATGGTGATGCTGGGGTAATGCAGGTCGGTTTGGCTGGCTTGATAACCGCGAGATGGCACTTTGCTTTCTGGCAAAGGGTGCCGACCGGCATACCAACGCAGCAACACAGGGTAACCAAAGTGGTGGTAAATAATTAATCCACTGGCGACAGAAAACAGCAGAGTGAGGGCCCAAGTTATCATGCTAATTCCCCTTCTGATAAAGCATTGTAGGCTTTGACCATTTGATGAATATCACCGTGTTCTTGTACAAAATGACGAGGTGAAATCTCGGGTTTATGTTGGAGCGCATGCAGTAAGCTGCGTGCCATTTGCAGTGGGTCATCTCTTTCAACTGCACTTCCAGTGTGAGGGCATAATGTCTCTTTGGCTGAACCTACATCCGTCAGTACCACGGGAATACCGCACGCTTGCGCTTCTAACGGTGATAAAGGGAAGCCCTCCGAGCGTGAAGGCAGACAGAAAATATCCAAAGCGCGATAGAACTCGGGCATGTTGTCTACTAACCCAAGAAAATGCACCCGTTCATTGAGCCCCAGTTCTTGGCAAAGGGCTGAAAGAGAATCGAGCTGAGAGCCTTTGCCCGCAACAGCTAAATGGATATGGCTGGGTAAATGAGACAATGCGTGGAGCAGTTGATCTTGCCCTTTCACCCATTCAAGGCGACCAGCACAACCGATCAAAGGTACACCTTCAGGTAAGTTGAACTGTTGGCGAGCCAGAGCTTGGTTGCCGGGGGTGAAACGAGCGCAATCAATGCCATTTTTGATGGTTCGGGTGCGCGGATAATGGAAGTAGCGCGCAAGTACTTGCGTGACTTGATGGGCATCCCCAACCAAGTGTGGCTGAATCCAACGTAAAGCCACGTACTGCAAGTAACGGTGAATCCAGTTAGAGAGATGCCATACATCATGTTCAGTATGAATGCGTACTGGCGTTGTACTGCAACGTGCAGTAATTCCTGCGTAGAGCAGTGGGCCAATATGGTGTGTATGGACAACATGAGGTTTTATGGCTGAAAACAGTCTGAACAGTTTCCACAGCGTCGTCAGTGAACGCCCTGCGGGTTTATTCAGAAACAGCAATTGATCTTGGTATTGCGTGAGTTTGGGCCAATGTGCCAAAGCTTCGTTTTTTGTCCCTTCTAAGCTCACAACCAATACACGATGGTTGGGTTCAGAAAAGCGCAGGAAATCAAGAACAAGGCATTCTAAGCCTCCGGGTGCCAAGTGTTGGACAACATGGATGATGACTTTTTCATTCTGAAGATGAGAGTGCATACACAGGGCCTCATAATGGGATTCTTATGAGGTAATTGCATGAGCTGTGCCAATTTAAAAATTTTTAAAATTCAATTAGTTATTCTTGTTTTGTGATTGATGGAACTCAAATTTTATTTTGAGAATGAATTTGAGTTGCGCGCTTAGGAACGAATACGTGGCAGAACGGTTAAAACAGGCACTTGAGTGATGCGTTCTAACTCATCTTGGCGACGAATGGTGGTATCAAACAATTCAAAGAGAACGGCAAGGCCAGAGCCTAAAAATAACCCAGCGAACCAACCCGCAAGAACAAATACCCACACAGGTAGGTTGGCTGTAGTGGCTGGAGTGTATGGGATATCAATAATTTTCACTCGCTTGTTTTGCTCAAAGATGCCTAATGAGCCAGTTAATTGAGCCATCTCGTAGCGCTCCATCAACTGATCATAAAGTTGGCGTTTCATGTTGGCGTCACGCTGCAAGGTTTGTAGCTGCTTGGCATCATCCCCAAAGCTGTAAGCTTGTTGTTCCAGTTGGAGAATCATGGTTCGCAAACTTCGAGTTTCCTCGGTCAGTGCCTCAAATCGTCCACGAGTGGTTTGGAGGTTTTGTAACTGGGTAATCAGCAGGGGCTGGACTTCACCTTTTTCCGCACCGGGAAGGCGGCTGGCCATATCCCATAATTGATCGCTGCTCATCAGTTTTTTCTCTTGTTGAAGCATTTGATGACGCTCAGCTTCTAAACGATCCAGTTCACGCTTTTTGGCTTGTACAGCACTGTGTGAATCCGTGTAGCGAGCTTGCAGTAAAGTGAGTTCGCTGCGTATCGCAATAATCTGCTCTTCAATTTTTCCTACCACAGGGTTGGTTTTAGAAAGCTGCTGATCTAAAGAACCCAAACTCTTTTCAACCCCTGCCAGCTCGGCTTCTTTTTCAGAGAGGGTTTGTTTTAAGCTTGCCAACTGATTCAGCACTTGGGTTTGCATCTCTGGTGTCGAAGAGATGTGTTTATTTCTAAATTGAGCGAGGGCGCTTTCGGCAAGTTCCAGCTCTTGTTTGCGCTGCTCAATATGAATGGTTAAGAAATCACTGGAATCACGAATGGATGAACGTTCTGGCGCGAGTAACTGCTCAATGAATTGATCGCTGACGGCTTGCAGAGTCTCTTTCATCCCTTCTGGTTTATTTGCTGAAAGTTCTATCTTGATGAAGTCCTTACCCAATTGCGAGATAGAGATATTGCTGGATAGGCTGCGAATCACGCTCTCGGCATCGCGTTCTGACATCTCAGGGGTGATTAAGCCGCGGCTTTCTGCGACTGATTTTAGGACGTGACGGCTTTTGAGTAAGGTGGTGAGCGCATTCATACGGTCGTTGAGCATGGTCGAAACGGCCAGGTCTTCCAAAAAAGGGTTCATCTTGGCCGTTTCTTGGATCAGCATGCTGGTGTGAGCTTGATAACGCGGAGGCGCCAAGCTGCCAATAATCCCACCGATGATGGGTAAAATGAGTAGGGGAATGGCGATGATGTAGCGTTGTCGCCATGCAGCACCTAACAGAACCATCAGCCGAAACTTGAGATCGTTCATAGCTGCTCCAGCAGGTTGGATAACCACATACTCCGCGAATGCCAACTGTCTTGTGTGACACACTGAGGAGAAGACGGGCTTAATGAACGATAGCGTGACAATGCCGTGATCATCTGCTGAGCATTGGATACCAAATGGAGCTGGTCCTGATAGCGTAACGCTGCTGGGTACGGGCTCGACAAAATAGGTTTACCTATCGCGAGATATTCCATCAACTTAAGCGGGCTGCAGGCGCGAATTTGTTCATTAAGCTTAAATGGTAATAGACTAACATCCCAATGTTGGCAATAGCTTGGTAGCTGATGGTGTGGACGACTCCCCAACAAATAGACGTTTTCTCTTAGAACTAGGGCTTCTTTTTCCAGCTTATTGGGGCCGATAAACACAAAATTCCAATCGGGTAAGGCGGCAGTTACGTGATTGAGCATCTTGCAATCTAACCATTCAGAAAGGCTACCGTAGAACCCGGCAATTGGCCGGCCATTGTTGGGCAAATCATGGGCACGTTCTGCTGGCGTGGTAAAGAGTTTGAGGTCGACACCATGCGGTAGAAAATGGGTTTTCTGAGCAGGAAACTTCTGCTGCAACTCTTGGCTGGCAGCCAAGATTAATTGTGCATGGTCGACCAAACGATCTTCATGCTGGGCAACTGTGTCGTGATCGACGCCGTCTAAAGCTGCAAAATCATCACCGCAATAATACACCACGGCGGATTCGCCCAATTCGCCACATAAATCCGCAGCCGTGGGCAGTGAACTCCATAAAATAGGTTGGTTAAGTTGTGCTCGGCGCAAAATGGGTTTCAGCTGAGTCAGCATCGCGGTTTTGGCCAGCGCTCTTGCCCATGATGATCGAGGGGCGGGAATGGTTCGCAAATTGACGACCTGTATCTGCGCGGGCGGAGCAACTTGAGTGGAATAGGTTTGGCGGGTTTGCCCCCGGAGTTTTTGCCACACTCGAGCCATATCCCGCCAGTTCAATTTAGGTTGGCGAAGGCCAATCGAATTGATCCAAAGGACTTTTCGCTCGCGAGAGAGTTGCAGAATCAGGTGCTGAGTGCTGGAAGGCAAACCACCAAAATCCTCACCAAAAACAATCAAATCACGCATGGCTTCCCCCTAGTTCTAAGCTTTTTACGACTCGAGCTGGGTTACCAGCGGCCAACACAAACGCAGGAAGATCATGAGTGACCACACTGCCCGCCGCCACAATAGTGCCTTCACCTATGGTGACGTTACGCATCACGCATACATTGGTTCCTAACCACACATCACGCTTAAGATGGATTGGACCAATCTGATCATCGGTTTCTGCTTCGCCACGAGCTCGGGCTTCTGGATCAACTGGGTGACCGGGGTAACCACACAGAAAGGCGCGGCCTGCAATGCGTACATTGTCTTCCAAGATCACTTGTGTACCGACTGCAATGGTGGTTTGCCAGCCAATCCCCACATTATTTCCGATGATTAATGTGGGGTTGAGGCTCTGGCTACGGCCAGAAAAGGTGGTTTGCCCCGAAATGCGGCAACCATGGCCAATGTGCAGTTCTAACGGGCCTGAAATGTAGGGTGTGCCACCGTAGAGCCAGAGTCTATTGCCACATTTTTTGGCTCGGGCGCGAAAGGCGGGGGTGTAAACCAAAGTTCGCATCACACTGCCCAGCAGATTGTGTAGGGTGAGATAAACCACGCGGATCAGGAAATTGATAAAAGAAGGAAAACGCAGCTCCCAACTTCTGATTTGTTTGAGCGTACGAAAGAGTGTTTGCATGCGTGGGTCAGGGTGTTGTTTTAGCCACTGTTTAGTTTGAGCCGTTTTTGCAATCCACATAACCAACTCCTTTTATTGGTTGAGTAGATCTTTTACTTCAAAAGTTGTGCCTGATTTTTAATAAAATAAAATCAATGAGTTGTCATTTTGTCTGTCGAATTGGGAGCCTCATTCTCAATTTGAGAATGGTTTTGCGTAATGTGTGCAACGGCCACAGTTAACGCCGCCAAGATGTAAATGGGCCAGTTAAAACCTTGAGTTAGGAAAGTACCGGACACAATCGTACCGGCTAACGCGGCAAAAATGGCGTGTGCGTTGGCAAAAACAAACAGTGGTGCGGAAGGCGTCAGCAGGCTGATGGTGTGTCGTGCCGTTTTGAGCAAAGAGATGATAAAAACAATAAACAGAATGAGCCCCAAAAAGCCGGTTTCCGCTAATACTCCAAACCAAGTGCTGTGTACGGCGTGATTGAGTCCATCCCAGTGTGAGCTGTAGAAATAGTAGTTAAAGTAAAAATTATCGAGCCCGACACCAAAAAAGGGGTGGCCTAACGCCATACGAAAAGCGGCCTGCCATGCGTAAAGTCGGCCCATAGCTGAAGCATCGACCCCTTCTTCTGCATTACCGCCAGAGGCACGATCGGAAATGCCCGCTACGCTATACAGCAGCAAAGCGCCGATACCGCCTATGGCGATCAACAGCGTTTTGTTTTTGATCAGACGCCACGCAAAAAGGGCAAACACGGCGAGTGATCCGAGTAATCCGCCACGGCTTTGGGTGGCAATCACCGCGGCCATCAGCATCACAGTAACAATGATACCCAGCAGCCTTAACACGAATGGCATGCCACGGGTGGTGACCAAAGCAACCGCAAACGCGAGTGGAAACATCAAAACCAGTGATAGATCATTGGGGTCACCTAACATAGAGCCGAGTTCCCGGCCAACCGTGACACGGCTCCCTTCAACTAACCCAATGCCGTTGATTGAATTACTCAGCGCCGCAAACGCGACGATGGCACCGGAAATCACAATGGTCAGCATGGCTTTTTTAAGATTGGCGGCACTGTTTACCAGCCAAACAATTGCCAAAGACATCACCATGATTTTCCAGTAAATATTCTTAAAGTACGCAATCGCGATACCACGGTTTGATGCTAAAACAATACCGATACAGACCACTAACCAGAACAGTGAAAGCCAAGTTAAACAAGGGTGCCAGTAGAGGTTTAAAGTCCGACTAATGAGGCTGTGCCACAGTAATGCAGA
The DNA here is from genome assembly GCF_000338875.1 of Vibrio mimicus CAIM 602. Taxonomy (GTDB): domain Bacteria; phylum Pseudomonadota; class Gammaproteobacteria; order Enterobacterales; family Vibrionaceae; genus Vibrio; species Vibrio mimicus. The sequence continues at coordinate 208,525 of NZ_AOMO01000024.1, read as the reverse complement.
CAGTGCGCCAACCGAGAGTAACAGCGGAATTTTTAGCGAATAAAGCACGGGAATGGCTTCATGCAGACGGAAGAAAGAGAAGGCGACAAACAGTGTCACTAGCCAGAAGGTTTGGCTGAGCACAAACAGTGCCCCCAGCGGTAATAACGCGATCACCAAAGGCAGCACAGGGTTTGGTATGACATACCAAGCTGCACTGAGCAAGATGCACAAGATGATCACGATTATTTTGACATTCATGCCGCCTTCCTAGTCCGGCGAGTTAAGTGGCTTTGAACCCAATCGATTCCCCATTGTTTCATGGGGAAAGGAAAGCTCACCCAACCCAATTTACAGCTTAGCAGTAAACCCAAAATCGGCAGCAGTGTTCCCCAAAATACTAGTCCAATCAGGCTATTGATCTGCATAGCAAGGCCAAAGCTGGCAAGCATAAAAGCAAGTTGGGGGATAAAGCGCAGCAGTTGTAGCGGAATAGGTTGTATGCGCTGACTGAAATAGCTGATTGTCAATAAACGCAGGCATTGAGCGGAAGTAATGGCACTGGCGATACCCATCACTCCCCATTGACTGAACAACCCACACAATACGACAGCCAACAAGGCACTGAACAAATTGATTTTAAAAAGTAGAGCACTGCGTTTTTGGTAGAGCACCCCGATATTCAGTAGTTCAGCCCACTCTTTACAAGCCGCGCTAAGTAGAATGATCAACAATATTTTTTGCGCAGGGAGATAAGTGGCAGGCAATGCAAATGCGATAAACCATTGCCCCCAAAACGCCATGCACAAAGACAACAGCAACACATAAGCCATGCCGATTCGAGTATAGCGCGCTACCGCGTCACCGCCTTGCTGTTCGAGCATGGCAAAACGTTTAGGCATCCACCACATACCAAAAGGTTGAACGAGTAAACACATTGCAAGGGAAAATTTTGCAGCAATAGCGTAGTAGCCCAAGGTCTCTAGTGCGGTTGTGCTGCTGATGAACCAGCGCTCAGCGCCATTTAAGCCGTAAGCCACCATAGCAGAAAGCATCAGAGGTAAGCTGTAGCGTAAAAGCTGAGTGGCGTGTGCTGGGTAAACCAAACGAAAGCGATTAATGAAGGTTAAAGCGACAAACTGACAAACCCGAGTAAATGTACCTGCAGCAAGCACTCCCCATACGCTAGGTTGTGTCATGAGAACAAACAAAATAAGCGTAATTTGCAATGCGCTACTGCCGACACTGATCAGCAAAAAGAGCTTGGCTTTTTCTTGCATACGTAACCAGGTTAAATGCAGTGACACCGGGCCTTCAAACAGCAGTGCCAGCAGCAGTAAAGTTAATTCAAAGCGGCTGAGTGGAATGGCGTTTAACAACTCAGGGAAAAGCTTGAGCAGCCCAAGCCCCAAACCACACACCAGCATTGAAAAAAGCAGTGAAAGCGTGGCGAGATGTGATGCTTGATGTTGACGTTGTTCCTCAGACGTTAAATTGGCTGTGAAACGATACAGGCTCTCGTGCATGGAGGCTGTGCTGATGATGCCAAGCAGGGCACCACAAGTGGCGAGTAACTCTAAGCGACCGAGCTGCTCCGCACTTAAATAACGTGCAATCACGGGCAACATGATCAGAGAAATACCTTTAATCAAGAGCAGGCTTATCCCATACAAGGCGAAGTGAGATAAAGCAGAAGGTATGGCTGGGCGCGGGTTACTCATAATCTTGCCTCACAAAAAATGGTAAGAAGATTGGTGGGAGTGAGAAGGTGCAGCCCCCTGTTGAACACTTTGCGCTATCGGCCAATAACACTCTTCAGCATGATAGTGTTGAGCAATATCCAGAGCTTGATTGCCGAGTCTTTGGGCGAGATGAGGCTCGGTGATGGCGCGGTGCAGTGTTTCCGCCAAGCTGTTGGCATCATTGGGAGCGTACTTCAGGCAGTTGAGTTCATGAGTTAGCAGCGAATCCCAATACGCATTATCTTCAGGAATAATCACGCACATTCCCGCGGCTAAGGCTTCCAGTATCGATAATCCAAAAGGTTCTTGCTGGCTGGTGGAAACGAACAGATTGCATTGGCTGCGAATGGCATCCAAATCTTGAGGATCTTCATGCCAATTGACGTGAGGCAGAGACCTCGGAGCGTGACTGGTGGGCAGGTGTGTTTGCTGTGGTTTGATATAGCAAATGTGGGTGGTTGAAGGAACCCGTTTGACCAGTTGTTCAAGGGATTCAAGCAGCAAATCCAAGCCTTTCCATTTGAGTAAGGAAGCCGCCCAAAAAATGCAGGGTGAATGATACTGGCACTGAGTGGGCCACTGCTCGATAGGCAGGCCATTCACAAATTCTTGGCTGTGGCGGCTTGCTAAAGTAAACGCAGCGAGGGTTTGGGCATTGTCACTACCGAATGAGGAAGCGTAGTAGTGGCTCAACGCCTTGAGCAAACTCGGTTTACTTGAAGGCAGATAAAACAGCTTATTCGCTTTACTTAAGTAATAACCCGTTGCGCGAGATTGCCCAACCGGGCCGTGTACCAATTGAATCAAGGGGATGCGAGTCACTCGCGCGAATAAGTGCAGCGCCATATCGACTCCGGGGCCAGAACTACCCAGAAGGAGATGAAAGCGCGGACAGCGTAGGGCAAACCAGCATAGCCAGAGGAAATAAACGCCGTGTTTGAGCCAATAACTCAACCCTTGAGTCGCTAACCCCAAATTGCCACAACTGGGGAGTGTGATGATCTTTACACTGTGTTTTGAGTTGAAAGCAGAGTGCTGCCAGCTCTCTGGGTGTTGAGTCACGATAGTAAATTGAGCCTGATTGGCACCCACTTGCTGGAGTGCCATACGGGTTGCGATTTTTGAGCCGCCTTGAAAGGCGATAGGATCAAAAATCAGACAATGAATAGCAGCCATATCAACCCCCTAAAGAAAAGCGTTGAGAAACATAGGTTTTGACTGGACGCCAAGTCGCCCAAAATGAGTCTTTATAGGTTGCAGGGCTTGAGAGGATTTGCTCGTAAAGCGCTTGAATTGCCGTGCGATTTTTTTCAAGCGTATGGGCGAGAAGAATATGAGCGTGAGCTTGCACCGCCATCATCTTGGCATCAATTGGGTTTTGTATCATCCAACGCATGGCTTCATGCATCGCCTTCGTACTCTCTTTAGGGTAGAGCTGGCCGTGAGTTTGGTGGCGTAGGATTTCAGGTATGCCGCCAGTGTCGGGAGCAATAATGGGGAGTTCGGCTAACGCCGCTTCGGCAATCACCAAACCAAATGGTTCTCTTCGGGCGCCACTGATAAACGCATTCGCACCTTTGAGCCAGCCCATGACATTGTGCTGCTCACCCACAAAATGAATGTGTTGTGAGAGCTTGAGGTAGTCACTCATCTGCTCAAGCGATTTTCGCTCAGAGCCATCTCCGACAATGATTAGATGGGCATTAGGGTGTTCCAACACGAAGAAACGCATCGCTTGTAAAAGACGATCCATACCTTTGCGTTTGATGAGTGAACCGACAGAGATGAATAAAAAGGCATCGTCATCCAACTGTAGTCGTTGGCGGAGATCCATTGCAGGCAATGGCTCAAGCCGCTCAGTATCAATTCCATTATGGATGACATGAATTCGCTCAGCAGGGTAGCCGTCACTCATTAATTTATCGGTAATGGCATAGCTGACGGCAATGATGTTCGGAACGCGATGGAGAGCAAGAGTGAGCCGATCACGAGCTGGGTAATCCGAATGCAGTTGAGCAAGCCAAGGCGTTCCTGTCTCGTTCGCGGCTTTCCCAATCCATTGGCAGGGCGCGGCGCTGTTGACATGAATAAGGTCGATTTTGCAATTCTTAATCAAGGTCTTCGCGGTATTAACCAAATTCCACCAGCCGAACAGTTGAAAGCGCGGAGCTTTCCATCCCAGCAAAATCGGGAAAGGGCTAAGCACACTGTGAATCCCCATTTTGCTAATCTCTTCATGCAGCATGGCGTTATTGGTCCACAAGAAAGGTAAAAAGCGGCTGCGATCCAGATGGAGCAGGTGATCGATCAAGCAGCGTTCACTGCCGCGAATCCAGTTATCCCCGTAATGCACAAACAAGACATTTTTTCTAACTGCCATAGTGCTTTCCTTATGATTCGAAAATGGTTGAAAAGTCGTGTGACGTTGCGAAATAGAGGTTTCGTCAATGACAACGAGGCTTAGCTAGCGCAGGCCAAAATGGAACCTTAAGAGAGGTAAAGCAAAGCGGATGCCAAAAAGAGCCCCGTTTAACCTAATGAAAAATAAGCAGTAATTTTGAAGGTGCTTGACGTTCTCAATATGAGAATCAAATCGGTTTTTGATAATGTGTGAGGAGCTGCGGTATTACCGCGGAAGAAGAGTAATGAGCCAGTACGCTTTCCCGCGCAGCTAAGCGTAGAGCTTGTTGCTTGGTTTGGGGTAGCGTTTGCCAGTGCTGCAGTACATCGCAAAAGGCTTGTTCACTGTCTGCCAGAAAACCGTTTACGCCATGTTGGATCAGCGTGGGTAACTCGCCAACCGGAGAAGCGATCACCAAAATGCCTTGAGCCATGGCTTCCAAGGCCGCCAAAGGTAGCCCTTCGGCTCGCGAGCAGAGAATCAGTACGCCAACGTTTGGCCATACTGTATGCATATGAGTTTGGTGCCCGTGCCAACGGATATTGCTTGGTGATTGAGTAACCAAATCGGTATAGCAAACGCCATCTCCATACACATCAAACATCATGTCTGGCAGAGATGCGGCGATGGTGATCATCCGATCGGGGCCTTTTTCTGGGCTTAAACGCCCAACAAACGCGATTTGTTCACCATGCTTGAACGTGAGCTTATCCGTATCAACAAAGTTATTCAGTCGAGTCGTGTGAAAAGGCACTTTGCGTGCAATATCGTTACTGACAGAAAACGAGTGATGCGAGAGAAAGGCCGTATAGCGATCACACCAGTCATACAGCTTAACTCGGCCAACTGGCGTTTCACCGGCGTGATAGGTGGTGAACTGACGTATGGGCAAGCCAGAGCGTTTGACCGCTAATCGACTGAGTAAGCTCGCCTTATAGCCGTGAGCATGCACAAGATGAGGTTGGTAGTGACGAAGGGCTGCGAGTAATGCTTGGTTGAGTGAGCGCTGAGGTACAGCGTCAGCCAAAATACAAAACGGAATGTCGGTTTCGCTGAGTTTTTGCAGCAAAGGTGTATCGCTTTGATAACGTCGCAGAATCACCACCACGACGGACTGTTGATGCTGCTGCAACCCTTGAGCCAATTGCAGCACATGGCTCTCTATGCCGCCAAACACGCGGCTGTCGATCAACAGCCAAAGGCGATGTTCGAGCGCAGCACAAGGCGGCAAGGAGTTAAGAGTGGCTGGCTTCATCCTGTTCCCACGCCAATTTTTTACGGTAAACCGTGGAGGGACTCAGTTCGAGCAGCACGGCAGCATTGATGACATTTCCATCACAAAAATCAATGGCTTGCTGAATTGCTTCTCTCTCTACCTGCCACATAGGGCGAATGACCACAGGATTATTATGAGTCGGTGTGCTGCTTTCACGCGGCACACTTTCTGCGGGTGAAGAGGCAAATCTCTCGGGTGTGGCCGTTTGAAGTGGCAGCTCACTTTCTGGTTCATGAAATACGGCGGCTTTATGGACGATAGATTCAGCCGCTACATTAGCAGGGGTGATAGAGGCCGCAGGAACACTATTTTTAGCGAGTATTTGGTTGGGCAGATGCTCAGGTTTAATGGTTTTTTCGTTATTGAGTACGACAATATTGCGGATCACGTTCTGCAATTGGCGCACGTTACCCGGCCATGAATAGCTTTTGAGGATTTTTTGCGCATCACGGCTAATCTCGGTGAAGCGTTTTTTATCTTGTTTGGCATACTGGGTTAGAAAGTGGTTGGCGAGAACCACAATGTCAGTGCCTCTTTCGCGTAATGGCGGCATCTCGATGGGGATGACATGGACACGGTAGTAAAGATCCTCACGAAAACGTCCCGCTTGCACTTCTTCTAATGGCTGGCGATTGGTCGCGGCGATGATGCGCACATCCACTTTTTGCTCTTTATCAGAACCGAGTGGAGTAAAGGTGCCTGTTTGCAGGAAACGCAGCAGTTTCTTTTGCATCTCCAACTCCATTTCACACAGCTCATCCAGAAACAGTGTGCCACCGTCGGCTTGCGAGGCAGCACCTTTGCGATCTGTGGTTGCGCCTGTGAATGCGCCACGGGTGTGCCCGAAAATCTCACTTTCTAACAAATCTCGGGGAATCGCCCCGCAGTTCAGGGCAACAAAGGGTTTTTCACGGCGTTGACTTTGGTTGTGAATGGCTTGCGCGCACACCTCTTTACCCGTGCCGCTTTCACCAATAATAAATACGCTTGCGTTGGTGGGGGCAACGGATTCAATCATGTTGTAGACGGATTGCATGGGCAGGGAAGCACCAATAAAGCCATGGAACCTTTCACGCTCTAAGCGGTGTTCTAAATCTTCGACAAGAGAGGCAAGTTTTGAGCGTTGAAGATGAAGATTGATCGAGGTTTTTAAGCGATCGGCTTTGATTGGTTTTTCGAGAAAATCTTCCGCCCCTTTGTGGAGTAAATTGACCGCAATATCGACGGAGCCATGGGCGGTGGCGATGATCACTGTGGTGGGGATTTCGTGCTGATTAATCCAGTCGAGGATCTCCTCTCCAGACATGTCCGGCAGTTTCAAATCGAGAATAATCAACTCAGGCGGCGTTCTTTGTAAAAATTGAATGGCATCGCGCCCAGTTTCTACATGAAAGAGATCAAAAGGTTCATCTTTAACATACTGCTTATACAAAATGGCTAACGAGGTGGAATCTTCCACTAACAGCACTTTAGATTTCATCTCTTATCCTTAGTTTTTATTTACCTTTGTCATTGGCGTTCATAGCAGGCCAGCATTAGTGCAACTGTGTTTCAGAAAATAGGGCGCTTATTTTTCGCTACCAGCTCGCCATGGCGGTTGAGTATTGATATGCAAGATGTTTCTATTGGTATAGTACAGATTCTCAAATTGCGAAAGTGCGTTATTTAAGCCTCAAATCCCAGTTCTAAACGTTCTTGGCTGGCAATGAGTGACCAGTGCGCGATGCGAACCAATTTCGGATACAGAGCAGTTGCCTCATTCCATTGTTGCTTTTGGCAATGGCGTTCCATTTCACGAGCACAGCGCGATAAATGACGATTGCCTAATGCAAGAGAAGCGCTGCCGAGAGTATGCAGCTCAAACTCTAAAGCGGCGTGATCGGTGAGTTGTATGGCTTTTTCTATGTGCTGCAAGCGTATTTGGCTCTCTTCAATGTAGCTAGTCAGCAGCATGGGCATGATGCTGATGTCGGTATCGTGGATCACTTGTTGGATGATGGTTTCATCAATCCATTCTGCAGCATCGAGATCATGGATAGGGTCGTGCATGGGGAGTCCTCTAGCAAACCGTTAATGGGAATTAGGTGTAATTTGAGAGCAAATCGCTACCGAGTACGGTGCGAATCCAACGTTCTCGCCACCGCTTCGGGATAAAAGAGAGTCGATTGATCTCTCGAATCAGCTCTAAACGCAGAGGTGGCTGGTCACGGGCATTTAAAATGGTGCCCAGTAGGGAGATCTGATCTGACCCCAGTAACTCAATCGCTTTTTGCACTTGTTGAGTCGTGGTTGTGCCGCTCATCACCACCAGAACGGTTTTGTCACAAGCGCTCGCAACGCTTTGAGCGGGGATATTGTTTTTGTTTAAGTTGAGGATTGGAGAAGTATCAATAATGATCCGTTCATACTGGTTCAGCCATTGTTGAACCGCTCGTGACAGGGTATTGGGATCTTTATAACTGAGCTGCAGTGACCTTTCGCGCGGTACGCTCAACCCAGTAAAAAGCTGGTGGGTTTCTCGGTTTTCAACCCATTGCCGCCCATCGGGCGCGTTGAGCATTTCTACCTCTTTAAATGCAGGTTTAAACATGTTGAGGTCAACCAACAAGGCATCGTGGCCGGCCAGCAGGTAACGTTCAGTCAGCGCACTGGCGATCGACGTGACTCCTTCACCGGACTGACATGAAGTAATGCACAGTGATCGGCAGTTGGCTAACTCTGCGGCAAGGTAAATTTGCTCAATTTCGGCATGCGTGGCGGGAATCATGCTACAGCGCTCCTATCAGTAGGATAGTGGTGGTGATGCGTAAAACATCATCAATACTTTCGCGAGTTTTCTCCAATAGGCTTTCACTGCGATCTGGAATGTAAATGGTGTCTCCCGCGCGTAATACTGGGAGAGCATAAAGGTTCGCGGTTTTGCTGAATTCAATCAGGTCGAAGGTACGTGCTTGCCCCTGACAACAAGACATATTCACTATGGTGATTTTCTCTAGATAGGCCGATTGGCTCGGGCCACCCGCTTCGGCCAAAATATCGAGAATCGTCATGGTGTCACTGAACACGTAACGCCCCGGTTTATTGATTGCGCCTAGCACTCTCACGGTGGATTCTTTGGTGTTATCGAGCCAGTTCCGGTTCTTCTCTGGGATGTAAATGGTGTCTCCGGTTTTGATGTCGGGCAGCAAGTTCTCATCTCCCGTTTCAAAATATAAGGCGAGATTGAGCTTACTGACTCTGGCATAAGGCTTGTCTCGATGAGTCACACGCAAGTTGTGCAGATCCGCATCCTTGGTTGGGCCATCTGCGGCTGAAAGAATGTCCAGAAAATGCATATCGTTGTTGAAACGATAGCGGCCGGGAGCATTGACTTGCCCCAACACATAGATGGAAGCATCCGACGCTTGGCGAACCCATTGTGATTTGTTGTCCGAAGGGTCTTGAGGAAGATCGTGTATGCGAATGATGGTGCCAGCTTGAATGTGAGGCAGTTGGCTACGCGGCGCACCGCTTTGAATGAAAGCATCCAAGTCAAACACCTGCATTTGTTGACCATCCATCGCAATCTCAATACGAGTGGTATCCGCTCTCAGAGTTGGGCCACCAACATGAGCAAGCAGATCCATCAGATTCATTTCATCTGACCACTCAATGCGCCCCGGCCTAACCACTTCACCAATCACATTAACTGCTCGATCTGGTGCGACTTTTAGCCACGATTTTTCATTCATATCGGTTTTTTCTGGCACAAAAATCGCGTCACCGGATTGAATGGCAGGCGGTGCGGTGCTGGTGAGCCCTTCGGTGAAAGCGGTTAAATCGAAGCGGGTTACTTGACCATTGGCTTTGATGACTCGAATTTGTCTGGCTTCGGCAAAACGGGTTGGGCCACCTGCATTGGCTAAAATATCCATAAAGGTTGCCCCCGGTTTGCCTTCAAAAGCGCCCGGTCTGGCGACTTCTCCCATCACATACACCATATTGGCTCCCGCTTTAATTTCCTCCTCCTGTTTGGGGACAAACACGGTCGTTCCTGGAGAGAGGATCGGGAGTAAAGATTCATTACCCGAATCAAGGTATTGCTTAAGGTTGAACAGCTTAGGGTTGTTATCACTGATCACACGGATCTGCTCAACGGCCGCATAACGAGTTACGCCGCCTGAACGCATCAAAATATCCACCAAGTTGGTGTTAGCTTGATAGGTGAAGGAGCCGGGAGCATTCACTTCACCGAAGACTTTGATGGCCATTTTGGAGTCCGCACTGTCCCCCGCATTGGCCAGTTTAGCCGCATCAAACTCCTGTTCGATATTGCCGACGATCGGTGAAGCTGGCACAAAAAGTACATCGGTAGATTCGAGCTGGGGGAGAATGCTTTCATCGCCACTATCGAGAAAAGCTTTGTAGTTGAAAACGATTTTTTCGTCTTTACGTTTGAGTTGAAGCTTATCAAGCTGCGCCCCTTGGCGAGCGCCACCTGCGGCATGCAACGCCATTTGAATATCCGCGTTACTCGATAACGTATATTCACCGGGAGAGGCGACATAGCCTTGCACTGAAATCAGCAGTTGCTGCTCGGCAATAAAGACTTGGAGCGTGCTGATGTCGCGAAACACACGGCTCAAAGCATCAGAAACCGCTTGCTGCAGTTGGTTTTCATCGTAGCCCGCCACATAAAGTGGACCAACTTCCGGGAGTGTAATTCGCCCCCGTTTATCAACCTGAAATCCTTTATTGAGTGAAGGTTCACCGGGCAGGTCAACTTGTACTAAATCACCAATTCTTACGGTTTCTTCCGCGAAGCTAAGGCTACTCAGTAGCAGAGTGAAGCACAGCAGCAGAGCTTTAAAACTATTCTTGCTCATAGAGTTCTCCTCCTTGCTTAGAGAGGTTTGGACTATCTGCCGTAATAATTTCAATGCTGACGCGTCGGTTGGTTAATTTCACTCCCGGTGTTTCGCCGACGTACAAAGGAAGGGACTCGCCAAGGGAATGGGTGGTGATTCGCTCTGGCGCAAGGCCGAAAATCGTCAGGTAGCGCTTCACTTGTTCTGCTCGTCCCATGGCCAGTTTTTCATTGAATTCCGAATTACCGGATGAATCAGCATGCCCCGTTACCGAAAGTGTTAAGTCCTGACGAGCTTTCAGTTTGTCGGCTGCGATGGCTAAATTGCCCATGTATTTGGGGTTGATCTCGGTAGAGTTAATCGCAAATTGATTATCCACATTGAGCAGCCGATTCAACTCTTCAATCAGCGAGAGGGAGTTCGCAAATGACTGTTCATTTTGAGGTGGAACGCAGCGCGTTTGTGAAGTGACATAATCAAGTTGCTGTTCTAACTGATTCAAGCGTTTACGCTGAATGACCAGATCATTCGCAGCATCCAGCAGCAAGCCGCCATCAAGCTGCCTAGCGATCCGATTTTGCTTTTCTAAAGCCTGAACAACAGCAGCAGGAAAACACCATTTAGCGCCTTCGCGGATCAGGCTCTCCAAATGTAATTTGCTCAGTTGCCAGTCAAAACGTAGCCCATGTTCAGGGCCGAGCGGTTCATCCGGCATCACGGGGGCGAACTCCCCATTCATGTAAGCTTCTGCGATTCCACCGCGCCCTTCTTCTGGATACGAGGTGCACCCAGCGGTACCAAGTAAGGTGAACAAACCAATACTGACGATAGCTAACTTCATGCTCACCTCCTCAGGTGGGCTAATAAGTGCGAGAATTCACTGGAATGGCTTGGCCGATACGGAGCAGTTTAATAATTTCGAGAGGCTGACCAGTGGCATTCTCAATGCGCATTTTTCGTTCAGATTCAACGAGTCGCTTATAAAGATAGACCAAAGCACCAACACCTGACGAATCTAAAAAGGTGACATTGCGAAAATCCAACTCAACTTCTTGGTGAGCATCTTTCCAGATCACATCATCAATTATAGGCTGAAGAAAACGGCTACCTTCCGCATCCAGATTGCCCTCTATACGAAGTGTGACTTGGATATCGCTATCAACAATGGTTCTGAGTTCCATGGGTGTCTCCTTACTGTTTACCAATCTTTCGATGCGTTCATGAATCTGTCAGCATCTTTGGGTTGCATGTAGGTAATAGAGCAGTAAGTGTGCCAATTTAATTATTTTTAAATATCAATAAATTACGTTTATTTCTATGTGCTGGTTTTTCAGTTTTGAGAGCATTGTCATTTTGAAAATCATTTTGAGACAAGGTTATTGCTGGGCAATTTTCGTGATAATCATGCGGTGATCTGAACCTAAAGAGGGAAGAAACCCTTGTCGGCTGCAAAGAGAAAACTGCGCTGACTTAAGCCACAAATGATCAATGCTGATCATGGTAAAAGCGGGGGTAGGGTAATGGGTTAACCATTCTGGCCATGAAGCCACAGGCCGAGTTTCAAAGCCTTCAAAATGGCTTCTAAAACGTGCATTCATGCTTGAGAGGTTGAAATCCCCTAACACTATGGTGTTTGCCATATCGCTTTCGCTTGCCAGTGTTTCTACATGAGCAAGCATGGCATTACGCTCTTCCCAAAGCGTGGAATTTCTTGGAGAAGGTAAGTGCGTGGCAATCAAACGCAAGGAGGTTTGAGGGGTGATTTGCCAATCGCCCTGCAGGATTTTATTTTTCTCTGTAAAAGGTTTAACAAAAAAATGCAGGATGGCTTCTTTGCTGAGAATAAACTGGCTTGAGGGCACTTTTGCATGGGTTTTACCACCGTAAATGTACGGGTAGATGTCGTCCAAAGTGCTGAGCTTATCTTCAAGCGCAGGAGCCACTTCCTGCAGTACCACTAAATCGGCTTGCTCTTGCAGTAAAAGGTTGAGCAGCCGGTTGTAGTCGGTATTTTCGTAGAGTGCATTGAACTGGATGATTTTCAGCGAAGAGGAACAATGCGCTGCACTCTGATCTTGTGAAACCTCGCCGTTTTTTTGAGTTTGCGGCATCACTTCATTTTTACTACTTGGTATGAACCAGATTAAAGCCAGCGTACACAGTGTGCTACCAACAAGTAAGACTCGGTAGCGCATTAAGAGCGCAATCAATATTAAAAGAGCATTAAAAGCTATTAGCCCAATTGGATAGCTAAAAAGATTATCTAACCACCATATGGGCATGGGGTAATACAAACTGGTAAACCAAAGTAAGTTCACCCCAATGAGTAAACCACCAAGCCCTTTGTTGAACATGAGAGCGCGAATCCTTTTTACGGTTGTGTTGGTGTAAATACTTGCTGCAGTGGGGCGGAACCATCATAAAACCATATCTCGGCCAGCAAGCTGGATTGAGAAAGTGGATAACTGAAGCTAAAGGTTGCGACACCAAGAGTTAACGCTGACGAAGCAATCCGGCTTTCATAAACCGCTTGGTAAGTTCCATTGCCACTGGACGTATATTGACTATAGAAGGCAACAAAGGCTCGGTCAGTACGATAGGCGCTAATATCGGCTTTGACCTCAATTTGCGCGACCGGGTTAAAGCTAAATTCAGCGGGCACATTCAATTGTGAAGTCGTTACGCTGCTGTCACTACCAAAATCTTGTTGGGAATAATCATTGCTGGTGTTTGCTGTTGTTGAGGAGAGCTGCGTTATAAAGCTCATCATCACAGGGGTGAAATCCTTGGCGATGATTGCGGCCTCTTCGGAAGTCGGTTGCGTTGGAGAAGTCACGCTAATCGATGCTGTATCTCCTGAACCATCGCCACCGCCTCCACAACCGTAGAGCAAACATGAAGTGACTAATAGAAATGCGTTTTTCATGGTGTCCTCCTAAGGGTTATAGCAGTATGCGCAGTTGTTGAAGGCGTTGTTGAACCAACTCTGTTTCTGTTGCCCTGCTGATTGGGCGTAAGCACTGAACTGCGGATAAGTACGTACTAAATCGCTACGTTCATAGGGCCATTGCCATTCATCGGTGATCAGTAAGGCCCATGGCAGATTGTTCGCGTTTTTGAAAAAACGTTGTTGAGCTGGGTCACTGGTATCAACGCCAGCGCCATATAAATTAGCTGCATCAAACTTCTCAGTGGCAGGGTAATCGGCAAGATGAACTTCCCATTTGCGACCCGGTTGGAAGGTTATCCCTTCCCCATGATAAATACCGGGAGTGGCAAAAATGAAAGGATCATATGGCATTGCGATCAGCTGACTCACATCACTACTGCGCTCAATAGCAATGATAAGACTGAAGTTAAAGCCAATGTCTTCCGTGCATTGATTGTCGGTTCGGAAGTAAGTACAAAGCCGCGGGAATGCGCGTGAAAGATCCTCGGAAATGATGAAGATTGCTTCATTCGAATCCATCTCCAACCCGCTGTTTGGTTGCAACACATCATTGTGATACTGACGGGTTAAGTTGGTATCAATAGCACTGCGAGTAAGGCCTGATAAGCGAATAGCAAAACCGTTGTGATAACCCGCGCCATAAGCTGCAAGGTAGCCATCAATCCGAATCTGTGCGACTTGGTTATCTTGCAGTGTTTCGGTGACTCGGTAACGGATCACCACATCGTTCATGTCATAGTCGGCTAAATGTGGCCAGTTGTCCTCAAAGGCGACCGTAGCGTAAGTGGTTTCACTAGGAAAATAGCGTATCGCGACCCCATTCGCGGAGATGGTAATAGGGTAGTCTTCCACTTCTCCAGATGTTGAACCTCCGTACGCATTCAACCCTTTTTGTTGGCTAAAGCGAAAACGGCTCCAACTTGAACCCATAGTCGCTTGTTGGGCGACCGTGAAAATCAGTACATTTTGCCCGCTGTTCAGTAGTTGGTCGGTAAAGACTTGCTCTCCTGCATCATCAAAGTCGCCATCACGATTCCAGTCAAACCAAGCAGAAAGATAACCCGAAGTGGAAGCATTCACTGTGATTAATGCTTCCAGACCCGCTTCTAAAGCAGTGACAAAGCCAACCCCATCTTCGTCATCAATGCCGGCTTTGTCGTCACTGGCTGGAAAAGGCTGACCTGACTGTTCACCGTCTGGTGCTGAGCCTAACCATGTCACTCCATCCATTTGATGACGCGGGCCATTGGACGCTAATGTGGTACGGTAGCTATCCGGAGCATCACCAAAATCAATGGTTGAGTCTTCATCGATCACAGGAGCATTCGCACAACGCGCACCATCATTCTGGTTTGAGGACGGGCCGTCAGCAAAGTGCACGGCAGGAACATTGCCTTGCGCGATCAAATCAGGCTTTGAGAGATTAATCCGGAATATCTTTCCATCACTATTGCGTGAGATGTAGTAATAGCCATCCACATCAAAGTAGCCAGCGCCAAAAGTACCTGTTTGGCCGACATTACCAATGTAACTGCTGACACCCGTGTCCGTATCAAACAGATACAAGCCTCCGGTTGAGTTATCGACACCGTACAAGCTGCCATCTGCGGGATGAAAAGCGAAATCGGTGAGGTTGACTGTCGCTGTTGTCGAGATTTGTTCGACGATGAGTACCGCATTTGGGTCACTGTCTAAAGGACTTAGATCGATTTTAAATAAGCCTTTACCTTGTCGGTAAAGATAAAAAACATGGTTATAAACATCCCCAACAAAGAAGGTGTAGTCCTGCGGCAGTCCAAGGGTATTAAGAGTTTCTACCTGAAAATCAGAGCCTAACCGAACTAATCGCTTGTTGTTGGTATCGTAACCGTAGATATAGCGATCTTGAAAATCAAAGCCAACGGCATTGATATTTCCGTTTAGCCCCGTATTGCTTTGTAGCAGAGCGGTTTGCCCCGTTACTAAGTTCACACCATAAACCTGTACCGGAGAAGCTTGGAATAAATACGCTTTGCTTGGACAAGTTTCAAAAGGTGCAGCGATAGTTCGAATAGAAACCAACATCAACATGATGAAACACCATAATTGTAAGTGCATACCGTCACCTAGTTTGTTGTGGAAGGTTGATAAGGTAGATGAGCAAAAAACAAGCCAAAATTAACTTATTGTTTTTAAATGAATTCGTTTTCTTATCTCAATTTGAGAACAGAAATAAAACGCAGGATTGATGATGTATTGAGAGCCGAATTTTTAGGAAATGACATCGATTTGAGGTGAGAGGCTTGAGTAAAGCTTTCAAGCTTCTTCACCAAAAGGAGGGGGGATAGAGGTGGTTCCCCTGCTTTTAATGAGCCGTTTTTTACTCACGAAAACAATATGTAAGACATGTGTCGCATTCGTGTAAATTATAAATAAATTATTACACATAATAATTATGCAGTTTTTATGCTTAAGGTGGGTTTTGAAAATGCTGCCTCTATGTATTTTTGTAGTGAATCTTTCTGATAAAAACGATTGCCTAGAACATCTTGTTATGAAATCGCCGTAAAATCAGTATGCAGAAGATTATGTATGCAGCTTTGTAGTTATTGATAAGGTAAATTCTAGTTCAGATAGTATTTGATATTTTAATTCACTTTTGGTTTAAATGTGCTCCCGAGATGAAAAAGAAACGTCATTCTTGTTCGATGGTTAATTAACCATCTTCAAAAGGAGATCTTTACCGGATGTATTGATCTTGATAACTCGTATTTTACGGCATGGAGTGCGCTTGTAAGTGTTATCATATATTTTACGAAGGTTGGCTTTAATTGTTCCAACATTCTTAGGTATTACTATTCTAATTTTTGCCATCACTCGATTTGTTCCGGGAGGCCCGGTCGAGCGAATGTTAGCCAGTATGCAGTCAATGTCTGACAGTGCTAATTATTCGTCAGTGAGTGAGAGTAATGCTTTATCCGATGATCAAATCGCACAGCTCAATGCATTTTATGGGTTAGATAAGCCTGTTCTAGAAGCTTATTTCGACTGGCTAAGTAAAATAATTGTGCTCGATTTTGGTGAGTCAACTCGCTATTACGAACCTGTCAGTGAAATGATTGCTGAACGTTTACCTGTATCCTTATTTTATGGCGGTATGACGTTTTTTATTAGTTACTTTATTTCGATTCCTCTTGGGTATTATAAAGCGATAAAGCATGGCTCGGTGTTTGACTCCGCATCATCGATTCTGATCTTTGTTGGCTATGCTCTGCCAGGCTATGTTGTCGGTGTCTTTCTCATCACGGTGTTCGCATACCACTTGGAATGGTTCCCGATGGGGGGATTTGTAGGTGATGATTTCTCTGACTATAAAACCTTTTCGGAGAAGTTTAAAGACATTATGTGGCATGCAGTTTTACCCCTTGTCTGTTACTTAATTGGTGATTTCGCAACATTAACGATGACCATGAAAAATAGCCTGATGGAGAACTTGTCAACTGATTATATTCGTACGGCTATTGCGAAAGGTTTGCCATTTAATAAGGCGGTAAGAAAGCATGCGTTACAAAATAGCTTGATTCCAGTCGCAAGTCATTTTGGTAATTCATTGCTATTTTTCATGACAGGTTCATTCCTTATTGAAGTGATTTTTAATATAGATGGTATTGGCCTTCTTGGTTATGAATCTATTATGGAACGTGATTATCCGGTCGTTATGGGGATCGTGGCAATTAATGCGTGATGCTAATGGTCGGGAATATATTGTCTGATTTGTGTGTTGCAGCGACAGATCCACGAGTAAGGTTTGGTGAGTAATGATAACAATCAGTCCATTAACCAGAAAAAAACTCAAAGCGTTTAAAGAAATTAAGCGTGGATATTGGTCATTTATTCTTCTTTCAATTTTATTGGTTCTTTCACTGTTTGCAGAATTTTTTATTAACAGCCGAGCCTTAGTAGTGAAATACCAAG
Source organism: Vibrio mimicus CAIM 602 (assembly GCF_000338875.1). Lineage (GTDB taxonomy): Bacteria > Pseudomonadota > Gammaproteobacteria > Enterobacterales > Vibrionaceae > Vibrio > Vibrio mimicus. Next base: position 191,376 of record NZ_AOMO01000024.1, on the reverse strand, counting down.
GTCAATGGTATTTACCTGTGGTGAGCAGTGTTTACAGTGGTACACAATTTGGGTTGGATTACTCAAGTGAAACCGATTATCGTCAGTTGAAAACACTGTTTGAGCAAGAGAATGGCGATGATTTTGTTATTTTGCCGTTGGTGCCTTGGAATCCCTATGAGCAGGATTTTAGCGGTGAGTTTCCACCATTAGCCCCAAATGCTGAGACTCAACATTATCTCGGGACGGATGTCATAGGGCGCGATGTACTCGCACGATTAGTGTATGGATTTCGCACCGCGATGGGTTTTGCGTTGCTGACTATGGCCATCTCATATGCCATCGGCACTGTTGTTGGGTGTGCTATGGGGTTCTTTGGAGGTCGTTTTGATTTATTGGCACAACGCGTAATTGAAGTTTGGTCTATGGTGCCTTTCCTCTACGTCATCATGATCTTAGTTTCTATCACCCAGCCAACCTTTGTGCTCTTTGTGGCAATCAATGTACTGTTTGGTTGGATTGGGATCACCTGGTACATGCGTACCATGACTTACAAAGAGTCAGCACGTGAGTATGTAACTGCTGCACGGGCCTTGGGTGCATCGACAGCGCGAATTTTGTTCCACCATATTTTGCCCAATACGATGGTGATGATTGTGACGTTGGCACCATTTACGATTGCCGCCAACATCACGGCACTGACAGCGTTAGATTATTTAGGGCTAGGATTAATGCCACCAACACCAAGTTGGGGCGAATTATTACAACAAGGAAAGTCGAATCTGGATTCACCTTGGATAGTTGCTTCCGTCGTGACAGCGATTGTCTCTGTACTCGTCATGGTGACGTTTATTGGTGAAGCGATTCGCGCTGCGTTTGATCCGAAGAAGTACACACGTTACGTGTGATGGATAAGTAAGAATAGGGAAGGTTTAGCATGAAAAAACTCTTAATCGCATCCGCTATCGCAGCGGTCAGCACGACAGCCTATGCAGCTTCATTACCTAGTGATCTCCAGTGGCAAACCAACTGGGATGAACCCGTATTCGCTTCTCCAGAGGCGAAGCGTGGTGGTACGTATCGCACTCATTTACTGAGTTTTCCTCAAACATTACGCAGTGTCGGTCCGGATTCTAATTCGGGTTTAAGAGGTCATTTTTTGGATGATGTTCCCGCTTTAGTCGCTAAACATCCTGATACCTTAGAGTGGATCCCGCAGCTTGCTAATGAATGGGCATTTGCTGGCGATAATAAAACGGTTTACTTCAAGCTTAATCCGCAAGCCAAGTGGTCTGACGGCGAAAAAGTCACGGCTGATGACTTTGTGTTTATGCTCAAATTTTATCGTTCTCCAGATATCGTTGCTCCTTGGTTTAACGAGTACTACACCACAGTCATCGAAGATGTGATCAAGATTGATGACCACACTTTTGCGGCCGTCAGCAAGGTTGAAAAGAACCCTGAAGACTTACTTTATACCTTAGGATCTTTTGTTCCCCGTCCAGAGCATTTCTATGCGAATCCGAAGAAAGATGAGAACAAAGATGGTATCGATGACGATTATGTCCGTCGCTACAACTTTGAAGGTGAGCCGACAACCAATGCTTACTATTTGGAAGAAGTGAAGAAAGGAAAAAGTATCACGTTTAAGCATGTGGGAGATGATTGGTGGGGTTACAGCAACCGCTATTATCAAAATCGTTTTAACGTAGATAAGATCCGCTTCACCATTATCCGTGATGAAGATATTGCCCTTAAACATTTCGAAAAAGGCTCATTAGATGCCTTTAATATGATTTTACCTGCGCTGTGGCATGAAAAAGCCAAGGGTGAACTCTATGACAAGGGTTACATCCACAAATTTTGGGGTTACAACCAAATGCCACAAGGGGCGGGTGGTTTATGGATGAATGTTTCCATGCCGCATCTAGGGGATGCGAACGTACGTAAAGGCTTAACTTATGCGACCGATTATGACGGCATGATTGAAAAAATCACGCGTGGTGATTATTCGCGTAAGCCTAACGCAATGGGTTTTGGACATGGTGGATATGATTTACCTAATCCACAACCACCACGCTTTGAGCCAGAAAAAGCCATTCAGTTTTTTGAGGCTGCTGGCTTTGGAAAAATCGGTTCTGATGGCATTCGCATCAACGCAAAAGGTGAGCGTCTTTCTTTCGCAATTACTTATGGCGTAAGTTCGTGGACACCACGTATCGCCTTTTTGAAAGAACAAGCAAAGCAAGCAGGCCTTGAGTTTACCCTCAATCTGGTCGATGGATCCTCAGCATTTAAGTACATCCTAGAGAAAAAACACGAGTTAGCATTTGTGAATATGGGTACATCGGATGTTCCGGCCTACTGGGAGTATTTCCATTCTGCTAACGCCAATAAACCTCAAACTAACAGCCACACCAATTACAGTTCTCCCCAGTTGGATGAGTTGATTGAACAATATAAAAATGAGTTTGATGTTCAGAAAAAGCAGGCATTGTCACAACAAATTCAGCAGTTGATTACGGATGCTTATGTCATCGTACCGGGATATATGGTGACTTACGCACGTGAAGCACATTGGCGTTGGATTCAATTTCCGAAAAATCCTATGACCAAGCGCACGCAAGCGATGTTCCCGATTGATCGTGGGATCGGCTTACATACTTTCTGGATTGATTCAGAGGTAAAGCAAGAAACAGAGAAAGCGATGAAAAGCGGCAAAACTTTTGAGCCTGTCACTATGCTTGATTTGAAGTACAAGCTGTAACGAGTAGGGCACTGGCAATGAACGAGGATGTAGTACTTAGTGTCAAACAGCTTGAGACAGAGTTCATGACCGATAATGGTCCAGTGAAGATTCTGCATGGTGTGAGCTTTGATGTAAAAAAGGGACGCACACTGGGTTTGGTTGGTGAGTCTGGCTGCGGTAAAAGTGTTACGGCTATGTCCATCATGGGACTGCTACCGAAACCCTATGGACGAGTGATTGGCGGAGAAATCCTTTACCGAGGCACAGACTTGGTAAAGCTCCCACCTAAAGAGATGTACTCGATGCGTGGGGATCGTATTTCGATCATTTTCCAAGACCCGATGACGGCACTAAATCCAGTACACACAGTTGGTAAACAATTGATGGAAGTTCTGGCTTTGCATCGCCCTGAGCTGAATCGTGCTGCTTTGCGTAAACATGCGTTGGAAATGCTAGAGAAAGTTCGCATCCCGATGGCGGATAAACGTTTTGATGAGTATCCGCATAATCTCTCTGGAGGGATGCGCCAGCGAGTGATGATTGCCATGGCGCTGGCTTGTAAACCTGAAGTGTTGATCTGCGATGAGCCGACGACAGCGTTAGATGTCACAGTACAAGCTTCGATCTTAGAACTGATTCAGGATTTGCAGCAAGAAACCGGTATGGCGGTGATTTTTATTACCCATGATTTAGGCGTAGTGGCTGAAGTTTGTGATGAAGTTGCAGTGATGTACGCGGGGAAAGTGGTTGAGCATGCGGATGTGTTTTCCTTGTTCGATGAGCCACAGCACCCGTATACCGAGCGTTTAATGAGCTTAATGCCTAGCTTGGAGCATACTCCCAAGCAACTGATCTCCATTAAGCCTATAGATCCTCAGTTATTTCCGGAGTTTAAGGGGTAATCATGCAAGCGCTACTCAAAATTGAAAACCTTAAACAGCATTTTGTGTCTGGAAAAAAACTGTTCCGACGCGGATATACCGTTAAAGCTGTTGATGGCGTCTCTTTTTCAATCCAGCCAGGAGAAACGTTAGGGCTGGTTGGTGAGTCTGGATGTGGGAAAAGCACATTGGGTCGAACCATACTCAAACTTTTTGAGCCAACGGAAGGGCGCATTTTCTTTGAAGGGCAAGATATCACGCATTTTTCTGCGAAAGTCATGCGCTCATTACGCAAAGAGATGCAAATTGTATTTCAAGATCCGCTTGAGTCGCTTAATCAACGTCACACGGTTGGAATGATATTGGAAGAGCCGTTTATCATTCATGGTGTGGGTAATACTAAAGAGCGTAAACAATGGGTTCTAGAGTTACTTGAAAAAGTGGGATTACCCGCAAATTCGGTTGAACGCTACCCCCATGAGTTTTCGGGCGGACAGCGTCAACGGATCGGGATAGCCCGCGCGATAGCATTAAAGCCAAAATTACTGATTTGTGATGAATCTGTATCGGCCTTGGATGTTTCTGTTCAAGCGCAAATCATTAATTTGCTGCTGACTTTACAGCAGGAAATGAACTTGGCGATTATTTTTATCTCTCATGATTTATCTGTGGTTAAGCAAGTTTCCGATAATATTGCCGTTATGTATTTCGGAAAAATTGTTGAGTATGGCAATGTTCTAGAGGTGTATAACAACCCTAAAAATGACTATACCAAAAAGCTGCTTTCAGCAATCCCGATAACTCACCCTAAATACAGGAGGAAAAGAGAATTAGACCGAAAATAAAGTTTTACTCTTGAATAAAGAACAATTGATGTTTTTCTGCTTGCTGTGAATGATTAATCTATAAAAATAATAATTTAATGAATTTCAGTTAATGATTTTGTCATTAACTGGGGTGGTTTACTGCAAATATTATTTTCAGTAAATCAATTTTTGGTTCGAAATAGAACTGAATTTTTTGGAAGTAAACTATGCACAACATAAAAAAGTGTAGGGTCAATCCTATAACATTTTTAGTTGTTGGCTTTTTTTTCTGCAGCAGCAATGTCATCAGAAGGTGATGCCACAACTCAAAATAGTGATATGGCTTTAAATGAAGAGCAGCAGTGTATGATTTGTCAGCTGTCAGGCTCAGCCACTTTGGCTTATGACAGTAATCTTTATGACAAAGATGACTACCGCTCCATCCGCAATTTGTCATGGAATGGCACGCTGAATTATCCCGTGTCTGAACAGCTACGAGCCTATATTAATGGCGGTGGCTACAGAGTCTTTCAGGATAAAACGGGTACTTACGTGACAGATACCGTAGTCGGTTTAAACTACTCTAATCTCTTCGCTTTCGGTGAAACAGGCCGGTTAGGGCTTGGTGGGCAATTGACTATTCCTACCTCAGAAGCATCACGTGACACGGAGCTTTATACGGCTTTTCGGCTTTCTATGCCGGTGAGTTTTGAAATGCTCGGTGGTCATTATTCTGTCTCACCTAGACTTAGGAAAAATTTCTACAAATACCAAACCATGAATGGACGTGTATTAACAGAATGGGTTTATTCTCTTTCTGTGGATGGAAATTATCAATTTGATAATTTGACCCTAGGCATGTCTTTACTTGGTGGTAATGGTACAAGTTATAAAGGGAATAGAAGCCGAGAGTTTGCCTATGCGGCATCACTCTATAGTAATTATAAAATTTCTAGTTCATGGACGGCATCTTTTACTGTATCCAGTGCGGGGTTTTATAGCGACGCAGAGCGAGGAACTCTTGGAAATTTAGATTTATTTGATACGGATAAAGCGACTTATATCGCGCAACTTACGTATTCGTTTTAGGGAATTAATATAAGGAAGTAAACAATGCAATTTAAGCGTATTGCGTTGGCATCAGCTATTACCGGTATTTTGTCTGGTTGTGGTGCGGATGACCAACCCTATGAATATATATCCAAACCCAGTAATTCTTACACCAGAGATCAAGTGAAAACAGATCAGGTGTACTTATATATGCCATCTATGGCTCATGCTCCACGTTATGCTGGCTCAATGGCCCCATTTATGCAGGGGCAGGAGAAGTTAGTTACTGTTGCATTTGAAGCCAATAATGACAGTGCAAAATCGGGTGAAATTAAGGTTCGCATGATTAGCCCTGATGTCATCAGTCAAGGCGAAATTGATGAAAAAGCGCTAGGCCGTTGGATTGAAAGAGCGGATGATCAAAGCCTTGTACTCTCTATTCCTGTTGACTACGTTGACTATCAATGTAAAGAAAACGATTACAACGAATGTACGAATAAAGAAGAGCAAGTTGATAACAACGAAGTACCTTGGCATCAGCGCGCTTATTTTGAACCTGATTTTACTAAAACAACCATCGCAGAAGCATCATGGAATGATTTGCTGACATTTGCCGAAGGTTGTTATACCAAGGTTGGTACGCCGCGCTTAGCGATTGATCCAAGTACAGGCTGGAAAGGTTACGAGATCACAACGGATGGCGTACTTAACTTTGAATTGATGCAGGACTACCGAGTTACGAATAACTGGAACTGTATGCTTAATGCTTTAGACAGTAATGACTATGATATCGACAAACTGTCATTTAGCGTCTCCCAATTCTACTCCTTGGTTCCGTTAGATCTTGTTCGCTCTCCATCTCAAAATACCAATACTGCTCGCAGTGCTTCGCGTGGTGTTTATGAGCCTGTCATTTATTTAAAAGGTGATGAAGACACGTTCGGTTTCTTTGCAAATGAAGTCGGTAGACCCGATCCTTCTTATGTTGATGGACAGTTCGATCAAACGTTCCAGTACCTGCACCGTTTTAATCCTAAGCAGCCTTATATTGATTACCATCTGTCAGATAGCTTTGACCAAAATGCAGAAACACTGTTTTTCAAACAGGTGACCAAAGACGTTATTGCACTCATCAACCCACAATTGGTGAAAGTGGGTGTGCCGCAAATTCGTCTACACGAACCCAGTGGTAAGCAGTCAGGCGATTTACGCTACAACGTTATCAATCTGATTGATGAGCCTTTAGATAACGGTTTGGCTGGTTATGGCCCTTCAGCGGTTAACCCATTAACGGGTGAAATCGTGCATGCTCACGTGAACCAGTATTCAGGTGTTCTACGTTCTATATCGGATATTTTGTGGGATCGCATAGCAAACGACTATAACCGTGGTCGTGTGACTACTGTAAATGCCTCTTCAACCACAAATACAGCATCTTCAACGACTGATACACCAGTAAGTAATGGTGCTGGTGTGAGCCATTATGATAGTCAAAGAAATGTTGATGTTACTGAAGCGACAAACCTAGACCAAGCACAAGCGCTTCCGATGGCTTATCAGTCGTTGGCAGATGTTGTTAAAGCAGTACAAGAAGAACTGACTTATGGTCAAGAAGATGTTTCTTTCGAAGAAATGTCAGCACTGCGCGAACTGGAGCGTCGTTTGTGGGCAGAAAACAACATGTATCCTGTCTCCGAACTACGTGCAGGGGCAACACTAAAATCTCTGCCAACGACGATAGGTGGTATTACCTTCAACTTCCAAGATAAAAGCTTGTGGAAGAATGGGGAAGTGGGTGTTGTCGGTAAGCTTAAAGAGTGGAATGAGTTAAACGAGAAGCAGCAAGCTGATCTTGGTTTGTTTATTACAGGCGTTTTCTACGCGAAGACACTGGTTCATGAGCTCGGCCATAACTTCGGTTTACGTCATAACTTTAAAGGCAGTAACGATGCTAACAACTACTTCGCTCAAAGTGAATTGGCTGAGCATGGGCTACGAACAGTGCCTGGTTACTCTTCGATCATGGATTACAACCCTTCGATGCTTAATGCATTAGCGGTGTTTGGTCCGTATGACTTGGCGGCATTACGTTTTGGCTACAAACGACAAGTTGAAGCACAAAAAACTGTAATCAATGGCGACAATACTCAATCAGTGACAAAAGTTTATCTTCATGCGGGGGCTTTTGATGAGCAACTACGTCAAGAAGCACTCAATCCTTTCGCTTCACCATCTTCACTGACTTATGACGGTGCAATAAAAGCGTTGGAAACTGTGCATCCAGACAAGCCAATGCGTGATTTTCTATATTGTACCGATGGCAACGTAAGCCTTAATGATGACTGTAATCGCCATGATGAGGGGCGTAACCGTGCTGAAATTATGGCATTTAAACTCGAAAGTTATGAGGACAACTACTACAAACGAACCCTGCGAGGAATGAGTGATCGCTTCTCTGAATCAACGGCGATGAAATATGCTGAACGTCGTGTAAGTGAATTCATGGATTGGCGAAACTCGTTACATATTTTTGATCGTTATCAGAACCTTGTGTTTACAACGCCACTTTCTAATGTACAGATGTTGGGACTGCCGATCGGTAATGCTGACTACTGTGCTAACCAAGCAAATGCCACAGTATGGCCATTCGAAGTCTTATGTGGTTCGCCTAAATCAGTGGATATGGCAAGGGATAAGCTTATCAACATTTTGCTGACACCTGACCATACTTGTGAGCTTAAAGCAGCAGATGGCACCATTAGTTATCGTGCATTGGCTGACATTATCAGTGTCTATTCTCAGCGTAATAACTTCCCGATTAACTATGTGCCGACTTCGTGCTTTGACGATACGGTTAAACAGAGTTTAGCTGCGGATCTTACCGTAGTGGGTGAGCTTGGTAAGTATCTAAATAGTGGTAAGGCTCCGCGTCCAGCACCAGTGAACAACTACAGCAACTTTATCGATTACATTGGCCATTGGCCTGATATCTTGGCCGCTTCAGTTGCTTTGGTGGATCGTGTAGGGAAACGTGAATCGACGGATCGTTCTACTAAGTCATTGATTGAACTACCAGATGTCTACGGGTTGAAAGATGGTTATTATCAGTTCTCAGCTAGCGGATATATGTTGTTAGATACCCTTATTCTTGGTGAAACTTTACTGTGGTTGAACTTTAAAGATTCAGAAGGTAACTATCATCCTGCTCAAGGTGATTTCACGACTTTCTCGTGGAGTAACAAAATTGATCGTATGCCTTACTCTGGGAGCTATCCAGTACGTAAGTCATTTGGATTACCACGGTATGAAGAAGTGCCACTCAACAAAGCGATCCTGACCGCAATGGTACTGCATTCAGCCGGAAATATGGTTGACCAACGTGATGAAGTATTCGCTCGTTCAATCACGATGCGTAGTGAATCAGTAGGTTCAGGTGATGGAGTAAGAACTTTTGTACGCAGTAATGGAGCAACGTACTATGCGACGAAAGAAAACCGCTATGCATGGTACATGCTGGGTTTCACAAAAGACTATAAAGCATTGACCGATGTAGAGGCGGAAATTAACGCCGATCCAGCTTCTACGAAGAAACTGGAAGATGTAACTCTAACAACGATTAAGCTAGCGGATTTCCAAGATGCAGCGAAACGCAAAGATTTGGAAAAACAATATCGCTACCAGTTGCAATCGTTACAGTATTTACCGATTTACAACCGTACTTCGTACTTACGTGATGACTTAGCGGCTCACTAAGATCGCCCAAAGTGAAAGCAAGCCCTACCTCATGGTAGGGCTTTATTTTGGGGAGCTAATTGAAAGAAGGAATCCCACTATGGAACTTAAAATCATTATCTGGGCTAGAAATAAGTTCTGCTTCGATTTTTCCAAAGTAGGCAACTCGCTCTGAGATGTCGTAGCCTGCAATCTGCTCTGCAAGTTGCAAATAATCTTGGTAATGGCGTGCCTCAGAACGCAGCAAAGAAACATAGAATTTCGCCATATCGTCATCAAGAAATGGAGCTAATTTGGCAAAGCGTTCACAAGAGCGAGCCTCGATATACGCCCCAACAATAAGTTTATCAATCAGCGTTTGTGGCTCATGGGTCTTCATGTGTGATAACAACCCTTTCGCATAGCGACTCGCGGGTATCGATTCATATTCCACATCACGAGCCTGCATGATTTCCAAAACTTGGTAAAAGTGGTGCAGTTCTTCTTTGATCAGCAATACCATTTTATCAATTAAATCTTGGCTATAAGGCGAGTCTGATTTGGCGATGATGGCTTTTGAAATTTGGCTTTTGCCTTTTAACGATTCAATGGTACCGAGCTTCCGGTAAGCGAAATCTTCATAAGGTTTAAACCAATCGAGCAACGACAGCTCACTCTCTTTATCCACTGCATATTTACGGATGAGGAACATGGCTGATTGCCCGGCTTTCAGCTCGCAAAGCAAATGATCTAACAGCAGAATACGGAGGTTTTCAGGCTTCCGCGCTTCTGCTACCCATTCATCAGGAGTAGGGCATTGCAAAAAACGGCTGATTGGTTCTAAGAGTTGTTGAATAGCAGATGGTTGAATCATGGGCACAATTTAATAAAAAGGCCGCGTTAGCGGCCTGAAGTTAATCAAGTCAATATCGCGCGGTATGTTACCACTTTTTCTTTTCGCCAAAGAGTACGTCCATGTCACTTTTGCGTTCATTTTCTTCAATCTGTTGAAGATCTGAAGCACTTTTGTGCTGACGTTTCTGTTCTAGATCATCGTACATGGTCTGAAGTTTTTCACGTGCTTGGTTAGAGTAACTGTCATTTTTAGCCGCTAGTACATCAATCCCTTTACGGAGCAATTGAATCGCAGTCCCCGGTTGGCCACGTAGAATCGAGTCGTTTGCACGTTTGATTACGTTTTCGATGTTAATGCGGATCTGAATGGTCTCTAAGCGAGCATTTTCTGCTACATAAGCTTGAGTTTCAAAACGCCCTTTATTGTGCTCACTGCGGATGGTATCACGCAGACGCTTCACCAATTTCAGCATGATGATGGCTTGTTTATCACTGCTTGGCACTTTAAACGAAGTACTTTCACCACCTGGATGGTTCTGTTGAAGGTGACTGATTTGTCCCTTCATGTTCTCAATACGTTGAGCCAGTTGTTTATTCTTGGGGTCAAGGTCATACATGCTTTGCAGCGCATCTAGGATGCGGTTATTCAAGCACACCAAAAGTTCTTTACTGAAGGGGAGGTGATGAGCATTACCAATCAAGTCTTCAGTTGCATCAATAATCGCAACAAAGCGTGAAGACTCTTGCTTCTTGGCACTTTCTACTTTCACCCTGTATTGCAACATGATGTTGTAGCCAAGAACCAAAATAAGCAAAATGGCCACCAGAGCAATGATTAAACCTATATTCATAAAATCCGTATCTTCAGTTTTGAATGGCTAACGATTAAGGATACACGCTCGATGTGATCCCGACAATTTACTCTGTTGATTATTCCTGTTTTATCAAGCAAAAACCGCTTTCCCTCGATGAGTTTGAGTGTTGCGTGGCAAATTTTTCACCGAATACGCAAAACGCTGAATATTCAAATCACGCTTCTTTCGATAAGTGCTAGGAATTGTCGTCTCGAAACGTTATAACTAATAATTATAAAATATGTGTATGTGTGGCAACTCACCGCAAGGGATTATGGGAAAAAGATGAAACTGCAGCAGTTAAAGTACATTGTGGAAGTGGTCAATCACAATTTGAATGTGTCTGCGACCGCGGAAAACCTCTATACCTCTCAGCCTGGGATTAGTAAGCAGGTGAGGCTCTTAGAAGACGAGCTTGGAATTCAAATTTTTGAGCGTAGTGGCAAGCATTTAACACAAGTGACTCCTGCGGGTGAGCATATTGTGCGAATTGCGACTGAGATCTTATCGCGAGTGGAAAGTATCAAAGCTGTTGCAGCTGAACACACTCACCCAGAGATGGGCACGTTAAATATCTCAACGACACACACTCAAGCCAGATATGCGCTACCTGAAGTAATTAAAGGTTTCACGAAACGTTACCCAAAAGTTTCTTTGCACATGCACCAAGGCACGCCAACCCAAATGTCGGAAGCGATTGCTAAAGGTACGGCAAATTTCGCGATTGCCACTGAAGCCTTACACCTGTACCAAGATGCGATCATGTTGCCTTGTTACCACTGGAATCGTTCGATTGTAGTGCCTAAAGATCACCCGCTGACGAAGAAAGAGCGAGTGACCATTGAAGATTTGGCCAGTTATCCGCTCGTCACTTATGTGTTTGGGTTTACAGGTCGCTCTGAGCTAGATAGCGCCTTTAATCGAGTTGGTATGACCCCGAAAGTGGTGTTCACCGCAACGGATGCCGATGTAATCAAAACATATGTACGTATGGGTATTGGTGTTGGTGTCATTGCCAGCATGGCGGTAGACAAGAAACAAGACACAGATCTTGTTGCAATTGATGCTAGCCATATTTTCAGTGCCAGTACGACCAGCATAGGTTTTCGCCGTGGCACATTCCTGCGTTCTTACATGTTTGACTTTATGGAACGTTTTGCTCCGCATCTTACACGCCCAGTCGTTGAACAAGCGATTTCGCTCAAATCCAATATTGAGATAGCGGAAATGTTTAAAGATATTGATCTGCCTGTGCGTTAACGCGCTTTTACTTCCCCTTCTTTGTGCTTCCTCCTAGAATGGCTCGCCCATCGGGAGGAAGCATGCACTCACAATTTACGTTACTCGATTCGTTTTTAACTCAAACTCAACCATTCTGGCGCTATGAAGCGTTTCACGCTTGCAGAGCGGAAGCATTGCCGTGGGGAGTGCAGCATCCTGCTCTGGATCAATGGCTTAATTCATTAAGTTTGCAGGAAATAGAAGAGTACAAGGCGGATCCGGAACGTTTAACGCAGATTCTGACGGAGTTTTTTCCCTCATTAGCCGAAATCAAAGGTACGATGACTGTGGCTAAGCCGCCTTACATGCCATCTCTTCCTCTACCCAAGCATTTTGATAAAGGGATTCCGGGAAGAAAATGGCAACAAATTGAGGCGATGGGCAAAGTGCTTATTGCACATCACCAAGGTAAACAGTGGTTGGAGTGGTGTTCAGGAAAAGGTTATCTGGGACGTATTTTAGCGAGTGTTAGTCAGCAGCCAGTAGTGAGTTTTGAATATCAAGCGGAACTCTGTCATTCAGGACAGCAAGAAGCTGATGCGCTTAAATTACCTATGCGCTTTGTGCAAGGTGATGCTTTCGCCAATGACTCGGTCAATTTGTTTGAACAAGTTACACATGCTGTCGCGTTGCATGCTTGTGGTGACTTACATGTCAGAATGCTGCAATACGCTACTAGTGCAGGTGTTGAAGCAATCAGCTTCTCTCCATGTTGCTATCACTTAACTCACGACGAGCATTATCAAGCGATGTCGAGTGTCGCACAGAATTCAGTACTCAAACTAACTCGTCAAGAATTGCGTTTACCTATTCAGGAAACCGTCACTGGTGGAGAGAGAGTCAAACGACATCGCCAGCAAGAGATGATTTACCGTTTAGGCTTTGATGCCTTGCTGAGTCAGCAGTTTGGTTTTTCGTCATATGTTTCCGTTCCAAGCATTCAAAAGTCGCAATTGAGCCTTGGGTTTGCAGCATTTTGTGTATGGGCCAGCAAGGAAAAGAGCATTTCTTTAGATTTAGAGTGTGCCGATTTTGCTTACTTTGAACACATTGGTTTTCAGCGTTTTTGGCAGATGGAGCGGGTGAGTTTAGTGCAAGAAGGTTTCCGTCGGCTTCTAGAAATTTGGTTGGTGTTGGATAAAGCACTTTATTTACAAGAAAAGGGCTATCACGTAAGCGTTAGTGAATTTTGTGAGCGTCAGGTAACGCCGAGAAATCTGGTGGTGAATGCACATCGCACCAAAGACTAAAAAAGGAGAGAGCCGATAAAATCGGCTCTCGGAAAGGTTAATTGAACATCGCAATCGCTTTGGCGGGCTCGACGTAATCGAGGCCAAAGTTTTCTGCAACCTCTTTATAAGTCACTTTTCCGTGAATTACGTTGAGGCCTTTTAAAAATCCTGCGTCTTCCAACAAGGCTTTTTGGTAGCCTTTATTGGCGAGCTTAACGATATATGGTAGCGTGGCGTTATTAAGGGCAAAAGTAGAAGTACGCGCCACAGCACCGGGCATATTCGCTACGCAGTAATGAACTACATCATCAACGATATAAGTGGGTTCTGCGTGAGTTGTAGGGTGAGAAGTTTCGAAGCAACCACCTTGATCGATGGCAACGTCAACGACCGCTGAACCTGGTTTCATGCGTTGGATGTGTTGTTTGGTGACCAGTTTGGGAGCAGCAGCGCCGGGGATAAGGACCGCCCCGATGACTAAATCGGCTTCTAATACGTATTTTTCTATAGCATCAGTGGTGGAGTAAACCACGTTAGCTCGGCCTTGAAACTCTTCATCAAGTTTGCGCAGGGTATCGATGTTGCGATCTAAGATAGTGACATCAGCTCGTAGTCCAATCGCCATACGCGCAGCGTTGGCACCTACGACACCGCCACCGATGACGACGACTTTGGCTGGAGCAACACCGGGTACGCCACCGAGCAACAAACCACTACCACCGCGTGATTTTTCGAGGGTTTGAGCGCCAGCCTGAATGGACATTCGGCCTGCAACTTCAGACATAGGTGCGAGTAGTGGTAAGCGACCCATATTATCTGTTACAGTCTCATAGGCTATGCAGACAGCTTTGCTCTTGATTAGCTCTTCAGTTTGTGGAAAATCTGGAGCGAGGTGCAAATAAGTAAATAAAATTTGCCCCTCTTTAAGCATGGCTCGCTCTACAGCTTGAGGTTCTTTGACCTTTACAATCATCTCTGCTTTCGCGAAGACGTCTGCAGCAGTAGGAAGAATGGATGCGCCTACAGCGATGTAATCATCGTCTGAAAAGCCGATGCCGGAACCGGCATTTGTTTCTACGTAAACTTGGTGTCCGTGTGAGACAAGTTCCCGCACGCTGGCTGGAATCATGCCCACACGATACTCGTGGTTCTTGATTTCTTTAGGAACGCCAATGATCATCCTAACTCCTTAGATTTATTTGGTTGTATTGACTATTGTATGGTTGTTCTATCGAATTTATGGCTAGTATAGTAACTAGTCTGAAAAATTTGATGCTGAATATTAAAAAGTTGTAGTATATTTTTTTGCAAGGAAGTAATAAGGTGGAATAAAAAATGGTGGATAGTTATAAGAAGCCGTCTAAGGACTTAGACCGTATTGATCGCAATATATTGAATGAATTGCAGAAAGATGGTCGAATTTCAAACGTAGAATTGTCGAAACGTGTGGGTCTTTCGCCTACACCGTGTCTTGAGCGTGTTCGTCGTCTCGAGCGCCAAGGATTTATTACCGGTTATACCGCGTTATTGAATCCTCAGTATTTGGATGCGTCACTGTTGGTGTTTGTTGAAATTACGTTAAATCGCGGTGCGCCCGATGTGTTTGAACAGTTTAATACCGCAGTACAAAAGCTGGATGATATTCAAGAGTGTCACCTCGTTTCGGGTGATTTTGACTATCTGCTAAAAACCCGTGTATCGGATATGGGCGCCTATCGTCGTTTGTTAGGTGATACTCTACTTCGTCTACCTGGGGTGAATGACACACGTACTTACGTGGTCATGGAAGAAGTGAAGCAAACCAACCAATTAGTGATTAAAACTCGCTAGCCTTAAGCGAATGTTGGAGATCTTTCCACATTCTGACTTTCGCGAATTGGGTTTTTGCCCTTGATATGGTTAAATCTTCAAACAAACCGAGCGGCGTTAGCCGCTCGGACTGTTTCAACGCCATGAAACTGCGTATAGTGTTGCGCAGAATGGCCTTAATCATATTCAAGTTGGTTTATGTTCAAAGAGAACAAAAATAAAGTCGAAACCATTATTAAAACGAGCGAAGAGGCTGCATCTCCTCGTCTCAATGGCTCACAACGTCTTAAAGAAAGCGGGTTAATCTTAGCTTTCTTGTCTTCTATTTTCCTTGCAATTGCCCTGTTCAGTTTTAATCCTGCTGATCCTTCATGGTCACAGACCGCGTGGGGGGCTGATATCCATAATGCGGGCGGTTTACTTGGGGCATGGCTGGCAGATACATTGTTTTTTGTGTTCGGTTCATTAGCTTATCCGTTACCATTCATTATTGCGTTTGCTGCGTGGGTTGTTTTACGAAAGCGCGATGAAGGTGAAGAAATTGATTTTACGCTTTGGGGAACAAGGCTTCTTGGCTTATCTATCGTCTTACTGACCAGTTGTGGCTTAGCCGATATTAACTTCGATGATATTTGGTATTTTTCTTCTGGCGGCGTGATTGGTGATGTTCTTACCAGCCTAGCTTTGCCAACTTTGAATCTATTAGGGACAACACTAGTACTGCTCTTTTTGTGGGGGGCAGGGTTCACACTGTTAACCGGGATTTCTTGGTTACGTATTGTTGAGTGGATTGGTGATCGCAGTATCGCTGCTTTTGTTGGGCTATTTAATCGCTTACGCGGTGAAAAAGCGGAGCGTGTGACTCCTGCTTTAGTTAAACCTGAGTTGCCTGAGGAAGATCTTGAGCCAACATTCTCGTTGACGACCGAACCAGAGGTTGAAGTTGAAGAGCCTTCGCTGAGCCCCCGTCGCTTCAATATTCATATGCCAGAAGAAAGAGAGCAGCCGGAAGTTCGTATCGAACCACAACCTGAACCTGTCGTAATTGCACGCCAACGAGTAGCTACACAGTATGTTCAGCCTGAGCCTGTGTCGTCATCTCGTACGCAGCAATGGAATGCAACCATTGAAGAGTTAGAGCAACAAGCTCGATTGATGGATGATTACGCGGATGAGGATGTAGAACAACCTCTAGCAACAAGTATGGCTGCGTTATCTGACCCCGAACTATCTGTGAGCGCTCCAAGTGTGGATGATGAGGATGACGTAAGTTCAGATAATTTCAGTCACTCGTTCAATATCGATGTGGAAGACGAAGAGGTTGAGCCGAGCATTTCCAATCTAGATTGGTCAGATGAAGAAGACGATTTGGAGGTGGTGCCTTCTGTTACCGCATCTCCCGTTATGGATAGTGATTGGGAAGAGGAAGACGACCCTGATAATCGTGATGTGACAGCATTCCAAAGTATGGTTGCTGAAGCGCAAGCGAGTGCAGTCGCAAAACAGAATCCATTCTTAGTGCAAAAAGCAGTTAATTTACCTAAGCCTACAGAGCCTATGCCAACATTGGAGCTGCTTTACCATCCTGAGAAGCGTGAAAACTTTATTGATCGCGATGCGTTGGAAGAGATCGCTCGCTTGGTTGAATCTAAGTTGGCAGATTACAAAATTCAGGCACAGGTGGTGGATATTTTCCCAGGGCCGGTGATCACCCGTTTTGAATTAGATTTGGCACCGGGCGTTAAAGTAAGCCGAATTTCTAGTCTATCGATGGACTTAGCTCGCTCGCTTTCAGCCATTGCTGTTCGAGTGGTGGAAGTGATTCCTGGTAAACCTTATGTTGGGCTTGAATTGCCAAATATGTCACGCCAGACGGTTTATCTGTCCGATGTTATTGCAAGCCCACAATTTAAAGAGTCTAAATCCCCGACCACCGTAGTGCTTGGACAAGACATCGCAGGTGATGCGGTGGTGGCTGACTTGTCAAAAATGCCTCATGTGCTGGTGGCGGGTACCACGGGTTCTGGTAAGTCGGTCGGCGTTAACGTAATGATTCTGAGTATGCTGTATAAAGCGTCTCCTGAAGATGTACGTTTTATTATGATTGACCCGAAAATGCTGGAGCTTTCTGTCTATGAAGGCATTCCTCATCTCTTAGCGGAAGTTGTGACAGATATGAAGGATGCATCTAACGCACTGCGCTGGTGTGTGGGAGAGATGGAACGTCGCTACAAGCTTATGTCAGTACTGGGTGTACGTAATATCAAAGGTTTCAATGATAAGTTACGTATGGCAGCTGAAGCCGGGCATCCAATCTATGATCCTCTCTGGAAAGAGGGAGATAGTATGGATAGTGAGCCTCCATTGCTTGAAAAACTGCCTTATATCGTGGTCGTTGTGGATGAGTTTGCTGACCTGATGATGGTGGTTGGCAAAAAAGTGGAAGAGTTGATTGCTCGCTTGGCGCAAAAAGCGCGTGCTGCGGGTATTCACCTTATTTTGGCAACACAGCGTCCATCGGTGGATGTGATTACAGGTCTGATTAAGGCCAACATTCCGACTCGTGTTGCTTTCACCGTTTCTACAAAAACGGACTCACGAACGATTTTGGATCAGAGTGGTGCGGAATCTCTGCTTGGTATGGGTGATATGCTTTATTTGCCACCTGGCTCAAGTCATACGATTCGTGTGCATGGTGCATTTGCTTCGGATGATGATGTTCATGCGGTGGTCAATAACTGGAAGGCAAGAGGCAAACCTAATTACATCAGTGAGATTATCCAAGGCGATCATGGCCCAGAAGCTATGTTACCGGGTGAACAATTGGACTCTGATGAAGAGTTGGACCCACTGTTTGATCAAGTCGTTGAACACGTTGTTGAAACGCGTCGAGGCTCTGTCTCTGGTGTGCAGCGTCGCTTCAAAATTGGCTACAACCGAGCGGCGAGGATTGTCGAGCAACTTGAAGCTCAGGGTATTGTCAGCGCGCCGGGGCATAACGGAAACCGTGATGTATTGGCTCCTGCACCAGTACGTGATTAAAAAACAAAAAGGCGCTTAACGCGCCTTTTTTGTGGTCATTAATATGGATCAGTTAGCGCGATGTTTTGGCTACTTGCGCAATGATGAACACGCCTAATGCCAGTAAGTTAGCAGCAAAAATAACGACTAACCATTGAGGCATGGAAAGGGTTAAAAATTGCCATACCACCTTGCTACAGTCACCATACGCTTCAAACAGATTTGGCGCCCATTGATTGAGTGGTGCCCAAGACGGGAAAGAAACAAACAGATCACAAGTTGCAAACGGTGAAGGATTAAATTGGTAGTTAACATGTTCGATGGACAGCATTAACCCCTTGTAGCTGCTTGCTCCCCAAGTGGCAAAGCCTAACCAGCGTAAGAGTGGGTTGGTCGGCGCAATAGCACCGATAATTGCGGCGACTCCAATGCCAAACATAGCAATACGTTCGTAAATACACATCACGCAGGGCGCTAGTAGCATCACATGTTGGAAGTACATTGCACAAAGAGTAAAGAAAACCACAAAAGCCAGCAGTAATAGCCAAGATAGTCGTGATAGAGAAAAGGTTTTAAGTGAGGATAATAAATGCACAGTGAGATCCTTGTTGAAAAAGAAAAGCTCTGAATACTCAGAGCTTTTTATCTTGGAATAGTTTCAGGTTCAACTGAAAATTAGTGGCCACCTTGCAGCAAAGTATTGGCTGCAGGTACAACATGGTGATTGATCCAGCCCATGCTATAGAACAATTCAGTCATCGGCTCTAGCAAGAACATGATACCCATTAGACCAACGATAGATAGTACTATGGTGTATGGGAAAGCCATAATCACCATACGCCCATAAGAAAGGCGGATAAGTGGAGCCAGTGCAGATGTCAGTAAGAATAAGAATGCTGCTTGACCGTTAGGAGTCGCAACGGATGGTAAGTTAGTTCCCGTGTTAATCGCGACAGCCAGTAAGTCAAATTGATCACGAGAGATCATGCCTTCCATTAGAGCGGTTTTCACTTCAGTAATGTAAACCGTACCAACAAACACGTTGTCTGACACCATCGAGAGCAGACCATTCGCCACATAGAACAGAGCGAGCTGCGTGCCATGGTCTTCCACATTCAGTACTGCATCAATAACAGGTTTAAACAGCTCTTGGTCGATAATCACCGCCACCACGGAGAAAAACACAGCGAGCAAAGCAGTAAAAGGCAGAGCTTCTTCAAAGGCTTTACCTAATGAGTGTTCTTCAATTACACCCGTAAAGGCTGTTGCAAGAATGATAACCGACAAACCGATTAAGCCAACAGCAGCCAAGTGCAGAGCTAGACCAACAATCAGCCAAATTGCAATAGCACCTTGAACCCATAATTTTGCAACATCTTGGTTTGTGCGGTTTTTGCGCTCTTCCGAATCAAAATCAAGCAGGATTTGGCGAACGTTTGCAGGTAAGCGAGCACCATAACCAAATAGGCGGAATTTCTCGACGAACACACAAGTCAAAATACCTGCGATAAAGACAGGAACAGTCACGGGTGCCATACGAACTAAGAATTCACCGAAGAGCCAGCCCGCTTGATCAGCAATGATTAAGTTCTGTGGTTCGCCAACCATGGTGGTTACGCCGCCTAGAGCGGTACCAACACCTGCGTGCATAAGCAGTGAACGTAAGAATGCACGGTAGTTTTCCAAGTCATCACGAGTTAACTCAGGGATACCATCATCATGAGTGTGATCGTGAGAAGAGTGGATACTCTGACCTGACGCCACTTTGTGGTAGATAGAGTAGAAACCTACCGCGACGCTAATGATAACGGCAATAACAGTCAGCGCATCAAGGAATGCAGATAGGAAAGCAGCGGTAACGCTAAAGGCCACTGAAAGCAGAACTTTCGAGCGAATGCCGAGTAGGATCTTAGTGAAAATGAACAGCAGAAGCTGTTTCATAAAGTAGATACCAGCCACCATAAATACCAACAGGAGTAGTACTTCAATGTTGGCGACCAGTTCATGCTTTACTTGCCCTGGGCTAGTCATGCCAATCGCAATCGCCTCGATGGCGAGCAAACCACCGGGTTGTAGTGGGTAGCATTTGAGAGCCATGGCAAGGGTGAAAATAAATTCAACTACCAATAGCCAGCCTGCAAGGAAGGGATTGATAAAAAAGAATACGATTGGGTTAATAATAAGAAAAGCAATGATGGCAACTTTGTACCAATCAGGCGCTTTACCAAGGAAATTCTTGATAAACGCATTTCCGAGGGACATCGGCATGATGATTACTCTTAAACTGTTGTTATCGATAGACTTTGTGTCGTGCCTGTTCTCACGAAAACATCCGACTCAGTGTTCAAACAAAATCTTCATCAACAGTGAATTAGAAAGAAAATAATTTCGCTCATTCGATTATATTCTTACCAATTCACTCCTTGAGAAAAACAAGCACTCCGTACTTCGACCGCAACTCTACTTGTCGTTACATAATAGTCAACAACAAATATCATTATGATAAAGACTCAATAAACTTTCGTTAAAAAACGCGATCTAAGTGGTGTAAGCATAGCACAAAGATGATGAAAAATTCATTTAGAAGCCGTGAGTTAGGCGAAATTGAATTTAATACATCTTAACTCTGAAGAAATACCTCTTTGGAGTAAGTTTATTTTGCTAAAAAGAAATAGGAGAGTGTGAGCTGCATTCATTTAATTTCAGGCGCTTTGTGCAGTCGTATTCTAGAAAATTGCTTAACACCCATCTTTTAAGCAAATTGATAACAATGATTCACTCAGGTTAAATTAGAGTAATTACACTATGTTTGCTTTGTGACAAGATTATCGATGCTTGGTTTTCGAGTCGTACTAAGTAGTGGTATGATGAGTGCCATTCGACCCAAGTAAAACAAGAATTGGATAAGTCATTAATGGTCATTAAGGCAAAAAGCCCAGCCGGTTTCGCTGAGAAATATATTATTGAGAGTATTTGGAACGGCCGTTTTCCACCGGGGTCCATCTTACCTGCAGAGCGTGAGCTTTCAGAATTGATTGGTGTTACGCGAACAACATTGCGTGAAGTGCTACAACGTTTGGCACGTGATGGTTGGCTTACCATCCAACACGGTAAACCCACCAAAGTGAACCAGTTTATGGAAACCTCCGGTCTGCATATTCTGGATACTTTGATGACTCTTGATGCGGACAATGCCACCAGTATTGTTGAAGACCTTCTGGCAGCAAGAACCAATATCAGTCCAATTTTTATGCGTTACGCCTTTAAGCTCAATAAAGAGAGCGCTGAGCGGATCATGATCAATGTGATTGAATCTTGTGAAGCTTTAGTGAATGCGCCTTCATGGGATGCTTTTATTGCGGCTTCTCCGTATGCGGAAAAAATTCAGCAGCACGTTAAAGAAGATAACGAGAAAGATGAGCTGAAGAGACAGGAAATCTTGATCGCGAAGACGTTTAATTTCTATGACTACATGCTGTTCCAACGTTTGGCTTTCCATTCAGGTAACCAAATTTATGGCTTGATTTTTAACGGATTGAAGAAATTGTATGACCGCGTGGGCAGTTACTATTTCTCTAATCCACAAGCGCGCGAACTGGCCATGGATTTTTACCGTCAACTGTTAGCAGTATGCCAAAGTGGAGAGCGTGAGCAGTTACCTCACGTGATCCGTCAATATGGTATTGCAAGTGGTCATGTCTGGAATCAGATGAAAACGACTCTGCCATCGAACTTTACGGAAGATGATTGCTGATTCAGCAAGATCGTTATAAAAAAAGCCCGCATTGCGGGCTTTTTTGTTGTCATCCCTAAACCACCGCTTTTAGCGGCTGTCTTTTATTGTCATTCCTAAACCATCACCACCTATGGCGGTGACGATTTAGATTATGGTTAATTACCGCCAGCGGCTTTGAACCATTGGGTTAAATGTGTTTTCAGATCTTTCAACTCATCTGGGCCAATGAGCGCTAGACCTAAATCTTCGGCACGAGTAATGTCGTTGTGACGCAGAGGACGGAAGCTGACCAACATGGCTCGGGCTTGTAAGCCGCCCAGTAAGTCACGCAGTGACTCCAATTTGTATAGCGTATCGTCACCATCATCACGCATACCTTTGGTCTTACATTCAATGATATGCAGCTTGTTATTGACGACGGTAGCAACATCCAACTCATTACGTACTTCTCTATCTCCGAGTTGGCGATAGACTTGTACATTCAAAGAGCGATCTTGGATTGTAGGCAAATCGTCTTGAATCTGTTTAACCGTACTATGAACCAGTGTTTCTAGCCATTCTCCGTTAGCAAAGCGACGAGCTTCTTCGCTGCTAAACGTAAGAATACCGTTTTCATAACTTGCGATGTTCGCTTCGACCAGATCGGTGAGGAGCAGATTGAGTTCGCGATAACCTTGTTGCTTGTCAGAGAGCTCCACATCAAGTCGCTGCTCTTTACGGCAAGTCGTGGCTAGGTAGTTTAATGTGGCAAGGCCAGGGCCTAATTCCAAAGCATTCCCAGCCCAGCGTTCACCTAATTGATAAAGCTGCTGATCCAGTTGCGGTGGTAGTTGATGCTCATTAAATTCGCCACGCGCACCAAAAATGGTTAGATAATCGGCAATGGTGATGCGGTCTTGAACTTGAGTATCTTGATTACCATCGGGATAGAGCCAACATAGGCAGTCACTATTGGGTTCAACTACGAAAATTGGCCAATGATAGCTGCGGAAGATTTCGTAAGCGGAGAGAAGTCGGTGACGCAATCCACAGCTGGCATTGAACTTTACCTCTTCGCCACGCTCTTTCAGTGTCTCAGCAAGATGGCGGATAGCACTTTTGATGGCAGAGGTATTGGCTCCAGCTGGGATTTCGAAGAAGTCCGTCGAGATATTTCGCTTGTGTAAAACCTCACTGAGGCGTTGGAAAATCAGTTTTTGGGTCTGGTCGCCAATAAAAATAATGTGGCGGCTGAGGGTCCGGTTATCGAGCAGCGGCGTGACTAGACGAACCGGATCCTGATCGATAATACCTACGTGAATTGCCATATAGTATCCTCATGATTTGCTTGCATGAGTGGAGAGAAAAGTGGCGCAAGCTTTGTTACTCATATAACGATGAGGGGATGAAAAAACAAGAGCGACTCAGATTAAAAGCCGCTCTTTGTGGAAAAATTGACAGTTAGGGCACAGAGAGTCTGTGAGAGTTAGAGTTTGAAACGATGCACTAACTCACTTTGTTGGTTTGCCAGCGAAGTCAAATTGGCACTGGTTTGCGCTATTTGAGACATAGCTTGATAGCTTTCATCCGAGATATGGTTGATGTCTTCAATGCTGCGTGCAATTGAAGTAGTCGTTTCGTTTTGTTCACCTGCCGCTTGAGAAATGTGAGTACTCATATGGCTGATTTCGATGATCAGTGCCTGTATTTCTTCCATGGCACTGTTAGCATGCGAAGCTTGCTCGACCGACAACTCCATATCCTGCATACAGCTTTCAATAACTTTGCTCGCTAATGAAGAGCTGGATTGAAGATTGCTGATCATAGACTCGATCTCAGAGGTCGATTGTGTAGTACGTTGGGCAAGTACACGCACTTCATCTGCTACTACCGCAAAGCCGCGGCCTTGTTCGCCTGCTCGTGCAGCTTCGATGGCTGCGTTAAGGGCTAGAAGATTGGTTTGTTCGGCAATATTCCGGATCACATCCAGAATCGAACCGATCTGGCTACTCATCTTGCGTAAGTCACCTACCGCTTCAACCGACTCAATCAAACGTGTTTCAAGCTGACGAATTGTGCTGATATTGGTACTCATGATTTGGCGGCCGGATTCCGATGCCGTTTCCACCTGCTGTACCATGGCTAATGAGTTCTGAGCACTGCTGGCCACTTCTTCTACTGAATGTGCCATTTCAGTCATTGCAGCAGCCACGGTGGAAGTCTGCTCACGTTGGCTGTTCAATTTACTTTGTGCACTGATCGAGGTGGTTTGATTGTTTGAGGCTGTAGCGGTCAAATCATCGGATGCACTGTTCAGCTTGACCAATATGTCGTGCAAGCTATCGGCGAGGGTATTGATATGGCGACTCAAACGGCTGAATTCGTTGTTGTAACGTATCTCAATGCGCTGGGTCATATTGCCTTGTGTCAGGCTTTCTAGCGCTCTCAAAATACGAGTCACCGGTTCGCGCACACTGTGCGCAATGTGGTAACCAATAGCGGTAGCTAAAATCACTACTGCGATGCCGATAATAATCGCTTTGATCGTGCCTTGTTGGTAAACCGAGCCTGCTTCCGCCAGTGATTGGTTGAGATCATCAGTGGCCGTTTGGTTAAATGCACCCAAAATCGTCATCGCCTTATCGACTTCGCTAGCAAGATTCGCAATGTTGTTATAAAGCGCAGCACGAGCTTGCAGGTACTCATTGTGCTGATCGAGTACACCACCTTTCTGGCCAATATCTTGAGTGAATTTGGCAACGGAATCATCAAAGCGTTCTTTCAACTCTGGCATTTGTGTGGCAAGGCCACGGTAAGCATAGTTAAGGTGAGTGACCGCTTTTTTGTTCTGGTTAACAGCTTTTTCAACAAAAGCCACGTCTGAACTGGCGAGAGCATCAGAGGTAATGACCTCTGCATCTTTCAGTTTGATGAAAT
Organism: Vibrio mimicus CAIM 602; assembly: GCF_000338875.1. GTDB lineage: Bacteria > Pseudomonadota > Gammaproteobacteria > Enterobacterales > Vibrionaceae > Vibrio > Vibrio mimicus. Next base: position 166,496 of record NZ_AOMO01000024.1, on the reverse strand, counting down.
AGCTTTTTGCCATCACTTTGACAGAAATGCTGTCATTGCCATCCACGAACTCTTTCATCCCGACACTTAACTCTGAATGTAAGCGCTGGAATTCACGGGTCGATTTCTGGACAGAAGCTTGAGCTGCAAACATAGCCTGATAGTTGTCCATCGCAAGATCGGCTTCTTTAAAATAACGTGCCTCGAGTTGCTTCAACTCTGCGATGGGTTGTTCAAGTTCGGGATGGTTCTGACTGGCTTGGCTGAGATCGTTCAGTACAGATTGAAAGTGTTGTTTAGAATTGGAAAACTCCTGACGCATACCATCCATGCGTGCCGTATCTTGCGTTGTCAGAAAATCTTTGAATGATTTATCCGCAGACAATAACTGAACACTGGTCTGGTTCGATAAAGAGACTAGAGGGAGCGCCGTTTGTGATACGCTTTCAAAATTGCTGTGAATCTGACTCATCCCGCGCAACATGATCGCCACAGTAACCACGAACATGATAATAATTAGCGCAAAACCCGCATACATTCGCCTGATAACGGAACCCTGCATATTTTCTCTCCCTCGAACATCAATCATTGTTATAAAAATGCATTAAAAGACAAATTTGTCTTAAAAAATTAACAAAATAATCATTATTGTATTGAGGTTGCGAATCGCATTTTATGACCGATGCGGCAAAAACTACCTTTCACCAGTGAGCTTGCTCAGGTTCTTTTAACTGTACGGTGTTTTTTATTGAGCTTTAGTATGCCTTGACGCATACTCAAGCCAGAAAAATTCTCAATCAAAACCTTCGTATGGAGTACGTCATGGCGGAAGAAACCATTTTCAGCAAAATCGTTCGCAGAGAAATTCCTGCTGATATTCTTTATCAAGATGAGCTTGTTACGGCATTTCGCGATATTCATCCGCGTGCGCCAAGCCATATTTTGATCATCCCGAATAAGCTGATCCCGACGGTCAATGATGTGGAAGTGGAAGACGAGTTAGCGCTAGGTCGTATGTTTACTGTTGCCAAGAAAATTGCGGAGCAAGAAGGTATTGCAGAAAACGGTTATCGTTTGATCATGAACTGCAATTCACACGGCGGTCAGGAAGTCTACCACATCCATATGCATTTAGTGGGAGGCCGCCCACTTGGACCTCTGTTGATGGGCTAAGCTAGCGTACTCATGTATCGGATGGTAACCAATCAAATGGTTCAATACATGCAAAGGCCTATACGCTGCATTACTCTGACCTTGACATTGCTTCTGCTCGCGGGGTGTGCCAACCTCACCGCGGGCAATCTTTTTAGTCATTACAGTGCTCAAAACAATGCGGTGTACCAGTCGGTTGCGGCGGGGCAATATGAGCAAGCTGCACAATTGTTGCCGGACTATGTGGCTGGAGATGTGTTAGATAATCTTGAAAAAGGTCGAGTCTATTTTCTTAGCCAGCAATATGCCGAAAGTCTGAAAAGTCTGTCGGTTGCCGATCAGGCTGTAAAAGTACAACAAGACCGTGCGATCGTTTCGATTAGCAACACAGCGACGAGTGTCGGCTCGCTAGCGGTGAACGATAACCTGAATGAGTATGAACCCGCCGATTATGAGCTGGGCTTTTTGCATCTGTATTTGGGTTTGAACTATGTGCGTGATAACGATCTCGACGGTGCATTGGTTGAGATGCGTCGTGCTAATCAAGTGCAGGAAGAAGCCAAAAAGCGACGAGAGCAAGAGCTCGCGAGTGCGCAGCAAGATATGCGCTCGCAAGGCTTATCTCCCAGCTTAGGGAGTGTGCTTGCGCAATATCCTGATGCAGGTAAAACCTTACAAGCAGTACAAAACGGCTATCTTTTCTATCTTTCGGCTTTGCTCTACGAAGCTGATAATGATTTGAATGCGGCTTATGTTGATTACCGCAGAGCTTTGGCGGTTGCACCTAACAATCCTGCGGTGATCGATGGCGTGCTGAGAGTGGCCACACGTCTTGGCATGCAAGAAGATCTCAAGCTCCTCAAAAAGCAATATGGCGAGCCAAAGCGTTTGGCATCATCTCAAGCGAGAGTCATAGTGATTGAAGAGCAGGGCATAGTGCAACCTAAGCAAAGTTGGCGACTCTCTTTACCTTTGTCTGACAGTCGCGGTAACACAGCACTGTATTCTCTCGCACTGCCGTATTACCCATCATCAGTGATAACAAGCAGCGCGCCATTATCACTCAATGGGACTAACGTGCAGCCGATGCCAGTGACAGATGTTAACTTGATGGCTAAGCAAGCTTTGACAGAGCAAATGCCAGCATTAGTTTTGCGCCAAGCATTGCGTGTGGTGGCTAAAGATCAACTGCGTAAAGAGACTACGCAGGAAGAGGATGTGGCTAATTTAGTCTTCAATATTTGGAATACCTTAACCGAGCAGCCGGATACGCGCAGCTGGTTAACCTTGCCCGCCGCTGTGAGCACAGCAACCCAAGTGGTTCAGGCGGGTGATCAAGTGCTGGACATTGCAGGGACACACTATGCCTTTCATGTTCCAGAAAACGGCACTGCGTTAGTTTGGCTATCTAGACAAGGTAACAATGTGACGATTTGGCATAAACAACTAGGGATACGGTAATGAGAACGTGGCTATTAGCAGTATTAACAGGTTTACTGTTGGTGGGATGCAGTGCGAATACCGCAGGTTTGCGGGTTGATGGTGCATCACAACAAGTTTTATTTAATGACAGTGCTTTAAGTAAAAGTCTGCTCATTGAGGATATCGCAACCACTCAAGTCGATGGCCACACCCGCGGTGTGGTGCGGATACAAAACAATCAGAAAAGTGATCTGCATGTGCAGTACCGCTTTTATTGGTATGACAATGATGGACTTGAGGTCAACAGTAAATTGAGTCCATGGAAAACCACCATTTTGCGAGGTATGGAGACAGTGTCACTGACTGAGGTTTCGGTTAATCCAAACGGTAAGCAGTTCCGAGTCCAGATCCGCGAATCAAATGAATAAAAAACGTTAGTTTTAAGAGGAATCACGATGAAAAAGAGTGTCATTGCCCTGCTAGGTTTGGCGGTAATCTTAGGGGGTTGTTCAAATAGAGTCAGTTATGGTGACGCGCAAGCTGTTGAAACGGTAAATGTTGATTTTGGCTCAACCGATCTGCAAAAAATTGCAGGAGAAATGGTCGACAGCATGATGATGTCTGGCTCTGTGGCTGCAATTACACGTGACGGTCGCCCGATTGTGTTTGTAGAGCGAATCAAAAATAAAACCAGCGAGCATATCGATACTGAATCGATCACCGATACCATCAGCACGAAAATGCTCAACTCAGGCAAGTTCCGCTTCGTAGATATGGATCGAGTTGAAGCCGTACGCGAGCAACTGAACTTCCAAAACAATGATGAATTGGTGAATCAAAGCACTGCCATTCAATTTGGTAAGATGGTTGGCGCGCAATACATGCTGTACGGCAATCTTTCTAGCATCGTGAAAAATGCAGGCAGTGATAAAGATGTCTACTACAAGATGACCATGCGTTTGATGGACTTGAAAACAGGTTTGATTGAGTGGGCAGACGAAACGGAAATTCGTAAGCAACAATCAAAAAGCTTACTGGGTTTCTAACTCCGTAATACAGGGAAGGAGTGGGTTATGGCAAAAATTATGTGGCGAGAAGCTATCTCGTTAGATCCGTCGCTTTTGTCATTAAATCACTTTTTCTCTGTGCCTCCGGAATATGCTCAGACCTTAACCGGGGGGCTCACCAACCGTTGCTGGAAAATCGTCGCAGGCGAGCATGCTTATGTTTGGCGACCAGCAACGGCAATTACCAAAGCTTTCTCTATCTCCCGTTTTCAGGAATACCAAATTCTCAAAGCGATTGAACATGATCATATCGGCCCTAAAGCTGAGCTAGTGAATGAGCATGGCTTACTGGTGGAATGGATTGAAGGTGAATCGCTGCGCGACGGAATGCCTTTTGACGCCGTGTTGAGAACTCAAATCCGTATCCATGAACTTGATGTACACCGTATTCCCGTTGCGCCGTTTAACTACTTGGGACGAGTAGATCACTACTGGCTGCAAATCCGTGAAGAACTGAAAACCACACAGGTTAAGGCCATTTACGAGCAGTGGCGCTCCATACCTAATCTTGCTGATGTGGGTCAAGCACTCTGCCATTTTGATTTAGCTGGCTACAACATGGTGAAAACAACGCAAGGGCAGCGAGTGATTGATTGGGAATACGCTGCACTGGCTGATCCACGTATTGACCTGGCACTGAGCATTGATGTTGCGGGCGAGAAGGTGCTGGATTCTGTCTTTCGTTATTGCCAATTGCGCGAAATATCTGGAATTGACGATTGGGTTGAAGGCGTACAAGCATGGCGGCCACGTACTGCTATGATGGCGATGCTCTGGTATTTTTTAGCGTATCAGCTGTGGGGGGATGAACTTTACCTGCAATGTGCGCAACAATTAAAGCATAACTTGGCGCAGAAACTCTCTTCTGGTTGATTCACTCATATCTATCAAGAACACTACGCTAAGCTTAACTGCGACGTATTTTGTTGGAGAGATGGTCACTTTTTCTCATTCTCTTTACTGATATTTCTGCTAGCCTGTTTTAAACCATACTCTTCGTGGTAGATTAAAACCTCAAGGAGCGGGGGAAACATTATGATTATTTATTTACACGGATTTGATTCAACCAGCCCAGGCAATCATGAGAAAGTGCTGCAATTGCAGTTCATTGATAGCGACGTTCGTTTTATTAACTACAGCACACTACACCCCAAACATGATATGCAGCACTTACTGAAAGAAGTGCATAAGGCCATTGAACAATCAGGTGATCCGCATCCACTGATTTGTGGCGTCGGTTTAGGTGGATATTGGTCTGAGCGAATTGGGTTTCTATGTGGGATAAAACAGGTGATTTTCAATCCTAATCTGCATCCTGAATTGACTATGCAGGGCCGAATTGATCGCCCGGAAGAGTATGAAGATATTGCCACGAAATGTGTTGAGAAGTTTCGTACAAAAAACCAAGGTCGCTGTTTAGTCGTACTGTCTCGCAATGATGAAATCCATGACAACCAGAAAACGGCTCAAGAACTACAGGACTATTACGATATTGTTTGGGATGAAACGCAGTCTCACAAGTTCAAAAAAATATCCCATCATCTGCAAGCAATGAAAGCCTTCAAAGCTGCATAAATCAACAAAGTGATCCAATGTTAAACAGCCTCAGTGTGAGGCTGTTTTTGCTTATTCAATTCCACAAAAAAACTAATGAATACGCGTGAATCTGTGGTTGCGAGATTGAACCAGCCCTATATAATGACTCACGCTAAGATTTGTTGATAAATATCAAAAAAAATTGAGAGCGAGTTTAAAACTTGCCAATTCTTTGTGTTAGCGCAGCTTTTTTGCTGCCTTGTAACGTGCCACTGAGAGTAACCAATCCTCACCCAATAGGCCAGATGCCCAATCCATCATGGCTATAACAGATTCCTTCAGCACGAGTCATCGGGCTGGACAAAATTGTTCATCTTTATTTGAGGAGTGTTATTGTGACACGAATTATCGTAGTAGGCGGTGGCGCTGGCGGTTTAGAGTTAGTAACCAAACTAGGTCGCACACTTGGGCGCAAAGGTCGAGCCAATGTAACTTTGGTTGACCGCAATTCAAGCCATCTCTGGAAACCTTTGCTGCACGAAGTGGCAACAGGCTCTCTAGACGAAGGTGTAGATGCACTGAGTTACCGCGCTCATGCAAAAAATCACTGCTTTGATTTCCAGCTTGGTAGCTTGGAATCGATCGATCGCGAAAACAAAAAGATCACATTAAGTGAACTGAAAGATGAGCATGGCGAACTGCTCATGCCAAAGCGTGATTTGGAATACGATATGTTGGTGTTGGCGATTGGTTCAACATCGAACGATTTCAACACTCCTGGTGTTAAAGAACACTGTATCTTCCTTGATAGCCCAGAGCAGGCTAACCGCTTCCGTACCGAGATGAACAACGAGTTCCTCAAGCTGCACGCGAAAAACGGTCATGGAACGGTGGATATTGCCATTGTTGGTGCGGGTGCGACAGGGGTTGAGCTTTCTGCTGAATTACACAATGCAGTGAAAGAACTCCGTACTTATGGCTTTGGCGATCTTGATTCAAGCAAGTTGAATGTGAACTTGATTGAAGCGGGTGAGCGTATTTTGCCAGCACTGCCTCCGCGTATTTCAGCGGCTGCTCATCAAGAGCTAACCAAGCTTGGTGTGAATGTGCGTACCATGACCATGGTAACTAAAGCAGAAAAAGATGGCTTAACGACGAAAGATGGCGAGAAAATTTCTGCGCACATCATGGTTTGGGCTGCGGGTATTAAAGCGCCAGATTTTATGAAAGATATCGCGGGGCTAGAAACGAACCGCATCAACCAACTGGTGGTTAAAGGTACACTGCAGACTACGCGTGACGATGACATTTTTGTTATTGGCGATCTGGCACAGTGCACGCAAGTCGATGGTAAGTTTGTACCACCACGCGCGCAAGCTGCGCACCAGATGGCATCATTGGCATTCCGCAATATTGTGGCAAAGATGTATGGCCGTGAACTGAAAGCCTATGTTTACAAGGATCATGGTTCACTGGTATCGCTGAGCCGCTTCTCAACAGTTGGCAGTCTGATGGGTAACCTGACTCGTGGTTCTATGATGGTGGAAGGGCGTATTGCCCGAGTGGTATACATCTCTTTGTACCGTATGCACCAGATGGCGCTGCATGGCATGCTCAAGACTGGTTTGATGATGCTGGTTGGTCGGATTAACCGCGTACTGCGTCCAAACCTCAAGCTACATTAATCCAAACTTAGATAGATTGAAGCGGCACAGGTTGCCGCTTCTGCTTTTTTAGGATAAATGATTCTTGCGACACCTAGGGGATTAAAGAAAATACAATCCCTGCTTTCGGTTCTCCAGCATACAAAAATCGATTAGGTGCTAACTGCTCTTGTATCGCTCCACAGCACAAGGCCAATGCTTGGCTAGGAGCATTATCGGGATCACAGACAATTTCCAGTCGGGTCAACTCTAATCGTTCAAAGCAAAACAAGATTAAAGCGGTAAGTGCTTCCTTACCGTAGCCGCGCCTTTGGTAATCATCCGCAATCCAATAACCTAAACTGGCCATGTTAAAAGTGTGATAAAACTCATTAATGGCCACCATACCGACTAAAGTTTGCGTTTCACGCTCAAAAACCCCAAATCCATAGGCTTCTGCTTTAACCCAATTCAGCCTTGTGGCCTGAATAAACTGTTCGGCTTCTTGCACGCTGAACAGCGCATGACACCAATCCACCCAATGGTGAAGTGATTGAGATTGGCGAATGCATTCGACCAAGTCATTAGTTTCATAGGCCGTGATCAAACGAAGTTGCAAACGCTGAGTGACGATCTGAAAGTCCGGTGTCATGGTTTATTCCTATTAAGTTCACTTTTTTACAAACTTCCAACGACTGATTAATACAGTAAAGATTCCGCCTAGTACAAGTAAGCATGCGATAACTAACCGCATACTGATAGATTCTGAGACAAATAAAACACCACCAATGGCCGCTATAACAGGGACTGATAACTGAACGACTGCAGCCTCGATTTCCGATAAGCCACTTAACGCAATATACCAAATCGTATAACCGAGCGCGGAGGCAAACGCACCTGAAATAACGGCTAATGCCACTCCATAAGGTGAAATATTTATTACTGGAAAGGTAATTACAACCAAAGCCACAACTAAAGGGACGGTATACTTAAAATTAAAAGCAGTATCTCTTATCGGGTCAATTGAACCGCGACCAACCGATGTGTACATTCCCCACGCAAGACCTGACAACCCCATTAGCATAAATCCTGAGAGACTGGGGGTCGTTAGCGTTGGGTAGACTAAGTAAGCAAGGCCTGAAAATGAAATGAGAACACCTAGCCATTCAGATATGTTCAGCCTTTTTCCCTTAAAGACACTGGTAGCTATCATTGTGAGCTGAACGGCACCAAATAAAACTAACGCCCCCGTACCAGTGTCCAACGAGATGTATGCATACGAGAATGCAGTAGCATAAATAAATAGCATTAATACGGTTTTCCAGTTGCCAGCTTTCTTTTCGGAAGTGCTTGCCAATGTCTTACTCTTAAAACTCAATAAAACTAGAAACATTAAAACGCCAGATAAAAGACGAATTGCAGTAAAGCTTGATGCGTCAATGACATTATCTTTCAATGCGATTCGGCATAACACAGAATTTGCAGCAAACGCAATTAGTGCTGTGACGGTATAGCCTATCGTCTGGATGTCTTTATTTACTTTCTTCATCAAATAAATATGCCTATTGGGAACATAGCCCGCCTAAGGGGCTGGCAACGCCGCTCATTGACAGTTCCTCTTGAGCCGTTAATTATACAAGTTGTTATATAAACCAGTGGATACTGTACTTGATTATAAGCAGCAAGGACGTTTTGTGGAAAATCAATTGCTTTGATAATTAACAGGAATGGCGTTTAGTGGTTCAGATTTGTTCAAGGTGTTGTCGCGTGAAATCTACCAGAGACTCATAACAAGAGTATTTGGAAAGAACAAGGAGGAAGTTTGAACTGCGGAAACCACAGTTCAAACTTTAAATGGAATTAATCGGCGACGCGGCGCACTTGAATGATCATACCCATCAGAGGGTGATCCAGATAGTGAGTTTCACCACTGCGCATACGGCGTTTTTGATCCATTCGATAACTTTTCAGGAAAGTTTCTTCTTCAACGGTTGGTGACACAGATTCGAGCAAGCCAGCTTGCACTGTCGCACCTTGATCTTCTTCTGTACCGCTCAGATCCAAACGTGCATCTTGCAAAGTAACTTCACGTACTGAAGGCTTTTTCAAGTCCAGCAATGCTTCCGCAAATAGGAAGTGTTGAACGTAAATCTGTAACGTGCCATCTAACTCATACAGTGGTTTAGCAATGCTCATTTCGCTTACGCCATCCACTGGAGCAGTAACGGATGAGCTACCGACTGGGCGACCATCCGATTGGAACTGACCTGAGTAATCACGACCAGCTTGAATGTGGAAAACTGGTGCAGACTGGCGACCTTGATCGTTTTGACGCCAAGCGGTGTGTAACAGCACATTGAAGCCAGCGTGGTTTCTTAACTTTTGAGCCGCATTGTTGAGCTGATAGGCTGACGAAGGCAGCATAGTGACGCCCTTGCTTTGGCGAAAGCTAACGTCTGCAAAACTTCCCGCGCGATCGAAATTAATCGCAGGCAAGGTGTTGGGCCAAGATTCACTCACTTTTTCAGCATCTACTGCACGTTTAAAAATGATCACTTCAATATCAAACTGTCGTGCAGCCATGCTGGGCATTGCAAACAGCAATAGCAGCAGTGGGATCAATCTTTTCATTGTCACTCCGTCGTTCAGTGTTTCACACTGGGTTATTACTTAATGGCAGGTAGCACATTTTGCTGGAAATCGTTCAACATGTCAGCGACAAATTGAATGCGCGCACTGCGTTCCACTAAAGGTAATGTAAATTTAAACTTAGTTGGCCCATCCATCGCAAACTGCTTAGGTTGCGACTGCAACAGTTTAACCAAAAACAGTGGATTAATGTCAGCATTTGGATAGAACTCAATGTACCCGCCGCGCTCATGGGCTTCAATTTTACGTACTTTTAGTCGCATCGCATTGAGTTTCAGCTCTGCAATGGCGAGTAAGTTTAACGCGGCGTCAGGCAATTTACCAAAGCGATCAATCAATTCGACTTTTAGCTCGGCTAGTTCATCTTCACTGGCTACGCTGGCAATCTGTTTGTACATCGACAAACGAGTGTTGATATCCGGGATATAATCACCCGGCAGCAAGGCAGGAAGACGCATTTCAACCTCGGTTTGCTCACGTAGCAAATCATCAAGCGCAGGTTCTTTACCGGACTTGAGTGCATCCACTGCTTGTTCGAGCATTTCCATATACAAAGTAAAACCGATAGATTGAATTTGGCCGCTCTGTTCTTCGCCTAGCAGCTCACCGGCACCACGAATTTCCAAATCGTGCGTTGCTAGAGTAAAGCCTGCCCCCAAATCTTCTAAGGAAGCGATGGCCTCTAAACGTTTTACCGCATCTTTGGTAATCGCTTTTGGTGGCGGTGTTAACAGGTAAGCGTAGGCTTGGTGATGCGAGCGACCCACACGGCCACGCAATTGGTGCAACTGAGCCAAACCTAAGCTGTCCGCACGATCCATAATAATCGTGTTAGCCGTTGGAACGTCGATACCGGTTTCGATGATCGTGGTACACACCAGTAAATTAAAGCGCTGGTGATAGAAATCGTTCATCACTTTTTCCAGTTCACGTTCGCGCATCTGCCCGTGTGCCACGGTAACTCGTGCTTCTGGAACCAGTTTTTCTAAATCCGCAGCCACTTTGTCGATGGTTTCGACCTGATTGTGCAGGAAGTACACCTGTCCACCACGCATGATTTCACGCAGCACCGCTTCACGGATCACGCTGTCCTCACTTTGGCGCACAAAGGTTTTGATCGCTAATCGACGCGCTGGCGGCGTCGCGATGATGGAGAGATCACGCATGCCACTCATCGCCATATTGAGCGTTCGTGGAATCGGCGTTGCAGTGAGGGTGAGTATGTCGACATCCGCACGCATCGCTTTGACTTTCTCTTTTTGACGAACCCCGAAGCGGTGTTCTTCATCGACAATCAACAAGCCAAGATCAGCAAAACGAATTTCACTCGACAGCAGTTTATGGGTACCGACCAGAATATCGACTTTACCGTCCGCCACATCTTGTAGGATGAGTTTCTGCTCTTTAGCGGATTTAAAGCGGGAGAGCACTTCGACGCGGATCGGCAAGTTGGCAAATCGGTCGCGGAAATTCTCGAAATGTTGCTGTGCCAGTAGAGTCGTAGGGACTAATACTGCCACTTGTTTGCCATTATCGGTCGCGACAAAAGCCGCGCGCATCGCCACCTCGGTTTTACCAAAGCCTACATCACCACACACCAAACGATCCATGGCTTTGGGTTGGCACATGTCTGACAGCACAGCGTTGATCGCCATCGCTTGGTCATCAGTTTCTTCAAACGGAAAGGTGGCCTTGAAGGTGGCGTATTGTTCGCGGTCGAGGTGGAATTTAAAACCCGGTTTGATTTCGCGCTTAGCGTAGACATCCAATAGCTCTGCCGCGACATCACGTACTTTTTCGGCGGCCTTACGGCGGGCTTTTACCCATGCTTCGCCACCCAGTTTATGTAATTGGGCTGCTTCTTCAGCACCGCCTGAATAACGACTGATCAGGTTGAGTGAGGAAACCGGCACATACAGCTTGGCTTCGTTTTGATACTCAAGCATGACGTATTCGCTGATCATGCCACCCGCTTCGAGAGTTTGTAGGCCTAAGTAGCGGCCAATCCCGTGATCGATATGTACAACGGGTTGCCCCGGTTTGAGCTCGGCAAGGTTGCGGATCACCGCATCACTGTTGGTGACGGTTTTGCGATCTTTCTTACGGCGACGTTGAATCACCCGATCGCCCAGTAAATCGCTTTCACAGATCAGGGCAACTTGGTTGTCACCATAAATAAATCCTCGCTCTGCGGCACCCAGTACCAGCGAGAACTTCTCTGCATGTTGGCAGGCAATGCTGAACTCACTTTGGCTTTGCGGACGCAACTTGATGCGTTGCAAAAGCTCAAGCAATGCTTCACGGCGACCTTCAGACTCTACCGAGAAAATGATTTTGCCAGCAAATTGCTCGCTAAACTGGCGCAGTGCTGCCAGAGGCTCTTTGTTTTGATGCTCAACGGCCAATACGGGCAATGGCTGTACTTGGGCATTCATTCGTCCTGCACGTAACTCGATAGGTGAACTCGTTAGTTGGACTTGCGGCAGAGTTTTAAAGTGGGCAAACAGCTCATCTTTGCGCAGCCAAAGCTCATTAGGTGGCAGTAGTGGGCGCAGTGGATCGATATTGCGTTGGTCGTAGCGATAATCCACATCAGCCAAAAACTGGTCGATGGACTTTTCCAATTCGCCAACGACTAAGAGTTGACTATTGGGTGGTAGATAGTCGAACAAGGTTTCGCTGTGGTCAAAGAACAATGGCTGCCAGTATTCAATACCCGCAGGCCAAGTGCCTTTGGAGACTTGGCTGTAAATCGATTCAGGCTCACGGCGCGCTTCAAAGCGCTGACGCCAGCGGTTACGAAACTCTTCAATCGCTGCCGCTGTGGTGGGGAATTCATGCGCTGGCAACAGGCGAATTTCATCCATTTCAGCAATCGAACGTTGGTTCTCCGGATCGAAAGTGCGAATGGTGTCGATTTCATCATCAAAAAAATCAATCCGAAACGGGTCACTGCTGCCCATTGGGAACAGATCGAGAATCGAGCCGCGACTCGCGTATTCGCCGGGACCAAAGACCTGATCTACATGGCGATAACCGCTATTTTCTAACTGTAGGCGTAGCTTATCGAGCGAGAAAAGGTCACCTCGCTTAACGATTAAGGTGTGCTGCAATAAGAAGTCACGCGGTGATTGGCGTTGTAGCAAAGTGCTGACCGGGACAATCGTGATGCCACGGGTCAGGCTCGGAAATTGATACAAGCGCGAAATACGATCAGAAATGATGTCTTGATGCGGAGAAAAATTATCGTACGGTAATGTTTCCCAATCAGGGAAGAGTGCGACTTCGCTGTGGCTAAACTGTTCAACTTCGTGCAGCAGTTTTAGTGCAGTTTGCGGATCCGGCACTGCCAGCAAAGTATGGCTGGTATGGGCGTTAGCTAATTCAGCAATTGCCAAGGCAAGGCTAGAGCCGTGTAAGTTACCGATGGTTTTTTTGTCTCCGGCACCTTGAGCCGAAAACAGAGAGAGTAGAGAGTGTGTAGTCATAGTCACGCTTGAGGTTTTTCTCGGTCTAGTGAGCGTTGACGCAGCAGGCGCTGCTGTTGGTATAAGGCGGCTTTGATCAGCAGGTCCTGATCCACATCGCGCAGCAGATCATACTTGAGAGTTACTAAGCAATGCTCAGGCTGTTGAACACATTCTGTCACGCTGGCGTAGCAATAAATCGCTGCGGCAGGGTATTCCAGAAACAGTTTAACTCGTACTTTACGCCCCAACTCTAAAGGTGATTTGGCAAGATAAGTCAGTTGGCTTGCGCCAAAACGAGTGGTTGCGCTGCGAGATTGCGGATCATCTTGTTGTGACAGCATAAAAGTCAGCAGCAAATTGAGTTTTGAGTTTTGTGCTTCGAGCAGTTGTAAGACACTTTTAAAGTCACTGTTTTTCAACTCCATGCGGGCACTATCGCTGAGTTGTTCCAGTTGGCTAAACTCACTGGCCACGATAAAAGGAGCAGGGATCTCGGCTTCAAAAATCTCGTGAGAAGGGAGCAAAAAATTGTCAGCCAACGGCTCCACATTGATGGTTAGCGCGTGGTGGACAGTAAAGAATTCTTGGTCATTCATAGAGGGTTCCTTCTCACATCTGTGTTGATTATCGTCATAAGCAGTAACTAATCAAGGTATGTCATTGTTATCGGTGTGAAATAAACGTCCTCTTACACAGAATTGGCAAAGAAAAGCTACAACCTCAGCAGGAATCTCGCTACAGTAGCGCCATTCTATTCCTATGGTTGGATTTATGTTTCATCCGATTTCGGCTTTTATTGGTTTGCGCTATTTGCGCGGTCGTTCTGGCGATCGTTTTAGCCGCTTTGTCTCTTATATGTCGACAGCGGGTATTACGATCGGTGTGATGTCGCTGGTGACTGTGTTATCGGTGATGAACGGTTTCGAAGCACAGCTTAAATCTCGTATTCTCGGTGTGTTGCCACAAGCGGTGGTGGCGCAAGACACAGGTAAAACAGCACTCACAGCGGAGCCTCCTGCGTTTATTTCTGCTCTTTCTACTCAACGTGCTCCTGAGCCGTTGGTGCGCAGTGAAGCCGTAGTTCAAAGTGCATCACAACTTGCGGCTGGTTTGTTGATTGGCATTGAGCCACAGCAAAATGATCCGATTGAACAATATCTGATTGCTGGTCGTGTCTCGGCTTTACAAGAAGGTGAGTACCAACTCTTCCTCGGTCATCTCTTGGCGCGCAGCTCAATGTCACTGTCGGTGATAAAGTACGCTTGATGGTGACAGAAGCCAGTCAATTCACTCCTTTAGGTCGCTTACCCAGTCAGCGCAACTTTACGGTTGCGGGTATTTTTAATACAGGTTCGGATGTGGATGGGCAACTGATGGTGACGCATCTGCGTGATGCGGCCAAGTTGCTGCGTTATGACGCACAAACTATTTCAGGCTGGCGACTCTTCTTTGATGACCCGTTTGTGGTGAGTGAGCTTTCCAAAAAGCCTTTGCCTGACGGTTGGCAATGGAGTGACTGGCGTGAACAGCGTGGAGAGCTTTTCCAAGCCGTACGCATGGAAAAAAATATGATGGGGCTGATGCTTGGTCTTATCGTCGGGGTGGCAGCATTCAACATTATTTCTGCCCTGATCATGGTGGTGATGGAAAAGCAGGCCGAAGTGGCGATTTTAAAAACCCAAGGTATGCAGTCACAACAAGTCCTTGCCATTTTCATGGTGCAAGGTGCAAGCAGTGGGGTAATTGGCGCTGTAGTGGGGGGCTTGTTCGGTGTGTTGCTGGCAGCTAACCTGAATAGCCTGATGGATGCCTTAGGTTTGGCACTCTTCTCTGTCGGTGGCTCTCTGCCCGTGGTGATTGAACCACTGCAAATTGTATTAGTTATTTTTCTTGCGATTGTTTTAAGCCTTTTGGCGACGCTGTTCCCAGCCTATCGCGCATCTTCTGTTCAACCCGCTGAGGCGTTACGTTATGAATAACCTTTTACGTTGTCATCAGGTTTGCAAAACCTATCAAGAAGGTGATTTGCAAACTCAGGTTCTTAAAGGGGTGAGCTTTGAGCTAAAGCGTGGTGAGTTGGTGTCGATCATTGGTTCATCGGGTTCGGGAAAGAGTACCTTGTTGCATATTTTGGGTGCTCTGGACGAAGCGAGTGAAGGGCAAGTTGAGTTTCTCGGTCAGCCACTGCACGAACTGAGTTCGAACAAGCAAGCTAAAATTCGCAACCAACACCTTGGGTTTGTTTATCAGTTTCATCATCTCTTAGCTGATTTTTCTGCGTTAGAAAACGTGGCAATGCCGCTTTTGATTGGTGGGCATAAAGTGGTGGAAGCGAAAGCTCAGGCACAACGCTTGCTGGAGCGAGTGGGTTTAGGACATCGCTTAGCGCATCGTCCATCAGAATTATCCGGTGGTGAACGTCAGCGTGTGGCGATTGCTCGAGCATTGGTGAATAAGCCTGATTTGGTGCTCGCCGATGAGCCGACAGGTAATCTGGATCATAAAACTGCGCTGTCGATTTACGATTTGATGCGTGAGCTTAACCGAGAATCTGGTACGGCATTTTTAGTGGTCACTCACGATGGTGAATTAGCAGCGAAAATGGATCGCCATATGCACATGCAAGATGGTCTGCTAACCGATATTACGGGGGCGTAAGTGTTTTCCTCTCTGGCTCTGTTTATTGGTGGGCGCTTTAGCCGCGCCAAACAACGCAACAAAATGGTGTCGTTTATCTCGCTCTCCTCCACGATTGGTATTGCAGTGGGGGTTGCGGTCATCATTATTGGTCTTTCAGCCATGAATGGCTTTGAGCGTGAATTGCAATCACGTGTGCTGTCGGTAATTCCTCATGGGGAATTTGAAGGTGTTCGCGGCCCTGTGCAGCGTTGGCCAGATTTGATGGCGCAAGCTGCGAGTCATCCGCAAATTTTGGCGGCTGCACCTTATGTAAAAATGACCGCGTTGGCGGAAAACGGCACTCAACTCAAAGCGATTGAAGTGCGCGGGGTTGATCCTCAGCGCGAACAAGCGGTATCTCGCCTGTCGCAGTTTATTACGCCGCAAGCGTGGCAAAATTTTATTCCCGGTCAACAGCAAGTCATTTTGGGGCAAGGTGTCGCGGATAAATTGGGCGTACAGGTAGGTGATTTCATCACTTTGATGATTCCAAGTGCGACCAGCGGTGAGAAGGTACAGGCACCGAAGCGAGTACGAGTGAAAGTGAGTGGTTTACTGACGCTCAATGGGCAGATTGATCACAGCTTGGCTCTGCTGCCGTTAGAAGATGCACAAAGCTACGCCAATTTAGGCAGTGGTGTGACGGGCGTATCGGTCAAAGTCAATAATGTGCTGCAAGCAACACAAATTGTGCGTGATGTGGGCAACCAACTGAACGAGTACGTCTATCTGCACAGTTGGCAGCAGAAGTATGGTTTCCTATACCGAGACATTCAATTAGTGCGCACGATTATGTATCTGGTGATGGTGCTCGTGATCGGGGTGGCCAGCTTTAACATTGTTTCTACTCTGATGATGGCGGTGAAAGATCGCGCGGCAGAAATCGCAATTTTGCGCACCATGGGGGCGAGTGACGGTTTGATTAAACGCATTTTCGTTTGGCAAGGTGTGTTTTCTGGTGTGCTAGGCAGTGTGGTTGGCAGTCTGTTTGGTGTGATAGTGGCATTTAACTTAACCCCATTGATTAAAGGTTTAGAACAGCTTGTTGGCCACCAATTCTTGTCGGGAGATATCTACTTTGTCGATTTTCTTCCTTCACAAGTCGAGTGGTTTGATGTGCTATTGGTTTCCGGCACCGCAATTGTGTTGAGTCTGTTAGCCACTTGGTATCCGGCGCGGCGTGCGAGCCATCTCAATCCGGCACAAGTACTGAGCAGCAAGTAATTGGCCATTTTTTCTATGCCAGATTTGGTATTAATAGCCTCAAGCACGGTTGCTCTTATCCAATAAAAAAGGACCCACGGGTCCTTTTTTCTCATCTTGATTTAACACGGTTTGCAAAAAGGGAGATGCTCTACATCGCAACTCCATTCAAACAGCGCTAGCGTGCGATGCGCTAGGGCAGATTCTCCGGCATCTTACTGGTGCGTCTTTTTTGCCAGCTGCGTACCACTGAATAACGCCATAATCCGCGAATACCAAAATAACCGATCAGTGAGGCCAAAACAGCGCAGACGGCACAGCCAAGCAAGAAAGGGGGGCCTATGGTGCTCATCTGGTTAAGCAGGAATTCCCAAGTCAGCTCAAAGTGGAAGGATTGTGTTGGCGTGCCCATTAGCCAAGCACCGACTTTGTAGGTGAAGTAGAAGATAACAGGCATGGTGATCGGGTTAGTGATCCACACTAACGCAATGGAGAGCGGCAGGTTAACGCCAAACATGATCGCGACACCGGCAGCCATAATCATCTGACTTGGCAGTGGGACGAATGCCATAAATAGGCCAACCGCGAAAGCACCCGCTGCAGAGCGGCGATTTAAACACCATAGGTTTGGGTTATACAGCACATTACCAAACACGCGCAGCGCTTTTTGGCGTTTGATCACATCGTGGTCAGGCATAAACCGTTTAATAAATTTTCTTGGCATACGGGATTATGACTCTCTTGTCGAATTACTGGTCGCTAATTTCGTTTTCGATCACCGTGCTTTCTGCTCCTTATTGGCCGTGGATGCCAACATGGGGCTGGGCTTGGTTTTGCCTTATTTTGACGGGTTTGCTCGGTTATCACCGTACAAGCCGAAAATTCCTTGGCTTCGCGTTGGCCATACTAACTATCGTGCTACATGGCAACCTTATGCGAGATCAATCCAACACGCTCTATCAAGCAGGCCCGGATATTATCATAAAAGGTAAGGTTGACAGCTTTTTTGCGAAAACTCGTTACGCTTATGAGGGTTTAGTCTTAATTCACGAGGTGAATGGTCAAACCTTAAACAGCCTCATGAGGCCTCGCATTCGTCTAGTTGCACCTATTCCGTTGCAGCCCAATGATCAATTCGAATTCTCTGTAACGCTTAAACCTGTTGTTGGTCGCCTCAATGAAACGGGCTTTGATTTGGAAGCTCATTACATGGCCCATTCTTTGGTCGCGCGAGCCAGTGTTAAACCCAACACTGCTTATCAAATTGTGCAACAGAGTGGCTTAAGGTCAAGTTTGTTATTTCAACTCGATGCTTTGACTCACACCAGCCCGTTTCAAGGCTGATACGAGCGCTAACATTTGGGGAGAGAAGTGGTATTGATGAGCAAGAGTGGCAGGCACTGCGTAACAGCGGCTTAATCCACTTAGTTGCGATTTCTGGTCTGCATATTGGTATCGCGTTCAGTTTAGGCTATTTACTGGGAGCAGGCGTGATGCGCTTGCATGCCAAGCTGCTTTGGTCCCCTTTTGTGTTTGGAGCTTTGCTTGCGGTGTTGTATGCATGGCTAGCAGGTTTCACCATACCGACTCAACGTGCGCTAATCATGTGCTTACTCAATGTGGTATTGGTGATCTTGGGTTTTCCTCTTTCGGCTTTAAAGCGGATTTTGCTTACCTTATGCACCGTTTTACTTTGGTCGCCATTCGCGTCGCTTTCAAATAGCTTTTGGATGTCGTTTTTAGCTGTCGCGATTGTGCTTTATCAATTAGCCAGTCAGGGTAAACGCAAAGCTTGGTGGAAAGCTCTATTGCTAGCACAAATCTCCCTCGTCTGTTTAATGGCACCTGTTACAGCATACTTTTTCGGCGGGTTAAGTATTACGGCGGTTTTGTACAATTTAGTTTTTATACCGTGGTTCTCCGTGGTGATCGTTCCCGCTTTGTTTTTGGGTTTAGCACTCACAGTAACAATCCCCACTTGGGCTGCGCTTTATTGGCCTAGGGTGGATTGGACTTTTCTGCCTCTTGATTGGGCGCTGCAATTTGCGGATGTGGGTTGGGTAGTGATTCCACAAAGTATACAAGGCCTAATTGCTGCGTTAGTGGTGCTCAGTTTGCTGTATCGAGTGATGAGCCTACGAGCCTGTGCCTTATCGTTAAGCATCGTTGGCTTATGGTGGTGGTTTCCTTCCATTACACCACTTTGGCGTATGGATGTGTTGGATGTGGGGCATGGCTTAGCGATAGTGATTGAGCAAAATGACAGGGCTATCATCTACGATACGGGCAGCAGTTGGTCGGGAGGAAGTTACGCACAAAACGTCATTGAACCGATTTTGCAGCAGCGTGGAATTCGTCGATTGGATGGCTTGATTTTGAGCCATCTCGATAACGATCATGCGGGCGATTGGCAAAATCTAGCCAAACGTTGGCAACCAAGTTGGATACGCACAAGCCAAGTTGGTGTGGAATTTGTTCCTTGTGTACGTGGTGAAAGTTGGCAATGGCAATCTTTGCATTTCGATGTGCTATGGCCGCCGCAACTGGTCAGCCGAGCTTACAATCAGCATTCGTGTGTGATCCGTATAACCGATACCCAATCTAACCATTCAGTGCTGCTTTCTGGGGATGTCACCGCAATGGGGGAGTGGTTGCTCGCACGCGATGGAGTACCGCTGCAGAGTGACGTGATGATTGTGCCGCATCACGGCAGTAAAACTTCATCAACCGCTGAGTTCATCGCGAAAGTCGAACCACGACTGGCGATTGCGTCACTGGCCAAAGACAACCGCTGGAATTTGCCTAACCCGCAAGTGGTGGATCGTTATCAAAACCAGCAAGTTCAGTGGCTAGATACGGGGCAAAAAGGGCAGATTAGCCTGTTTTTCTATCAAGAACAGATGGATTGGTTTGCCCAGCGCGGGCTTGGCTGGGAGCCTTGGTATAGGCATATGCTGCGTAAAGGAGTAGAATGAGCGCAATTTTGTAATCAGAAAAGCCTCTCTATGTCACTTCACTCTGACGAAACTACTTGGCAGACTTTCAAACGTCTGTGGACTTATATCCGCTTATACAAGGCGGGTCTTGCTGTTGCGGTTGTCGCGCTGATTATCAATGCTGTCGCTGATACCTATATGATTTCTCTACTAAAACCTTTGCTAGATGAAGGTTTTGGTAATGCGGAATCCAACTTCCTGCGCATCCTGCCGTTCATGATTTTAGGCTTGATGTTTGTGCGTGGTTTAAGTGGATTTGCTTCTTCCTACTGCCTGAGCTGGGTTTCTGGCAATGTGGTGATGCTGATGCGTCGCCGTTTGTTTAACCATTTCATGCACATGCCAGTGCGCTTTTTCGACCAAGAATCGACGGGTGGACTGCTATCTCGCATCACTTACGATTCTGAGCAAGTCGCAGGCGCAACCAGCCGCGCTTTAGTCAGCATTGTGCGTGAAGGGGCAAGCATTATCGGCTTGTTAACCCTGATGTTCTGGAACAGTTGGCAGCTTTCTTTGGTGTTGATTGTGGTCGCGCCTGTGGTAGCGTTCGCGATTAGTGTGGTTTCTAAGCGTTTTCGTAAGATCTCGCGCAACATGCAAACGACAATGGGGCATGTGACTTCATCTGCTGAACAGATGCTCAAAGGCCATAAAGTGGTGCTCAGTTACGGTGGTCAAGCCGTTGAGCGTAAACGCTTTGACCAAGTAAGTAACAGCATGCGTCAACAAACGATGAAGCTGGTTTCGGCTCAATCCATTGCTGACCCTGTGATTCAAATGATTGCTTCACTAGCGCTGTTTGCCGTGTTGTTCTTGGCGAGTGTTGACTCAATTCGCGCAGACCTGACACCGGGTACCTTCACTGTGGTGTTTTCCGCTATGTTTGGTTTGATGCGCCCGTTAAAAGCTTTGACCAGTGTAACGTCTGAATTCCAGCGTGGTATGGCGGCTTGCCAAACTCTGTTTGGTTTGATGGATCTGGAAACTGAGCGTGATAACGGCAAATACGAAGTGGAACGTGTTAAGGGTGATGTGGCAGTCAATGACGTGACGTTTACCTACCAAGGTAAAGAAAAGCCTGCATTAGCGAATGTTTCTTTTGCTATCCCGCAAGGGAAAACCGTCGCACTGGTTGGTCGCTCTGGTTCGGGTAAATCGACGATCGCCAACCTGTTTACCCGTTTTTATGATGTAGACAGCGGTTCAATCAGCCTTGATGGACACGATGTGCGTGACTACAAGCTGACTAATTTGCGCCGCCACTTTGCGCTGGTTTCGCAGAACGTACACCTGTTTAACGACACTATTGCCAACAACATCGCTTATGCGGCTGAAGGCGTGTACACCCGTGAGCAGATTGAACAAGCTGCGCGCCAAGCACATGCGATGGAGTTTATTGAAAACCTGCCGCAAGGTTTGGATACCGTGATTGGTGAGAACGGTACGAGTTTGTCCGGTGGTCAGCGCCAGCGTGTGGCGATTGCCCGTGCGTTGCTGCGTGATGCTCCGGTGCTCATTCTAGATGAAGCGACTTCAGCGCTGGATACTGAATCTGAGCGTGCGATCCAAGCGGCATTGAATGAGCTACAGAAAAACAAAACCGTGCTGGTGATTGCGCACCGCTTGTCGACCATCGAACAAGCCGATGAGATCCTTGTGGTAGACGAAGGTGAAATCATCGAGCGCGGCCGTCATGCTGAATTGTTGGCACAAGATGGCGCGTATGCTCAACTACACCGCATCCAGTTTGGTGAATAGTGGTGATAGAAAAGATTTGGTTTCACCGCCATCCGTTGGGTTATCTGTTATGGCCACTGTTGTGGCCATTCAGCTTGCTGTTTGGCGCAATTAGCCGCTCACGGCGCAAAGCTTATCAAACGGGTGACAAACCTTCCTATCGTGCACCATTGCCTGTGGTGGTGGTAGGCAATATTACCGCGGGTGGCAATGGTAAAACGCCGGTTGTGGTTTGGCTGGTGGAAACATTGCAAAACCTTGGCTATCGTCCTGGCGTGGTATCACGCGGTTATGGAGCCAAAGCGCCAAGTTATCCTTTGGTGGTTAGTGAACAAACGCCAGCGGAACATTGCGGTGATGAACCAAAACTCATTTTTCAGCGTACAAAAGTGCCAGTGGCCGTCGATCCTGTGCGCAGCCAAGCCGTGAAAGCGCTGCTTGAGCAAGGAGTTAACATCGTCATCACTGATGATGGTTTGCAGCATTATGCATTGCAGCGTGACATTGAAATTGCTGTGGTGGATGGTGCGCGCCGTTTTGGTAACCAACAGATGATTCCCCTAGGCCCTCTGCGTGAGCCGATCAGTCGGTTAGATGAAGTCGATTTCATTATCACCAATGGTAGTGTGGCGCAGGCCAATGAAGTCGCGATGCATCTTCAACCTGCTGATGCGATTAATCTGCAGACGGGTGAACGATGTGCGGTGAGCAAGCTCACTCGCTTATGTGCGATGGCTGGGATTGGTCATCCTTCCCGATTTTTTAATACCTTGCGTGAACTCAATGCAGATTTGGTTCACTGCCAAGGTTTTGCCGATCATCAAGCCTTTGATGCTGCCCAGTTGAATCAACTCGCGCAGCAGGGCGATCATCTGATCATGACAGAAAAAGACGCCGTAAAATGCGCTGAGTTTGCCCAGCCAAATTGGTGGTATTTGCCCGTTTCGGCTCAATTTGCTCCAGAAGCGGAGCAGCGTATTGTGGACAAAATTAAAGAGGTAATGGAACAGTATGGATCACCGTCTGCTTGAAATCGTCGCTTGCCCAGTGTGTAAAGGTAAGCTGACTTACGATAAAGATCGTCAAGAGTTAATTTGTAAGTTGGATCGTTTGGCTTATCCAATTAAAGAAGGTATTCCAGTGCTTTTAGAACCGGAAGCACGCGGCATGAGCATGGATGAGGGACGCTAATGTCATTTACCGTCGTGATCCCTGCGCGTTACCAATCAACGCGTTTACCGGGTAAGCCTCTGGCGGATATCGGTGGCAAACCCATGATTCAATGGGTGTATGAGCAAGCCATGCAGGCGGGTGCTGACCGCGTGATTATTGCAACCGACGATCAACGTGTTGAACAAGCGGTTCAAGCCTTTGGTGGTGTGGTGTGTATGACTTCGCCTGATCATCAATCTGGTACAGAACGTTTGGCGGAAGTGGTTGAAAAAATGGCTATTCCGGCCGATCACATTGTGGTTAACGTACAAGGTGATGAGCCTTTAATCCCGCCTGCGATTATCCGCCAAGTTGCGGATAACTTAGCCGCGTGCAGCGCGCCAATGGCGACTTTGGCGGTGGAAATTGAAGATGAAGCGGAAGTGTTTAACCCGAATGCGGTGAAAGTGATCACTGATAAAAACGGTTATGCGCTTTACTTCAGCCGCGCTACGATTCCTTGGGATCGAGATAACTTCGCCAAAGTGGATAAATCCATCGCTCAACCACTGCTGCGCCATATCGGCATCTATGCCTATCGTGCAGGGTTCATCAACACTTATCTGCATTGGCAGCCAAGCCAGCTTGAAAAGATTGAATGTTTAGAGCAGCTTCGTGTGTTGTGGCATGGTGAAAAAATTCATGTTGCGGTCGCGTTAGAAGCACCACCAGCAGGGGTAGACACGCCTGAAGATTTGGAAGTGGTGAGACAGTTCATCGCTAAACAACTCTAAATGAATAAAGCTCCCAATCGGGAGCTTTATTTTTGGTACGCTCAATCCGTTTTTCCATAATGTTTAATTACTTGAAGCGATTGCCCATATTCGTTTCATGACTTCTTCTTCACTGACCGCCGGGTTACGGAAAAAATGGAAAATTTCATTGGTAATGGCTTGCTGAATCATGGGGTTAACCGCCATTGAATCAGTCATACTTGGCACGAGATTTCCCTCTTTGGCTGCATACAAAAAGTCTTGGTGGGAACGCTGCTGGCAAAGGTTGAATGTGTCTAAAGCAATATCCTGACGGACGGGAATCGACCCTTTATAGCGATTAAAGTTGGTTTGAAATTGCTTATCGGCGAGCAGTGTCGCCAGCTGATTGGCTTCTGCGTAGCTGAATTCTTTGCTCGCCATGAAAACGAAACTGTCCATGTTATAGAGATAACTGTTGTGTGAGCCTGGGGCTGGGGTACAAGAGATTGCCTCTGGAACGTTCACCTTTTTAGCCAAGAGCTCACCCAATATCCAATCACCACCGAGTTGGAACAAAGTCTCACCATTGATGAGTGCTTGTGTGGCGCTATCCCATCGCTCATCATTTTTGGTAAAGCTGACCCATTGGCTCACCTCGCGTAAGGCTTGTAGAGCTTGATGCATGGGCGGGGTACGAATGTGTTCAGGACTCAGTTCGACCAATGACTGACGATAAAAATCAATGCCCCCATACGCGATAACAAAGCTTTCGAATATCTGCGCAATTTGCCAAGGTTGCTCCCCAATCGCTAAGGGCGATATGCCATGCTGATGAGCGGTTTTGAGTGCTTGTAAGAACTCGGCTTGGGTTGTGGGCAATTCCAGATTCAATTGCTTCAATAACTGGTTGTTGACCCAAAGCATGTTCATGCGATGCAGAGTTAAGGGGAGCGCAACATAGCCTTGCTCGGTTTTGTTCACATGGATGACAGCAGGGTAAAGCTGTTCATCCCAGTGTTCTGCAGCAGCCACGAGGTTTAAGTTGTGGAGTATGCCAATTGCATCCCAGTCACGAATGCTGGGGCCTTCAATCTGGGCGAGTTGTGGCGGATTGCCTGCCAAGGCTCGGGCTTGCAAAACCGTCATCGCATTGTCGCCACCACCACCCAAAATTGGGTTAATTTCGATTTCAATCTGATGCTGTTTTAAGTGTTGTTCCAGTGTTTGCAAGGCGCGTTGTTCACCCGCAGAAGTCCACCAATGCATGATTTCGACAGCCGTGCTGAAAGACGAATAGCCAAAGAAGAATAAACATAACAATGTTCGCAGTAACATTATGAATCCTTGGGGAGTGAAAGCGTGGTCATTAATCCACCTTGGGCTGTTAAGCTGAGTTCAAGTTTTCCGCCATGCGCCTTAGCAATGCTTTGAGAGATGGTTAAGCCGAGTCCGTTACCTTCGTGATGAAGTGCTTGGGGGGCTCGATAGTAAGGCGCGCAGAGTTTTTCAATTAAGCTTGGATCAAGAGACTGACCTTCATCACTGATGGCGATGGTGATCGCGCTTTCAGCCTCGTGGAAATGAATATGGGCTCGATGGCCATATTTGATCGCATTGTCCACCAAATTCTGGATGCAGCGTTTCAACGCGAGAGGTTTGCCAATCAGCGGACTCATGACTTGCCCCTGAATTGAGGTTTTATCGCTTTCGTAACGCATCGTGATATGTTCCACCAACAAGTTTAAGTCGATAGGCTCAATCTCTTCGTGGATGTCGGTTTCACGAATGCATTGCAAAGCGCCTTTCACCATAAGTTCTAAATCGTTGACGATTCGGGTAAAGCGTTCGCGTTCCCGATCATCGTCCAGCATTTCTGTGCGCAATTTGAGACAGGCGATGGGCGTTTTTAAGTCATGTGAAATGGCGCTGAACAGCATTTCCCGTTCTTTCATATGGCTATCAATACGCTGATGCATTTTATTAAATGCGCGAATCGCGGCTTTGAGCTCGTTACTGCCTTGTTCTTTGACTAATGGCACTTTCAAGCGGCTGGACATGAGCGTTGCAGCTTTTGCCAAATGACGAATCGGTGTGATTTCACGTTGCACGATAATGCCCATACATACCAGTAAGAGCAGGGCGGATAGCACCAAGGTAAACCACTCACGCCTTTCAAAATAGGTTGTTTCTAAATCCACATAAGGGGCGGGAAGAACAGCGGCAAGATAGAACCACTCGCCGGGTGACACTTTGACTTGCAGAACCAGAATCGGGGGGTTGAGTTCGCCGTAACTGAGTGAATAGTGCGCCCATAACAAGGGAAGTTCATCAATAAGCAGCTCGTTATTAAACACTTTAAGTTGGTCTCGGCGAGTAAACTCAACAAGGATTTTCGGCTGCCCTTGTAGCTGCTGCTTCAGCACTTTCTGCACCTCTTCAATGACCAAGGTTTTACGCTGACTTTCCGGAAGAGCATCAATGGCGATATCGTGATCATTCAGTGAAACGAAAAAGCGTGTTCCGCCCATATTGCGCAGTTGATTGAGCACTAAATGACGATACTGAGCGGGTAGGGTTTGGAAAAAAGAAATGGTGGATGCTGCACTTAACGCCAAACTACGTACCGTAGTGACAAGTCCTTCAGTATCTCGTTTGTAACTATGTTGATACCAAATGGCGCTAGCGAGCCATTGCGAGGTGACGACCACGATCACCAAAAACAGGCTGGTTCGTACGGCAAGCGAATTAAACCGCTGCTTAATGTTCATAACGAATGCCTGACGTGAGCATGTAACCTTTATTGCGCACGGTGAGAATTAAAGTGCGATCTTTATCTTCCAAGTGAGTGCGGAGTCGGCTGATTTGCACATCAATGCCTCTTTCAAACGGGTCAGCATCGCGTCCCCATATTTCTCGTGCAATGTCATCACGGGTCAGGAGCTTCTCTGCGTGATTGATAAAAAGCCCGAGCAAGGATAAATCCGCGCCGCTGAGCTGTTTTACCGCGTGTGTTTCAAGGTGTTTTAGTTGTCGCGTAATCGTATCCAATTGCCAGCCAGCAAAGGTGACTTTTCTTGCCACAGAAAGGGAGTCTGAAAGTTGGCTGCGGCGAAGAATGGCTTTGATGCGAGCTAACAGCTCTCTTGGGCTGAAGGATTTAGTGATGTAATCATCTGCCCCCAGTTCTAAACCCGTGACGCGATCGGTCTCTTCTGTCACGGCGGTTAACATGATGATGGGTACACTGGAGTGTTTGCGTAATTTTTGGCAGAGCGTAAAGCCATCATCACCCGGCATCATGATATCTAGAATAATCAGATCCGGATTCTGGGTTTCCAGAAGTTTCCACATTACCGCGCCATTTTCGGCGCAAATAACCTCAAATCCTGCTTTACCCAGATAGTCTTTGAGCGCCTCTCGAAGCTCCTGATTATCGTCAACCACCAGAATTTGTTTGTTCTCCAGCATGCGGTGTTTCCTTCTTGTTCTCTGTGGTGAAAGCTCGGTTATTTCACAAGTAATTGACTGCTTACAAAAGACTTTTTTTGTAAGTGTTCGCTTACAAACTCGTTGCGCTTTGTAACCTTCACTGGGTTGGGGATTGATAACATGATGGCGGATTTATTTTATCCATACACGTGAAAGCGATAGGCCATGCGGCCTATATCACCTGATAAAAACTCCAACAAGGAGGGAGACATGCTGAAAAATTTGTTTGGCCAGCTACAGATGATCGGACGGTCACTCATGCTGCCCGTTGCGGTATTACCCGTTGCCGGGTTGATGTTTGGTATAGGAAATGCGGGATTACCTTTCATCCCTGCTGAACTGAGTAAAGTCATGCTTGCTGCCGGTGAAGGCATATTTGGCAACATGCAGTTGATGTTTGCAGTGGGGGTTGCGTTAGGCCTATCCAAAGGTAACGATGGCGCAGCAGGGTTGGCAGGACTGGTTGGCCTGATCATGATGAATGCGGCACTCGGAATAGTTACAGGGTTGCGCGGGTTAGAAACCGATGCCACCATCATGGGCGTCGCAACACTGCAAACTGGTGTTTTTGGCGGCATTATTGTCGGTGCCGTTGCGGCGATTATGTACAACCGTTTCTATGCTATTCGATTGCCTGAGTACTTAGGCTTCTTTGCGGGTAAACGCTTTGTACCGATTGTGACAGGGTTAGTGTCAATCGTGATTGGTGCGGTATTGGCTTTCGCTTGGCCGCCTATCGGTAATCTCTTAGACATTTTCTCTCACTGGGCGGCTTATCAAAACCCTGTGCTTGCTTGGGGTATCTATGGTGCGGGTGAGCGTTCTCTGTTGCCTGTCGGTTTACACCATATTTGGAATGCGCCGTTCTTCTTTGAAGTGGGCAGCTACACAGATCCACAAACGGGCAAAGTGTTCACGGGTGAGCTCACGCGCTTTTTCGCGGGAGATAAAACAGCAGGCTATCTGTCTGGTGGCTTTATGTATTCAATGTGGGCTCTGCCTGCCGCGGCTCTTGCTATTTACCACTGTGCGAGCCCTGAGCGTAAAAAGATTGTTGGTGGTTTAATGATGTCTGCAGCGCTGACATCTTGGCTGACTGGTATTACGGAGCCGATTGAATTCACCTTCTTGTTTGTTGCTCCTGTTTTGTACGTCATCCATATTTTCCTGACAGGTATTGCGTTTGCGATCACCGCGTTTTTAGAGATTAAACACAGTACCGACTTTGCTCACGGTGCCATCCAGTTCTTCTTGTACTACCCAATGTCGAGCAATGCGTGGATGTTCTTTATCATCGGGCCGATTTGGGCGCTGCTTTACTATGGTCTGTTCCGCTTTCTGATTGTGAAGTTAAACCTGAAAACGCCGGGCCGAGAAACAGAGGTAACGACCGTCACTTTAGCGGGTAAGCCGAATGAAATTGCGGTGGATGTGGTGGCAGCGCTCGGCGGTAAAAGTAACATCAAAACCGTAGACGCTTGTATCACCCGACTTCGTGTTAGCGTGAGAGACATTAAGCATGTCGATGTGGTTAAGCTGAAACAGCTTGGCGCGCGGGAGGTCATTGTGATTGGCGACAATTTACAAGCCATCTTTGGTACGCAGTCAGACACGATAAAAAGTGAAATTCATGGTGTTCTTGCTTCAGCTTAGTAAGAAAACCTAGTTCACTGAAAAGAAGAAAAAGCCCACAACGAACGGAGTTGTGGGCTTTTGTTATGTTAGGAATGTTGTATTGCAGCCCAATCTGACTTGGTATTGCTAGTCATTTTTCTTTGGGCAGGTTGCGAGGATATCTCTTCTTCCTGTGTCTTTGACCTCCTCCAGTTTGACTTCAAAACCCCATAGACGGTGCATGTGTTTCAGCACCTCCTCGTAGCTTGGATCTAACGGAATACGATCGTGTGGAACATACTGCAACGTCAATGAGCGATCGCCTCGAACATCGACGTTATACACTTGAATGTTGGGTTCAAGGTTACTGAGATTGTATTGTGCCGCAAGTTTTTCGCGGATTTGTTGATAACCGAGGTCATCGTGAATAGCACTGATTTCGATGTGATTTTTCCTATCATCATCGCAAATGGCAAACAGCTTAAAATCGCGAATGAGTTTGGGGGATAGGTACTGGCTGATAAAACTTTCATCTTTAAAGTTACGCATCGCAAAATGAAGGGCATCCAACCAGTTAGATCCCGCTAGCTCTGGAAACCACTCTTTATCTTCCTCAGTCGGTTCTTCACAGATCCGTTTAATATCACGGAACATGGCAAACCCAAGAGCATAAGGGTTGATGCCACTGAAATAACGGCTGTTGTAGGGCGGTTGCGCCACAACGCTGGTGTGGCTGTGCAGAAACTCCAGCATGAATTTGTCGCTGATTAACCCCTCATCATAAAGATGATTGAGAATGGTGTAGTGCCAGAAGGTCGCCCATCCTTCGTTCATGACTTGGGTCTGTTTCTGCGGATAAAAATACTGGCTGATTTTGCGTACGATGCGCACGATTTCGCGCTGCCAAGGTTCCAGCAAGGGAGCGTGTTTCTCAATAAAGTAGAGGATGTTCTCTTGCGGTTCGCTCGGGAAACGGCGATGTTTTTCCTGCTCAACCGCTTTTTTCGGCACAGTACGCCACAAGGCATTCACTTGGGATTGCAGATAGGCTTCGCGCTCTTCTTGGCGTGCTTTCTCTTCGGCAATCGAGATCTTTTCTGGCCGTTTATAACGGTCAACCCCGTAATTCATTAAAGCATGGCAAGAGTCGAGTAGCTTTTCGACTTCATTCACGCCAAATTTCTGCTCACACTCGGCAATGTAGTTTTTGGCAAACAACAGGTAATCGATGATAGAGCTGGCATCCGTCCAGGTTTGGAAAAGATAGTTGCCTTTAAAGAAGGAGTTATGGCCGTAACACGCATGCGCCATCACGAGGGCTTGCATGGTTACGGTGTTTTCTTCCATCAGATAGGCGATACAAGGATCGGAGTTAATGACGATCTCATACGCTAAGCCCATCTGACCGTGTTTGTAGGTTTGCTCGGTTTGGATGAATTTTTTGCCAAACGACCAATGGTTGTAGTTGATGGGCATGCCGATGCTGGAATAGGCATCCATCATCTGCTCTGAGGTGATGATTTCAATCTGGTTTGGGTAAGTATCCAAACGATAAAACTCAGCGACTCGGCGAATCTCTTGGTGATAGCGTTCGATCAGCTCAAACGTCCAATCTGGTCCATCGGGCAGTCGCTTGTTTTGGGCAGCTTTACGCTTGGGTGCGGCTTTGGCTTTGGTTGTCATCTCTCAGTCTCCCTACGCATTTTCCTTTTGGAACAGCTCCCTAAACACAGGGAAAATGTCTTCAACACTGCGAATGTTCTTCATCGCGAAGTTATCAAAGGATGCCTGTAATTTTTCATATTCGTGCCACAAGGTTTGGTGTGAGCGACGCGTGATTTCGATGTAGGCATAGTATTGGCAATAGGGCAGCAGCTTGTTGGAGAGTAACTCTTTGCAACGTGGTGAATCGTCTGCCCAGTTATCACCATCAGAAGCTTGTGCGCCATAAATATTCCATTCACCCAGTGGGAAACGCGCTTCAATGATTTCATGCATCAGCTTGAGCGCACTGGACACTATGGTGCCCCCAGTTTCTTGGGAGTAGAAGAAGTCATGTTCATTCACCTCTTTGGCTTGCGTATGGTGGCGAATAAATACCACTTCCACGTTTTCATAGGTGCGAGTGAGGAACAGGTAAAGCAGAACATAAAAGCGTTTCGCAATATCCTTGGTCGCCTGATCCATAGAGCCCGACACGTCCATCAGACAGAACATCACCGCCTGACTGGATGGAATAGGTCGCTTTTCGTAGTTTTTGAAGCGCAAATCAAAGGTGTCGATAAAAGGCACGCTATCGATTTTATTACGCAGTTCTTCAATCTCTTGCTTGATGCGCATCTCTTCCATAATTTGTGGTGGTTCGCTGCGCTGAATGCGTTCGAGTTCTTCTTCCAACTCACTCATTAAACGGCGTTTACCAGCGGTCATCGCCGTACGGCGTGCTAAGGATTGTTGTAGTGAACGCACCACAGAAATGTTGGAGGGCACACCCGAGGTTTGGAAACCTGCGCGATGGGTTTTCCATTCGGTGATTTTGTTAACTTGGTTTTTCTTGAGATTCGGCAGTGCTAAATCTTCAAACAGAATATCGAGGTATTCATCTTTGGAAATTTGAAATACGAAATCATCACTACCGTCACCATCGGCACTGGCCTCGCCTTCACCTGAACCACCGCTGCCTTGACCACCTTTGGGGCGATCAATTTTATCGCCACGAATAAATTGGTCATTGCCCGGATGCACACGTTCACGCACGCCACCTTTACCTTGATGAAACATCGGCTCTTTAATGTCGCGAGTCGGAATCGAGACATCTTCTCCGGATTCCGTATTAGTGATTGAGCGGCGGTTAACGGCATCCGCAACCGACTCTTTAATCTGCTCTTTGTAACGGCGTAAAAAGCGTTGTCGGTTGACGGTGCTTTTATTTTTGCCGTTTAGCCTTCTGTCGATAAATTGCGCCATGAGCCTCTCCCTAATGACATCACCTCAAACTCAATCTCGAGTTTGTTGAGGGGGTGACCTACAGCCCAACAGCTCTTCTGTGGGGGTAGGTAACACCGTTGGTGGCGGTAGTTGCACTACCGCCGACCATTACACGGCATACACACTATGAGGATTTACGTACTCGCAAGTACCACTCAGACAGTAAGCGGACTTGTTTTTCGGTATACCCTTTTTCCATCATACGAGCGACGAAGTCATCGTGTTTCTTCTGATCATCGGATGAGGTTTTAGCGTTGAAGGAGATGACCGGAAGCAGATCTTCAGTATTGGAGAACATCTTTTTCTCGATCACAGTGCGCAATTTCTCGTAGCTGGTCCACACTGGGTTTTGGCCATTGTTATTGGCACGTGCACGCAGTACGAAATTAACGATTTCATTACGGAAATCTTTTGGATTACTGATCCCCGCGGTTTTCTCAATTTTCTCCAGTTCACTGTTGAGTGCTGAACGGTCAAACAGTTGGCCTGTCTCAGGGTCGCGATACTCTTGATCTTGAATCCAGAAGTCGGCGTAGGTGACGTAGCGGTCGAAAATGTTCTGACCGTACTCAGAGTAAGACTCTAAGTAAGCGGTTTGGATCTCTTTGCCAATGAACTCGACATAGCGTGGGATTAAGTAACCTTTGAGGAATTCATTGTAGCGATCCGCTGTTTCTTGCTGGAACTGCTCGCGCTCGACTTGCTGTTCGATAACGTAGAACAGATGCACTGGGTTCGCGGCCACTTCTGAGTGATCGAAGTTAAACACGCGAGACAGGATTTTGAACGCGAAACGGGTGGAAAGCCCAGACATGCCTTCATCAACCCCGGCGTAGTCACGGTATTCCTGATAGCTTTTGGCTTTCGGATCGGTATCTTTCAGCGTTTCACCATCATAGACCCGCATTTTTGAGAACAGGGAAGAGTTCTCAGGCACTTTCAGGCGTGATAGTACGCTAAATTGTGCCAATAGATCGAGTGTGCTTGGGGCGCAAGGGGCTTTGGATAGCTCACTGTGATCCAGCAGTTTTTGGTAGATTTTGACTTCTTCCGAAACGCGCAGACAGTAAGGCACTTTCACAATGTACACCCGGTCTAGGAACGCTTCGTTGTTTTTGTTGTTACGGAAAGTCTGCCACTCGGATTCGTTCGAGTGCGCGAGGATCATGCCATCAAACGGCAAGGCTGAAAGCCCTTCGGTACCGTTGTAGTTACCTTCTTGGGTCGCGGTCAGCAGTGGGTGTAGCACTTTAATCGGTGCTTTGAACATTTCCACGAATTCCATCAAACCTTGGTTGGCGCGGCATAGTGCACCGGAGTAGCTATAGGCATCTGGGTCATCTTGTGAAAAGTGTTCCAGTTTACGGATATCGACTTTACCAACCAAAGAGGAAATATCTTGGTTGTTCTCATCACCCGGTTCGGTTTTGGCTACCGCGATTTGATCCAAAATGGATGGGCGCACTTTAACCACTTTGAACTTGGTGATATCGCCACCAAACTCATGTAGGCGTTTCGCTGCCCAAGGTGACATGATGGAACGTAAGTAACGGCGATCAATGCCGTATTCTTGTTTGAGCAGTTCACCATCTTCATTCACATCAAATAGACAGAAGGGGTGATCGTTAACCGGGCTGCGTTGACCATTGGCCGACAACACATAAATCGGCATTTGTTGCATCAAAGCTTTGAGTTTTTCAGCCAGTGATGATTTACCGCCGCCCACAGGACCGAGTAAATAGAGAATCTGTTTGCGCTCTTCCAAACCTTGCGCAGCATGTTTGAGGTAAGCGACGATCTGTTCTATGGCTTCTTCCATGCCATAAAAATCTTCGAAGGTTTTATAACGAGCAATCACTCGGTTGGAAAAAATTCGGCTAAGGCGCGAGTGTTTGGATGTATCAATCATCTCGGGTTCGCCGATAGCCAGCAATAAGCGCTCCGCGGCATTGGCATAAGCACTTTTGTTTTCTTTACACAGAGCTAGAAAGTCCTGAATGGACAGCTCTTCATCCTTGGCGGCTTCATAGCGTGCCTGAAAGTGTTCAAAAATACTCATAGTTGTTTCCCCTTTGAAAATGTCATGACGACATACAACCGCTGTATACAAATCCCTAACAATTTAAGCCTAGTCTGTAATCTACTCTTTTGCTTAAGAATTATGGTTTTATTTCAAAATCGTGATTTCGGGTAAATAGGACAAGCAGGGAAGGCAGAGAGGAGAATGTGTGATGGAAAAATCGCAAAATAAAAGCTGGCATAGAGCCAGCTTTAGAGAATAAAAAAGTGCTGAAAGCGGGAATTAAGCGTTCATGATTTGACGCAATTCATTGGCCGACAGATGGTACTGACGTGGACAATTGCGCCAAGTAGTAAGCATACGGCGGTATTTCGCTAGCATAGGCATTTGGCTGTTGAAATGGTGATCGCCTTTATCAAATTGTGGGTACAGACCTTCAGAATCCACCAAGAAGCGCACATAGTTCGCAAGCGGAGCTTCGGTTGCCATATCAAAACCAAGGAAAGTCAGACGGCGTTGGTCAACTTCTTTACGTGCGGCATCTTCCAGCATGCGGTTGGATTCTTGCATCGCATGGTACATTTCCATAATGTCGATAATTTCACGACATTCGGTTTCAGGCAGGCAGCCAAACTCACGGTTCAGTTCACGCATTTGTAGCTCATAACCACGTTCAACAATCGTTTGTAAACGTTTGTATTTGTTTGCGTTGTTTGGGTCGAGTTGCGACATAAGGAAATATTGGTTCGATAGGATCAAACGCTGAGCGTTAGTCATTTCCATGAAAAGCCTCACTTCAAATCAGAGTTATTATTTTGCTGATTTAAGGTTAACAGCATTGGTGCAGAGTGAAACATGATCTCAACACGGTTTTAATAGTGAAAGCACAAAAAAACAGCATGCTTAATGACGATGATAGTGGTTATACAAATAATCGCGATCGGAAAACACGCGTAGCCACTCAGGTCGGAATACGGCCAAAATCGCTAGCGCCATGCCATTGAGCAGACCTTCAGGAAAGGCAAGCAGTGGAACAAAAATCAGATAGTTATCCGTGATGGTCGTCCAGTCATAAGCTCCCAACTGCCAGATATAGAGCGAGTTGGCCAGAAGATGCAAGCTGCCCGTTAAACCGGCATTAAAAAAGCCCGCCACAAAAATAAACACAAAGATATTTCTGGGCAGATAGTGGTAGCTTAAGGCGAAAACCGAGTAGCTGATCAATATCGGCAGCAGGCTTGAAAGAAGCAGATATTCCGGCAAGGCTGCAAAGCTCATTTTGCCAACGAGAGCTAGAGCTGTGGTAACAGGTATGGTGATAATAAAGGCACTGCGCCAACCGTACATCATAGTGAGTGTGGTTAAAGCGAGAAAATGAATGCTCAGCCCCTCTTTGACACTTGCTTGGGCTGACCAAAGTAAGAACAAGCCAAGGATCACGAAGTAGGTGAGATGCTGAAAGGATTTGTCATCACGAAATTTTGGCCATAGTGCATTCTGGCTGTCTTTTCTCACGAAGAGCAAGACGACCACGAGTACAATGGTTGAAGCGATTTGTGCTAATTCCAATCGAGTTACCTAAAAAATACCAACCTGAGGTTGGTATTTTTTACGATAACGTCGTGAGGTTGAATCAGTATTTTACGTTTGAGTGATACTGCTCAAGGATTGCTACGATTTTATCCATGGTTTCTTTGCTCGGAGGGTTTACACCTTCCAATGGGTATTCTTCACCCATAGCTTCCCATTTATGAGCGCCAAGCTTGTGGTAAGGGAGCAATTCAATCTTCTCGATGTTTTCCATGTCTTTAATGAACTCACCAAGCTGATGCGCTGATGCTTCATCATCGGTATAACCCGGAACGACCACATAACGTAG
Source organism: Vibrio mimicus CAIM 602 (assembly GCF_000338875.1). Lineage (GTDB taxonomy): Bacteria > Pseudomonadota > Gammaproteobacteria > Enterobacterales > Vibrionaceae > Vibrio > Vibrio mimicus. Next base: position 131,066 of record NZ_AOMO01000024.1, on the reverse strand, counting down.
CCAAGTTTTTTGGCCAATTTGATGCAGGTAACGTGCAAAATCGAGAGTGCGTTTATTGGAAACACCAATCAGATCTTGGTGGATCTCATCATTCATCTGTTTGATATCAAGCATCACGAGATCAGTCACTTCCAGCACTTCATCAATTACTGGCGTGAACTTACGAATGTAGCCATTGGTATCCAAGCAGGTATGGATGCCTTCTGCTTTCGCTGCGCGGAAGAAATCACGCACAAACTCTGGCTGCAGCATGGCTTCACCGCCGGAACACGTCACACCACCGCCGGAAGCATTCATGAAATGGCGGTAAGATTTCGCTTCTTTGATGATTTCCTCAACCGTAACTTCTCGGCCCGTGTGGGTATCCCAAGTGTCTCGGTTATGGCAATACTTGCAGCGAAACAGGCACCCTTGCAAGAACACAATAAAGCGGATTCCAGGGCCATCAACAGTACCACAAGATTCGAAAGAGTGGATTCGACCAACAGTAGACATGAGCGCTTCTCAGTTATGTAGTTTGGTCGTTATTTTATTACAAATAACAGGGATTAAATAGGTTTATCTCCCGGATAATTCACCGCTTTGCCAGTGGTAGCAAGGGCTAGCGACTTTTCAGAAAAGCAGCCTAATCATGGCTTAGTATCGAACTGGTTATCTATTCCCGTGAAAAATGGGTAAGTCAGGTTTCCTGGGTCTAAACTTTTCTTAACAAGAAGAATGGGAATCGGACATCAGCCGCCGAGGGTTTGGTTCACTTTGCAGTGATGAAGTAGCAGAAGGAAGTGAAAATATGGATGTTACGCAACTTTCACAAAAACAAAAAATCACCTTATTTATCGTTGTTCTTTGCTTAGGCTTTGTTGGTTTGTCGTTATTTACCGCGCAAAGCTTGTCCAAAATGAATTTACAGTATCAACAAAGTGGGGAAATCACATCGGGCTCCGCGTCCTTATTCGCCACCCAAGCACAGCTGTTTGAGTTGGCCTCCGAGCGTGAGCATCTTTCCTCAAGCAAAGTGTCTGAAATCAAAACTCGGTTGACTGAGTTGACGCAAAAAGTCGAGAGCGACAAGAGTTTCCTGCTCGATAATGATTTTGTCAGCGAAGGGGAGGCATTACAGCAATCGGTGCAGGCCTTTATTAGCGATATGCAGCCGTGGCTGGGGACAAAGGGGGAACTAGGCTTCAATGTTGATGACGGAAAACTCGCTGAACTAAAAACGTTAGCGACCACCATAGAAAAGAAAATTGATGAAACAGGCATGGTGACCATCAATTCTGATTTCCAAGCCATGATTAAGGCGCAGCAAAATTATCTGTTACAACCCAACGAGCAAAACCTAAAGCTGTTTAATCGCGCTTTGGCTGGGTTTGTTGGGGTTTCACAATCTTATGCGATGTTGGATCTTTATAAAGCCGAGATAGAGCAGTTCAAGGCGGCTTTTCTGCGCGTGAGTGAGCTTTCACAACAGGTAAAGGATATTGAACAAAAACTCCTGAGCAGTGAAGCAAAAGCCCAAACCGTTATTGAGTCTACCGCGCAGCGTCTTGAAGATATCAGTGTGAATTACCAAACACTGGCTCAGAAAGCCGGTGAACAAACCTTGCTGTCCATTTTAGTGGCTTGTGTGGTTTTGGCTGTGCTAACCATAGTGCTGTTTATGATGGTCAGTATGTCTTTGACGAAAGCCTTAAGCCAGATTAGCCGAGTGTTGGAAAAACTCTCGTCAGGTGATTTGTCGCAACGGCTAACTCTCTCATCAAATAAAAAAGATGAATTCAATCAACTGGCGTTTGCTGTGAATAAAAGCTGTGAAAATCTCGGCAGCTTAGTGCATGTAGTACAAGATCGCAGTGTGGCTTTGTCTGGTGATGCATTGGCTTTGAATCAAGCGATTGATAATTTGGTGCGAAGTCAGTCGGATGTCATGGATCAAACTCAAAGACTTGCCACTGCTACTGAAGAGGTGAGCTTAACCACTCAACAAGTTTCTCATTCACTTGAAGTCGTTGCCAACGTCAGCAAGGCTTCGACATTAGCGGCCGAGGAAGGCGGTAAAATCATCAGTGTGGCGATTGGTTCTTTGCGTGATGTTGGCGCGATTTTGCAATCGGCGGCGACGCATATTCAACAGTTAGAACAAGCTTCTGCCAAAGTGGATTCGGTAATGGACATCATTAACGGGATTGCAGAACAAACCAATCTTTTAGCGCTCAATGCTGCTATTGAAGCGGCTCGTGCTGGCGAACAAGGCCGAGGATTTGCGGTTGTCGCCGACGAAGTGCGTAGTTTAGCCGTACGTACGGTGGACGCGGTGAGTGAAATATCGGACACCATCGAAACCATGAAAAAAGAGAGTGCGGAAGTGATTCTGTTTATGAATCAATCAGAGCAGACGATGGAAGAGGGGCAGAACAAAGGCAATCAAGCAATGCAAGCCTTAGAAAAAATCACTCAAGGTACGAATGAAGCAGCATCACAGACCGAGATGATTTTCTCGTCGATTAAAGAACTCTCAACAACCAGTCAAGCTATGGCGGAGAGTATGACGCAGATTTCGAGTGCAATGCAGGCGTTAGAGTCGTATAACAATCAACTGCGCGCGACCAGCAGTGAAGTGGAAACACGCGCAGAGAGTTTAGAGAATGATTGTCGACGTTTTATTCTTTAACGTTAGAAGAAAGCGTAGAGCGAGACATTACCTGTACTGCTAAAAGACTCTTTATTTTCTTTAAATTCAGAGGTGTTAGCGGTTAAGGTCAAGCTTGCACCAAAACTGCGAGCATATAAAGCAAGCCCCACTACGGCTGTGGCCTGCAAAGGTTCAACGTGAACTTGGTAATACTCAGCTGGGTGCTCTAAACCATTGAGCGGTCTATCACCTTCAATGGTGACATCGTTGAAACGATAACGGCCTTCAATACCAGTAAATACAAACCAACCCTGATTTGAGGCACCAATCATTCCCGGAGTGAACGGGTTTTCAACCGAAATCTGCGCTGCACCAAAGTTGTTTTCTAAATCAGTACCCCAACGCAGCATCAATCCTGATGAAAGATCACTGCGGAAATTACCGATATTCACTTCGGAGATGTTCGCTAATTCTAATGCGGTTCCGCCAATGGCTTGGTAACGACCCCAATTGAAATGTGAACGATAACCTAGGCTTCCAACAAATTGGTCTTCAACTTGATATGCCCAACCATTGGGCTCGTCAGATTTAGTAATACTGTGGACTATCTTTTGCGCTTCTTCTGAGAGCGCGCTGTCTCCTGTCATGCCGAGAGTCAGGTTGAAACGCTGAGACTGCTGTGGATTAAGGCTAATGTAGTTAAATTCAGTGTGTAGATAACCTGCGTAAGGTCGTTCGTTCGGTTGCGGTGTGGTCAACTCGATATCGGATGGAGTCCACATTTTATGGCCGAGTGTAAACTCCCATTTATCTAGGCTGGGTGCGCCCCAAACGGACAGACTGAGTGGCTGAAAAAGCCAGTAAGGAGTAATACCTCCCGAGGTGTAGCTAAGAAACAGACCGTTGGTGTAGTTTTGGTCAACCCCGAATACACCGTCATTATCAATGCTTAGGGTGAAAGTGGGTGTCTGTGCAGCGGCTACGTAAGTACTGATGAACAGTAAAGGCAAATAGCGAATCGATTTCATGGTTTTGTGAACTATGTCTTGGAGAGATAAAAGAAAAACCCGTGGATCATGGGCTATCGCAGAAAATAAACCTAGTAAAGAAGAGCACAAATGTGCAGTGACATACAGAAATTAAATTTGCTACGCGTAAAACACAAAAAAGCCCCGTTAATACGGGGCTTTAAATTTACTTACTCAATCTTACAGAGATTCAGTGAAAGTACGTGCGATAACATCTTGCTGCTGTTCTGCAGTCAAAGAGTTAAAGCGAACTGCATAACCTGATACACGGATAGTCAGTTGTGGGTACTTCTCTGGATGCTTAACCGCATCAAGCAGAGTGTCACGGTTCAGAACGTTAACGTTCAGATGTTGACCACCTTCAATGCCTGCTTCGTGGTGGAAGTAACCATCCATCAGACCAGCAAGGTTAGCACGTTGAGAGTTCTCATCTTTACCCAGTGCATTTGGCACGATAGAGAAGGTATAAGAGATACCATCTTTTGCGTGAGCAAATGGCAGTTTACCTACTGAAGTTAGAGACGCTACTGCACCTTTCTCGTCACGACCGTGCATTGGGTTTGCACCTGGTGCGAATGGAGCACCTGCGCGGCGACCGTCTGGCGTGTTACCTGTCTTCTTACCGTATACCACGTTAGACGTGATAGTCAGGATAGACTGAGTAGGAACGGCATTACGGTAAGTATTTAGCTTACGGATCTTGTTCATGAACACTTCAACAAGTTCACAAGCGATATCATCAACGCGAGCATCGTTGTTACCGAATTTAGGGTAGTCGCCTTCGATTTCGAAGTCGATTGCTACGCCATCTTCGTCACGAACTGGTTTCACTTTCGCGTACTTGATTGCAGAAAGTGAGTCAGCTGCGATAGACAGACCAGCGATACCACATGCCATTGTACGGTATACGTCACGGTCATGTAGAGCCATTAGTGCAGACTCGTAGCTGTACTTGTCGTGCATGAAGTGGATTGCGTTCAGTGCAGCAACGTATTGCTTAGCTAGCCAATCCATGAAGTGGTCTAGGTTGCTCCACACTTCGTCAAAGTTTAGTACTTCTGAAGTGATCTTAGGCATTGCTGGGCCAACTTGCATTTTTAGCTTCTCATCAACACCACCGTTGATTGCGTAAAGCATCGTTTTTGCAAGGTTTGCACGAGCGCCGAAGAACTGCATTTGCTTACCAACAACCATTGGAGATACACAACATGCGATTGCGTAGTCGTCAGAGTTCATGTCTGGACGCATTAGGTCGTCGTTTTCGTACTGGATTGAAGAAGTATCGATAGATACCTTCGCACAGAACTTCTTGAAGCCTTCAGGTAGTTGCTCAGACCAAAGTACAGTGATGTTTGGCTCTGGAGAAGGACCCATAGTGTATAGAGAGTTTAGGAAACGGAAGTTTGAACGCGTTACTAGCGTACGACCGTCAAGACCCATACCACCCATAGATTCTGTTGCCCAGATTGGGTCGCCAGAGAATAGATCATCGTACTCAGGAGTACGTAGGAAACGAACCATACGTAGTTTCATTACGAAGTGGTCGATCATTTCCTGAGCTTCAACTTCAGTGATCTTACCAGCAGCGATATCACGCTCGATGTATACGTCTAGGAACGTAGAAGTACGGCCTAGAGACATTGCAGCACCGTTTTGAGACTTAACAGCCGCTAGGTAGCCGAAGTAAGTCCACTGGATCGCTTCTTGTGCAGTTTCAGCTGGGCGAGAAATATCGTAACCGTATTTCGCTGCCATCACTTTCATTTGACCTAGAGCGCGGTGTTGCTCTGCAATTTCTTCACGAAGTTGCATCGTCATTTGAAGATCTTCACCGTTCTCAAAACGCTCTTGTAGAGACTTGAATTGAGCCAGTTTGTCCTTCATTAGGAAGTCGATACCGTAAAGTGCAACACGACGGTAGTCACCGATGATACGACCACGGCCGTAAGCATCTGGAAGACCAGTTAGAACACCAGACTTACGACAAGCTAGGATATCTGGAGTGTAGATATCGAATACGCCAGCGTTGTGTGTTTTGCGGTATTCCGTGTAAATTTTAGAGATTTGAGGATCGAGTTCACGACCGTAAACTTTACAAGAACCCTCAACCATGCGGATACCACCGTTAGGGATGATAGCGCGTTTTAGAGGTGCGTCAGTTTGTAGACCAACGATAGTCTCTAGATCTTTTTCAATGTAGCCTGCATCGTGAGCAGTGATGGTAGAGATTAGGTCAGTATCGAAATCAACTGGAGCGTGAGTTGAGTTTTCAACTTTGATACCTTCCATTACCTTAGCCCAAAGCTTGTTAGTCGCTTCAGTACCTTCAGAAACTAGGAAAGATTCGTCGCCTTCGTACGGAGTGTAGTTCTTTTGAATGAAATCACGAACGTTTACTTCGTTTTGCCAGTCACCTGCTGCAAAACCTTCCCAAGCTTTAGCAAATTGCTCTGCCATGACATACCTACCTTTATGAGTAGAAAAAACACGTACTGTCTTCGCCGTTGAGCCAGCTATCCCGTTAGGGAGCAGTACACTCTTCAATAACGATATTCAAATGCAATCAGATACTGTTTGAATATGGATATCGCTATTAGTTCCTTTTATGTAGCCACTCTACGCTAAAAATTTTTCGTAAACCTTAAACTAAATCAATAAAAGTTAAAAATTTAAAATAAAGTTTGGGTAGCGCGGTCAGCGCTACCCAAAAAAGAGTGGTTATTACAACCAAGCTTGTAAGCCGTATTGGCTTTCCAGCATGCCAACAGCAAGCATAGCAATCAAACAGATGATTAGCACACCGCCAGGGATCACAACTTTATCCATGAATGACAATTTTGCTGCGCGCTCTTTGTCACCGATAAGACCGTTGTTGTCCAGTAGCATGGTCAGAGCCCAAGCCAGTACAGGGTTTACTACAGCTGAACCAAAAATACAGATACCCGCAGCTTGTGAATCTTTGGTGTTTTTCACCATTTGCATACCTGCTTCAAGCAGAGGTAGGAACACACCTACGAGCAGAGCACAACGCATTACTGGTGGCCATACCGCAGCATCCATTGGGAAGCCAAGGATAGCAATGAGCATTACCAAACAGCCTAGGATGATAGCTCCGCCAGGAATTGGACGTTTCGCAATCGCTGCTGGGATCATGTACGTACCCCAAGATGATGTGATGTTACCACCACCCAGTGCAGTACCTACCATTTGGCGAATAGAACACATAGTCATTGTGTCATCCACATCCATCAGTACTTTTTCAGTACGTTTTGGATAGTTCAGTTCTTGGAAGATACGGTGACCAAGGAAGTCTGGTGACCACATCGCAACCGCAAGAATGGCAAATGGTAGTGAAGCGATGAAGTGTTGTAGTGTTGGCATACCCAACATCCAACCCTGTTCAGTGCTGCCCCACCAGTAAACTGGGTTCAGGTTAGGTAAGCCCATTTGAGTTTCAAATTTCAAGTCGAAACCTGCACCCAATGCGAGCGCAATAACTAGACCTGTAAAGGCACACACAGGAATGGCCAGCCAACGCAGGTTAAATTTGGCCAGTAGCGCGTAAATCACAATGTTTACACCCAGTACCACTAAACCAATGTAACCCATGCTGCCTGCCGCAATATCCGCGGATTGAAGGCCTACCGCCCACTCTTGTATCGAGGTGATTTGGCTCATGGTTCCGGTAAAACCGAGGAAGATAAGCAAACCACCGGCCGTACCTTCAGAGGTGAGGTTAACCAGTTTGGAACCCCCTTTGAAGTAGCTGAGCAGAAGACCGAAAACGCCAAGAAGAATAGCAAGAGCAAGAGGGTGAGCGCCGGCCAGAGCAATAGAGCCGATCAAAGGAATCATCGGACCGTGGTTACCCGCAAGGTTAGCTCTAGGGTTGAGGAAACCAGAAGCAATCACACAGAAGAAAAGAGCAGGGAAAAGCATTTCTACACGAGCAACTTCGATAGCAAATTCTTTACCCAAGTTAATGTGATCCCACGCTTGAGTCAGGCCGTCAGCCCAAGACATCATTACCGCGGAGTACATTGAGATAATGCCGATAGTACCAGCCAGAGCAGGAACTAAATCCTCTAGCTCAAAGCGGAAATCTCGCCCAGGTAAGTTGAGACCAAAGCGTCGTGGCTTCATGATTTGCAGTTCATGATCCAGATATTCTGAGCGAGTCGCAAACTCAGACGCAGGACGGTGAAGCTCCTGGTAGCTTTTCGTCTCAATGTCTGAGCGCTCTTTGTTCATAACGTCTGACATAGATTCCTCATATTTGTAAAAGTAAGTAATTCAGTTGTGAATACTGTTTCATTGCATGAATGAATAAAGTGTTGAAGTGTTTCTGACACGAGTCAAATGTGCCACCTCTAACACAAATACTGATCATTATGATGACCTTATATTTGCGGCGAGTTTAACGTGCTTATCAATAAGGACGATTGATCTTGATCACTTTAAGAATAGATATGAAAGAAAACTACACATGCCTAGTGATATCAGACACATAGGTCAGATTTAATTTGAAATATTTTTTCATATTGCGAGTTTTATTACGTTTTTTAGTGCGGAAAATGGCGCATAAAAACTAAGGAAATATCAGTCAATAAAAGCAAGGCTGTAGCTGATATGTGATTTTGTTAAAAAATTATTAATAAATAATTATTGCAAAAATGACTGCTTATTTCGTTTTTTAAGATTTATTCACTCATTGGTGCATTAATCTGCAAATTAAATAACTTTTCAGTCATATTTTGTGGGTTAATAATTTGTTGCGCTGGCTTGGGTTGAGTGTTAGCTTGTTCCAAAAATGAACAGTGAAGTTCATCGATTTAAACAGGGAGCGTTAGCGCATGACGGATGTACCCGCGCTTGAAATTAAAAACCTACACAAAACTTTTGGGCAGAATGAAGTGCTGAAAGGGATCTCCCTTCAGGCACGTAAAGGCGATGTCATCTCCATTATTGGCTCGTCAGGTTCTGGCAAAAGTACCTTTCTTCGTTGTATCAATTTATTAGAAACGCCAACTTCTGGTGAGATTTGGGTCAAAGGTGAACTGATCCAAATGAAAACCTCACGTCAAGGCATAGTACAACCCGCCAAAGAGAAACAAGTTCAACGTATTCGTTCGCGCTTAGCTATGGTGTTTCAGAGCTTTAACCTGTGGTCACATATGACCGTGCTAGAAAACGTCATTGAAGCGCCTGTTCATGTGTTGGGAGTGCCTAAAGCTCGAGCCATTGAACAGGCCGAACGTTTATTGCAGAAAGTGGGGCTCTACGAGCGCAAAGATTATTACCCAGGCCATCTTTCCGGTGGCCAGCAACAACGTGCCGCTATTGCAAGGGCTCTTGCCGTTGAGCCTGAAGTCATGTTGTTTGATGAACCGACTTCTGCACTCGATCCTGAGTTAGTTGGGGAAGTATTAGGCGTTATGCGAGATCTGGCTGAAGAGGGCCGCACTATGCTGGTGGTCACTCACGAAATGGCTTTTGCTCGTGATGTCTCAAATCATGTGATGTTCTTGCACCAAGGAAAAGTGGAAGAGCAGGGTAAGCCGGAAAAATTGTTTAAAAATCCCGATTCAGAACGGTTAAAACAGTTTGTTTCGTCTATTTATTAAGCATTAAAACAACATCGGGCGATGAATGTTTCAGCACGGGTTTGGCTCTGTTTAGCGCAGAACAAAGTCTTGCTTGTTAATCGAAATCGATGACTGAACACAACAATAAACTCAATAGTAAACACAACATAAAGACAAACAATCACAGGAGTATGGATATGAAGAAGTGGTTAGTTGCTACAGCCTTAATCGCGACAACAATCAGTGGTGTAACGCAAGCTAAAGAATGGAAAACGGTGCGTTTTGGTATTGAAGGCGCTTACCCTCCATTCAGTTGGACGGAAGCAGATGGTTCACTCAAAGGATTTGATGTGGACATGGCTAATGCGCTGTGTACTGAGATGAAAGTCGAGTGCAAAATTGTGCCGCAAGATTGGGATGGCATTATCCCTTCACTTTTAGCTCGGAAGTACGATGCGATTATTGCTGCAATGTCGATTACTGAAGAGCGTAAGAAAAAGGTCGATTTCACGGGGAAATATGCCCTTATTCCAAACAAGTACATTGCCAAAAAAGGTGCGAACCTTGCTTTTACTAAAGAAGGTTTAAAAGGTGTGAAAATCGGTGTGCAACGTGCGACGACACATGACAAATACATCTCCGATAACTATGGCGATTCTGTAGATATCGTTCGTTATGGCTCGTTCGATGAAGCATATCTAGATTTGGCGAACGGTCGTATTGCTGCCGTGTTGGGTGACGCTTCGGCACTCGAAGAAGGCGTACTGAACAAGGCGGGTGGTGATGCTTATGAATTTGTTGGCCCTTCACTGACTGATCCTAAATGGTTCGGTGAAGGTTTTGGTATTGCCGTTCGTAAGCAAGATAAAGATTTGACCGAAAAGCTCAACGCTGCGATCACTTCACTGCGTGAAAAGGGCATTTATCAGCAAATTGAAGCGAAATACTTCAAATATGACGTGTACGGCGATTAATTCGCAGAGAAGTCATATTCAAGGATAGCTTTTAACTTCCTGCAACCGGATTGTTGGCCGCTCGTTCCTGATGTCACCAACAATCCGGTCTTTACCCACAGGGAACGAGTATGCTGGATTTGCAAGGTTATGAGGCCTCGATTGCTAAAGGGGCGCTCGTCACAATTGAGGTTGCACTACTCTCACTGCTACTGGCTGTGGTGTTGGGTATGCTTGGGGCTTTGGCGAAGATGGCGCCATACCGCTGGGCACGTTGGATAGCAACACTCTATACCACTATCATCCGTGGTATTCCTGATTTAGTACTGATGATGCTGATTTTCTTCGGTGGTCAAATACTGTTGAATAATGGACTCAGTAGCTTCAATGAGTTTCTCAACCAATGGTTTACCGAACGAGATCCCAACCATGAGTGGGTATCTTACTTGCCGGACTATATCGACGTGAGTCCGTTTGTTGCTGGGGTGCTGACCATAGGGTTCATTTTCGGTGCCTATATGGCGGAAACATTTCGTGGTGCGATTCTCGCGGTTGATAAAGGTGAGCTAGAAGCGGCGAAAGCCTACGGTATGAGTTCTTCGATGAGTTTTCGCCGTATTTTGTTGCCGCAGATGATTCGTCACGTGATACCTGGGTTTGGAAATAACTGGTTAGTGCTGCTAAAAACCACAGCGTTAGTCTCAATTATCGGCCTTGAAGATATGGTGCGTATCAGCTCATTAGCTGCAGGCTCGACCAAAATGCCGTTTACGTTCTACATGGCAGTGGCCATTATCTTCTTGTTTTTTACCAGTGTGTCTACCGGTTTACTCAAACTGATAGAACGTAGATTCAGTATACATACGAGGTAAACATGGATTTTTCTCTGATCATCGAAAGTTTACCCGTTTACTTAAGCGGCTTATGGACCACGGTATGGCTAGTCAGCCTTTCCTTAGTTATAGGCTTGATGTGTGCTATCCCTTTGGCCATTGCCAGAAATAGCAAACAGAAGCTGCTGAGCTATCCTGCTTGGGGTTACATCTACTTTTTGCGCGGAACGCCACTTTTGGTGCAGTTATATCTGATTTATTACGGTATGGATCAATGGTTTCCGGTTAAAGGAACCTTATGGGAACACGCATGGTTCTGTGCTTTAGTCGCTTTTATTTTGAATACATCGGCCTACACAGCGGAAATCATTCGCGGTGCGATCAATGGTTTACCAAAAGGTGAAGTCGAAGCAGCAAAAGCCTATGGAATGAGCCGCTTGCAGACGTATAAGAGAATTATTCTGCCTAGCGCGCTGCGACGTGCATTACCCGCTTACAGTAATGAAGTGATTTTCATGCTACACGGAAGTGCGGTTGCGGGGATAGTCACCATTATGGATTTAACTGGGGCAGCCCGTTTAGTGAACTCCCGTTACTATGCGCCATTTGAAGCCTTCTTGAGTGCAGGACTGTTTTATATGGCACTGACATTCATCATCTTGTGGTGCTTTAAGCAGGCTGAAAAGCGGTTTCTGGCTTATTTAAGACCATTGAGCTGAATAAAAATCCCCATCGCTAATCGATGGGGATTTAACTTTAACTACTATGGGCAAATGGATTACTTGAATGTTGCCCAGATTGGTGCGTGATCAGAAGGTTTGTCGATACCGCGTAATTCATAATCGATCCCGGCTTCTTGACAGGTTTCGGCAAGCGTCGGCGTTGCTAAAATCACATCAATACGCAGGCCTCGGTTGTCATCAAAGCCACGTGAACGGTAATCAAACCACGAAAACTGATCGCTAACTTCTGGATGGAGTTGACGGAAAGTGTCAACCAGTCCCCAATCCATCAAGGTTTGCAGCCATTCGCGTTCTTCAGGTTGGAATGAACATTTTCCGGTTTGTAACCAGCGTTTGCGGTTGGCTTCACCGATACCAATATCCAGATCGAGTGGGCTGATATTGATGTCACCCATAACAACCAGACGTTCTGTATTGCTACGGTGTTCACGCAGATAAGTCATTAAGTCACGGTAAAACTGGCGTTTATATGGAAATTTGGTTTCGTGTTCTACGTTGTCGCCTTGAGGGAAATAACCGTTAAGAATCGTGGTTTTATTGCCATCTTTGTCGGCAAATGTCGCCATGATCATGCGTTTTTGGTGTTCTTCACTGTCAGTTGGGAAACCTTTAATGACTTCCACAGGCGTCTGCTTACATAAAATAGCTACACCATAATGAGCTTTCTGGCCGTGGAAAAAAACTTGATAACCCATAGCCTCGACTTCTTGGCGAGGAAACGCCTCATCATGGACTTTGATTTCTTGCAAACCAATCACATCGGGTTGGTGTTTATCGATTAGGGCTTGCAATTGGTGCAATCTGGCTCTGAGTCCATTGATATTGAAACTAATGACTTTCATTGCGATTCCTTTTGGTTGACTTAGGGGGTGATGTTATCACCTAAGCTCGCGATCACAAGTGTGAAGCGTTTGTGGTTCGATAGTTTGTAATTTTGGTAAAACAAAAGTAATAAAAATGTTGTTTAAAATGGGGGTTAGACTTATTTTTAGTTCTATCTCTATATTTCCATGTCTAAAACGCAAACAGAAGGATGTTGTATGCGCCAAATTTCAGTTCAGTGGAAAATCACACTACTTGCTGGGCTTTGTCTAGTTTTTACTTCTCTCGCGTTGATTGGTTTTTCGATCTACAACGCTCGTACCAGTCAGCAAACCGCTAAGCAGCAGAGTGCTGAATCGGTTATCGATAAGTCACAACAACTGTTACAAACAGGGGCTTTGCTAAATGCCACTGAAATCTCGGAATATCTTAGTGAGGCGATTTATCGAGCCGAAATGTTGGCTGCCAATGCCCTATTTTTGAAAAATAATTCGGAAGAGAACTTCGGTGAAAGCGAAGTGCTGCGTACTTCATTAGATGAGATGGTGCGTAAATCAGTGCTGAATTTTGACACGATAGAAGGCGCTTATTTGGTATTTCGTCCCAACATGCTTGATAACGAAGACTCAAATTACGTCAATGCTGATTATGTTGGCTCAAACGACATTGGCCAGTTTGCTGCGTATTGGACAAAAGCTGAAAATGGGCAAAATGTGGTTTCCCGCGTTCTGACTCAAGTGCAATTGACACAAGATTCGGATAAAGAGCGCTTTGTTTGTCCATTGGAAAAGGCGACACCTTGTATCACCTCGCCCAGAATGGTAGAGCTTGAGACTGGGCGCTATCTTGCCGCTTCCCTCTCTGTACCAATTTTGATTGATAGCGTAGCGATTGGCTTTTATGGCATTGATCTCACTCTCGCACCGCTGATCGGCATCACCCAAAAATCGGATAGCAATTTGTTTGATGGTGAAGGCAAGGTCTCTATTGTCAGCTTAAACCAAGTATTAGTTGCCAGTGACGATCCAAAACTCACACTAGGTAGTGTTTTTCAAAGCGAGCATTTAACCCATTCAGCATTGGATTCCTTGTTGCAAACGGGCCAAGTGAACACTCAGTGGAGTGAAGATAGCGAATGGTTGGTGGTATTTGCTCCTGTCACAGTAGCGAATCAAAACTGGGGGGTTATTTTTGAAATGCCGCGCCGCAGCGTTATGCAAGATGCGGAACAGCTGGATATTTTACTCACTGAGCAACTGGAACGTGGGATTCGAAGTGAGTTGGTTGTCGGTACCATTATGGTGTTGGTCGGTTTACTGATTATCGCTTTGATGGCGATGCGTTTAGTCAAACCTATCCGAGCAGTAGCAGAACGATTACAAAACATTTCTTCTGGGGAAGGCGATTTGACGCAGCGCTTGAATGTGACCTCTTCTGATGAGATTGGCCAGCTGGCTCAAGGCTTTAATCTATTTATGGATAAATTGCAGCCGATCATTCGCCGTGTAGTAGATAATACGGGGCAAGTGGTAGAAACCACTGAACACGCGAAAAGCACAGTAGCATCCACACGTCGTAGCAGTGAAGCCCAATTTAAAGAAGTAGATAGTGTTGCAACGGCGGCAGAAGAGATGACTCAGACTTCAGCTCATGTTGTTGACAATGCGCAGCGTGCGGTAAGTGCCGCCAATGAAGCGCAGCTCGCGGCACAAACAGGTGATACGGTGATTCGTCACTCGCAAGCTCAAATGAATGCCCTAGTAGAACGAATGAGTCTTGCTGTGCCTGTGGTTGAAGAGCTAGCACGCAATAATACTGGCATCATTGAAATCTTAAGTGTAATTGAAGGCATTTCGGAGCAAACGAATTTGCTTGCGCTCAATGCAGCGATTGAAGCCGCCAGAGCAGGGGAACAAGGTCGAGGATTTGCCGTTGTCGCTGATGAAGTGAGAAATCTTGCCAGTCGAACTCAAGCATCCGTCGGTGAAATTCGTACTGTGATTAGTAAAGTAGAACTGGGTACACAAGAAGTAGTGAAAGCCATTCAGGGCAGTAACGAAACGGCTCAGGTTACTGCCGAGCAAGTCGCAGATGCGGTGACGCAATTGAATCGCGTATTCTCCGCTATTCATGCGATCAACGAGATGAGTCATCAAATCGTGCAGGCTGCTCAAGATCAGCAAACCGTGTCATCACAAGTCACAGAGAGTGTGGTGAACATCCGTGATTTGAGTGCGCAAATCTTACGTGAAACAGAAGCGTCTGAAAAAGTGGGCGAGCAGATTGCACGACTCTCTTCTGAACAGCAAACGCTGGTTGCTCAGTTCAAAGTCGATTGATGTTTAAGTAAGGTTCACTTTCAGACGAGTGATTATTCGTCTGAAAGTGGGGCAGAGATGGCAGATAATTTATGCTCTAAATCGCGTTTGACGATCTCAAGCGCCGCAAGTGCCGTTTGTGGCTCAATACCGTGTGATTCCAATAAGTAGATGAGATCAACAGCGAGTTTGATTTCATCTGCTGCTTCATTCAGTGGAATAGACGAGGTCGACATTTATGCTTTTCTCTCCTGAGTGGTAATTCGCTTCTCAATTTTTGTTTTGGCTTCTCGGCAGCGACTAAGGCGCTGTTCTGCTTGCAACAGAGCTTGCTGAGCCAATGCTTTATTGGTCATAGAAGCTTGTTCTAGCAACATTGCCTTGTCACGGACTAAATCCATCAATCTACGTTCCCAATCTTGATGCTGAGCCAGTTCTTGGTAAAGTTCATTGATTGGTTTCTTGAAATAAGCGTGTGGTTTGGGTTCTTTACGACGCACATTCTGTGTCGATAATTCACGAGTTAATGCCGAAATTTGTGCTAATAAACGTTCGGACAAATATTCCGCTCGTAAGGCAGTCAAACGTCCGCTCTCTTTCTCACGAATCAACGCTTGTAGAGTCGACTGTGTTTCTTCAACACAAGGCGTTAAAAGTTTGCCGTGGCAGTGAAACAAAACTTCGTCAAATAAAGGGCGATGATGTTCACCACGCTGTCGATCAACCTGAGCAGCAGAAAGCTTTAATTCAGTGAGAATATTATGAAATTTCTCGTAACCGTCCATTATCCAATCCACCATGCATCATAGGCCAGCTTACCCGCCAGTAGAGTGACCACTAAAATAAAGAGAGGGCGAATAAAGGGAGCGCCAAAACGAATCGCGGAATGAGCGCCCACAAAAGCGCCTGCCATCAAACAGACCCCCATAGTCAAACCCAGTAACCAATCAATGTGCCCAAGAATGGCAAACGTAACCAATGAAGTCAGGTTACTGGTCAAATTCATCGCTTTAGCCAGCCCTGAGGCAAAGAGTATGTTAAAGCGATAAAGCGCCATTGAGCTGACCGTCCAAAAAGCTCCCGTGCCGGGGCCAGCAAGACCATCGTAGAAGCCAAGCCCTAAACCTTGCAGAATTTGTTTACGATTGAGCTTAGGACAAGGGCTTGGAGTCGCAGTTTGCTGAGTTTGTATGGGGCGATGAAAAACGGTATACAGTGCAGCAGCAAGAATTACCAATGGAAGAACTTTACGTAACCATTCGGTGCTGATCGCACTAACGGCTAGAGTACCCAATATTGCCCCAATCAAAGTGGCAATAAATGCTCGTTTCCAGCAAGCAGGATCAAACAGCTTTTCTCTGTAATAAGTCCAAGCCGCCGTCGAAGAAGCAAACGTTGCGGCCAATTTATTGGTTCCTAATGCCAAATGAGGAGGTAAGCCAAGTGAAAGCAATGCAGGTACTGTGAGCATTCCCCCACCGCCTGCAACGGCGTCAATAAATCCGGCAATAAAAGCAACAAGAGCCAGCACCATAAACGTGGTGGGTTCTATCCATTCCATCAAAAGCGCAATCCTAATTGTAATTGGTTAATCGTTATTATCAGTATTCTATGGTGCGCTTAAACGGCGGTAAGGCATCTAGCAAGGCTTTGCCATAACGTTTAGATACCACCCGCCGATCAAGGATGACCACTCTACCAGAATCCCTTTCCTTACGCAGTAAACGCCCAACAGACTGAATGAGCTTTTTACTGGCCTCAGGAACGGTGATCTGCATAAAGGGGTTGCCTCCCAGCTCTTGGATATATTCAGCGTGAGCTTGTTCAACCGGTGAGGTGGGAACAGCAAAAGGTATCTTAGTGATGATGACGTTCTCAAGTAGCTCACCTGGTAGATCAAGACCTTCCGAAAAGCTTCCGGTTCCAAATAAAATGCTCGTTTTTTGCTTCTCAATAAGCTTTTTATGTTTATTGAGAATTTCAGTACGAGATTTTTCACCTTGAACTTGCAGTGCCCAGCCCCGTTTGATGAATTCTTTTTGCAGGCTTTGTGCAACTTCACGCATCTGCCAATAGGAAGCAAATAAAACCAGATTGGCTTTATCCGATTGCAAATAGCAAAGCACTTTTTGTGCTAAATACGCTGTATAGCCTTCGGCTTGTGGTTCCATCTCCATTTTGGGGATCAGTAACTCACCTTGGCCTAGGTAATCAAAAGGAGAGGCTAGGGCTAAAAACTGAACACCATCTTCAGGCTTATCACTGATACCCGCTTGTCGGCAAAAGAAGCTGAACGAATTTAAAGCTCTTAATGTTGCAGAAACTAATACTGCACCTACACAGCGGCTCCAAATTTGTTGATCGAGTTGCCAGCCGATCTCTAAAGGTGAAACACTGACTAAGTAGTCGCCTTCACGTTCTTGGCTTACTTCTAACCAACGGGCCAAAGGAGCACCTTTGTCTTTATTGGGTTTAGCCATGAGTTGCCAGACTTGGGTTAGATTCTCCAAACGTTGAATATAAAAACCCAATTCACCTAGTGCGGGTTCAGCAATTCTGGCCGCGAGTTCACCCTCTTTGACTTTTTCTGCAATTAAATCCGCAATTTTACCGACTGACTGCATGGCTTTTTGCGATGACTTACTGAGTGTCTGCGATTCCTCAGCTAACCATTGTGGTAACTCACCATGCTCGAAGCGATAGATGCCATCGACAAATTGTTCAGCAACAAACTGTTTAGGTAACTGGTTTAAAGTTGGTATTAGATACTGTATTGAACTCCGCCCTTCTTCTGCAAAACGCCCAGCTCGTTTTTCATCCGCTAGTGCCGTGAATTTAGATAAAGACTGATTGAGCTTTTCTAACCAACTGGCTGCTCCTTTCAGGGTTGCGGAAGCTGAAGCATGTTCGCGAGCGACAGTAGGCAAGTGATGGGCTTCATCAAATACGTAAATCGTTTCTTCTGGTGCTGGCAAAATCACACCGCCACCTAAATCAGCATCAGCCATGACCAAACTATGATTAGCGATGATGACGTCAGCTTTATCAAGTTCTGAGCGCGCTTTTTGAAATGGGCAGTGGCGATGAGCACTAAAACTACCATTACAGCTATGCTTGTCACTCACAATGATGGACCAAAGCTCCTCAGGAATGGGAGTTGGCCAAGAGTCGCGATCTCCATCCCATTTGCTTTGGTTCAGAGCGGTATAGAGCTCAGCCAGCAGTTCAGTTTCTTGCGGTTTGGGTTTGCTTTCAAATAAAGCGATCTGCGAATCGTCCGCTCCGCTAGCGGCTGCTAACCGTTCTGCACAGCAGTATCGCTGCCGGCCTTTAGCCAGAATGAATGAGAAATTTTGGTCACTGATACGACGGTAGAGCGGTAAATCTTTATTTAGCAATTGTTCTTGCAGTGCGACAGTTGCAGTCGATATCACGACTTTACGTCGATTCACCACAGCGACAGGGATCGCTGCCATTAAATAGGAGAGAGACTTGCCTATGCCAGTTCCCGCTTCAGCGACTAACATCCGAGTGGATTTGTGATAAGTGCCGCACAGTGTTTTGGCCATTTCAGCCACTAAAAAGTTTTGGGCTCGACGCGGGATAAAGTTTTCCAGTTGATTTTGTAGATTTTGATAACTGTTGCGAATGGAATCTTGGATGTTTTTTGTCAGCATAGAGGTGTCCAAAGTGCGTTGGCGCGATGGTAGCACAGATCACTGAGTGATACCTACCTCACGAAATCGTATGCTTTTAATAGAAATCTAGATCTTGTTCACAAATAAAAACTGAACCATCAGGAACTTAAATTTATTTTGTTTTATAAAAAATATATAGCTCCAAATCCTAGTGTTGTTTTTTATTAAAATCCTTTTTTTACTTTTTATTTATCACTTATTGGAATTTTATACTGTTTTGTGGCGTGTTGCCAATTGGTGAATTTTGCGACCATTTGTTAAGAAGTCAGCCGAAAAAAAAGATGAAAAACATGTAAGCGTATGATTTTAAATGTTTTATGTTTTTTTGCTTTGATTTTTTTATGGTATTTGACATACAGAATATTCTTTTGCAATCTTAACCACGAATCTAATGGCGGTGGTGACCAAACAAAGAGTTGGAAAACCACCATCAAAAAAACAGGGAACCGGACAAGGAATTCCCAATTTAAGAAAAGGCAGTGGATTAACATGAAAAAGACTTTACTAGCACTAGCTATCGCTAGCATCTCTGCATCAGCGTTTGCAGTAGAAACAACTTCTCAAAACTCTAAGCCAATGTTTGAATTCGATCCAATGCACAAAGAACAGTTCTCTGTTTCTGGTGCTTGGGGTGTCGGTGGTTACTACGATACTAAAACAGATGCTCTATATGATGACTGGGCAACTGCACTGACTGTAGCAGTTAACTACAAGAACAACCGTTTGGTTGGTTACCTTGAAGTTGACCTAGAAATGAACTACAGCACTGATGAAGTTAAGCAACCAATCCAATCTGGTCCAAATACCGATGTTGATAAAGCATGGTTAGGTTTTGACACTGGTTACGGCGTTCTGTCATTCGGTTGGGAAAACGATACAGCACTGGATAAAGTTGATGGCGCTGGCGACCAAACTTATGAATTCGGCGCTTCTGCTGGTGATGCATCTGACGGTTTCAACGTAATCAAGTTCCAAGGTTCTACTTCTGGCTTTGCTTACGGTATCTCTACTTCTGAAACTAGCGATGACCGCACTAAAGCAGATACAGCTTACAACGGTTATGTAGGTATCGAACAATCTGCATTCAAAGTGTACGCGGGTTACGAAACTCGTGATGATGCTGACTACAATGTAACTTCTGTTTCAGGTAATGCGAAACTGGGTGATGCGCTGACTATCGGTGCAAACTTCTGGATCGACGAAGGTAAAACAGATGTTAAAGACAACACAACTAACCTAGAGAAGATCGGTTACTACCTATCTGCTGGTTACGCAGTGACTGATAGCGTTACTCTTGCTGCAGGTTATGCAACTAACACCACTAAAGAAGATGGCGCAGCAGATATTGATCGTAGCTACGTGAACGTTGCAGCAATGTACACTCACAGCGACAAGATCGACATGGGTCTGGATATTCGCCAAGACCTAGAAGTTAAGCAAGGTGAAGACGAAGAAACTTACGTGTTCGCAGCAGCATACTACAGATTCTAATCGAATCGCCTAGTTGCAAAATTAAAGGCCAATCTTTTGATTGGCCTTTGTTTTTTTATTTTCACCCTTAAACCATTGCTCATGTGGTGATGACTGCTGCAATTGAAGTTAGCTATCCACAACACTTTTTGAATTTCTTACCACTACCACAGGCACAGGGATCGTTACGTCCTTGTTTAGCTGGAGCTGAGGGAAATTCACCATCAATGTAATACCAGTAGCCGTCTTCTTTTATAAAACGAGAGCGTTCTTCAAGACAATATTCGCCACCGTTTTGCTCAAGAAAAGCTTTGAAATGCACGAAGCCTTCATTTTCATTGCTTCCCTCAGCTGTTGAAACGACTTCTAGGCGTACCCACTGGCTCAGGACTGATTCACGGATCGCTTCTAACTCATTGCTGGCTTGGCAGGAAGGGTGATAGGTTTTTACTACAAAGTCGACATTATGTAATACATGGGCACTAAAGCGTGCCCGCATCAGTTGCTCTGGTGTTTGTGCTCGTTGAGCATCATGATGAACGGGCTCGCAACACTGCAAGTAAGGTTGAGTATTTCCGCAATAACAAGACATAGATTGACCGAGACGGTAAGTAAGATATCGGCAAGTTTATCGGCCTGTTAGCTGAATTGCCAGTTTAGGTATGTACGCCCAATAGGTCTGCTGTCCATTTAACAGCTTCAATGTAACATTCTGTTGGAGCTTCACTCGGTAGGTTAAGCGATTGAGCCAATGTAATCACTTGTCCCCAATCCGCCATTTCATAGGCTTTATTTAGCTCCAATATTTGCCCAAGAATGCCTTTCCCTTCGGTTAAAGCAAACTTTACTTCCTCTTCGATGGGCATTTCTTTCACTATGGCATCTAGAGGTTGGTCAAGGAGACTATCTAGCAATGAAAACATCCCCGTCAGAAACCCTGTTCCAGGAGAGATTTGTGTTGAAACTCGCTCACTGAGCATTTCGCAGAAACGAGCACGAAGTATGGCAAGGTTATACAGATAATCGGGTTTGGAGTCTTGTGTTGACGCAATCGCGACCAAAGAAATAAATTTTCTTAATTTCTGCTGACCTAGGTAAACCAAAGCTTGTCGAAATGACTGAATTTTGGAACTCACGGTTGCTGATGAGTTGACATAAGTCAGTAATTTATAAGAAAGAGAGATATCTTTGGCAACAATAGCTTCGATTTCACGATAATCGACTTCTGGCTTCGCGACCTCTTTGAGCAGACTGACAATGGTAAGAAAAGAGGGTTGTAAAGCTTTACGTTGGATAATCTCTGGTTTACTAAAGAAATAGCCTTGGAAATAGTGGAAGCCTGCTTGTTTAGCAAGTTCAAATTCTTCATAGGTTTCGACTTTTTCCGCCAGAAACTCAATTTTTGTAGAACGTAGCTTATTAATAAACAGCTTAGCTTTTGGAATGGGCACTAGGCGAATATCAAACTTGATAATGGATATGAAAGGCAGAAAAGCTTTCCATTCATTGCTCGGTATAAAGTCATCCAGAGCAATTTTGTAGCCAAGTAGAGCCATTTTTTTTTATAGCTTCAAGTAGTTCACTTGTTGGAGGACAATCCTCCAAAATCTCTACGACTAAACTTTTAACCGGGAATAACGTCGGCACCATGTTGATTAGGCTTTGATATGGAAAGTTCACGAATCCCAGATGATTGCCAAGAGTGCTGTAATGAGCTGTTAAAAAATGATCAGAGAGCAAGCGGCTAGTGGCTTGCTCAGGATCGATATCAGGGAAAGTATTCTTAGGCCCATCACGAAATAGCAGTTCATAACCGATGGTGCTTTTCTCACGGTCTAAAATGGGTTGTCTCGCTACGTATGAGTACTTCAAAGGTTGCCTTTCCTTGGTTTCTATCTTTTTTGTTAGTATTTCGGCATTATACTTTGACGCTGTTCAGGTAAAAACATCTTTATTAATGTGTTATGAGTCATTACTAACTTAGTGGTTTCGACTGTAATGAGTAACCTGTTAGTTTAGAATAGACCAACACTGAACTTTGGTTATACCAATCCCCCAAAACAATTCTAGTTTTTAGATTGCTGTCATTGAGCGAGATTTGATGAATTGCAGGTCGATGAGTATGACCATGGATCATCAAATCAACCTGATGGCGCTGCATTACATCGACGACTTCACTCGGCGTAACATCCATAATCATCATGGATTTGTGTTGTTTTTCACCTCTAATATCTGATTGTATTTTTCTCACAATACGTCGTCTAAGCGCAAATGGTAGGAGTGAAAACAGACATTGCAGCCACGGTTGATGGACTTTCTTTCTGAAGGCAAGGTATTGCGTATCTTGAGTGCAGAGGGTATCCCCGTGCAGGATAACGGCTTTCCTCCCATATAAGTCAATCACAGCTTCATCTGGCAATAGATGGAACCCCGTTTCTTTAGCAAATTTCTTTCCTATCAAAAAATCGCGGTTTCCTTTGGTGAAATAACACACAACGCCTTTTTGGCTTAATTGATAGAACTCTGCTTTTATTTGCTGAGCGAATGGGGTTGGGTCGTCATCGCCAATCCAGAAATCGAACAGGTCACCCAGAACATAAAGAGCATCGGCTTTTGGCGCTTCTTCACGCATAAACTGGATAAAACTAGCAGTAATCTCTGGTTGATTGGGGGACAGATGGAGATCAGAAATAAATAATGTATGCATCTTTCACAACAAAAGGAGCGCCTGAGCGCTCCTAATCAATTTAAGCTTCGATGGTGGTGCTGGTAATCACCACTTCGTCTAGTGGCACATCTTGATGCATGCCGTAAGAACCAGTGCTAACACCTTTGATTTTGTTGACGATATCCATACCTTCAACCACTTCACCAAATACACAATAACCCCAACCGTCACGGCTTTCTGAACGAAAATCTAGGAAAGTGTTGTTATTCACGTTAATGAAGAATTGCGAACTGGCAGAGTGAGGATCCATAGTACGCGCCATCGCAATGGTACCTACTTTATTGCTAAGACCGTTGTTCGCTTCATTGCGGATTGGATCGCGAGTTTCTTTCTCACGCAGTCCTGAAGTCATACCGCCACCTTGAATCATGAAACCGTCAATGACACGGTGGAAAAGAGTGTTGTCGTAGAAACCTTCACGGCAATATTGCTCAAAGTTTGCGCTAGTTACAGGCGCTTTTTCAAAATTGAGCTGAATTTTGATGTCACCAAAATTGGTATGCAGGGTGATCATGAGTTTTACCTTCGCATTTATCAATGGAGAGCAAGAGTTTAGCCTAACTTTTTCTGCATTCAAAACATCAAATGGATGACCTGACAATCTTTGAGTTGTTATACTGTCCACCGTTTATAATTTTGATGGTAATCAGATAGAGATCATGTTGAAGATTTATAACTCACTCACAAGACAGAAAGAGGAATTTAAACCAATCGTTGCCGGCAAAGTGGGCATGTATGTGTGTGGAGTCACCATTTATGATCTCTGTCATATCGGGCATGGACGGACATTTGTTTCTTTTGATGTCGTAGCGCGTTATCTTCGCTACCTCGGTTATGATTTAACCTTTGTTCGTAACATCACCGACATCGATGACAAGATCATCAAACGTGCTGCAGAAAATGCAGAGACTTGTGAATCATTGACCGAACGTTTGATTCAGGAAATGTATGCCGATTTTGATGCACTAAACATCAAAAGACCGGATGTCGAGCCACGTGCGACTGCTTACATCGAAGAAATCATTGCTTTGGTGCAACGACTGATTGAACGTGGTTTTGCGTATGTGGCAGACAATGGCGACGTGATGTTTGAAGTTGGCAAATACGATGAATACGGCAAGCTTTCGAAGCAAGACCTAGAACAGCTTCAAGCTGGTGCGCGTGTTGATGTAGAAGCCGCTAAGCGCAGCCCACTGGACTTCGTGTTGTGGAAAATGTCTAAGCCAGGTGAACCAACATGGGAATCGCCATGGGGACCTGGTCGTCCGGGCTGGCATATCGAATGTTCAGCGATGAACTCATCCATCTTGGGTAATCATTTCGATATTCACGGTGGTGGTTCGGATCTGCAATTCCCTCACCATGAAAACGAAATCGCACAATCTTGCTGCGCTCATGATACTCAATACGTCAACACATGGATGCACAGTGGCATGGTGATGGTGGATAAAGAGAAAATGTCTAAATCGCTAGGCAACTTCTTCACTATTCGCGATGTGCTTGGTCATTATGATGCTGAAACTGTTCGCTATTTCTTGATGTCAGGTCATTACAGAAGCCAACTGAACTACAGTGAAGAAAACCTCAACCAAGCACGTGCTTCGTTAGAGCGCCTCTACAACGCGTTGCGTGGACTAGATCGCAGTGTGCCTGCAGCAGGAGGTGAAGAGTACCTAAGTCGCTTCACAGCAGCGATGAATGATGACTTCAACACACCAGAAGCATACTCAGTACTGTTTGATATGGCGCGTGAGATTAACCGACTTAAAAGTGAAGATTTGACCAATGCCAGTGCTTTGGGCAGTTTGATGCGCGAGTTGGCTGATGTGATCGGTATTCTTTACCAAGAGCCAGAGACTTTCTTCCAAGGCAGTGCTGAAGATGAAGAAGCGGAGCAAATTGAAGCATTGATCAAGCTACGTAATGATTCTCGTGCTGCGAAAGACTGGGCAAATGCAGATATGGCGCGTGATAAATTGAACGAAATGGGCATTGTTCTCGAAGATAGCCCTAATGGCACAACGTGGCGTCGTAAGTAATAAGCAATAAATTAAAGGGTGGGCGAAAGCCCACTCTCTTTTTCAGACGCGCTTTCTTGGCGTAAAGATCAAATTAACAAGGCAAGATAGTTATGTCTGTCATTTTAGGGATAGATCCGGGCTCTCGCGTCACAGGATATGGAGTGATTCGCCAGCAAGGGCGACATCTTATCTATTTGGGTAGTGGCTGTATTCGTACTTCAGAGCAAGAACTACCAATCCGACTCAAACAGATCTATGCAGGGGTGAGTGAAATCATCACCCAATTTCAGCCAGATGCATTTGCGATTGAACAAGTGTTTATGGCAAAGAATGCCGATTCAGCATTAAAACTCGGTCAAGCACGTGGCAGCGCGATTGTGGCTGCAGTGAATGCCAATCTTCCTGTTTATGAGTATGCGGCAAGATTAATTAAGCAAGCTGTCGTCGGCACTGGTGCTGCTGATAAAAGCCAAGTTCAGCATATGGTACAGCAGATGCTCAAGCTGCCCGGTAAACCACAGGCGGATGCGGCGGACGCTTTAGGCGTTGCCATTTGTCATGCTAATACCAACAAAACCTTGATAGCATTGGCTGGACAGGCAACGAGTGCGCGCAAAGGCCGTTATCGTTAAGCTAAGCCTGATTATGCGAGCATTTTACTGGCTATCCATCCAGTTATTGATTATCATCCTGAGCATCTTTCTTTCCCCAATAATAAGGAAACACAAGTGATTGGACGTCTTCGCGGTACGCTGATTGAAAAATTACCACCTCAAATTTTGATTGAGATCGGTGGTATTGGCTACGAAGTACAAATGCCTATGAGCTGTATTTATGAACTGCCTAACATCGGTGAAGAGGCGATTATCTATACACACTTTGTGGTTAGGGAAGATGCCCAGTTACTGTATGGCTTCAATACAGTGAGTGAACGAGCTCTGTTTCGTGAAGTAATTAAAGCCAATGGTGTTGGCCCGAAAATGGGGCTAGCGATTCTTTCTGGCATGACGGCGAATCAGTTTGTCTTCTGTGTTGAAAAAGAAGATATATCCACACTCATCAAACTACCTGGAGTGGGTAAAAAAACCGCAGAAAGACTGGTTGTTGAAATGAAAGATCGCTTAAAAGGGTGGGGTGCTGGTGATCTCTTCACTCCTGCTACAGATGCAGCGCCTATCGACTCTGCTCCTGCGATTGCCCAAAATGCGCAAGAAGAAGCAATAAGCGCACTTCTGGCTCTGGGTTATAAACCACCACAAGCTTCCAAAGCCGTTTCACAAGTAGCGAAAGCGGGAATGAGCAGTGAAGAGTTGATCCGTGAAGCACTCAAATCTATGGTGTAAGTATCTGCCTTTATTGAAAAGCACTAGACACATACTCACTCAGTTTGTAGAGAAAATATGATAGAAGCCGATCGTTTAATTGCCCCTGTTAATCACACCTTCAAAGATGAAGAAGTGATTGATAGAGCGATTCGTCCTAAAAAACTTGCCGATTATCAAGGCCAAGATCATGTGCGTGATCAGATGGAGATTTTCATCAAAGCAGCACAGCAACGGCAGGAAGCTTTGGATCATTTGCTGATTTTTGGGCCCCCAGGGCTTGGTAAAACCACCTTAGCGAACATTGTGGCCAATGAGATGGGTGTGAATATCCGCACGACTTCTGGTCCAGTGTTAGAAAAAGCGGGGGATTTGGCTGCACTGCTGACGAACCTTGAAGAAAACGACGTCTTATTTATCGACGAAATTCATCGTTTGAGCCCAATGGTGGAAGAAGTACTCTATCCTGCGATGGAAGATTACCAACTGGATATCATGATTGGTGAAGGGCCTGCAGCACGTTCAATCAAAATCGACCTTCCTCCATTTACCTTGATTGGAGCAACAACCCGTGCAGGTTCGTTGACATCACCATTGCGTGATCGTTTTGGGATTGTGCAGCGTTTGGAGTATTACAATGTTGCTGACTTGCAGAACATTGTCCAACGCAGTGCCCATTGTCTTGGGCTTTCTATGGACAGTGACGGTGCGCTTGAAGTGGCTCGCCGTGCTCGCGGTACGCCACGGATTGCCAACCGTTTGCTACGTCGTGTAAGGGATTATGCAGAAGTCAAAGGGGATGGGCATATTTGTGCGAAAACGGCGGATAAAGCACTCGATATGCTTGATGTTGATCACCAAGGTTTCGACTATATGGATAGAAAACTTTTGCTGGCGATTATGGAAAAGTTTTCAGGTGGCCCAGTGGGGTTGGATAACCTTGCCGCTGCAATTGGTGAAGAGAAAGATACGATAGAAGATGTTCTAGAACCATTTCTCATTCAGCAAGGCTATTTACAACGAACTCCACGTGGTCGTATAGCCACAGATCGAGCATATCTGCACTTCGGTCTTGAAAAATAATGTTACAACTCTCGCCCGGCATACCGGGTGAGTCTTTCTTTTTTGATAAAGATCTCATTTCTTACATTTCTTTCCTCTTGGTAATTGTTAGCTTTTGCAGACGTTATGTTAACTCATTGGTTGTTTTCATTCGCGTCAGATTAGTTTGTTTACGAGCTAGTAACAGAAATTGCCGCTATCCTTTGATTTGGATCATTTTGTTTGTTTATTGACCAGTTTTTGGGTTTAAATCTTGATTTAGATCAAGGCGTAATTCTCCCATAAACCTTTTGAAACAAGCAGGTTTTGGCATTAGTATTAGACGCAGCTATATTAGCTATAACTTAACAATTAACTAACCATAGTGGTACATAGTTGCAACAATAAAAGTTTTTTGTAGCAAGGTTTTATAGAATTTTTAACATTGCTAGTGTTGTCCTATGTCGAACGTGTCATTCAGCCGACACAAAGGAGTTACCATGATCGATGTCGTTGATTTATCGCGGTTGCAGTTTGCGCTGACTGCGATGTATCACTTCCTGTTTGTTCCCCTCACTCTAGGGATGGCATTTTTACTTGCTATCATGGAGTCACTCTATGTCATGACCGACAAGCAGATTTACAAGGACATGACCAAATTCTGGGGTAAGTTGTTCGGGATTAACTTTGCTCTTGGTGTGGCAACAGGCCTTACCATGGAGTTCCAGTTCGGTACTAACTGGTCATACTATTCTCATTATGTAGGTGACATTTTTGGTGCTCCGTTAGCTATCGAAGCTCTGGTCGCATTCTTCCTTGAATCTACATTCGTTGGTTTATTCTTCTTCGGATGGGACAGACTCACCAAACGACAGCACTTAGTGGTGACTTGGCTGGTGGCATTAGGTTCGAATTTCTCTGCATTGTGGATTCTGGTCGCGAATGGCTGGATGCAAAACCCAGTTGGCTCAGAGTTCAACTTCGAAACCATGCGTATGGAGATGGTGAGCTTTGCAGAAGTAGTGCTTAACCCAGTTGCACAAGTGAAATTTGTTCACACTGTTGCGGCAGGCTACACAACGGGTGCAATGTTCATTCTTGGTATCAGTGCTTACTACTTATTGAAAGGCCGTGATGTTGCATTTGCGCGTCGCTCTTTCGCAATTGCTGCGTCTTTTGGTATGGCGTCAATCCTGTCTGTTATCGTATTAGGTGACGAATCAGGTTATGAACTTGGTGAAGTTCAGCGTGTTAAATTGGCAGCGATTGAATCTGAATGGCATACCCAGCCAGCACCTGCGGCATTTACTCTGTTTGGTATTCCTAATCAGGAAGAGATGCACACAGATTACGCCATTAAGATCCCATATGCTTTAGGTATTATTGCGACTCGTTCATTAGATGAACAAGTTATTGGTCTTCGCGATCTGCGTGAAGAGCACGTTGACCGCATCCGCAGTGGTATGTATGCCTATGATCTTCTTGAGCGCCTACGTGCTGGTGAAAAAACACCAGAAAACATGGCTGCATTTGATGAAGTAAAACATGATTTAGGCTACGGCTTACTTCTGAAACGTTATACCGACAAAGTGACAGATGCGACTGAAGAGCAGATCCAAGCAGCAGCGGATGATTCTATCCCAACGGTTTGGCCTCTATTCTGGTCATTCCGCGTCATGGTAGCTTGTGGCTTCATCATGCTGTTCGTATTTGGTGCGGCATTCATTCAGACTTGTCGTCAAAAAATCGAACAGAAAAAATGGGTGCTTAAAGCTGCGCTATTCAGTATTCCATTGCCTTGGATTGCTGTTGAGACAGGTTGGTTTGTTGCAGAATACGGCCGTCAACCATGGGCAGTAGGTGAGATTCTTCCAGTACATGTTGCTGCTTCTGCATTAAGTGCAGGTGAGATCATTACCTCAATGTTGGCAATTCTTGCTCTATACACGATTTTCCTGATTGCTGAAGTGTACTTGATGGTGAAATTCGCACGTAAAGGCCCTAGCAGCCTGAAAACCGGACGTTACCATTTTGAACAAGGCGAAGAGTCTGTTCAGGATCAAGTCAACCGCCAAGTTGAAGCATAAGGCAAGGAGAAACAAACATGTTTGATTACGAGATCTTACGACTCATTTGGTGGGTACTCATCGGCGTGCTCCTAGTGGGTTTTGCCATCACAGATGGCTTTGATATGGGTGTTGGCGCGTTAGTGCCTGTGATTGGTAAAACAGACACAGAACGTCGAGTCATGATCAACTCTATTGCCCCACACTGGGATGGTAACCAAGTTTGGTTAATCACTGCAGGTGGTGCACTGTTTGCTGCTTGGCCATTGGTTTATGCGACATCATTTTCTGGATTCTATCTAGCGATGATCGTAACACTTGCTGCATTATGGCTACGTCCACTTGGCTTGGATTATCGTTCTAAGATAGAAAGCACTAAATGGCGCAATAACTGGGATTTGGCGATTTCAGCTTCTGGCTTTATTCCGCCAATTATCTTTGGTGTGGCATTCGGTAACTTACTGCAAGGTGTACCATTCCAACTGAGCGATTTCTTGATGCCGACTTATCATGGCTCGTTCTTTGGTTTGCTTAATCCATTTGCCCTGTTGTGTGGCTTAGTTAGCCTGTTTATGACCTTGCTACAAGGTTCAGCATGGCTACAAATGAAAACCACAGCAAACGTACATCAACGTGCGCGCAATGTATCTCAGCTGGCTGGTTTGCTAACAGTGGCGTGTTTCGTTGCTGCAGGTTTCTGGATTCAACATATCGATGGCTACATGGTTGTGGGTGCTATTGATGGTAATGCAGCTTCAAACCCGTTGAACAAAGAAGTCGTTCGCGAGGCTGGTGCTTGGCTACGTAA
The DNA here is from genome assembly GCF_000338875.1 of Vibrio mimicus CAIM 602. Lineage (GTDB taxonomy): Bacteria > Pseudomonadota > Gammaproteobacteria > Enterobacterales > Vibrionaceae > Vibrio > Vibrio mimicus. The sequence continues at coordinate 100,998 of NZ_AOMO01000024.1, read as the reverse complement.
CTTTGAACAAGTTCCTGTGTTATGGCTAGCTCCTGCACTTGGTGTATTCATGCCTCTGCTTGCTGCGTTTGCATCACGCTTTGATAAAGGTGGCCTAGCATTCTTAACCTCAAGTCTGGGTAACGCAGGTGTTATCTTTACGGCGGGTTTTGCTATGTTCCCATTTGTTATGCCATCAAGTTTGAATCCAGCACATAGTTTGACTATGTGGGATGCCACATCAAGCAAATTGACACTTGAGCTGATGACAATGGTTGCAGTCGTCATGGTTCCAATCATCTTGGGTTACACCATTTGGAGTTACTACAAAATGTTTGGTCGTCTTGATGATAAATTCATCGAAGATAACAAGAATTCACTGTACTAAGGAGTTGATATTATGTGGTATTTTGCATGGATTCTTGGCGTATTGCTCGCCTGTGCATTCGGTATCATTAATGCTCTTTGGTTAGAGCATAGCGAAATGATGGATAAAGATAGTGAGTAATTGGTCTGAAAAGATCGCTCTCTGTCACCAAGCTATCGATAAGGCCTTTTTTAAGGCCTTATCTTTACTCCTAGGATTCTATAATGCCGCTATGGTGATGTGGGATCCGAATAGTTACGCTGACAGAATTGGCGGTTTTAATGCTCTTATTGCCCCGCTAATGATCTGGGCCATTTGTTCCAGTATGGTGTTTGGCATTGGTTTCAAACCACGTTACTGGCTGTGGCAAATTATTTTTAGCCCATACATATCGCTCGCGATATTAAGCTATATTACAGCGGTTCAATTTTTAAACTAACTTGCTGCACCTTTAATCAGATTGGCGCTGTCTCTTTGAGACCGCGCCAATTTTTTATCATTAGGTAAGAAAACTTTGCACGCCCTTGTACTATCGTCAGAGAGTTGCGCTATAGTAGCAGCCATTCCTTGGTATATGAGACTTTTATCAAAACCATGAACACTTTTCGTTGGCCAGTCACGGTGTATTACGAAGATACTGACGCTGGTGGAGTGGTTTATCACGCAAACTACCTAAAATTCTTTGAAAGAGCCCGTACTGAAATGCTCCGAGCTGTTGGCATGAACCAACAGGCTTTGTTGGAACAAGGTACTGGTTTTGTGGTCAGACACATGGAGATCGATTTTCTGAAAGGGGCAAAATTAGATGACCACCTTGAGGTAATCACCACCGTGTCCGAATTAAGAAAAGCTTCTTTAACTTTCTGTCAGGAACTCGTTAATCCTGAGGGTATGTTGTTGTCTAAAGCAACGGTTAAGGTAGCATGTATTGACAATGAGAATATGAGGCCAAAGGCTTTGCCTCAACTAATCAGTTTGGAGTTAAACTGCAGTGACTGCTGATATTTCATTTCTTGACCTTTTTTTACAAGCTAGTTTTCTAGTAAAAATGGTAATGCTGACCCTTTTGGGTATGTCTGTTGCCTCATGGGCGGCAATTATCAAACGCAGTAAAGTGATTTCTGCAGCTGAGAAAGAAGCGGATACTTTTGAAGACCGCTTCTGGTCTGGCATCGATCTCGGTGCGCTATATCAAGATGTCAAAAAACGTAAAGATGATATCTATGGTATTGAGGAAATCTTTTATGCGGGCTTTACCGAATTTGCTCGTTTACGCAAAACTAACCCAAGTGCACCGGACTTTGTTATGGAAGGAACAGGGCGAGCGATGCGAGTGGCTGTAGCCCGTGAAGTGGATTCGCTAGAAACCAGTTTGCCTTTCTTGGCTACCGTTGGTTCGATCAGTCCATACATCGGTCTGTTTGGTACGGTATGGGGTATCATGCATGCCTTTATCGCACTTGGTGAAGTCAAACAAGCAACGTTGGCTATGGTGGCACCAGGCATTGCGGAAGCTTTGATTGCAACTGCGATTGGCCTATTTGCTGCGATTCCAGCAGTAATGGCTTATAACCGTCTCAGCAATAAAGTGAGTAAACTTGAACACAACTACGCCACTTTCTCAGAAGAATTCCATACAATCCTACATCGTCAAGCGATGGCTGGCAGAGAATAATTATGGCTGGATACCAACCTAAAAAGCGTGAGATGACTGCCGAAATTAACGTCGTGCCTTATATCGACGTTATGTTGGTGCTTTTAATCATCTTCATGGTGACTTCGCCTTTTGTTACTCAAGGTGTTGATGTTGAGTTGCCAAAAACACATTCAGCTAAATCAGCCCAAGAAATGGCAGATGAGAGTGATTCTAGCTTTATCATTGTTGAGATTGATAAAGAGGGTAATCTTGGGTTGAGTGTTAATGATGAGGAAGTCCAACGTGGCTTATCACTCGAAGATGTGATTGTTCGAGTGAAGGCAGAATTGTCTCTTAAACCTAATTCACCTGTTGCAGTGGGTGGCGATGCAGCCACACCTTACGCAGAGATTGTTTTGGTATTGGACGAGTTGGGTCAAGCTGGTATTCCTAAAGTAGGGCTACTCACGGACCTTAAGTAATAGGTTTAATACTGAGCATGAAAGAGAATAAGTCCAGAAAAAGTAATGATGCTAAATCGATAACTGTTTCGCTGGCGATGCACGGTGCGTTAGTGGCGATTTTGCTCTGGGGAGCTGATTTCACTATGTCTGATCCTGAACCGACAGGGCAGATGATTGAAGCAGTAGTAATTGATCCTCAGTTAGTTCGTCAACAAGCCCAGCAGATTCGTAGCCAGCGTGAAGAGGCTGCGAAGAAAGAGCAAGAGCGATTAGATAAATTACGCCGTGAAAGCGAGCAGCTAGAGAAAAATCGGCAAGCGGAAGAAGAACGTATCCGCGAGTTGAAAGAGCAGCAAGCGAAAGAAGCAAAAGCAGCTCGAGAAGCAGAAAAGCTACGAGAGCAAAAGGAACAAGAACGTTTAGCGGCAGAGCAGAAAGCACGTGAAGAAAAAGAGCGTGCAGCAAAAGCAGAAGCCGAACGTAAAGTGAAGGAAGAAGCGGCTAAAAAAGCTGAACAAGAACGTGTAGCTAAGGAAGCGGCGGCAGCGAAAGCGGAACAACAGCGCATTGAGCGTGAAAAAGAAGCCAAGCTAGCCGAAGAAAAAGCCAAACGTGAAAAAGAAATTGCAGCGAAAGCAGAGCAAGATCGTTTAGCAAAAGAGAAGGCTGCGAAAGAAGCGGTCGAGAAAGCGAAGAAAGAAAAAGAGAAAGCAGCCAAAGCGGAAGCCGATCGCAAAGCACAAGAAGCCGCATTGAATGACATCTTTGGCAGCTTAAGTGAAGAAAGTCAGCAAAATAATTCGGCACGTCAACAGTTTGTTACTTCGGAAGTAGGGCGCTATGGTGCCATCTACACCCAGCTCATCCGACAAAACCTGTTAGTGGAAGACAGTTTTCGTGGAAAGCAGTGTAGGGTAAACCTAAAGCTTATCCCTACTGGGACTGGCGCATTGCTGGGTAGCTTAACCGTTTTGGATGGTGACAGTCGTTTATGCGCAGCAACCAAACGCGCAGTCGCCCAAGTGAATAGTTTTCCATTACCGAAAGATCAGCCTGACGTAGTGGAAAAACTGAAAAATATTAATTTAACCGTAGCACCTGAATAAGGAAGGGAAGGCTTGTGTTTAAGCGATTGATTTTTGTTTTGATGCTCATCGGCACTGGTTTTACCAATGTAGCGAATGCTGCATTGGAGCTAGTGATCACTGACGGTATTGATTCGGCACGTCCGATTGCCATTATCCCTTTCAAATGGGAAGGTGGCACCAAGTTACCTGAAGATGTTTCTGCGGTCATTGCCTCTGATCTACAACGCAGTGGTAAGTTTAGCCCTGTCCCAACGAGTAAAATGCCGCAAACACCATACAGTGAAGAGCAAGTTAATTTTGGTAAATGGACATCACTCGGTGTTGATTCGTTATTGACCGGTACCATCACACAAAATGCAGAAGGTAGCTATGTCATTAGCTATCAACTGGTTGATATTGTGCGTGGTCAACTGACTCAAGGGCAGAGCAAAGCACTATCACCAGATGGCCAATTAGTTCTTTCTAAAGATCACGTCTTGTTCAACAAGGTAGCGACAGTTCCACCTTCTCGGATGCGCGAATACGCGCACCGCATTGCGGACTTGGTTTATGAAGAGCTGACTGGTGAACGTGGTGCCTTTTTAACGCGCATTGCCTATGTTGTGGTCAATGACAAGGATCCTTATCCTTATCAACTGAGAATTGCGGACTATGATGGATATAACGAACGCTTAGTACTTCGTTCAAAACAGCCGCTCATGTCGCCTGCTTGGTCGCCAGATGGACAAACACTTGCCTACGTCAGTTTTCAAAACGGGCAAGCCGAAATCTTCATGATGAACATCTACACCGGGCAACGTGACAAGCTGACTTCATTCCCACGTCATAATGGTGCGCCCAGATTCTCACCAGATGGTAAAACGCTAGCACTGGTTTTATCAAAAACTGGTAATCTACAGGTCTACACAATGGACCTGGCGACGCGTCGCTTAAAAGAAGTGACCAGTGGCCGCTCCAATAACACCGAGCCCTTCTGGCATCCAGATGGTAAATCATTAATTTTCACCTCAGATCGGGGTGGTAAACCACAGATTTATCAAGTAAATTTATCCGACGGTGCAACCAAGCGTTTAACTTGGCAAGGTAGCCAAAATCTTGGTGGCCAAATTACGCCGGATGGTAAATTCTTGGTGATGGTGAATCGTAGTGATTCTGGCTTCAATCTCGCGAAGTTAGATTTAGAAACAGGGGCAATGCAGATTCTGACAAAAACTTTGTTGGATGAGTCCCCAAGTATTGCGCCGAATGGTGGTATGGTGATTTATAGCTCCATCTACAATAAGGCCAACGTCTTGTCGATGGTTTCCATTGATGGACGATTTAAAGCAAGATTACCGGCAACCAATGGACGAGTTCGTGCTCCAGCCTGGTCACCGTTTTTATAACAAGTAACTATTTAATAGAAAGGAATAAGAAATGCAACTTAACAAAGTTCTTAAAGGGCTACTGATTGCGCTACCAGTTTTAGCAGTTACTGCTTGTAGTTCAAGCGATGACGCTGCAAATGCATCAGGTTCTCAAACTAACCAATCAGCAGTTTCTACTGTTGATTCAAACGGTCTGAATGCACAAGGTCAACTGACTGAGCAAGAACTGAAAGAGCAAGCTCTGCGTGAAAACCAAACTATCTACTTCGCATTCGACAACGCAACTATCGCAAGCGACTACGAAGCAATGCTAGCTGCACACGCGGCTTACCTGGTGAAAAACCCAAGCCTGAAAGTGACTATCGAAGGTCACGCTGATGAGCGCGGTACTCCAGAATACAACATCGCACTGGGCGAGCGTCGTGCTCAAGCTGTTGCAAAATACCTAGAAGCTCTGGGTGTTCAAGCTGGCCAAGTTTCTATCGTTAGCTACGGTGAAGAGAAGCCACTAGTACTAGGTCAATCAGAAGATGCGTACGCGAAAAACCGTCGTGCGGTTCTGGTTTACTAATTGAGGTGATGCCTCATGTTCAGTAACTTAAAGCACGTTGTCATGCTGATGTTACTGGCAAGTGCAGCGAGCTATGCGCTCGCTGCACCCGCTCCAGTATCTGATTTAAGTAGCAACGTATCCAGTGGCTCGCGGAATTCTGAAATTGAACGTCTTGAACGTTTACTTGAAAACCGTAATCTCATGCAGTTGCAAATGCAAAAGCAGCTCGATGATATGGCGCTTGAAGTCAATGAATTACGGGGCCAAATTGAAAAGAACAACTATGACATGCAACAGATGTTGCAACGTCAGCGCGAGTTGTTTGTAGAACTTGACCGTTTACGTGGTGAGATTAAATCTCCTGCAGCGGCGAGCCAACTTCCCGTAAGCAGCAATGATGAAGCTGCACAAGGTACATTCAGTAGCGATGCGAATGAGCAAGCTGCTTACCAGAATGCCGTTGATTTGATCCTCAAGAAGCGTGATTACGCAGGTGCGATCGCTGCTTTCAAGAAGTTTCAGACCGACTACCCCAATTCGACCTTCTCTGCTAATTCGCATTATTGGTTAGGTCAGCTCTATTTTGCTAAGAAAGAAGACAAAGAAGCAGCGAAAAGTTTTATTGCCGTTGTTTCCCATCAGGATTCTAACAAGCGAGCTGATGCACTAGTCAAATTGGGTGATATTGCCAAACGCAATAACAATGCCGAACAGGCGCGTAAATTTTACCAGCAAGCCATCGATGAATATCCTGATAGTGCTTCTGCTAAAGTTGCCAAAGAAAGTCTAAAGTAAACACAAGAGCTGCCAAATGCAGCTCTTGTTCGTTTTAAACACTTATTGAATTTTTAGCTTACCTTTCTCGACTGATTCAGGCTTTCGATTTTGCTTGAAGCTTTGTTTAGGGTGTACAATGCGCCGTCTATGGAAGTTGTGCAGAGCAGAGCAATGAGCCACATACTCGATACTATTAATACGGTTTATCCCTTTCCCCCAAAGCCTATTCCTCTCACGGATGAGGAAAAGCAAACTTATATCGCCGAGATCAAACAACTGTTGATTGAAAAAGATGCAGTGTTGATTGCTCATTACTATACCGACCCAGAAATTCAGGCGCTTGCCGAAGCCACAGGTGGATTCGTTGGTGACTCATTAGAGATGGCCAAGTTTGGTAACCGCCACCCAGCAACAACGCTGATCATTGCTGGGGTTCGCTTTATGGGCGAATCTGCAAAAATTCTGACCCCGGAAAAGCGTATTCTGATGCCAACATTAGAAGCGGAGTGTTCGTTGGATTTAGGCTGCCCAGCAGATAAATTCACCGAGTTTTGTGATGCGCACCCTGATCATACGGTGGTCGTTTATGCCAACACTTCAGCAGCAGTAAAAGCGAGAGCGGATTGGGTTGTAACATCCAGTATTGCGTTAGAAATTGTTGAGCATCTTGATGCAGAAGGAAAACCGATTATTTGGGGACCTGATAGACATTTAGGCTCTTACATCGCCAATAAAACGGGCGCAGATATGTTGCTATGGCGAGGTGAGTGCGTGGTTCACGATGAATTTTCCGCAGATGCTTTGCGCAAGATGAAAACGTTATACCCTGATGCCGCGATTCTCGTGCACCCGGAATCACCATCGAGTGTGGTTGAGTTGGCTGATGCTGTTGGTTCAACGAGCCAATTGATCAAAGCAGCGAAAGCATTACCACAACAGAAGATGATTGTTGCCACCGATAAAGGCATTTTCTTTAAAATGCAGCAGATGGTGCCTGAGAAAGAATTGATTGAAGCACCGACCGCTGGGGCTGGGGCAACTTGCCGTAGTTGTGCTCATTGTCCTTGGATGGCGATGAATGGCTTAAAAGCGATTGCTAAAGCATTACGTGATGGTGGTAAAGAGCACGAAATTTTTGTCGATGAAGCGCTAAGAGTTAAGTCGCTGATACCGCTCAATCGCATGTTAGATTTTGCAGAACAACTCAACCTGCAAGTGAAAGGTAACGCATAAACATAAATGCCCATCATTTGATGGGCATTTTTCTATTAAGCTGCTCGTTGTTTTTTTGAGGCTTATTGAGCTTCGGCTAAATTGACACCGCGTTGGGTGATGCCGCACAACATAACTGGAATCGCATTATAGATTTCAGCGAATTGTTCTAAACCAGTGAAGCCTTGTTCATAGAGTGTCGCAATTGAGGTTTCTGGATCGTAAAGCATGCTTAAAGAAAGTAGAACACCACCGAGCAAAGTGTTATCAGAGCTCTCTTCTGGCATCAGCACTTCCCAATCATCTCGTGCTAATTGCCAACCTTGCAGCATCCCTTCGCAGAAATCTCTCACTTCTTGATTAACGATCTCTTCTTCATCAAGTCGATACCCGGCTGGCCATTGCCATTCGCCTTCAAGCAGTTGTGGACGAGTTTCATTCCAAAGATTAATGATGTGTTGGAAGTAGTTCTCTAATTGCGCAGGTTCAGAAAAGGGGGCGATCTCTTCACCACCCCATAAAAAAGGCAACCACTCTTCAGGTGGTAATACATTTGGGCAGCAAGCCATTGCGGTAACGAACCCAACCGTTTTTGCTTGGTTGAGTAACTTGTTTTCTAATTCAGGCTGCTGAAGGATGTCTTGTAAGGTTTGCATGAGGTTTTTTTTGCTCAATAAAAATCAGTGCGGGTATTTTATCTGGAAAGCAGTTTGAGAGCATCTGCTTGTTCGCTGCATTCGCTTCGGTGTGGATTTATTGACTAAGAAGTAAGTGAGTTTGTGCGCCACTCGATGGAAATCAAACAGAAAACAAAGCTGAGTACAATAACTTCGCTATAATTTTGTAAACAAAAAGTAATTCAGTTGGTTATGGCTATCCGTTCCTCACTCAAAAAGAAAAGTATTTTAGCACTTACTATTTACTTGGCTTTTTTCCTCGCAATCGTGGGGACGCTGAGCTATTGGGGGTTGGAAGTCCCTTTCAGGAAAGAGCTGAAGAATAACCTTGCTCTCAGAGCCGAACTGCTGGCAACTCAAATTCGTGAACCTTTGAATAATTCGATTGGAGTTCTGCAAAGTGTCACCAGCATTGGTAAAGATGCCATTAATAAAGAAGAGCAGGAGCGAATGTTACGTTCTCTCTTTGCCGTGGTTGGCGGGGTCATTATCAGTGGTGGTTTGTGGCCAGATCCTAACTTATCTACAACTAAGCCGTTACGTTATGACAGCCTATTTTTCAACAAGGCTATTGATGGACAAGTTGATCAACTGATTTCTTGGAATAACCCTAAAGCTGGCGGTTATGACAAAGAGAGTTGGTATGTTGCAGCCGAGAATGAAGCGGAAGGGATGTATTTTTGGTCTCCGGTGTATGTGGATGCATACACTCGAGTGGAAATGATCACCGTCTCAACTCCGTATTACCGGAATGGTGTGTTTGCTGGCGTTGCGACCGTCGATTTATCTCTTGAAGGTTTGATCAAATTTGTGGCTTCAACCGCGGAGCAATACAACTTAGGGGTAAATCTCAAAGATGCTTTTGGGGTTGAGATCGTCTCACACAATTTCCGTACCTACGACAATGCGCTGGTTAGTTACTACAATTTTGGCGAATTTAATTGGCAAATCGAAGTGGTTAACGCAATTCAACATGTCGACGAAATTATCTTCAACTTGATCATCAACATTGAAAAAGGGTTGATGCCGATCCTCTTACTGTGTGTCATGGTAGGCTATTTTTTAATTAGCCATTACTGGATCCGTCCGATTGTCTTGATTGCCAAAAAAGTCAGTGAATCAGGAGAGGGCGAAATCATTGATATTCGCTACAAAAATCAGGATGAAATACGCCATCTTATTGATACATTTAATCAGAAAACGATCTATTTAGAAGCGGAAAAAGTGAAGGCACAAGCTTCTACCAAAGCAAAAAGTGCGTTTCTGGCAACGCTTTCCCATGAAATTCGGACCCCAATGAATGGGGTGCTCGGTACTGCACAAATTTTGTTGAAAGATGAACTGACGGCGAAACAGAGGCAGCATTTAACCAGCCTCTATGAGTCTGGTGAGCATATGATGTATTTGCTCAATGAGATTTTGGATTACTCGAAAATTGAGCAAGGTAAGTTTGAATTGGACTATAGTCCATTCCCGCTGAGATCCATTATTGGCAGTATTAAAAGTATCTATTCAAGCCTTTGTTTTGAAAAAGGTCTTCAGTTTCAACTGCATTCAGAAATCATAGACACTCGTTGGTACTATGGAGACAAAGCCCGTCTGCGGCAGATCATATTCAATCTACTCAGTAACGCAGTCAAATTTACAGAGCAAGGTTTTGTCTCGGTTGGATTGAGCGAAGAGAACATTGGTGATGAGTATTTTCTCACGATTAAGGTTCAAGATAGTGGTATAGGCATTCCGCAAGATGCGTTAGACCGTATCTTTCAACCTTTCGAGCAAGCCGAATCGCATACTACGCGTCGCTTCGGTGGAACAGGGCTCGGCCTTGCGATTGTCAAACAAATAGCAGAGCTGATGAGTGGAACTGTGTCTGTTCAGAGTGAAGTTGGGCAGGGCACTTGCTTTGAAGTGAGAGTGAAATTAGCAGCTTCTGAACCAATAAAAGAAGAGTACAAGCCGGTTAAAGCCAAAACCTACCCAGGCCTGCGTGTGCTCATCGTTGAAGATAACCGAACCAATATTATGATTCTTGAAGCCTTTATGCGTAACAAAGGCTTTGAATGCCATAGTGTGACAGATGGTGAGCAGGCTATTTATGCGCTAAAAAACAGCTCATACGATTTGGTGCTGATGGATAACCACATGCCACTCAAAGATGGTATTCAAGCGACTAGAGAAATCCGCCAATTACCACTGCCGCAGTCAAACATCCTCCTGTTTGGGTGCACTGCTGATGTTTTCAAAGAAACACGAGATAGAATGATTTCGGCTGGTGCTGATGACATCATTGCTAAACCTATTGCTGAGCATGAGTTAGATCTTGCTCTTGAATTGCATTCCGAACGCCTCTACCAATTCCACGCAGAACGTTTAATCCAAGCGACGGATTGAAATAGTTCACATCGAATATTTATTCCGTACATCACTCTCATCATTGTGGTTAATCTTCATGTCACTTTGCGGAAATTCGTCGTATGTCATTCTGATTTTATGGCCTCGATAACCACCTGTGAGCACCGATGTGAATCCACCAGGTGTGTAATTAACTTACCAAACGTAAACTCACCAACTGATAGTTTTGTATCTAATCTTGAAAACCAGCTATAGATGCTATTTTAGTTACATTTTCTGGTTGTTTATTTACCCTCTGAGTTCAAAAACAAAGCCTAAAACTAAATTTTGTGTGATTTAATAGCGCCATAAACTGCCAATTAGGATATATGGCAGTTCCATGTCTGGTAATGATTGCGAAATCGTAGTGATATATTTTATAGGGGATGTAAATGAAAGCTCGTGGTCCGTTTTGTATTCGTCATGCAGCGGCAGATACTTTTGCGATGGTGGTGTTTTGCTTTGTCACAGGCATGATCATTGAAATTTTTATTTCAGGCATGACCTTTCAGCAATCTTTGGCCTCACGAACACTTTCTATTCCCGTGAACATTGCGATAGCTTGGCCATATGGTGTTTTTAGAGACTACGTTTTACGACAAGGCCGCAAGATTTCACCAACAGGTTGGATGAAAAACCTGTCTGATCTCGTGGCTTACGTTCTATTCCAATCTCCCGTTTATGCCGCAATTCTCTTTACGGTTGGAGCTTCAACCGATCAAATCATCACAGCGGTAGCAACCAACGCGCTGGTCTCTTGTGGAATGGGCGTGTTGTATGGCTACTTCCTCGATATGTGCCGCCGCTGGTTTAAAGTGCCGGGCTATACCGTTTCTGAAAGCTAAATATCTTTAAGCCATTTGTGTAGGTAGGCCACTTTCAGTTATCTCGAAAACAATAGAGAATTCTATGATCGAGTGACATGAGAGTGGCCTATTTTGTTTCAGCGATAAGTGAAACAAGGGGATAGCGCCATCATTACTCGCTAAATGCTCTCGCAACACGGCCACTGCATTGGACTGTGTATTGATGTGCATAAGCGGGAATAAAGATGGATTGCCCTTTTGCCGCAATGCACTGTTCACCATTGGGATGTTGCAGAATCAATGGAGAATCGAGAGGCAGCAAGATTTCAGCGCTAGTAATTTTGAGCGTTTTCTGCTCTGTAGCTGGAATGATTGAAAATTTAAAATCCGCGACGGGAATAGGATATTGCTCGTTCCCTTCGATAACATCAGGCTTAAGACGTAACTGTTCAAATGGCTTATGTTTGAACAGCGTACAAGCCACTAATTCTTCGATATCTATGTATTTCGGTGTAAGCCCAGCACGCAACACGTTGTCTGAATTGGCCATGATCTCAAGTCCGGTGCCATGCAAGTAGGCGTGTGGAGTTTGCGCATCCAGAAACATGGCTTCGCCAGGTTGTAGCGTGATGACGTTGAGCAGGAGGGGAGCAAACAAGCCAATATCATTGGGATACTGTTGTTCCAATTCGGCAATCAAATTGAAGAGAGGAAGATCGATCTGCTTAGCTTGAGTGATTAACGCCTGAACCGCGCGAGCTTTCGTTTCTCCTTGTAGAGACAATAGGCCAGAGAAAAAGTCACTTAAGCCTTGTTCGGTTTGGTTCGTGTTAAACGTGTCCACCAGAGTTTTCAGCTCTTCTATCGCCAGTTCAGAGAAAAGATTCAGGATTTCACTCATCGCACGGAAACCATTCATCGCTTGGTATTCGGTCAGCGCATAGACCAACTCAGGTTTATGGTTGGGATCTTTGTAATTTCGATGTGCTGCAGTGAGCGCAATACCTTGCTGTTCCTCTTTGGCAAAACCTTGTTCTGCTTGTTTCCTGTTTGGGTGCACCTGAATCGACAACGCTTTTTCTGCCGCCAGAATTTTAAACAGATAGGGCAATTCGCCAAATTGTAGTGCGGTTTTCTCACCCAAGATTAACGTTGGATTCTGTGCGATAAAATCGGAAAGTTTGACGTTTTGACCATGAACAGTGAGGCATGAACAACCATTAGGGTGAGCGCCCATCCAGAGTTCGGCTTGAGGCTCTTGAGTGGGATTCTCGATAGCAAACAGCTTTTGCAGAGCAGTTTTACTGCCCCATGCGTAGTTTTGGATTGGGTTAGTCATAGGGAAGAACACTGCCAGTGGCAGAGTCGCATCAAGATATTGGAGGTCAGACATCTTAGTCACCATCAGAAAGATGGCTTGAACGTGTGTTCAAGCCATTGCAGGAAAGGAGAGGATTAAGCGGTCGCTGCCGCGAGTTTTTGAGAGCGCAGTTTCTTCAGCGTAACGCAAGTGATCGCTGTTACTACTGCGCCTGCCGCCATACAAATCAGAGCAAGAAGTGGATAGTTCATCGCGCCTAGGAGTGCGACAACCGGGCCGCCATGTGCCACGCTGTTTGTAATACCGAAAGAGAACGCCATCACTGCTGCCACCATTGAGCCCAATACGTTGGCAGGAATGACAGACATTGGATCCTGCGCTGCAAATGGAATCGCGCCTTCGGAGATGCCCACTAAGCCCATCGCGCCTGCTGCTTTACCCGCTTCGATTTCAGAAGGTTCAAACAGATCGAATTTACGTCCCATGGCGGTAGCCAATGCCATACCCAGTGGAGCAACAGGAATCGCGCACGCCATAGCACCCATAAATTGGGTTTGGCCGCTGGCAATCATGCCGACAGAGAAGAGGAACGCGACTTTGTTAAATGGCCCGCCCATATCAAAGCCAGCCATGCCACCGAGTACGATGCCAAGCAGGATGACGTTACCCGTGCTCATACTGGTGAGGAGTGCCGTCAGGCCATCCATTAAGCTGGCAATAGGCGCACCGATGACGAAAATGAACAGCCCTGCGATAAACAGAGACCCAGTGATCGGCGCGATCATGATGGGGACTAATGGTTGAATGAACTTGTGATAGTTAATCGAAGTGATCCACTTAACGAAGTAACCGACCAGCAGGCCTGCAACGATGGCACCGATAAAGCCTGTTCCTGCTTCTGCGCCATAAAATGAGCCGTTGTTGGCAATCCAGCCGCCAATCAAACCCGGAGCTAACGCTGGGCGATCCGCAATCGCGTATGCGATGTACCCCGCAAGGATTGGGATCATCAAAGTAAAGGCGACAACGCCGACTTCAAGAATTTGATTCCACATGCTTCCCGGAGGAATCGCCATGCCTGCTTCGGTTGGCTCCCCGCCAACCGCAAGAGCTAGGGCAATCAAAAGACCACCAGTGACAACGAAGGGAATCATGTGAGAAACGCCATTCATCAGAAAACGGTAAAGATCGGAGCGAGCTTGTGAAGCTTTGTTCGCTACCGACGGGTTACTCGTATTGTCTGCTTGGTAGCTTGGTGCGTTTAATGCCTCGTTAATCAGTCTTTGTGCATCGCGAATGGGGGCTTTCACATTGGTTTTGATGAGTCGCTTTCCGGCAAAACGCGTCAAATCCACTTGCTTATCACAGGCCACAACAATGGCTTCCGCTTGTTCGATCTCTTCCGCGCTTGGGCTGTTTTTCACTCCAATTGAGCCATTGGTTTCCACTTTGATTTGATAACCGAGTGCCGCTGCGCCTTTTTCTAGAGCCTCTGCGGCAAGGTAAGTGTGAGCGATCCCTGCTGGGCAACCAGTGACACCGATAATGAGCCCTTTGCTTTTTTCAGCAGTAGTGGTCACCCGTTCTGATTTTTTTAGCAATATTTCAAGGGCTTGCTCTGAGGTTTCTGCGTTAAGGAAAGCATCAATAAAACCTTCTTCGATCAATTTGGAAGAGAGTTCTGCCAGCACTTCAATATGGTGGTCATCACCGCCATCAGGGGAGGCGATCATGAAAAAGAGTTTTGAAGGCAAACCATCTTCAGCACCGTAGTCGATGCCCTTTTTGCTGACGCCAATCGCTACGGCTGGTTGCGTTACGGCGGCACTTTTTGCATGAGGAATGGCAACCCCGTCTTCAAAACCGGTGTTACCTAATTCTTCACGCGCTTGAATATCATTTAGGAAAGTGGCTTTCTCTGAAATACGTCCTTGTGCATGCAGGATATTAATCAGTTCTTCAAAAACCTCTTGTTTTGAATTTGCTTGCAGATCAAGCTGAATTAAATTGGCGTTAATTAATTGGTTGATCATAGAAACCTCAATAAATTTTATTTTTATGTCAGAGGTATTCTTTAATTTTTCCTTCTGTACGATTAGTGCAGAAATAGAACATTTACTGGACAATTGTAACGATATTGAGTGGGTGTGATTTAGATCGCTCTGTATTTCAGTGGCGTATTAGTCCAGTTGAATTCAGAGTTATTTTATAGAAATTCAAGTTTTTCATCAGGTTGGGCTATGTATTTTGTTATTAACTTATGAAATTAGTGCTAGAGAATTGGTGCTAAAACTGGACCATTGTATCGCTCGAATTGGAGTGTGATTTTGTTCATAGTGACAAAGTGTTGTTTGCTGTATATCTTGCGCCGTCAAAAAAAAGAATAATGAAAAGAGAGTCTATTAATGATATTTGATGATTTGATTTCATCGATACTAAATGAGCGTGAATCATTTCATCATATTTGGTTTGCTGGTGATTTTCATACACCGCCTGAATTTAGCTATCAGGTTAACTTTCCTCGTTTAGAATTAGTTCTAGGTGGTGAATATATTAATGAAATGGAAAGTCACGATCGTAAAGTGACGAAAATTATCGCGAAAGCGGGTGATGCGATTTTTATTCCTTCTAACTGCTGGAATAAACCGAATTGGGATACCGATTGCTCGGTACTGAGCATGTTATTTGGTCGCCGACAGTTAGGGTTGAGTTTGGTTAGTAAGCGTAAGGGAGAAGCGAAGTTTTACGATGTTCAGAAATACAGCATCCAAACACGTTCGGGTTTTGCTATTGATAACATCCTAGAGGCACTCAGTTCATTGGCGCGTGAGAATCATAAAAAGCCGATGGATGAGCTGCTACTGCAAGCTTTGCTGCAATACACTAAAACGATGCTCGATGCGCCAACGGAACAGCCTCACAATCGAGTGCAAGATCTGTATCAAGGCATCTGCATTTATATCCAAGAGAATTTTCATCGCGCCATTACTCGTGAAAGTATCGCTTCACGTTTTAGTATTTCTGCCAATCACTTATCGCGACTGTTTCGACAGCAAGGTCACATGACACTGGCCGATTACATCACATGGGTAAGGGTAGATAGGGCGAAGTTTATGCTGAAAAAGTACAACTTTAAGCTTAATGAAGTCGCGGTACGTTGTGGGTTTAAGGATGTGAATTACTTCTGCCGTGTATTTAAAAATCGCACGGGTCGCACACCCACGGATTATCGATCCTCAATTTAACAGGCGCGACATGGCATACATCAGCAATGCTTGCAGATCGACCCCGCTTCTTGTCAGCAGCAGGCGTTCTACCATTTGGTCACACAGCAAATTTCGGGTTAGGTTGGTTGCTGCGATGATTTGCTCTCGATTGAGTTGATTTGGCATTACTAAGGCGATGGCTAGATGGACATCTCCCATCTTCGATGCCCAATCCATCGATTCATCATTTTTAATGACGGCAACGGTAATGTGCTCAACGTCTTCAAACATGACATGAGGAATCGCAATGCCGGGAGCAACACAGGTGGAGGAGCGTTCTTCACGCTTGATAAACGCTAAGATCAACTCATCCGGAGAGTTCGGATAAATCAACTGAGCCAGCCCTTTTAGGCACTCAAACTTCGTCAATTCAGTCTGCGCTTTAGCGTAGTGCCATTGGATCTCGCTCGGTGGGCAAATTTGCGGTAAGCGTTCAGCCAACTGGCTGGAAAACTCATAATTGATCTTGGAGCCAACCACGGTGTAGTGATCGGAAAGCATGTCTTTAATCACGAAGCAGGCAAGTTCGGCATCAATTCCGAAGGCAGTGATTTGGCACAAATCGCTCACTTGTAACCCAACTTGTAAAACGGCCAATGATTTGGTCAACTCGGCACTTCGGTTACGAGTGATGTTGATGATGTGTAACGTGCTTTTGAATTTACGCGACACGCGAGAAAGCGGCTGAGCCACATGGGCACTGGCATTGACATCATTCACCAAGAAAGTGACTTGGAATTCATGCATCATGCAGAGGATCAGCGACAGTGAACGAGAAAGACTTTGTCGACGTTGAGCAGGACGTCTTCGATAGAGAGCTTAACGACGTTCATCCCTTCGAAACGCGCGGGTTGCTCGATTTCTATGTCTGAGACGATCAGCACTTTATCTGCATGAGCGACGTCATAATGCGTGAGCTGATTTTCAATGCCCATTGCCCCTTGAGTTTCGACTTTGATCTGCACATTGTATTTTGGCGCGGTTTTGGTCAATGCATCGGCCGCCATGTAAGTATGCGCAATGCCCGTTGGACACGCGGTAACTGCAACAATTTTCATGGGAATGCCTCGTTGTAACTTTTGCCGCGATAGTAGCACAGCGGTTAGTAAATATTTTGCCTTCACTAAAGACACACTTCACAGTTCAAAACGGATGTTACATTAATCCAGCGATTGCATTTTTAGTCCTATGTTTTGAAAGTGCTTCGCTCGTTACTCTAGCCTACTCGCGCGCGAGGTCTATGGACGACAATGCAACGCAAAATAATCGCAAGGTAAAGCAATCGTGGATATTACCAATCTGATCGAACCTGAACTCATCTGTTTAGAGCTAAAAGCCAGTAGCAAAGAAGAGATTCTTATTGAACTGGTTGATTTGCTTGATAAAGCAGGAAAGCTCACTGATAAGCAGCAGTTTTTAAAAGATGTTTGGCAGAGGGAAGAGATTGGTAACACAGGGTTTGAAGAGGGCATTGCAATTCCACACGCCAAAAGTACAGCCGTTGCTTTACCTGCCGTGGTAATAGGAATTAGTCGTCAAGGGATCGACTACGGTGCAGAAGATGGCCTACTTTCTGATGTGTTTTTTATGCTTGCATCACCCGATGGGGAAGACCATCACCACATCGAAGTGTTGGCACAAATCTCCAGTAAATGGATTGAAGATGGTTTTGTTGAACAGCTCAAAGCCGCAGAAGATGTTGAGCAGGTGAGAGCACTCTTTGTTGATCCCAAACACTCTAACCTCAGTGACTTACATGGAAATGGTGAGATGGAGTACCAGCCGCTAAGCCCGATAGCGCAAAGGTTGGCTCGCATCAAAGAGCATTTGCTGTTTGGTACATCTCACATGATGCCGTTTATCGTTGCTGGTGGGGTGCTGCTTTCCCTTTCGGTCATGATCTCTGGTCATGGCGCAGTTCCTGAAAGTGGTATGTTGGCCGATATCGCCCAAATGGGCATTGCAGGTTTAACGCTGTTTACTGTGGTGTTGGGTGGCTACATCGCTTATTCCATGGCGGATAAACCGGGTTTAGCGCCGGGAATGATTGGGACTTGGATTGCGGTAAACCAGTACCACACTGGTTTTCTTGGAGCGATCATCGTTGGTTTTTTTGCGGGTTTTGTGGTTCGCCAGCTCAAAAAAATTGAGCTGCCAGACAGTATGAGTTCGCTTGGGTCTATATTTATTTATCCATTGGTCGGCACCTTTATCACCTGCAGTGCAATTATGTGGTTGATTGGTTCACCGCTTGCTAGCAGCATGTTGTGGCTCAATCAGTTTCTGGCCTCAATGGCCGATTCTGGTAAGGTGGCTTTGGGCGCTGTGCTCGGCGCAATGACGGCATTTGATTTGGGTGGGCCCATCAACAAAGTGGCTACACTGTTCGCACAAACTCAAGTGAATACTCAACCTTGGTTGATGGGTGGTGTCGGCATCGCCATTTGCACTCCGCCGCTTGGTATGGCGCTGGCTACCTTTCTTTCACCCAGTAAATTCAAACGTGATGAACGTGAAGCGGGCAAAGCGGCGGGCATTATGGGCATGATTGGCATTAGCGAAGGAGCGATTCCGTTTGCCTCTGCCGATCCCGCTCGTGTACTGCCCGCAGCCATTATTGGTGGCATCGTTGGTAACGTGATTGGTTTTCTCTTTCAGGTGCTCAACCATGCGCCTTGGGGCGGTTGGATTGTGCTTCCGGTGATTGATGGCAAACTCGGTTACATTCTCGGTACTTTGGCGGGAGCATTAACCACCGCGCTGATTGTTATTGCCCTCAAGAAAACGGTGAATGAACAGGAAAACCAGCAGGGAGATTCACTCGCGTTTACATCGGTGGTTGGGGAAGGGCAAGCCGAAATTCTGGCCGTGACCTCTTGCCCTTCTGGTGTCGCGCACACTTTCTTGGCAGCCAAATCATTAGAAAAAGCCGCTTGCTTACTTGGGGTAAAAATCAAAGTGGAAACCAAGGTGCCAACGGCATCATTAACCGTATTACTGCCAAAGATGTACAACGGGCGAAACGAGTGATTTTCGCGCATGATGTTGCGATCAAAGAACCCGAACGCTTCAAACACATCAAGGTCATCGACGTCACAACGAAAGATGCGATTTTAAACGCCGCTGCCTTGGTACAGATGAAACGGTAGTGGTGTGAGTGGAAAATATGGCTTATGTGTCTTTTCACTCGACGTCATTATTGCATCGACAGTTTTATCGCATCAATGAGTAGGCTTAGTTCATCCTGAACCTCTTGGGTTAGTTCAAAGCCCATGTTGATTCTTAAGCAGTCGTTATAGAGCGACAAGGTACTAAAAAGCTGCCCTAGGCGGACATCAATCCGGTTCTTCTCGATAAGTTCGGTGAACTTGGTTAAGTTGAGATCTGGAATTTGTAGCCAGAGCACCATCCCACCTTGTGGGTCACTGATGTTGACTCTCTTCGGTAACCGCTCAGACAAAAAGTGAAGATAAGACTGCCTTAAGGTCAGCAACTTGCTGCGACGACGTTTCAATTGCTTTGCATAATGACCAGATTCGATGAAATCAGCGATGGCAAGTTGTATCGGCAGTGACACACCAAAACATGAGGCGGTATGTTGCTGGCGATAGTGTTCGAGGTATTGACCCGGTAAACACCAGCCAAGACGATAACCGGGGGATAAACTTTTAGAGATGGATCCACACCAGAGAATATAACCTCCTTGATCGTAATATTTAGCAGGCAATGGTGTGAGCTCAGAGTAAGAAAGCTCTAGGTAAACATCATCTTCGATCATTGGAACTTGGTAACGATTCGCCAGTTCTGCGAGTTTCTTTTTTTGCTTCGCTGACATGGTTATCCCCTGGGGGTTCATGTGTGAGGTGCAGAATATCCCTGCCTTAACAATGCCTTGTTGCAAATGGGCTTCCAGTTGAGGGAGGTCGATACCATCGTCTAAAGAGGGAATTTCAACGATGTTACGCCCCATCTTTCCAAGTAAGTCCAAAATGCCGCTAAAGCAAGGTGAGCTAATGGCAATCGTATCACCTGCTTGAGTGCAAGATTCAAGCGCAGTTTTAATGGCTGGCATACATCCAGAGGTGATAACCAACTCATCTGGATTTATAGGGAGGCCAAGTTTGGCAAAGTGATGGCTTAATGCGTTGCGCAGTGAAGGCTCGCCTTGCGTGTTAGGGTATTGATTCAGTCGTTTCCCTAATCGCTTACTGGCTCGGCGAAAACTGCGTTCTAGTTCATTCAGCGCCATCTCATCAATATCTGTACTGGAAATTCCAAGTGGGCCGTTATGCGGTGACTGAATAGCAAAGCTCTGATTTACCTGAGAGACCTGACTAACGAATTGCGCCCAATCAGGCGTGTTATGTTTATTCCGTCGAGATGAGACGTAATATCCTGCTTGAGGGCGTGCCTGTATCCATCCTTGAGATTCAAGCTCTTGATAGCAACTGACAACGGTCGACATACTGACGGCTTGTTGCTTAGAAAGCTGCCGTAATGATGGCATGCGGCTTCCCTCCGTAAGCTTACCCGTTTCAATCTCTCGTATAAACTGACTCGCCAACGTCCTGTAAATGGTCATAACCTATAACTGTACCGATTTTTATGTGAAAAATTGTATCTGTATTGCTAACTGTACTCGCGTAATACTGCTTTTCAAGCAAAAAGGAGGACAGTTATGAAAAGGAACGATTTGCTTTTGGCGATTTTTGTTATGGCGATATGGGGCTTTAATTTCTCGATGATTAAACTGGGAATCACGGAAGTACACCCATTGTTGGCAACCGCAGCCCGGTTTACTCTGGCCGTGATACCGGCGATTTTTTTTATTCGACGACCCACTGTGGCTTGGCGTTACTTATTCAGCTACGGCTTAGTGTTTGGTGTTGGGATTTGGGGCATGGCTTCTTGGTCGATAACTGCGGGACTCTCTTCTGGAATGTCTTCTGTGCTGCTTTCATCCAATGCGCTGATCAGCATGGCCGTTGGGGTATTTATTCATAAAGAACTTGTGTCAAAACGCAAAATGCTAGGGGCAGGAACTGCGCTGGTGGCTTTATTGGTACTGGTATCGACAACCAATGGCAATATTACTCTTCTAGGTTTGCTGTTCATTATGGTTGCGGCAGCATGTTGGACAGTGATGGGGATGATCGTTAAAGCATCGAAAACGACGCAAGCTTTCGCTTTTAATGTGTGGGGAATGTTATTCGCGCCGATTCCTTTGATTCTTTTTGCTGTCACCCTCTATGGACCCAACATCATTTCGCACGCTTTCAAAGTATGGGATGTGAGTACTACAGTTGCTGTTGTTTTTCAGGCTTACCCAACCACACTATTTGGTTACTGGGTATGGAACCGATTACTGATTCGTTATCCGCTGAGTACCACTGCGCCGCTGACTTTGCTGGTTCCTGTGTTTGCATTAATTTCGGGTTACTTTATGTATGGTGAGGAGCTCAGTTCGGCGCAAATTGTAGCTTGTGTGATGTTTCTCGTTGGTATCAGTTTGATTGTTAAACCTGCTGCTAAAGTAACTAAAGTACGTTCCGAGTTGTTAGAAAGCTAATGGGATGGGTAATGCCCAAGTAGCTTCGTGGTACTAAAGTGAGAGATGGTGGAAACCTGAGTAAAAAATACCGATCTTTTAAAAAGGGGGAGATATACATTCCCCCCAATCACTATTTGCTTAGGTTAGCTTTCATCGCTTCAGATTGATTGCCCGTCATGACAAAGTGCAGCTCGCCACCCGGTATAAACTCCGAATGATGGAAGAACAAACCATTTTCCAATGCTTTACCGTTAATGGTGACAGACTTAATGTACATATTGTCATCGGCATTGTTTTCCGTTGTGATGGTGAACTTGCCGCCTTTCACCGGAATAACCGCTTTATCAAACAGAGGACGACCGATTGTGTAGGTAGGCTCTGCGGCATTCACTTGGTAAAAACCGAGTGAAGACATTATGTACCACGCCGACATAGCACCGACATCTTCATTGCCAACCACGCCTGCTGGTGTTGCCAAGTACATATCATCAAGAATGTGATCGACCACTTCTTGGGTTTTCCATGGTTCCGCTGTCCAGTTATATAAGTAAGGGATATGGTGTGAAGGTTCGTTCCCAAAAGCTACTTGGCCAATCAAGCCGGACATGTCGGGTGTTTCGCTGCCTTGGCTTTCGGCAGTGAAGGTAGCTTCTAAGTTCTTCAGGAACTGCGCTTCGCCACCCATGATGTGCTTCAAGCCCACGATGTCATGGGGCACAAACCACGTCCATTGCCATGCATTCCCTTCGGTATAGTTGCCCGTTTCGTGCTCCGTACCGTAGGGATCGAATGGTGTCATAAAGGTCTTGTCAATCATCACCGGGCGCATAAAGCCCGTGACACCATGCTCAGCATATTCGGCTGGGTTGTAATCGAAATACTTTTGATAGCCTTTTGAACGCTTGAGGTATTTTTCTTCGGTTTGAGTATCGCCCGCAGCTTTTGCAATTTGTGCGATGGCCCAATCGTAGAACGCGTTTTCTAAGCCATACGATACCGATTCCAACGTATAGTCTTCAAACACAGGTTCTCCATCGATTCGCTGAACCGCAGGCGCAAAACCATACTTTTCGATGTAATCGATGTGCTTGGTTAGGGTTCGGTCCAATACGTCCGGATCCCACTCAGTTTGCAGTGCTGCGTAGTTATCGTAAGTGGAGGAATCGATGGCGGCTTTCAGCGCCAGTTCTTTTTCTTCTTGGGTAAATTCCTCTGGGTATTTAGTGAGCGCATCCGCAATGATGGTGGTTGCAGGGTAGCCCACCATGGTGCCTGTTTCATCGCCTAAATGCTCCCATTTCGGAAGCAAACCACTTTCGGTGTACTTCTGCACAAGGCTCTTCGCATATTGGATGGCACGAGTGGGCTCGGTAATGGTTTTTAGCGGATGCAATGCGCGTTGGGTATCCCATAATGAAAAGACTGAGAAGTTTGGTTGTGCTTCTGTCGCTTGGCCGTAAGCGATGGCGTATTCACCTTCGCCATTTTGAATTGAGCCTTTACCCATGCCACGGAATCGACCATCCACATCTTGGTGAACAATAGGGGCAATCTTGGTGTGGTAGAGCGCGGTGAAAAAGATTTTTTTCTGATCTTCTGTCCCCCCCTCGATAGAGAAGTTCAGCGCATTCTTCCATTTCGTACGGGCGTTGTTTCTCGCAGTATCGAATGAGATATTTGCTTCTGCATCATGGTTGTTTATCGCCCCTTGTGGATCGACGGCAGATAACGCAACTTGAGCGTTGAGTAGTGGTGTGCCCTCATCTTCAAACTCAATATACGCGGTTACGTCAGCTTTGATGCGTTTGCTCGGGTCACCGATGTGTTCTGCAGTCAAGCCGTCCACTGGTTTGCCATTGGAGAGAATGTAGACATCTTTAATCTTCTTATCGAACGTTGCATAAAAGAAGATTCTTTGATTTTTTGCCCAGCCAGAAAAGTGCGCGGCATCACGCTCACCTGTCACGCTGTAACCATCTTCGCTAATCGTTAGCTTGTTGCGTAGGGAAGTGGCGCCCCAATCACTGTTGAGGATGGAGTTTAGGTCGATCTTTAACCGCTGTGGTTGGCCTTGCGGATACGTGTAGCGGTGAAAACCAACGCGCTCTGATGCCGTCAACTCTGCTTTGATGCCGTTTTCTTCGATCGTCACCGAATAATATCCTGGCTCCGAAACCTCGGATGTTTTGTCCATTTTGACTGCAATCGCTTTGCGATAGTCGTCACTGTCTTCAATGTATTTCGATTTGTCTTCAGTAAATGGCAGGAACAGAATATCACCTAAACCTCCCATACCTGTGCCAGAAAGGTGGGTATGAGAGAAGCCAAATAAGGTTGTTTTATCGAAGTGGTAACCGGAAGAAGAGTGCCAGCCAATCAGTTCAGTATCCGGAGAAAGTTGCACCATGCCTTCTGGTACAACAGGGCCTGGGAAGGTATGGCCGTTAAAGCCAGTACCGATAAATGGGTTTACGTATTTTAGAACGCTGGTATCGACGGCTGAGGAATCATCTTCAACGTTACAACCAGTGAGGCCAAACACGCTTGCGCTGACCGCTATTGAGATACAGGTTTTTGTTAATTTCATTATGTTGACTCCTTATTAGGGGGAGCCTATGACTCCCCAGTTGCATTGGTGCCTAAGTGCTAGGTGGCAGAAATGCGATAATTCCAAATCAATCGGCGGGGAGTGCCTCTTGCTTGTCGCCGGTCATCACGAAGTGCAGCACGCCACCGGCTCTGATTTCGCTGTGTTTGAAAGTAAAGTTTTTGTCGAGTGGTTGGCCGTTAATGGTTACGGACTTCACATACTTATGATGCGGGCTGTTGTTATCGGCGATGACTTTAAATTCGCCGTCTGCCACTGGAATGGTGACTTCATCGAACATAGGTCGGCCAACGGTGTAAGTGGCGTCACCAGGAGTGACTTGGTAGAAGCCCATCGCTGACATCACGTACCACGAACTCATCTGACCCACGTCTTCGTTACCAATTAAACCTGTTGGTTCTATGGTGTACATTTCAGACATGATGCGGTCGAGATACTCTTGTGTTTTCCAAGGTTCATCCGTCAGTGTATAGAGGTAAGGAATATGGTGCGACGGTTCGTTACCATGCATGTATTGGCCTATGTAACCCGTTAGATCTGGCAGCTCTTCACCTGTATTCGATGAGCGTGCATTGAATAATTCATCCAAATCTTCGCGAAAGGCTTTTTCTGGTGTGGTGTCTTTGCCTTGTACTAAATCGGCTTTGTAGATCTCTTCTTTTAATCGGTTGAAATCGTGCATTGGCTGGAATTTCCATTGCCATGCGTTCCCTTCTGTGTAGGCAAATTCATCTACGTAGTAAGGGTCAAATGGCAGTAGGGGACATTTCTCCTTCTTCTCGCCAGAGCCTTCCGGCCACTCAATCATCACGCACTCATCCAAACGGTCTTCATCAACGGGTCTATTAAATTCCAATGGTGGCTTGTTTGGCGATGAACTAAGAGGGTGGTTCTTCGGACGTAAGAATCCGGTTTTCGCATCCCAATGATTGAGCCAGTTCTTTGAGCGGGTCAGGAACTCTTCTTGCAACTTCACATCGCCCGCCATGCGTGCGATTTCAGACATTGCCCAGTCACCATAAGCGAACTCAAGGGAGTAAGATGCACTGTTCCAGTAGCCGTGGTGCACAAAGCCATTCTCTTGGTATGCCTCCACTTGCAACACGTTTGCAGCGCCAATGTTGTTATCTTCAGTCCAGTCTGGAAATTCAGAGGTTTCATGGTAACGGACGGTAAACTCCGCCGCCTCTTTGGCCTGTTGCGAGTCGATGTCCAAACCTTTCGCCATTGCATCAGCAATGATCGACACTGCCGGGAAACCAATCATGGTTCCTGTGTAATGGCTGTGTAATTCCCATTTCGGTAGGATGCCGCCATCTTGGTATTTGCGAATTAGGTCGTTAGCGAATGCTTTCGCACGCTCTGGATCAATGATGGTTTTCAGTGGATGCGCTGCACGGAAGGTATCCCACATGGAATACACGGAGAAGTTTGGTGTATTGCCCGCGTCTTTTTGAATGCGAGTGCGCATTGCTGGGTATTGACCGTCCACGTCTTGGAAAATCATTGGTGCGATGGAGGCATGGTAAAGCGCGGTGTAGAAGATCTCTTTCTGATCTTCTGTACCACCAGACACCAATATTCGACTCAACTCTTGTTGCCAAGCGTCGTTCGCTTGTGCACGTGTCGTGTCAAACGACACATTCTTCGCTTCCGCTTCTAGGTTTTTTTGCGCACCTTCTGTACCTGTTGGAGACAAGCCAACTTGGATTTCTAGCGGCGTCGAGGATGGCGCAAACTCTAGGTATGCAATGGTTTTAATGGCATCGATATTGTCATTGTTCACATCGATTTCTGTTTCAGCATCATCAACCAAAGCCATCGCCTTCATGATAGGTTGGTTGAAGGTTGCGTAGAAATAAATGTGTTGATTGTTCGCCCAGCCGTTTGAACTGCGCAAACCACGAATGGTGTATGCGTCGATGAACTCAAGATCACCCTTCATGGTACGGTTGTTTAAATGACCTTTATTAAGGGTGTGGTCTAGGTCGAACTTAATGTGCGGTGTGGTACCTTCTTTAAAGGTGTAGCGATGAAAGCCAACACGTTGCGTTGTGGTTAGCTCTGCCTTGATTTCACCTTTGTTGAGTTCCACGGAGTAGTAGCCTGCTTCAGCCGTTTCGTTTTCTTTATCGAAGGTGTTGAAGATGGCGTGTTCTTTCTTAGTAAAAGGCAGAACTAAAATGTCGCCAAGGTCAGCAATGCCTGTACCAGAAAGGTGAGTGTGGGAAAAACCGTAAACTGGGATTTCGGTGAGCTTGCCGTGGTCAAAATAGCCGGCGGCTGAGCCCCAGCCTTCCATTTCAGTATCCGGTGAAAGTTGCACCAAACCGTAAGGCACAACTGCGCCGGGGAAGGTGTGACCATCTGCGCCAGTACCAATCAGTGGATTGACGTACTGGGTCAATGACGTATTGAGGGCGGGGGATCCGGGCTTGTCGTCGTCAATGTTACAGCCTGCAAGACCAAAAATAGCAGTGAGAATAGCGGTAGGGATAAGTGGGCTTTTGAGTTTCATTTTATGGTTCCACAGAAGTTAAGTTTCTACAGAAAGAAGGGGTTGAGGTTGCCCCTTTAGTATTTGGATTCCTGTTGTTCACTGCGCTTTCATCGCTTCAGACTTGTCAGCCGTCATCACGAAGTGCAGTTCACCACCGTCTTTCAATTCGCTGTGTGCGAAGCTGAAGTGGCTACCTAGCGGTTTGCCGTTGATGGTTGCCGACTTCACGTAGATGTTCTTTGGGCTGTTGTTTTCCGAGGTGATGGTGAACTTGCCGCCATCGACAGGAATGATGGCCTTGTCGAACAAAGGGCGACCTATGGTGTACGTTGCATCACCTGGGGTAACTTGGTAGAAGCCCAGAGCTGACATGACGTACCACGCCGACATTTGACCGACGTCTTCATTACCAATCAGGCCTTCATGAGTGGGGTGGTAGAACTCACTCATCGCGTGGCTAAGCACTTCTTGTGTCCTCCACGGTTCGGCCGTCCAGTTGTATAGGTAAGGCACGTGGTGATCGGGCTCGTTACCCATCACGAATTGACCGATATAGCCTGACATGTCGTGTGATTGGCTGGTATCCGCGTTGGAGTTGGCATTAAACAGTGCGTTTAAGTTCGCTAGAAACGCAGTTTTGCCTTGCTCGGTTAGTGCTTCAGGAAGAGTGAAATCGGTACGGTCGATGTGTTTACCGCCCATTACGTTAGCAAGGCCATTTAGGTTGTGCGGTGCAAACCATGTCCATTGCCATGTGTTGCCTTCGGTGAAGTCTTCGCCTCGGTGCTCGGCGCGGTAAGGCCAGAACGCGTCGCTTTCGTTCAGTGCTTTACGGTCTTTACAGGCGTTGTAATCCATACCGTCGGGGATAGTGAGCGCCATGTTGTCATCTAAACATTCTGCTTTGAGGTTGTTTGCCCAAACCTTAGTTCCGCTGTTCATGTAAGCCGGGCGCATAAAGCCCGTCGCACCTAATGCTTTGCCTTTAGTGTCTTGCAGCTTGCCGTATTGTTTAGGGTTGTAGTCGAAGTAGTTTTTGAATGATTCAGAACGTGCCATGTAACGATCGTACTGTTGATCATTGCCTGCGAGCCTGGCGATTTGTGCGATGCACCAGTCGTAGTAAGCGTTCTCCAGACCGTAAGAAACGGATTCGTTCACCAGCTCGTCGTATTTATCAATCTTCAAGCCTTCCACGTAACCTGGTTTGTCACTGGAATCGGGTGCCCATTTGGTATTGGCAGGAATAAAGCCGACGTCTTCTTGGTAGTTGTTGTGACGAGTCATTACCGTAAAGCGTTTATCGCCGTTCCAAGCGTCTTGGTAAGGCACCCAGCTTTCGGTTTTATCCAGATTGAAGTTGGCCGTTTCATCCGCCGCGTTTAACGCCAAGTCAAACTCTGCAGCAGTGAAGGCTTCAGGATGTTTGACCATGATGTCCGCAATCACAGAGATGGCTGGGTGACCAACCATTTCACCAGTGTACTCAGAATGCAGTTCCCATTTCGGCAGTACGCCGCCGATTTGGTACTTGTTGAGAAGGTCGCGCGCATGTTCAATGGCACGGTCTTTGTTGATAATGGTTTTCAGAGGGTGAGCCGCGCGGAAGGTGTCCCACATGGAGTAAACCGAGTAGTTCACTAGTCCATCTTCCGCTTGGTGTACTTTGCCATCCATGCCACGGTATTTCCCGTCCACATCTTGATAGAGGAATGGCGCAATAAAGGTGCGGTATAGCGAGGTGTAGAACAGGGTTTTGTCAGCTTTGGTTCCACCTTCCAGTTCAAACTCACCAAGGATGTTTTGCCATGCAATGCGGTTTTGTTGCACGACTTTGTCGAAGTCCCAACCGTTAGTGTCTGCGGCTAAATTTTTCAGTGCTCCTTCAACCCCAGTGCCAGAAATCGCGACTTTGACGATCAACGGCTCGTTGCTCTGACCAAAGTTCAAATGAGTAAGAACATCATTTGCGCGTTTGGCCAAACGTTCTGGATCAGGCTCAGGCTCGCCCGACATTGGGTTATGTTCCGCATAACCCCGGTAATCTTCCAAGCCGACTTCGGTTGCATCGGTCTGTGTCAATGTGCTTTCTGAAGCGAGCTTGGTGTACAGATCCTCTTCGATAATTGGGTCAGAAAATTGAGCCGCGAAAAACACGGTTTGCCATTGACCCCATTCATTTGAGGTACGAGCGCCCACGACAGTGGTGTCATCCACGCGTTTGTAGTAGATGCTGCGCGAGTGGTTTCCGTATTGCTCTAAAAGCTCGTGTTGAAGGTCGATACGGAGTTTACGATCCTCATCCGGTTTGAAGGTGTAACGTTGGAACGCCACACGGTCTGTTGCGGACAGTTCTGCCTTCACGCCTGTTTCGACAAGCTCTACAGCGTAATAACCCACTTTCGCCACTTCAGCGCTTTTATCCATGGTGACTGGATTGGTGTTGGAGCCTGTGTATGGCAAGAAGGCGAAGTCGTTCAAGTCGCCTTTACCTGCACCAGAAATGTGGGTCATGGAGAAGCCAGAAAGGAGGCTATGAACAGGATCGTATTCGACAGGAGATCCTTTGCCTTCCCAACCACTTGGGTCAAAGTTATCTGGCGAAGGTTGAATCATGCCTTCAGGCATGACAGGGGAGGGATTAACGTTGCCAAGCCCCTTTGTGCCGATCAACGTATCCACATAATCCAAAGTTGGGGTAGAAATAACGGGTGTTTCCGAGTCAGAGTCGATGTTACATCCGGGAAGAGCAAGCATTGCAAATAGCAAGGAAGTAGCGAGTAGGGTTCTTTTCAGTTTCATTGTTTTTATTCCACGAAAAAGGGGACACGAGGTCCCCTAACTTTATGATTTGCTTAGATTGGCTTTCATTGCTTCAGACTTGTCCGCAGTCATAACGAAATGCAGTTCACCGCCTGCTTTGAATTCGCTGTGCTGGAAGGTGTTGTACACATCCAAAGGTTTTCCATTGATGGTCACTTCTTTGATGTATAGGTTGTCTGGGCCGTTGTTTTCAGCGGTTATCGTGAAGGTGCCAGAGCCAATGTTTACCGTCGCTTTGTCGAAGATTGGACGACCTATGCTGTAAGTTGGATCGGTTGGCGAGATTTGGTAGAAGCCCAGTGCCGACATTAAGTACCAAGCCGACATTTGGCCGACGTCTTCATTACCTATGATGCCGTCTGGCGTTGGCTTGTAGAACTGGTCGTAGACTTGGTCTAGGTATTCCTGCACCTTGTATGACTCTTTGGTACGGTTGTACAAATAGATCACGTGGTGCGATGGCTCGTTTCCGTGAATGTACTGTCCGATGTAGCCCGTCATGTCTTGGTGTGCTTCACCAGCATTTGGATCTGCATTGAATAGGTTGTTTAACTTGTCGTTCAGACCTTGTGTGCCGCCCATGATTTCCGTCAGCTTGTCTAAGTCTTGCATGAATGACCATTGCCACTGCCACGCGTTGCCTTCGGTGTAGTAGAACGCATCTGATTTGTAGGGATCGAAGTCTGAAGAAGCGTATTTCAGTGCACATGGGTCATCTTCTTTCAGCTCCGTTGGTACGAAGAAACCCTTGCCGTCTGCATTGCCTGCTTTTGCATCCCAGTGTTTAAGCGAATGATAAGAACGTGTTTTGAACGTTTCGTAAGCATCCATATGACCGGCGGCTTTCGCCATTTCAGCGATGGTCCAGTCATAGAATGAGAGTTCCAGCGAGTACGACACTGAGTTCCAGTTCGGGTAGCGCACGCACTGTTCTTTCTCGTGGTATTTCAACTGACCCGCCATGAGCGAACTTAGAATGTCATCATGAATCTGTGGGTACTCTTGCGGCGTGTAGTGTGCCGATTTTACCGATGCGGTATAGGCTTCTTCTGCGTAAATCAAACCTTTGGTCACCGCATCGCCCAGAATTGCTGCCGATGGGTAGCCAATCATGGTGCCTGTTTCTGAACCATGGCCTTCCCACTTAGGTAATAGACCGAACTCGTCGTTGGATTTACGAATTAAATCTTTGACGTACAGTGTTGCTTGGTTTGGATCTATGATGGTCCACATTGGGTGAACCGCGCGGAACGTATCCCACGTTGAGTAGATAGAATAGTTTGGTGTGTCGCCATCTTTTAACTTGCGAACGGTGCCAAGCATATCCACGTACTGACCATCTACATCGTAAAATTCAATTGGTGCGATCATCATGTGGTACATACCAGTGTAGAAGTTGGTTTTCTCTGCGTCTGTGCCGCCTTCCACTTTGATCTTCGCTAGCTTCTCAGCCCACGCGTATTCCGCCTCTTTTTTCACTTTTGCGAGGTCGAAGTTTGGAGCTTCCACTTCTAAGTTTTTCTGCGCGCCTTGCCAACTCACTGGAGAGATTCCCACACGGATTTCAATGGGCTCCTTACCCGTGCCGAAATTGAGGTAAGCAGTCAGATCTTCTCCTTCGTAAACGTCATTTGGGAGAATTTCGCGAGTGGGTTCTTGGCCTTGCTCGCCCAGCATGGCTTTGGCAATCGGTTGGTTAAATTTCGCGTAGAAGAAGAGGTTCTGCCCTTGATGATTCTGCCCTTGGAACCAACCTGTCGAAGTTTTGAGGCCACGAATCGTGTAGTCGTCTACCACCTCAATTTTGTTATTTAGTGACTTGCCGTTGTTGTTCATTAGGGTATGGCCCAAATCGAACTTCACGTTACGATCTGCGCTATTCGCAAACACGTATTTGTGTAAACCAACGCGCTTGGTCGTTGTTAGCTCAACTTCAATCTGACCCTTGTTGAGCTTGGTCTTATAGTAACCAGCACTGGCTTCTTCGTTGGCTTTATCGAAAGTGTTCTGTTGGGCATCCGCCATGTTTGAATATGGCAGGACCAAAATATCACCTAGGTCGGTTGCGCCTGTGCCGGAAAGGTGGGTATGGGAGAAGCCGTAAAGTGGAACCTCTGTATTTACCACTTCACCTGTATCGTAGTTGGATGAGTCCCAGTAACCAGAAGCTGAATGCCAAGGATTCAGACCGGATTCGTGGTCGGTGTTTGAACCGATGAAAGTATCGGGAGACAGTTGAACCATACCTGCAGGTACGGTCGCCCCGGGAAAAGTATGACCGGAATCTGCTGTGCCAATCATAGGGTCGACGTATTTCAGTACTGCAAGGTCAACACTGGGTTCAGAAGACGTTTCATTGTCGATTTTGCAGCCAGTTAAGCTTCCCGTCAGACCCACTAGGACAGCCAAAGAGATAAGATTACGTTTAAACATGTGCATACCGTTTTTTCGTTATTGTGTAGGGGTTATCGGGGGGAATGCGTGTCCCCCCGATTGGGTTGTGAGTACAGGAGCTATCGAGAACCGGCTGGCATCTTGTCTTCGTGTAGGAATTTGCCGATGCCTTGTACTGGTGGCAGGTCTTGTTCCGTTGAACCCCAACGTTCATTGGGTTGTTCGCCCATGGTGAACTCAAGCTCTCCGCCGTTCATGATTTCGTCATGGGTCAGATAGGTGCGGTTAAAAAGCTTGCCATTGAAGCGAGCCGATTGGATGAAGATGTTTTCGCGGCTGACGTTTTTCGCCTTTATTGTGAACGTCTGGTTGTTGCCGACATTAATCGACGCACTTTCAAATAAAGGTGTGCCGATCTCGTAGATGCCAGAAGAGGCATTTACCGGGTAGAAGCCAAGAGCCCTAAATACGAACCACGCAGAGAGGGTACCGAAATCATCGTTGCCACAAATGCCATCCGCGGTGTTTTTGTAGCAAATGTTTGTTGCTTCTGCGATTGCGGCTTGGCCTTTCCAAGGTTGACCTACGTAGTTGTAAAGGTAGGGAACGTGGATGTCTGGCTCGTTACCTTGTACGTGTTGACCCACGTTACCCGTGTTGAATACGGGGAATTGATTATCGCCTGCATTGCGATCTGGGTAGGTTGACCAATATTCATCTAAACGAGCTGCGAACAGTTCGCCGCGTTTTGCATCTGAATTCTGTGTTTTGTTGAAGCGCGTCATCAAGTCAATCAAACTATGAATATCGTGCTGAACACTGAACGAGTATTGCCAGCCGTTGGACTCTGAAAACGCCCAGTTGAACATATCGGGACGCCAGTCCTTATCTAAGGTACGACCTGTGATTGGATCCACCCAGCCAGAATTGATGAACTCCCCGTTATAATCGCGAGCTTTGAACCAACCTTTGTACTCATCTCCTCCAAAGTCGAACTGTGCCTGCCAGTTTTTAGAGCGGTTGGCGAACTCGGTATAACGAGGATCGCTTTCACCAAACACTTCCTTAATAGATTGCGCGATTGCCCAATCATTCATCGAATATTCAAGCGAGTAAGAGGCGGTCCAAGAGTCTTTAAATGGGGAGTGCGCTCCGTATGAATCAGGCGGGGTATCGTGCAATTGTGCTGGCACGTAACCTTGCTCTTCGTACTCTTTGATCCAAGCAACGCCTTGGCTTGTTGCTGCGCGTGCATCGGTGATCATCGCTTCCACTAAACGTTGTTTAATGTCTTGACGATCAGCATCACTGAAGCCTAGGTCGTACATCCGTTTTTCCAAGGAGCCCTTGGATAGGACATCGTGAATCACCGTTGTGGAATGCATGCCCATCATCATGCCTGTCTCGTTGCCTTTGAATGTCCATTCAGGCAGGCGACCTTTGCGTACGGCTCCTTTGTCATCGATCCATTCTTCTTCCGCGTAAGAAAGCATCGAAAGCACAACATCCGCGAGACGGTCTGGTTCCAAAATAGAAGACAGAGGTTGTACTGCTCGGTAGGTATCCCACAGTGAAAAAGTATCGTAGCGAGTGAAGTCAGTGACGCCATCTTTGTTGGCATCGGCAGTGCGGATTGATTCTTTTAGCGTATCAATCTTCTCGCCCCAAGGCGTATTGCCATCTGGGTAGGCGTTACGGCCCTGATGAACTTGCCGGTAACGACCATCTAAGTCAGAGTGAATGGTTTGGCCTAAATAAGCATGGTACATCGCGGTGTAGAAGGTTTGCTTGTCAGCTTCGTCACCAGAGACTTCGATCTTACCGAGTTCGTCTTCCCATTTTTTTGTTGCCGCTTGGCGAACTTGGTCAAAGTTCATGTCAGCCACTTCGGTCATGTTCAATGAAGCGCCTGATTCGCCATCTTGACCGATTTCTACGTTCGAGAGCGCCAGTTTAGCTTCAACAACTAGGCCACTATTTTTAGTATCAAATTCTACATAGGCACGAGCATATTGGTATTTCCCGAGCGTCTCATTCCCGATTTCTGTTATGCCTTCAGGTACATCTAAGTAGCGTTCTTGCTCTTTATCGTAATAAGAAAAACGGACATTTTTGATCGGCTGGTTGAATTCCATGACAAAGAATTCTTTTTGACTTGGTGCCCAGCCATCAGAGAATCGGTGGCCTTCTAACCGGTTGTTTTCTTTGTCCCATTTCAAGTAAGAATCTGAGGTGTAATCCCAGTTAACTTTGAAGCCCGTATTGACGATGATTTCTGACTTTTTATCACGAGGGAAGGTATAGCGGTGGACGCCAACACGATCAGAGGCTGTGAGCTCAGCCGTGATGCCATAGTCCAGCAAATCCACTTTGTAGTAACCTGCTGTCGCTTGCTCATCGCGATGTTTGAAACGAGAAGCTTCAAGGTTGAGGGTTGCTGAACCTTCGTTAAGCAGGTAATCCGATCGGGAGTTAATGGGCATCACTAGAATGTCGTTTAAGTCGCCAGCACCAGCACCGGAAAGATGGGTATGAGAGAAACCGGCCATTCTTGAATCATGATAGTAATAACCAGAAATGTACTCCCAACCATTCGCACCGTTATTGGGCGAAAGCTGAACCATACCGTGAGGAGTGGTTGCGCCGGGGTATGTGTTACCTAGATTGCCTGTCCCGATAAAGGGATTTACATAACGTGTGATGTTCATATCGTCGAAATCGACGGGTTTATGGACACCCATGTTTAGACCTTGTTCTGTGTTGTTACTGATGGTTTCTTCATTACAACCAGTCAGAACAATTAGGCCACTAAGGGCTGTGCAAGCGAGTAGGGAAGGTTTGAGTCTCATTTTTAAAGTCCTGTAAACATTATGGTTATTTAATTAAATAATTCCGGGGTATTACTAAAACTTAAAAAACTAAAAGAGAGCCCTTGGGGGAAGGGCTCTGGGGAGGAGCTTAAGGTTTAAGCTTGGATAAGTTCGGCGGCATTTTTCATTGCCTGTTTGGTCGAACACTTGATGACTTTCGCATTGGCAAAGCGATGAGCATCTTTCACTTGGATGTCGTGAGCTAAGATGACCAACTTCGCGTTTGCGACGTCTAAATCTGTAATGCGATTCTGGATACCGTTTTGGCCTTGAGTCTCAACCTTGATCTTGAGGCCCGCGGCTGCACCTGCTTTTTCTAGCGCTTTGGCTGCCATGAAGGTGTGCGCTACACCTGATGGGCAGCAGGTTACCGCTACGATGTCGTACTCACCTTCGCCAGCGACAGGGGCGGTTTGAACTTGTGCGGGAGCTGATTCTTCCATGTTTGCTTCAGGATCTTCCACTACTACGGGTTTCCAGAATCCAACGATAAGTGCCGTGGTTATAGAGCCTAGCGCGATACCCACCACATACATTGGGATGTTGCTTGATACCGGGGCTGTAATTAACCCCCCCCATGGTGCGTGGAGCAGAATGTTAGTTAGGAAACCGAACACACAGCCGACGATACCACCAGCAACAATTGAAGGAAGCACGCGCATCGGGTCATTTGCAGCAAATGGGATTGCACCTTCAGAGATACCGATAGAACCCATGATGGCAGCTGCTTTACCGGCTTCTTGCTCTTCTTTAGTGAACTTCTTCTTGAATAGGAAAGTGGCAAGCGCCATGCCTAGAGGAGGCGTACAGATAGCGATACCCACACCACCCATTAACCATGGTTGAGTATCCACTTGAGTTTGAGCAAATAAGGTTGCCACTTTATTGATAGGGCCGCCCATATCAAACGCAGTCATCCCCCCAAGAATGGTACCGAGCACCACTTTAGAAGCACCTGCCATTGAAGCGAGGAATTCGTTCATCGATGCCATGAAAATCTTGATTGGCTCACCAATACCCCATAGGACGATACCGGCTGAGATGATCGTACCCACAAGTGGATAGATGAAGTACGCGCCCAGTGCGGCCATGTTGGCAGAAAGAGGAATTTTCTTAAGTTGGAATACCACACCACCTGCGATGAAACCTGCGACGATACAGCCAAGGAAGCCGCCGCCCATATCGGCCATGATGCCAGAAGAGATCATCGCGGGAGCGAGTGCAGGTTTATCGGCAATCGAATAACCAATGAAACCACCAAGAATAATCGGGAACAACACCAGACCTTTAATGCCGATATTTGAAATATCAGCTAATAAACCATCAGCAGGAACCGCACCTTTACCTGACGCCATGACTGCTAAAGCAAGCAATACACCACCGGCAACGATAAATGGAAGCATGTGAGAAGTACCAAATAAAAGGTGGCCCTTCATGGAACTTAATAATTTTTTGAAGTCGCTACTATTATTCGTAGTTTGAGCTGTTAGGGTACTCATAATTTCACACCTTATGAATGAATTAAAATATTTAGTATTTCGTTCTCGTTTTTTGCATCTTGAATATCTTCAATGAATTCATCACTGAATTTCCCGAATAACTCTTGAAGAACATAAATATGATGGTCTGCGCCATTATCTGGAGAGGCAATCATGAAAAATACAGTGGGCTTGATTCCCTCTTCATCGCCATAATCAATCCCATCACGCTTAACACCAACCGCGATGGCTGGCTCTGTGACCGCTTTGCTTTTTGAATGTGGGTACGCAATACCGTCCATAGAAGTCACGCTCATAGCTTCACGCGCCTCAAGGTCGATTAAGAAAGCTTCTTTGTTATTGATGCGATTATTTTCCAATAACATTTGTGCTAACTCTTCAAAAAGTTCTTTTTTATTATTTGCTTGAAGATTGTTTTTAATTAAATGAAAGTTTGTTAGCTGGTTAATCATTTACTCGCTCATAAGTCATTAACTGATGAGCTAAAATTAATTCATGCGATGTTTCACTTAAATAGCAAAAATAATTCACTCGCTATACATTTGTACCACACCTAATTAAGTGTGATATAAGTCATTAGATATTTTGGATAGCGTACACATAAGTTCAAGCTAAATGAATAATCATGGCTTATATACTATTTCCATGAATAAGGAAGATAAGTAGTGGAGGAGCACTTATCTTCCACCATAGCCAATCTACATCCACTTTTTACTCGAAATCCCAATGATGTTGGTTGTATTCGAGCACAGGCCGCCGATCTACCACTCGATTTGCTAAGGGGGAGTGTCATTGGAATGAGGTAACAAGAGGGGACATTCCCGATAGACAGCTGTAGCTGACCCTAGTTTGTAGGCTCACCGCGTCTGAATGAATAGGTTTGCATTGGCTTTCTGGTTTGAATTTGTTCTGTTTAGACAATTAGTAAGCAAACAAACAGGGCGTGAGGCTTTTTTTCAGATTTTCGCTTGACCATCCATACCAGAATCATTAAATTAGCGCCTCGTTAGCCAAGCGGTTAACGATTCGGTGAGTTGTCCGAGTGGCTGAAGGAGCACGCCTGGAAAGTGTGTATACGGCAACGTATCGAGAGTTCGAATCTCTCACTCACCGCCACATTCTTGAAAAAAGACGCTTTAGGGCGTCTTTTTTCTTATCTGAAAATAATGAAAATTGCTCGCTTATCCCAATCAGTTAGCTATCAATACTCATGGGAATTCACTGACTTTCAGTCTACCTCTAACACCATTTCGTTTGGGTATCGTTTACGCATAGCGGGTTTTTAGTTCCCTCACTTTTTATCCTGAGTTCAGATAAGGTTTAAAACCTACTCCAACAAGGGTTGTCATGATTGTCCAATTATCGATGTAACAAATAGAAAACTACGAAGCGATGTTACGTTTCGGCTGTGGCTTAACTGTGTAGGGTATATCCCTTTGGGACTGGTTCTTAAGTCTGTCATCTTACGTTAATCCTTAATCTAACCTAGCAAGCGAGGTAATTAAGTGAACCTCACACTTTTATATAAGGTAAGCCCAAGCGTTCATATTGTTCATCCGGACTTTCATGTTCCTGCATAAGCTGATACATCAAACCTAACATCCGTGTTTTGACCGCTTCGTTTTGAATAGGCTGCAGCTGCTGGGGATCGTTTTGGAGATCAAAACAGAGATCGCCCCAAGACAAATGTTGGTTGAATTGGTAGCAACTGTTATTAGGGAATAAATCATGGTTCGCATTGACTCGTAACATGGGCGTGTTTTGTGCGTAGCGGAAGTTACTGACTAAGGTTTCGTCCGCAAGCTTGATTTCTTCCGGGCTGAATGGGGTGAATAGATGAGAGGGCATTAACGTATAGTTATAAAGGGGAGCATTTGTTGAGTTTTGTGCTGACCGCATATAGACATAACGTCCATCCGTCACGTTGACATGTTTACCAAAATAGCCGAAAAGGGCGGCTTCACGGACGCTCTTGTCGCTGGCAATGACTTCAGCGAGATCTTTCCCCATAACCTCATCAGGAATATCCAGACCAAAATAACTGAGTAAAGTTGGCATAAGGTCGATGGTCTGTACCAGCGAATAACGTGTTTGGTTTTTTTGTTTAGATCTTGGATCCCAAATAAACAAGGGGATATTGCACAACTCTTGATAAGTTGGCATGTAGTTTTTACCAAAAAAATCGTGTTCACCGAGCAGGAAACCATGGTCAGTATTAACGATCAACATCGTGTCTTCCCAGAGGTTATGTTCGTCTAGAAAATCAAGCACTTTACCTAAGTAATAATCACACATACTTAATGCTGCTGCGTAATGGCGGCGGGCGTCTCGTTGAATGCCGATGCTCTGCTCTTGAGTGGAAGCGTATTTAGGCCAGTCGTGTTCATCAGACTCTAAGCTATACATTTCATAAAAGCGTTTTGGGGCAGTGAAAGGTTCATGTGGATCGAAGTATTCAAGTTGTAATAACCAGTTGTCTGAATTTTTATTTGCGCGCAGAAACTCCATGCCGCTTTCAAAAGTACGTACGTGCGGATGTTTTTTTTTCGTCGTCCATATAGAGGCGATTGACTCTATCTTGGCGTCTGATGTCCCATTTGTGTTGAAAACCTTCCACCTGCGGTTTCCACCAGTCACCTTCTTGGCCCCGGATCATGTCATAGGATGAAAAACGGCTTAGATATGTGAGTCCTCCATCATGCCAGTAGTGGCAGTGGTCGGTAGAACAGTGTGAATAAATGTTCTTTTTCATCAGCAGTTCGGGTAGTGAATGGTCGAATGGTTCTAAGGGGCCCCATGAACGATGAAGGAAGTTATATCGACCAGTGTGCATTTCTCGTCTGGCTGGCATGCATGGCATGCTTCCCGTATAAGCACGCTCGAATTGCACCGTCTTTTGCGCTAATCGCTTAAAATTTGGTGTTTTTGTCCAGTTATTCCCATAGGCAGAGAGGTATTTCTTGGTGAGGGAGTCAAACATGATGTTAATGGCTTTCATAATTAACTTTCCTTTTTTTATGTAGATTCAATAGGTAATACAAAACAGCTGCAATAACCAAGATGAGATTTACCGCTAAAATGGTGGTGCCTATGGGACGATCAAGAAAAATGCCGAACCCATTTTGAGAGATGAGTAAAGAACGTCTTAGATTCCCTTCTGCAATCGGCCCCAAAATAAAACCAATAACAATCGGAGCAAGGGGAAATTCGGCCTGACGGAGCAGATAGCCAACAATACCAAGAGTAAGCATTATCCAAAGATCAAAGATTGAGGACTGAAGTGCGAACGTACCAAGGATAGAAAGGATAAGGACGATCGGAAGTAAAATGCTTTTTTTCAGCTTGAGTACAGAGACAAAAAACGGCGTCATCAACAAGCCAAGAAACAGTAGGAAAACGTTACTGAGAAGATAGGAAAGGAAAACCCCTCCCACGACATCGCCACTTAATGCAAACAGTTGAGGTCCGGGTTGTAGCCCTAAGAGCATTAAAGCGCTCATCAATACAGCACATGATGCATCTCCCGGGACGGCCAGTGCGAGAGTAGGGATCATTGCCCCCCCACAGCAGGCATTATTTGAAGACTCCGTTGCGACAACACCTCCTTCGGCTCCTTGACCATATTCATGCCGATTTTTGGCGAGTGAACGGGTCACTGCATAAGAAGCAAATGAGCTGATAATGCCGCTAGCACCGGGAATGGCACCAAAAAATGTTCCGATCAGGCTGGAACGAATCAAATTGACTTTATGTTTGAAGACGAGCATCAGGCTGTGCAAGGAAACTTTGACTTTCTCTATCTGAGGTTTGAAATTGAGGTCGTCACTCTGAACCTGAACCATGACTTCTGATATGGCAAAAAGGCCAACCACTACCGAACCAATGTTCAGGCCACTGAGTAAGTCACTGGATCCTAGAGTAAACCTTTCAGCCATGGAGAGTTGGTCTGTTCCGATAGTCGCTAGGAGCAAACCTAGGCAACCACTCATTAGCCCTCTGACCGTTGATTCGCTAGACACAATAGTGATAGATAACAGACCAGTAATGGATAATGCGAAATATTCAGGTGGCCCAAAATTCATCGCAATGGCTGCCAGCATTGGCGTAAAAAAGATGAGCATGATTCCGCCTATCACTCCTCCTAAAGCAGAAGCTGAAATCGCAATACCAATTGCGTCGGCTGAGCGTCCTTTTTTGGCCATCGGGTAACCATCCAGCAGCGTTGCAGCGGCGAGCGGTGTGCCCGGAATCCTCAGCAATATTGCCGATATCGCACCTCCGCAAGAGCCACCAATGAATATTGCTACCAGTAAACCAATGCCGGCCACAGGGGGTAATTGATAAGCGAAGGGGAGTAGCAGAATCATCCCCATTAATGGGCCTAAACCGGGCAACACGCCGACGAGAAGTCCCAGAATAGTGCCAATCACCACATTAAAAAAAACCGTAATCGTCAGGAACTGATCTACACCTTCGAATAAGATCTCGTACATATCTGTACCTCACCACACTGGTTGATATAGCCCTGTTGGTAAAACGACGTTTAAGAATTCCTGAAAAACAACATAAAGTGCTGCCGTGATGCCTATTGACCCGAGTAGACAACGTGTCGCTGTCCCTGCGTGTAATGCTTTAAAAAGAAGAAATAAGTAGAAAGGTGTGAGTAACAGATATCCGACAGCACTGAGAAAGTATTGATAAATCACCGTTAAACTCACGACTGAGAGTACCGTAATGATCTTGCTCCACGTGGAAAAGCGTTCGTCTGTAAACACGGTTTTCGCATTATTACCTGCCCGGAGAAACCAAGTATCAAGGACATCCAGAAAAAGAAACAATGCCATCAATATAACAATGTAATAAGGATACATTCCGGCATTAGCCAGCGGTCCCCCGCTGGCTGCACCTTGCTCGGTAAGGCTAGTTTCAATTTGTTGAATAACAAGAACAATAACGAAAAGGAAAATACAGTATGCACCAATCGACTTCGTCTTAGATTGCGTGGCCATGACATATTACTCCCCAGCTTTTTCCAACTGCTCCTGCTCCCAAATTATGGCGGTCTGTGCATTTTTCAGTTGTTCACTCACCATCAACACTGATTCTTCATATTTATCTGGAGGGAGCATCAAGGGTAGGAATCCAAGCTTGGCTAATTGCTGTTGAAGTTCAGGTTTCTCAATCGCTTTTTTCATCGCAGCACGCAAAATCTCGACAACTTCGTCTGGGGTGTCCTTATGAACAACAAACCAGTTCCAACCTACGGCGCTCAGGCCGCTTAGTCCTAAATCAATACCGTAATCATCTAGTGTCGGACCATTATCAAACATGGCAGCAATTTTTTTATCGTTGTGTAAAACGACAAGGGGTTTAAACGCATCCGCATTGCTTCGGTAAGTCATTGGGTCAGTAAAGGTGAAGTCTAATAGCCCACTGCGAACATCTTTATGTGCATCACCGTCCTGAGAGTAGGGAATGTTTCTGGCGTAGATACCTTGTGAACGCAGTAGTTGCGCCATAATCATATGAGGGAGGTTGTTGTATGATCCTGACGAATAACGTATTTCACCAGGGTGCTTTTTGGCATATTCAACAAAGCTTGGTAAGTCGTGCCAGCGTGTTTCGTTTCTTCGAACAGAAATGGAAAATGGAACCTGTGTGGCTGACCAGAGTGGTTTAAAATCTTTATAGGTATAGTCACCATTACCCAGATTGGGTTGCAGAACAAGGTTAGCGATCCATGCGTCAATAATGGTGTAGCCATCAGCGGGCTTTTTGAGTGCGGTTTCTATCGCTTTTACGCCGGCTCCACCTGGGGTGGAAATAACGTTAATGTTAACCCCTAGTTCTTCAGCCATTGAATCCGAAATGAGCTGCGTTACAGCGTAAGATGTACCAGGTCCCCACGGAAAAATGTTCTCAATATTTCTTTCAGGGAAAGTGCCGGCAGTCACGCCAAATGAAAAACAGACTGCCAGAATGGTTAGGATAAATCGGTTAATCATCATTTTTTGATACCCTCTTTTTGTCTACTTGTTCTCTCAAGCATTCAATAAAAATTCGTTGAGCGTCCGTAGGCGTGGTGTCTTTTCTTATCCAGGCACCACTCGTAAATTGCCAGTGAAGCCTGTTGCACTTGAGTGGTTTTAAGCCATTTAGCAAGGCTTTGTTTTGCAGTCTGTCAGGTAAGACAAGGATATGTTCTGACTCACTGACAACGGCAGGAATGCTTTCCCAGTAAGCACTGCGAAAAGCAATATTGGCAGGAGGTAATTGATGTTCATGGAAAAAGCGATTTAAGACCTGTACGACATCGTTGGATTGAGTCAGGATCACCCATGGATAAGGCTGTACCATTTCAATGCTGACGGGTTTCCCTGACTGTAAAGGGTGTGAAGGTGACGTGACCAATGACACCGAGCTTTCCCACAAAGAAATGAAATCAAATTCCCCAAATGAACGGGCAGGCAAGGTATCACTGGCGACAACGACATCTAACTCGGATACAGAAAGTTGTTGAAGCATTTCTTCCTGAGAACCCGCATGCAGTTCAAATGAGACTTCGGGCATTGCGCGGTAAAGCGCGAGTACAGCCTCTGGCAGCATCTCCGCTGCCCATACTGGTCCTGCGCCAACGCGTAATCGACTCCCTCTACCCACCGTTGCTGCTCTTAGTTCTTCTTCCAATAAGAAATGCTCATGCTCAATGCGTTTCGCTCTATTAACGAGAATTTGGCCAAAATCTGTTAGTTTTACGCCTTTTGATGTTCGTTCCAAAATTGGAACGCCATAACTTTCCTCAAGTCTCTGCATATTTCTTGTCAGTGCTGGCTGACTGATGCCCAGCTG
Organism: Vibrio mimicus CAIM 602; assembly: GCF_000338875.1. GTDB lineage: Bacteria > Pseudomonadota > Gammaproteobacteria > Enterobacterales > Vibrionaceae > Vibrio > Vibrio mimicus. The sequence goes on along the minus strand of NZ_AOMO01000024.1, from coordinate 57,997 downwards.
TAGGCTGGCATGTTTGAGCGAGCGACTTTTTGATACAACGATGAGCTGGAGCAATAACCTATCCATTAATTATCCCCTTGATGAATTAACTTAAAGGTATATCATTGCCATTGGTTAATCTGTGACCAGTTGTTGATTTTTGGCCATATCCTTCAAAGCAGAAAATGGAGGTACTATGCAATGGATCAAGGCAAAGAAAATCATGCAAATTGCGTTATCAATGTTATGGCTAAGCCGTGTGGTGCGAAGTGCAATATTCAGTGTGACTATTGCTTTTATCTGGAGAAACAGCACCTCTATAAAGAAATAGATCAGCATGTGATGTCTGAAAGCACATTAAAGGCTTTCATTGCTCAAAACATTGAATCGAATAATGCAGATGAAGTGAATTTTGTTTGGCAAGGAGGGGAACCTACCCTAGCTGGGCTCGATTTTTATCGCCGAGTCGTTGAAATTCAACATGAATATAAGGGTAAGAAAAACATTACCAATTTTTTGCAAACAAATGGTATTGCTCTTAACGACTCTTGGTGCCGTTTCTTGAAGAAAAATAATTTTATTGTTGGTATTTCTATTGATGGACCAAAACACCTGCATGATCTTTATAGAAAAACTAAAATAAATAATGGTACTTTCGATAAAGTTATGAGTGGTGTTTATCTGCTAAAAAAATATCAAATAAATTTTAATACATTGACCGTTATTAATGATGCCAATGTCGAATTTCCTTTAGAAATATACGCATTTATTAAAGAGATTGGCTCTAGTTATCTTCAATTTATACCATTGGTTGAGCGAAAGTCAGAAGTTCCAACAAAAGAGGGTTTATATTTTGTAGATCCTGACTATACCCAAGCAAATGTTACCAAATGGTCTGTATCTCCACATCAATATGGTCAATTTCTTACTCGCATCTTTGATGAGTGGGTAATGAATGATGTTGGAAAAGTCTATGTTCAAATGTTTGAAGTGACTTTGGCTGCTTGGATGGGGCTAGGGAATACGCTGTGTATTTTCTCGGATAGTTGTCAAGGCTATGTCGCGATGGAAGTCAATGGAGATGTATACAGTTGTGATCATTTTGTATACCCACATTACTTACTGGGCAATATTCATCAGAATTCATTACAAGAAATCTGTACGAGTAATAAAGCGGTTTTATTTGGACAAAAAAAATCCCTGCTAAACAGGCAGTGTTTAAATTGTAAGTTTCTGCCTGTTTGTGGTGGTGGGTGCCCTAAGCATCGATTTGCAGTTTCAAATAAGAAGTTTCCCAAGCATAACTATTTTTGTGAATCATACTTTCACTTTTTTGAGCACGTGACTTGGGCAATGAATGTAATGGTAGACATGACGGAAAACAATATACCAATTGAAAACATAATGTCATTGGTTCATCAGGAAAAATTAACCTTGATTTAATGAGATATTGGAGGTGTTTATGATTTGAATATTCATTTGTGGATGGTTTTAAAGTTAAGTATTAAGGAGTAAATTATGGCTCGGAAAATATTTAAATTTCAACAACTCGGAAATGCTAATTATAGTAACGAAGTCTTTCGTTATATTGCATTATGTTTGACGATATTTTTACTAATATCATGTAATTTAGGAGATGGCTCTAACGATAAAATTGGGAAAGAGTTCTTTGTTGATTGCTCGCAAGAGAAAAATGGTGATGGTACTGATTTCTCTCCATTTAATAAAATTGAAGCCCTAAATAACATTTCCTTAAACGCAGGAGATAGAGTCCGTTTTAGAAAGGATACTGTCTGTAAAGGAAGTGTCATTGCAAAATTTTCTGGTACCGAAGATGCCTCTATTGTTTATGAAGATTACGGGTCTGGTTCACAGCCCCCGCATATTGATGCCAATGGTGAAAAACAGGCGTTTTTAGTTCAGGACTCAAGCTGGGTCACGGTTCAAAATCTCTCACTTTCTGCTCCTGGTGATGGAAAGCAGCCAAGAAGAGGAATATTTGTTACAGCGGAGGATAGCGGTGAGCATAAGGGAATTAAGATAAATAATTTGGAGATTCAGAACGTACGTGGGTACATGCCTTCAACGGTGGATGGTCATTATCATGGAACGGGCAAATATGCAGAAGCTTCGGGCGGAATTATCGTTGAAGCTAAGGGAGAATCTGTTCCTACCTGGTTCAATGGATTGGAAATTAAAAATAACAAGATTGATGATGTTGACCGACAAGGGATCTACACCTGGTCAAATTGGTGCCAACGTGCGGAACTCGTGCCTTTTTGGTATGAACTGTGTACTGCACAGTGGCAGCCTTTTGAAAACACGGTCATTAGTGGCAATCAATTATCCAATATTGGTGGAGATGGTATTGCGCCGATGACCACTAAAAATGGGCTTGTAGAGAAGAATGAATTAGACGGATTTAATCTCCGTTCACAGTCTCCTAATGCTGGTATGTGGTCGGCAAATAGTGACGATGTCGTGTATCAATACAATTTAACTTCTGGAGGAAATACAACAAAGGATGGGATGTCGTATGACGTTGATCATTCAACAAACGGCATTATTTATCAGTACAACATCTCATGGAATAACGAAGGAGGCTTTATGCTGATTTGCCCTTATGGTGACTTAAACAAAGGGCGAGCCAGCAATTTTGTGGTTAGGTATAATTTGTCCGTAGCTGATAGAACACGTACCTTTCAAGTATGTAGTGGTGGAGCGTTCAACGGGCAGATATACAACAATACGTTTTTACTTCCGACTGACACCTCAAACTCTTCCAAAGCTCATATCGTCTTAGTGGAACCTGCTACGAAAGATAAAGTGGTTGAGTTAATGTTTTCTAACAACATATTCATGCAGTTAGAAAAAGGGATTGAACCTGAATGGAAATACGACGACACCTCAATTCAAGGGAGCAATAACCTTTACTTCAATGTTCCTCCAATGGTTAGCGATGATTACTTTTTCATTGAAGACCCGAAACTCGCACGGCCAGGCTTGGCTAACTACCAATGGCAAGATTACATGCCTGCAAAAGATTCAGTCACGGTTTCTCAAGGTACCCAAATAGACAATAGTGTAGAGACTGATGCTTTGAATCAAAATGTAGGTTCGCCTCCGACTATTGGAACGCTAGAACCATAACTTCAGACGTAGAAGATCATTACTTCGCGAAGCCAGTTTTTTCTCTGTTGTTCAATGGTTCTGAATATATAGTTTCAACTGTTTTTGAGGTGGCTGAAATGCTTGAAAAGCGTGGAGTTACAGTTGATAACCCCACGCTTTATCAGTGATGGTAACGATATACTCTGAAATATATACAAAGAGCACTAGTCGCTATGCTGCTATCTAATAATAGCGACGCAACCATCCAGCAAATAAAAGTATCATAAGTGCAATCTCTCCAACCCCTCCACTTCCACTGGCTGTAGGAGTCGATTTCTTATATGGAGGAGTTTGTGGCATAGGTGCATTCTCATCAATATCAACGAACAAACTTAAGGGTTGATAGACAGATTGCTTGCCAATTTTGATATGCAGAGTTCCATAGCGATCATTGGCATCGTAATACCATCCTTCTTGTGAAGCGGTGAGTTCCTCCATTGACGTCACTTCATCTAGAGGCCCACTGTCAAATTCAATACCCAATGGTTTTAAAAGAGACAAGATCTGAAAATCGTAACTGCGCTCAGAAATCTGTCCTTCGTAATCATTGTGAACATTCGCAGGGTTAACGGTTAACGTGATGTCACCTGCCACTCCACTTTCCGGTGCGTTGGCCGTAATTTCCGTTTCCGCATACGCTTCTTGTTCTTTGTAAGCTCGGGTCTCACCATCATCTTCATATAATGTAAAGGAAGAATCACCATGGGGATAAAGCTGTACAATCAAATGATCTTTAGCCTGTAACGCATCTGAACGAGCACCGATATACATAGGAATGATTGCTCCCGCTTTCACAAGGACGGGAATTTTTTCCATAGTGATCGGATATTCCTCTAAGAGCATTCCGCCTTCAGGAACCGAAGTCCGAGTTCCATCCCAGAAATCGATCCATTCTCCTTTGGGTAAATAGATATTTCTCCGCCACCCTTTATTTGTTTCCATAGAGTCGTAAACCGGTGCCACGAGCAGAGATTGGCCATACATATATTGGTATTTGAACTCTTCCCCTTTTAAACGGGGATCGTTAGGAAACTCATACGTCATTGCTCTAACTAATGGAGCCCCAGTTCGGTCAGCGTCATAAGCGTATTTGTACATGTAAGGCATTAGCTGCGATTTAAGCATCAGGAATTTTCGGTTGATATCACGATAGGAGTCGTGCCACCAAGCGTGTTTACGCTCTTTATTGTCCCAACCGGACATCGCTATCAGTACCGGCGTGAAGGCTTTAAACTGTATATCACGCGTATAGGTTTCCGCACCATGACCAAAAATACCGTTCACGTCTGAAGAGGCGTAGGCCTGACCAGACAAACCAGAACCGATAAATGTGGGTATATGCCAACGAATGTAATCCCAGCTTGCGTATTGATCTCCTGTCCAAGCCACAGCGTAACGTTGCGTTCCAGCCCAGCCCATGACGGTCCATATCATGCCTCTTGTATCAGAGTTATCCACTAGGCCAGTATGCGCGTCATTATTTGCAGAAAGAGAGTAGAGTTTACCAGGTCCGGTCCAAGCAACATCTAGCTTGTAAACACGAATACCATCTATGACCTCTTGTTTAATTTGATCAAGCTTTTTTTGAGTCCATAAACCCGTTTTGATACCTAAACCATTTAGCTCATCAACCGTGCTTTTTAGATCAGAGTAACCACAGCCATATCCATCATTTGGTAAAATCCAACCCAAAGGCATATCATGTTCTTTGTAAGGCACACCCACTTGCTTAGCCACATCAATTGTACTGCCTGGCTCAGTGGGCCAACCGTCTGGATAATAGCCGTTCTTGTTTTCATAGCAGTCGGCATCACCAAGATAATAGGCCCATCGTGCTAATAAGTGCGGTCTTCCGGTTAGATTCGTATATTCATTAATGATGTCACCTAATGTGTCACCGACAAAATAATAAGCGTCAAAACGATTTTCGTTGAAACTGGATGTTACTCGATCAGTATCGCGAAAATCATAAGCACCATTTCGCCAAGTATGCCGTAAAACGCCGTAGCCTTTATCAGATATATAAAATGGGGCTGGGTTTGGTCGGCCAAATTCGTTCCATCCATTATAAGAAATTTCCATGGTTTTATTATTAAATTCGAATTCTCCATTCTGCTGGCCACCACCATAGTAATGTTCATTCTCTTCGCTGGAAAATGTTTGAACAGTTTTCAAATTACCATTTTTAAACTTTAATTCATCACGGTCATAACTATCCACACTATCACCTAAATAAATAGGCTTAAGTTCTTTCCATAGCAAAGTACTATTATCTGTTTTATATAGATCAAACGTCAAAGGTAAGGGTTTATCCTTAATCTTTGCATGATTAATACGTAACGATAGCTTATCTGTTTGAACTAAGTGATATTCTCCTTGGTTATTAACCGTAAATTCGACTTCACCTTGATCACTATTTATTACAATGTCAGGCAGTTCATCCGGATTAAAATCGTCAGCTTGGCAATTAAAATTGCCACATTGGTCTTCTATGGCATCATCCTTTGCTGCAGAGAATTTATCATCATTACTAGCCTGAATACGAAAAACAGCAGGGTTAATAAAGTGAATGACCACATGCTGTCCATCGTTAGTTTTCATTTCAATATGTTGTTTTTGAACTTTTAAGGAGTCGACATCAAGTACTCCTAAAGGTGCAGCAGATATGGGTTGGCTAAAAAAGAACATGCCTAGATATATAAAGCTCATAATTAGGCAGGTCACTATTGGAATAAATATCCAATTGTAAAATTGACGTACTATTTTCATTTTAATTACTCCTTTTATTAATTAAGAAGAAACAAAAGAAACACAGTTTGTCATGTTATTAGACAAGAAAACCCCAAGCCTTTATTTGATGGTTGTCACAGATGAAATTATCGTTATTTTCTGTATCTAATCTTTCGGTTTATAAGGAGTGAAATGGTTATTTATTCTTTGTTTGAGTTTTGCTTTTTTAAAAACAATAAATTAGATAGTGAGTAATGACTTTACCGAAAGAATAAAATATCAAGTGTGTTTATTTCATTACGTTATTCAACTTGATTTCGGTTCCAGAACAATAAAATGTATGTATACCAAAGAAAGAATGTCTACTCCTAACACAATAACAATGCGAGCTATGGTTCTCGATTGTTTAGACATAACACCAACAGTCTTTCCATCTATTTTATGGATTGGATAGCCGGTACCTGCCCGGGCTCATGCCGGTTTTCTTTTTGAAAACACGAGAGAAATAGGAGAGATCGCGGTACCCGCATTGATAGGCGATGTAGGCAATTTTGGCTTGCCGTTTTTCAATGAGCATATATTTGGCGAGATTAATCCGCTTATTTGATAGGTAATCTCTAAAACTCAGTCCCATCTCTTTGTGGAAGACCTTTGAAAAATAAGTCACTGAATAGTGGCAGAACGAAGCCGCATCTTCTTCACGTATCACTTTGCTTATGTTTTTGTCTATATGGTCGAGCAGTGGCTGTAATGTTTGATGAATTTGGGGAACTTTTAGCACTGGGTTCGCTTCGGATGGCGATGTTACACCTAATTCGACATACCAATTGAGGTTCATCCGAGTTATCAATTTTTGTAACCACATTTGAATATCATTCATGGCCAAGTTTAAGTGATCAAAAACCGCAGAATGGTAATAGGCTCCTAGCTCAATGGGTCGCGAGTGAATCAGGATCAGCTTCTTATTCAGATTGATACTTAGCTTTAGTGCGGTCAGCAGCAATGGATACTGCTCTTCTGATCGAATAAAAAAGAAAGCGAATTGGGTGCTGGGTTCGCTGAGTATAGAAACATCGGTGTCATGCTCAATCAGTGTAAAAGCATTGAGGATGAGGTCTTTTGGCGTTTTATCAAGATAGCGAACTGAGCTTCCCAACCAATGAGCAGTGTGCCTCACTTCCATGTTGATTCCCCTCAAACCGAAGTAAAAATGCCAAACTACTTTGTTAGATATATAGAGGCTAAATCATCCGTATCATCGTTGTTACTCGTTCATCTTTTTATCGAACGGTTGGGCTGAAGATGATTGCCTTCATACAAAAAGGTTATGTGTAGCCACAAAAAAGTGCCAACAAAAAAGTTAATTGAAATAGTTTTTATGCCACTCAGTTTATACATATCAATAAATCGAATTAAATTTCTTATTTTTCAAGTGCTTTAATTTTTAGTTTAGAAAATACCCCTCATTTTCTTTTCGCTGTTTTCCACTGAAAGTTTGTTTTTTAGTGACCTTCTCCGCAAAAAAGTACTAGCAAAAGACAAAAAAAATCCTAACGACTTTGTTTTGCGGGCTCTAACTTTAAAGGGCGCATTCGGTGCTTATGGAAGGAGAGACACAATGAGCAATCTAGTCAATAAAGTGAAAGCCTTTATGCAAGATGAAGACGGATTATCCGTGGTTGAATATGTGGTTGGTGCTGCACTGTTAGTTGTAGCTTTAGGCTTAGTGTTCAATAGCTTAGGAACAAACTTGAAAGATAAACTTGACACTGCGATTACTGGCTAATGAGCAGCATGATGTTGCCTGAGTACGCACGATCAATAGTTGATTTTGTTGCTGACGATGATGGCTTAAGTGTCGTTGAGTATGTGGTTGGTGCTGCACTTTTAGCGCTGGCCATCGGTATCTTGTTCGCTGAGTACGATACCAAGCTCATCAGTAAAATCGAAGCTGCACTGAGTTAGTTGAGTATCTCTTTGGGGAGATGGGGGAGAAGCTAGTGTTAGTAAACAGTTTGATATGGTTCTGCTTGCTAGTGGTGGCTGTCTATGACGCTAGAGACAATCGCATACCAAATATTTGGTTACTCCCCCTTACTCTTTTAGCTTGTGTTCACTCGCTGAGTGCTTATGGTTTGTCATTCTTATTGTCTTCTCTTGCCGCGGGAGCGGTTTATTTCGCTGCTGGTTTGCTCCTTTATTACTTCAGGGCAATGTCTCCGGGTGATGTAAAACTGCTTGGTGTGGTGGGCATGATAGTGGGATGGGAAGCAATGGGAGATGCCGCCTACTGGATAACGATATCCGCAGGTATGGTGGCAGCGCTATTTATGCTGCTGCACTACGCGCAGAATCCCGATTCACTGAGCCAAGTGGTAGGGCGTTATTCACAGCAGGCAATGAGTGGCAACATACCGATCCTTTCATCACTTCAATCACGGGTTTCAATGCAGGCAAAACTGACCATGCCATTTGCGCCCGCGGTTGTTATAGGGTTGGCGATGTTTCATTACTTTTAGGATGAACACATCCATTCATTAGGGGGCTTTATGGGCGCAGAACCCACAGCGAAGCACAGAGATAAACTGACGCCTCAAGCAGAGCCACCTAAGGTGCCGACTTCTCTGAATCAACTGAAGATCCCCGCCGTGGTGGTGGAAAATCTGTTGATCAAGCAATTGGCGGCATACCCTAAATCTGATCTTCTTACCCTTACTCGGTTAATGGGGCTCAATAGCCATATCGTTGACGAAGCCCTTGCCGTATTGCGTAAGAAATCACTCATTGAAGTCTTTCAATCCGATCCGGTCGCTTTTGGGGAAACCAGTCACGGTGTACGTATTCTCTATGCCTTGTCAGAAGCGGGTACGGAAGCGGCCGATCAGGCATTTATTAAAGATGCCTATTTAGGGCCTTGCCCTGTCTCGGTTGCAGAATATACCGAGGTGGTTAAGGCTCAAGATGTTCGCGTGAAAAACGTCAACCGTGCCGACGTCGAATACGCATTTAAAGATGTGCTGGGCGCGCATCGATTGGTGTCGGTGTTAGGTCCTGCGATAAATTCGGGTCGAGCATTATTGCTGTACGGCGAGGCAGGAACGGGTAAAACATTCGTGGCGACTCGTTTGCTGAACTCTTTGAACACCTCGGTCTTTGTTCCTTATTCTGTTTATGCCGCAGGTAACATCATTAAGGTTTTTTCTCCTCAGCATCATAAGAAAGTGGAAGAGGAGAGCGGGCAACAATCTATCGTATTCAAAGACCAATATGATAAACGTTGGGCGTTATGTGAACGGCCAAGTATTCAAGTTGGTGGTGAGCTAACAATGGAGATGCTGGAAGTGAACCATTCCCAGCATAACCGGGTTTGGATGGCACCACTGCAAATGATGGCCAACAACGGTATTTTCATTATTGACGACTTGGGCCGTCAGCCCATGCCCGTGGCGACCTTGTTGAATCGTTGGATTGTTCCAATGGAATATTTTTACGATTATCTCTCGCTACCCAATGGCCAACAGATTTCCATTCCATTTATTTTGACACTGGCTTTTTCAACCAACTTGGATCCTGAAAAAATCAGTGACCCAGCATTTTTACGTCGTCTCGGTTACAAAGTTCAATTCCAACCATTAATGAAAGATGAGTATCAAGAACTTTGGCAACTCATGGCTCGTGGTAAATCGTTAACGTTAGAGCCTGAATTATTTGACCGCCTTACTCAATTACATGAGCAACACAGCGTCGGCTATTACCCTTGTTTGCCTAAAGATATCGCCGGGATCTGTCGCGATATTGTGGCTTTTGAAGAATCAGCTCCCGTGATCACTAAGCAAGTCCTTGAGCGGGCGTGGGAAGTCTACTTTACCGCGGATGGTAAAGGTGGAGGATCTCGATGAAACGCAATCAAATTATCTTACTGTTTTTATTCTCCATTCTTTTAGGTTTGGCAGCGGTATTTTTTGCTAAGCAATGGATGGATAAACAAATGACGCCTCAGCAAGCCGTCGAAGTAGTGGAGCGAGAACCGGTTGTCATTGCAGCGATTGATATACCCGCAGGCAGTGTGATTGAACAGCAGCACCTCACCACGAAATTGCTCGAAAAGTCTTGGCGTAATATTTCCCAATTTTCGGATCCGAAAGTACTGGTCGGGCAAATTGTCACTGGCCCTATTTTTCAGGGTGAAATCATTTATGTGCAAAGGCTAACAGCGCCAGGAGAAGGCTCAACACTGGCTTCTCTTATTCCTGAAAAAATGCGCGCCATCACTATTCGAGTCAATGATGTTATTGGTGTCGCTGGCTTCTTGTTGCCGGGGAATCGGGTTGATGTACTCAATACGGTTTCCTATAGCAAAGGCTCGGCCGTGACCAACACAGTGCTTAAAGACATCAAAGTGCTAGCGGTTGACCAAACCGCGAGAAGCAAAGAGAACAAACCGATCATTGTGCGAGCCGTAACGCTGGAAGTCACCCCTGAGCAAGCAGAGAAATTATTAAGTGCGCAAAGCAAAGGTGAAATTCAGTTAACGCTAAGAAATCCCCATGAACCCGAGGAGAAGGTTGCAGTCACTCGTCGTTATGTCGCCCCTAGTGTCACCATAATCAAAGGGACGGAGTCATCGAAGATTCAGGTAAAAGAGTAAGGTGTGACGCATGAAAATTTGGATTGTAATTTTTACATTAGGCGTGCTGAGTGCTTTTACCGCTCAGGGTGCGATACAGACAGGGAAAGTGGTGACGGTGCCTCACCATAAATCCACTTTTGTTGTGTTATCGGGCAAGGCCAAACGTGTCTCACTGGGTGATCCCCAAGTGCTTGATATTGTGATGTTAAAGTCGGATGAGCTGTTTTTGATTGGTCGTAAGTTAGGCTCAACCAATTTGATGGCATGGGACAGTCGCGGCAATTTAATTGAATCACTCAATGTCGAAGTGACACACGATCTCAACAGCCTGAAACAGAAGTTGTATGAGTTGCTGCCAGATGAACCTATTCAAGTACATAGTGCGCAGAATCGTTTGATGCTCAGTGGCATGGTCAGCAATCAGGAAAAAATGAATATTGCTCTGCGGGTTGCCGAAACTTACGCCGCAGGTCAACAAGCGGATGAGGCTACAGCTTCATTAAACAGTCAGGTTGATAAAAATGGCGTGATTAACCTCATGACCATAGGTGGGGCGCAGCAAGTGATGTTAGAAGTCACCGTGGCAGAAGTGCAACGCAGTTTGGTTCGCCGCTTTGATTCCAATTTTCACTTCTTTGAGAAAAATGGCAATTTCTCTTGGGGTGGCACCTCAGCAGGGGGAATCATTGATGATATTGGTGGTGTAGTCGGGCCCGTATTTAATGCACCAAACATTGAAAGCACAGGCTTGCTCGGAACCTTTATTGATGGCGATACGCTGTTTACCTTTGCGTTAGACATTGCCAAAGAAAATGGGGTCGCCAAAGTGTTAGCAGAACCTAACTTAACTGCGTTAAGTGGTGCAAAAGCAGAGTTTCTTGCTGGGGGCGAATTCCCCATTCCAGTACCCGATAAAGATGGCGTGACCATAGAGTACAAAGAGTATGGCGTGGGCTTGAAGTTCATCCCGACCATCTTAAGCGACAAACGGATCAACCTTAATTTAGCGGTCGATGTCAGCGAAATCGCATCCTCAAATACCCTGACATTAAATCCGGGTACGACCAATGCCAGCTATTTCATTCCCCCCATCACTCGCCGTTCAGCTTCTTCAACACTTGAACTTGCCGATGGGCAGACGATTGGTATCGCTGGTTTGTTGAGTGAAAACGTTCGTGACGTTACCAGCAAAATGCCCGGGTTTGGTGATATTCCAGTATTGGGTCAGTTGTTCCGAAGCCAGAACTACATTTCCGGTGAAACGGAGTTGGTCATTCTTGTGACTCCTCGTCTGGCTAAACCGGTTGATCGCAACAAAATTACCTTACCGACCGATGCCTTTGTGGAGCCGAGTGATTTTAAATATTACTTGCTTGGCGAAGGGGCTTACATTGCGGAATCTCCGGTGGCTCACAATGGGCGTTCATCATCAGAACCTGAGTTTATTCAATCGGGTCAAGGTGGCATTGAAGGTGAGTTTGGACACAGCTTGTGAGGCGAGAAAAATGAAGACTTATATGATGTTCGTTTTGGTCAGTCTCTCGGTTTTAGGCGGCTGCGCAAATGATGCTCCTATGGGGCAATATGTGGCTAAACTTAAAGCAGAGCAAACTTATAATCCTGATGCGAGTCAGGAAAATAAAGACATCATTCCTTACGGCAGTGGCGAGAAGATGGACAGTGCTTATCAGGTTTACTTGGATAAGAAAACGGAAAGCATGTCGAGTAGTAGCAGCCAAGTGATTAATGGCAGTAATTAGTCGCCGTTAAGGATTGGATTATGGACATTACCCAACATCGCAATGGAAGATGCAAACAGCAAGGCTTAGTGTTGGTCTTGGTGACAGCGGCGATGGTCAGTTTGGTGATTTTAGCGGCCATCGCCATTGATGTGACTCATCAAGTGGTGAACCGTACCAAACTTCAGAATGCGGTTGATGCGGCTGCACTGGCTGCCGCTATGGTTGCGGATGCCACTCACGATACCGCAACTGCAACAGATGTCGCGAAGTCAACGCTTACCTCAATGCACAACGCCTCAGGCAACAGTGAGTTGGATGTAGATTCTGCGAATTTTGGTATTGCCTATTCCAATGATCCACTCTTGTTTCCCGATGGTAGTTTTGATGCAACTGGCGACATTTATGTGCGGGTTTCTGTAGCCGACCTCAGCTTAACTGAATTTTTCATGCAAGCCTTAGGTATGGCGAAACAAGTTTCTGCGGCTGCCGTTGCAGGGCCGAGTTCCAGCATTAACACGATTGGCAACGTAGTCCCGATCGGGGTGTGTAAAGGGAGTGAAAGCGGTGGCATTTATGGCTACCACTCGAGCGATGTTTATGCACTCAAAGTCGGCGATTCCAGTTTGACTGCTATGGGATCAGGTAATTACAACCTGCTGGATTTTGGTTCAGGTGCCGATACGGTGCGTGAAGCATTAGGCGGTGGATACGAAGGTACTGTCGAGATTGGTGGTGATATCGATACCCAAACAGGGGTGGCAGCAGGCCCGGTAGGGCAAGGTATCAATACTCGATTGGGGATTTATCAAGGTGGTGTTTCCAGTAGCGATTACCCACCCGATTACGTCACCGAATTACCCGCTACTCCCGCGACGCTCGATAGCAGTGGCCATGTAGTTTATGACTACACGAATGATCTCACTTATGCCAAATATAAGGCCGATACAGAAGCCTGTATTGCCGACAGCAGTTCCGGTGATTGTGAATCAGGCGGCCAGCCTTGGCGCAGAGTGCTGCCTATTCCGATTGTGGATTGCACGGGCAAAAAAGGAGGTTCCACCACTTATAAGGTTGTGGAAGTCGGGTGTTTCTTCCTTTTACAAAAAGTGCCTACGAGTAACTCAGGCGGCGGGCAAATTGTATTCGGGGAATTTATCGATTCTTGCTTGGTAGAAAACGGTTCGATTGGAAACACACCGGAAGACCAAGGCGCGTACAAGATCATTCTGTACAAAGATCCGAACAGTGGAGGTGCTTAACATGACCTTCTCAAATCAACGTACTAAACAACAAGGTTTTGCTGCCATAGAGATGGTGGTGACCTTACCCGTGGTTCTGATACTTCTGGTTGGCATGCTAGAAGTCGGGCATATGTTCACTCAGTACAACACGTTGGCAAAAGGAGTACAAAACGGCGCCCGTTTTGCGGTCAATGAAGTCTACGGCACGATTTCTTATGACCAAATCGCCAATGAAGCGGACATCAAAAACATGGTACTTCATGGGCAAGTGACCGGTGGTAGTTATACCATTTTGGAGAACTTAACCGCAGATGACATCACGGTTACCCACAGTAATGGTTTCGTCACCGTCACGGCTTCCTATGTCTATGTGCCCACGTTTACGAAAATCCCTTATACCGATACGAATCTGGGGATTACCTTCACTGCTTCGTCAGTGATGAGGAGTCGATTGTGAGAAAGCATGGCGAAAGCGTTGGCAAAAAAATGCACGGTTTAGCGGTGATCGAATTCACCGTGATTTCAACTGTGTTGATGCTGATTTTGCTATCGATTTTCTCCATCGGCTATTACATGTTTTCCGTTCAAATGATTAACGAGACCACACGCAAAGCCGCACGCTTAGCGACCGTGTGCTATGTCACCTCTGCTGCGCAACAAAACATAAAAAGTGCAGTATTAGGGGGGAGCTTACCCAGTAACTTTACCGATCAAAATTTGGTGATTGAGTATCTTGATGCCAATGGAGCGGTGGTGACAGGGGATGTCACCGATAACAATGTTTTTATAACCATAAAATACGTCAGAGCTAGAGTCAGTAATTATCAGTTTCAGTTTGTTTCTATTCTGAATTTCTTAGGAAACAAAGGGTTGGTCGTGGTTCCGGAGTTTGAAACCACACTGCCCGTTGAAAGCTTAGGAATAGTCAGACCAACAAAAAATGATGCTGATGGTTCCATAACAGACTGCTAGAGGACGGTGTATGGGCGAAGCTGTAAAGCTTAGTAGGAACAATGAAGACAGTTATATTCGATTAAAAACAAGTTTACATATTTGGGTGCTATACAGTAGCGAGCGTTTTCAGCTTCATATGGGGACACAACTGAAGCTGTGTAAGAACCTCAGCTTTGACCTGATTTCACTCTCTAACGTGAACGTTTCGGGGCTGACTCATTTAACACCACCCGATTTGATATTTGTCGAAACTGGACCGAACTGGGCACAAAAAGTACTCGCTTTACAAGAGTACGAAGCACCGAGTGATGATTTTGAAGCCTCTCTGATTGTATTTGGGGATGAGGATGACAACGGTGCTCTGAAAATCGCATTAAGGTTAGGCGCGGCTGATTTTGTTTCCGATAAAGCGATGATGAATGACTTTTTCCATCTATTGAAAAACGTGTCGGAAGAGAAACTGGCCAGCCGTGAACTGGGGGAGCTGCATCTTTTTATTAATACCAAAGGGGGCTGCGGCGCATCGACATTAGCGCTTAATACCGCATTGGAAATCGCGGCTTCTCATCCGGAAAAAGTGTTGCTGCTGGATTTGGATATCCCGTTTGGGGTGATCTCCGAATATCTTAGCATTACCCCGCAATACAGCCTGACTGATGTGATAGAGCACGCAAAGGATCTGGATCATGACTCGCTGAGCGCTATGGTGACCAAAATGGACAATGGCCTGCATGTGCTCGGGTTTTTCCATGAAAATACCACGGAAGATTTCGATAAAGCGCGGGAAATTGGCCGTTTATTACCTATCCTTAGAGAGATATATCCGTATGTAGTGATCGATTTGTCACGAGGCGTTGATCGCATCTTCTCTGCGGTTGTCGCACCTGCAACGAAAGTGTTTTTAGTCGCCCAACAAAACTTAGCGGCCATCAAAAATACCTCGCGTATTTTGCGCCTGCTGACACTTGAGTATGGGGTGGCGAAAGAGCAAATCGAGTTGATCATCAACCGTTATGAGAAACGGGCGTCTATCAACATAAAAGATATAGAGAAAACCATCGCGGGCATTTCGGTTTTTATGATTCCGAATGATTACCGAGTGGCTATAGAAAGTGCCAACTTGGGGCGTCCGATCGTCATGTATAAGAAAAACACAGCGATTACACGCTCGATTGTGGATTTTTCTCACCATATCGCTCTGCCTGAGGCTGAGAAAAAAACATGGTTTAAGAAATTGTTTTCTTAGAGTGTGCGACGACAGAGAAACGAAAGGACACGATTATGTTTTTCAAACGAAAAAATATAAATCCGGAGTTTCAGGAAAAAGCAGCAGCATTAGATACGGAGCCTTCATCTCCTGTAAGCAATGAGGCTTCGTCAGATAAAGAGTCAAGAGTGCTATTGCCGAATGCCACTCCTTTAGAAGTGTCGACTCAAGATAAAAAATTGCTGGAGCGGCAAGCCAAGGACAAAGCGTTAGAAGAAGCGCGTAAACAGCTCGAACAAGAGTTATCCATCAAGCATTACTATCATCGGCGCTTATTGGAGATATTGGACTTGGGTTTGCTAGCAAGCCTTGAGAAAGAGCGTGCCAGAAACGATCTCCACGACGCGATTGTGCAGTTAATGGCGGAAGACCAAACACACCCAATGAGCTCCGAAGGGCGCAAACGGGTGATCAAGCAAATTGAAGATGAAGTGTTTGGTTTAGGGCCGCTAGAACCTTTGTTGCATGATAAAACCGTCTCCGACATCTTGGTGAATGGCCCGAAAAACATCTTTGTTGAGCGGCGGGGTAAGCTAGAAAAAACGCCCTATACCTTTTTGGATGATCGCCATTTAAGAAACATCATCGACC
Organism: Vibrio mimicus CAIM 602; assembly: GCF_000338875.1. Lineage (GTDB taxonomy): Bacteria > Pseudomonadota > Gammaproteobacteria > Enterobacterales > Vibrionaceae > Vibrio > Vibrio mimicus. The sequence continues at coordinate 41,692 of NZ_AOMO01000024.1, read as the reverse complement.
GCATTGTTAGCCAAGTTGGGCGTCGTATTGATGAAGCTTCCCCCATGGTTGATGCGCGCCTGCTTGATGGCTCTCGCGTCAATGCCATTATTCCTCCTCTTGCCTTGGATGGTGCGTCCGTTTCCATTCGTCGTTTCGCGGTTGATAAGCTCACCATGGACAATATGTTGGGTTACAACTCACTTTCACCACAAATGGCAAAGTTTGTTGAAGCCGCCGTACAAGGTGAGCTGAATATTCTGATTGCTGGGGGTACAGGCTCAGGAAAAACCACCACGCTCAATATCTTCTCCGGTTTCATTCCTAGTGATGATCGCATCATTACTATTGAAGACTCCGCAGAACTGCAACTGCAGCAACCCCATGTGGTGAGGCTAGAAACTCGCCCGCCTAATTTGGAAGGCAAAGGGGAAATCACCCAACGTGATTTAGTGAAAAACGCACTACGGATGCGGCCAGATCGCATCGTGTTAGGGGAAGTACGTGGTGCAGAAGCGGTGGATATGTTGGCTGCGATGAATACAGGTCACGATGGTTCATTGGCAACAATTCACGCCAATACACCGCGTGATGCTTTAAGCCGGGTCGAAAATATGTTCGCCATGGCAGGTTGGAACATTTCGACCAAAAATTTGCGGGCGCAAATTGCCTCCGCAATTCATTTGGTGGTGCAAATGGAACGCCAAGAAGATGGTAAGCGCCGTATGGTCAGCATCCAAGAGATCAATGGCATGGAAGGGGAGATCATCACCATGTCGGAGATTTTCCACTTTAAGCGCCAAGGAGTGGATGCAGAGGGCAACATCATCGGGTTTTATACCGCGACTGGGGTAGTCCCCGCTTGTCATGAGCAGTTAACAAAGCGCGGATTGAATTTACCGTTCGAACTGTTTAACGAAAGCTATTCATAGCAGGGGGCGAACATGGATGACATTACCTATTTCTTCATCTTGTTATTCTTTGCGGTTGTCTTCATTTCTCAAGCCTTGATCCTTCCTGCTGCGGGAAGCAAGGCCAAGCATAAAGAGCTTGCCCAACGCTTGAAAGAAACCCAGATGAATCTGGATCAGGAAGCTCGCTCCTTACTGCAAGAACATTATCTGAAAAGCTTATCTCCTCAGGATCGCAGCCTGGTTAAATTTGCGGTTTTTGCTTCTTTGAAAAAATCGATTGAGTTGTCCGGCTTGGATTGGTCATTGACTCAGACACTGACGGTGTGTTCCATCATCAGTGTAAGCATCATGAGCACGTTGGCATTTTTGGGGCAGGCTTGGTTTTTAGTTTTAGCCGGAGGTGTGGTGGTATGGTTTGTTCTGCAGTTTTTTTTACAAAAACGCATTGCTGATCGCCTCAGTCGGTTTGAAGAACAGTTGCCGGATGCGCTCGATATCATTCGCAGAATGCTGCAAGCTGGGCAGCCCGTAACCCAAGCGTTTAATGAAGTGGGCAAAGAGATGGCCGCACCGATTGGGCTTGAGTTTAAAAATACCTTCAACTTGCTTAACTATGGTTACGACATGCGATTGGCCATTATGCAAATGGCAGAACGTACGCCTACGGTTTCAATGCTTGCCTTTGCAAGTGCGGTTATGCTCCAAAAAGAAACCGGGGGCAACCTTTCGGAAAACCTCGAAAAAGTCGGCAAAGTGCTGCGCCAACGTTTCAAATTGACCAGAAAGATCAAAACCCTTTCAGCAGAAAGCCGCCTTTCCGCGTGGATTCTGGTGCTTTCTCCCTTTGTGCTGTTTATAGGCTTAATGTTCATCAACCCTGATTATGTGACGCCGCTTTATCAAGACGCTCGAGGGATGGAAATGGTGAGTGTAGGTATGGTCAGCTTGTTCTTCGGCGCTATTTGGATTCGTAAGATCATCAGCTTCGAGGTGTGACATGGACGAATTACTCGTGGTTTTTTCGGATATCCAAGTCAATGACCAATGGGTGTTTTTGGCTTTAATTTTAGTTTCAACCAGCTTGTTGGTGGTGACAGTGGCTTTAGTCTTTTCCGGCAATCGTGCGCCCATGAAGAAAAAGCTAGAGCAGATCAATAAAGAGCTGTCGGGCAATACGCTGAAAAAGAAAAACCGCAAAGTGGATAACACTTTGGAGTCATTAGCGCCGATCTCGGCGGGTAAAGAATCGAAAGAGCGGGCAAGCATTCGCACGCAGTTAATGCACGCGGGTTTTCATAATCGTGATGCCTTATCCCTGTTTTATGCGCTCAAAACGTCCTTTGCCATTTTGGGTGTTAGTGGGGCAGCCTTGGTGTTCTTCCTGTTGCCCGATATGGATAACGGTACGCTGGTGATGCTGGTTTCCGTGGCGGGCGGCCTTTATCTCCCCAATATGGCTTGCATCACTTTGTGAAAGAGCGCCAAAGAACCATTCGTGCAGGTGTGCCTGATGCACTCGATTTACTCGTCGTGTGTACTGAATCAGGGCTTGGTTTTAATGCTGCCTTGAGAAAGGTGGCGGATGAATTAACCATCTCTCACCCAGAATTTGCTGATGAGCTGGATACGGTATGTGCCAAGATCAAAGCAGGGGTGGAGATGCCTACCGCGTTTGATGAACTGGTGGCTCGCACCGGATTGACGGAGATCCGTGGCCTAGTCAACATGCTGTCTCATGCTTCAAAGATCGGTGGTAGTTTGTCGCAAACCTTGCGTGACTACACCGAAGATTTTCGCGACAAACGCAATCAGGAAGTGGAAGAAATTGCAGCAAAAATTCCGACAAAGATGATTTTTCCACTACTGTTATTCATATGGCCTTGTTTCTTTATTGTTGCCATTGGGCCAGCGTTGTTATCACTTTCGGATGCGCTAGGTTAAGGGGAAACGGATGGACATGCCCAAAACTTTACTTGGTTTGTTGGTGGCTATGGCACTTTACGGTTGTGCAAGCCAAGAACCGCAAGGACCCAAATACGATCTCAGTCTGTATGATGGCAGACCAGTTGACTCACTTACATCAGAAGCTTTGCCAGCGTCAGAAACCGAAGCGATAAGCCGCGGAGACACGGCATTAAGAAGCAACAACAATGACTTGGCGCTTTATGAGTACATACGTGCGATTTCATTCCCTGATGCCAAATATCAAGACAAAACCTTGTACAACATCGGCCGAATTCATGAATCTCGCGGCAACATTGCCTTAGCCGATAAAGCCTACACCATGGCATTGGAATACAACCCCAATAGTGTCAAAGCATTGGAACAACTAGGGGCAATTTACAGTAAACAAGGGCGTGTTGATGAAGGAAAAAGTTATTTCCTACGCGCGTTGAACGCAGACCAAGTGCGACTCAAAAACAGCAAAACCATGACAGGCAAGCTGAGTACGGTACAAGAAATCAACCAGTTGAAAGTGGATAACGCATCGCCTGCTACCGCTTATTTGGGACTGGGTGTGCTATCCGATGTGGATGCACAACACCCGCTGGCAGAAGCGTATTACCTCAAGGCATTGGAGATTAAGCCCAACTCGGCCAAAGGTATGCTGAACTTAGGCTATTCCTACTATATGAGTGGTCAATACGACAAAGCGGAGCGCTACACGCTCGCAGCGCTCGAGAAAGATCCTGAAAATAAAAAAGGGCAGAATAATTTAGCGCTCATTTATCTGGGGAAAGATGAAATCCCCCGAGCCACCAATATTTTTATGCGCAGCATGGGAGCGCCGGAAGCACTCAACAATGTAGGGTACTTTTTGATTCTCCAAGGTAAACCAGACAAAGCGATCCCCTATCTGCAAGAAGCGATAGACAAAAAGCCCTCATACTACAAGTTAGCGAATGAAAACCTTGAACGGGCATTAGCTTTGGTTCGTGAGCAAAAAGCCAAGTCGCCAAGCAAGGTTGCCACTGCTTCGAGCAAACCATAATGAGATGATGACTCGCGGCGAACAGCGGTCATGATGCTTTGAGCCAACATGGGTTGCTTGGTTTTTTTACGCTGAGTTAAGTGATCCATTCCTCATCTTTGTGTACTGAAATGAATTCAGTACCGCCATTCAGTTTGGTGACTCTAATTTTCGCCATGCGAGATTTACTCGCGGTAGGAGGGTTTCTACACTCCGAATACTGAAATCTATCTCGTGGCAGGTGATGTAAAGCACAATGACTGAAGATGCCCTGAATTCTAGCGCTCCCATTTCTCATTTAGGCGGCTGGCAAGTTGACCACCGCTCTCGCACATTACATAAACAAAACTCCACTCTACATTTTGACGCAAACCAGTTTGCAGTTCTGGTGCTTCTTGCTGAGCACGCTCCCCAAACAATTACCAAAGATGAGCTTTTGGAAAAAGTGTGGCATGGGAAAGTGGTCACGGAAGACAGCATTTATGTGGTGATTAATGGGCTGCGGCGGATTTTCTCTGATAACGCTAAACATCCTCAATTCATTGCGACAGTCAGTGGTAAAGGCTATCAATGGATTGCAGAAGTACGTCGTGAAATACCTAGCAAGGATAAGAAAAGATGGGTAGCGGCCAGTGCGGTATCATTATCTGTGATTTTATTCGTTATGGCTGCATTCTGGTTTTTCCGGCCAACTCCACCTGAGCTTTCACCGACGGCGCTTGAGACTTTTCAACGCGCAAACTATTTGATGACTCACTCGCCTGAGTATCACGATGAAGCGATCGGCATATACCAATCGCTGATCGATCAATATCCTGATTTTGCAGAGGCACATGTGAAACTTGCAGCCGCGATGATGACTAATATTTTCAATAGTGATACGCGGATTGTTGAGAAAAAACGTTGGATAGAACAGCACTTATTGAAAGCGTTGGCGTTAAATCCGCAACACCTCGAAGCACATAAGCTGTTGGGTAATCTTTATTTTTTGATTTTCCATCAGCATGACAAAGCAAAAATACATTTCGAACAAGCGCAGGGAGTGGCCGATGCCCATTATTTTTATAGCCAGTTTTTGTTAGCCATGGGCGAGTTTGAAGCAGCACATCACCAACTGGAGCAATACATTGCCTTACATCCTCAAGGTTATTCGAGTGAAGGGGCGGCTTGGGTTTATACCATGGCGGGGAATTACCCGCGCGCGAGGCTTGAGCTGAAAAAGCTCAAGGAGTTTTCCGCAGATAGTTATTATTACGTTGTCTCCCAACAAGCCATTGCTGAGCTGAGTGGAGAGGATAAAACCGCTTTTGAGATTTTGCTGCAACTCATCGAAAAAGCAGGTTACAACCAAACAGATCGTGACACTTTGCAAAGTGAATTTGATACCAACGGTTTACAAGGTGTGTACCACTGGCTGGCTTTTCGTGATCCGCAACAGTTGTATATCGGGCAATATTCACCGCCGCTTTCTCTTGCTCGTTATGCGATTGTCGCTGGTGAGCATGACGCGGCGCTAGACTGGCTAGAAATGGCCTATCAACAAGGTCGGATAGAGTTACTCTGGCTGGTCGCAGACCCCAAATATCGTCCCTTAGTGAATGAGCCACGATTTATCAGCTTAGTGGAAAAGCTCAATTTATCTCCGGCATTACAATTACTTAAGAATATTTAAGACCATTTTAAGAACGATTTAAGGACAGTAGTGATGGGTTCAGCCCATGCTGCATTGTCTTTAATCACACAATGGATGGTCACATGAAAACACAAATCCGATCCCTATTGCTTTTGGGGTCTTCGCTGCTCTTTAGTCTTGGTGTCGCAGCAGGTCAGCAGAGTCAGTTCGAGTGGTTTTATCAAACCGAGGATGCCATTTGGTCCTCAGTGAAAGTGCAGCAAGATACCGCTTACTTTGGCAGTGACGATGGGCATTTTTATGCTCTCGATCTTCGAGATAAATCATTGAAATGGAAATTTGAAACCCAAGGCAGAGTTCGTAGTCACGCGGCGTTTTATGAACAATGGGTACTGTTTACCAGTGACGACGGTTATTTGTACGCACTCGATCAGGATAGCGGTGAGCTGAATTGGAAAGCCGCACTCAATGATGGAGACGTAAAACGTGTTTTACCTGCCAACCAAGCCCCTTGGGAGTTCGATTACAATAAATCCTCGCCGGTGATCGACGACGATATGGTTTATGTGGGGAGTGCGGATGGAAAGATGTACAGCTTCAAGCTCAAGGAAGGGAAAGCCAAATGGAGCTATGCGACTCAGAATGCGATTCGCTCAACCCCGGTCGTTTATGATGGGCTAGTGGTATTCGGTTCAAAAGATGGTGGGGTTTATGCTCTGAATCAACGCAATGGGAAACTAGTCTGGAAATATCAAACGGGAGCTGCTGTGGTCTCTGATCCGATAGTGATGGATGACAAAGTCATTATCAGCTCCAGAGATACTAAAATTTATGCGCTTGAGGTGAAAACAGGCAAAGTGGTTTGGCAGTACGCATTTCCTGATCAATCTTGGGTTGAATCATCAGCTGCAGCTGATCCCTCTGGGAAGCACTTTTTCATTGGCAGCTCGGATTCTCATAAACTGCAGAAATTTGAAACTGAAACAGGAAAACTGGTTTGGTCGTTTAATACACGTGGTTGGTCATGGGGTACGCCTTTGGTTCACAAAGACACGGTGTATATCGGAGCAAAAAGTGCGGACGACTACTGGCAAATCCCTTATCGCGGTTTCTATGCGGTCGATGCTCAGGCTGGTGATCTAGAGTGGCAGTATCAACCGATGCGAAGTAAAGCTTATGTTTCCGGTGGCGTTTATGGGCAACCGGCTCTGTATCAAAACCAGCTGTTAGTTCCGGATTTGGATGGTTCAGTGCGCGTATTTTCGGTAAGAGAAGTGCAATAGTTTTACGAACAGTTCAAACAACAATGAGTTTATGGCTCCTCAAAAGGGAGCCATATTGCTTTCTTTAGGCTCTACTGCATCGTTCAGGTTTGTTATTGCCGACTTAGTTCTGTGTTATTCATCTTTGTCTGTAATGTTATTTTTTCGATCATTTGCTTACCTTGGTCACAGTTTAATTGTGGGAAAAGTACATTCCCTTGAAGGTTGCATTTTATATATAGGAAAATTCTCCCATATTATTCAGTCTGTGGGAAAATGATGAATAAGCAAGTGTTTATTAATAGTGTGAATAGCCTGAAATCAATCACTCCAGCAGAGAAATTGATTATTGAATATTTCATTAAAAATTACACCATGCTGCCATTTGCAAAAATGGATGAGCTTTGTCAGCAAATTGGTGTAGGTAAAGCAACACTTGGCCGATTTCTTAATCGTTTAGAATTTGATGGTTTTATTGATTTTAAAAAACGTGTTTCTGAAGATCTTGTTCAGGAATTAACAACGCCAATTGATCGATGTGTAAAATCCAATATTCAAAGTCCTTACGCAGAATTAATAAAAAATCAACAACCAAGAGATGCTCTCCAATCTGGAGAACACTTATCAAATGTTACAATCCGATGATTTCTCATTGGCTATTCAGTACCTTCTTAATCCACAGGGCAAACTCTATATTATGGGGAGTGCTTCAGCCGAGGCGCTGGCGAATTATTTCTATTTGCTTGCCCGGTATCTGAGAAAGGATGTCATTCTTCTCAAGGCCGATCCCTCTACCTTGCCGCACCAGTTGGTGGATGTAGAACCAGACGACACGCTTTTTGCATTATCTTATCACCGCTTTTCCAATATCACGGTTCGTACCGTTCGTTGGTTTAAACAAAATGGCGGAAAAATCATTCTGCTTACCGATCAACAAGTCAATCCATTTGTTGCTTACAGCGATATTCAATTTACTGCTGAAAGTCACAGTGAAGGTTTATTTAATAATCGTACTGCGGGATTCTCTATTATTGAGCTGTTAATAAAGGGAATGTCGATCACCAATGACAAAGATAAACGATTTCGAAGAATTGAAGATACATTTAATGATTTTCATATTTTCAAAGAAAGTTAAGAGAATATAAATAACTCTTACAGCTCATTTTAAATGAGCAAAATTAACTACTAGAGGTGTAATATGATTACATACTTAGCTATACCTATTATTTTTCTGGTCGGATTTTTTATTATTAAAAAATATAACACACAGGCAGTATTGCTGCTTGCGGGTTTATTTATGATTATGCTGGGCGTCATCAATGGCGATGGTGATTTTATGCCCAAAGGCGGTAAGCAACGGTTCAATTATTGTCGATTTTTTTGAAGTCATTCATGTCATTGCCTCTTCGACCTTAGCGAAATTAGGTCTGATTATTATGGCGGTAGGGGGCTTTTCAAAATATATGAGCCATATTGGTGCTGCGAATGCCATGGTTCAGATCGCCACCAAACCACTGTCGTACATCAAAAACCCTTATCTAGTCCTCTCTATGGCGTATATCACAGGGCAGTTAATCAACATTTTTATCCCAAGCGCGACGGTTTATCTCTGCTGCTTTTGGTTGCAATGTACCCTGTGCTAGTTGGTGTTGGGTGTAATCCAGCGGCCGCTGCTGCGGTTGTTGCAACCACTGGTTGTTTGGATTTAGGGCCGGCATCTTCAGCTGCCAATAAAGCGGCAGAAATTTCAGGCATTGATGTTGCGACCTATTTTGTTAGCTACCAGCTACAAGTGTCTGTAGCGGCGATGATTGTAATTGCGAGTTTGCATTTTGTCTGCCAGCGCTACTTCGATCGTAAAGATGCGGAGAAAGGCATTCAAAGTGAGTTCAATATTCAGGAAAAAGAACAGCGCGCAGTACCTAAGTGGTTTGCATTTTTCCCAGTCCTGCCTCTGATGTTGCTACTGACATTCAGCCAATTCGGTATCGATACGATCAAAATGAATGTCGTGGCAGCCATGTTTATCGCTCTGTTTGTTTCTATGGTTTTCGATTTCATTCTGACCAAAGATGGCAAAGCGGTAGCCGCCTCATTGAAAGTGTACCTAGAGGGAATGGGTGGCGTGTTCGCCAGTGTTGTAAGCCTCATTATTGCTGCGCAAGTGTTTGTTACAGGTCTAGAATCTATCGGCTTTATCAGCTTACTTCTGGATTCCGCTTCGAGTGTTGGGTTTGGTTACATCGCAATGGTACTGGTTTTGGTTTCTATCATTGTGGTGGTGACTATGTTGTCAGGTTCTGGCAACGCTTCTTTCTTCAGCTTCTCAAACTTAGCTCCGGATGTGGCGGCTCAAGTGGGTGCACCAATCGCAGCAGTTGCAATGCCAATGCAGCTTGCTTCTGGGTTAATGCGTTCTGCTTCTCCGGTTTCAGGTGTGATTATTGCCTGTGCCGCGGTAGCCAATGTTTCACCTATTGAGCTTGCTAAACGCACGGTTATCCCGATGTTGGGCGGTTTAGTCACTGTGTTGGTGGCTTCACAGCTATTCATTTAGGAGGCAGTCATGAATATTGTTGAACGATTTATTGGTTATACCGAAATCAATACCACAACAGATCGACTCAAAGGGGCGCAAGGGGTGATGCCGTCATCACCCGGCCAAATGGTGTTAGCACAACAATTGGCGCGTGAATTAGAACAACTTGGCTTGGTGGATGTGCAGGTTGCCGATACGGCAATTGTTACCGCAACACTACCCGCCAATATTGAACATGATGCGCCAACAGTTGCTTTCTTTGCACATTTAGATACGAGTGCGGAGCAATCCAACGATACGCGGGCACAGATAAAGCTACATGATCAAGACGCGATCTGCCTGAATGAAGAACTGGGCATTTACCTGCGCGAGAGTGAATTCCCGGACTTGGCGGCATACCGAGGCCAACAGATTATTGTGACCGATGGAACCAGCTTACTGGGCGCGGACGACAAAGCGGCGATAGCTGCGATTATGGATGCACTTCAGTATTTTCAAGCGAATCCAGAGCAGAAACACGGCACAGTAAAAGTGGCTTTCTTACCGGATGAAGAACAAGGGTTAAGAGGGGCGAAGGCCTTTGATGTGAAAGCTTTCAATGCGGATTTCGGTTTTACACTCGACTGTTGTGGTATCGGGGAGTTTGTGTGTGAAAACTGGAATGCGGGTGATGTGGTGGTGACGTTTACGGGTCAGTCTGCGCATCCCATGTCGGCCAAAGGCAAACTGAAAAACTCCTTACTGATGGCGCATAAATTTATTGCCATGCTGCCCGCTGGTGAAGCACCGGAATACACGGAAGGCCGAGAAGGGTATTACTGGGTCAAAGAGCTCAAAGGAAATAGTGCGAAAACCGTGTTGAATCTGGACGTGCGTGATTTTACTCAGGAAGGATACCAACAGCGGATGCGTTTTTTACAAAGCTTGGCGGAGAGTTGTCAGCAATTGTGGGGCGGTGGTGTAGACATCCAACTCAGCAATCGCTACGAAAACGTTGCCAACAGCTTGCAAGAGGATCGTTTTGGGATTTTGGAGATTGCCCGACAAGCCTATCAGCGGAATAGCATTGAGATGAAAGCCATCCTATGCGGGGTGGCTACGATGGCGCGGTGTTATCTCAAAAAGGGCTACCTTGTCCAAATTTGTTCACGGGCGCACATAATTTCCACTCTATTTACGAGTATCTTCCTGTTCAATCACTCTATGCAGCTAGCGCAGTAGTACAAGACATCATTCGTATAACCAGTGAAAAGCAGTGAAATCACGGAGAACAAACATTATGAACATTTTGCTATTTAGTAACGGTAAGGTCAGTGGCAACGAAACATTGCTGCAATTTGGTTTAGATTGGATTGAGGCGGCGGTTAAGCGCACTGGCGCGAAGCGGTTCTTGTTTATTCCTTACGCGATGATTCGAGGCAACTATGATGATCGCCTTGATCAGTTAGAGCAGGTATTGAGCCATTCGGTGCACAAGTCTCAGGTATTCATCACGCAGAAGATCCGGTCAAAGCCGTTGAAGAAGCCGATGCCTTTATTGTGAGTGGCGGTAATACTTGGGTGCTGAATAAGCAACTGCATGATTTGGGGCTGGTTCGTCCGCTTCGTCAGGCTATTCTAAAATCCAATAAACTGTTTATTGGCTGGAGTGCGGGAACCAACATTGCTTGCCCAACAATCCGTACTACGAACGACATGCCGATTGTTTCTGCTGCCATTTTGCCAGCACTGAATCTGGTGCCATTCCAAATCAACCCGCACTACATTGAGGCCTCCATTTCCGGCCATATGGGTGAAACTCGTGATGAACGTATCGAAGAGTTTTTGATTGAAAACCCTCATGAAATCGTGGTTGGAATTCCAGAAGGAACGTTACTGGAAGTGTGTGGTGAAACCTTGCGTTATTACAGTTCCGCAGAGACACGATTGAAACTCTTCCGTCATGGATGTGAAGCAGAGTATTTCGATTCAGGTGAAGACCTAAGCCATTTGCTGCAACACGGCTGCTAAGCCAGTATTTTCTCGCGGTTAAGGTAAAAAGAAGCAGGGCTTTTGTTCTGCTTCTTCTGTTTTAACTAAGTGCAGCGTACAGTGCTTGCAGTGAATTTGGCCGAGCGAGGTAATAGCCTTGGAAAAAATCAATCGCCAAGTTTTTCATCATTTCTAACTGTTCTTGGCTTTCAATACCTTCAATCACAGTTGGCGTATTGGTTGCCTGAGCATATTGCAAAATGTCGTCCAACACATGGGGGTGGCCTGCGCAGTAGGCTTCGAGTAAGCCCTTATCGAGCTTGATGATGTGCGGCTGGATCAAATCAACACGCCGAATGTCAGAAGCAAAGCTTCCGTAATCATCAATCGCCACCTGAAACCCGCACTCTTTAAGGTAGGTGCCTGCTTTACACAGCAGATCTTCACTTGCAGAGTGAGATTCGGTTATCTCAAGCACCACTTGTCCCGGAGAAAGGCCGAGTTCGCGGATCCGCTGTACCAGCAGCATGGATGAAAGTGCTTGAGCAATATTGTATACGCTCGAAACCGGAAGAATGTTGAGAAATAACTTATGGGCAGTGAAAGGGCTTTGTGCAAAGTTTCTGATATGAATCACTCGGCTTAATCGGTCGATATTAATGCAATCTTCAGCCGAATTATGGTCAAGATTGAGAACAAGATTGGGAGCGATGGGGGTTTGAGTTTGAGTATCGAACACCCGCAATAATGCCTCGAGACCGAGTACTTCTCCTGATTGAGCGAAGATAGGTTGATAGACGCTACTGAGTTCAAAATGTTGATATTTTGCGTGCCACAAATCTTCATCATCTTGAAATAGATGGACACTAAACTCTGCCCTTGAACTGATCACCATACAACACTCCGATTTCTTGCTCGCGAGAAGCTTGCTAAAGCTTTAAACCCCAAAAATACGAGACTTATTCCTTCAAACAGGGTTAAACACTTACTTATTGTAGTGAATAGTGTAATCGATTACTGAATCAATTTTGATTCACGGGTCGAAATAAGTCAGAAGAGTGAGATGTACAGCGACTCATTAGAAGACATGAAAAATGGACTTTGGATTGTGTAACGTATTGAAATTAAAAAATAAGGCTCCCAATGGAGCCTTAATATTAAGAAGGTTTTCAATATCTTATATGAATTAAGCTTTTGTGACTTTCACTCGAAAAAGCACCGCATAGAACAGCGGGATTACCACTAAGGTCAGAATGGTGGCAAACAGCAAACCAAACATAATGGTGACTGCCATACTTTTAAAGAAAGGATCTACCAGCAGTGGTGCTACACCTAAAATCGTGGTGAACGCACCCAGCAAAACTGGGCGGGCACGACTCACGGCGGCGTCAATAATCGCAAAGTAAGCGTCTTTCCCTTCTCGGATCTCAGCATCCGCTTGGTCAACCAATACAATTGCGTTTTTCACCATCATGCCAATCAAACTCAGGAAACCGAGAATCGCCATAAATTCGAATGGAGTTTGGAAAGCAATCAAACCTATGGTGACACCCACTACGGCAAAAGGGGCAGTCATCCAAATCACCAACGGCTGACGCAGCGCATTAAACATAAACACTACCGCCAGAATCATCGCCGCAAAACCGTAAGGCGCTGAAATCACTAAGCCTTCATTGGCGTCTTTCGATGCCTTGTATTCACCGTACCAAATCAGCTCATAACCCGCTGGCAGTTCAATCTGCTCGATTTTTTCGCGCACATTGTTGAAGACAGCCGCCGTCATCACACCGGGAGCAGGGTCGGCTTGTACCAAAATGGTCGGCATACGATTAATTCGGCGCAGCAAAGCATCTTGATAAACCGTGTTCACCGAATCCACTAACTGACTCACCGGAATGTAGCGGCCTGTTTGTGCACTGAACACTTCGCTGTTTTCAATGGCGCGTTCGTGGTGACGCTCGCTTTCTGGCGCACGCACAATCAGCGGGATCAGGTCATTACCTTCGCGATAAACGCCCACATTGCGTCCGCTTAGGGTTTGAGCAATCGCTGCGCTGATTTCTTGCGTGGTTAAACCAAGGCGTTGAGCCTCTTGCGCTGAATACACAGGCTGCAATACGGGCACTTGCTGACGCCAGTCATCTTGCACGGCAATCAGGTTAGGATCATCGTGCATGATGGCTTTGGCTTGCTCGGCCAATTGGCGTAGCACATGGCTATCAGTGCCTTTGAAGCCAGCTTCAATCTTTTTACCGCCGCCGCGACCGAGCATGAACTTCCATACTTTGATCGAAGCATCTGGGTATTTCGCATCTAACTCGCTTTGCAGCTCACCGACCAGTGGCGCAATTTTGGTGTAATCATCAATGTCGATGAGGAGTTGGCCATAACTTGGGTTACGTGCTTCTGGCGAATAAGTCAGCATGAAACGCAGACCACCCCCACCAATAAAACTGGTGATGTTAGTGATGCCTTCTTTTTGTGCCACATCTTTCTCAATGCTTGCGACAACCTGTTCAGTACGGTGAATGTCAGAGCCTTGCGGCAGATACACATCCACCACAAATTGTGGGCGTTGTGATTCCGGCATAAAACCCGGTGGAATGAATTGAGCGCCCCAAATTGCGGCAATCAGAGTTCCGAGCAGCATCAAGCAACTCACTACTCGGTGACTCAACACCCACTGCAATACGTTTTTATAACCCGTGACCAACTTGGATGGTTTGGCTTGCAGGTTTTGCGCTTTCGCACGCAAGAAGTCGTGACACAGCATAGGAGTTACTGTCACCGCAAACACCCAGCTCAAAAACATTGAGTAGAGGATCACCCAAAACAGCGAGCCTGCGTATTCGCCCATATCAGAAGGGGAGAGGCCAATCGCGCTGAAGGCGAAAATCCCTACTACAGTACCCCCAAGCAGTGGCCATTTGGTGGTATTGACCACTTCCGACACGACTTGCTGTTTATCTGCATTCGGCTCTTGCTGAAAACGTACTAGCACGCCATCAGTAACCACAATGGCGTTATCGACCAACATGCCGAGTGCGATGATGAGTGCACCTAACGAAATCCGCTGCATCGCGATGTCGTCAATCAACATAATGCACAAGGTGCCGGCGACGGTCAGCAGCAGAACAAAGCCGATGATCACGCCGGAACGAACACCCATAAACAGCAGCAAAACCACAAACACAATCGCAACTGCCGCTATCAGGTTGTCAATAAAGTTGGCCACTGAAGCGCGAACCGAGTCAGACTGCATGGAGATCACATGCAGCTCCATCCCTAGCGGGCGTTGGCCTTCAAGTTCAGCCAAACGTGCTTTGACGGCATCGCCCATCTCGACCACGTTACCGCCAGTCACATTGGATATACCAAAACCAATCGCTCGTTGGCCGTTATAACGCATCAGCATGGAAGCGGGTTCGGTGTATCCGCGGCTAATATTGGCAATATCACCAAGGCGAACTACGGCATTATTGCTGCCCACTGCGACTTGTAAGTTATTGAGTTCAGCAAACGAGTTGATGTTGGAGGTAGGGATAACCGGAATGCGCATCGCATTCGCATCGACACTGCCTGCCACTGTCACTAAGCTCTGCTTTTGCAGCACTTGCAAAACACGTTCAACCGATAGACCGAATTCTGCCATACGCTCGCTGGACATTTCGATGAAAATCGCTTCTTGCTGTTCGGCTAAAGTAGCGGCTTTGGCGACTCCTGGTACGAGCACCAGCTCACGGCGCAAAGTATCGACATAATCTTGCAACTGCTTATCGCTAAAGCCTTCTCCTGTCACCGCATAAAAGAGAGCATACACATCGGAAAAATCATCGTTAACGATGGAGGCCCCCGCTCCGGGTGGAAGCTGGCGTTGGGCATCGGCCACTTTACGGCGTAACTTATCCCACACCTGTTGCAGTTGAGCCGATGATTTCGCAAATTCGAGTTTGATCTCAACCGTTACTTCGGAGCGGCCTTGCATCGAAACCGATTTCACTTCTTTCAGCTCTTGCAGCGCTTGCACCGCGCCTTCAATTACATCGGTGACTTCATCGGAGACTTCTTGCGCCGTTGCACCCGGATACGGGGTAATAATCACCGCTTGGCGAATCACGAATTCAGGATCTTCAAAGCGACCTAATTTCAGGTAGCTGATGTAGCCACCAATCAAGGTGAGGGCAATCAGCACCCAAACGCTGGTGCGTTTCGCAATGGTATAACGTGCAATATCCATTATTGGGCTCCGTTATTATCCGTGTATGGGCGTACTGGCATGCCTTCCCTCACACTGGATACACCAGCGATGATCACTCGCTCACCCGGTTGTAAGTGCTGCTTGATGACTACGCGATCTTTATAGGTGGTGCCAATTTCCACATAACGTTTTTCGGTATGGTCTTGGGCGTTCACCACCCAGACAAACTGTTTGCCTTGGTTATCAGGAACTAATGCTGTGAGTGGGAGAGTAATCAACGCGTTTTTGCCTTGAGCACTTTCTGGCACAGGGAGAACTTTGGCAGACATACCCGGCATCACGCGGAACCCTTTCAAATCATCAAAACCAAGTACCACAGAATAAGTTTGAGAATCTGGGCTCGGTTGAGTGGAGTAGGTGCGTAATTGCAAATCAAACTGCTGATCAGGAATCGCACTGAGCTCGGCAATTGCACGTGTATTACGCACGCCGGAAAGCATCACACGATGTGGGATTTCGATGACCACTTCCAAATCGCTGAGATCTTGCAGCGTCATGATCACCTGATTGGCTTGTACTTGAGCAAAGTTCTCAACCACTTTTTCACTGATGATGCCATCGAAAGGCGCGGTGATTTGGGTGTACTCGAGTTTGCGTTTGGCATCTTCCACACGGTTTTTCGCAAGGTCATAGCGATTGGTGACTTTATCCAATTCAGCTTTAGAAATGGCTTGGGTTTTCTCAAAAATGGCTTTCGCGCGACGATATTCTTGCTCGGTGTTTTTTAGTTCAAGCTGTGCAGCTTCGAGAGCGGTTTTGGCATCTCTTGAATCTAGTGTAGCCAGCCGTTGCCCCTTCTTAACTTGGTCGCCTTCTTTCACTGCGATATCAGTCAAACGACCGCTGATCCGAAACGCCAGATCGGCACGCTGCGCTGCTCTCACCACACCATTAAAAGTGAGATCGGAAGCGCGTTGGCTCGCCACCACTTCCGTTAACGCTGGTTTGATCACTGGTGCAGGAGCACTCACTTGTGGTGCTTCCCCACAACCTGCAAGCAGTAAGGTTGAAGCGATGACAGCACTGAGCACTGTGCGTTTGGCAACAAAGCCGCGAATGAAAGACTGAGTCATGATGTTTTGTTCCTCAATTCGATAATCGGGAAAGTCAGTAATAGATGAAACCGCCGTTAGCCATTTTTTCTTTCGAAGCAGAATTCGATGTATCTGTAACGATCGTTTATCACTAGCCATGCGGAAATTTTGCGCATGATAGCGTGAGAGGAATACAAAAGTAAACTCACGAGTATACTTTTCAAAAGTTCGCGCTATAGTGTTGGTTCATTACATTGAGGAATAACATCGGTATGAAGTTAAGTGAACAAAAACGCTTGGCCTTAATTGACGCGGCGATAGAAGAATTTACTCAGTTTGGTTTCCATGCTGCGAATATGGATCGTGTTTGTGAGCGGGCAGGAACGTCAAAACGCACCTTGTACCGTCATTTTGTGAGTAAAGAGCGGCTCTTTGTTGAGGTGATCGATGCGTTGGTAGCACAACCACACGATTCAGGTTTCGTGTATCAGCCACAGCACCCGATCGGCGAGCAGTTGCATCATTACCTCTCGATGAAGATCGAGGTGTTGTATCAGCAGATTGGTCTTAACGTTATTCGTATGATTATTGGCGAATTTATTCGCGATCCTTCCCTGACTCAGCAATATCTCTCCTTAATGGGTGCAAAAGATCCTGCACTAAGTGCTTGGCTAGATGCTGCGATTCAAGATAAAAAACTCATCGATAAAGATGCAACGCAGATGGCTAGAACGTTGATGAATCTCTTTCACGGTCAATTTTTATGGCCGCAGTTGTTAGCCGCTGTGGAGCTTCCCGATGCGAAGCAACAGCAGCAAATCATCGATGAAGTTGTGAGAGTGTTTGTGATGAGTTATGCCGCTCCTTAATGTGTATGCTGAGTGAGTGCTGAACATACGCCTGTAGTCGGTGAATAAAAGAATGGCTTTTCATTTGGTGCAGATGGGCGCAAGATGCATTTTTTATTGCTAAATCACTCTCGCACAAGGGATGCAGAAGCTTTCTTTTTCCCCAATGCGAACCTCGATGAGGAGCCTTCTTATGTTATTGACTGACTTTCCACTCTTTCACCAAACCGCTTTCATTAATGGCGAATGGGTTTCTGGTGAGCAGCACATAAGGCATAGGGTAGAAAACCCTTTTGACGGCAGTGAAATTGGCAGTGTGCCGCAATTGACCAGTGCTGAAGTACATGCCGCCATTGCGGGTGCTGAAGCTGCACAGGCTCAGTGGCGTAAGCAAACCGCAGACACCAAAGCGAAAGTGTTGCGTCGCTGGTATGAGTTAATTGAACAACATCATGAATCGCTCGCGACCTTATTAACGCTTGAGCAGGGGAAACCGTTGGCAGAAGCCAAAGGAGAGATCCACTACGCCGCAAGTTTTGTTGAATGGTATGCCGAAGAAGCCAAACGTGCATATGGCGAACTGATCCCATCCCATAAAACCGATGCGCGTATTTTGGTTTCGCGTCAGCCTGTTGGTGTAGTTGCAGCGATTACGCCATGGAATTTCCCAGCGGCGATGATCACTCGCAAATGTGCTCCTGCCTTTGCAGCAGGTTGTGCCGTAGTGTTAAAACCCGCGCCTGACACTCCGTTTACTGCCTTAGCTCTGGCCGATCTTGCTCAACAAGCGGGAATCCCTGATGGTTTGTTCCAAGTCGTGACCGGAGAGGCGATTGAAGTTGGGCAAGCCCTGACGGAAAGCAAAACTGTGCGTAAACTTTCCTTCACGGGTTCAACCGGTGTCGGCAAACTTTTGATGGCACAAAGTGCCAACAGTGTGAAAAAGCTATCTCTAGAGTTGGGTGGAAATGCCCCATTTATTGTGTTTGAGGATGCAGACATCAATGCCGCGATTGATGGTGTTATGGTGGCGAAATTCCGTAATGCTGGGCAAACCTGCGTGTGCGCTAACCGGATTTATGTCATGATGCGGTGTACGATCAATTTGTGGCTAAGTTGGTGGATCGCGTCAGCAAACTCAAAGTCGGTAACGGTTTGGATGAGGGCGTGAATATCGGTCCGCTGATTAATGATGCGGCGGTAGCCAAAGTCACGTCGCATATTATCGATGCACAAAGTAAAGGCGCAAAAGTGGTGTTTGGTGAACTGCCTCAAGCGGGAAGCCGTTTATTCCAACCACATATTCTGACGGAAGTGACGGATGAGATGCGTGTGGCGAGCGAAGAGACTTTTGGGCCGTTGGCAGCACTGTTCCGTTTTAGTTCTGAGCAAGAGGTGATTGAACGAGCGAATGCTACCGATTCTGGTTTGGCTGCGTATTGTTATACCCAGTCATTGAGCCGTGCTTGGCGCATGAGTGAAGCCTTGGAAGTGGGTATTGTGGGGATCAATGAAGGGTTGATTTCAACCACGTTAGCCCCTTTTGGTGGCATCAAAGAATCTGGTCTTGGCCGAGAAGGGGCAAAGCATGGGCTTGAAGAATACCTTGAAGTCAAATATACCCTTATGGGTGGACTAGCTTAGGTTTAGTCGTTTCACTGGTTTGCCCATTCAGTGGCAACCATTTAAGCGGGCCATTGGTTTCAAAATCATTGGCTCGCTGACAAGAAAGATAAACCTCACCGACTAAAATCACTGCACCTTCCGAATAGGCTTGATCTTGGTAGTAGCAAACGCGTTTAGCAATATCATCACCAATCACCACGGGTAAAGTGGTGGTTGTCGGTGCGGCTTGCAACGCGACACTGTAACTTAATAGAGCAAGAACCCCGATCGCTTTTAGCATCCAACCTCCAGTCATGATTTAACCAAACTGCCTTTCATAGCGTGGCAACATACTCTCATTACCCAGTAAACCGCCTTGATGAAGATAAAGCAAGTTTTGGGCTGGGTTTGCTTCTCGCCAAGGTAACAGTAATCGCCACATTAAAGGGTCATACAGCAAATCAAATTCGACATGAGTTTGGGTGAGTAGGTTTTGCCAAATTTGGTAATCCTCAGCATAGAGGTGACCAAAGTAATGTTTGGTTGATGGCGCAATAATGGTGGGATGAGAGGTTTCATCGAGCGACAGAAATTGCTCGCGTAAATATGCTTCATCGCCCACGCAAGGGCAAGTTAACACTTCAACTCCATGTGGCTGCAAATGCTTGTGCAGATAAAGCGCGGTTGTGCCAGTGCCGGAAGGTAAAGCAACGACCCACTCCTGTGGTGCTTGGTGGCGGATCCATTCCAGTATTTCCATTGCCAACTGCTTAATTCCCGGTTCTGCTAAGGTGCTGCGTCCACCTTCTTCAATCACTAAGCAATCAGTTCCCGCGTTCCTATTGCGCTCAATAAACTCTCTAGGATGCGCTGCGCCAAGTGGACGCGTCTCGATAATTTGAGCTCCCAATTCCAGTGCGCCGCGATAGTTACCAATCGGGTAGTTTTTTAGCCAAGTGGGGATGTGATCAACATAGAACTCTAGATTCCAACCGCGCAGTTTGGCGAGGGCCGCAAAAGAGTAAAGCGAGTTTGCTTGCGCTGAACCGTAGCTGATTAAGGTTGTGACGCCGGGAAAATCGCCTTCAAGCAAAGCCATCAATTTACGGGCTTTGTTGCCACTAAAGTGCGGATGGAGTTTGTCATCGCGTTTAAGGTGAAATGCAAGCCCTTCAAAACGGTGCTCAGTGATAGGAGATTGTGCAATCAGCATAGGGAAATCTAGCGGTGAATTGGGCTGGTCATTATACGCAGATTGATCTCCTCGACTACCTGATTGAGTCAAAGTAGAGGGCTTAAACGGCAAATCAACGAATAAAAAAACGCCCAAAACAATCTGGTTTTGGGCGTACACAAGTATAGGAGTTAATAAAAAGGAAAAGCAGCGTAGTCGGTGACAGTCAGTCGAGAAACAAGTTTGACGGCCAGTAAAACTCTCAAAGCTCTGTCAATCACGTCTATTCAGACTGGGCTATTGGCAAAGAGTTCCAAGGGTTCGCAAAAAATTTTAAAAATTTTTTTGTTAGGCACTTTCCTCTTTCAAGCAAGAACTTAGTTTCTTCTGGTCAGACCATAAAGAGAAAGTGTGATGTTAATCGCTTGTTAATCAAATGTGGCGAGAGTATATTTCAAACAGGTGTTTGATACGAGTGATTGAAATGGCATTACGCAGCAGTACTAAGGAAAAAATACTCGATGTGGCAGAAGGGCTTTTCGCAGAATACGGATTTAATGATACCTCTCTGCGCACCATCACCAGCAAAGCGGGAGTGAATCTGGCCTCCGTGAATTACCATTTTGGTGACAAAAAAACCTTAGTTCGGGCGGTTCTCAACCGTTACCTCGAAGCGTTCATGCCTGAGATGAAGCAGTCTTTAGAGTTGCTGAACGAGCGAGATGATTACGACATGGCGGAGGTATTTGAAGCACTGCGTGTTCCGCTACGTTCGCTTAATGAATTGCGCCCTAATGGCACCAGTCGTTTTATGTTACTGATTGGCCGTGGCTATACCGATGTGCAAGGACATTTGCGTTGGTTCATCACTAATCGTTACAACGATGTGCTGACTTTATTTACGGATTCTGTGCTTAAGGCGAATCCAAGCTTAACGCGAGAAACTTTGTTCTGGCGTCTGCATTTCACCTTGGGTACGTGCGTCTTTACCATGGCCTCCAGTCAGGCGTTGGCGGAGATTGCAGAAAATGATTTTGGAAGCAAAGTTGACCCTAAATCTGTGGTTGATCAATTGATTCCATACCTCGCAGCGGGCGTTGCTGCAAAATAATATAACTAATTGATAAATATAATAAAACCAATCTCCCAACACCGCTGAAGCGTCAAGTGGAAAGGGATAACACGTGAACAAAAGGATCTGAATATGAGCTCTCTACGCAGAAAATGGATCAGTGACCCCGCTTTCAAAATGTTTAAAAAAATGCTTCCTCCTCTGTCACAAACCGAGAAAGAAGCGATGGAAGCGGGCAGTGTATGGTGGGATGGGGAACTGTTCTCTGGTAAACCTGATTTCACCAAGTTGCACCATTACCCTAAACCTACCTTGTCGGCAGAAGAACAGGCTTTCATCAACAACGAGCTAGAAACGCTGCTCAGCATGTTGGATGACTACAAGATAGTGAAAGAAGATCGCGACCTGCCTAAAGAGGTTTGGGATTTTCTACGTAAAGAGCGCTTCTTCTCGCTGATTATTTCTAAAGAGTATGGCGGCCGCGAATTTTCTGCGCTGGCGAACTCCACCATAGTGTCACGCATTGCTACGCGCAGCATTAGTACCGCGGTAACCGTGATGGTGCCCAACTCATTAGGCCCAGGTGAACTGTTGTCTCACTACGGTACACAAGCACAAAAAGATTACTGGTTGCCACGTTTGGCCGATGGTACAGACATTCCTTGCTTTGCACTGACCGGACCAGAAGCGGGTTCCGATGCGGGCGGCATTCCCGATCAAGGTGTGGTCTGTTATGGCAAACATGAAGGCAAAGACGTTTTAGGCGTTCGTTTGAGTTGGAACAAGCGTTATATCACGCTTGCTCCCGTCGCGACGGTGCTTGGTCTGGCTTTCAAGCTGAATGATCCAGAGCATCTGCTGGGTGATAAAGAAGACATCGGTATCACTTGTGCGCTCATCCCTGCTTCCCATGAAGGGGTGGAAATTGGTGAACGCCACGACCCATTAGGCTTGGCCTTTATGAACGGTCCAACTCGCGGTCAAGATGTGTTCATTCCAATGGATTGGTTGATTGGCGGGGCGGATTACGCAGGCAAAGGCTGGCGTATGTTGGTGGAGTGTCTTTCGGCTGGACGCGGTATTTCATTGCCAGCTTTGGGCACGGCGATTGGTCATCTCACTGCACGTACCACAGGGGCATACGGTTATGTGCGTAAGCAATTTGGTATGTCGATCGGCAAGTTTGAAGGTGTGGCAGAGGCGATGGGGCGCATTGGTGGTTTAACTTATCTGCTTGAAGCCACACGTACACTGACCACTACAGCATTGGATTTGAAAGAAAAACCGGGGATTGTCACGGCGATCGCGAAATATCACATGACAGAAATCGCCCGCACGATTCTGAATGATTCAATGGATATCCACTCTGGTCGCGCTATTCAAGATGGCCCAATGAACTACCTGGCAACGCATTACTTAGGTATTCCGGTAGCGATTACTGTGGAAGGAGCGAACATTCTGACGCGTAACCTGATGATCTTTGGCCAAGGTGCGACTCGTTGCCATCCTTATGTCTTAAAAGAGATGGAAGCCGCGGCCAATCCAGATCAGCAAGAAGGGGCAAAAGAGTTTGATGAGCTGCTGTTTAAGCACATCGCACACGCGACCAAAAATAGCTTTGGCGCTTTGTTCGCGGCACTTACGGGCTCACGCTTTATCAAAGCCAACATGAGTGGCCCAACGCAGGGCTACTATAAACAGATGACACGTTTAAGCCGAGCATTGGCAGTGAGTGCGGATGTGGCGATGCTGACGTTAGGTGGTGAGTTGAAACGTAAAGAGATGATTTCTGCACGCCTAGGAGATGCCTTGAGCTACCTCTACATGGGTTCTGCGGTACTGAAAAAATACGAAGACGAAGGTCGCCACCAAGCGGATCTGGACTACGTACACTACGCCATGCAGTACTGTTTGCACCATGCAGCGAAATCACTTAATGAAGCGTATCGCAACTATCCGGTGAATGGTGTTGGCACATTACTCAAAGGCTTGCTTTTCCCTCTTGGTAATCGCTTTGCGCCGCCGAGTGATGAACTGGCGGTGAAATTGGCTGAGAGCTTAATGACTCCCGGAGCGCATCGTGATCGCTTAACTCAACTTTGTTACATAGGTAAAGAAGAAGACGATAGCGTTGGCTTGATGGAAAAAGCGTTTTTGGCTATGTACAGCATCAAAGGCTTAGAGCGTAAACTGCAACAAGGGGTGAAAGAGGGCAAAGTGGCACGCAAAGGGTTACTCGCGGAGCGTTTAGAACAAGCACAACAAGCGGGTGTGCTCAGTGCCGATGAAGTGGCTTCGATTCTGGCCGCCGAAAAACTGCGTAGCCGCGCGATTCAGGTGGATCACTTCAGCCATGATTTCTCGCAAATCCATACCCATCAAACCACCAAACCTAAGTTAAACAGTGTGGCGTAACGGGTGAGATAGTGTGTCGAGGGCTTCTAATCAGAAGCCCTCTTTGTTTTTATTGACTGAGTTTTTTGTGAGCATAAAGGGAAATCCTCGGCGCTGAGTGATCCAACCACTGGCCATTTTCGGCGAAATTGAGAGAAATTAGATGCGATTTATGTCTGAACCTTTTATCCTAGCGACGATTTTTTAAGGAATTTGAATATGATCATCAAACCTAAAATTCGTGGATTTATCTGTACAACAACGCACCCAGTGGGTTGTGAAGCGAACGTAAAAGAACAAATTGCCTACACGAAAGCGCAAGGTCCAATCAAAAATGCACCTAAGCGCGTGTTGGTTGTCGGATCGTCTAGCGGCTATGGTCTGTCATCACGCATCGCTGCGGCGTTTGGCGGTGGTGCGGCAACGATCGGTGTATTTTTTGAAAAGCCGGGTACCGACAAAAAGCCAGGTACAGCGGGCTTCTACAATGCTGCAGCATTTGACAAATTGGCTCATGAAGCGGGTTTGTACGCGAAAAGCCTCAATGGTGATGCTTTCTCTCATGAAGCAAAACAAAAAGCGATTGAGCTGATCAAGCAAGACCTAGGTCAAATTGATCTGGTGGTTTACTCACTGGCTTCTCCAGTACGTAAGATGCCAGACACAGGTGAGTTGGTGCGTTCAGCACTGAAACCAATCGGCGAAACCTACACGTCAACCGCGGTTGATACCAATAAAGATGTGATCATCGAAGCCAGTGTTGAGCCAGCGACCGAGCAAGAAATCGCTGACACCGTTACTGTAATGGGCGGTCAGGATTGGGAACTGTGGATTCAAGCGCTTGAAGAAGCGGGTGTACTGGCAGAAGGTTGCAAAACCGTTGCTTACAGCTACATCGGTACTGAATTGACTTGGCCAATCTACTGGGATGGTGCTTTAGGCCGTGCCAAGATGGACTTAGATCGTGCAGCGACTGCGCTGAACGAGAAACTCTCTGCCAAAGGCGGAACAGCGAACGTCGCGGTATTGAAATCGGTTGTGACTCAAGCAAGCTCAGCGATTCCTGTTATGCCGCTCTACATCGCCATGGTCTTCAAGAAAATGCGCGAAGAGGGTGTACATGAAGGCTGTATGGAACAGATCTACCGCATGTTCAGCCAGCGTCTATACAAAGAAGATGGTTCAGCGCCTGAAGTGGATGACCATAATCGCCTGCGTTTGGATGATTTAGAACTGCGTGATGACATTCAGCAACACTGCCGTGACCTGTGGCCACAAATCACTACAGAGAACCTGCGTGAGCTGACTGACTACGACATGTACAAAGAAGAGTTTATCAAGCTGTTTGGCTTTGGGATTGAAGGCATTGATTACGATGCTGACGTTAACCCAGAAGTTGAATTTGCAGTGATTGATATCGAGTAAAAGTACTCGCTTTTACCCTAAAAAGGCGCGTTATCGCGCCTTTTTTTATACTGTGAGTTCGGGCTTTAAAACTTGCGAAACGAAGCCAGCCTTTGGGCTTAATGGTCAATACAGCTCTTTCTGAAGCAAAACAAAAAGCGGAGCCTAGGCTCCGCTTTTTGTTTTGTGTTCGACAATCAGAAATTAACGAGCACGGAAGACGATGCGACCTTTAGACAAATCGTAAGGAGTCATCTCTACAGTGACTTTGTCACCAGTCAGAATGCGGATGTAGTTTTTACGCATTTTTCCAGAGATGTGAGCTGTCACTATGTGACCATTTTCAAGCTCTACACGGAACATTGTGTTAGGAAGAGTATCAAGGACAGTGCCTTGCATCTCAATTACGTCTTCTTTAGCCATTTAATCCTCTTTAGAAATTTGGCGATCTTTAACGGCGCTGGATTCTGCCATTAAACGTTCAATATGGGAAGTTGCGGCGTATTCTACCCTTGCCAACGTTGATTTACTAGCCTTTGATGCGGATTGAACCTGACTTTGTAGTTCATTGCTGGGCATTCATCGATTTGATATCCCAAATAAAGCCACTGCTTTTTGGTCTGTTGGCAGTAATTCAACTGACAAAGCACGGCTAAGGTGCCTAAAGAGAGCGTAATATCGGGGTCATAGAAGGTGTAGAAAGCGCTCGCACTGTTAGGGAGCAAATCGGTAACCGCAATCGCAACCAACTTTTCTCCCTCATAAAGATGTAAATATTGAGTATTGAGCCATTTTGAACGAGCAAATTTGGCAAATTCCATTTTATTGGGGGGATACATAGAGCCGTGTCGATGGCGGGCAAAAATATAACGTGCGTAAAGTTGATACCAATCGTCATCCATTTCTGGCTTCAATTGCCAATGAAAAGTGTGGTCGAGCAGTTTCAATAAACGTTTCTGGCTTTTACTCGGTACAAAATTGGGTACAGGAAGACGCAACGCCTGACACGCTTGGCAGTGATCACAATGAGGTTTGTAAATGGTATCGCCACTGCGCCGAAAACCATTGGCCATTAATACTTCATACGTTTCCGGAGATTGCATCTGTGGATCAATTGCCACAGCGACACGCTCCATCCGATCGGATAGGTAGCTACAAGGGTGGTTATTGGTTAATCCAATACGAATTTGCTGAATGTCTGAGCTCATGCATCAATCCTCAAGGGCACATGGCGAAGTAGGTGTGGCGAGCCACTGAGGTTCAAAACAGCCACGGAGCACCTGCTTCTCCTTAAAAGATAGCAACGATTGGATAAATTGTTCACGGCTGAGCGTGGTTGCCCCCAAAGATTCGAGGTGAGGGTTCATAACCTGGCAATCAATCAACTGTCCCTTATGTCGCGCAAAATGGTCACAAAAATACCAGAGCGCAATTTTTGAAGCATTGGTCGCGAGGCTAAACATCGACTCCCCGCAAAAGAGTTGGCCAACCGAAATACCATAAAGCCCGCCAACCAGTTGTTCGCCTTGCCACACTTCTACCGAATGGCAACGACCTTGCTTAGCCAATTCACCATAAGCATGACGCATTTGGGTATTGAGCCAACGTTGATCGGCAGGGCGAGTTAACGCGCACTGCTCAATAACTTGTGACGTTGCTTGGTTAAGGCTAATTCGGTACTGATGTTTACGTTGGAACTTTTTCACGCTTTTTGAGGGCTGAAAACGTGCTGGTTGAAATACGGCACGTGGGGATGGACTCCACCATAGAATCGGGTCATTTGGCCCATACCAAGGAAAAATGCCTTGCTGATAGGCGGCCCAAATCCGCTCTGGGCTTAAGTCGCCTCCAAACGCTAACAGGCCGTTAGGTTCTTCTAAAGCCGTAAACGGGGAGGGGAAGGCGAGATCCTCCAGCGCTAATTCAGTCAGATAAATAGCCATCGTATTGGTTTACCTTGCAAGTCCCTGCGATAAATTCCAGAAGTGAATTGGCAGCTATGCGCCATCACTGACAATAGATTAGGGAGTGAGCGGCGATATTAGTGATTTTCCGTGGTTTTGCCAATCTTACTGCTTATGGAAAAGAAGGGCAGAACGTTGAATGCATAAACAGAAATAAAAATTCATTGTGAGCAAGATTAAGGCTAGCGCTTGTGATTGAATTTGGTTAGTCTGCGGATACGAAGAATTTTCGCCGCTACCCATAATCATAAGGACTTTCAGCGGCGCAAGGACACACAACATCCAATGGAAAGCTTGACTCTACAACCGATTAATCTCATCTCTGGGGAAGTGAATCTTCCCGGTTCAAAAAGCGTTTCAAATCGTGCGCTACTGCTGGCGGCTTTAGCTTCTGGTACTACTCGTCTAACGAATCTGCTCGATAGCGATGATATTCGCCATATGCTGAATGCATTAACCCAACTTGGGGTGAAGTATCGTCTCTCGGCAGATAAAACCACTTGTGAAGTGGAAGGCCTCGGCCAAGCGTTTCAAACCACTCAACCACTAGAGCTGTTTTTGGGCAATGCGGGCACGGCAATGCGTCCTTTAGCGGCGGCGCTATGCCTTGGTCAAGGCGAATATGTGCTGACGGGTGAGCCGCGCATGAAAGAGCGCCCGATTGGCCATTTAGTTGATGCACTGCGTCAAGCAGGAGCGCAAATTGAGTATCTGGAGCAGGAAAATTTCCCGCCGTTACGCATTCAAGGCACGGGATTGCAAGCGGGAACCGTGACTATCGATGGTTCTATTTCTAGCCAGTTTTTGACCGCCTTTTTAATGTCAGCACCGTTAGCGCAGGGTAAAGTGACTATCAAGATCGTTGGTGAGCTGGTTTCCAAACCTTACATCGATATTACGCTGCACATCATGGAGCAGTTTGGCGTACAAGTGATCAATCACGATTACCAAGAGTTTGTGATCCCGACTGGTCAATCTTATGTCTCTCCCGGAAACTTTTTAGTGGAAGGTGATGCGTCATCTGCCTCGTATTTCCTTGCAGCTGCTGCCATCAAAGGCGGTGAAGTGAAAGTCACGGGTATTGGTAAAAACAGTATCCAAGGTGATATTCAATTTGCTGATGCGTTAGAGAAAATGGGTGCGCAGATTGAGTGGGGTGATGATTACGTAATTTCACGTCGTGGTGAGCTTAATGCGGTTGATCTGGATTTCAATCATATCCCAGATGCGGCGATGACGATTGCCACGACAGCGCTGTTTGCTAAAGGCACTACGGCAATTCGTAACGTTTACAATTGGCGCGTAAAAGAGACCGATCGTTTGGCGGCGATGGCCACTGAATTGCGTAAAGTGGGTGCTACGGTAGAGGAAGGAGAGGATTTCATTGTGATTACTCCACCAGCCAAGCTCACTCATGCAGCGATCGATACCTATGATGACCACCGCATGGCTATGTGTTTTTCTCTGGTCGCCTTGAGTGATACGCCTGTGACTATTAATGATCCCAAGTGTACTTCAAAAACCTTCCCAGATTATTTTGAGAAGTTTGCTCAGTTAAGCCGCTAGAATACCTAACCAAAAAAGCGACCATAAATGGCCGCTTTTTTTAGAAATGTGGGTAGTAACTTTCTGAAATAAAAGCCTCATTACGGGGCTTTTATTATTTTTGCACCGTAAATTCAGGTGAGAGCTGATGGGCGAGGTATTTGAACATATTGAATACGGCTGTGGTTTTCTCAGTAGGCAGACCTTGTTCAGTGAGAAAGTATTCGCCTTTGAAGACCAAGACATCTTCTTTTTCTTCCACTTGTGCGGCGCGCATGCCTTCGATATAGCATTCATGGTCTTGAATTATCTGGTTTGCGATCAGTAATAAGTCAAATTCACTGATTGGTTTTTTATTGCTCATGGTCATTACTCCTTACCTTCTGAGGCAGACAGTATAAGTTTGTAACAGGTTCTAGCCTTGACAGAAAGCAGGAAAAGGACGATTTATTCTCTTGATGAATTTGTGAGTTATTGCATATTTCGTTGTTTTGGGGTCGCGGTGTGGCGCGCTTCACTTTAGTATGGGCGCGTTTTTGACAGCAGAACAACATTTCGTCGATTTGTCGAGCAAATAAAAAGCTTTTAGAAAAAACAAGTTGATCTTCTTGTTATCTGGCTCGATAGTAAAAAAAGAATTACATTTTAGAACGTCATGCGATTTAGAAATCGCCAAATGATGAAGGACACTTGAGTCAATATGGGTAAATCACTCGTTATCGTCGAGTCGCCAGCCAAGGCTAAAACCATCAATAAGTACCTTGGTAAAGACTTTATCGTGAAATCCAGTGTGGGACACGTTCGTGATCTGCCTACGGCAGGACAAACTACCACACCAACCGGTAAAGCTGCGGCCACTTCGACTAAAAAGCAATCTATCGCTGATAAAGAGCAGCAAAAGCGTGAAAAAGAGCGCTCAGCACTGATCAAAAAGATGGGTGTCGATCCGTATCACGGTTGGGAAGCGAATTATCAAATTCTGCCCGGCAAAGAGAAAGTAGTGGCAGAGCTGCAAAAGCTCGCGAAAGACGCAGACAGCGTTTATCTCGCAACCGACTTGGACCGCGAGGGAGAGGCCATCGCTTGGCACCTTCGTGAGATCATCGGCGGCGATGAAAAGCGATACAAACGAGTAGTATTTAACGAGATCACCAAGAACGCGATTCAGCAGGCATTCCAACAGCCTGGAGAATTGAATATGGATGGCGTAAACGCTCAGCAAGCGCGCCGTTTCATGGATCGCGTGGTGGGCTTCATGGTTTCTCCACTGCTATGGAAAAAAGTTGCACGTGGCCTTTCTGCAGGTCGCGTACAGTCTGTTGCAGTGAAACTCTTGGTTGAGCGTGAGCGCGAAATCAAAGCATTTGTTCCTGAAGAGTTTTGGGACATCAATGCGGATACGTTGACCGCAGACAAGCAAGATTTCCGTCTGCTGGTGGCACAAAAAGATGGTGTAGCGTTCAAGCCAGTGAACGAAACTGAAGCTTTGGCTGCCGTTGCGGCGTTGAACAAAGCACAATATGAAGTGTGCAAACGCGAAGACAAGCCAACGAGCAGCAAACCAAGTGCGCCATTTATTACTTCAACCTTGCAGCAAGCGGCGAGTACACGCCTTGGCTACGGGGTGAAAAAGACCATGATGCTCGCTCAGCGTCTGTATGAAGCGGGCTACATCACCTATATGCGTACTGACTCAACTAACTTGAGCGCAGAAGCGGTAGACAATGTACGTGGCTATATTACTAAGCATTACGGCGAAGCCTATTTACCGAGTCAGCCGAATGTGTATGGCAGCAAGCAAAATGCACAAGAGGCGCACGAAGCGATTCGTCCTTCAGATGTCACTGTTACTGCTGACGATCTGGAAGGGATGGAAGCGGATGCACACAAACTGTATGCCCTGATCTGGAATCAATTTGTCGCGTGTCAAATGACACCGGCGCAATACGATTCAACCACAGTCAGCGTGAAAGCGGCTGAGTTTACACTCAAAGCGAAAGGTCGAATTCTGAAGTTTGATGGTTGGACTCGCGTACAGCGTCCTCTGGGTAAAAATGAAGATCAGATCCTGCCGCCAGTGAAAGTGGGTGACAATCTAAAATTAGTCAGCCTAGATCCGAAACAGCACTTCACTAAGCCGCCAGCACGTTTTACTGAAGCCGCTTTGGTCAAAGAGCTTGAAAAGCGCGGGATTGGTCGTCCGTCAACCTACGCTTCGATCATCTCTACAATTCAAGACCGCGGTTATGTGAAAGTCGATCAGCGTCGTTTCTTCGCGGAAAAAATGGGTGAAATTGTCACCGATCGTCTGGATGAAAATTTTGATGATCTGATGAACTACGACTTTACGGCGCGTATGGAAGAGAAGCTCGACCAAATCGCAGAAGGTGAAGTGAACTGGACTGCGGTGCTGGATGAATTCTTTGCTGATTTCAGTCGTGATTTAGAAACGGCCGAGCAAGATGAAAGTTTAGGTGGCATGAAACCTAACCACATCGTGATGACCAATATTTTGTGTCCGACTTGCTCACGTCCAATGGGTATCCGTACGGCATCGACAGGCGTGTTCTTAGGTTGTTCTGGTTATGCATTGCCACCTAAAGAGCGCTGTAAAACCACCATCAATTTGGGTGACGAAGAAGGCATCATCAACGTTTTAGAAGAAGATGTTGAAACCGCAGCACTGCGAGCCAAGAAACGTTGTCCGATTTGTGAAACCGCGATGGATGCATATCTGATCGATGATAAGCGTAAGCTGCACGTTTGTGGTAACAACCCGAACTGTGAAGGCTTTATCGTTGAAGAGGGTGAGTTTAAAGTCAAAGGCTATGAAGGCCCAATGGTTGAGTGCGACAAGTGCGGCTCAGACATGGTGCTCAAAAATGGCCGCTTTGGTAAGTACATGGGCTGTACCAATGACGCTTGTAAAAACACGCGTAAGATTCTGAAAAATGGCGAAGTAGCGCCACCGAAAGAAGAGCCAGTACATTTCCCTGAATTGCCGTGTGAAAACTCCGATGCGTATTTTGTGCTGCGTGATGGGGCGTCTGGTCTGTTCTTTGCTGCCAGCAACTTCCCTAAATCTCGTGAAACTCGTGCACCTCTGGTGGAAGAGTTGAAGCGTTTCGCAGAACGTTTGCCAGAGAAATATCAGTATCTGACGTCTGCTCCGGCGCAGGATCCTGATGGTTTACCTGCTGTAGTACGTTTCTCTCGTAAAGAGAAAGAGCATTACGTGCGTACAGAGACTGATGGCAAGCCATCAGGTTGGCTGGCGATTTACCAAGAAGGTAAGTGGCTAGTGACTGATAAGCGTAAAAACGCCAAATAGTCAGAACCTTCCTTCTCCATAAATCACAAGGCAGCTTAGCTGCCTTGTCTTATTTTCGAACCTGGCTTTGTGAAGCGCTTTTGAGAAAACCGTCTCCCATACTGATGCCTTTCACAATCAATTTACCAGAGTGTGACTCAAGAGAGAGTCTTACTCCCCCTTCCTCCCTACTATGATATTAACCACTCAAATTGAGCCTTCTTAGCCGGATCTGGAGTCACCTCCTCGCAAATATTTGCACTCCAATTCCCAACGCTCTTTCTCAGTCCGATTTTTATCCTCTACTCATTCTTTTCAGCGTATTGGGCGAATTTTTTCGCAGATCTATTTCCTCATTAACTAGGAGGTGAACTGGCATTCAGTAACAGAATAACGAGTTATTTCTTAATGTTAGGTTTATGAAATTGAACCACCAATAGAGTGTGAGTTGGAATAAGTCTTTTCCATCATTCACTTATTCACCACGGAGATTTCAAGAAATTGATTGGTATTCTGCTGCGGATTCGATAACGTATAGCCAACCGATTGCATTGTTTATTCAGCACATTTTTTTAGCTGGCTGTCGTACTGATTTGCTGTCGGTTAGCATGGAGCGCCGTACCATGGCCCCCCAAAGCGAAACCTATTTCGTGGTTCGGTAAATATTATAAAAGAATGGAGAACAACACATGGCTGGAGTATTAGGCATGATATTGGCGGGTGGAGAGGGGTCACGGTTGAAACCGTTGACTGAAACCCGTACCAAGCCGGCAGTTCCTTTTGGTGGAAGCTACCGTTTAATCGACTTTGCACTCAACAACTTCGTGAACGCGGATTTAATGCGTATCTATGTTTTGACGCAATTTAAATCGCAATCCCTGTATCTGCATATGAAAAAAGGCTGGAATCTATCAGGGATTACCGATCGCTTTATCGACATTATTCCTGCGCAAATGCGTGACGGGAAACGTTGGTACGAAGGCACTGCCGATGCGATTTATCAAAACTTACGTTTTGTGGAAATCGTCGCTCCTGATCAAGTCTGTATTTTTGGTTCAGACCATATCTACAAGATGGATATTCGTCAGATGCTCGACTTTCATCGCCGTATGGAAGCGGATCTGACGGTGTCTGCACTGCGTATGCCGATTAACCAAGCTTCACAGTTCGGGGTAATTGAAGTCGATAAAAACGGCAAAATGGTGGGTTTTGAAGAAAAGCCGAGCAATCCCAAGTCTATCCCTGGAGAGCCTGAGTGGGCACTCGTCTCTATGGGTAACTACATTTTTGAGGCTGAGACCCTAAGTAAAGAACTGCGTGAAGATGCGGAAAACAGCCAATCTAGCCATGACTTTGGTAAAGACATTATTCCGAAAATGTTCCCGCGCGGTAAAGTCTACGTCTATGACTTTACAACCAATAAAATCAAGGGTGAGAAAGAGTCTACTTACTGGCGTGATGTCGGCACCATTGAGTCATATTGGTCAGCACATATGGATTTGCTCGATAAAGAGCCGCCATTCTCTTTGTATAACCGCAGCTGGCCGCTGCACACCTATTATCCGCCTTTACCACCAGCTACGTTTGTGGATGTAGGGGAGAAAAAGGTAAAAGTGACGGATAGCCTGATCTCCGGGGGGAGTTATATTCAAGGCTCAACGGTTTACAAATCGGTACTCGGATTCCGCAGTAACATTGCGGCTGGCTCTTTAGTCAGTGAATCTGTTATCTTGGGCGACGTAAAAATTGGTGCAGGGTGCACGATTAAGCGCGCTATTATCGATAAAGATGTTGAAATCGCCGCTGGCACTATCATCGGTGAAGATCTGGAGATGGACAGAAAACGTTTTCATGTCTCTGATGAAGGCATCGTGGTCATTGGAAAAGGTACTAAGGTAGGATTCTAGAATGGAACAACTCAACGTTTGGTTTACCGTTTCAGAAGTACAGGGGCTGGTAAAAAGTGGGGGCTTGGCAGACGTTGCTAAAGCACTACCACAGGCGTTGAAAGCGTTGCATCAGCAGGTAGCCATTGCGCTGCCTGCTTATCGTTCAGTTCCGGGCAGAGAAGAGGCAGAGTTAGTACTAGAAACCGAACTGACTCACTGGCCGCACACTTCTTATCGAGTGCTCAAACGTGATTTAGATGGGGTGCCAGTCTATTTGATTGACTGCCCAGCCTATTTTGATCGCCCGGCGCTGTATGCGGAGAACAATCAGGCGTATTCCGATAATGGTGAACGTTTTGGATTTTTCTCCGCAGCGTGTTTGGACGTACTCCCTAAATTGGGGATTCAACCGGATATTATTCACGCCAATGATTGGCATACTGGTTTAGTGCCTTTCTTACTCAAAACTCGTTATCGCTATGACAGCTTTTTTGAGCAGGTAAAAAGCGTATTAACGGTGCATAACGCCATTTTCAAAGGGATTTTCTCTTACCACCAACTTGAAGTGATCCCAGAGCTTAATTTGTCAGGTATGGAATTTCTGCAATATGGTCATGACCATGTCAGCATGCTGCGTGCAGGGATTGCCTTTGCCGACAAAATTAACGCGGTGAGCCCTAATTATGCCTCTGAGCTATTAACGCCATTGGGTGCACATGGGTTGGTGGATGATTTTGTGCGCCGAGCGCGGGATTTGCACGGCATTGTGAACGGCTGTGATTACAGTGAGTGGAATCCAAGAACGGATCATTATTTACCAACAACTTACAGTGATGAACCGGACTCGATGCGTAAGGGCAAAGCGCTGTGCAAAACCGCCTTGCAAGAGGAGCTACATCTGCCAGTTGCCAATGTTCCGATGTTTGGCATGGTGTGTCGCCTAACGCATCAGAAAGGCTTCCATTATTTGTTGCCGATTCTAGAGCACTTCTTGCGTAATAAGGTGCAAGTGGTGATTGTGGGGACTGGTGAGCCTGAGGTTGCCGCTCGATTAACGAAAATCGCGCATCATCATCGTAATAAGTTTGCTTTTGTGGAGACATACAGTGAACGTTTAGCACACTGGGTTGAAGCAGGATCGGATTTCTTCCTCATGCCATCAGAGTTTGAGGCATGTGGACTCAATCAGATCTACAGTATGGCTTATGGTACCTTGCCTATCGTAAGAGAAGTTGGCGGGTTGAAAGATACGGTGAATGACTACGATAAATTCCCAGAGCGAGCGACAGGTTTTGGTTATCAAGAACCGACGCCAGAGGCTCTATTGATCACCATGCAGCGTGCGTTACTCTTCTATCTCCAAGAGCCGGAGGAGATGCTGAAAGTGCAGCAACGAGCAATGCAGCAAAACTTCAGTTGGGAAGAATCGGCGCAAGAGTATATGAAGATGTATCGATTAGCGCGATTTGGCTAAGCGAAGATACTTACAAAGGCACCATTAGGTGCCTTTGTTTTTTCTGCTCTGCTCAACAGTTTCTTACAACTGGAGTAATTCTCCACACTGAGTTTGTGGTAGTCTTGGCCTGCGTAACAAAGAGGTTCCGATGACTGCTATTGCCGAAAAAGTCCTATTCCATAAAACCTATCTTCATCCTACCAGTAACGAGTGGGTGGTTTTCGTACATGGTGCAGGAGGCAGTTCTTCGATATGGTTTAAACAGATCAAAGCATATCGTCAGCATTTTAATTTACTGCTGATCGACTTGCGCGGGCATGGCAAATCACATCAATTACTGCGTGATTGGATTGCCAACCGCTATACCTTTAAAACCGTAACCCTTGATGTACTAAAAGTACTGGATCACCTGAAAATCCAGTCAGCGCACTTTGTGGGAATGTCATTGGGAACCATCATAGTACGTAATCTTGCCGAGCTTGCGACTCATCGAGTCAATTCTATGGTGCTTGGCGGTGCGGTAACGAGGCTTAATACACGCTCGCAGGTTCTGGTTAAACTTGGGCATCTGAGTAAACACCTAATCCCTTACATGTGGCTCTATCGTTTATTTGCTTACATAGTGATGCCACAGCGCAGCCAGAAAGAATCTCGCCACCTTTTTATTCGTGAAGCTCAAAAGCTTTGCCAAAAAGAATTCAAGCGCTGGTTTACGTTAACGGCAGAAGTTAACCCACTCATGCGTTACTTCCGTGATCGTGAACTGCCTATTCCGACTCTGTATTTGATGGGAGAGAAGGACTACATGTTCATCCATCCGGTGAAGGAGATGGTAGCACTGCATGCGCAGAGTGAGCTGTATGAAATTCCGAATTGCGGCCATGTGTGTAATGTAGAGCAGCCGGAGTTGTTTAATCAGCGCTCGATTGAGTTTATCCAGCGTCAGATCCGCTAAATCTTTCATTGTTCAGACTGGCTATAACCACACTGCCAGCAAACAGCAAATTGGCCCTCATGGCTTTCACCACACTGAGGGCACAACCAACGATCAGCCATTGGAGGATTTAAGAAATCCGCAATAATTCTCTGTGCGGCTTCTTGTTGGGTTGGTTTTATTAACCAAAGCGAAGGTGCGCTGTTTTGGTCGAACGGAATCTCACCGCGCAGCGCAAAGAGCATTTCTCCACGTAATTCACACTCAATGCCCTGCTGACGCAGTAATTGCATCAGCATGTGAGCTTCTAGTGGGTTATTGGCCGTGTAGATCTTCATTAGCTCTCATCTTTGTTGTTTCGTTACTGCTATTTGGCTGATGATGGTGCAGCACGCTGCTGAAATTTACCCATAAGCCATTTCACTATTATTGGAAACACACCCAGTAATACAAAAGAGGCTAATACTGGAAGCGAGATAATCTCTCCTAAGCTGGATATTTCCGCTAATTGTGTCCCTGCATTTAAGTAGACTGATGTACCCGGCAGCATACCGAGTTGACTCACCCAGTAATAGCGCCAAGTCGAAATTGGAGTTAGCCCCATGACTAAGTTGATTAAGAAAAATGGAAAAACGGGGATTAAACGCAATGAAAGTAAATAAAAAGCACCATCACGTTCAACACCTTGGTTAATCGTTAACAATTTTTCGGCGAATTTAGATTGAACCCAATCACGCAGCAAAAAACGACTACTAAGAAAGGCTAGGGTAGCGCCAATGGTACTGGCAAAGGAGGCTAATAAAAGACTCAGCCAAAACCCAAACAGCGCAGCACCAAGCAGGGTTACAACGGTGGCTCCCGGAATGGAAAAGGCCGTCAACAGTACATACACAACAAAATAGATGAGTGCGGCTTGCAGAAGATGGGCGTCGATATAACTCGCTAACTCGGCCTGCTTCGCTTTCGCCACTTCTAACGTGAGGTATTGGCTAAATTGCGTCACCAACAGGGCGGCTATCGCAATCAAGATTAGGGCGATGATGAGCTTTCTGTTCATTAGAAATCCTAGTAATCACTTAAAATTGATGAATGCTGTGAGGTATTCAGTAGTCACATGTCGTCTAAATTAAGTATATCCACTCAGAGCCAATTCGTCGTAAGTGTTGTTATTAATGAGACTATGGAATAAAGACAGGGGAAAGGCGGAATTTCTTTCAAAAAAATAACGCGCCCGATGGACGCGTTATTTAACTTTGCTGCAAACCGTAAGAACACAAAGTGGTATAGAAAACCAACGAACTTAAAACGGAAAATTAAAGGTGTCTTAGTAATTCGTCGCGACGGTTCTGCGGGATCACCGACCAATGTTTGCCTTCTATGGCACCTTCTAAAGCCCAGAGTAACTCTAAGCTAACTTCTGCCGTATGCGTGCGTTGAATGGCTTTATAAGCTTCGACAGAACCAAGAGAGTGAAGAGACTCAACAGTCTCGATACCCGCTTTCTTGAGCATTCTTTCGGTTGCTAAACGCAAGTTGGGAAGATCTTTCAAACGGTCAGGCTTTGCTTGTGCTTGAGTTTCACGTTCGGTCTTAGCGACCTCAAGTGCAGTACGAGCTTCGCTTAAGATAAAAGCGGGTTCATTCCAACAATCATCAGGCAAAGCGTAGTATTTAGTCACAACAGGGAAGCCACGTTTTTTGTAAACATAAGGCTCGTAACCTTGCTGCTTGAACTTCTCGATTGTGGCATCGTCTGCACGGATGTGCAGCGTATCGTTAACCACAAGTGCAAACATAGTTTCGTCGACGAAAATACCAAAGCCACCAAACATTGAACGAGATTTAACACGTCCTAGCTGCTCAAAGAGCCGCATTGAATCTTTTAATACTGGTTTATTCATGCTGTTAGTCTCGGAGTATTGTTACATACGCCACCAAATCAGGTCCGAGAAAATTAGCAAAAGCATGCATCGTCAGTGTCAATGATGAGTCAACATAGTGTATGCATTTTTGCCATCGGTAACCCCGCTACCTACCATGAACTCTGGTTTAGGCCGGAGGCTTTGCGTCCCACTTTTTCAAATGGTTTGCCCTGTGCGTGACATTTTTCCTGATAAAAAATAATCGTTCTTGGGTTATTCTCACATATTGATATTTCAATTGTGAGAATGCGCCCAGTTAATAATACTAGTTCTACATCAGTTTTGTCATATTTATGTGACAAGCTTTCAAATATAGACCCTATGAATTGTCAGGAAAGTTAGGATTTTGTCAAGTTTTTCACTGTGTCGCGTTCGACAATTTCAGGATGCATTTCAAAAATCCGACGCTCATGCTCTTTATCTTTAATACGTTCTAGCAAAATTTCGAACGCATTCTTACCTACACGTCGTTTGGGTTGGTGTACAGTTGTTAATGGAGGAGAGAAATACTCCGCCAATTCAATATTGTCATAACCAATTACAGACATATCTTCTGGAACACGGATGCCTTTTTGTTGCAACCGGCTCATCAAACCAAGCGCCATAGTATCGTTAAAACAGAATACGGCAGTCGGGCGCTTATCCATAGCAATAATCTTGTCGGCTGCTAGCACTGCGGTGTCACACTCAAAGTTGCCTTCTAAAATCCAATCTTCATTGACAGGCAATTTTGCTTCCGCCATTGCACGTCGAAAACCTTGAATGCGCTCTTGGCAGGCAGCTTTAACAAAATGGCCGCTCAAACAAGCAATATTCGTGTGTCCATGGTCAATCAGGAATTTGGTCGCTAA
This sequence comes from Vibrio mimicus CAIM 602, assembly GCF_000338875.1. Taxonomy (GTDB): domain Bacteria; phylum Pseudomonadota; class Gammaproteobacteria; order Enterobacterales; family Vibrionaceae; genus Vibrio; species Vibrio mimicus. The sequence continues at coordinate 2,763 of NZ_AOMO01000024.1, read as the reverse complement.
ATAGCCGCCTTCTTCCGAGTTGTCGATGATTTTATCGGCATACGGAGTTTCTGGGCCCCAATCCATGATCACTTTAGGAATATCCTTGTGAGCATCCAGCATCTCTTGTAGCTCTTGAGTCAGGTCTGAACACATGACCAGAATGCCATCAACACGTTTTTCAGCCAGCATACGAATGTAGTCACGTTGCTTTTCATAAATGCCACCCGTGTTACACAGGATCAGAGTATAGCCCTGACGGTAACAATAGCTTTCTACACCATCGATAACTTCAGAGAAAAACAAGTTTGTTGATTGAGTCACTAACATGCCGATTGTGCGAGTGGTATTGCACTTCAAACTACGTGCTACAGCACTAGGAGCATAGTTGAGTTGTTTGACCGCTTCCATCACTTTTTCTTGTGTGGTTTCAGCCACAAAGCGAGTTTTGTTGATGACGTGAGAGACGGTGGTAGTCGACACGCCAGCAAGGCGCGCCACATCTTTAATCGTAGCCATAGAGTGTTCCTGTCGATGACTGCTGATGCCAGCGAATGTTATCGGTTAATTAAATCAGCAGAAGTAAGGCGAGACTGAGCGAATCTTCACACTCTGTGTGGGTATGTCCAACACTATGCCGTACGTAAAGCGCTTCAATCACAATGCCTAAAGTAATAAAAATACAAAAACCGCCAAGAAACAGCGGTTTAGATTTTTACTCGTTTTTTATCGTTTGCGGGTGGATTTTAGACTGCAAATTTGTCCACCGCAATGAAATTCATTCATCAAACTATAAGCTAATTCACAATTAATTCGCCAATCCCCTTTCTATTTGTAGTGAAAAAGGGGGATTTGGTGCAAAACCGTAAATTAATGCATTAACGATACGGCGAGTTATGGTTCGATATTGGTCTTCAACTCATCAAGGAAACCTTGGTCTTGCTTAACAAACGCTAACGCCAAACGTGCTACAGCAGCATATAGTCCAAAGGTATCGAACTGAGTGCAGCGTTCAACAAAAACGGGTAACCAAGTGAGTAAGTGTTGGCTGATGAAATCAGATTGCACTTGCAATGCTGCATTCACTTCAGAATTTTGTTCAAGCTGATTAGTGCTGATCACAAGATGCGCCAGAAAATCGAGTTGGATCGCCAGATGATCGGCAGGCTCATTGAGATTTTGGTCGACTTTTACCTCATGAGCGGCCAGCAGCTCACGCATCTGCTGTGCAGGTTTGCCATTGAGCAGGCCTTTGTCTGTATAGACTGAAGCATAAGGTAGGGCTGAGTCACGATCCGATTTCAAAAACAAATCACAAAAATCTGCAGCGAGTTCCAGTTGAGCATCTTGGCGATCTTGTAAACGATTGAGCGCGTCGATCAAGCTTCTCACATCATCAGCTAGGCTCTCTTCGTCTGCGAGACCGCTTAAGAAAGTGCGAATTTCGGCTGAGTGATAGTGCGTAATATCTTGTTCGCTAAGCTCTTTGATAAACAGGCTAGACAACCACCAATATATTTCTGCGCGTTTTTCATTAAGGATTTTCAGTTCTTGTATCATTTTTGCACTCCCAATCGGTTGGCTATTAGTCTAAACCATAAAAATGAACAGCTATCGCGCTAAATATGACAGCTTGTGAAAATAAAAGAATGGGTTATTAATATGTTAAATGAAGCTTGAGTTGAATCAAAAAAAAGTGAGGTTTCTCACGATTTTTCTCGAAATATTAATAAATATGAATAGAATAACCCTGCGATAAATCCAGTTATTTAAAATGGTGCACTATGAGTTATCACGTACTTGTGGTTGAAGACGACCTCGTTACCCGTAGTAAGTTGAGTGGTTACTTTCAAAATGAAGGTTACCAAGTTACACAAGCGGAAAGTGGCGCGCAAATGAGAGAAGCACTAGAACTCAATGATATTGATCTGGTGCTACTGGACATTAATTTGCCCGGTGAAGATGGTTTGTTATTGACGCGAGAACTACGCGGCCAGTCGGAGATTGGCATTATTTTAGTGACAGGACGCACAGATAGTATCGACAAAATTGTTGGCCTCGAAATGGGGGCAGACGACTATGTCACAAAACCAGTTGATTTGCGTGAGCTGCAGGTTCGAGTAAAGAATCTGTTGTGGCGCATTTCTCTTGCTCGTCGTGATAAAAATGCAGACAAGCAAGACGATAAGTTGGTTTATTTCGGCGAATGGACATTTGATGTTCAGCGCCGTGCGTTAAGCCGTAACGGTGAGCCAGTAAAGCTAACCAAAGCCGAGTATGAACTGCTGGTGGCGCTTTCCTCTTACCCAAACCAAGTGTTGAGCCGTGAACGTATTTTGAACATGATCAGTCACCGAGTGGATGCACCAAACGATCGTACAATTGATGTGCTGATCCGTCGTATGCGTGCCAAGATGGAAATCGATCCAAAGAACCCACAGATTTTTGTGACTGTGCATGGTGAAGGCTACATGTTTGCGGGTGACTAGTGTTGGTGTTCACTCATTCTTTTTTGAATTAGTGAAAATTTGATAAATAAAAAAACCGGCAGTTTGCCTGTCTCTTGATCACATTTCATGCTCAAGAGACATTGCAAGCTCGTAACCTTCAAGGATGGTTTGTAGTTTGAACCATCCTTCCCAAAGTCGCTCCCAGCCCACTATTCCTGTTCGTTTACTATCGTGCCACCCAGCTAATTTCCCTAAGCCAAGATAAGCCCAGCGCACTGTTGGCGCGTGTTTCGGCGGTTTGCTTTTTTCTACCTTTAGCCATAACAATTTCCAC